>APJY01000008.1 GCA_000389735.1 Sulfolobales archaeon Acd1 | reverse complement strand
CTCAACGACCCTCTGTAAAACTTCGGCCCCGAGGTGGGGGAGGAACCTCGTCCAGAGGGCGGAGATGTAGAACCGGGCGTTAGGGGCTACATCCGCGAGTAAGGTCAAGCTTCCGACCACGTCGGGATCCTGATGGCTGTACAGCACCGCGACTATGTTCTCAGGCTTCACGAACTGGGCGACGTTATTGAACACCCTCTCGAAGACGAAGTACCCCCCTGGATCGAGCAGGATCCCCTTGCCCTTGTGAACGATTAGGTACTGGTTGGTCAGGATCCCCTTCTCAGCCTCGCTCTCGTCGAGGCCGAGCCATACGAACTTGTGGGCTTCGTTCTCGTACAGCGGGTACGGTTCGTGGACCTTTAGTTTGCTTATTCGAACCACCCTCAGAGCTTCATCGGGACCAACACGGTGTATATCTTGACCTTAAAGAGGCCCGTGAGCCTGCTCAGGCTCCTCTCGTCGGTCGATTCCTCTCCGTTGATGTTCACGTAGATCCCCTTCACTTCCCCGTTGGAAATGAGGATCCTGAAGCTGGAGCCCTCCGAGATCCCCGAGACGTAGATGTTGTTAAACTTGCCCATGTACTTCTCGACCAAGTCGAGGATGGCTTCAGCGGCGTTACCCTCGGAAATTTCCAGGGTGGTCTCTTCAGCTAGCCTGGACTTCATGATAATCTTGGACACCACGCTCAACTTAGATAGGTCTATCGTCTCCCCTGAAGTCTCCGCCGCTTTTACGCTCGTGACTCTCGTCCCCGCCTCCTTTATCACGGCCTCGGCTAGGGTTCTCGCTATCTCCCCAAGGTATTTGGACACTATCCACTCGGACTTACCCGTGTACACTGCCCCGACCTCCAGCTTCCACCTCTCCCTATCCCGCTTCACGATGAACAGAATCTTAATTACGTTCTCATTATCTGAGATGAGGAAGTACTCGACCATTGAGTTACCCAAGACGTTTACGTAAACCTTGAACGTGTCCTTAAAGGTGAACATGAGGTACCTTCTGAAGTACAGAGTTATCGTCGGGATTGTAAAGGTCGAACCCCCTTTAGTTACCGTAGTTCTCCCTCTACCCACCTGATGGGGGAAATACGAGATCGTGAGATCAACGTCCTTGATAACATCTATTAGTGTAGCTGGTTCACTCGCAGGCACCTCAAACTCCTGTGACCATTCGAGAGTCTTGTTTTTAGTCACCTCTTCTTCCCCACCCTATCAATTTTTCTCATGATAAATTTTAACAATCTTACTTTAAATACCTTGTTCCCAGCCACTTCTCGTAATATCCTTGGTTACAACTAATATGGTACTCTACACGTCTCGTTTTTATCCTAGAACATTCGAAATTTGCAATCGATTTTAAAATCTCCAGCTCTATTTCAATAACGTTACGAGGGATAGTAGGCGAACGTGGGGAAGGTTATACCTTTCCAATATCGCTATACTTGGCGGCAGTTGTTGATATGATACCAAGGGAGGTCGCTGATCCCCTTACATAGAAAGGAGTTAAAGGGTGAAAAGCCTCGCCCTTAGGGCGGGGAGGAAGTCAGACGATGAAAACGAGGACTCTTCTTCAATTATGCGCGGAAAAGGAGACCGAATGAGACAAGGGAAGCTCAAGGGGACGTTGAGCGAGTTAAAGGCTAACTGATAGGGAGATCAACCCTCAGGGCCAGAAGGCGATGAGGATCGCTCACTTCCCATAACGCCCGGCTGAGGGACTCTCGGACCTTCGCCGTCCTCCCTGGTGGCAACGGCGATAACCCAGTAGGTCGCTCCGGTGTAGCGATCCGTGACTCTCTCCCTTTCCGTGCAACACTCCTCCACGTACCTCACCCTGAAGCCCTTGCTCCTGAGCAACTCGGGGGCCCTGTCGTCGTGGAGGTTTATTATCACTATGACGTCGCATGCCTCGGAGGCCCTCTCGATCCTCTCCACTTCCTCTCCCCCAAAGACGCAAAGGTGTTTCACTATCGTTCCGAGCCTGTCCAACACCGCTGTGACAGAGGAAACCCCAGGCACGAACTCCACCTCTACGCTTTCAACAGTCTCCCCCAGGAGGTGCCTCCTTATCGGGTTCCTTATGGCAGGCGTCCCAATCTCGAGCCAGACCGCCCAGTCCACGTCCAGGCTCAGCACCTTCCTCCTGTTCTCCTCTATTATCCTCCTCCTCTCCTCCTCGTCCCTCGCCGTAAAGGTGGGTCTCAGCTTGATCACCCGCTTGCCCTTCAGGAGGTCGGAGAGGTCGAAGGGGTAGTCCGTGTCCATGACCAGAACCGCCGGGGCCTCCTCGATGAGCTTCAGGGCCCTGCAGGTGATCAGCGAAGGATGAGGGGAGATGCCGACCACGAAGACCTTCCTGAGCACGGATCAGGCTAGCCTCGGCCGTTAAAAAGCGGTTGAGCCCCTTACGAAACCTTAGGGGTCAACGGTGTAGTAGACCCTCTTCCTAGCCTTCCCCTTGCTCTCTATCTTGATTACCTTAACCGTGCCTACCTCCGATGTGTTCCTGACGTGGGGCCCTCCGTCGGCCTGAACGTCTATCCCCTCGATCTCCACGATCCTCCAGACGTCGATGTCGGGCGGCATCCTGCCGGCGAGCTTCACCACGCCCTCTATCTTCATGGCTTCCTCCCTCCTCAGGAAGTAGACCTTTACGGGGAGGGCCCTGGCCAGAACCTCGTTGGTCTCCCTGACTATCTCGTTGAGGAGATCCTTGTTCTCGAGGTCGAAGTCGTCCTTCGCGTACTCGGGCGTTATCTGTCCCCCCGTTATCTTAGCGTTGTACTTGGAGTACGCGATAGCCGCCATGACGTGAGAGGCTGTGTGAAGCCTCATCATCCTGTACCTCCTCTCCCAGTCTATCCTGCCGATGACCTCGTCCCCCTGTGAAAGGCTCAAGCCCTCGAAACCCTCGAGCTTGTGCAGCACTCTGCCCCCCTCCTTCTTGACCTCCGCGACCCTCACCTCCCTACCGTCCTTAACCACGACGCCGGTGTCGTGAAGCAATCCTCCCCCTCCTGGGTAGAAGGCGGTCCTGTCGAGTTCCAGCCACGGAGGGTTGAAGGAAATAACTCTCGCCTTGAACTCCCTAACGTAGCTGTCCGTTAGGTATAGCTCCCTCTCAGGATCCACGTTCTTTAAGAGCTCCCCGTAACTTATAAGCAGGCTCAGTTGTTTAAACGATACCTGAAGGCTTCCGGTGAACCTTAAAGACAGAGTGCTGAAGAGCCTCACTCCGTCCTGTCCAGGTAGTATTTGACGGCCTTCCTCAACGCCCTCCTCAGGATCTCCTCGAGGGTCGGGGCCTTCACGCCTATCCTCTCGGCCAGCTCGGTCAGAGTTATCCCTGAAGTACCTCTCCTTGAACTCCGCCCACTTGCTGGGGTCGTGGTTGAACCACCTCCTCAGTTCGTCCGAGGGGGCCAAGTCCCTCAGCCAAACGTCCACCTTATCCTTGCTCACTCCCCTCGGCCACAACCTGTCAACCAAGACCCTTATCCCGTCGTCGGGCTCGGGCTTGTCGTAAACCCTCTTGACCTTTATCAAGGGTTTTTCATTAGTTAATAAAGGGAGTTCACGAATAACGCGGAACCCTAACCGATTAGGGACTACGAAGGGAAGACTCGGTCTAGAATAAGGCCAGTGATCCGCGAGTAGTTCGGGAACCCCTCAGCCTCCTTCAGCACCTTCTCCACTAAATCAGAGGTCAAGGGTCTCAGGTCCTCGAGCACCAACACCTCCTCGTTCCTGTTGTGGTTAATTACAACGTCCACGTACCTGCTCACCCAGTCCTTCCTCCTCTCCCTGATAACGGAGTTCCCGAACTTCTCGATAAGCCGGTGGTCGTTGCTTAGGGGCTTGGTCCTTTCCGGAAGTAAGGGGAAGAGGTACTTGTCCTCGATCTTGGCGTGCCAGTTCACGACAAAGTGGTGTACCTCCGCCAGCTTCCTGAAGGCAGTTTCCTCGCATTCGCTCATTAGGTCCCTGACCTCGGAGAGTCTCACCCTAATGATCGCGTGCTCGAAGTAAATCAGGTCGACCAGGTCTTTAATCCACAAGGCGCATCACTCCTTCAAATCACCCTTAACCCGTACGCTACGGACGTCGCCGCTAATAAAGTGAGGAATAAGAGGTCCTTCCACAGGCCCTTCCTGCCCAGATTCCTTATCTCCTTGGGCGAGGACAGCCTTTCCCCAGGCCTGAGGAACCTGAAGGACGGCTCTACCAGGGCTAAGGCCAACAGGGGATGGTTGACCGTGAGGGGAGCGACCGTTAGGAGGGAGACGACCCAGGAGAGCCTGACGGAGTTCGGGCTGAACCTCCTGAAGGGGAGCTTGTACTCAACGTAAACGGCTCCGGTAAAGACGTATAGGGTCCAGTAAAGGTAGGCAACCAAGAAGGTAGGGCCTATGAACCCTCCCCAGACGAACGACAAGGACGCTATTAGGGCCGTACCGGTCACGTTGCCCCAGGCCTGGAGGTTCGCGTTATAAAGCAGCAAGGTAGTCAAGAGGAACGCCGCTGGAACCGAAAGTAGGAAAGGCGGCTCGAGGAGGGCTAACGCTAGATAAGGGACTGAAATCAAGGTTATGATCAGACCCTCCTTCGGTCCGAGCCTTCCCGAGGCTGCCCTGGGCCTCAAGCACTCCGTAGCGGCAAGGGTCGCCAGGCCCAAGGGGATGAGGAGGACCGCCCTCATGGGGTCGACTCCCACTATGGGTAACAGCGACACTATGTAGGTTAGGACGCCCACGAAATAGAGCCCCCTGTTCCTCGTTACGCCCCTGCCCTGGGCGGAAGACCCCTCCATACCCACTGCCTGAAAACCGGAGAGAGCTATTCAGTGGGATCCCTAACGGGTTAGGGCTCGTCATTTCGGGGCCAAAGCTTAAAAGGTAGCCTGATGCCCCGATTTCGCCTGTATGGGACTGAGGAAGCTCGACCTGGCCCTATTATCCCTCGGCTACTCGTTGGCCTTCTTCGACGTCTTCAACGTCCCCTACATAGAGAACTACTCCTCGAAGGAGATAGGCCTCGTCCCTTCAGCCCTGATACTTTCGGCGGAAATGATCGGTTATGTCCTGGGCGGGCTGATCAACGGCTACTTGTCCGCCAGGTCGGGCAGGAGGGCGGGGCTGATAGCTTCCTCCCTAACGATAGCCCTGGGCTCCTCGCTGGGGCTGACTGCCAACTCCTTCGCACAGCTCTTCCTGGCGGAGCTGATCATAGGCGTTGGGATAGAGGGCGAGATAAGCGTGGTACCTGCCTATATCTCAGAGATGGTGGGCCCCGACGTGAGGGGGAGGAGCGTCGGCCTCGCTTCGGCGAGCGGCTTCCTGATGTCCCTGGTAGTCGGCCCCCTGGCAGTCCTCTTGAACCAAAGCTACTGGAGGCTCCTGTTCCTGCCGAGCCTTCTGTTAGCCCTGGTCTCGTTGGCTTACAGGCTCACCCTAAAGGAGTCGGGGATGTGGTTGGAGAGGAGAGGGCAAAGGCTCGTTTGGGACAAGGGCGCGTTGATATTCCTAGTTATATGGTTCGCCAGCTACTTCACAGGCTACGCTCTCTTCTCCACTCCCGTTTTCGAGCTCATAAGGCAGAACGGTCTGAACGATAGCCTCGCGTTCACCTACATCCTCTACGGGGACCCGCTTGGAGTGGTCGTGGCGTCGGTGTTGGCCGATAAGCTAGAGAGGAAGTACGGCTCCGCCCTCCCCAACCTGTTGACTGCCGTACTGATGGCCCTCTGGCCCTTCTCTTCCAACGGCCTGGCCTTCCTGGCTTTAGGCTTTGCCATAATGTTCCTCCAGGGCTTCAAGTTTCCCATGATGTACGCTTACACCGCTGAGAACTTCCCCACGAAGTTCAGGACCTTTGGGTTCGGCTTCGCTGACGGTCTGGGACACTTGGGCGGCGCCTTAGGCCCCTTAGTTTACGCCCTGCTGAGCCAGAACTCTCTGAGCGCCTCGACCGCCCTGGTCGGCTCCGTTAGCGCCGTTTCAGGGGCCCTGATCCTGACCTTCGGTCTCAAGACCACCAGAGTTCCCCTTGAGAAGCTCAAGGGCTGAGGAGAAACCCTTTAATCTTTGTTCGGCGCCTTACTTTCGAGTGGATAGGGACTTAAGCCTCCTCATGATATCTAGGGCCCTCAGGAGCTTCGTCGCGGGCTACGTTAGCGTAATCATAGGCCTTTACCTGTTGGATAAAGGGCTTTCGCTGCCCGAAATAGGTGTGGTCTTCGCGGTCGGTTCCTTCTCCAACCCCCTGTTGTCTCTTGCCTTCGGCTTGGCCGGGGACAGGGCGGGGACCAAGAGGGCCCTGCTGGTCTCCCTCTTCACCTTGGTTATAGGACTAGCCCTAACCTACTTGTCGGCCAACTTCTACCTCCTCCTTCTGGCCTCAGCCCTGAGCGGTTACGGGACGGTCGGAGGTTTAGTTGGGGGAGGGATAGGGGCATCCGCGGCTCCCCTCTTCTCCTCCCTGATCTCGAGAAAGGTAGAGAGGGAGAGGTTGAACTGGGTGATGACGGTCTTCACTGCCCTGTCCTCTTATTCTGGTGCCGCGGGTGCCCTGCTCTCAGGCCTGGACTACTCGACCCTTTTCCTTATCGGTATATTTCTGGCCCTGGCTTCGACACTCGTAGTTGTACCGGTGAGGGAACCGGAAGGGAGGGGAGCCACGCGTGAGGACGGTCTAAGGGGGACCGGTCGAGGAACCGCGTCGGGCGTGAACGAGAGGAAGTATTTGGCTCTCTTCTCCGTGACGGGGGCTCTCAACGGCGTCTCCCAGGGCTTGGTGGTACCCTTCATGCCCGTCGTTCTGAAGCTCCACTTCGGCATGAACAACGGCCTCATAGGTTCCCTTTATACAGCGATCGGGGTAGCCTCTGCTACATTAATGCTCCTCCTAACGCCCAAGCTCAGCGAGAGCATGGGAATAGGGAGGTTCATATTCGTTTCGAGGACCGTTAGCGCCGTTTCAGCCCTTGGGATACCCTTCGTGGATAACGAGGTCTTGGCTATCGTGCTTTTCGTATCCTTCATGACGCTCAGGGTTCTCCCGCTTCCGGCCCAGCAGGCCCTGATGGCCGCTGTGATAAGCGAGAGAAGGAGGGGAACCGCGTTCGGGCTGAACCAGAGCTCCAGGCTACTCCCGTTCTCGTTGGCTTCCCTACTCGGGGGATACCTCTTCGGCCCCAGAGCTCCAGGCTACTCCCGTTCTCGTTGGCTTCCCTACTCGGGGGATACCTCTTCGGCCTCGGCCTGCTGGCCCTGCCGTTCGTCCTCGCCCTGATAGCGACCGAGGGCAGCGCCTCCCTCTACTACAAGTACTTCGCGGACCTCCGACTCTCGAGGGTCTCCTTCCAGGTGGATTAAGTTGTAAATCAGATTTAGAAAAATTCAAGACTGCCCTGACCCTTATTACCAAATTCACAAATTAGGAATTCTGCAACGGTTTAGTCTTCGTTGTTTATTTCGAAAAACTTATCCGCTTGGATCGATTCTAGTACCTCACTTATCGATCCTCCACATCAAGAGGCTGACCGCTATCAGCACCGCGTCGAGTACCCAGCTGATCACCGCGTACACGTTAACGGGCAGGGGATGACCTATGAAGAGTGCAGGCCCAACCCTCGTTTCAGTCAGCAGGAGGAAGTCTATCACGTAGAAGATTAGGCTCGGTAGGTAGAGGTCCTTGACCCTGAGCAGGAAGACCACGGCCGTAACTATTGCCAACGAGGCTGTTAGGGCGAAGAAGTTGCCGTAGATCTGCGTCGCTAAAGCGTTCCCTGGGAACATCACGCGGGAAGCTAGGAACAGGTGTACCCCAGCCCAGAGCGACGCTCCAAGACCTCCGACCCACCCCAGGACCTGAACCGCCAAGGTCTTTGAAGCGGACATCAAACGACGTCGCTGCTGAGTCCTATTTAACTCTATTCAAAAGAAATTTAATTAATTATCCTGCGTTTTAATACTTTATTTTGTTACTGAAAAAGTCGAATTACTTTTTCAGTTCGATGAACGTGAAAGCTTTACCTTTTAAGTACCGTTAAGATACGTTTCGCCTTCAGAACGTCAGGATGTGGTAGCCCTTGTTCGCGTGATCCAATACCGCTTCGACGCCATAAACGAGATCGTCGTAGTGAACGAGTTCTTCCTTCGTCACGTTGAAGTTGGACATAGCCATCTGGCACGCCAGAACCTTCACTCCGGCCTTATTTAGGTTCTCAGCCGCCTTGCTGATTATCTGGGAGGTCTCGGACTTCCTGCTCAGCGCGGTTACTCCCGGTCCCACGAAAACCATCTTGACGTCTTCCGCCCCCACGCCCTTGAGCCTCTGCGCCATGTTTATAGCCGTGTTCACGTCCAATGGGTTCTGGGACTTGACTACAATGAGGAACTTGGCCACGAGATGTTTAAACGCCTTATCCTTTTAAAATTAGCTTAGAAAATTAATTTAGACAAAGCCTTCTTAAAGCGCTAGGGTCAGTGCGGTGGCGGTCGCCACCGTAAACGCGTTGACTGTAGGGAGGGAGCTCCTGGCGAAGAAATAAGCTGCTAAGACGTCGCAGTCCGGCTCGAACCTCGTCTCCGGCACTATCTCTACGTTGCCCTCCACGCTGGTTATCCTTATCAGAGTCTCGTCACTCTTAGCCATGCCCTTGCTCACCAGGGCCTGGAAGTAGGCCTGATCCTTATCGAAGTTAGAGGAGTAGTTCGAGACGGTCTTGTAAAGCCTGTTGGAGTCGAGGTCGTACACCATAACCTCCATCCCTTGGAGGGTGCTGACGGGCCTTATTTGGAAGTCGGTGAGGAAGTCCACTACCTTGTTCACCTTGAAGTTCGCCTGAGGAAGATAAGGCGAGGCGAGGGTGGCCAGTATAATGAAGGGCAAGTGGAGGGGGGTTAGATCCATTCCGTAAAAGACGTCGCTGAGCGCTATCACCCTGTCCAGCTTGTCGCTCCTGACGATTATCGCCGACCTCATTCCCATGTCCGGAGACTCTAGGATCAAAGGGACCTGCTCCAAGCCAGGAACCCCCTGAAGCCTTAGGGAAAGAACTATTCCTTAGTTAAATCTTTAGTGAAACCTCTTATGCGATTTACAAGCCTAGGCCTTACGGTTTCTTCCTCTTGACCTGGCTCAGGAGCCTCGACAGCACCTCGTCCGCCTTCCTCTCGATTTCGTCGGGAGCCGCTACGTCCTTCGGGTACTCCTTACCTCCGTACTCCTCGGGGAGCTTACGGGTCGCGTCTATGCCGAGCTTACTCCCCAGGCCCGGGGTTGAGGGCGAGGGGTCTAGCTCCTCCGCGGGGAAGTCCTCTAAAACCACGACGTCCCTCCGCGGGTCCACGTGAGCTGAAACGGCGTAAAGCACTTGCCCCCAATCCCTGACGTCTACGTCGTGGTCCACGACTATCAGGATCTTACCTATCAGGGGAGTGAGCCCCCATAGGGCGCTCATGACCTTCCTGGCGTGGCCCGGGAACCTCTTCCTGATCGAGACCACGAAGACGTAGCTTAGGCCCTCAGGAGGCATGTAGAAGTCGACTATTTCTGGTAGGATCGTTCTGAGCAGGGGCTTGACGACCTTTTGGCCGAAGAGTATGAAGTGGCCGTCCTCGAGGACGGGCTTACCGGTTGTGGTCACGGGTATCAGGGGGTTCTCCCTGGAGTAGATCGCCTTGACTCTAACCACTGGGTAGTTCTTGACGATCGAGTAGACGCCGGCGTGATCACCGTAAGGGCCTTCCGGCGCGGTCTCCCCCGTCAACTCGCCCTCAATCACGAGCTCCGCGTTGGCGGGGTACCTCAAGTCAACGGTTCTGCCCTCGACGACTTCCACCCCCTCCCCCCTCAGCACTCCAGAGACGAAGAGCTTCTCCAGGGGAGGAGGCACGGGGACTCCGCCCACGAGGGTCGTAACGGGGTCCATGCCGAAGACCACCGCTACCTCGACCTTATCTTGGCCGAAGGCGTAGGCCTCGCTCCTCCTCCAAGGCATCCAGTGAACCAGGAACTTGTCCTTGGCTATCACCTGAAGCCTATAGTAGCCGTAGTTGATCGACTCCCCCCTCCTAACGAAGGTCGCCCCAAAGGTCAGGAACCTTCCTGGCTCGAGGGGCCACTGCCTGATGGCGGGGAGCTTGAAGAGGTCAATCTCCTTCCACTCCACGTCCATGGGAGTCCTCGAAGTCCTCTTGGGGAAGTATGAGGCGACCTTCCTCAGCTCCCCCAGGCTCTTCATAGCATCGAGTATTCCCTCGGGGGGCCTGAAGGCCAGGAGCTCCGTCAAGGCCTTAGCCTTTTCCTCAGGGTCAACCCCTTCAGTAGCTAAGAGGACCCTCTCCCAGGTCCCGAAGACGTTCCCCACCGCGGGGAGGGTGTTCTCCTTGATCCTCTCGAAGATCACCGCCGGTCCCTTGGAGTAGGTCAACTTCCTGAGCACAGCGGCCATTTCCAAGTCGACGCTGACCTCCTCCTTCAGCCTGACCAGCTCCCCCTTGTCCTCCAGA
>APJY01000007.1 GCA_000389735.1 Sulfolobales archaeon Acd1 | reverse complement strand
CCTTAGGGGTTACGATAAACCCCCTTAAACGAGTTAGGAAAAGAGAACGCGTTTAAGGGCGGTTAAGATTTATAAACTCGTGAAGACACGTGTAAGTCGAGGGCGCGAAGGGTCAGTAACAACTGAAAGAAACTAAAACTAATAGGATATAATCTATCTTCTTGAGCCTTATGTTGTAACAACTGAAAGAAACTAAAACGATGGCACGGCTTATTTATACGCTAATAACAAATTGTAACAACTGAAAGAAACTAAAACTTGTCCTCGTTTTTTTGCATCGAGATATATGATGAGGTAACAACTGAAAGAAACTAAAACCTCCTCCACTCTGCAAGTCTTCCAGAGTGGGTGTGGTGTAACAACTGAAAGAAACTAAAACAGCAGGTTCGGGAACGTGGTAGCGGAGCTGGAAGCTGTAACAACTGAAAGAAACTAAAACCTCAGCCTGAAGGGCCGCCCACGAGACTTTTATCTTGTAACAACCCAAAGGAACTAGAACTGCGATAGACCTAAGGGGGAGAGCGCGCCAGCGTAACGGTTTACATAGGCTTGTAAACGAACGGCCAGAAGTCGACTGCGTCCAACACGAACTTCTTGAGGTCGTTCGCCTTCCTGTAGAATTCCCCCCTTATGGTCGTCCTCTTCCTCTTGTACAGGATGCCGTACAGGTGTTTAGTTACGAGCTCCAGTCCATCTTTTTTGAGGTACCCCTCGCTGTCCAGCGACAGCTTGCTCCTCCTAGCTACAGCGATCACGGCGTGTAAGGCGACCGGCTTGAACATCTCCGAGAAGTCGTAGACCAAGGACGGCCTCCCGGGCTGGTTCGCGTGGAGCAGGCCGTAGTAAGGGTCCAGGCCTGCAGCGATCAAGGCGTGGGTCGACAGGGCGTAGATTATCGAGTAGGCGTAGTCGATGGCGCGGTTGATCGGGTCCTCCCCTCTCGGCTTCCTCCCCTCGAACGAGGGCACGAACTTCCTGAGCTCCTCCCAGGCTTCCCTGCTCAGCGCGGCCTCCTCCAGGATAAGGGACCTCTTGTCCCTGGCGCTCATCCTCACGTCTATTTCCTTGACAGGCGTCTTGTCTATATAGGAGAAGTACTTCGCGACGTTGATCATGCCGCGGACCTTCCCCTCTATGAACCTCCTGGCCAGGAGGACTTGGGAGTCCTCGTCGAGAGCGTAGAGCTTCCTCCTTATTTCGGCTATCGTGTTCACGAAGGGGGTGACGAGCACGGTGTCGGCCCTCTTGCCGTGTATCAGTACGGGTATGTTCAGGGAGGAAAGGAAGTTTATCACTTCGCTTGACATGTCCACGTTGTTGCCCACGATGACTACCATCTCCAGGTCCAAAGTGGACACTTGCTTGCTGGAGCTGTCCCAGCTTATCATCAGGTCCGAGCCGCGCCTCTTTATTGCGGCGTTCTTCACTATGAGTAGCATTATGGGGGGTTTTTCTCGAAGGAATTTAAGGATTTAGAGTCGGCCCTGAGCTGGAGAGGTCGTGACCTTTCGTTGAGCCGCGCCTCCCTCTTGGGAAAGGGCTCCGTCAGCTGATGGCGTCGAACTTAATCTTCACGAAGCCGAAGCCCGCCGCCCTGCCGGAACCCACGCCCATCTCCATCGCGTTCTCCAGGACTCTCCTTACGGCCTCCTTGGCCCTCTCGGGGACCCCCTTCCTGAGGAAGAACTTGGCGTAGCCTATGACTCCCGGCAGCCACTTCCCGTCGTAATGGTACCAGACCTTCGTCACGGTGTTGAGCACCGTGTGCGACTCCACCAAAGCGTAAGATAGCCTGATGATGTTCCTCTCGTAGGCCTTCCTGAACACGTCGTAGACGTTGACCGAGAATATCAGGGGAGGGTAGGGGACGAACCTCTTCGCCCTGTCCCTGTCGAGCTTAGAAAACTTTACGAAGGGGTCCACGAATATCGCGGGGGTTATGAAGTAGACCTTGACGCTGTTGAACTCCCTGGGGACCCGCTGCTCCACCTTCTCGTACTCGACCAGCCTGACCCTCACCTCGCTCCCGTACTCCAACTGAACCCCGCCCATGAGCTTGGTTACCGCCAGGTCTATCTCCGGTTCGAGGCCGCCCACGTAGCCTACGTAGACGTGGTACAGGCCGTTAACGGCTATTGGGTTAGGGTTGCCCTCAGGCTTGCCCGCGGCCTCCCCGAACCTCCTTATCACGACCTTGGGGTAGAGGGGCTCCTCCGTCCCGTCCTTGAGGAGGGGGGTTATCCTCAAGGGCTTCGGGGAGGGGGTTCTCTTGTCCTCGAAGATCCTCTCCAGGTTCGGGTTCGCGTTGATCAGCAGGGTCTTGACGAACTTCCCGGTGAAGTCCGTGGTCACGAAGGGCGAGACCCTGAGTTTGAGCCTGACTAGCGGCATCTGGCGAGCACCGCCCCCTGCTTATGTTGAACTCGAGCCCCGCTTTATCAGCGTTTTGCCGCTTAGTACTCACCGGGCTTCACCCACTTCCCTGAGGCCTAAGTAACAATCGGCCTCAATCGGAGGTCTTGGCCTCCGTTTTCCCCCCGGTTCGGCCGCGGCAGCCATTGCGCTGAAGCCATCGGTGAGTTTGATCACCGTCGGAGAGCTCAGGGCCTTACTTTTACGTATCGTCAAATTTCTGTGTCGTAGTTGATACGGCAAAAAGACTTCGAAAAGCTTATATAAGAGTTTAGCGGGGAAAACAAACGGTGGCCGGCGAAATCGACGAACCGCTGAGGTCCCTGGTGAGGAAGTCCTTAGGTAGCATTACTCTCAGGCAGGGGGTTAAGGAGGCCAAGTACAAGTCCCCCCAGTCTTACGCTTTCCACTCGCTTTCCGTAGGCACGCTCGCCCTGGACATCTGCAGGGCCATTCACAGCTCGAGCGAGTTAGGCAGGAGCCAGTTGGAGAAGCTTTCCGAAAACTATAAGCTCCCGTACGAAGAGCTGTGCTTCTACGGCGGGTTCCTCCACGACTGGAACAAGCTGGAGGGTAAGGAGGACGCCGCGAAGGAGATTGCGAAGAGGTTGGGCCTCCCCGAGGAGTTCCTGTTCAGGTTCCCCACGATGGCTGAGGGGCCCTTACCGGATAACCTGCACATGCCGGCTTGGGTCTCGATCAAGTTGGCTGACATGCTCATGATCAGCGACATAGGCAGCGTCAAGGACGTGTTCTATCACGCGAGCTCCGACGCTTACAGGAACGCCGTTGAGGCGCTGAAGAACTACGACTTGGAGTTAGGTTACGTTTCCTCGACCTTCAGGCTGTTCACTCTAATAGCTTCGAAGGAACTCCTAGACAAAACGTTCAGTAAGGACGCCGGTTATTTCCCGCTGATGTCCTACTACGACGGCCTGGTTTTCCTGCGCAGGAAGAACGCTCAGCGGATAGCCCTGAGCAAGGTTTTGGAAGTACTGAACAAGGAGATCTTCTCCTCCTCTTCGGAGGGAATTGACGAGAAAGTGAGCGAAATAAAGAGATGCATCACTAACAAGGAAGACCTTTTCAGGGAAATGAGCATCGACGTGAAGCGGGCGATTTACGACGACGAGGGGAAAATCAGGCAGCTGAACGCGTTACTCCCCAGCAAGGTCTGTAAGCCTTTCGAGGACGTCGTAGGTAACTTGGATAACAAGTCCAAGCTGGAGGTCGCGAGGAGGGTTATAAATGACAAAGACTTAAAAGAAATCCCGTTCGGAGTTCTAATGTACTTCGTTCATAAATTCAGCAAGAACGACGAAGACTACATTAGGAACGGGCTCGGAATAAGGGAGAAATCTTTATCCTATCTTGAAAGCATAACTGATGTTCATGAAAAATTAAATAAAATTTTAGAGTTATTAGAAAAGAGGTACCAGGCGGCTCAGGGCGTAGATAAGACGTTATTGTATTACGTGAAACGCTCGTTCAGCGGCGACGTGCTGGACGACCTCCCCTCCACTAACGAAAGGCCTAAAGACTATTGCGTCGTTTGCGGCATGCCGATATACTCAGACAACCCGGTCAGGTTCGTGCAGTACGCCAGCGAGTTGAAGGGTAAGGCCGAGATCTGGATCCCTAGGGAGAAGGGCTTGGAGGAGATCGATAGGGTCAGGGACAGCTGGAAGGTGTGTCCTATCTGCATTTACGAGGCCAACTTGATGAAGGACAGAGTCGAGCCTCCGTACTTCATCGTGACCTTCTACCCCGGGATCCCGATAGACCTGTTGAACGTCATAGACTTCGACTTCAGCCAGGGGTTGAAGTACTACGTGGACGAGGGGGGGACTTACGTGGACGCTTTCGAGAAGTTGGGAGGGAGGTTAGAGTCTTACAAGAAGAAGGCCATGCCCGCATACTTCTCGTCAAAGGTCATCGTCAAGGCGAAGGAGGCCATCAACTTCAAGCTGTCCACCAGGTTGACTAAGAGCGACCTGAACCAGCTGTTGCCTTACGCCCCGATGCTCTCGATAATATTCCTCACTTCGCCGGTGCTGATCTCCTCGGACATCCACGAGATCCCGATAGTCCACGAGAACATCGTGTCGATAACGTCGACGTACAATTACAGCTTCATGAAACCTTTGGACTCCAACTTGAACACGCTGTATTCAGTATTCGCCTACTCAGCCAAATACGACGCGATGAGGAAGATATGTAAGTCGGACCTGGACAACTGCTTAGGCTACCTAACCGCTGAGTCGGACCTGTACTCCTCCGTGGACCCCGCCTTGGGCGTTTTGAGTATAGGCATGGGCGTGGGGACTCCGATAGATAACGACGAGAAGTTCTTCTTTACGTTTTTACCCGTTTCTGGGTTCTTATTAAAGGTGGCGGGTATGGTGAGTAAAATGGGAGAAAACATTAGGTCTTCGATTTTTTCAATAGCGTATGTGTTAAAAGATGTAATAAAAAGTCAAAAGGTAAGTAAATACGACGTGACCGGTTTTTTGAGGGAAGGGATAGACGTGTTTTTCAGGACGTCGTCCGTGGTGAAGGATAAGGAGGACAGGATAGGGATCTCGGTCAACGCCTCCATAGCGTCGCTGGAGAACAAGTACTCCCTGGACGACTCCCAGAGGGCCCGCGTGTATTCCGCCCTACAGAACATATTCGAGGCGCTTCACAGAATAGAAGAGCAGGCCGACAGGAGCCTGGCGATCTCCATAGCTAACACTCTCTCCAATTGGTTATATATTGCGTATAAATCAGTCTCTCAAGGTGATAAATCATGAACGGAATGGAAGCAGTTTCAAAAATCTTAGGTAAAGAAAATCTAAGTCAATTTTTTGCAGATTTAAGTAAGCCAAATAAGGAGAACGCGGTACCCAGGGGTAGAGTAGCCAACGTGTTCCTAGTGATTCTGGCGGAAGGGGAACTAGTGATAAGGCACGAAGGAGGGGAGGACGTGACCCTAGCGACGCTAGACGGAGAGAAGTACCCGATGATACTGCACGAGAAGCTGGTGTCGGCCTGGAGGAGGGAGATGCTGGAGCAGCTGAGGCACGACTACGACACTCATAAGGAAGACCTCAACAAAGTCAGGGGGAAGAACGACGAGTGGCACTGCTCCTTAAGGCCCACGGCAGCTGCCGGTAAGAAGGAGGAAAGGATAGGAGGCCTGTGCAGGGAGTGCCCGAACTGTATGGTCTTCGGTTACGCGGTGGGAGAGGAGGAGAAGTACAACCTGAAGAGCAGGATAGAGGGGGACGTGTACTTATCGACGTTGCCGGAGCAGAGGAGCGTAGTGGTGAGGACGTTCAACGCCGTGGACGAGCCGACCCACACCACCTTCATACAGTCGGAGGGGGCCAGGACCGGAGCGCTCTTCAGGCTGTCCCTGATAAGGGTGGGCACCCCGTTCGTAGGGAAGGTGGCGATGAAGGACTTGTCCCCAGCTGAGTTCGCGTTGGCCCTGTACTCGCTGATTCACACCACCAGGATAGGAGGGATCAAGAGCGACTTCGGCAAGGTGAGGGTAATCATCCCCGCGATAGCCCTGTGCGACCACGAGGTGTCCTCCGGGTACGAGATGTTCCAGAAGGTCAAGGGGATCGACAACGTGGGCGAGATAGTGAGGAAGATCAACGAGCACGTGAAGGCCTACGAGAAGGAGTGCATGGTGTTAACCTCGAACGACTTCTCCCCAATTATAACGGAAGTGGTGGGCAAGAACAAGCACGACATAGTTAAGGAGGCCTGGAGCAACGGCCTGAACTTCAAGAGGTGCATAGAGGAATTCATCAAGTCAAAGTGACCTCGAATGAAGTTATACAAAGCCAATTTTTACTTACAGGGCATTCTCATTTTTTCTACAGAAGTAAGGCCCATGATCTCGGCAGGAGGTTCCATGGGCTCTTACGTTTCCCCCTCCCCTCACGTGCACAATTACCCGGTAATGTACGGCATGCTCGGGAAGCCCGCGGAGGCGTACTTCGTCTTCCCTTCCCTGCACTACTTGGATTACCCGGAGAGGAAAGGGAGGGTGAAGACCAGTAAAGGGTTACAGTACACCAGCGTCAGGAAACTTCTGGAGGACTTCAAGAACGGCAGGGACTCCTTCTACTCCTTCCCGCTGTTCCCCGTGAAGTTCTCGGTCTCCTCCTTCCTGTTATCAGCGGAGTCCTGGAGCTACGTCCTGCCCGTCAGGACCCCGACGAAGAACGTGTTCCCGAGGCTCACGAGCTACTCCGCCTTCATGCCCGGGAGTCAGTTCTTCACTTACGTAGTGACTCAGGGCAACGTGAAGCTCCCGCAGTGGATAAGGATAGGCAAGAAGAGGTGGGGGATATTCAGGGTCGAGTACGAGGAGGTCAAGATCAACAAGGTGGAGAAGAGGAGGAACGAGCCCACTTCCGTGCCTATAAACTACAAGGACGCGGAGTTCTTCGGCTTCAAGGTCAACTCGTTCTCCAAGGTTTTGGAGACGCCGAACCCGCAGGAGGGGTTGATAGGCTGGGCGGTGCTGGACGAGTGCGAGGTCGTCAACGACAGGATCTGCTTACCTATTAAGTGGCGGTAAGCATGTCGGTCTCCCTGACCGTCAAGGAAGCTTACATAGAGTACGGCGACACCGCCATAAACGGCGTGAGGTTGAGGAAGTTCCAGGAGGAGCTCTTCGACTCCCTAGGGAAATACAATAGGATACTGCTGAGGGCTCCCACTGGCTCGGGGAAGACCTTCACGCTGATTTTAGGGGCCATCAAGTCCTACCTGGAAAGGAACCTTTACCCGGTCGTGGGCATCTACCCCTCCAGGGCTTTAGTCTACGATCAGGCCAGGAGCGTAATGGAAACGCTGAAGAGAATGGGACTGAAAAGCTCAGGGGGAAACTCCTCCAGTAGTGGGAATCAATCGCTGAACGGAGCGGGACAGGAAGAGGGGGAGCAGACCACCTTCACGGGCAGGCTTAACATCAACGGAAAGGACATGGGAGAGATCTCCATAAAGGTCTACATACTCACCAGCGAAGTCAAGCAGATCCCGAGGGAGTTCCAGTTCCCGTCCTCGCCTTCCATAGTCCTCACAGTCCCGGAGTACCCCTACATGTTCATGACCGGGATGAACAGGCAAAGCGTAGCGTCGCGTGTCCTGGAAGCGGCGATGAGGTACTCCTTCGACGAGGCCATAAACGAGCTGACCAAAAGGGAAGGCGGCGTACCTAAGAGCGGCGTGAGGGATCTGCTGAGCTACTTCTCCGTGTTCTTCAACGGTTACTGGTTCATAGACGAGTTCCACCTGTACTCCGGAATATCGAGGGAGTCGATGCTCACGCTCGTAGAGATGTTCGAGAAGTACAACAGCGTGTTCAAGGGCAACAAATCCGTAGTCTTCTCCTCGGCGACGCCGGTACCGCTCGTGTTCGATAAGGTGATAGAGGTCAAGACGTCGACGGAGGGCAGCAAGATAAGGGGGAGGACTAAGGTGGTGTTCCACCTGGTGGGGAAGAACCCCCAGGAGAACCTGGTCAACTACGTAGTCAGCAACGCCACGCAGGGGCAGGGCAGGAAGACGGCGGTCATACTGGACAGGGTCTACTACTTGGCCGAGCTGTGCAACAATGTGAGCGACGCCGCGGTGGTCTGGGGAATAGACAAGCCCTTCGGGAACTGCAGGAAGGTGACCGCGGGCCTCGAAAAGGAGGACTTCATAATAGGGAACCAGGCCATGTCCTTCGGCATCGACCTCCCCTTGGAGCTCGGCTTCGTCCACGCGCACGACGCGGAGACCTTCATACAGAGGTTCGGGAGGTTCGGGAGGCACGGGGACGCGGAGGTCCACGTGTTCCTGGAGGCCGACTACAACGTCGTGAGGGAGCTGAGGGCCCTGGAGAACAAGGAGTTGACTTACGACGAGTTCCTCCAGTTGGTGAACAGGATCTACGAGAAGAGGGTGGACGACGGGTTGGACGAGATATCCTTCTCGAAGGCGAGGCACGACGTCCTGATCAGGGCCTTCTCCCTCATTTACGCCATATCCAACGGGGAGCAAGTTTACAACCTGGTGAGGAACTGGTACCCGGAGAAAGTAGACCCTTTAGTGGACCCTTCGAAGATCAGACCGTCGTATGACGATTACTTCAACGTCTTCGCCTACAGGCCCGGAGGCCTCACGGGAAGCTGGTGCGACGGGGGCACCGACGACCTGTTCTCGCTGATAAGGAACTTCAGGTACAGGGAGAACGGCTGCTTCACTGACGAGACCCTGAGGGAAAGCCCCGGGATTGTACCGAGGAAACCGGAGAACGTCAAGTGCTCCTTCATGCGCTTCAGCGAGTTCAACGAGAGCTTGAGGCCGAGGCTTGTTCTGAGAAGGCAGAACTACTCCCTCCTGATGGGCGGGATGAAGGAGTTCCAGGACTCCTACGTCGTGATCCTCACGAGGGACTGCGTGAATTGGGAGAACTTCACGGAGATGGCGAGGCTGGTCTCGACGTACGAGAAAGCGATACCGATCTATAAGGACGATGATATGAAGGTGGCCATAGGCCTAGCGCTGTTCATATGACCCGTGCGACGCGATTCGTCCGGTTCCCTAAACCTTTTTCTCGACGACTGTTTTAGTTTCTTTCAGTTGTTACGGAATTCCATCATAACACCTCTATATCCTTAATATAGGTTTTAGTTTCTTTCAGTTGTTACTCCGTTCAACTTCAGCTAAGAACTTCGCGACTCTCCTAGTTTTAGTTTCTTTCAGTTGTTACCATCTCTCTCTGGGCACAACATGGAACATCCAATAATGTTTTAGTTTCTTTCAGTTGTTACTATCAAATACCCTTCTCTAGACTGAATAATAGTGGTTTTAGTTTCTTTCAGTTGTTACATCGAGTAGTTACAGCAATTGCTCCTTTCCCGAATGTTTTAGTTTCTTTCAGTTGTTACAGGTGCTACGGATTCTTTTGCAATTAGGAAACTGGTTTTAGTTTCTTTCAGTTGTTACCGATTTAGGATATTCAGTAAAAATGGGCATGCTGGTTTTAGTTTCTTTCAGTTGTTACCTATACTTACGACCACGAGTGCAACGTTATCCCGATGGTTTTAGTTTCTTTCAGTTGTTACTGACCCTTCGCGCCCTCGATTTACACGTGTCTTTACGCGTTTATAAATCTTCACTGCCCTTAAACGCGTTCTCTTTTCCTAACTCGTTTAAGGGGGTTTATCGTAACCCCTAAGGGCGGGAGGGTGAGGGAGATGAAACTCATTGAACGTGCTGAAATAATTGGTAATTACAAATGAAAAATTGGAAAACGTCCCACGACGTCGCTCTTAAGCGACACAGCGGCCTCGACGATCGACTGAAGGGGTTCTCGACTTGTGTTTAAACAATCACAATTCCAAAACCCTAGACGTTTCAACGATTTCATATCAATACAAAGAAACTGAAACTTACTATATAGAAACTCCTTACTTTTAATCTTGTAGAAAGGCTGTTGTACCAAATGTGTTGTAAAATTAGATGTAATACGCTTCGTAAAGCTTATTATATACCGAAAATCCGCTATTTGCTGTGAAAGGAATCCCGTTCGTGGTTTACGCGATTACGTCTTTGCACGTGGGAATGGGTAGATCTAGCGGAGTGGTGGATTTGCCTATCCAAAGGGATCCTCAAGGTTTTCCCATAATTTTCTCCTCATCCTTTAAGGGAGCGTTAAAGCAGCACTGTGGAACCGTTCATAACGCGATAAATAACAATGGTAGAATAGATTGCGGTGAAGCTAGGGTGTGCTGCTGCCTCTTCGGCGGTGAAGGAGTCGGCGGCGAGGGAGAGACCGACGTCACTTCAGTGGTTAGCATAAGCGACCTCTACCCGTTAGCCATCCCCGTTCCGAGCCTCGATAAGGGTTACGTGTACTTAACGTCTAGTTATTTGATAAACACGATAGCCGACTTGTTTAAAGCTGTCAATTACGAAGAGGGCGTTAAGTTTCTCAGTTCTATCGTCCCTCGAGAAGATAAGGTAACTGATATGGTAACTATAGGAACTGATATTATAGTTCCTTTAGCTAAAGTCTCTTCGAACTTGTTAAACACTTTATCGAACCTAGGTTCCATAGCTAAAAAACTGGAGGAAGGGATCGCGGTTGAAGAGGACGACAGCAGGGCGGTTTTAGAGATCGAAAGGGGAATAATCAAATATACAAGATTAAAAGTAAGGAGTTTCTATATAGTAAGTTTCAGTTTCTTTGTATTGATATGAAATCGTTGAAACGTCTAGGGTTTTGGAATTGTGATTGTTTAAACACAAGTCGAGAACCCCTTCAGTCGATCGTCGAGGCCGCTGTGTCGCTTAAGAGCGACGTCGTGGGACGTTTTCCAATTTTTCATTTGTAATTACCAATTATTTCAGCACGTTCAATGAGTTTCATCTCCCTCACCCTCCCGCCCTTAGGGGTTACGATAAACCCCCTTAAACGAGTTAGGAAAAGAGAACGCGTTTAAGGGCGGTTAAGATTTATAAACTCGTGAAGACACGTGTAAGTCGAGGGCGCGAAGGGTCAGTAACAACTGAAAGAAACTAAAACTAATAGGATATAATCTATCTTCTTGAGCCTTATGTTGTAACAACTGAAAGAAACTAAAACGATGGCACGGCTTATTTATACGCTAATAACAAATTGTAACAACTGAAAGAAACTAAAACTTGTCCTCGTTTTTTTGCATCGAGATATATGATGAGGTAACAACTGAAAGAAACTAAAACACGCCATATTTCATAGACCTTTTCAGCGTCATCCGGTAACAACTGAAAGAAACTAAAACTCGATTCTACCGAGATAGAAATATTGGAAATATCGTAACAACTGAAAGAAACTAAAACAGAGGATTTGGGACTGAAAAGCGTTGATGAACTTGTGTAACAACTGAAAGAAACTAAAACACTGTCCGGGATTACGAATTTCGAGACGTAATCAC
>APJY01000006.1 GCA_000389735.1 Sulfolobales archaeon Acd1 | reverse complement strand
GATAAAACAAGAACTACTAGCGAACGATGAAAAAATTAAGCAGGAACTACTAGCTCATGTTGATAAGGTCAAGCAAGAGCTGTTAGCGAACGACGAGAAAGTGAAACAAGAGCTTAAGGACGAGATCCAGAGAGTAAAAACAGACCTCGAAACCAAGATCAAGGAAGTCGATAGGAAAGTTGAGGCCACTAGGAGCGATTTGGGCTTAGTGGCTGAGGAATTCTACGTTAAGAACTTCGTTGACTATTTACAAAGTAACGGCGAGAAGGTAATAAGCGTCTACAGGCATTACGAAACGTCGTTGGGAGAAATAGACGCTGTAATCGAAACTTCCGCTAAAGTTTACGCCGTAGAGATAAAACTTAGGGCTGAGGTGAGTGACGTAGACGACCTACTCAGTAAGACTAAAGCTCTAAAAGAAGAGTTGGGGAGGGAAGTTTACCCCGTATTAACGGGTTCAAGGATAAACAAGACCGTCAGGGGTTACGCTAAAGGATTAGGAATACTAGTAATTTAACGGGAAATTGATAGAAAAATCACTCTTATTAACTAACTATCTTCGGTTTTAGTTAACGAGTAACAATTTTTGAGACCGGATTTTCGATTAGACCGGTCGGTAACATCTAATACGTGACTGTTGAACTACGCTTTATCCTAGCTCTTCACGAAGAGGGGAACTTAAACCGGGATCAACCATTTCCTCTTTCCAGAAACGCTTCATTTGACGTTTCGAGCGGATAAACCCCCCTGGAACAAGCTCGTTGTCGGGATAACGTCTTTAACTGTACTCACTTCAGTAACTGTAGTGGGTACAGTTGTTGTTCGACCTCCACCCGAAAGAAGACAGAAAGGAGTTATTCGGAAGGGACAAAGAGATTGATTACGCTATATCACAACTGTTATCGAAGAATTGGTTGACAATAGGAGGACAGAGAGAGATAGGTAAGACCAGTTTGATGAAAGTCGTAATGAACGAGATGAAGAAAAATTACGGGTTCAAGGGCATTTACGTCAACCTGAGGGGAGTCAGGAATTTGAGCTCATTACTTAAAGTAATCCTATCGGAAATAAATAACAGTAAGCCTAGTTTCAAGGTCACTGTTAAGTTGAATTTCATTGTAGGCTCTGCTGGGATAGAACTGAAAAGGGGCGCGAAAGTGGTCAATAGCTTAATAGAACTTTTTAATTCGATCGAGGAGGACGCAGTGATAGGCCTCGACGAGGTTCAAGAGGTCTCTCAGGCGAGTAGGCAATTCCTCGAAGTGCTGGGAAACGTTTTCGCCTCTAACCCTAAAGTGAGGTTCGTATTCTCCGGTTCATACATAGGAGTGATCAGAGCGCTGTCAAACCCTTCGTCATCGTCCCCGCTTCACGGTAGGCCACCGGTCTTATTAAACCTGAGACCGTTCGATGAAGGAACTTCAAGGGATTTCCTCAGAAGGGGAATGGAGGAGTTGAACATCAGTTTCGATAAAGAGGACGAAGTCGTCAAGAGGTTAGACGGCGTCGTAGGATGGTTGACCCTGTTTGGGAACTTTTACGCCGTAAGGAAAATGAGCTTTGAAACTTCGATGTCTTCCACAATCGAAGAAGGTAAGAAGATAATGATCGATGAGTTCAAACATTTCCTTGAGGGCAAAAGCAACAAGCGGTTATACACGACGATAATGAGCGTGTTGAAGGTAGTAAACGCTTGGAAAGACGTAAAGAGAGGGGTGGAAATAAAGTTAGGAAACGTAGATGACAAGGAATTGAGCTTAGCCTTGGAGTCCCTCCTAAACAACAACTTCATTGAGAAGAGAAAGGAAGGAGTTTATGAAATAGTCGACCCGATTCTCAGAGAAATCGACTATGACAAACTGTAAGCTCCATAAGGACGAAATCATTTCCTCAATCTTTTCGTAACTTCGCTGTTAAGCCTTTTAGTATCACCCTTACTATCGGCCAATTTCCTAGTGTATTCTATAAGGTCTAACCTCTTAGTACTCTCTGCTATGTTCTTCAGCACGTTAATAGTCTGGTTTAAATTGTGCTCGTTCAAATATCTTAGATTATAATACCACATCCCTTCGGCGACTATGTCTTGGTCTATACTTTGCACGAAATCCTCCTTACTACTTGCAGTTGTGATATAGCGTAATCAATCTCTTTGTCCCTTCCGAATAACTCCTTTCTGTCCTCCTTCGGGTGGAGGTCGAACAACAACTGTACCCACTACAGTTACTGAAGTGAGTACAGTTAAAGACGTTATCCCGACAACGAGCTTGTTCCAGGGGGCTTTATCCGCTCGAAACGTCAAATGAAGCGTTTCTGGAAAGAGGAAATGATTGATCCCGGTTTAAGTTCCCCTCTTCGTGAAGAGCTAGGATAAAGCGTAGTTCAACAGTCACGTATTAGATGTTACCGACCGGTCTAATCGAAAATCCGATCTTAAAAATTGTTACTCGTTAACTAAAACCGAAGATAGTTAGTTAATAAGAGTGATTTTTCTATCAATTTCCCGTTAAATTACTAGTATTCCTAATCCTTTAGCGTAACCCCTAACGGTCTTGTTTATCCTTGAACCCGTTAATACGGGGTAAACTTCCCTCCCCAACTCTTCTTTTAGAGCTTTAGTCTTACTGAGTAGGTCGTCTACGTCACTCACCTCAGCCCTAAGCTTTATCTCTACGGCGTAAACTTTAGCGGAAGTTTCGATTACAGCGTCTATTTCTCCCAACGACGTTTCGTAATGCCTGTAGATGCTTATTACCTTCTCGCCGTTACTTTGTAAATAGTCAACGAAGTTCTTAACGTAGAATTCCTCAGCCACTAAGCCCAAATCGCTCCTAGTAGCCTCAACTTTCTTATCGACTTCCTTGATCTTGGTTTCGAGGTCTGTCTTTACTCTCTGGATCTCGTCCTTAAGCTCTTGTTTCACTTTCTCGTCGTTCGCTAACAGCTCTTGCTTGACCTTATCAACATGAGCTAGTAGTTCCTGCTTAATTTTTTCATCGTTCGCTAGTAGTTCTTGTTTTATCCTCTCGTCGTTCACTAACAGCTCTTGCTTGACCTTCTCGACGTGAGCCATCAGCTCTTGTTTCAATTTCTCATCATTTGCTAGTAGCTCTTGCTTGACCTTATCAACATGTGCTAGTAGCTCTTGCTTTATCCTCTCATCGTTTGCCAACAGCTCTTGCTTTATCCTTTCGTCGCTAGCTAGTAGTTCTTGCTTGACCTTCTCGTCATTAACCAATAGTTCCTCTCTGGTTTTCCTAATTTCATCCCTAAGGTTCCTCTCAAGCTCGCTTAACCTCCTTTCAAGATATTCGTAGAGCACTTGGTTAGAAGCGTAATTAGTGATCACTTGAGTTTCTAAAGCGTTAAGCTCCTTCCCAGCCCTTATCTTCTGAACGATGTTGTTAATGAAATCATCAAACCACTTTTTCACTTCCTCTGACATGAGATAAAGTTCGTGTGAGGAGTTAAAAAAGCGTAAATCGTTAACGATTTCGCGTGTTAAGAACGTGTTTAACCAGCTTGACAAGGAAATCCAGGACGATACATTTTCGATCAAATCTAACGGGAACGGGGAGAAGGTCTTGAACGATTATAAGGCGTTACGAGACACCTCGTTAACACCACCGAGCGAGATCCCCAAGAGGACCGAGGCCACGGAAAAACCCCCATAAGGCCCAGGAACAAGATCGCGTCTCCGACCGCGGATAGGCCGAACCCAATCGGGTGAGCGAGGCTGAACAGTAATAAGCCGGAGACCGCCAGGAACATCTCTCCTATCACTATCCCAACAGCCGATAAGTTCAGCACACTAACCTAGTTGGACCTATCCCCCTTTAATAGGCCGATCAGCTGAAGGTCCCTCAGGACTGACATTACCCTAGGAGCTCCATTGCCGATCAGCAGGAACAGACCCGCGAGTGAGATGAGGAATCCCAAGATTGGGATAAACATTCCTAGATAGAGAAGGCTTAAGGACAGGAAGAGCCACAAGGACGCGTCCTTCAGCCCCTCCAGAACCCCAACATTAGTGCCGCTCACGGGGGAAGACACGTTGAGATAATGGAGCATGAGGATTTAAGCGGGATCGAGAAGGGTCGCCCTCGGCTTCCTGAGGCTTAGTTTATCTTGCCTATTGAGTCTATATAGAATATAGAGGTAGGAATTATTTTGAGAATAAGTTTTTCCGATGGCGGAGTCGGCATGTCTAAAAGCAACGGAACTCCTTCAAACCCCTTTGAGAGCATAAACAGGCTCCAGCTATCCATGAGGCACATTAAGGTCTGGTTCACGGCCGGAATGGGGTTCTTCACTGACGCCTATGACCTGTTCATAATCGGAGCGATCATTACGACGATCGTCAACGCCTACAACTACGCAGGAATCAGCATAAAGGGGTTCACGGAGTACTTAGTGTACATACCGGGAGTGAACACTAAGGGGGAAGTGGCCTTCTGGACTGGTCTTCTCGCGTCTTCGGCGATTTGGACGGCCATTTTAGGACAGCTGATATTCGGAAGGATAGCCGACGTTTGGGGAAGGAAGAAGGTTTACGGCGTTGAGGCTGCGTTGCTTTCGCTGGGAGCGCTCTTTAGCGCCTTTTCTCCTAGCTTGCCCTGGCTGATCGCCTTCAGATCGATAATGGGATTAGGAATAGGCGGGGACTACCCGGTGTCCTCAGTCATAATGAGCGAGTACGCGAACGTCAAGGACAGGGGCAAGCTCATAGCTCTGGTCTTCGCCAACCAGGGGATCGGAACTGTGGTAGCAGTGGCCGTGGGAATGGGGGCGGCCCTGGCCCTGCCGCCGGACGTCGCCTGGAGGGTCATGGCGGGGGTAGGCGCGATACCCGCTGCCCTCGTGATATACCTGAGGAGGACTGTGCCGGAAACGCCCAGGTTCGCCCTCGTCGCTAAGGGCGATGCCCAGGAGGCGAAGAAAGCAGCCCAGTTCCTGGGAGCTGACTTGAACGCCGAGAAGGCCGACTTGAGGAAGCACGATTGGAGCTCCTTCCTGAGGAACTTCGGTCTGGTCCTAGTAGGAACGGCCACGACGTGGTTCATACTGGACATAGCGTTCTACGGAACGGGTGTGTTCTCCGGTCCGATTGTCAGCGCCCTGTTCGGCTCTCCCTTCCCTAAGACCGCCTCTCCGACGAACCCGATCAGCTTGGGCGATTTCCAGCACGACCAGGCCCTCTCCATCGAGTTAGCGGGATTGCCGTTCTTCGTGGGCTTCTTCGGTTACTTCACCGCCGTCGCGCTTATGGACAAGCTCGGGAGGAAGGCAATACAGGTACTCGGGTTCGTCATGATGGCGGCGCTTTACGCTGTAGTCGCGAGCCTAGCGATAACAAAAGGAACCAGCATCTCCGGGTTCCTGATACCCTCGACCGCCGCCTTCGCCCTCTATGCCCTCACGTTCTTCTTCATAGACTTCGGCCCCAACACCACGACCTTCGTCGTCCCCGCGGAGGCCTTCCCCACGAACTTCAGGACGACAGCCCACGGGATATCCGCGGCCTCAGGGAAGCTGGGAGCGGCGATCACCACTTACCTGTTCCCCACGCTGCTGGCGACTATAGGGGTCAAGGAGATACTCTACTTGCTGGCTGCGTTGAGCATAGTGGGTGCGGTTCTGACGCTAGCCTTCGTACCTGAAACTAAGGGTAAGGCCCTCGAGGAGCTAGGGAAGGAGGTATCGGTTCAGGAGATAGCCTCTTGAGGTTTTTTCGAACTCCCTTTCCTTCATTCGTTTCTTTCTCCTGATTTCGCTTCTTGGGACAAATTGATGAAGGATCAGAATTTTCCCCTCTCATCACGGCTCAGCCAGGATGGGGGTCATCACGCGCGAACGCTCTCAATTGAGTATGATTAATTCAGGTAAAGAGCCCTAATATACCCAGGGCGAAAATCAGTCCCCCGAAGGCCCAGTAGGCCGCCTCGTTCAGGCCGCTCAACCTGAACTCTCCCATGACCCTCTCGTCCTTAGCTATCATCCCTAAGACCAGGAGGGGACCTATGACCATTAGGTCGAAGAGCGCCAACAGGTAAAGGACGGAGCCCATCAGGTACTGTTGGGGCAACAGCATCGACGCGAGATAGGCGGGGACCGACTCGAGGAGGTAAACCCTGAAGGTCCACTCGTCCTTCAGCCCTAACGCCTCCACTATCCCCCACGAGCTTCCCAGCGAGATCACGACTAACGCCAGGAAGGAGGCGGACGCGAGGCCCAGGGCGAAGAGGTAAGCGGCGTAAGGCCCCGCCACAACGCTCAACGCCTTAGCCAGTTGATCACCTGAGGCGAAAGGGTCCGTAAGGCTCGGAACCCCCGTGAAGGCGACCTCGACTAATATCATCAGGACCTCCGACGCGAACGCCCCAGCCAGCGTCTCGGCCCTCACTCCCTTTATAGCCTCCTTAAGGTTCAACTCCCTCCCGACCCTCGCCTTCAGGTCGCCTATCTTGATTCCGGTAGCTGAGGCCTGAAAGAAGAGCATGAAGGGCATTATGACCGCCCCCACGGAGCTCGCGAGCAGGAAGAGGTAGTTCGGTTCGGTCGAGAAGTAAAGTATAGAAGAGCTAGCTCCTCCCCTCAGGACCGCCGTAGCTAGTAACGCGAGGAAGAAGACTCCCGAAATCGTGAGCAGTACCTTCTCCGCCCCGAGGTAGCCCCTCCTTGCCACTATGAGCAAGTGAACCACGAAAGCCAGCGATATCCCCACTATCGGAGGGATCCCGACCACCGAGAGGCCTATCCCTATGCTGATGTACTCCACCGCGTAGGTCAGGGTGTCCGTAACGAACATGGGCACCGCCACTAGGCCCGCTCGTTTCCTCCCGTAGGCCTCCCTGACCAGCGTCCCCAGCCCCTTCCCGGTAACTGCCCCGACCCTCCCCGAGACCTCCTGGATCACGTAAAGCGGAAGGGTCAAGGCGAGGAAGATGAGGACGAAGCCGTAACCGAAGTTCGAGCCCACCTGGGCGGCACCAATTACGCTCGAGCCGTCCACGTCGGCCATCATGACGAGCCAGGCGGGCCCGAAGAGAGGGAGGTATTTGATTAACTTTTGATGCATCGTAATTGGTTTACGACTCACCGTAATGGATAATACTATGACCGAAATATAAGCTTCAGCCCTAACGGCTTCGGAAGGCGTTAAGACCGTCAACGGAATTTTTACAAAAATTGAGAGTTCAGCTTTTTAGGGTATTCCTAAAAACGCTACCCAGTTCGGAATGACCGCGAAACGGAGGGTCCTAGTAGTAGGTGCCGGCATAGCGGGAGCCGTGACCGCGAACAACCTCGTCAGGTACGGCCTAGACGTCACTGTGGTGGAGCCGTCAGAGCATCACGTCTATCAGCCGGGCCTCGTCGATTACCTAATGGGGGAAGCGAGGACGGATGAAATAATCAGGCCCGTGGAGAGCGTCTTGAACAAAGGGGTGAAATTGGTCAGGGATAAGGCTGTCAAGGTCGACCTGAAGGGCAGGAAGGTGATGACTTCCGGCGGTAAGGAGCTGAGTTACGATTACCTCGTTCTAGCTCCAGGCGTGGTCAACAAGGGTTCCCCCTCCTGGCACACGTTGAACGAGATCGATCAGATAAGGAAGTCCCTGGACGCGACCGACCCGAAGAGGATCGTGATATCTTACAAGTTGCCCGTAAAATGTCCCGCAGCGCCGTTCGAAATAGCGTCCCTGATTAAGCTGACTAAGCCCAAGAGCGAGGTGACCCTGCTGGTCCCGGTCAAGGAGCCCCCTCCGCTCCAGAGGAAGATCTCTCAAACCCTGGCTGAGTCGGCCTCGAGGCTCGGGGTTAAGGTGGTGAGGGGGGCGGAGGTCCAGGAGATTAACAGCGAGAACAAGGTCGTGAAGACTAGCGAGGGGAGCTACGAGTACGACCTGCTGCTTTTCGACCACCCGATCTCGGCCCCTCCCGAGTTCGCTGATGTGGCAGTAGATAAGGGATTCGTGCCGGTCGACAGGGAGACCTTAAGGGTCAAAGGGTACCCCGAGGTCTTCGCGGTGGGCGACGTGAACAACATAGCGAGTCCCCCGAAGAACGGGGCCGCGGCTCACTTCCAAGCCATGACAGCCGTCAGCCAGATCCTCGCAGAGACCCTGGGGAACGCGGAGGCGGAGAGGTACAAAGGACAGGCTATGTGTGCGGTTTACGCCGGCGACAAGGGGGCGTTCGTGTTCATGAACGATGAGGGGAGCTACGTTTACCCGCCGAGCCCGCTGTGGAGGACGATGAAGAGGGCGTTCACGGACCTCTACTGGGCCACGCTCAGCGGAGGCGTCGACTCGATGTTCAACACTCTTAGCAAGTACTTCTCCAAGAGGGTCGAGCCGGTCAAGCCAGGTCAGCAGTAACCCGTTTTCGCTACAGGCTCTCGTTTACGTTTCGGCTCCATCGATCCGATCGCCGCCGCACCTCGGTTATTACCTTACTAGAAGTGCCCTCTAAAGGCGGGCGGCCGAACTCACAGGTGATACGCCCTCCGATCCCTCAACGGTAAGCCCGTCCCGTCCCTCTAGAGTCCCTGAACCGTTCCGGCCTGCCTCCTTAATTAGCGGACCCGACTGAACGTGAACGACCTCATTATCCTTAAACATTAAGGGAAGTCTTCTCTTCCTCTTGCCAATCGAAAGACTCACTATAGATGCGATATTGCCCATCTATATTCCGGCTATTGTTAAGTTTAAACTAGGCTATCGCATGATTTCGTAATGGTGAGCTCTTCGATAAGAAAAGGCGTTAGAAGTCCGGCGAAATCCCTATTTTATCCTAACGTTTTCAAATCTCGACCTAGTTCATCGCTGATCTTAACTCTGCACTGTGACTTTCGATATTTGGAGCACCCAGTTTAGGAACAACACCTCTAGGTTTCCTAACACGTAAAGGTGTTATAGTCTCTCGTTAGCCTTAACAAGAGATTGGAATAAAGTTGTAGTTTCCTTATTCACTTCATTAAATTATAAGGTTTTCAAAGATGATGAAGTCAGTTTTTCAGTAATAGAATTGCTTAACGCCTATGACGATAATCTAGTTTTGAGTAAAGAATTGAAAAAGGAATATCTTGTGAGAGTTTTCTCTCTTCATAATCTTATACCTAAATTCTGGAAATCAATAGAAGGACCTTGAGGTTGTGCAGGTCCTGCATTACCGCCAACCATTAAGTTAAGTTTCGCTATTAACTGCCTCAACGATACGTTGTGCAACCATACTCTTCCCGGGCCGGTTAGTTTAATAAAGAAAGCTCCTTCCTTCTCTATGTGGCCGAGCAGCATTGTCTTTATTCCTCCTGCTCTAGTAATGGAATACTGCATAGAGTCGTCAAATGCCAATAAGTGTCCTTCTTCAACTTCTATTTCCTCTCCTGGTCGTAGAACGAAACTGCTCACTCCGCCCAGTGCGTGAACGAAAACTGAACCTTGTCCAGAGAAGTGAGCCATTAGTAGACCTTCGCCGCCTAACCAGCCTACAGATATTTTGTTTAAAGTTGCCGAATATTGAACTCCTTGTTCGGCAAATAGGAAAGAATTATGTTCAACCATTATTCCATTGCCATTTAGATCAATCTTTACTATTCTTCCAGGTAAAAATGAGGAGAACTCAGCGATTCCGGGACCGTAAACTTGCATTATGAAAAATCTACTGCCAGTCAGTTCTCTTTCCAAGGATTTTATTATCCCTCCTTGTGCAGCATAGTTTATCTTTACTGTAGGAGATTTAGCAACTAGGTGGCCTCCCTCTCCGTAAATCATTTCTCCTTCATTTAAGTAAACTCTTACGTGCTGCATGTCGTAACCTAGGATTCTATACGAGGGCATTTATCTCACCAGAAGTGATGATGATGCTTATGGAGTTCTGCTCCACAGTACATGCATCTTTTTGCGTTTGGCGGATTTAGCTGACCGCAGTTTGGGCAAACTATACCTTGTTGCATTGGTTGCTGTACTGGTTGTTGCATCATAGGTTGTTGAGGAACAGGTTGATTAAATGTAGGACCTTGGAAAGGCTGTGCGTTCATTATTGGTTGTAATACTTGATCATATATTGAAACGTCCGCACCACATACTTCACAATAATTCAAATCTGGCCTTAAAGTTGCTCCGCACATTGGACAAGTCTGTGGCATAATAAACTTCAAGTTATTGGTATAATAAACTTTACGCAAACTACTTTATATTCTTTCACGATTTAATTTGTGTTCATCATTCAATTAATGTCTACATAATACGTTTGTCCATTTATTATTGCTTGTTGAATTGGTACTTGGCTATTATTTGCATCAATTATATAGAAATCCTTTAAAGGTACATACGGTTGATTATTTATTGGATCAGTTTGTCCATCAAATTGCTTATTCAATTGAACTATTTGGTTATCATTTTTAATTATTGTATTTGAATATTGACCATCCCATATTACATTCTTTATTTCACTTCCGTTAGGTAATATTAACTCACCTTCAGGATCCGTATGTCCATCATAATTTATTGTTTGACCGTTCGGTACGAACGCTTCATAACCGTTAGGTGAACCCACGTACTGCACGGGCGCCCGGTGCGGTGTCTGTAGTAGCAAGACCAGGGCGGCTGCAACAACGACGACAGCAACCACAACGCCAATGATCGCGTACTTCAGCGCGCCCATGACACCACCAAAAGGCCCAAACAAACCCTTAAGCGTTACGGCCAAAACAGACCGAGCAACCCTAACCACAACCGCGCTGGTGAGGCAATAACGCCCATCATCTACGGATCAACACACCGCCCTGACTACGACCACGATTAGACGAGCCATGCCAAGTAGGCAATGAGAGCTGACCGGGACTCCGAGACCGACTCCCAAGAGCTAAACGTGGGCGAAGAAGAGCCTGGCTAAGGCAAGCCTAAACTCATCCTTACCTAAGTCGCAACACTCCTTATACGAAGCATATCATATCTAAAGGCATTAATCAACTCCTCAGGGTTGACGCTGAGCTTGCCCTCAAGCTCGCTGCTTAACCCACCCCTAGGAAATACAAGGGATAAATTACTTATTTACGGATTGAAATCGGTAGGAAGAAAACCGCTGAAAATCATCCCAAAATATATGTAAAAATTCCTACAATTACAAATTACTTTATATCGAATATTTTGTTTAGTTGAAGATTTAAATTAATTTGAAGTTTTTAAAATTTTCGAGCATAAAGTTTTCGATTTCCGGGCTATATCCCAGGAGGGTCACCTCGGCGGGGATAGGCAGGGCGCGTAATATCCTAATAGTCTCCCTCTTTACACATCGATTCGCTTGGAAGATCGCCGTAACGCTACGTTAAGCTGAGATACGCACTCCCTTAGTAATACTCGTTATACAAATTATACAAATATAAATAGCTTAATGACGACACTATCTTCACACTCAGCTTAACCCACAGAGTTTATGAGAATATTAAGTTTGAATTCAACCAAGGAATTAAAAATTATTAAATATTATGTAGACATTAATTGAATGATGAACACAAATTAAATCGTGAAAGAATATAAAGTAGT
>APJY01000005.1 GCA_000389735.1 Sulfolobales archaeon Acd1 | reverse complement strand
CTCCATAAGGACGAAATCATTTCCTCAATCTTTTCGTAACTTCGCTGTTAAGCCTTTTAGTATCACCCTTACTATCGGCCAATTTCCTAGTGTATTCTATAAGGTCTAACCTCTTAGTACTCTCTGCTATGTTCTTCAGCACGTTAATAGTCTGGTTTAAATTGTGCTCGTTCAAATATCTTAGATTATAATACCACATCCCTTCGGCGACTATGTCTTGGTCTATACTTTGCACGAAATCCTCCTTACTACTTGCAGTTGTGATATACAGTTCCTTCTTTATTTCTTCTTCTTTCTCTAATACATTATATTTCACTTTGACTTCTAGTAATTTTCCGCTAAAGTTAGGAGGAAGGTCTATGTATCCGTAGATCCTAACAGGACCTTCCAAAGTGCCTAAATTGATCGGGTTACCGCTATAATTGATTAAATTGACCGGGAATTCCGAGCTAAGGAAAACTTTAACCCTTTGTGCACCAATGTATTCTTTGACTGATTCAGCAAATATTTTAAATAACTCGTCTAGGTTGTCCACGTGATATAGAAGACCGTTAGTCTGGTCTGCCAAAGCCCTGAGAACGCTTTCATTATAATACTTTCCGACTCCTACAAGTATCACCCTACCGCTGAACTCCCTCACTCGTGAGGGGGGATCTGTGGGGGACCCGTCAGTTATTACGATGATTTCGTCCGCGTCTTTAACTAGGTTTAAAGCCGTGAACAATCGCGTCTCTTCTGACCCTCTCTGGACATTACTTAGCTGAGAAGATGCGTACGTCGGAGGGGACATTGTGACTATAGGTATGACCTCGTCAGAAAACGTGTATATACTGACAAAGTTATGTTCCGGGATATACGCTAAAATTTCCTTCAACGCCTCTAATGCTTGTTGAATCCTAGGGGGATATTTAGGAACCCATTCCGGAAATTCACACACCTCTACACCGTCAACAACTCTGCAATTAGTCCCATAGTTAGCGTATTCCGGTAATACGTCGGAGCGCCACATCGAGTCACTGGTATCTAACAAAATTTCAATATGAGTGCCTTGTCTTTTATACAACTTTTCAGGGTTTACTATTATTCTGAAGAAGTATCTGAAGGGAAAATTGTAAGACTTTCTGTGACTTCCGTTGGCTATTACATTTAACATTACGTAAACAAAGTAATTTCACGTTAAAATCTTTGGCCACGTAACTTGTCTTTACGCGATCTTCAACCTCGCTATTTAATCCAACATTTGCGATGGTACGATCATGTCAGTCTCGTTCGGTCTGATACTTCGACTTCGTTCATTAGTGATACCTTTTAACTTTATTACGCCCGAGACAATTTGTGGGTTCACTAAAAGTCATCTACTCACCACGTAAATTGTAAAGGTGATCGATAATGGGCGCGGTCGCACCTGACGGTGTCTTTAAACGGTATACCAAAAACCCTGGTCTACAACAGCGATCTAATGTAAGACTTGTTCACGTTAATCATTACAACGACACTGTGACCTCTAAACTCTCTGTAAACGGCTATAAAACTTTCATAAAAAAGTTTACAACTTAACCTCACTTAACGGACGGAAAACTGGTTTTCTAGTTAACGAGTCCACTTCAGCGTACTCGCTCTCCTTTAAGTCCGGTTGAGCATCGGCTATCAGACCCGAGTTAGGACTATTAGCCCGAACGTCCTTAGCGTGGGCAGGAACTTGGTGGTGATATACTTCGATAATCTACCGCCCTTAGTCCAAGGGGCTTCCTACACTCTTGTCGTAATCTTCTCCGACGGTAGCTCCGTGTCGGTTCAGGCCTTCTACGTGCCCTGAGGGAGTAGGTGAACCCACAGTAATTAGATCGAAACGCCACTGATTAGTTAACGAATCGGTACGCTTCTGAACTATATAGATTATATAGATTATATAGGTTCGAGGTATAACCTCGGGCGACAGACTAGTCTCGGGAAAGACGGACTTGAGGAAGATTATTCCCGCTCGGACTAAGGACGGGAGGAGGGCCTTAGTGGAGGTGGTCGGGAACTCGTTGAGCGTTAGGATCGAGGGCGTCGATGAGGTCAAGGAGTACAGGAACTTCGAGATCAGGATCAGAAGGAGCGTAGATTACGGACTCCTGGGTTTGGGGGCTGGTCTGACCTCTCTTATCCCCCTCTCGGTATTGGTCGCCCCTGAGCTGGACGGCTTCGCGAAGTACTTCGTTTCCGTCTCGGTCCTGGCGGCCCTGATCGGCCTGGTGCTGGCGGTTAAGGCTTGGAAGGAGAAGAAGTACGTCGTGGAGGTAGTGACACCGGACGGGGAGCTGTTCTCGAGCTGACCGGATTCATCCCACCTTTGAGGAGATAGAAAGGGAAAAGGGTCCTCGATACGAATTTAGAATTTTAAATTTTGTAGATTTCAAAAATATTTGCTTAAGTTTTTTAAATTTAGGGTCCAGAAAGCGGTTCTGATCAACCGTGGGCGGCCTCAGGCTCAGGCTGGACAAGGACGTCCTCAAGTGTGAGTACTGTGGGATGCCACTTACAGAACACAACGTTTACACCAGGGAGATAGGCGGTAAAACGCACTACTTCTGTTGCGAGCATTGTGCCGACGCCTATGAGGCGAAGTCTCGTTGAAGGATTTAGTGATCATAGGCTGGGGCGCCGCCGGCTTCGCGGCCTTAATCAAGGCTAACCAGCTGGGCTTCAAGCCCACGGTAATAGGTTACGGCCCGATTGGAGGCACGTGCGTCAACGTGGGCTGTATCCCCTCCAAAAGGGCCCTCAGGATAGGTGAGTTATACTCGGTAGCCTCGAGGGTTTTGGGCGAGCGAACTTACCCCGACTTCGGGGAGGCCTTCAAGGACGTTAAGGACTTGGTGGAGAGTTTACGGAAGAGGAAGTACGAGGACGTCCTGGCCAGTTACGACGCCGAAGTCATAGAGGGGAAGGCCCGCTTCGTTTCCCCGAGGGCGGTGAAGGTCAACGGCGAAATCATCGAGGCCAGGAAGTTCATAATCGCTACGGGATCCTCGCCCAAAGTCTTAGAGATTAAAGGCCTCAGGGAGGCGGGCTTCTGGACCAACAGCGAGGCCCTCTACCCCGATAGGGAAGTCGACTCCCTAGCCATCATAGGAGGGAGGGCCCAGGCTCTCGAGTTCGCCCAAATGTACAGAAGGCTCGGCGTGGATGTGGCGGTGCTACAGCGGAGTAAAGTCCTGCTGCCCGACTGGGAGCCGGAGGTCTCCCTCCTGGCGGAGAGGGTACTCAGCGACGAGGGAGTCTACGTCTTCACTAACGTGGAGGTGAGGGAAGTCAGGAGGTCCGCCAACTCTAAGGTAATAGTGACCAACAGGGGTGAGATCGAGGCGGAGGAGATCCTCCTAGCTACTGGCAGGAAGCCGAACGTCGACCTCAACCTCGAGGCGGCCGGGGTGGAGCTTGGCCCAAACGGAGGCGTAAAGGTGAACGACGACTTGAGCACCACAAACCCCAACGTTTACGCCGCGGGGGACGTCTTAGGAGAGCCCATGTTGGAGTCCCTGGCCGGGTACGAGGGGTCCATAGCGGCTGAAAACGCTCTGACGGGGTCGAGAAAGAGCACCAACAGGAGGCTGGCCCCCCAGGCCATCTTCACTCAACCCAACATAGCGAGGGTGGGGAGCGCGGAGGGCTACGAGGTAGGCTCGCTTGAGAGCAGGGTCATTTGGCTCAGCGAACTGCCTAAAGCCTCGATACTCGGCGACGAGAGGGGGCTGGTCAAGATGACTGTAGAGAGGGAAACCAAGAGGATAGTGTCGGTACAGATGGTCGCCGAGAACGCGGGAGACGTCATAGCTGAGGCCGCGTTAGCGATCAGGCACGGCCTGACGATCGACGACATCATCGAAGTGGTTCATCCTTTCCCTACGGTCGCCGAATCGCTCAGGCTCGCGGCCCTCTCGTTTTACGTCGACGTGAGCAGGCTGAGCTGTTGCGTTTAGTTTGAGGCCTTTCACGACCTGGAGCTTCCTCAAGGTCAAACTCAGGTGGAGGCATTTCCCCCTGACCGCGAAGCCCGGGCAGCTACAGGAAGCCTTCCTGATCCTCCCCTCCGTTACCTCGACCTTAACGATATATGACCTCAGGGGGTAAGAGACGCTGTCGACGACGAAAACGTAAACCTCCCTGGTTCCCCTGGCCTCACTGGACACCGCGTAGCTGTACACGTTAAGCTTCAGGCAATTAACCGACGAACGGGCGGGCGAAAGTTACGTGACGTAAGCTTTGCCCCGAAGGAAGTCTGCGATCATAAGGGCCTTATAATACTGAAATTTTCGGACTTAATTTAGGAAATTTAAACCGGTAAAGGGAGTTGACCATGTGAAACAGATCACTTTCGTCGCGGTCTCCCTGGTTTTATCGCTGTTCGACTACTTCACGGGCATCGAGTTGCTGAGGCGAACTTACGGTGAGGGGATAGCCTCGGTTTTTTCCTCTTTCCCAATAAATTTAATTTATTTCACCTTAATATTTTTAATAGAGCTCACGTTCGTCACCTCGCTCTCGAAGGTCGTAGGGAAGCTCTTCAGAAGGGTCTCCCCTCGATGGGGGTGAAGGCTTCTGAAACCGTTTTTAGGCCAGAATCTCAAATGCAGTAAAAAATACTGAGCATTAGGAGAAAATAGGGGTCAAAGTAAGGCCGAGACTTCTTCGTTGTTTCGTTGGGAATGTGTCCATAATTAACCTTGTTATGGCCGATCCTACTACTAGTGTACCCCAAAATTTGTAGATTACGCTGAATAAAGAGGGAAGAATGAACAATGGATAGCGATAACGCGGTAATGTAAAAATTACGAGTGTGAGGAAATATAAAAAGTTCGAAGTTTTTTAATGTGTGTATCGTGTCATAAGGGTTAAGTAGCTCTTTCTGATATCCTCCCTTTAGAGGTATCTCAATATTCCTGAATAACGCTCTCAATATTCCCTCTCTGTTAACTCCTACTTCATATCGCTACATATACAATGATAGTTATGAATGATAATATCCCTGAAATTGATGCGGAAATTATGGGTGATGTGAGACTTGTGAGAAATAAGGGAACCAACATGGCAGTCGAGTTCAACTTGTTCACCTCATCTGAGAAAAATTGTGTGATTATAATTCAGTTCATTTTTTAACACGTGTTAACGTTAACGCTATAAACAGTGGTATAGCGTCTTTTACTATCTCAGTCGGCAGTGATGTATTTAGAGGCTTCACGACTAAAGCAAGAAGTGTTATCTCACCTATTACGTAGGGTATGACGTAGAATTTAATTTCATCGTAAAGTTTGCGATATTCGAACACTTTTCTGAGGACCAAAACAAGAGATACTAAGGTTGATGCTAAAAAAGCCAAAATTTGTGGTGGTACTCCCAAGTTGTAATATTTTAAAATTTCAAATACCATGTTAATTATACCAGAAATAGTAATTGCTATCACTAGATCTATTCCTTTATTCATTACTCCATATCTAACGTAATAAAGCGCCTTTTGGGCAATGTCTATAACTTTGTTATAATCCACTTCCTTTCACCTGATTATACTATTCATAGATTTAGAGGCTTAAATACGGAAGGATCGGGGGATCTACAACATGCTACTGAGAAGTTATCTGAAGGATTTTTTCTGATCGCACGTCATCAATAACGTTAACTCTCGTCGTAGCGAACGTAATCAACTTTAGCCTAAGACAATGAAGAGAGGCGCAGGAAATTTCAAATGAGGTTAAAGAGCTTACAAGGAGGTATACAGATCTTAAAGAAACAGAAGAGCCTGAGCACGAACCCACAGGAAGTCTAACTCATGGAAATTACTTAAACTAATTTAACGTAGCTACAATAGATATATGAAGGCTGAGCAAACAGCTAGGCACTTAAATGAAGAAGAAAACTCTGTTCAAAGTTTTCCCGTTCACATGAGGTGGAATGGTTCAGGAAGGAATTAAGGTCCGCGGAATATTATAAAAGAATGCTAGAAGTCTTTCAAACCATTGAAATTTTCCCGACAGAGGGGTGTATGAAGCGACCTTGAAGACGTTATTCACCTCCTTAGCTTCCTTTCTTTAACACAACGCCGTTCTGACCATCCTACTTCAAAGGCGTCAACTCTCGATCTAGGATCAAGGCAGAGACGACCGCTTTAAATAGTTCGGAGGCTAACTTTCCTCATGAACTCGGAGACGAGAGTCGTCTTTAACGTCAGCATAGCCTCCTTCGTCGCCTTCGCGAACTACAACATAATAATAATCGCCTTACCTGCGATCCTTAACGGGCTCAGCTTCAACCCCAACTCGCCCTCGTCGTTACCCTACATAGTATGGCTAATTGTCGGCTACATGACAGTTACGGCGTCGTTCCTGAGCCTGTTCGGCAGGTTAGGCGACGTTTACGGCAAGGTTAAGGTGTTCAGGGTAGGCTTCCTGATATTCTCCGTATCGGCCTTACTCATGTCGTTACTTCCCCCCTGGGGAGACGCCGCGGTGCTGGCCCTCATCCTACTCAGGGTGATCCAAGGCGTTGGGGGAGGGTTCCTGATGTCCAACGGAACCGCGATAATCGCGGACCTGATCCCTAAGAATAAGTTGGGTTACGCCCTTTCCCTGACCCAGTCCATGGGGCTGGTCGGCGGAGTTATGGGCCTCGTTTTGGGAGGTGTGTTGGCGTTCTTCGACTGGAGGCTCGTGTTCCTCTTCCCGGCCGTCGTCGGACTTCTGGGCTACTCGCTCACCTCCGGCCTGCCCAGCGTTTCAGCGAGGAGAAGCGAGAGCCTCGACTGGCTGGGAGGTCTTCTGTTCGCCTCGTCCCTCACTTTGATTCTGATAGGCACGACGTTGATACTAGTTCCAGGGGAGGGAGTCGCGAGCTACTGGCTAGTCGCGATGGGCGTGTCGACTTTACTTCCTTTGATTTACGTGGAGAGGAAGGTTAGGAGTCCCCTGTTCGTCTTCTCGCTGTTCAAGCACGTGGACTTCAGTATCGCTATCGCGTCCAACACCTTAGTCTCGAGTGTAAGGCAGGGACTGACTCTGCTCATCATAATCTTGCTACAGGCGGTTTGGTTGCCGCTCCACGGAGTCCCCTTCAGCCTGACCCCCCTGCTGGCGGGGCTCTATATGCTCCCTAACAGCGTCGGCTTCATGGTTTCCGCTCCGGTGGCGGGGAGGCTCTCGGACAGGTTGGGTTCCAAGAAGCTGACCACCGCCGGGCTCTCGATAACGGCCGTCTCCACCCTCGCCCTCTACTTCCTGCCCTACGATTTCCAGATCTGGCAGCTCTTCGTGATAACCTTCTTCAGCGGCCTCGGAATGGGGCTCTTCTCCGCCCCCAACTTGGCGGACATAATGGCTTCCGCCCCTCCGAACTACAGGGGGGCCACCTCGGGGATGAGGGGCACGTTGCAGAACACGGCCTCAGCCATTTCGGTCGCGATCTACTTCACCCTGCTCTTCCTCTTCCTGTATCAGCCCCTGGTGAACGCGGAGCTGTCCTTCCGTTTGTCCCAAATAGTTCCGCCGCCCGTGGTCGTCTTCTCCGCCCTTTTGGGTTACGACCCGTTCCCGGGAGTGAACCTCGACCCTAAGACCTTCGGCGGCCTAGTGGCGGAACCCTTCATGGAGGCTTTCAAGGGCGTGGTGTTGGTTTCGTTCGCGATCACGGCGTTAACGGTGCCGCTCAATTACTTGAGGAAAGACGCTAGGGTCAGGGAGGGCCAGACGAGGGTGAAGGACGTGAGGGCGAGCGGAACCCTGTAGTCGTTCTTAGGACGTGTGGCTAACGAACGTCAGCGCAGTGTTCTTCGCTCTCCGTGATTTGACCTCCCCCGCCTATACGGGCGCTAATTATCTCCTAAAACAACGAATCGTCCGCAGAGGTGGGGAACCCCGTGAGGCTGAGCGAAGACTCATCCGAAAAAGCTGACCTTAATAGGGAGACCGATTTTCCTAAGGCTATAATATTTCTAACAAGAGATAGGTTGAAACCTTATTTATGATTCAGTTCATCGACTTCTCTTTTTATTTCTTCCGGTAACATGTTGTAAACGTTCTTCATTTCCTCCCAATTTAAGAGGTGATACCACTTGGCCTTTTTAGCCTTTATTAAAAGATAATCCCCGTCGTCTAACTCCAATTCCTTAGCCTTATCCATAGGAATAGTTATCCTATACGTGACGTACTCCTTACCGTTTTTCTTACTTTTAGTTACAGAGACCTTGCTTACGAAAACTACCTCCTTCTCTACTTGTTTGCTTTCCATAATTACCACTTTCTACCAAAAACTCATAAATCTTGTTAAGAATAAAATGATTCTGGCAGAAAATGGTCAAATGCTGTATTGAGACACTTAACGCAATATTAGTAGCTGTTTTCGATGCTACAAACGGTTCATTATCTGCACACGTCCCATTAGAAGCAGTGTTGAGGAGGTTTCCAGGTCATTTAAGAGGAAATGTAAGGAGGTGTATTAAGGAACTGCTGACCTCCTCCCCGCCCTAACGCTCCTTGCTTATTCCTCTCTGTGGGGAATTAGAATAAACTCCCAAGTTTAATGAGAAAAATTCTAACTTACAAAGGAAGGGGGTTAAGGCTCGAAAAGCCTCGCCCTTCCAGGGCGGGGAGGAAGTCAGAAGCAAGGCAAAGTTATAGCCTCAGAAGTTCATATTTAATCTGAGAACATATGCCCGAAGCCATCAGGATAGTTAGGAAATATTATGCAATAGACGAAAATAGGAATATAGTAGCTGAGGGTAATTCTTGGGAAGAAGTGGAAGAGATTATGAAGAAGAAGGGATACAAAAGAAGTCAATACGACATTTTAACGGTAGTGGAAGCAGAGAAGAGTTAGCATGACTGACTACATAGAAATCCCCTTCATTACCTTAAGAGGCTATGCGGTACCTTTACTAAAAGCAGAGATGGAATGCCCCAAGATAGGAGGGAACTTACTAATTTACGCTTTACCAGACAGCAGTAGTAGGTTCTCTTTAATAAATAGGAAAACTTTAAACGAGTGCTTTGACAACTTAGAAGAACGTTATTTGGACACGGTAGTATTAACTAATCTGAATCTGTATACAAAAAGGCACAAACTAAAATTCCATTTTGTGGAACTTAAGGAGGATTTCGAAATTCCAGTTGCAGTAGCCGATTTCGGAGAAATCGGAGGGATTTTTCCCAGCCTAATCTTAGGTAGGGGTGACTTCTTTTCTAGAGTAACGATATGCTTTGATAAGAACGTTAGGTTACTCGTTAAGATTAATTCATTGATTTGACTTTATAATTTCTTGTACCTGAAGAACTAACTTCCTCCCCGCCCTGGAAGGGCGAGGCTTTTCGAGCCTTAACCCCCTTCCTTTGTAAGTTAGAATTTTTCTCATTAAACTTGGGAGTTAATTCTAATCTTTGTGAGAAGTATCTGAAGCATGGGTTTTTAAAACGGTTCTTTTTGAGGCATACGAGTTCCCTTAACTCATTCAAAAAACCGAGGTAGCAAGCAGTAAAGAAGGACAAAACTAAGTACTACAGACCAAGCCTTCAGACGATCACCGACCTCACTTCAGCCTCGAGGTCGGAATAGTCGTCGATCCTCTTCAGGAACAGGTCAGCCGACCTCAGAACTCGCTCGATGAAGCTCGGAGGCCTCCCGATGGGAAGGGCTTCAGCTATTGTTTCGGAAGTCCCCACGGGGTCCTGTCTGATTCTATCAATTCCCTCCAGGTAGGCCGATACGATCGCGTCCTCAGCCTCTCTCTTAACTATATGGAGCCCGCACGACGAAGGAACCTTAACCCCCAGGGTCTCGAGCAGATCCTCCAGCCTCAAGCCGTTCAACGCCGCGGTCGAACCGACCACTGAGCGGACCTTACCTTCCGCCAGGAGCCTCTGCGCCTCCGAGAGGTCCTCGTAATAAACCAACTCGAAGTCCCTCGTTCCGAGCCTCTTATAAGCAACCCTGACCAGGACGTCGGCGGCGCTTCCCCTCCTCCAAACGGCCGTGGGGCTCCTCAGCTCCGGATAGACGGCCAATAAGCCCCTCAGCGCTCCGTAATGAGCCCTGAGCCCCCTCCTCGTGAGGGAGACCAGGGAGTCCGCGATCGCGTCCGCCTCGGTCCCCTCTTTGCCGAATATTAGCTCCACCTTCCCTGAAACTATTAGCGGATAAGAGACCGGGCCGGGTGCGGAGAGAACTTTAGGCCTCACGGCGGATTGTTCGAAACCGAACTAAATAAACCCTCGCTTAATCGACTTTAGAAGCTGGACAAACATCCTAAAGGACGGAATTGAACGGAAAGGAGGTAGTCGAAAGGGCCCTCTCACTGGGGGAAGCCGTTCACGGGTCTGAGAAGGAGAAGGCTATCCTGAAGCTAATCGAGGAGAGTTTGGATCGGGAGGTCAAGAGGGTTCCGGTTAGGACGAAGGTTTGGGAGGTAAAGGAGTTCCACGTGAGGGTTAACGGGAGGGAAGTCGAGGCCTCCCTTCTTCCCTACACGCAAGGCTACGCTGAGGGCGTGGCAGGCAAAGACGTCGTCTTGCTCGATATGCCGTCCCACCCCTTCGAGGTTAAGCCGCTTTACGAAGGCTTAATGAATCGGGAGGGCGTGAAGGCCGCTCTGATTTACGATTCTGGCAAGCTAAGGAGGATAGCCGTAAGTGTAGGGAAACCCTCAGCCTTCGTCAGGGAAAGGGTCAGAGAGGGGGACAAAGTGGACGTCGAGGCGGATGCCTACCTCAAGGACGCTGAGTCCTATAACCTGGAGGTGACTGTCCAGGAAGGGGAGAGCTACATAGTCCTGGGCGCCCACGTCGACCACTGGCTCTCGGGCTACCACGACAACCTTTTCTCAGTCGAGATCCTCTTGGATCTCCTGGATCAGCTCAAGAGGCCGAACCTAAAGCGGGGCTTGAAGGTCGTCTTCTTCTCTTCCGAGGAGGGGCCGCGGTGCTGCACCGGTTCCTTCCAGCACCCCAAGGAGGATACGCACGTTATGATATCGCTTGACGCGTTGTTCCCCAGCAGGGTCGTCTTCTCCGCGACCCCGGACCTTTGGCGGTACTCCGAACTCTTCAGCCTTAAGAGGGTTGAGATGACTACGCCGTTTTCGGACCACTTCGCCTTCGTGACCGAGGGACACCCTGGGGTCGTGCTCTACAACGACGACTTAATCCCTTACTATCACTCCGACGCGGATCTCCCTAACGAGACCGACGAGGCCTTCAAGAGGGAAATGACAGCCTCCCTACTGAGGTTCGTGAAGGCCCTGGAATCCGTGAGCAGGGTGGAGCTGGACGAGAGTTTCTTCAGGTTCGCCGAGTCCAGGGGTGTGAAACTGAAGGAGAGAAGAGGCGCCTTGGTCCCTTACGGTCTAGTAACGAAGTTTAGGGGCGAGAGGTGAGGAAACAGCATAGGGCACGCCGGGGGTGGGATTCGAACCCACGAGGGGCGGAACCCCACCAGCTCTCAAGGCTGGCCCCTTAACCGCTCGGGCACCCCGGCGAGATAACTTATTCACCGCCCTGCCTATATTTTCTTTCAGCCTTTCACGGCCTTTATCACCGAGTAGCCCTTGCTCCTCTTGACGACCTCCACCTTGAAGTCCGAGCCGAACGCCTTCAGGACGTTGGCCTCCCCCTTGTAGACGACCAGCTCTATCAGTCCTCCAGGTCTCAGTCTGTCCCTCGCCTGCTCGGCCAGCTTCTCCAGGAAGTCGAACCCCCTGTTGAGCGGAGGGTTGGAGTAAATCGCGTCCAACTCGACGCCTTCCGGAAGCGCGGACAGCACGTCGCTCCTCAGCACGGTCACCCTGTCCTCCAAGCCGTAACGCCTCACGTTCTCCTTAGCTAAGTGCACGGCCCTTTCGTCTGCGTCAAGCATGTAGACCCTGAGCTTAGGGTTCTTCAGGGCAACGAATATGCCTATGGGGCCGTAGCCGCACCCCACGTCAGCTACTGTACCCTCATTTACAAGGATCAGGTTTTGGAGGAGCGTCTTCGTCCCCAAGTCCAGCCTCTTCTTGGAGAACACGCCGTGGCTAGAGACGAGGGATAAGGGGATACCGTCGACGACGTCTGAGACGGTTATTGTGTCCACGATCTCGGATATACGTCCCTCGCTAATAACACCCTCCTCGGCTGTACCGCTTGACCCCTCTTGCTCTTCAGGATCTCCTCGCTCGACATGAGGGCCTGGCCTATTGCGATCAGCTCGCCTTTAAGCGTCAACATGGCCACGTTGTCGCCCTTCTTGAACTTCTGAAGCGCGACTATCCCCGGGACGTTGAGGGTGGAGCCGTAGGTTATCGCGTTGACCGCCCCGTCGGAGACCAGGACCTTAGGCATCCCGCAGGTCGCGAGCTCCATCGGCATTACCACCTTCTCCAGCTCCGTCCCGTCTTTACAGTTCTTCCAGAGGTAAACGGCCTCCGAGAGCTCGTGCAGGGTGACCAGATTAGCGTTCTCCGTAAACGGGCCTGACCTCGTTCGCCTCAGCTCCCTCATGTGGGCCCCGCATCCCAGGATCACGCCCACGTCGTGACAGAGCTTCCTCATGTAAGTGCCCGGCTCCGAGGAGATCCGGAGCAGGACTAACCTGCCCGAAGTCTCGAGGAGCTCCAAATCGTGAATCCTCCTCTTCCTGATCCTCCTCTTCACCGACGACCTGACGGGGGGCTTCTGGTAAACCGTCCCGACGAACTGGCTCAGGACTTTCTTCAGCTCCTCCAGCTGGAAGTCGCAGTGGACCTGCATAACGCAGACGTACTCCTTGCCTGACTTCGTGACGTACGTCATCAGCTTGGTCGCTTCCTCGAGACCTATCGGAAGGACTCCGGTTACCTTGGGGTCTCCCCGCCCCCTTAAAGGGGCTCTAGGGTCCCCCCGTGGCCGACCTTCTTGAGGCCCAGCATCTGCTTAACCCAATAGGCCACCTCGTGGCTCGTAGGGCCTGGGGGTTTGTCCAGGTTCACGACGCCGTACTTCAGGAGCTCCTCTATGGGCCTCTTGTCGGCGTACCTTCCGTACCTCTCGTCCGTGTTCTCGTCCCTAACTATTACCCAATCGTTCTTGTAACCACAAAAATCGTCGATCTTTCGGATGAAATCGTACATCAAGACCACTTTCGTTCATAACTTGGGCAGGGTCACCTTAACGCCCTGTTTCATATAGTCTATGAGGTTCTCAGCCTTCAGCTTGTCCTCGACGGCCTTATCGTTTGCCCCCTTCGGTATGTCTACCTTCTTGTCCGTCGGCTCTACGTGGTTTATGTTGACCTTCCTCCTCTTCACTCCCGTAACGCTCTTGGGGCCTGTTACTATAACGAAGTTGTTGTCAACGATGTCCACTATGACCGCCTTCCTTCCTGCCTCCCTACCCCTCGTTTTAACAACGATCCTCCCTACCTCGATGACAGCCATCACGGATCGAGAACGTTATCCTCGAGGCGAAAATAAGGTTAATCCTGCCAATACTTCCTAGTCCTCAGGAACCTTTTCTCCTCCTCCATGACCGCCTTAAAGAAGGCCTCCTCCCCCTTGTCCAGTTCCGCCAGAACCCTCGCCAGGTTCCCCGCCCCTACCCCCCTCGCGGCTATGGCCAACGCGACGTGTTTCCCGAACTGCGGGTAATAGCTCGCGGTCGCCTTCAGCTCCCTGAGCTTCCTGTTCTCGGCTCCCTTGAGCTTCTCCCCCTTGAGGCTCTTCCTGACTACCTCAACGGCCTGGGAGTCGTCAGGGTAAGTGACCGCCAGGAAAGCCCCTCCGCACTTCGGGCACCTCTGGGGGACTTCCCCCGCCTTCCTGACGTCGCTCCAGCCGCAGGTGAGGCAGATCAGCCTGAGTTCCTTGCTGGACAGCCTCCTCTTAATTATCTCCAGCATCACTGGACTGTCGTTGGAGTCCGAGTGGAGGAGGAGCTGGCTCAGGAAGGTCTCGGCCAAGGGGGAGAAGCTGGGGACTTTAACGACGACCCACTCCATTTCCTTCGCCCTGTCTAACGCATCGACGTCGTACTCCTTAGCTATCAACTCCTTCACCGCCTCAGTACCAACGACGGTCTCCGCGTAGGGCTTGAGCAGGCTGAAGTTGTAGTTGAACTCTGAACCCTTCTCTATAGCGCCGAACCTCTCGGCCTCAATGAAGAGCTTCCACTTGAAGTTGGGGCTGTTCTTCACGGCTGTCTCAAGCCTCGAGAGCAGGACCTCCTTGGGACTCTTCAGGAACGTCTCGACCACCTCCCTCATTTCCTGTTCCTGTATGCCTGACGGGGAGGCCAGGGCTATGAAGTAGGCGTTCGACCTGTAGGTGGGCTTCATGAGGGACTTGAAGAGGCCGCTCAGCACGGAGCCCAAGGTGTTGTTACCCCTAGTTCCCAAGGGGGAGTGGATGACCGCAACGTCCCCGGAGACCTCCACGACTATCCTGTCTGGTCCGACCTCCGGATAGCCCCTTCTCCTGTGTTCCGAGGCCAGCTCGCTCAGCTCCTCCGCCACGTCCTGGGGGAGCCCGGATAGGTCGCCACGGAAGGCCTTCGCTATCATCTCATAGACTTTGAGGGCCACCTCCTTCTCGACCGGTATCGACTCGCCGAACCAGGTGGGCAATAGGCCCCTCACCTCCTTCGCCCTCTCTACGTAAATCCTCTCCTTCTCCACGCTCACGACCCTCCAGAGCCTCCCGCCCAGGACGAACACTTCGCCCTCGCTGAGAGAGGTCACGAACTCCTCGTCGAGCTCCCCTATGATTGAGTCGGCCTCCACGTCCACGACCTTGAAGCTCCTCACAGAGTCGGGTATCATGCTGGTCGTGAAGTGGTACGACTTCGCCCTAGCTGAGGGCCTAATCAACATGCCCTCCAATTTTACGATCCTGGCGCTTTCCAAGAACGAGGCGATCTCGACCAGCTCGTCCAGGGTCAGGTCCCTGAAGAAGTACGACGACTTGATCACCTCGAGCGCTTGGTTCAGGTCCTTATACCCCTCGAGCACCATACCGACCAGCTGGTGAGCTACGACGTCATAGGGTTTCTCCTCCACGGTCGGCCTCTCCAAATAGCCCTCCTTCATCTTCTCCACTATAGCCAAACACTCCAGGGCGTCGAAGACGTTGTCCCCCGGGACTATGAAGCCCAAGGACTTCGACCCTATCCTGTGACCACTCCTTCCCACCCTCTGGATAAGCCTAGTAACCTGCCTCGGCGACATGTACTGGATGACCGCGTTTATCTTCCCGACATCTATCCCCAACTCCAACGAGGAGGTCGCGAAGACGGCATCTACCTCCCCTTCCTTCAGCCTCCTCTCCACCTCTAACCTCACGTCCTTGGAAAGGGAGCCGTGGTGAACCTCGAGCTCCAGGTTAGAAAGCCTCTTCAGCTCGCTCGCCAGGAACTCAGCCGTGTCGCGGACGTTAGTGAAGACCAGGACAGGTTTGTGCTTCTCGACTAACTCCTTGAGGGTTATCAGCCTAGCGTAGAGCTGGGGCTTGAGGCCTGCCTTAAAGGCCTCATTCACTATCCTCTCGTCGACGGGAGCTGTCGCCACTCTGACATCCATCTCCTTGACCGCGTCGACCGAAGCCACCTCGACCTCGCCGCTGGGGTTAAGGAACCTCTTGGCCGTTTCGACGTCGCCCACAGTTGCGGAGAGGCCGATCATCTGGAGCCTGCGATTGGCGATCCTCCTCAACCTCTCCAGGACTATCGACAGCTCAAGGCCCCTCTTGTCGTCTAACAGCTCCTGTACCTCGTCGACTATCACGAACCTCAGGTTCTGAAAGGCCCTGCGGTAGCTGTCCTGTACTATAAGGAACTGGAGGCTTTCGGGGGTCGTTATCAGGACGTGAGGGGGCGACGCTGAAATCCTTCTCCTTTCCGACTGCGGTGTGTCGCCGTGTCTCGTCATCGCCTTCACTCCCAGGGCCTCGCCTATCCTCGAGATCCTGTTGGCTATGTCCCTGTTCAACGCCCTCAGCGGGGTGACGTAAAGGGCGGTGATGGGTTTCAGGCCGTTAGACGCTATTTCATAGAACACGGGGAAAACGGCGGCCTCAGTCTTGCCGTAGCCCGTGGGAGCCATTACCAAGACGTCGTGCCCCTTCAGGATAAGGGGGATGGCTACCTTCTGTATTGGAGTAAGCTCCTTATAGCCGAGCTCTACCAGCTTCCTGGCGAACTCCCTCGCTGTTATGCTCACTGGTTTTTACGTAATACCGACATCGTCTAAAATAGTAATGCGACCTTCCCACCTGGTGCTTGTCGCGATTGCCTTACTGATAGCTTACGTCTTCCCTTACTTAGTGAGTAGATTGACCTTCAGCTTGGCGGGGTTAACTGTAACGTGGGCCCCGCTCGCGTTGCTTTTACTCGTCATCCTCTATGCTTTGTTCTCTTACGCGCTGTCCAGATCCCTCACCACGTCCCTGCTCTTCTTCCTTGTCCTCACGACATCCTTCAACGTCTTGGACGGGCTGGACCCGAGCGAGTTCTTCGCCAGCTACTTCCCACCTTACTTGGGGGCGGCCTTCTTCGCCTTCGTGGCAGAGGCTTTCCTGACCAAGGGGGCAAGCGACCCGGCCGTAGAGTCCCTGAAGCTGAGGAGACTCACGTGGAGGCCCGCTGTGCCCGCCGCGCTTTCAACCCTAGCTGTGTACTTACTCACTCACGACCCGTTCTTAGTGCTCGGCTCAGTTTTGGCGGGCCTGCTCTCCACGCTCAATGACGCCTGGTACTGGGGCTTCGCGGCTTTAGCCTCCTGGCTCGTCGTTCCAGCCCTTTACGACGCGCCATACACGCGGTTGAGCGAAGGGGCCTGCCTGGGGAGGTTGGAGGCTGAACTAGCGCCTTCACTGTTCTCTTCTGGCCAACTGAGCTCCGGGTGGAGGAAGGCCAGAGGGGAGTTCTGTATCGACTTCTCGAGGAGCAACAACTACAACCTGGTCATAGTGGGCTCCTCGGGGGCGGGGAAGTCGAGCCTGGCTAGGGCGTTACTGAGGGGGCTTAGGGACGTCAACTACCTGGTCGTCGACCCCCACGGCGAGCACTCCGATCTGGGCGAGAGGATAGACGCCAGCAAGGTTTCCCTCAACCCCTTGAGCCTCCTCGGCAGTTCACCCCACTCGAGAAGCGTCGAGATAGCCTCCATGATCAAGTCGGTCTTCGGGCTCGGCCCCCTGCAGGAGATAACCCTAGTCAACCTCCTCGTTGAGGCCTACGCCCTGAAGGGGATAACCGACGACCCCACAACCTGGTCCTACGATCCTCCCACGTTCTCAGAAGTCCTTGCGGTCCTTGAGAAGGAGAAGAAGCTGGCATCCGACGCTCAAACGTTGAGCAGGCTATCCTCGGTCGAACCTTACCTAAAGTTCCTCAACGAGGCCATATTCCCAGGCAAAGGGGTCAAGCTGGAGGACCTTTTCGAGGGAAGGAAGGTGCTCGACGTGTCCTCCGTCCCCACGAGGGAGGTCGCTTACATGATAATCGAGACCGTCCTTAGGGCTTCGCTGTACTACCTGAGGGAGAAGAAGGGGAGGCTGACGAACTTGATAGTGGTAGACGAGGCTCCCTTCGTGCTGGAGAAGGAGAGCGGTTCGGCTATATTAAGGAAGCTTGCCTCGGAGGGGAGGAAGTTCGGCCTAGGGGTAGTTCTGATAAGTCAACAGATGGACCCGGTCAAGGACGTCATTCCGAACACCAGCTATCAGATGATTTTGAGGTTGACGAACCCCGAGGACGCGAGGTACGCGGCGTCCTTGCTGTCGGGGGGCGACGAGAGGCTCGCGAAAGCGTTAATAACGGCTTTGACCAGCCTGAAGAGGGGGGAAGTGATAGCAAGAGATTTTTTAACTGGCCGTGTTGTACGCTTTAGCCTACCCCCCGGGTAAGATTATGAGTGAGCAGGAAGTAAGGACGGAGGAAGAGGAGGAACTTACACTGGAAGGTAGGGAGGCTCAGGAGCTACCCGTAGGCGGGGAAGAGGAGGAACTCCCCGAGCTCAGCGTGGCCGAGATCGAGGGCCTCCTCATCGAAACGGAGACCTGGGACAAACTGTTGTCAGGTAAGATCTCGGTCAAGCGGGCGGAAAAGACGTTCACGAGCCTATGGAAGCAGACGTCGGCCCACTTGGGAGGTAGGAGGAGCAGGAGGGGCGCGAAGGAGGAACAAAAGGAAGAAGAAGGAAAAGAGGAAGAGTCAGAGGGCAAATCCGCTAAAAAGGAGACGAAGTCTAAGAAGAAGTCCAGAAAGAAGGAGAAGTCCGAGGGGGGCGAGGAGGGCTGATCAAGGCCACTTACCCGAACGCGTCTGACTTCTATCACTTGATCGGCGGGATGGTTAGGCTCTCCGAAGAGATAACGCTCAACTTCGGCGAGGACGGGATTTACTCTAGGTATCTGACCGACGATAAGGTGTTGATGGGCGTTCTGAGCATCCCGAAGACGGTGATGGGGGAGTACGTGATCGATAAGCCCGTGGCTTACAAGATGAGCGTTACCGAGCTGAAGAAGGTATTAGGTAAGGCCCAGTCCAAGAGGGCGACCGTAACCGTTCAGGAGGTCGAAGGAGGGCTGAAGATAATCGTAACCGACGTGAGGTCAGGGACCAAGAGCAACCTGTACGTTAAGGCTGAGCAGACCCTACTCGAGAACCTCCAGGAGCCGAAGGTGACCCACTCGGTAAAGATGAAGGTGGAGGGCAAGATACTGAAGAGCGTGATCAAGGAGGCCGAGGTTGTATCATCAGAAGCCACTTTCGAGGCAGAGGAGGGCAAGGTTCTCGTCAAGTCGGAGGCGGAGGGGAAGACGTATGAGGCGCACTTGCTCCCTGACAAGCCGTTGAAGGAGCTGCAGGTAAACGAGCCGGGGTCAGCGACTTACAGCCTTGAGGTGCTTAAGGACGCGGTCTCGGGGTCCAGCTTCTCCGATAACGTAGACGTGTTCTTCGGCAACAACGTCCCCATGAAGATAGAGGCCTTGGGGGAGGAAGGGGCTAAGCTCGTCTTCTGGATAGCTCCAAGGCTGTGATTGAGCCGACGGCCGCTAAGGCGATCGCCAAGTAAACCGTTTTTTCCGACGTAGGAAAACCAGAGGGCTCGCCCTCTAACGAGCCATTTGACGAAACCACCGACAGGTTATAGGGGGCACCGTCGCGCGTGAGCGTGATGTTGCCCGTGAAAGGAACCTTCAAGTCGCTGGCCCGCGTCAGGAAAGTCACGTTGGCCGACCCGTTGAGGTACTTCATGGTTATGGTAGTACCGTTAGATATCAGGAAGGGGTTCAGGACTATCGTGGTCGAGTTGAGTTGGGAGAATGGGATGGGGGAACTCACAGTCAGGTTGGCGGGAGCCGATATGACCAAATAACCGCTTGGCAGAACCCCGAAGCTGGGAGGGCTACCGACGAAGTGGACCACTATCGTTAAATTGACTAAGTTGGTGGCGAGGGTCAGCGTGAGCACCGCCAACGGAAAAGGCATCGGTAAACCCTTATAGGATCGCGCTATTATGGCTTCACGTGAGCCAGCAACTCCCTTACAACCCGTACAACTGGAAGATGATAGTCATCAGCCAGGCCGCGATGCTAGCTCTTTCAGCCGTGCTTTCCTTCTACCCCGAGTACTTCCTCGCCTTCTACATCCTTTACATTTTCATCATAATGGGCGTGAGCTTCTACATGGCCCAGAAGAGCAACCCCCTCATGTCACAGAGGAAGTACCTCTCTGAGGTGGTTAAAGCACCGTCGATTTTCGAGGAGAGGAAGGCCATGGAAGTGGCCATGAGGGACGACGAGTACCAGGCCATGCTGAGGGATTACACGTCGCAGACCCTCAGGTCGCTAGGGATTATGTCGCTTTACATGCTCCTCCTTATCGCCTTTTACTACACGGTATTCGTAAAGATAACCGAGAACTACGTTGGACTCTACAGGTTTCTGGCTTACGTGACTTACTTCGAGGCCCTGTTCCTCTTCAACTTCTTCGTCTACAGGAGGATCGTGAAGTTCAGGATGATGGAGGTGGTGGCCCCCTCGAACTACAAGATTACAATCAAGGGGATAGCGTCTACTGACGTGACGGGCCTAGTCCTCTACTTCAAGCACTTGAGTGACGCGAGGATCACGGTAAATCCGGACAAGTCGTATATCGAGATCGACAGCCAATCATCGAAGCTACCCTACAGGGTCAGGCTCTACTCGAAGGACTTACAGCGCCTGAAGGAAGCCGTGGAGAGGCTCCAAAGGATCGCTAAAGAAGCAGAGGGGAAGCCCTGAAGTAGAAGTGACTGTAAGTCGCTATCGCGTTGTACTCTAGGGCCCCGTCCAAGGAGTCCCAAATACCCTTACCGAGGACGTTCCTCAGGGCGAACCTGGTCTGTCCGGGATCCGTGACGACGGAGTAGTGGAACTCGTGTCCCCTAATCCTTTCCCCGGCTCTCCCCAGCGGGCTGTCCCTCAAGGCCTCGAGGAGCGTGTAGCCTATCGTCAGCTTATCCTTAGCCCTAACGGTCATGTCGAATAGCCCCACCATTCTGTAACCCCTAGAATCGACTATTTCCTTAGCCAAGTACATCATGCCCCCGCACTCCGCGATTACGGTCCTACCCTCCTCGGCCGACTTCAGGAGCCACCTCTTAGTCGTCGTGTTCCTCTCCAACTCCTCGAGGTGGAGCTCCGGGTAACCTCCGCCCAAATATATGAGGTCAGCGTCCTCCACCGACTCGTCCCTGAGCGGGCTGAAGAAGGTGAGATCGTACTTCTCCCTTAGGAGCTCTAGATTGTCGCGGTAGTAGAAACTGAAGGCGTGATCGTAGGCAACGGCTGCCTTGCCCTTCTTCCCGCCCTCACGCCTCCCGTTCTCCACGTCATCCTCAGGAGCTCTCGCCTCCTCTGCGAGCTCGACCAACGAGTCTAAGTCGACGTTGGCCTCAACCAGCTCTGAGGCTCTCCTCACGGCCTCCAGGGCCTCCCTGTTCTCCTCCGCCAAATGCAGTCCCAAGTGCCTTGACGGGACCTTAAGGTCCTTCGAATAGGGCACGTATCCCAACGTCTTGACCCCCTCGAGTCCCTCCTTGCAGTAGTTGTAGTGCTTCTCGGAACCTACCATGTTGAAAATAACCCCTACGACCCTGGCGTTCCTGAACGTCTTCAGGCCGTGGATTATGGCGGAGGCGGTGCTCGAGACGTTCGAGCAGTTCACTATTAGGACTATAGGGAGCTTGAGTACCTCCGACACCTCGTAAGTGCTGTACTTGAGTCCCACCCCATCGTAGAGCCCCATTACGCCCTCAACGATCGCTACGTCCTTACCTCTGGAATACCTAACGAAGGCCCTCTTGACCTCCTCTTCTCCCATGAGCCAGAGGTCGAGGTTGGCCGACCACTCTCCGGTGGCGAGCCTATGGTAGCCGGGGTCTATGTAGTCGGGGCCCACCTTGAATGGCGCCACTCTCATTCTTCTCGAGAGGGCCATCATTATTCCGGAGGAGATCAGCGTCTTCCCGCTACCGCTCCTGTCCGAGGAGAGGATTATACCTTTAGTCAAGCCAAATGGATAAAACCCTTATTCGGAGAATAAGCTTAGGCTAAAGGATATGAGGGTAGTTCACTCGGACGTCAGGGACCTCAAGGCGATTATAACTACGTTAACTAAGCTGGTTGACGAGGCCCTGATGGTCTTCAAGCAGGAGGGCGTAGAGTTGGTCACCGTGGATAGGGCTCACATCGCTTTGATCAAACTCAACATCCCCTCGAGCGCCTTCCAGGAGTACGACGTCAGTGAGGAGTTCAAGTTCGGCTTCAACGCCGCGACGTTAGCCAAGATCCTGAAGGCCGCCGCGAGGAAGGAGTCCGTAGTCATAGAGTCTACGTCACCCGACGTTGTGACCATCAAGCTGGTAGGAGCGGTCGAGAAGTCTTTCGGCGTCAAGAACCTCGAGGTGGTGCCTCCGGAGGTTCCCGAGCTGAACCTCGAGTTCGACGTCACGGCCACAGTGAGCTCAGCGGGAGTCAACAAGGCCGTTTCTGAGGCCAGAACCGTCTCGGACAGCGTCACTATTTCCGCCGACGAGGGCTCGGTGAAGTTCTACACCGAGGGAGAATCCAAGGTCGAGGTGGTGCTCGACAAGGACACGGGCGGCCTCGTGGACATAGCCGTCAAGAAACCGGCCACGGCGACTTATGACGTGGCTTACATCAATGACGTGATGGGCCTGACGAGGCTGGGCGACACGGTGAGCATAGCGTTCTCCGAGAACAAGCCCTTACAAATGGAGTTCGGCTCCGAGACCACTGGGAAGGTCACTTACCTGCTCGCGCCTAAGGTCGCGTGATCGTGCGGGAGCGCGTAACTCGTCAGACCTCATTTCACGCGAGCTTCAGAGACGGAGAGGCAGGGAATCGACGCTTCAACAACCATCGCGATCGAAGCGATAAATACATAAAACGGCGACCCCCCATGTGGGCTTGGAAACCTGATGTCCGTTTCGCTGGCAGTAACGGGCCCTTATCCTAGAAGACCCAACTTCGCCAAGGTCGTGTCCAGATTCCTGGGCAAGAAGGTGAGTAAACAAGACTACGACAGGGCGGTGGCTAAGGAGATCGAGTACTACATTACGACGATGAAAGATTACGGGTTGGACTACTTCACGGCTGGCCTCATGAGGTTCGACGATCCCGTAGACGCAATGGTCTCCCTCTTGAAGAACGTGGAAAAGAACGGCCTGGTGAGGTTTTACGATAACAACTTCTACTACAGGGTTCCTGTCATAAAGGGGAAGCTCGAGCCCTCCGAGGGGGAGGACTACGCTAAGGACTTAGAGACCGCCAGGAACGTGATAAAAGACCTCAAACTGAAGGCCAAGCTCAAGCTGACGGTTGTGGGCCCTCTGTCCTTCGCCCTTCTTTCCGAGGACAAGCACTATAGCGACTTAAAGGCCCTAATGAGCGATTACGCCTCAGCGATAAACTCCTTCATGAAGGCTGAAAAGAACCTGTACGACGCGGTAGAGGTCATAGAGCCTTCCTTCTTCCAGAAAGGCCTAGCCACGAAGGTCGTAGAGGCCTACAAGGAGGTTTATCCGACCCTACTGGAGGGGATCAACAAGGAGGTCCACCTGATCTCTTATTTCAACCTGAGGGCTGACAGGCTCGAGGACTTCACGTCCCTGAAAGCCGATTACTACGGCTTCGACCTGACCGAGGACAGGAAGAAGTTAGCTGCCTTCGTTTACAGGGCGGTGAAGGGCAAGGGCGTCTACCTGGGGTTACTTGACTCCAGGAACACTAAGGTGGAGAAGCTGACCTCGCTCAGGAGGTTCGTCGAGGGGGCGAGAGGGGTGGGAGCGAAGGAAGTGATAGTCGGTAACTCATCACTCCTAGACCTGATCCCCGAAGTTATTATACACAGGAAGTTCAAGGTAGCCTCAGGCCTAAAGGGGTGAACTGGATGAGCGAGCTTCCCATATTGCCCACCACGGTTATAGGGAGCTATCCAAGGCCGAAGTGGCTCAGGGAGGCCATCAGGCTCCATAAGGCCGGCAAGGTCTCTGACGAGGAGCTTACCGAGGCCTTCGACGACGCCGTTGTTGCGGTTATGAGGGATCAGCAGGTGGCTGGGGTGGACATACCCTCCGACGGGGAGATGAGGAGGGACGAGATGGTCGAGTACTTCGCGGAAAAGCTCGGGGGCTTCAGGTTCTACGGCCCTGTCAGGGTCTGGGGGACGGCTTACTACAGGAAACCTTCCGTGGTCGGCAGGGTCGAGTACCTGGGTCCCATGCTCCTTCACGAGTTCAAGTTCACCCAGCACGTGAGCTACTCACCTGTCGTGAAGGTTCCGATAACGGGGCCTTACACCATAGCCGAATGGTCTTTCAACGAGTACTACAAGACCAAGCGGGACCTAGTCTTCGACTTGGCCAAGGTGATAAACCAGGAGCTTAAGACCCTAGTGGAGGCAGGGGCCAAGTTCATCCAAGTGGACGAGCCAGCTTTGCCGACCCACGAGGACGAGGTCGAGTGGGCGATAGACGCGGTCAATGAGGCGGTTAAGGGGATAAAGGTGAAGGTCGCTGTGCACATATGCTACGGCGATTACTCGAGGGTGCTCAGGTACGCCGATAGGTTAAAGGTGGATCAGCTCGCCCTCGAGTTCGCCAACAGGAACTTCGAGCCCCTCAAGCTCTTCAAGGAGTACAAGTACGACCTCGAGCTGGGCTTCGGGGTGGTGGACGTACATACCAATAAGGTCGAGGAGCCTCAGACCGTGGCGAAGGCCATAAGGAAGGCCCTCGAGATCTTCCCGCCCGAGAGGCTCTTCATTAACCCAGACTGCGGGCTCAAGCTGAGGCCCAGGAGGGTGGCGTTCGAGAAGCTGAAGGTCATGGTGGAGGGTACGAGGATGGTGAGAGAAGAGCTTAAAAAGAAAGGGATAACCACAACTAGCCTGAAGCCAATAATCAACAGGTGAGAGCGTGAGAAAGAGGAGGGCTAAGGGACGTTCTGGCTCGACCAGGCCAATTAGGTCCGGTCTGCCCAAGTGGGTGAGGTACACCAGCGAGGAAGTAGAGCTGATCGTGGAGGAGCTGGCGAAAAAGGGGTATCCGCCCAGCATGATCGGCGTAATCCTGAGGGACCAGTTCGGGGTACCTTTGGTCAAACAGGTTACAGGGAAGAAGCTCTCCAAGATATTGGAAGAGAGGAACTTAACCCCACAGATCCCTGAGGACCTGTTCAACCTCATGAAGAGAGCGGTCAACGCGAGGAGGCACCTGATGGAGCACCCCAAGGACAAGACCGCGAAGAGAGGGCTGGAAGAAATAGAGTCGAAGATAAGGAGGTTAGTGAATTACTACAAGAGGATCGGAAAGCTCCCTCAGGACTGGAAGTACGACCCGGAGACCGCGAAGCTGTTGGTGAGTGGATCGAGTTAAAGGCCGTTCATGGCTTTTCTAGCCCTCTCCGCGAGGACCTCAGCAACCCTCTCGTCAACCCCTATCGGTTCGGCCACTCTAACCCTGACCTTTTTACCGTTTACCACTGCGAACTCCCCTTCCAGTCCTAAAGCTTTCGGGATGTCTTTCTTGAGGTGTGTCCCCAACGAGATGAAGAGGGGCACTACCACCACCGAATCAGCGCCTTTGGCCGCGAGGGCCTCCAAGGCCTCCCTCAAAGTCGGGGAGTTGTACTCCAAATAACCTACCTCCAGTAGGCCGAACCACCTCGAGAGAAGCTCCTTATAGCCGTTAGCTACCTCGCTCCACGCGGGGTCCTTGGAGCCGTGGAGGGCAAGTAAAACCCCTATCACTCGATACCAGATCCCCTCGAACTTTTATATCTAGCAAACATCCTGAAGGCAGGGAAAGGGGAGGTGCCCGACTTCAAGCTCGTCATCTCGGACCCGCAGACGAAGGAGCCCAAGGTCATGACCGTTAAGGTCAAAGTATCGGAGAAGGTCGAGAGCGTCAAGGGCGAGAAGGAGGGAAGGGCTTTGCCGATCGCCCTGATCAACCAGAAGACCAAGGAGGCCTTAGGTTTGGATAACTTCCTCACCATCGAGACGGTCAAGCAGGAAGGGGACAAGAAGCAGAAGGTTAAGACCCACCTCCTTGTCAAGGTCTCCAACGAGGTACCGGAGAACGAGGTTTGGGTCAGCCAGACGGTGGGGGAGAAGCACGGGGGCAACGAGTTCGAGGCGAAGGCTTATAGGACTAAGGCGTTTCAGCTGATGGTCAGCCAGGACAAGCTGACTCAGCTCATAGGGATGAGAATAGGGGAAGTCTTTGAGACCAACGTCGCAGGGGTAAACCTCAAGCTGAAGATAACCGGCGGCTCCGACAACAGCGGTTTCACAATGAGGTTTGACGTCACCGGGCCGGCCAAGAGGAAGCTTCTGCTTAGCGGCCCTCCGGGCCTTCATCCCTATGAGGACGGAATGAGGAAGAAGAAGACGGTGAGGGGCAACCAGATCTCCCCTGAAATAGTCCAAGTCAACACCGTTATAGTCAGGTGATCACTTGCCCTGGCCGAGGGTTCAGCCCGAGGTTAACATCGGCGTAGTTGGCCACGTGGATCACGGCAAGACCACTCTTGTTCAGGCCATAACGGGCATCTGGACCGCCAAACACTCCGAAGAACTGAAGAGAGGAATGACGATAAAGCTGGGCTACGCCGAGGCAAGCGTAGGCGAGTGTGAGGCCTGTCAGGGCTACGAGGCCTACGTCACCGAGCCCTCTTGTTCGCACTGCAACAGCGATCAGGAGCCGAAGTTCCTCAGGAGGGTCTCGTTCATAGACGCTCCAGGTCACGAGATCCTGATGACGACTATGCTATCTGGAGCGGCCCTAATGGACGGCGCTCTGCTGGTGGTCGCTGCAAATGAGCCGTTCCCGCAGCCTCAGACGAGGGAGCACTTCACGGCCTTAACGATAGCTGGGATCAAGCAACTTGTCGTCGTTCAGAACAAGATAGACGTGGTCAAGAAGGAGGATGCGGTGAAGCAGTACAAGGATATAAGGCAGTTCTTGAAGGGGACCTGGGCGGAGGACGCCCCGATAGTCCCTGTCAGCGCGCTACACAAGGTCAACATAGACGCCTTGATCATGGAGATGGAGAGAACGATCAAGACTCCCGAGAGGAACGTGGACGTAGATCCGATCATGCTCATAGTGAGGAGCTTCGACGTCAACAGGCCGGGAACCACATATAAGGATCTGAAAGGAGGCGTCGTGGGAGGTAGCCTTATCCAAGGGAGGCTGAAGGTCGACGACGAGGTCAAGATACTCCCAGGTTACAGGATCGAGAGGCCGGGGGGAAAGGTCGAGTACGTACCTTTGATAACCAGGGTGGCCTCCCTGAGGTTCGGCGACCTCGAGGTCAACGAGGCTAGGCCGGGTGGGCTGTTGGCGGTAGGGACTTATCTGGATCCGTCTTACGCGAAGGCCGACGCGCTGATAGGGAGCGTCCTAGTCAAGGCCGACGCCGACGTGCCTGTGGTTTGGGAGCTCGAGATCGAGAATTACCAGCACCTGGAAAGGATCGTGGGAACTAAGGATCAAGTGAAGCCTGAGCCCATAAGGCCCAAGGAGACGCTTATGCTCAACGTGGGCTCCTCGACCACTCTGGGCGTCGTTAAGAGCGTCTCCAAGAAAAGGGTTGTCGTGGATCTCAAGAGGCCGGTCGTCCTCTACGCGAAGAACCTAAAGGTCGTGGTGAGCAGACAAATAGGCCAAAGGTGGAGGCTCTCGGGTTGGGGTGAGATTTCTTTCTGAAGGTGGTCCTAGACACGAGCGTTCTCCTTATGGTGAAGGACGGGTTCGACCCAATCGAGGTTTTGAGCAGCGAGTACTCGGGTAACGTTGAGTTCATAGTTGCTACAGCTGTGCTTAACGAGATCAAGACCAAATTGGGGTCGGGAAGGTTCGCTGAAATGTCAAAGGCGAGGGTTGCCATGGAGTACATCAGGATCAACTCGGGGAAACTCAGAATAGTCGAGACTCCCCAGGGGAAGACGGACGACGTCCTGATTGAGCTCTGTAAGGCTGAGGGGGCGGCCCTGTTCACGGCAGACGTGAGGCTGAGGGATAGGGCCATCAAGGAAGGTATAACGGCGGTAACCCCCAGGGGCAGAGGTAAAACTATTAATTTTTATTAGACGAATGCGTAGGGCGACCGCTTGATGTTTAAGCTCGTGAAGTTGAGGAGCGTCATTAGGATTCCTCCCAGCATGTTCGGTTCAGACCTCAACGAAATAGCGAACAATATACTGAGAGAAACTTACCAGGACAAGATATTTAAAGATATAGGGCTCGTCGTGGCGATTCTTGACCAGTCCGTGAGCGAGGAAGGTTACGTTATTCTTGGAGACGGGGCCACGTATCACGAGGTGGAGTTCACCGCCTTGACGTTCTATCCCGTTCAGGGCGAAGTGGTTGAGGGGATCGTGAGCCAGGTCACTCAGAACTTGGTCTTCATTAACATAGGCCCAGTCGATGGGGTGGTTCACGTGTCTCAGGTCCTCGACGACAAGCTCAAGTTCGACCCTAACAGAGGGGCCCTGATAGGGGAGACGAGCAAGAAAACGATTCAGAAGGGCGACACAGTGAGAGCCAGGATAATAGGGGTCAGCATAGATCCGGCGAAAGGAATGAGGGTTCAGATGACCATGAGACAGCCCTACTTGGGCAAGCTCGAGTGGATAACCGCAAAGGGCCAGAAGGCGTGAGGTGAGCGACTTTGGCTAAACTCAAGGAGTTCGTGGCCTGCAGGAACTGCAGGGCCCTGGTTATAAGCAGCTACAAGGAAAAGGGAGAGCCGTGCCCCGTTTGCGGGAAAGTCGATTACAGCGAGGAGTGGGAAGGGATGGTCGTTATCTTGGACACGAAGTCGTACGTCGCTCAGCTCATGGGAGTGCAAAAGCCTTGGAGGTACGCCGTGAAGGTCAAGTAGACGTGTGTTTGAAGTTACCTTTACCTTTAAGGGGTCAGCTGTCCAGACCTTACGGCTATCTCTTCATCGACGTTGAGCCCCTCGCCGAGTTCCTCAAGGACAAGGAATTCGTCACCGTAGGAGACGTCGTGACGGAGACCGCCTTCAGGCTGGGGCTCAGGCCACAAATGGCGTTGATCGACGGCAGGACCAAGAGGGTCATAGCTAAGGAGGTCAAGGGGGTGGAGGGCTACGAGGTCGTCACCCTTAGGAACGAGCCCGGACTCATAAGGGTTTCAGCCGTTGAGAAAATGAGGGAGCTGATAGCCTCAGGGAAGAAGTACTTGGTGGTAGTTGAGGGAGAGGAAGACCTACTCGTCATCCCTCTAGTCCTTCACCTGAAGGAGGGTACTTACGTAGTTTACGGCCAGCCTAACGCGGGCGTAGTGGCCCTGGAGGTGAACGAGTTCTCCAGGCTCAGAGTTAAAAACTTGCTCGAAAGCTTTCAGCCGGAGGTTTGCTAGAGAAGTACGGCGATTTCAAGGACTCGGAGCTCTGCGTAGTCGTCCCGACCAGGAACGAGGCTGAGAACTTACCTGTACTCGTGGAGAGGATCCTCCCCTACGGCTACTCGATAACAGTCGTTGATGACGAGAGCACAGACGGCACGTTCGAGTTGGCCAAGAGGTTGGCCGAGGAGGGTAAGATCTCGCTGATAGAGAGGCGTGGTGTCAGGGGTTTGGGATCCGCTATAAGGGTCGGAATCGAGAACGCTCCCTGTAAGTTCGTTGCCGTGATTGACGCCGATTTGCAACACCCTCCCGAGGCTTTGCCGGTTTTCCTTGAGAAGCTCAGGGCGGGCTGTGATATAGTCGTGGGTTCGAGGTATACTAAAGGAGGGAGGATAGTCGGTTGGCCTCTTAGGAGGAGGTTGATCTCCTTAGGTGCTGTTATATTGGCTAAGCTACTTATACCGGAGGCGAGGAGGACGAGCGACCCAGTCTCGGGGTTCTTCGCGATCAACAAGGAGAGGGTCAAGCCCGAGATAACGACTTCGGGTTACAAGGCCCTGTTGGACGTCCTGGTTAGAAACCCGAAAGCGAAGGTATGCGACGTGCCTTATACCTTCGTGAACAGGGAGAGAGGGAAAAGCAAGCTAAGCTTCAGGGAGATCAGGGAGTTCTGGGATCAGGTGACAAGGGTCGGGCTTTCATTGAGATAACACACGCTAAGGTCAAGAGGTTCTGTTTTGCCAGTAGAGGAAATAGAGCCGATAAGGGGGATCAGGAATGTGAAGTTCCACGTTTTTGAAGACCACGTTTTAATTTAAGGTTAAGGATCCCTGGGGTAAGTGGGTTTTGGCAAAGCTTACTTCAGCGAGGAGTACTTGCCGTTGCTTAAAGAATTAGAGGAGTTATCTCGAAGGAAGGTGGAGGGTTACGGTGCTGTAGTAAGTTTCAAGGATTTCTGTTTTCACATCCAGTTTGCGGGACTCCTCAACTATCCTAGCACACGTTCGCTCTGACATGCGGTGGTGTAATAGCGCTTTTAGGTAGGAGTCGCTTTAAATTAATGGTTTATGGATCGAATAGGAAGCTTTTCTAACGTTTATGGGTCGCCAGAGCTTAAGGGTATAATCGAGATAGAGTTAAGCGAGCTTAGTTGGTTTTCTTCAGGGTTTCAATCCACTGATCAGCTATGGTCTTAACGTCGAATTGTAATGCTTTCTCCCTACTCTTAGACCTCATCCAGCTCGGATACCCTTCCTTCCAAATCTCAACAGCTAAATCTGCCATCTCTTCATCGTTATTCACAAGCCATCCAGTAATGCCATGAACAACTGTTTCACTAGGCCCTTGTTTTTTATATGTCAGAACAGGCGTACCACAAGCCATAGACTCGACGGGTACGTAGCCAAAGGGCTCTTCGGTAAATGGGAAAAGAGTGAACAGAGCGTTAGAGTATAAGTCTACTAGTTCACCATCGGTTACATATCCTAAAACCTCTATATTCGGGTGGTTGAGTACGTATTTTGGAACTATTGATATAGCCTTACTGCCGAAAGCCTTAATTTTAACCCCCTTATCCGCGACCTTCTTAACGGCTAAATAATCCGTCTCCTTACCGAAGTAAGTCAGTACGTAATCTCCTCTGGGACTTCCCGTCTTAGGTTGGAAGAATTCCGTGTCTATAGGTGAGTAAATCACGCAGTCGATGGGAATCCCCAAACCTTCATAAACTCTCCTTATAGTGTTCGAGTTCGCACACGCAATTTCGGATAACTCACGAAGGGATCTCATCAACTTGATATCCAAGTGCTTAACGAGTCTTCTAACTACGATGTAAGGCAATTTGTATTTCAGAGGGAAGAAGGGATAGATATTTTCCATAGCTTCGAAAACTGGGCCTTGAGCGAACCACACTGTCGATTTTATAGCGATAGTGTTGGACATGTTAATAGTCGCGTCGGTAGCGGAACTCTCACTGTTAATTAATTGTTCGGCTCTCTTGCTTACTTGATGCATAACCGCTTCCCTCAGCCATATCTCAACGTACGAAGTACTAGCGTCTTTTAATAGCACGTTCTCGAAGCCGAGATCTATTATGGAAGCGTATTGCTCTAGCTCATTCTTTATTTCGGGTTTTATTGTAGATGAAACCATCTCCACATCTATACCTCTCTTATGGAATTCCTTTGCAAGCAATATTAGAGGCCCAGAAGCACCGTACTTACTTGACATAGGGTCTCCGATAACCCTAACCTTCATAGGCAACACCGTTTACTTGTATATACAGGAGCTCTATCCAAGCGTTTCCATCTATAACGAATCCCCTGAACTCCGCATCGCTTATCGGTTCTTTAACATCTACCGTTAGAGTTACTAAAAGCGTTTTATTAAGCTGTGTGGAGTTGTAGACATATACTGTAGTGTTAGCTAAGGTTATTCTACCTAAGTCGTATACGACGTCCAGATACATTACATCACTTTTTGTAGCGTTTCTAATTATTAAAGCGAACGTCACGTTGTATTTGCCAGGCTTTAAGGGAATGTAAGGGCCGTACCACATGTTGCCTGTACCCATTCCAGGTTCATGGACTATCTTCCCATCAATTACCTCTCCCGCGGGGCCAACAGTTAGAGAGCTCCCTGGAAACCCGATAGAGACTATTCCAAGATATCTATAACTTAATTGTTTCACGTAGACTTTTACTAAGCTTAATGATACGTTCGGGTTGGGGTTCAGACCTCTGAATTCGACATTGAAAAGCGGTTTATCGGTGGATACCGTTAATGTTATGTTGTTGAAACCTTCTTTCAGGTCAAACCCATAAAGGGGTATTGATGCTAAAATTTCCTGACCGTCATTAGCTGACACATCTAACGTTATCACGTAAGTGTCTTGATTGATGGGTTTCGGTAAGTATAAGGTGAACGTAACGTTGAACGTGCCTGGAGGCAGAACCGTATAGGGGCCGTAGAAGCTACCGTTCTTTATAATCATTTCATTCGGAAGGAATACCCTGTCGTAAGGGACGTATAAGACAGGTTCACCTTTGTAACCAAGTTTATACAACAATATCCCATCCGCTTCTGCGTAAAGTCCGTAGCTATAGTTCTTGTCCAGGTAGTTATAGAACATATCCACTGTAGAAAGTTCTTTCGGAGAAAGAGGGCCAGTTATTACTGGAGTTCTACTCCATTCATTAGTTATGTCGATTAATACGTATTCTGGAACCACGTTTTCAGGCACATAGTCTCCGAAGACGTACTCCCTATTGCTCACGTGAGGCAATATGTTGTTCTGCGTGAGTACGCTAGCATTTGGAGGTATTAATTGGATAACTTTCTCAAGCAAAACGTCATGCTCTGTTATCACCGGGAAAGTTAAGAAATTGTTTCCCTGCTTAGTAGCTACAACCCCTGAAAGTCCCAGAGGGGAAAGGAAGGTACTGAACACGAGGGCTAATATCAGCAAGCTCCTGGCTAACCTCACTAAATCGGAATTGTCAAACAGGTACTTGATTCCGTATACGGTGCCGGCAAAAACTTGAGCTGTTATGAAGGCGGGGTACTGTGAGTATATGTTCAAGTATACCGAGAAGGGCTGGCTCTCGCTTAGCAGAGCTGGAATTACCCACGCCAGTATCGGGAGGAATTCAGGGAAGTCGAAAACCGACAGGAAGGCTACTGGAGCCAATATCGTAGGTATATAGAGGATTTTGAAAGGAGGAGTTGCCATAAAAACTAGTGCCTGGAAAGGATGTGTAGTAATGTTAAGGGCTATTTGAGGGAGAGATGTACCCCAATAACTCCACTGCTGGTCTCTGAAAGCGGAAGTCTCCCCTGCTCCAGAAAGCCCCAGGACTTTCGAGACGTTTAAAGCGGTTATGAAGTATACTATGCTCAGTATTGTTAATATGGTTAGGTGAAACCTTATCTTCTTTATCTTAATCATCTTCAGGAGTTTTATAATTATCACGCTAGCAACTATTACAGGAGCGTATTCGTCTACCATTAATGCTAACGCTACCGATGTGTAGAGTAATTTCACGTTATTCGATTCCACAGCGTAATATGTGAGAAGGAGTAGAGGCACGAGGAAAGCTTCTGGATGGAAGTCGAACCAATTGATTCCCTGTAGGGGAGGATAAAGTAAATAAACAGAAGCTAATGTTAAAGCTATCAGTCTTTGGTTCAGCACTTTTTTAGCTAACAAATACAGTGGTATGGCTCCGAAACCTAAAGCTGATGATTGCAAAATCAACAACGTCTCAGCTCTGGGAAATAAAGCGTAGAAAGGTGCTACTAAGAGAAGTATCGGAGAGAAATGCAGTGCCAAAAAATTACCGCTTGGAACTACAGAAAGTTCATAGGTATAAAAGAATGGTCTCCCGTGTACGGTATTCCACAAAACTTGCATGAAAATGCCGAGATCCCAGCCAGTAGCTTCAAATGCATAGTACCTTAATATCGTCACATACGAAAATATGAGCGTGTAAATCAACGAGATTACTATACTTAGTATTAGTCCGATTTCGATTTCATGAGAGAGGACTTTAACTTTTTTAGCGAGGAATACTTCAAATTGTTGTGAAGAAATTGGACCTTTCATCTTTTTCCCCTATGTAAATATTACAGCCAAGGTTTCCTATTATTCGGATTCAAATAGTAGTTCACCTGATCTCTTATGATATCCTTCTATGATATCCTTCAACTGCTTTGTGGGCTTGAATCCCAGCTCATGCATAGCCTTCCTTGGATTCAATAGTAGTATTAGTACATCAGCCAGTCTGCCGCGTTCTAAAAGTTTTTTGGCTAAGATAGCGCCAACAAAACCAGTAACGCCTGTTATTAGTGCTCTTTTCTCATCTTTATTCTGAACGCGCATTTTTATCGCACTCCAACTAAAAGCGCTCCTGATATGATCAATGCTACTCCGATCCAGCTCCACAGGGAAAGCCTTTCTCCTAATACGAGGTATGCTGCCAGTATTGTTGCTACCATTTGTATTGTTAGGATGAATCTACCGGCCAGCACACCCATTCTCTGGAGAACTATGTAGCTAAGTATCGATGCTGCGAATGCTGATGCCATAGCAATTATGAACCACTTGTTAAACACTAACCTAGTTAGGAACTCTATCGACGGCTTAGGAGCCCCAACTTCCCTTATGGAGAAACCCCACGCAACTGTGTTTACAGCAGCTAAGAGCGCTATAGCTACGTTAATAAGCCACAGCGTTGCTGACGACAACAAACTCCTCACCACAGCACAACAATATTCCTTTATAATATAAACGTAATCTGTAGTGTATTCGCAGAGGTTGAAATGATATCAAATGACACAAAACTCACGGCTTATTGAAAACTGTTGGCGACGGCCTTAGAAAGATCAAGGGGTGAAAATGGGTCAGCCCTGCGCGGGCTCCTCACCTTTCAGCCCTTTCGAGCCTCCTCACGCCCCGTACTTCTCAGCCCTATTGGAGTAGCCTAGCAATAAGTTCGTTACGTCTAACCCCCTAATCCTGAGCGAGCCCTTCTTCACCTCTCTCTCGTTGAAGTCGCTCAACCCGTCGAAATTAGCTTGGAAGGGCAAGTACAGCATGAACGGTACGGGGTCGCTCGTGTGCTCCCTCACCTCAACGGGAGTCGTGTGGTCGCCGGTGAAGGCTATGACTAGCTCGCTCCCCACCCTGTCGAGTATCCTGCCTATCATCCTATCTATTCTCTCTATCACGTCGACCTTCGCCCTGGCGTTGCCGTCGTGGGACGCGGCGTCTGTACCCTTAACGTGGACGAAGACGAAGTCCTTCTCCTCCAGCGTCTTAGCCGCAGCGTCCGCCTTCGCGTTCAGGTCGGAGTCCACGCCTCCTGTCGCGCCAGGCGGGGTTATGACGTCCATGCCGAGCTGTTTACAGATGCCCTTTATCAGGGCGGTTGCAGAGACGGCACCGGCGTTAAGCCCTGTGTAGTCCTTGAACTTCGGAAGCCCCTCGAAGATCGAGGCACCCCTTAGGAGGATGACGTTAGCGGGCGGTAGACCCTTCGAGACCCTCAGCTTGTTCAGCTCCGACTGGGAGAGAACCTCGTAAACCCTTCTGGTCAGCTTGTTCAGGACCTCCGCGGTCCTTTCGGCTTCCTTTGTGCCGTCTAACGGCCTGCTCTCGAGGACTCTCCTGTTGACTTCGTGAGGGTCGGTGTCGCTGACCTTGTCCGACAGCCCTTGTCCCCTGAGGACTACGGCCACCCTGTGCTCCGTGCCGTGGTAAAACATCGCCTTGACCCCGTCTATCTCGCCCACCTTCTCGTTCAGTTCCCTCACCAGGTCGTCGGCCTCCTCTATCTTCCTGCCAGCCCTCCTGTCAATTACGGTTAAATCCCCCTCAACGGTCGCGAAGTTCCCCCTGAACGCTACGTCCCCAGGCTCCAGGACGGCTCCCGCACCGATAGCCTCGAAGGCCCCCCTACCCCTGTAGTACTTGAAAGGGTCGAGGCCGAAGATCGCCAGGTGGGAGGTGTCTGACCCGGCCCTCACGCCGGGAGCTATGGGATCCATCAGGCCGCCTACGGAGCTTCTGATGAGCTCCCTCAGGTTGGGCTTGTCTGCCGCCCCAAGGGGCGTCCTCCCGTTAAGCTCTCTCGTGGGCCTGTCCCCGAGGCCGTCCGCGATTATAAGTAGGATCTTGTACTGCCTCATGCCAGAGCCCTCTTCAGCTCTTTCGCCATCCTTTCGTATCTGGCTATATCAGCCTTATTCAGGGACGGAGTGACGACTTTCATCGCCGCCTCGAAGTCGTTCAGGCTCACCTTTTGGGGGGAGCTTAACATGCACTGTCTCAAGGAGTTCCTCACGCAATCCTCGTTGTCCTTACACTTCCCCTTGGCCTCGGAGTAGCATTGAGAGTACCTGTTCCTGAGCACGAGCATGGTTGCCTCCCTAACCAAGGCCTCTATGTCCGCTCCCGTGTAGCCCTCAAGCTTCTCAGCCAAGGCCTCTAGGTTGACGTCTTCAGCTAACGGCACGTTCCTAGTGTGGACCTTGAGTATCTCCAACCTCGCCTGCTTGTCAGGTGGAGGCACGTATATCAGCCTGTCGAACCTGCCGGGCCTAAGCAACGCCGGATCCAGTATGTCGGGCCTGTTGGTCGCGGCTATCACTACGACTCTGTTGAGCGGCGTTATCCCGTCCATCTCGGCCAACAACTGGTTGACCATCCTCTCGAGCACCCCAGAGGTGTCGTGGCCCATCCCCCTAGCCGGGGCTATTGCGTCTATCTCGTCGAAGAAGACCACGGTCGGGGCCGCCTGCCTCGCCTTCCTGAATATCTCCCTGATGGCCTTCTCGCTCTCCCCTACCCACTTGCTCAGCACCTCAGGCCCCCTGACGGCTATGAAGTTGGCCCCGCTCTCCGTGGCCACTGCCTTAGCTAAGAGAGTCTTCCCGGTTCCCGGAGGGCCGAAGAGAAGTATCCCCTTGGGCGGCCTGATCCCCATCCTCTCGAAGACCTCTGGGAAGGTCAACTGCCACTCAACCGCCTCCCTGAGCTGTTGCTTGACGTCCTCGAGACCTCCAATATCGCTCCACCTGACCTTAGGAACCTCAACGTAGACCTCCCTAAGCAGGGTGGGCTGGATGACCTTCATGGCGGCGAGGAAGTCGCTCATGGTCACCTTGAGTTCCTTGAGCACGTCGGGAGGTATCTGGGGCGTATTCAGGTCTATCTTCTTCTGCGTCATGAACCTTCTGAGCGCTATCAGGGCCGCCTCCTTAGCCAGGGCCGCTATGTCGGCTCCGGTGTAGCCGTAAGTTATCTCCGCCAACTTATCCAGGTCCACGTCCTCCGCCAGGGGCATGTTCCTCGTGTGCACCTGGAGTATCTCTTTCCTCCCCTTGGTGTCAGGGGGCCTGATCTCGATCTCCCTGTCGAACCTACCCGGCCTCCTCAGGGCGGGGTCTACGGCCTCAGGCCTGTTGGTGGCGCCTATTACCACCACTCTTCCCCTGCCCTTGATCCCGTCCATTAAGGTGAGCAGCTGCGCGACTACCCTCTTCTCCACTTCTCCAGTTACCTCCTCCCTCTTGGGGGCTATGGCGTCGATCTCATCGATGAATATTATGGAGGGGGCGTTCTTCTGGGCCTCCTCGAATATGTCCCTGAGCCTCTGCTCGCTCTCCCCGTAGAACTTGCTCATTATTTCAGGCCCGTTGATGCTTATGAAGTACGCCCCGATCTCGTTCGCTAACGCCTTGGCTAAGAGCGTTTTCCCGACTCCTGGAGGACCGTAGAGGAGCACCCCCTTCGGGGGCTCTATGCCCAAGTGCCTGAACAGCTCTGGGTGCTTCATGGGCAACTCGATCATTTCCCTTAACCTCTCCTTGACCTCCTCCAGGTCTCCTATGTCCTCCCACGTGACCCTCTCCGTCGTTATAGGCTCCTTGACGGGCTCCCTGCTGATGTCTATCGCGGTCTTCGGCGTGACGTAAACGAAGTTGGAAGGCTGGGTGTTGACCACGACCAGGTCTATCGTTCCCGTATAGATGGGGATGGGGACGGTCTCGCCCTTCATCAGGGGCTTGTTCATCAGGACGTCCTTCACGTAATCTATGAAGTCCTGGCCGAAGAAGATGGGCTGGGTGGGAGCTAGGGTCACCTTGGTGCCCTCGTCCACCTTTACCTTCCTGACGTTCACCTCGTCGCCGACGGAGGCTCCGATCTTCTTCCTCACGTAACCGTCAAGCCTTATCTCCTCGTCGCCTTGGTCGTAGCCGGGGAAGATCTGCACCAGCGAGGAACCGGAGGTCCCAACCACCTCCACGAAGTCTCCAGGCTCGACCCCAAGCCTCCTCATGGCGGACTCAGTTATCCTCGCTATTTTCCTCCCTACGTCCCTCTGCTTGGCCTCTATGATCCTCAGCTTAACTTGAGGGAGGCTCAACGCCTTTCAGCGAAGAGTCTCCTCCAACGCTATTATAACTTACAGTTCGGGGAGCTAGCGAACGAAAAAGATAGTTACTTTACACGTTATTTCATCCGACAGCGTTTTCTACGAGTTTAGATGAAGAATCAAGGTTTTGAAGGAATAGAACGAAAACCTGAAACTTTCGTTAGCACTTCGTTAGCAGTGGTCACCCGTAAAATTAAATTCTAAAACGTTCCGCTTTTCTTCCTAAGTTGACCACCGAATTACCCCCTTCGGTATACTTATCCTCTTGCCCCAACTGCGGGGGCGAGATATCATCCTTCAGGCTCGCGAAGGGCAGCGTGTGCTCCAACTGCCTCAGGTCCGAGAGGGAGTTCACCAGCGTCTTCGACCTCGTTAGCGCCCTCAAAGCCAACGGGAACCTGAACAGGCTGAAGACGTTCGATGAGATAAGTAGGAGGTTCCGGAGGGTAGCGGAGTTCTTCAGGAACTCCCTCGGCTTCCCTCCTCTCGGTCCACAGAGGTCCTGGGTGTTGAGGGTTCTCAAAGGCGAAAGCTTCGCGATAGTAGCCCCTCCGGGACTGGGGAAAACGACCTTCGGCCTGATAATGGCGGCCTACTTCGCCTCCGAGGAAGGCGTGAAGTCCGTAATCGTCTTCCCGACTAAGACCATAGTCCAACAGGGGGTCGAGAGGCTCCAGCTGATAGCCGAGAGGACCAAGGCCTCCTTCGACTTGGTTCACTATCACGCGGGCCTCAGCGAGTCCCAGAAGGAGGAGGCACTTGACGCCCTGAAGAGCGGGAGCTTTGACGTCTTCCTCACAACCACGAGGTTCATGACAGCCAACGTAGAGTTACTGAGGAAAGTGGGATACCGCTTCCTCTTCGTTGACGACGTTGACGCCGCGCTGAAGGCGAGTAAGAGCGCTAGGGCGATATTGGAGATAGCGGGCTTCACGGAGGACGACATAAAGGACGTCAAGGAACTGCTGAAACAAGCGAAAACCGACGAGACTGTCTACGACAAGATCGCGGAGCTGAGGAAGAAGAGGCTGAGCGGCAAGATCGTGGTGTTCTCTTCGGCAACGATAACCAGGGGGAGCCCCACGGTGTCGTCGCTCATGGGTTTCAGGCCTGGGGGAGCCGTCGTTTACCTGAGGAACGTGATCGACGCTTACTTGAGGATGCCGGGGAGCGAGGAGGAGGCGGACGAGCTCTTGCTTAAATTAGCTAAGAGGCTGGGAGACGGGATCCTGGTCTTCGTCCCTGTGGATAAGGGGCAGAAGAAAGGTAAGCAGCTGGCTGAGCTACTCCAGGACAACGGGATACCCAGCGAGTTCATAGCGTCCGAGAGCACGAGGAAGATAGGCGCTTTCATCAACGGCGAGCTCAAGGCCCTCGTCGGCTCGGCCTTCCACTACGGCCTTCTGGTAAGGGGGCTCGACATCCCTTGGAGGGTCAAGTACGCCATATTCTACGGCATTCCCAAGTTCAAGTTCAGGATAGGCGAGACCCCGCCCCCGTTCCTCGTCTCCAGGATTCTTTCCGTTTTGGCCACTGTAAAGCAAGATAAGGAACTGGCGAGGCTAGCGGGTAGGATAAGGAAGAGGCTGATGGCGATGTCGCCTTCCGGAGTCGCAATGCTTTACAACGAGATCAAGGAGGGCAAGCTGGAGGACGAAACGTTCAAGAGGGCCTACGAGGTGGTGGGGGAGACCCTCAAGGACGAGGCGACCCTCAAGGTGGTGGCCGAGAAGGGCAACATCATAATAGAGGGGGACAGCATACTCGCGCCCGATTTCCTGACTTACATCCAGGCTAGCGGTAGGACATCTAGGATCTACGCGGGTTCGTTAACCACCGGCCTCTCGATCCTAATGGTCGATCACGACGCCCTATTCCAGTCCCTCAGCTGGAGGCTGGGCTTAGTCCTAGAGCAGGTCGACTGGAAGCCCTTTGACTTGGACTCCTGGACCATCGGGGGTTCGTCAGCTGACGAAATAATAGGGAAGATAGAGAGGGAGAGGAACGAGATAATCAAGGCTAGGAAGGAGAGCACCGAGCCGCAGTTGGAGAAGATAAAGACGATAACCTTCATAGTGGAGTCGCCTACCAAGGCGAAGACGATCTCCGGGTTCTTCTCGAAACCTAGCGTGAGAGACCTGGGCGGCCTGAGGGTTTACGAGACCGTCATAGAGAACGGGATACTCAACGTTGTGGCCAGCCAGGGACACGTCTACGACCTGACGACCGAGGAGAGAGGGTTCCACGGGGTGGAGATCGAAAGGAACGGAGGGGTGAAGTACGTCCCCTACTACGCCACCATAAAGAGGTGTGCTAACGGTCACCAACTGACCCAGACGGTCGAGGGCAAGTGCCCCATCTGCGGTTCCCCCATAGTGAGGGACAAGACGAGGACCGTGGAGGCCCTCAGGGACTTGGTGGTCGAGTCCGACTTAGTGCTCATCGGAACGGATCCCGACACCGAGGGCGAGAAGATCGCCTGGGACCTGTATTTGGCGCTGAGGCCCTTCAACCCCAACATAAGGAGGGCGGAGTTCCACGAGGTGACCAGGAAGGCGATAGTTAACGCTATCAACAACCCGAGGGACTTCAACCTGAACCTAGTTGAGGCCCAGATAGTTAGGAGAATAGAGGACAGGTGGATAGGCTTCACCCTCTCCCGGAAGCTACAGACGGAGTTCTGGAGGGACTATTGCAGGGAGAAGAGGCTGGACGAGAAGGGTTACTCCTGCGACGAGAACAGGAACCTGAGCGCGGGAAGGGTTCAAACCCCCGTCCTGGGATGGGTGGTCAAACGCTACGAGGACTTCAACAGAACCAAGAGGAGGGTCTACACGGCGGAGATAAGGGGCCTCGAGGGCTTTTACGTCTTGATCCCAAGGGACAAGGACAGGGGAATAAATAAGCACTCGAGTCTGGTCATAAAGTTCCTCAGGCTAGACACGAAAACAGAAGTCCAGAACCCCCTGCCCCCGTACACGACGGACGCTTTACTGGCCGACGCGGCCCAGCTCTACAAGCTAACCGCCTCGGAGACCATGAGGATAGCCCAGGACCTCTTCGAGAGCGGCCTGATAACTTACCACAGGACCGACAGCACCAGAATATCTAGCGCAGGCATCGGTGTGGCCGAATCCTACCTGAAGGACGCGTTGGGCGAGGACTACAAGAGGCTCTTCGTTCCCAGGACTTGGGGCGAGGGAGGGGCACACGAGGCGATAAGGCCCACTAAGCCGCTAGACGTTGACAAGCTCAGGCTGGCGATAGAGGAAGCAGAGATAAACCCGCCCGTGCAGTTCAGGAGGGAACACTTCTTAGTTTACGACCTGATCTTCAGGAGGTTCATAACGAGCCAGCTGGCTCCCATGGAGTTAACCTTTGAGGTCTTAGAGTACAAGGTCTACGACGAGGAGGGCAACGAGGTCAAGTTGGACTGCGATTCCGATAACAAGGCCGACTGTAACAGGGCTGAGAGGGTGGTGGACTTCTCGTTTAAGGGGTTCGGCAAGCTCTCCCAGGATCTCCAGGACCTGATGGTTTACACCCCCTTCAGGCTGCAGAGGCCCATAATACCCCAGCTCAAGGAGCTCTGCGGCTCCGGCGAGTGTTCCTTCGGGTTGCAAATAGTCAAGTCCTTCCAGAAGAGCGACTTCAGGCTCTACTCAGAAGGGGAGCTAGTGAGCGAGATGAGGAGGAAGGAAATAGGCAGGCCCAGCACTTACGCCACAATAATCTCGACCCTGAAGAGGAGGGGCTACGTGTTAGAGAGCAAGAGCAAGAAATGGCTGATCCCGACCCCCTTGGGAACGGCGGTTTACGAGTTCCTGAGCCCTAAGGACGACTCCGGGCTGAGCGAGGTGAGGAAGAAGATAAAGGAGCTGGTGAGCGAGGCTAGGACGGTGTCCCTACTCAAAAAGATGGACGAGATTGAACAGGGAGCAAGGTATTACGTGGACGTCCTGAACGAGGTTTACGAGGAGATCAGCAAAATAATATAACTAGATCAATTTGAAAAAGAGGCGATTGGCGTACAGCTGAGGTGCTATGGCTTGCTCGTCGGGATACTGCACCTAAGGTTAGTGGAGCTGATGAGAAGGAACAACATCGAGAAGGCTAAGGAGCTCCTGAAGAAGGCCAAGGACAAAGGCGTCAAAATGGTGATCCTCCCCTCGTTGTTTCCCGTGGGAAACGTCATAGAAGTCTACGACAACACGAAGAGGCTTAGGAGCTTGGTGAAGAACCTGAGCGAGAAGATCCCCGGCCAGATCACTACCACGCTCATTGAGCTCGCCACAGAGTCGGAGATGTACGTGATGACGGGTTCAATCGTCGAGCAGGCGGGACCCAAGGTCTTCCTGACGAGCCTATTCATTAACCCCTACGGGGAGATAATAGGCAAGTACAGGAAGGTCATAACTTCTCCGAGGGAGAGGGAGCTCGGGATAGCTTCGGGTAAGGAGCCCGTAACGATGGATCTCGAAAGGAAGGTAGGCGTCCTGTTGGAGGACGACCTGCTCACGCCGGAAATAGGAAGGTTGCTGAGGCTCTACGGCGCTAACATGCTTTACTCTGTCATGAAGCCTTGGCCCTTGGACTTCAATAAGGCCCTGGAGAGCTCCGCCACAGCGATGGCAGTCCAATTGGGCTTACCCGTGGTCGTAGCTGGAGGCGAGGTGGTTGATAAGTACAACAACTTCCTAGGCGGGGCGCCTTCCATGGTGGTCCTGCCGGACGGCTCGGTCTACGACATGGCCGAGAAGGAGGACAGCCTCCTGACCTTCGAGAGCGTGGTCCTCCTTCAGAAGAGCAACAGCGTCAGAAGGATGACCGACACCCCGGAGGAGGTCTTCGAGATATGTAAGGGCATAAGGAAGCTCGCGGATGAGAGGGCTAGGAGCAAGTCCCACGTCAAGTGGAGGGAGCCGACAACGAAGAAAGAGGACGAGAAAAAAGAGGAGGAAGAGCTGGAGGAAGGTTGAGGTCCTACCTTATGAAGCTACGTAAATCGCGGTTCTCCTGTTCTTGGCTACCAGCTTTATCTCGCCCTCGTTAGCCAGCTGCTCCAGGATCTTCTTAGCTACGCTAATCGTAACGCCAGCCCTCTGGGCCAACACGTATGGCGTTACGACCTTCTCGGCCTTGAGCTCTTCCTGGATCTTCTTCCTCGTCTCGTCATCGACCGTAACGTTCCTGCTTATGACTTCTTTCCCGGTCTTAGAAGCGGCCTTCTTCTTCTCCTTCTTCTCGGCCTCCTCCTGTTGTCTCTTCAACCTTTTCTCTACGCTCGATATCGGCTTCTTCGACGCTCCGCCCATGGCCTCACCTCGGCCAAAATTTAACCGTTCAGGCTTATAACCTCTTAATATGGCGTTGAACCTCCTGGACGAGCTCATCGAGAGGGTTTCGCCGTACGCCAGAGCCCTCGGGGTCACCAAGAACGAGGTGAAGCTTTACGTCACTTTACTAATGGAGGGTCCGCTGACCGGTAAGGAGCTGGCCCAAAGGCTTGGCATAAGCCAGGTCAAGGTCTATCCAATGTTGGGAGCGCTCGTGGAGAGGGGATGGGTGAGGAAGACCTCGGAAAGGCCCGCCAAGTACGAGGCCGTTCCGCTCCTCGAGGTCTGGAGGTCGCTGAAAGATAAGGTTTACGACACTGTAGAGGAGATAGAGAGGGACGTGATAATTCCCTTCCACTCGCTCCTATCCACCAGACCATCCGTGGAGACCGTGGGCGTCGTGAGCGGGAGGGCCGTCAAGGACGCGCTCCTGAGCGTCGTGAGGAGGTCTATCAGGAGCCTCGACGTGGCCTTGGCTCACAGGGCGTTGATCGACGATCATCTCGTCAGGGCTTTGGAGGAGGCGTCGAAGAGGGCCTCCGTCAGGGTCCTCTTGGAGCATGGGATAGAACTTTCAATGCCGAGCAGGGTGGAGGTGAAGGTGAGGAAGGGGATGTTCGGGAGCGGAGCTGTGGGGGACAACTCAATAGTTCTAGTTGTCGAGACAGGGAACGTGATGGGAGCGATAACCTCCAACCACCAGTTTTTCGTCTCCATCGGACGGATTTACTTCGACCACCTCTGGGAAACCGCTTAAAAGGGTTCATCAGATGAAACATTCCTTCCGAAGCGGTATGAGGATAGTAACCGTGAAGTTGCCTGATAAATTCTTAGAGGCGATGGACGAACTCGTCGTAACGGGTAGGTACTCCAACAGGAGCGAGATTATTAGGCTCGCCCTCAACGAGTTCCTGCGGAAGGAACTTTACATGGAAACGTGATGAGGGCTGGTAATCCTAGATAGGTGAAGAAAGACACCAGATCTGACGTTTTAACGTACTCTTCGACCGGCTTTTTCCCTAAACGTTTTAACGAGGGCCTTAACCTCTTCCCGAGGATGCCCATCAAGGAAGGGGATCCGGTGGTAATAAGGATAGACCCGAAGAGGGTCTACCTGGTCAAGGCCCTGCCTCAGAAGACGCTGCACACCGATAAGGGCTTCATAAGGCTCGCCGATGTCATAGGCAAGGAGTACGGCAGCTCGGTTCAGACCTCGAAAAGCGCTAAGGCCGAGATCCTCAGGCCCACTCCCTTCGACATTTATTTCGGCCTGAACAGGCCCTCTCAAGTCCTTTACCCTAAGGACATAGCTTACATGATTTACTCCTCCGGAATAAGGGCCGGCTCTAAGGTCCTCGAGGCAGGCACAGGCTCGGGATTCCTGGCGTTAACGCTCGCCTACTTCCTCAACAACACGGGTAAGGTGATCTCCTACGACGTCAGGAAAGACATGCAAGAGGCGGCCAGAAGGAACGCGGAGACGCTCGGCTTCACGAACATAGAGTTCAGGCTTAAGGACGTTAGGGAGGGGTTCGACGAGGAGGAGGCTGACGCCGTTTTCCTCGACATGCCGGACCCCTGGAACGCCTTACGAGCCGCTCACAACGCCCTGAAGCCCTCCGCCTCCCTGGTCGTCTTCGTCCCCACCGTGAACCAGGTCGAGAAGGTCGCTTTGGCCATGCAGGCCAACGGCTTCACCGACGTACACGCCGAGGAGCTAATACTCAGGGAGTATCAGGTCAAGGAGAACGCCGTGAGACCCAGGAACGTAGGAGTTGTCCACACAGGTTACATCATCAGGGCGAGGAAATCAATATAAGTGAGGCTTTTCCTTCATTTCTGATGTCGTCCAAGTTCGCCGATTACGTCAACGCGGTCCTGGCTCTCGAGAACGGTCTGAACAGTAAGGAGTTCGAGGTCTCAGATATGGGTAAGAGGCTCCTTCTCTTGGCTAACGACCTTTCGAACGCCATAGCCAAGGAGGCGGAGAAGAAGCTTCAGGAGATCTACGCCATGATAGACAAGGAAATCAACGAGGAGCTCGAGAAGATGAGGGCCAACTACGAGGCCAAGAAGAAGGAAGAGATCAGCCTTGTGGACGGTGCCGCACAGAGGAACTTCAACAGGGCCGTCGACTTCCTCGTCTCTAAGGTAATTGAGGTGCTGAAGTCTTGAGCATGCCGGTGTTCGCCTACACCAGCGCCATCTCGAGGATTCTGAAGTCCGGTACGATAAGTAAAGAGGATGTGGAGGAGCTTCTGACGTCCAAGAACTTCCAGGAACTCCTCGCAGTTCTCTACGAGAAGAAGTTGGTCACCAAGGAGGGCCTCAACGCCCCTGGTCCCGTGTTGACCAACCTTAAGGAGACGGCCCTGCTTAAGCTGAAGGGCCTTTCCAGTATGTCGAAGAACTCGAAGTTTGTCGCCGACGTGGTCGACGCTTATGTGGGGTTGCTGGCCCTGGACGAAATGGAGTCCGCGATATCTTACGCTTTCTCCCTCGAGAGGGGTAACCCGGCGCGGGCGTTCGCCAGGCAGAACCTGACCCTGATCAGGGGGATCGAGTCTATATCCACCGTTCAGTCCCTCATCAACCTGGTCTCCAACTCGTCTAGGACCCTAGCCTCGGCCTTGAACGAGGCCCTGAACAAAGCGGGCAAGGAGTCCTCACCTTCAGTGATCAGCAACCTCGTGGAGGCCTTGATTCTTAGGAGGCTTTACGCCTCGACCGTCTCCCTGAGGGGGGACTGGCAGGGACCGATAAAGAAGATCCTTTGCGGCTACGCCGACTACTTCGCCCTCTCCACGGCCTTCGCCCTGAGGAACGCGGTGATGGAGGGCTGCACGGTCGGCGATGAGGTCAAGGACGCGGCGACCGGCAACCCTAGCCTGCTGTACGAGGTTATAAGGAAGACGGAGCTGGGGAAGCAGGTGAAGTCAGAGAAACCGCTGGAGGCACTCAACGAGCTGAGGGTCCTGGCCAGGAGGAACGCCAGGAGGGCAGCTTACCTGGCCTTCCAGGGCTCTCCCTTCACTCCAGCCACCGCGGTCGCAGTGGCGGAGCTAATCAGGCTAGACTACCAGGACTTAGTCACGATAGTTTCAGGGATAGACGCGAGGCTCCCCAGGGACAAAATAGCTAGCTTATTATCCTTCGAGTTGCTCTAAGGCCTTATCGTCGACGTAGCACTCCTTACCCTCTATCACAATCGTCAGTTCCGGTATCGCCGGCGGGTCCGGGAGGTGGGGGAAGGGCTTGGATTTGCCTAAATACCTCCACCTCAGCTTCCCGTTCACCCTCTCCAAGTGGTACCAGTACCTCCCGACATAAACGTAAGTCTTCCATCCCTTCTTAACTATGTGGTACGGCTTGAGGTAAACCCCGGTGCCCCTGAGGCTCGAGTTATAGTCGTAGACCTTCCTCTTTAAGCCCTCTATTATCCTCTCCAGCCCTTCCTGCGGCACTCTCACTAGCATGTAGCCACTTCACTAACTGAAACGATTTTACTCAAATTCCGTGAAGTGGGTTTTCAGTGTAGAACCTTGAGGCACAGGCCCTTCGGTACTACGGGCATCTTGGTCAGCGAGCTAGGCCTCGGCCTTTGGTCGTTGGTGAGCGAGGAATGGGGAGGCGATATAGATAAAGCGGAGGAGGTCGTTAGGAGGGCCTTCGATCTCGGGATAACGTTCTTCGATACCGCGGACGTCTACGGCGAGGGGAAGGGGGAAGAGGTAATAGCCAGGGCCCTTGGGACCAAGAGGGATAAGATAGTCATCCTGACCAAGGTGGGGCTAGACTTCTACCACAAACAGGGGGGAAGGGTGAGGCTCAACTTCGATCTGGATTACCTGAGGTTCGCGGTTGAACAGTCCCTGAAGAGGCTCAACACCGACTACATCGATATCCTGATGCTGCACAACCCGAAGATGAGGAACATAGAGGACAGGAAGGTCTTCGAGTTCATGGAGTCCCTGAGGCGAGACGGGATAGCCAGGAGCGTCGGCGTTGCCCTAGGACCCACGTTGGGCTGGCTGGAGGAGGGCCTGAAGGCCATAGAGGTGGGCTACCAGGGCCTCGAGTTCATATTCAACCTCATAGAGCAGGAGCCCGGTAGGACGTTCGACAAGTACAACGTCGGCAAAGTGGTCAGGGTTCCCCACGCCTCCGACGTCCTGGACGAGGAGAGGAACCCCCTAGCCTTCGACCCGAAGCTCCACAGGAGGTTCAAGGACTCGGGGTGGATAAGGAGGGCGATGAAGGCCGTTGAGCCTATTAAGGAACTGGCCTACAGGAAGGGGCTGAAGCTCTACGAGGTGGCGATCCTTTACGTCCTCAAGTTCAGCTTCAGCTCGGTGGTGCCTAACGTGGCTAGCCCGAGGGATCTGGAGAGGTTCGTTGATGCCCTGAATAAGGACTTGGACGAGGAGCTGATGAACCAGATCAAGGCGGTTTATGAGGCCTCCCTGAAGGAGCTCAACGAGGAGAGCGTTAAGGAGACTCTAGCGTATAAGACTTGAAGAACTCCGCGAAAGCCCTGAAGGCCTTCGCCCTGTGGGAGTACTTGTTCTTCTCCTCCACGTCCATTTCGGCGAACGTCTTGTCGCTCCCTTCCGGCACGAATATGGGGTCGAACCCGAACCCCTTGCTCCCCCTGATCGAATCCGCTATGACCCCCCTCACTTCCCCAACGAACACCTTGGTGTTGAAGGGGTCAGCGTAAGCGAGGTAAGTGACGAACCTGGCCCTCCTGTCGTTCTTCCCCTCCATGAGCTTCAGGACCCCTTCAAGCCCTATGGTTTTCCTAGCGTAACTGGTGTAGGGCCCGGGGAAGCCGTTGAGCGAGTCTATGAAGAGGCCCGTGTCCTCCACTATTACCGGCTCCTTAAGCATAGAGAAGGCTATCTCAGCGGAGAACTTGGCTATCTCGGCTAAGTCCTCGGACTGTATCTCCCACTTCGGCGTTCTCACCCACTCCAGCTCTATCCCGTACCCCTTGGCCAGGGCTTCGAGCTCCCTGAACTTCCCCTCGTTAGACGTGAGAACCTTTACGCCTCTCCTCAACGTACCTCCCCCTCATCCTTATCTCCTTAACCTTCTCCATCACGTCCCTGTAGTCGCTAACATAAATAGAGTAGCCGTCCACGAACCCCTGCATCACCACCTCCTTGGCCTCAGGGTGAGCGCTCTCTAAAGCCCTCATGAAGAGGTGCACGTCCGTGGCGTGGTCCTCCAGGTCGTCGCTCCTCTTCGCTAGGCCGAAGTCTATGAGGAAGAGCTCGTTCTGCGGGGTCAATATCATGTTAGCCGTGGTCAGGTCGCCGTGGGCTATCCCCCCTCTGTGGAGCTTCCCCACCATCTCCCCTATCGTCTCCCCCAGCTTCCTGTCCGGCTTAAGCGAGTCCCTCAGGAGGGTTCCCTCGACGTACTCCATAACCAGCGTGTACTCAGGGGGGAGGGCGAGGATCACGGCAGGCACGTTGACCCCTGCCTTCAAAGCCAAGTACATCAGCCTGGCCTCTTTGGCCGTCCTCTCGGAGTTTATCGCGTGATCCAGCCCCGGGTGCCTGTAGGGCTTCCTCACCCTCCTCTTTATCACTACCTTGAGGTCCTTCAGCCTCCCCTCGTAGATTATCGCCTCCGCTCCCCTCTTTATCTCCCTGACTATCTCCAGCCAATCTCCACTTGGTCTATCCTCCACCTCGGCCTCACCATAGCCTTCTCAGGATCCACCTTCTGGCCGGACTTGTAGGCTAACAGCCCTGTATAAGCTATCATGGCGCCGTTGTCCCCAGCGTACTCGGGAGGAACGACCTTCAGCTCGACACCCCTGTCCTTGGCCAAGGCCTCGAGCTTGCCCCTCAGGGAGACGCTAGCCGCCACTCCTCCCACTACCAGGATCTCCTTCTTGCCCGTCAAAGCGAGGGCCCTTTCTGTCGCCTCCAGGAGCATGTCGAAGGCGTACTCCCTAACGCTATAGCACAGGTCGTGGATGTTCACCTTGTCCTTAAGGCGAAGGGCGGCGGTGAGCAGGCCGGAAAAGGACATGTCGTTGCCCTTAACCACGTAGGGCAGGTCCAGTAGGTTCTTCCCCCCTTCGGCGCATATGTCGATCACGTGCATCCCGTTCCTCACGTAGGGCGGGGCGAGGCCTATCTCCCTGACGAAGGCGTCCATCATGTTGCCCAGAGCTATGTCTAAAGTCTCGCCGAAGACCCTGTATCTCCCCTCATAGTAGGTAGCTATTATCGTGTTCCCTCCCGACAGGTAGAGGATCAGGGGGTCTCTACTCTTAGTCGCGAACATACCGATCTCTATGTGGGCGACGCCGTGGTTCACCGGAACCAGGGGCTTGCCGTACTTCAGGGCCAACCCCCTAGCGACTACGGCCCCCACCCTCAGGGCAGGACCCATCCCAGGCCCGAGGGCCACGGCTACGGAGTCGATGTTCCTAATCGAGACTTCAGCCCTCTCCAAGGCGGTCCTGGTCACCTCGGCCGCGACCTCGGCGTGATGCCTCGCGAGGTCGCCGGGCTTCATACCCCCCTTAGGGGGGACGTAAGTGTCCCTGACGTTCGCTAATATCTTTACCTCAGGCTCGTCCGTAACTAGGCCTACTCCGAACGTATGGGCTGTGCTTTCAATACCTAAAACAATCATTTCTTGGTACCTGTCTTGGAACCTACGAACTCCGTGTAATTACACTTCCCGCAGTGCCACCTCTCCACTGGCTTCATGTGGTGGGCCATCACGCTTCCGCATCTGGGGCACTTCTTGTTCTTGAGGACCACTTGGTCGCCCTGGATCTCGTAGTAGAGCCTGACTGCCGCCTTAACTCCGCCCTCTTTACTTTTGTTGCTGGGCACCCTTACCACCTCCCTTCTTCACCTTCTGGCCCGTGTCCCTCCCGACGAGGTGAGCTGGGGCGAACATCCTCATGGTCTCCTTGTCTTTATAGATCTCGGCTATCACCTTACTGATCCCCGCGCCGTAAACGGTGTCTACCCTCCTTATCAGCACCAACTCCTTGGACGTCCCGAAGGCGTTGGTTATCCCTTCCACGAGCTCCTTCCTGGAAGGGGTCCCTACGCCAATGTGGAAGACCTTAATGACCACCTCCTTCCTGCCGATAACCGAGTTGTCCTTAACGGACTCAACGACGCCGCTGAGCTTGTCCGAGAGCTTCACGGTCTGGGACATCCGGGTCTTCCTCCCTATCCAAACCCCTCGAGGTTTTAAGACTTACGAAGGTCATGAATTATCAGTTCGGCAACCCTTTTGCCCGAGAGCACCATAGCCCCGAATATGGGCCCCATCCTCGGCAGGCTCTTAACCTCGCAGACAGCCATACCCGCGGCGTAAAGCCCCGGCGCCACGGGGCCGGTGTTGTCGACTACCAACTGTTCAGCTACCTCGCTGTAGGCTGACTTCTCGCCCGGAACGCTTATGTTCAGCTCCGGAAGCTTCCTGGCGGCGACTGATATCACCTCAGCGTCGTGGCCCGTGGCGTCAACCACCGCTTTGGCGCTTATGAACAGCGGATCCACGTGGAGGCCCGACATCTGTGTGGCCGTCCACTCCACGGCAACCCCAGCGACCCTCGGGGGATCCTCCCTGAAGATGACGTCATCCACGGTCACCCCCAGGATTATCTTGGCCCCCGCGTCAATCGCCTTGGAGGCCAACTTCGCCATGAACTCCGCGGCGTCGACCACGTAAACCCCCTCGTCGACCTTCTTCAGTCTGACCCCGAACTCGCTGAGCACCTCGTCCGCCGGCTCCTCGATGACCAGCCTGTGGAACTGCATGGCCCCTCCCCCGATTCCTCCCCCGAAGCCCAGCCTCCTCTCGAACACTACCGTCTTCAAGCCCGCCTTGGCCAGGTAGTAAGCCGCCGTCATCCCGGAGGGGCCCGCTCCCACTATCACGACGTCGCTCTCGACTATGTCCATCCAGTCCTTCATGGTCTCCTCGACGATGAACCTCGAGATCTTCGACTCGGGGACCCTCCTTACTGACGCCATGGGATTGAATATTAGCTAGTTAATAATAAGCTTATTTTTATATGTTAGTTTCTGTTACAACAAATGACACGAAGTGCCGTTCGTCCTGGACTCCGAGGAGAGGTTCGAGAGGTGCGACTGGTGCGGTTCAGTGATAAAGGGGAAGCCAATAGTCGTAAAGACCTGTTGCAGTAATAAGCCCAGGGCCTTCTGCTCGCAGAGGTGCTACGACTCTTGGAAGAGGGAGTGGCTCAGGGCGCAGGAGCAGTTAAGAAGGCGGTCGTTGCGATAACCGGGGCCTCGGGCGTAATTTACGGCATCAGGACCGCTCAGGCGCTGAAGGAGAAGGGCTTCGACGTAGACGTGGTCGTCTCCTTCGAGGCCGAGAAGGTCTCGATTTACGAGTGCGGCGAGTCCCTCTTCGAGATGCTCAAGGGCTTCAGGGTCTACAGGGAGAACGAGATCGAGGCCCCTCCCTCCAGCTCGAGCTACCTGGCCAAGACCGTTGGGGTGGTGGTGAGCCCTTGCAGCACGAAGACTCTGGCGTTAATAGCTCACGGCATAGCCCAGGACTTGATCTCGAGGGCCGCCCTGGCGGCACTGAGGATCAAGAAAAGGCTGGTTCTCGTCATCAGGGAGACCCCTCTGGGGGAAATAGAGCTGGAGAACGCCCTAAAGGTGGCTAGGGCGGGAGGGATAATCTTGCCGGCCTCCCCTGGGTTTTACAACAACCCTAAAGGCCTAAGGGACGTGATCAATTTCATTGTGGGTAAAACCCTCGACGCCTTGGGCGTTGAGAACGATTTGTACAGGCGCTGGGAGGGCGTCAGAACAGATCGAGGCCTCTGCGAGAGACTTTAGAGGACAACACGCTCATCTCCTTCTCCTCCCTCTCCAGCTCCCTCTCGAACTCCTCGCTACCGCCCTTCGCCTTCACAGCGAAGGAGCACTTGTTGCCCGGCAGTAAGGCCCTCTTCTCGCAGTAGGCGTACTGACACTGTCCCGCTATGCAGTTGTCCCCGACCCACATGCAGAAGCTGACCTTCTGGAGGAGGCCCTTAACGTACTTCTTATCTATTTTCAGCGCCTTCTTGCTACACCTGAAGAAGGGGCATAGGGGGTTGCACTGATCCCCCAGGGGTAGAGGATTGGGCTCCTTGTCGTCCTCGAACCTTCTCCCCTGAGGCTTACCAGGAGCTCCCTTCCCGTTCAACCGTACGACCTCCTCGGCCGACTTTTAGATTTTAGTCCACTTAAACGAAACGTAGTTAATAACCTTTCCTGGCCCCACTATTGCTAAGATCAGCTCCTTTCTCGTGCTGTGCGACACCCTGCCGAAGCTCAGGAGCTCGTGAGGTTTCAGCTCTTGGCCGTACTTCAGGGCTATCACCAAGTAGGGGGCGTGCTCTAGGCCCGGGCCCACGGAGTAAACCGCGAAGTCCGCTCCGTACTTCATCCCCGACCTGACCACGAAGCCTTTCCTCCTCAAATCAGAGTAGACCCCGTAGAGTACGTCGAACCTGTCAATAGCCTTTAAGCCGCAGGTCTTGAGCTCCTCGGCGCTGAGCTTCCTCCCGTCCTCCGCGAAGACCTCCAGGACGCCCTGCTCGGCCAGGTAAACGGCTTCTATTAACGAAAGTATCAGGGGCTCGTTTATGTCCTCTGGCCCCTTCGGCTTCCCCGTCGTTAGGGGTCTCCCGTAAAAGCCCAACGAGTAGACCTTCCGGGCCTCGTTGACGTCCTCAATTATCGCGTGGATCCCCTTCAGAACGGCCCTCATTTACGACCTAAGGTAGGATATGTAGTATAAAGAGTTCGCAATCCTCAACATGGCGTCAGCCGAGTCCTCGAGCCTGTCTATGACGTCCTTGATGAGCATGGCTGTCAAGAGGTCAGTAGAGCTCTCGAAGAGCTTGAGCTCGGTGTTCCTGTACAGGTCGTCCGCGTCCTCCTCGAGGGACTTGACGTTCCTCAGGACCTCCACGGTCTTATTGGGGCTCACGGATAGTAGCCTGAAGCCCTCGATTAGGCTCATTGTCTGCGAGATGAGCTTGTCCAGCATGGACAGGGCCAGGACCTTCAGCACTTCCGGCATCTGGTAGTTCTTGGACAGGAGCATTGACGTTCTATAAGCAGCGGCGCTCAGGTTCTGGGCTATCCTCTCTATGTTATCCCCCACCATCATGTAGAGGTCGTAGGCCTCCACGGCGTCCCTTATCTTTATCAGGTAAGAGCCCAACTCGAAGTTAGCTCTCTCCACGGCGTCCTTTATCGCGTTTATCTTGGCGAACGCGTTGCCCGAAACCCCGTTGGCCACGGCTTCCCTTAAGGTTCTCACGCCGTCCAGCACGTTGTTGAGCATCTCGATGAACCGTTCGTCGACGTTTATCTCGGAGATCCTGTCCGGCATCTTTTCTTCGAAAAATCCAGGATAACAGTTAATAAACGAATTGCATAATTAATTTCTTAATTCTATTTATCATGACAATATCTTTTTCTATGTCCTCCTTCAAGTGACTCAGGTTGGCCTTCTTCGGTACCTCGCTCAGGGCGTTGATCTCGTCGGGGAGCATCACCGCGTAGTAGTAGTTCAGCAACCCCAGCGCCTCCTCCCTGGTTTGCCTGTAAGTGACGTACTCCAGGTTCTCGGCTAGCGTCTTGAAGCTCTCGTAGAGCTCCCTCCTTTTGTTCCTCAGCTCCTTGAGGACCCTTACGGTCTCCTCCTCGTCCGGCTCGTCCAACAAGATTAGGTTCTCGAGCCTCTCGACAAGCAGGTGGTGCTCCTCAACTACCTTCTCCAAGTAAAGCAAAGCCCTACTCGCGTTGGCCTCGCTCATTTCGTAGCCCTCAGGGTTACGGTGCTGTTGTCCTCTAAGCCCATTACCTCCATGTCGGCCGGATTAGCCCAGACCTCGTGCTCCGGCATCTTGTCAAGAATCACGACTTCGAAGACATGCCTCTTGCCCTTCACGGATATCTCCGCCTTGTCCTGGATCCCCAACTCCTTGGCGGTCTTCTCAGGGACTATCACTACTCCCTGGTTAACGTCGGGCCTCTTCCTGAGCTTGACCCTCTTCTCCAGGATCTGTTTCCTCTCCCCCCTCAAAGCCGAGGGAGGAGGGATAACGCTGAGGGCCTTCTTAAGCTCCTCCTGTTTCCTCTTCTCCTCCTCACTCATGAGTCCCACTCACCGGGATCCCTACGGACTCCAACCTAGCGTTGTCGTATAACAACTTCCTCAGGGCGGTAATTAAGTCCTCCTCCTTCACCCTGACCTGGTTCCACGTGTCCCTGTCCCTTATAGTCACGGTGTTGTCCTCAAGGCTCTGGGGGTCCACCGTTACGCTGTAGGGAACGCCTATCTCGTCCACCCTCGCGTACCTCCTCCCTATGCTTCCGGATTCGTCGTAGATGGTCTCGAACTCCGTCCTCAGCCTCTCGTAAATCGCTTTGGCCTTAGAGATCAGGGGCTCCCTCTCCAACAGCGGGAAGACGGCCACCTGATAGGGGGCGATCTCCTTAGGCAACAGGAGGAGGGTCCTGTCCTTCCTCTCGGTGTAGGCGTTCAGGATAGCCAAGTACAGGGACCTCTCGACGCCGAAGGAGGGCTCGACGACGTGAGGGATGAACTTCTCCCCGTGAACCTTCTCCTCCCTTTCCGCTATAGTGACGTAGTTGGCGATGGGCCTACCGTTAACGGTCTCTCCCCTCCTCAGGGCCTCCTCCACCTCCTCCGGGGACATCTTGGCGAGCCTGGACATGAACTCCTTGACGAATTCCTTCCCCTCCTTGTTCAGGGCCTCCTTGTTCACCACCACGCTCTTCCTCTTGACCACCTTCGGCTGCTCGTACTTCCTGAAGACGCTCAGGTCCTCCCCGCTGAAGCTGGAGTGCCTGTTCAGGTCGTAGTCCCCTCTGTAAGCGTGGCCAGAGATCTCGACCTTCTCTCCCTTCACCAGCGCTATTTGGTCGAATGTCTGCCTGGAGTAGTGGGCTCTCTCGTGGGGCAGTTTCTCCTCGAAGTAGAAGTCCTTGATCCCCAACGCCCTCACGAACCTGCTCGCGACCGCCATCCAGTAGGCCATCCAGGGGTTCACCACTATCCTTTCCGTCACCAGCTCCTCCACGTCGAACTCCGACGGGCTTCCCCCCTTCTCCTTCTCGCTCGCAATCAGGACCTTGAGCCTCTCCCCCTTGACCCTCTCGAAGGGGGGTGACTCCCCCGACTCCGGGTCTATGAAGAACTCGACCTCCATTATGCTGAACTCCCTCATCCTTATGAGCCCCTGCCTGGGGGAGATCTCGTTCCTCCCCACCCTACCTACCTGAGCTATGCCCAGGGGGAGCCTCTGCCTGAAGGTCTCGTAGACCCTCCTGAACGACGTGAACATCCCCTGGGCGGTCTCCGGCCTGAGGTAACCCACGGAGGACGAATAGGGGCCTATCTGGGTCCTGAACAGGAGGTTGAAGAGCCTGACCTCCCCCAGCTCCCCTCCGTCGACGGGGCACTTGAGGTCGTGCTCCCTGATGAGCCTCGTCAAGTCCTCCGGCTTAAGCCCCTCCGCGTTGATCTTCAAGGCTTCCTCAACCAGGTGGTCGGCCCTGAAGACCCTGCCGCACTTCTTGCACTCGACTATTGGGTCGGTGAAGTTCTCCACGTGTCCGCTGGCCTCCAGAACCCTGGAAGGGGTGACCAAAGGGGTCTCGATCTCAACGACCATGTCGTCGTTATCTTCGATGAAGAACTTCCTCCAGAGCCGGACGATCTTGTTCTTTATCCTCAACCCAATCGGCCCCAAGTCGTAAAGGCCGGCGACCCCTCCGTAGATCTCGTAGGAAGGCCAGAATATCCCCCTCCTCTTCGCGAGCTCCACTACCCTCTCGTGAACGTTGGTCATGCTCACCAAAAGCTCAGGCTCAGTAATTTAAAGCTCCGCGTCATGGGCGTGCTGTGAGCGACGCGAGGCTCCTCTGGCTCAACGAGGTCTCCCAGAGGTTCGCGGGGTTCAACAGGGAGGAGTCGCCCTTCGTGATCCTCGGCCTCCCCATGGACATAACCTCCAGCTACAGGCCCGGCTCCAGGTTCGCTCCCCAAGCCATCAGGAGCTCGGCCCAGACCCTCGAGTTCTACTCCGTGAGGAACGGGATAGACGCCGGCGAGTTCGGGTTCAGCGACGTGGGCGATGTAGTCCTCCACCCGTCGGACGTGGAGGAGAACCTGAGGAGGATCAGCGACGTGGTGAGCTACTTCAGGGAGAGGGACAAGATCACGATAGGCATAGGAGGAGAGCACACGGTTACGCCGGGGATAATAGAGGGCTTCAGGAGGGCGACCAAGACCCCTCCCTGCGTCCTCTCCATAGACGCCCACATGGACCTGAGGGACGACTACATGGGCTACAAGTACGACCACGCCTGCGCCATGAGGAGGGTTCACGAGCTCGGGGCCAAGGTGGTCTTGGTGGGGGTTAGGGCGTTCACCAAGGAGGAGCTGGACTTCGCGAGGAAGAACGACATCCCTTTCGTGACCTCCCTGCAGGCCGAGTCGATGGGAACAAACTGGCTGATCAGCTACGTCTCGAGGGTTCTCGAGGAGTGTAAGGAAGTCTACGTAACCTACGACATGGACGGGTTCGACCCGGCCTACGCTCCCGGAGTCGCCACCCCTGAACCTGAGGGGCTCAGGCCAACGACCGTGCTCGACCTGATCAACGGGATAGCCGACGAGAGGTTCTCCGGCTTCGACGTAGTGGAGGTCAGCCCTCCCTTCGATTACGGCGGGATAACGGCGATTCTGGCCGGGAGGTTAATACTGGAGACCTCGACCGTGATCTACAAGAACAGGTTCCTCAAATAGCCTTGACTATCTTTATCGTCCTCTTCCTGACCATGAACAGGATCGAGTAGCCGCAGTACGGGCACCTGATTCCGGGCAGGATCCTCAGCTGCTCGTCGTCGAACTCCTTCCCGCACCTACCGCACCTGTAAATCGCCACGAGAGGAAAGGAGGACTCCTCAGGATATTAAGCTTTCCCGCTGTAAACCGAAAAGTTAAAAGGTGTGAGAGTCCTTCAGGGGTCAATAGAAAAGATGGAAGATTCGGTTTGCGGTGGCCTACCACCCGAGCTTTGTAGCGAGCTGAACAAAGAGCAACAGTACATTAAGATAAAGCTCGAGAAGAGGAAGTTCGGCAAGGAAGTGACCATAATAGAGGGGATAGCGGAGGACAGCGCCCAGCTCAAGAGGATAGCCTCCGAGCTCAAGAGCAAGCTCGCGGCGGGAGGGACAGTGAAGGACGGGAGAATAGAGATCCAGGGAGACCACAGGGAGAAGGTGAAGGAGCTACTGATAAAGATGGGCTACCCGGAGTCGAACATAGTGGTTCTAGAATAAATAAAATAGGGAAAACAGAGATCGATAAAAAAGGGACGATTTTAAGGCAAAGGGGCTTCTCAGCTGAGGGGTACGTCGAGCTTCAGCTCGTTTATCAGCTCCTTGTACCTGTTCCTCACGGTCACCTCGGTGACTCCGGCCACCTGGGCTATCTCCTTCTGAGTCCTCTTCTCCCCGTTCTTCACGGCCGCGATGTAAAGGGCCGCGGCCGCCAACCCGGCGGGGTCCTTACCCGCGGTCAGGCCCCTTTGCCTCGCCTTCTCTATGATCTCGATGGCGTCCCTTATGGTCTGCCCGCTCAGGTTCAGCAGGCTGGCTATCCTCCCCACGTAGTCCCTCGGGTCGCTCACGGGCACCGTAACGTCGAGCTCCTTGATCAGGAGCCTGTAGCACCTCGCTATCTCCTTCCTGTTGGCCTTGGTGTACTGGGCTATTTCGTCCAAAGTCCTGGCCATCTTGGTTCTCCTACAGGCGGCGTAAATCGAGGCCGCCACGACGCTCTCTATCGACCTCCCCCTCACGAGCCCCTTCTCAACCGCCTTCCTGTAGATCTTCGCCGCCTCGTCCCTCACGCTCTTGGGGATGTTCAGGAGGTTGGAGATCCTCTCCAGCTCGTTCATGGCCTGAGCTAAGTTCCTGTCGGCTGAGGACTGGATCCTCGCCCTTATCTGCCACTTCCTCCACCTGAGGACGTCGAGCCTCCTCTTCGGGCTTATCGTCCTTCCCATCGCGTCCTTATCTCTCCAGTCGATGATCGTCGAGAGGCCCCTGTCGTGAATGGTGTCGTTCAAAGGCCCTCCTACCCTGCTCCTCTTCTCCTTCTCCTCAGAGGTGAACGCCCTCCACTCCGGCCCCTGGTCTACGATCCTCTCCTCTATGACCTCTCCTGTCTCGCTGCAGATGAACTCCCCCCTCTCCTCGTCGAACACGATCTTATCGGGGGGACAAGGGGTTGAAGAAGCGGAGGTCTCAGGCAAAGCGGCCACCGAGATGGACTTTTAAATCTAACGCCGTTTTAATATATAAGCTTTTCGGCTATGATTAACTGATTAATCAATGGGATTGAGGACTCACTACAACCTTTGTAGGAACCATCGTTCACTGTTGCACCTTATTATTCCACTTACGAAAATTAAGGGATAGTGGAAGATGCACGAGTGGTCGGTGGCTGAGGCCGTCATAAAGACCGTCATGGACTGGGCTGACGGGAGGAAGGTAAAGGTCAAGAGGGTCGTCCTCGGGGTCCCCGCCGTTTCCTTCCTCGACTCAGACCTGCTCAAGGAGGCCTTCGACACGCTGAAGAGGGACTCAATACTGGAGGACGCGACCCTAGTCGTGAGGTTCAAGAGCCCCACCTTCCACTGTAACAGCTGCAACAGGGACTTCTCGCTCGACGACGTTAAGGACCAGCTCGACAGGGTGAGGGCGGAGTTCGGCGAGGACTACCCCATGCACCTCATCCCTGCCTTAGCCCCCGCCTTCATAAGCTGTCCGTACTGCGGCTCCCACGACATCTCCGCCAAGGCCCAGGACATAACGATAGACCAGCTGGAGGTGGAGGGAGACGGAGGCCCTCAGGGCTCTGGCTAAGGACAGGCTCTCCGGGAGGAAGGTCATAGCCGTAATGAGCGCTAAGGGAGGGGTGGGGAAGAGCGTCATATCCTCCCTCATGGCCCTCAGCCTCCCGAGGGCTACCCTCATCGATCTCGACGTTCACGCTATGGCAATTCCTAAGCTCTTCGGCCTCGAGGGGAGGCTACACGAGGTGACGAGTAAGGGGATAGAGCCCTTCAGGGTTAAGAACGTGGCGATAGTGAGCCTCTCGGGGATAGTCAGGGACAGGTTCGTGGTGCTCCCCGGGGGCAACGTGGCCTCAACGATGGAGTCCATCATAGCCTTCTCGGACATCGACACGGACTACGTGGTCTTCGACCTCCCTCCAGGCTTGGGCGACGAGGTGCTGGTTCTGGAGAGGGTCACGGACTTCGTGCCCGTGGTGGTGACGACTCCGTCGAGGGTCTCGAGGAAGGTGGTCGATTATTTACTGAAGTACCTCGAGGAGAGGGGGAAGAAGGCGAAGGTGTTGGTCAACATGGCGTACATGGAGTGCGACGGCAAAACCGTCAAACCCTTCGGTGACTACGAGGGCTTCGGTCTGCCCTTAGATCCTGACCTGGAGAACTACGTCGGCAGGATCCAGGACTACGAGGGACCGGTGAGGGCGAAGGTCGGGGAGTTCCTCTCGGCCTTGTTTTAGTTTTTCAGTTGTTGCTATATACTTCTTAATGAATGGAAATATTTTCGGATCTTCACTAGCTTCAGTACCATATAGCTTTGGTTCGTGTGGTTTTAGTAGTTGTAATGCGAATGCAATACCACCAGCACCTCCTGGAAATATAAGTACAGCAACTGGAGAACCAATATTCGCACAATCATACATAAACGCATATAATACAGCGTTTAATCAACCAGCAAATCGTCAGGTAGCTTTATATGGATATTCGCAATTTACTTCTGATAATACAAATATTAATTTTGTACCTGGAACATTTGGATATCAGGAAGGATATAATAGTCTTTCACAATCTTTGTATATAAGTTACTTACGAGATAATACTAATGTATATACTGGAACTCCTTATTTGTTTGTTTCAGCAGGTTCTGGAGGTGGATCTGGATATATGTATTTGGATTGGGTTATAGTAACATATGGGGTTCCTTATGTTGCGAGTGTATCCTAAAAATATTACTAAAAAATTAACTAGAAGAATTATATACCTGTTGTACAACAATATAGTTGTTAAGAGATGGACCAGCAATGTTATCAAATGCCCCGTATGGAATTATAGTTTCGTTAGGTAATATCAATACATGTCGTCCAGCACCATTTAGTCCATATTGCTCATATTTTATCGTTTGGTATGCTACTGTTCCTGTTGTGTTCGTCCAAGTAAATACTGGTGAGTTTCCTGGTAATACTGCTGCGTATGTTCCTGGTGTATTCATTGCTTCTACAAAATTAGATACCCATCCTTGATATGTATAGAATCCTGCAATGTCTGCTGGGTTTATACTATTAGCTCCTATTACATAATATGTTTGTCCATTTATTGTTACATTCTCAACTGGCACCTGACCTTTAATTACATATAAATCCTGTAAAGGTACATACGATTGATTATTTATTGGATCAGTTTGTCCAACAAATTGATTATTCAATTGAACTATTTGATTATGATTATCTATTATTGTACCTGCATATTGACCATCCCATATTACATCATCTATTGTCTTTCCATTGTTTAATATTAACTCGCCTACAGGATCTGTATGTCCGTTATAAGTTATTGTTTGGCCGTTCGGTACGAACGCCTCATAACCGCTGGGTGAACCGAAATACTGTACGGGCACGCCGTGCGGCGTCTGTAGCAATAAGACCAGGGCTGCGGCGACAACCACAATAGCCACAACGCCGATGACCGCGTACTTAAGCGCGCCCATGACACCATCAAAACGCCAAAACAAAACCTTAAGCGTTACGGATTTCGCCCCACTTGCGTTAGACGAACCGAGGAGTCATAATTTCCTCATCGAGAAGGGTGACCGCAGAGTCCATCGGCAACCGAAATTGTTCTGGACGTCCGGCTTGAGTCGCGGATAGAACCTTTCTCGATTATCAAACGCCCTCTCACTCATCGCGACCTCTTTACACCCTAACTCAGGCTTTCCGTTCACTTTCATCCGCAACTACCGCAGAACTCATACGATGCGAGACGTCCTTCTATACATCGAGCGTTCTGTTCCGCTTACGTTATTCTCAACGCCTCCACAACGGTTGCGAATCTATCAGCCTTCAGCTCGTTTCGAAAGACAGGGAGATGGATAGCAAAGAGAATTATAGAAATTCATCAAATTAAACTTCGATATCTTTTTTATTCTTTAGCTTAGCTAGGATCTCGTTCTTCAGTTCCTGATTGACGGCTGAAGGGTCTATCTTAATTAATGCCTCTGCCTCTTTGAGGGCGTCCTCCAGCCTGTTCGTTTTCTCCAGGAGGTATATCTTCGCCTGCCTGTACCAAGAGTTGGTAGGAGACCGTTTTATTGCCTTATCATATTCCTTTAACGCGTCTTCATATTGGCCTAATCTCTCGTAAATCTCTCCCTTGAAGTAGTGGTAAAGGTGCGCGTTCTTAGGATCCTTTCTTACGGCGTTATCGTACACCCGTAGCGCCTCCTGGAACCTAGACAGTTTCAGTAGGGCCTCAGCCTTCTTGAAATGAAAGTCCGGAAAGGTCGGATCCAGTTCTATCGCCTTCGAGTACTCCTCTATAGCCTCACTCAGCTCGCCTTTCTCTTCCAAAGCTTCTCCCAAGTGAAAGTGATGCCACGCGTTATTCGGTTCTATTTTAATTAGCCTTTTGTACTCGTCGATCTTAATATCTACATCGTTCATATAAGCGAATACGAGATTAGAATTAAAAACGTTGTTAAGAGGAAAAACCGAAAATAACGGCTACAACTCTATGCGAGTGATACTTATTTTCAGCTTTACCTCCTAATTTCTTTTTGATGACGTTCAGAAAAACAGATAACGGAGTAGAAATACATTACGACAACGGTTATGCACTGACCTCCTCCCCGCCCTAAAGGGCGAGGGTTCCCTTAGGACGGGTCATAGGTTCGCGGTTTACCGCCTTCATTTTCATCACTTCATAGCTGGTGGGTTTTTCCCACCCCGCTCCGCTCGTCCAGCGGTAGACCGCGGGCTGGGTCTTCAGCCCGTTACACCTATCCCTCACCGTGAGTTGCCCCCTACTCACGGATCTTAGGGACTCGGGGATATGTAGAATATTTACCGCCCCATTCAGGTCCGCGTTTATGACTTTCCCTACGCGGGGACGCTTAAACAAACCACGTTTAACACACCCACCCTCATGGGCTTCCCCGCATAGGGAGCAAGTCCTAGAGGTATAGGATTCGTCTACTTTCGTTATCTTAATCCCTAATTCCTCTTCCTATAAACTCTATCATCCCTCTACTAAATCTTCAATTACTTTGGTAACCTTACGGAAGGACTGATATTCGATATAAGCTTTCTCTAAATCCTCGGAGTCAAGCCAAGGCGATTCCGGGTAAATGACTTTCACCTTAATTCCCCTACTTTTTGCATCTGCTAAAAACCTAAGGAGTTTTACAGTATCGTATAACGGATGAGCAATAACAATGACTTCTCTCATCCCATAAGAGAGCTTATATGGGCTTTTAGTAGTCCCTTTACCCCTGCGAGACCTAAGCCTATTACATACGCTCTTGAGGTGATGGTCCTCCTAGATTTACCATGGAGCTCTATTAATCCCTTAAGAGGGGTGCCCGTGGTGGAATTAGAAGTAATTAAAAATAAGGAAAAAGTTACGCCGCGGGTAAACACTTTTATGCAACACCACTTGAAAAATATTCATGAGAAGTTTTGTATACCAAATATAATAATTGGTAAAACTTCCAGTTGCGTACATCTCGTTAAGTATATTTTTGTCCTTAACTAGGTAATTTATGATGGAAGAGTTAATAAAAAGAGCCGAAGAGATGGGGATTGATGTTGAGGATTTAATAATTACAGCGATGTCGAGGAAGGACCCTCAAGAGGGAGTAAAGCTCAGACTCACCCTAGCTAGGAAATATATGGCCGAGGCCGAGGAGTACTTGAAGAAAGGCGATTCGGTACAGGCTTCTGAGAAGGCGTATAAGGCCGCTGAGGAAGTGGTTAAAGCCTTATCGGAGAAGTTCAATTTGCCGGAGTATCAACAAGCCGTTAAGGAAGGGAGATGGTACGCTTACACTTTAGGTAGTGCGTCAGCCTCTCTATCGAAAATGTTGGGTGAATGGGTAGTTAATGGGTGGAGTAGTGCGTATTTCCTTCACGTTTGGGGCTTTCACGAGTCTAAACTCAGTGTAACTGATGTAATCCCTTACCTAGAAGGGGTTAAAAAATTGTTGGAGAACACTGAGAAGGTAATTGGGAGCTGAAATTATAGTTATCTAAATCCATTTTCTGTATTTAAACTGCTTTGAACTAGGAGGCGTTTCTCTCGCCGAATATTTAGGCTATCTACTGACTTCCTCCCCGCCCTGAATGGGCGAGGCTTTCCGCCTCTTTAACCGCCTTTCTTTGTAAGAAGAGAAGTTAGGAACTAAGCAGCTATTGGCTAACCTAGATACAAGACGCTAACACACTAATAGGGCTCTTAAAATTACATAAATCAACAAAAATTAAAAAGGGGAGAGAGGCTCATTTCTTAAGCTTTCTAGTTTCTAAATACGATGGGATGAATAGAAAACTTATCGCTAACGCAATCCAATATATTATCTGAGGATAGAAGGCAAAGGTTAACAGTAAGTCAGCGTTATCATATCTCACGCTCACTGATTCCTTTCCTATTTCTAAAAACGAATAGTTAGAGTATATTCCGTGCGATGACATCAAATACGTTATCACTATATATATTATGATAGGATACAATAAATATGAGACAGTTAACGTCGGCAAAGCTCTGTTTCTAATTATTTTACCTTTAAAGAATAAGTAAATATCTCTACTTATTACTATTATTAAAAATATTCTAAAAGCCTCCAGGGCCGCACTTATTACGTCTGAAACCTTAAGAAACGTCCCTAGGAAATATATGGACATCTGGAACGGAGAGGTCTCTATTACTACAAGTCCGCCGAAATCGTAAGTCCACCAGTAAAAAGGTAGTACGATTATAATCAGGCTAGAAATCAGGTAGATTAGCGTGAAGGGATACTTCATCATAGTCCCGTCACGTATGTAATGTTCGTTTGACCTATTTGAGCTTTTATAGTGATATTTTCGTTAAACACTTCGCTTTCGTTTGTTATTTTGATTTCCAATAATTGTGTACTACCAGGGGGAATGGTGTAACTCTTGGTTAAGTATAAGTATTCGCCGGTTATGTTGTATATGATAATAGTTTCGTTGAAGGGATTGTGGACTGGAACGTTCACTTGATTTATGGATATAGATAATGAGTTGCTTACTTCGAAGCTTTCGCTTACGTTTTCTCCGTAAACGTTGGCGAGGAGCGTTATTCTCTCGTTAGGAACGCCGGTGAAATTAGTTACATAAATTCTTAAAATTCCAGAGCTGAATGGTTTAATTTCAGTCTTATTTAATAGATATAAATATTTGCCGGTTATGTTATAGATTATAAGAGTGGTGTTCAGAGGATTGCTAACAGCTATGGATACTTCTCCACTCTCGTAATACGTTAAGTTTATGGAACTGCCTAAAGGAAATGTTTTAGTAATATTGATGTTTCCTATTCCAACTAATATAGTTATGTTTTCAGTTTTGTTTTTTATATTATTGTATAATAAATAGAAATTAGTTACGTTGAGAGGCAAATACGAGTAACCTGGCCTCAGAGCGTGTGCCCTCTCTAGTTGGAAGTACTCTCCGTAAGCTTTGTATAGCATGATAGTGATATTGAATGGATTATATATTTTTACGTTTACGACTCCTCCAAGAGTGTTAGGTAATGAAACGTTGAAGTTTTTGCCTAACAATTCTTCCTTGCTTATTTTTATTCCGTCAACTTCTACACTAACATTAACTATTTCCTTACTTTGATTATATAAATTGTAAAACCCGGTGAAATTACTAACGTAAAACATCGCAGTGGAAGTAGCGTTACTCCCTATGGTAACGTTCTTCTCTAAGTACAGATATTTTCCAGTTATGTTGTAAATAGTTATGCTGTAAGGGAAAGTGTTGGTAATATTCACACTTACCGTTCCACCTCGATAATTCGGTACAGATAGGGAGACGTTTGAGCTTTTGGACAAAATCATGTTACTACTGAAGTTCATTCCGTCGACGTTTATGCGGAAAGTGACGTTCTCTTCTCCTTCGCTATATAGCTCGTAGAACCCCGTGAAGTTCGTTATATTGATGAACACCTCTTTCTCCTCCATTGGGGTAAAAAATTGCTCTGAGGAAAGAAATAGGTACTTTCCTGTAATATTTTCTATTATTATACTCTGATTGAAATCGTTGTATATATTTAAGTAAACCCCTCTAACGTTTATAGAACTAAGATTTACCATTAGCTTTCCAGTGATCTGCTTAGGAATTTTAGGCATATTTATTTTTAAATTTCCCGTTAAATTATGATAAAAAGAGGGAACTTCAATACTCAACTTGCCGGAAATCTGTTTATACTCATTGGCTAATCGAGTGAGGTTTGCGAGATCTATGTTGAACGAAGAGATAGAGAAATTTTTAGGTATTATATTGTTTATTTGATTAGCTATTAGCTCAGGTTGATTTACGTATGTATTTATATTCGCCGGAACGTCGGTTACTACAACATAAGCCAAGAAAAAGGCTATAGCAATAACAGCCCCAATAAGCTTTACTATATCCATAATAATATTTATGAGAAGTTAGTTAAAAGTATTTTGCTCTTATTTCAGCGCATATGGCCCTATATGCCTTTAAAGCAATGAGCGTAGGATTGAATTTTAAGAACTTTATAATGTATTTACAGATTATAATTTTGGAAGATTTTTAAAGATTAGATATATAGCTATCCTTTACTATTCCGAAAACAGTACAAATGGACTAAATCGATTTGAGAAAACTTCGAAAATCAAACGAGGACGCCTCTTATGGAACCTCTGGTCAGTATAGTGATTCCCACCTTAAATTCGGCTAAGACTATTAGAAAGACTTTAGAGTCTATTAAGCTTTTGAATTACTCTAACGTTGAATTAATAGTAGTTGACGGTAAATCGGACGACGGAACTTTGGATATCGTTAAAGAGTACGAAAACGTTTACAACTTAAGAATCGTAATTGAGGAGAGGAGAGGTAGGGGAGTCGCTTACAACAGGGGCGTTTTGGAGAGCAAGGGTAAGTACGTCGCGTTTCTCGACAGCGATGCTACTATAGCTACTCCAGGTTGGATAAGCGACGCGGTTAAGGTCATGGAAACCGACGACAAGGTAGCAGTTGTTTTCACTAAGGTGTACTCACCCCCTGACTCTACGATAATGCAAAAGGCGATAGATACTTTCTTGTGTAAGGGATTTACTACTGCTAACGGCGCTGTTTACAGGCGTGATGCGGTACTTAAAGTAGGCGGTTTCAACGAGAAGATGAACTATATGCAGGAGGACGAGCTGTTGTTCAGGTTAAAGAAGGCCGGCTATACTTTTTACGTCAACTATTCTGACTACATTTATCACTACCACAGGAACTCCTTGAGGTCTTACGTAAAGCAGAACGCCGAGGCCGCTAAGGGCGCCAAGGCCTATTGGGCCTTCACTGGTGAGAGGTGGATAGTTAAGGATTCTATAACGAGGTTACTTACTCTCTTAATTTCAATCGCGTTATCAGTGATATTAATTCTAACTGGCAAAATACTGTTATTCTTGGCTTTAATGTTGCTGTTTTACGTTACGCTCTACATGAAAGTGTAGAA
>APJY01000004.1 GCA_000389735.1 Sulfolobales archaeon Acd1 | reverse complement strand
TTAGAAAAAGTATTTGATTAAATGCCAAGAGAAAGGTATTTAATGTGAAGTCGGCATAATCGTAATTACAAATGTCGTTCAAGATCTCCAGGAGGGATTTCCTCAAGCTAGCGCTGACCGCAACGATGCTTACCGCTCCTGAATGGGATAAAGCCGTCGCTAAGGCCGTCGATATGATAAAGAACGGCGACGTGAACGTAGTCTGGTTCGAAGCTCAGGCTTGTGAAGGGAACACGACCGCGATCATACAAGCTACCGACCCGTCTGTGGCTGAAGTGCTGTTCGGAGCGAGTCCTTTAGTGGGTCCCGGCAGTGTCAAAATATCCTTCTGGCCATCCATCATGCCTCAACAAGGTGAGCAGGCGGTACAGGTTCTGGAAGAGGTAATAGCTGGGAATCACAATCCATACGTTTTAGTATTGGAGGGCAGTTTCCCGGACGAGAACACCGCGCAGCAGTACAACCCCAACAACCCGGGATATTTCGGAATGTTGGGAGACAAGACGTTAAACCAGTGGGTAGCGGAGCTGCTAACTAACGCAGTCGCAGTGTTGGCGGTGGGAAATTGCGCGTCTTACGGGGGACTGATCGCCGACAAGGTCCTCCAACCTCCGCCGAACTTCATACAGCCCTCTTGGTCTCCGTCACCCACTGGAGCTATCGGCTTCTTCGACGATCCTTTGAGAGGGTATAAGGGATTATTGAGCAGGTTCTACGAGGACAACTACTTAAACGCGAGTCAGGCAGCCGCGCCGTTCTACACGTTCGTTAAGAACCCGAACGCCAATTTGGACATAACCCCTTCACCCTCTGCTTCGGTTAAGCCGGCGATAGCCGTTCCGGGCTGTCCTGCGAACGGTAACGGAATAATGAGGACTTTAGCGAACCTAGTGCTGTGGGCGGGCGGGTTAGCTCCTCTCCCCGAACTGGACCAGTACTGGAGGCCGCTGTACTTCTTCAAGTACACCGTACACGAGCAGTGTCCTAGAGCCGCTTGGTACGCCGCGGGCGAGTTCAGAAGCCAACCCGGCGAGCCCACAGCGGCTTGCCTGTTCGAAGTAGGGTGTAAGGGGCCGGTATCGAATTGCCCATGGAACAAGTACGGTTGGGTAGGAGGAGTAGGCGGGCCTACGAGGACTGGCGCAGTCTGTATAGGCTGCACGATGCCAGGGTTCAGCGATCTGTATGAGCCGTTCTATAAGCCGTTACAGGTTCCGGTTCCGTCCTCGACGCTCACGACTGCCGGGTTGATAGCGGCGGGCGTCGCGATAGGTGCGGCTGCGGGAGTGGCGGAGAAGAAGATGATCCAGAAAGGAAAATGAGGGGATCGTGATGCTGATCCCCTACGCTACTTACCCAGTGGGTAATTCGTTATACCCGTTAGCTCTGGACCTCTTCGCTCCGACAGTGTTCCTCTTCTTCTTGGGGGCTTCGTATAGGATAACCAGGTATCTAGTTACTTATCAGAGACCTTTCATTCCTTATCCGAGTTCTGAACTGAGGCAAGTGAGCGGCGGGCACAAAATAGCGGCTCTAATAGACACTTTCGCGAATTCCAGCAGGGTCGGAATAAGGAGGAAGCCCGTCACTACCGCTGTAGGTTTGCTGATGCACCTCGCCCTAGTCTTGATAATATTCTTACTAGCCCAGCACATGGTGTTCTGGGCCTATTACATTCCTCCGTACAGTGCGTTATTTCCCTTAGCCATTCCGGAGAGCTCTGAGAATGGACTGTTAGCGTTGACCGCTCCGAACCACGCCTCAACTACGCTGTTCGTTAACGATGTGTGGGGTCCGTTAACGGTTATACTCAACGGGCAATTCTTAACGTTCCTCCTGATAATTCTCCTTGGAGTTCATCTAGGTCATAAGTTTCTAGCGGCCGCGGAGAGGCTGTCTCTAAGGGCTGGAGACTGGTGGTTCTTCGTTTTGCTATATGTTGACGTGTTGCTGGGGTTCTTCGCCACCGCACACATACCCAATAACGTCTATTGGTACGATAACTTACTTGGGGCGCACATACTGGTCGCTGAGGTAATAATAGCGACGTTGCCTTTCACGAGGGGGTTCCACATGTTCGAGTTCTACTTCGGTAAGGTAAGGGAATGGTACTTCATGGTGTACAGGAGGGGTGAGAAGTGATGGCTGTAGCTGAACAAGAAGCAATTAACTTGGAAGCTCTGAAGAGAGCCATAGACGACGTATTCTACTCCCAGATAGACTCCACCATTCTATACTACCTACAGGCCTGCGTGAACTGTAAAGCCTGCGAGGCCGCGTGTCCGTTTACGCCCACCTCCTTGAAATACTCGCCGGTAAACAAGGCGGAAATAGCGAGACAGCTATATAGGTCCAGGTTCACGGTCTGGGGCAAAACCGTAGGAAGGGTGATCGGAGGAAGCAAGAAGTACCTCACCTTGGAAGAAGCCGAAACTTTGGCGGATTACGTATGGCACTGCACCAACTGCGGGGCCTGTATGTTCGTCTGTCCTATGGCTATCGATAGCGGCGCGCTGATAGACCTACTGAGGCAGGTCTCGTTCAAAGCAGGGTTGACTCCGAAGATATACGCTGACATAGTACAGTTGGAGGTTTCAGGCAAATATTGGGACATCCCGCTGTTCAAAGAGGGGTGGAGTAACCTAATATCGAAGATGAAGGAGGCGATAGGGAAAGACGTTCCGCTGGACAAGAAGAACTCGGAGGTGCTGTTTTACGCGAGCATTTACGAAGCTATGGTGTACCCTAGCGTGTTGATCAAGACCGCGAAGATATTGGACACGTTGGGCAAGGATTGGACATTCATGTCCAAACCCTTGGGCATAAGACCGCCCGCAGGGTTAGTGATAGGGGATAAGGAAGGAGCGTTGACCGTAATGAAGAGGGTTTACGAGTATTTCACGGAAATGTCTCCGAAGTACGTCATGCTCACCGCGGGAGGGTTCGAGTACACGGCCCTGAGGTACACCATGCATGAGGTCCTTAAGGTGAGGCCGAAGTACGAGGTGGTTCACGTTACGGAACTGCTCGCGAAGTGGTACGAGGAGAAGGAGTTCGAGATAGAGCCTGTAGACGAGGTGATAACCTGGCACGACCCGTGTCAACTGGGAAGGAGATCAGGAGTGTTCGAGGCTCCCAGAGTTTTAATGAGGGCTTTATCGAAGAAGTTCAGGGAGTTACCGAGCCACGGCGTCAACAGCTTCTGCTGTAGCAGAGGCGGAGGAGGTTGCGGAGTACCTACAATGACCGAGAATATGGCTAAGGCTTTAGGCATGCCGATAAGCGAGAAGGACAAGGAGTTCCTGGACTCGACTCTAAAGCCGTTAATTAATGCGGGTAAGATCAAGGTGGACGAAATAAATAAGGTGAAAGCCTCGCAAGTGCTAACCGGTTGTCCCGTCTGCATTGAGAGCATAGGGTTTGCCGTAGACTACTACCACGCCAACGCCAAGGTCAATCACATCATAGAACTACTAGCAGATAGAATAAGGGTGAGTAAGAAATGAGATCACGTTTTTTCTCTCTTATCTCCCGTAACCCCCGTGAATGAGGTGAGTACCCGTGTCTAGTCCCATAAAAATGAGAATAGATCCGATCACAAGGGTCGCAGGACATCTGGGCTTAACCGTAACCGTGGATCCCAACACAGGCCAGGTCGTGAACAATCAGGCGTACACATACGTAACGATGTTCAGAGGGTTCGAGGTGTTCCTGAGAGGAAGGCAACCGCCTGATGCCGTTCATATAACCTCGAGGAGTTGCGGGGTCTGCGGTGCGGCACACGCCAACGGATCGGTTAGAGCGAACGACATGGCCTTAGGTGCCGTGCCTCACCCGTTAGGTCACGCTCTGAGGAACTTGGCTTACGCCATGACGGACATGACTTACGACCACCCCACCATCTTGAACGTGCTGGAAGGGCCGGACTTCTCCGCTGAGGTAATGCAAAACTACTATCCGTCCTGCTGGCAGGCAGCACAACAGACGCAGGCAGAATACTCTGACGTTCACGGATTCACTACGATAGCGGATATAATGACCGCGCTGAACCCGTTCACCGGTTGGTTGTGGCAAAAGACCATAAAATACCAGTTAATAGCTAGAGAGGCGGGAGTTCTGATCTACGGAAGGCACTCCCATCCGCCGATGTTAATTCCGGGCGGAATCGGAACGGACCTGTCGGTGGGGGAGTCGTTGTTCGTGCAGTACATGTACAGGCTGACAAAACTGACGGCGTGGACTAAGGTACTCGTAGCGGCGTGGATGGACCTGGCGAACTTCTTGATAAACAACTGCGGCTACGAGAAGCAAGGACTAACTTACGCGAAGCCTACGTATATAAGCAGTTACGGTTTCGAAAGCCCGGTGCTCTACAGCAATTTAGGAGACAATTACGTAGACATATACAAGAACTACGACAGTCTGGCGAACACGGCCGACGAAGGGCCTCAAACCGTGTTCAGGGCCACGATAGTTAGGAACGGGGAGTTGCTGAGCAAGAGCTTCATAGACCTCAACGTGGCCCAGCTGGAGTTCGTCAACTCCTCGTTCTACCAGGACTGGGCTAAGATAACCCAGCCGTTCACGGAGACGGATCCTATAGGGAACACGTTAGCTTGGGGACTTCAGAACTCCGACGGGATCAACTTATACATGTACCATCCGTGGAACAAGACCACGATACCCAATCCCATTGCTCCGAACTTCATGGAGAAGTACAGCTGGGACGCTGAGCCGAGACTCGTGTGGAAGGACGGCACCATGTGGGCTTACGAGACGGGACCTTGGGCGAGACTACACGCTGTAGCGCATTTCCATCCGAATAGCCCGATCGTGAGTAACGGCAAGATATACATAGAGCTGCCTACCATAGCCGAGCTGCCTTCTGACTTGCCGAGCGGCGCGGGACCTGCCTGGACCGTGGAGTGGCTGCCGCCGGACGAGTCCACCACGTTGTCCAGGATCCTCGGTAGGGCTGTGGACACGGCCGCCGCGATATTCACCGCTTGGGACAACCTGGAGTACGCCCTGGAAACCTACATGAAGAACCAGTCTAACCCTCAAACCTCTAGGCCGTGGAAGCAGCCGTCGTTCTCCTTAGGCGTCGGTCAATACGAGGTGCCCAGAGGTACGGTGAGGCATTGGTTGGTGGTTAAGGATTACACCATAGCCAACTATCAGTACCACGCTCCGACTACGGCCAACGTCAGCCCGAGGGACAACAACTGCAACGGCCCTTGGTGCGTCAACGGGCAGGCGATAGGAGCCTTCGAGATGTCGGTGATAAACACGCAGATAATGGAGGAGGTCCCGCCGGATCAGTGGGTAGGGTACGACTTCGTCAGGGCGATAAGGAGCTTCGACCCGTGTCTAGTGTGCGCCGCCCACTTCGAGATCAAAGGGAAGAACAGGAAGCTAGAACATATAATAACTCCAGTGTGTAACGCTTGACGGCTGAAATGTACACTAAACAGAAAATAATTGTAAAAAAAGACGAGATACCGCCGATGTCGATGGTAGAGTACTACTTCCCCGCCCAGAAGCCCTGGGAGAGGAACCCCGTGCTGGTCGTGAATTACAAGGGATCCTTTTTCGCGATTGAGGCCTTCTGTTCCCACGGGGGCCTGTCCTTAGAGGAGGGGTTCCTCACCGAGGACGGTAGGGTGGTGTGCCCGTGGCACGGCAGCGTTTTCGATGTAAGGACCGGGAGGGTGGTGGACGGGCCCGCCGAGAGGGACTTGAGGACTTATCGCGTGGAAGTGAAGGGGGACGAGGTGATAGTGTACGAGTGAGGTAAGCGCTTCGGGATTCACGGGGTACTTCACGGTCAGGCTCAACAACGAGCCCGATTTGTACGCCGTTGCGGGCAGGTTGGCCGGGCTGGGATACTCGGTCTGCCAGATAAGGTTGAGCGGCGCCACAGGATACGTCATAATACCGCTAGAGGACGGCAGCTTCGCCAAGAAGAACTTCGCCGACGTATATTATCAGCCGAGGGCCTTCACCGTCGTGTCTCACGAGTTCGGGAGCTTTCAGCTGTCAGCGGGGGAGCTGGTCAGGGCCTTGAGGGAGAGCGGAAACGTGGGAGTCGATTACGCGGAACTGAACGTCAATTACGAGAGGAACTTCGACCTGAACCTGCCGAAGATCGAGGACTGGGACGTCAGGGGCCTAAGCATTTCCAAAGGTAAGGTTCACGACAGGAACTACACACTGATCAGCTTCACGAGGATCAACGACGCGAACCCGAGGTTTCTGATATCGGCTTACTACAGGGGCAGTTACGAGGAGGTCTCGAAAACGATACAGTCGTTAAGGGCCGAAATGGAGAGCATAAATTCATTCTTAATAGAAATGTTTAAGGAGGGAAAAACGCTAATTAAGTGGTGAAAAATGGAGTTACCTAAACTAGTTGACGCGTTGTTCAGGGAGAACGGCGCCCTCGCCAGGTCCATCACGGAACAGATCCACAAGTTAGCTCCGATAGTCTCCAAGAAATTGGACAGGGAGAGAATCAAGATAATGAACTTCTGTGGGTCGCACGAGTGGGTGACGACCCATTACGGGCTGAGGGCCCTCATGCCGGAAACGATAGAGCTTATACCGGGACCTGGGTGCCCGGTCTGCGTCACTCCGTCCAGTGACGTCGAGAACGTCATAAAGTTGGCCTTGGAGGGCTACACGGTTTACACGTTCGGCGACGTCTTCAAGTTGCCTACGGTGAAACACTACAAGCAAGACGAGGTGGGCAGTTTAGCCGCCGCCAGAGCTTCGGGCGCTGACGTAAGGATAGTTTACAGCTTCATCGATGCGGTGGAGGACGCCAAGAGGACCGGGAAACCCTCGGTGTTCTTCGGCATCGGGTTCGAAACCACCGCCCCCAGTTACGCGGTGCTGTTCGAGAAGGGGAAGGTCCCCAAGAACCTGCTCTTCTACTCCTCGCTGAAGCTCACGGCGCCCGCGGCCGAGTTCGCCGTCAGGTTGCACAGGAGCAAGGGCTTGGTACCCGTCTCCGGGGTTATCGGTCCCGGTCACGTTTCCAGCATAATCGGAGCCATCAGCTGGGACTTCTTCCCCAAGGAGTACGGAATACCGGCGGTGGTCACCGGTTTCGAACCGATAGACGTCCTGGCGGGAGTCCTGAAGATCCTCCAGGACCTGTACACGGGAGAGGTAACTTACACCAACCTGGAGTACAGGAGGGTGGTGAAGTACAGAGGGAACGAGTTCGCGCAGGCCGAGATAAACAGGGTCTTCAAGCCGGTTGATGCGATATGGAGAGGTATAGGTACCATACCGAAGAGCGGCCTGGACTTGAGGGAGGAGTACTCCGCGTACAACGCGAGGGAACAGTTGGGGATAAAGGAGAGGCCGTGGGACTACGACTTGCCCCCCGGGTGCAGGTGCAACGAGGTGACCTTGGGCATAGCCTACCCCACTGACTGTCCCCTGTTCATGAAGGCCTGCACCCCCGCGAGGCCTTGGGGACCGTGCATGGTCTCGATGGAGGGGGCGTGCGCGGTTTGGGCCAGGTTCGGCTCCACCGAGAGGATCACCAGGATCGTCTCAGAGGTGAGGTGAGGTGTGTTGGGCCGTCCCTGCAAAGGTAGTGGCTATAGTTTCCGACGTGGTGGCTGAGGTGGATTTGGGCGGAGGGACCATAAAGAAGGTCGCGATAGGGGTGGACAACGTCAAGCCCGGAGATTACGTGATGGTCCACGCCGGAGTCATAATAGAGAAGCTGACTAAGGAAGGAGTTATAGAGAACTTGAAGTTCATAGCTGAAGAGATTCGCAGAACCGAGGAGATCATGGGCAAGTCCGAGGAGGAGGCGAGGAGGGCCGCCGACGAGTTCTTCAGGGAAGCGCTGAAGATCCTGGAGGGCTGACGAGCTATGTCGTACAACAAGGTACAGATCTCCCACGGCAACGGAGGTAAGGAGACTCAGCAACTGCTACAGAGGCTCATCTTCTCCAGGCTCCCGTTAGAGCTGAAGAGGGTCAAGGGAGGGGTGGGGATAGACCACCCCGACGACGGGGCTGTCCTTCACGACAACCTGGTGGTGGCCACAGATTCCCACACCGTGAACCCCTACTTCTTCCCGGGAGGGGACATAGGCTACCTCGCCGTCTCGGGCACGCTGAACGACGTGATAATGATGGGGGCGAGGCCAATTGCGATGCTGGACTCCATAGTGGTTTCCGAGGGTTTCCCGATCGACGACCTCGAGAGGATCACGGGGTCAATGATAGAGTTGCTGAAGAAGCACAACGTCCCTCTGGTGGGCGGGGACTTCAAGGTGATCGAGGAGACCGCGATGAGGAACTCCATAATAATAAACACGGTCGGCCTGGGAGTGGTCGAGACGGGAGGCCCCATAGTGGATGCTGTTAAGCCCGGGGACAGGATAATCGTCACGGGACCCGTGGGGGTTCACGGCGCGGTGATCGCGGCGATGCAGTACAACATATCCACGAGCCTGAAGAGCGACGTGAGGCCCCTGTTCGAGCTCCTCGAGGTCTTCAGGGAGTTTAAGGGTTACATCCACGCCGCGAGGGACCCCACGAGGGGAGGGCTAGCTACCACTTTGAACGAGTGGGCGCAGCTGACGGGCAACGTGATAGTGATAGAGGAGACCAAGGTCCCGGTGCTGGAGGAGGTTAAGGCCGTAACCGAGATCACCGGGCTGGACCCGCTGAACCTGGCCAGCGAGGGCGTCGCGGCGCTCGCGGTGGACGGCGAGGTCGAGGACGAGGTGATGGAGGCACTGAAGGGCCTGGGGTTTGAACCAGCAAGCGTCGGGTACGTTGTTGAACCGAAAAGCGAGAGGGGGATAGTCGTCGTGAAGACCGCCGTTGGGGGAGCCAAGATACTGGAGATGCCCACCGGAGACATAGTGCCCAGGATATGTTAGTGACGCCAAATGAGCGAGATAATAAGGATCATCCAGGAGCTGTTGGCCCTTAAGGACGCCATCAAGGAGGAGGTCACGAGGCCCATAAGGCAGGAGCTGCTCTCGACGATTTACGAGATAAAAACCACCCCAGAGCAGGTTAACTTGGACGAGATGCTCAAGGAATACGAAGCCAAGGACCTCCTGGACCTGATAAGGAAGATACGGGCAGGTAAGAGATGAGGCTGGTAGTGGGCTTCATCCCCTTTTCAGCTACTCCCGACGGGCTGGTCATAGAGAGGGTCTACGAGATGTGGAGGGACAGGGACTTCGTCCTCGACCTGGGCATGGACCCAATAGCGGCGGCCGAGGAGGTGAGGAGGTTGTCACCGGAGAAAGTTCTGCTAGTGGGGAGCAGCAGGTACGCCCCGGAGGGCATAACAGAGAAGGAGATAGTCCTCGAGACCAGGGACAGGTGGGAGATGTTAGAGCTGTTGAGGCCCGGCCTGGACGGGAGGTACTACCTGGAGGACGTGGCCTACGGCCTCCTGATCTTCTCGGTGGTGGACAGGGTGTACGCCCTGTACTTCAGGGGGGACTACAGCGAGGAGAACGTGGCTAAGCTCAACGCTAGGGTGGAGGAGAAGGTCAGTTGGCTGTTAAGATCATAGGCCTGGGCAACAGGCTTTACGGGGACGATGCAATCGGCTCGCTGACGGCCGCCTGCATGGAGGAGCTCGGCTTACCCGCTTTTGACGCTGGGGCCAACGGCTTCCAGGCCATTTCGGCGATAGAGGAGGGGGACGTGGTGTTCTTCATAGACGTCATGATGATGGAGGAGGAGGAAGGGATATTCGCGGTCGACTTGGACAGGGCTGACTTCGTTGAGATAACCGACCCGCACAGGTTAACACCTTTGCAGGTGCTGTCCCTGTCCGCGAGGTCCAAGGCCAGGCCTAAGGAGGCTTACATCGTCGGAGTGAGGCCGGAGAGCCTGGACTGGCCCGGGATTAGCGACGCCGCCATAAGGAGGCTGGAAAGAGTGTTGCGAAAGTTCAAGAAGTTCGTTTCCACTTACGGGATCGAGGTGGACGTGAATAGAGTTTTAGAGTGCGTCAAGAGGAAGAGCAAGGAACCCTGGTGACGGATGAGGGCTTTCGTTCCGACTTCCCTCCCCGCCTCGGAAGGGCATGGCCTTTCACCACCTTAAACCGTAATCTTTGTCAAGGGAAATCTACCGGGCGCGACCGTTGAGGAAGTAGCGACACTCACTCTCGAAAGCACAGTATAGAATGAATCGGAGAGTTTAAAGACTATGATCAAATGGCCATCTAGGCTATAACAAAAGTATTGCACTTGAATCATGATATATATTACATAATGGATATTTTAATGATATTCTCTTCACTATATGAAGAGTGTGAAATATTCAGAAAGATTTTGAAGTATGCCTCTACAGAACCAGGGCAGGAGTACGTATCCCCTTTAGTATATTTTTTAGTATCATGTTTACTTTTAGTTCGGCATAGAATCGGGGGCGGGCGAATGCGGAACCGGTGAACAGCTGACGTGTGATGAGGGACCGAACCCTGATCCCCGCCCCTTATGTTATTACATCTCTTTGCACGCTATAAACTTATCAGCTCATTGAAATTTTAAAAAAGTAGAGAAATTGTATTTGAATGAGGAGTGTCGCTTCTCCCTAGATCCCGTGTTTACCCGTGGCGTAACTTTTCCTTTTTAATTATAAAGGAAGAGGGTTAAGGGGGCGGAAAGCCTCGCCTCTCTAAGGCGGGGAGGAAGTCAGACTCACTTGTTTCACACGAACGTTTAAAGGAGTAGTTTGAAGTAAGTCCTCCGTCAGTTTTAACACTTGAAGATGTTTTAGTTTTCTTTTCATAACACGTTTATTTCTAAGGGAGGGATCCTACACTATTGAAATACGTGAGGAAACGGTAAAGGTTTAGGGCAATATCTTCTTACCTTCTTCAAGCATTTTCCTAACGTCTTGTAACAATTTTTTCACACTGTCTAAATCTAACTTAGCTTCATGAAACCCCAAGACGTGAAGCGTGTAAGCTGAGTTCCAGCCGTTCTTAACCCAATCACCTAACTTCAAGGAGAGTTTAATTGCAGCACTCGCTAAAGTGTACGTGTGCCATCTGTCTTCTTTCACGGCTTGCTGATATTCTGACAAGTTGAACTTCTCAGCCAAAGCCTTAACGATTTCCTCGGCGACTTTGTAAGCCTTTTCAGAGGCCTGTACGACATCGCCTTTCTTCAAATATTCCTCAGCCTCAGTCATGTATCTCTCAGCTAGAATGAGCCTGAGTTTCACCCCCTCTTGCGGGTCATCTTTAGATAGAGCGAAAATTATTAAGTCCTCAACGTTTATGCCCTTCTCTTCAGCCTTTCTTATTAATTCCTCCATTATGATGTATATAGTGTACATGCCTTTAATCAATTACAGCCATTAACCGTCTCATTATCCGTTTAACCGAGAAGGTTTGAATTCAACCGCCTTTAGTACAGTATCGAGATCCGCGGGCTTTAGAGTAGCGGATTTGATGTAAAGAAACATGTTTCCCTTAACGAAATTAGGGGAGAAGAACCTCACCTTTCTAGGTTGGGGACGGATTGCCCTTTACCTCACACTCCCTCTTCGGAAAATTCCTTAGTATACGATGATCGCTTCGCTCTCCTTACCACTGAAAGGGGTTGTGTTAAAGAAAGGAAGCTAGTTTTTATTGTCACCGTAGCTATTACATCTCATGCAGGAACCTTACAAGAGCTTGTTAGAGAAGCTCACTAAGCTCCTTCAGGAGGAGTTTCAAGATAAGCTCGTTTCCGTAGTAGTTTACGGTAGCGTTGCGAGGGGGGATAACAGGAAGGACAGCGATATAGACTTACTGCTCGTTATAAGAGATTTGCCTAAAACCATAACTGAGAGGGTGATCCTCTTCGATAAGGTTGAGAGGAAGCTCGACGACGACATCATGAGGCTTATGGACGAGGGATATTACGTGACTTTCTCCCCCATTCTCAAGACTCCCGAAGAGGCTATGAGGTTCTCCCCCATTTACATGGACATGACTGAAGACGCAATAATTCTTTACGATAGAGATGGTTTCTTTAGAAAGGTTCTAGAAAAAACTAGGAAGCGACTGAAGGAACTGGGCTTCGAGAGAGTTCGGCTATCTGAAAAGTCCTGGTATTGGAGGAAGAGGGATTACAAACCTAGAGAAGTAATCGACTTCGGTGACGTGCTTGAATAACTACGATTTAGCTAAATCGTATATTAGACAAGCGGAGGAAAGGATTAAGCACGCTAAGGAAGCGTTAAGTGAAGGGAGCTATCCCTATACTGTTAGGCAATGCCAGGAAGCGGTAGAACTCCTCCTTAAAGCGGCGCTTAGGTATATAGGCGTAGAACCTCCGAAACTCCACGACGTAGGGCCCCTCCTCAGGAAAGAGAGGAACAAGTTCCCCGCGTGGTTCCAGGAGAGGATAGACGAGTTCGCGTATTACTCCAGAGTTTTAAGAAGGGAAAGAGAACCGGCGATGTACGGAGACGAAGAAACCGGGACACCGCCGGAAGAACTGTATTCGAAATTCGATGCTGAAAGCGCAACGAAGATGTGCGATACCATTCATGAATTCGTAAAGAAATTAATAGCACAATGATGTAACGATTGACATTCGCACAAAGTACCTCTTTAAAGTGTTTTGTGTGTTGAGACCTAAAAGACGGTATAATAAAACCTAAGTAATTAGAGCGACTTTCAGTTCATTAAATTCGTCTGCTACTTTTAAAAAATCGGTATCCTTCGTCACTAGAGTTGAATCTCTATTGATAGCTTGGGCGGATACCAATATATCGAAATATCCTATCAACTTTCCCTTATCTCTTAATCTCTTGTATATCCTTGAAGCAATAATGGAATCTTTTTTATTAAGACCTATTACATTAAAGGCTGACAAGAAGTCGAGGATTTTATTTTCCTCAACTTTGCCGAGTAATACTTCAAATACTTTGCATTACCTTTCAAATATTCAATAATTGCTGTGCTTTCTATTAATACTTTCATCGGTTATCTTCCTCGCTTCTTTGATTTCTTTCATAATCTCTTCCGCTTCCTCTTCATTAAGAATTCCGAAATACTTCTCCAATTTCCTCCTCCTCAAGGTTAAAGATTCTTCTATAAGTTCCTCAATTATTTCGCTAAAGCTTTTGTCCCCTTTTATTTCTACCAATTTCTTGTAGACGTCGTCCCTTATCATTATCGTTTTCATATATGATGTATACATACTATAGGTAAATAAACCTGGAGGAGAACTCGTTTACAGAAAGTCTAGCCAAGTCGCGTCTGACTTCTCTTCTAAATTCTCAATAACTCCAGCTCGACTGTGAGCGAAGCTTGTTATACTTCAGCACTTGATTGAGGAGCAATTTCGATAGAGCGTTTTCGAAGCCTCCTCCCTCAACTTCCTAGAATGACGATGATAACTAGCATCACTCAAGAAGTACTCACCACAATCCCTACACAAACACTTCTGCCTACCCAAAGACCTACCACTAACAGCATAATGACTACTACTAGAGGGACAAGAGACGTCTTGCCTAAATACGGGCTTCCTGCCCATAAGTAATACCCGTTATACAAATAGCTTAACGACGACACTATCAGATAATTTTCCAATTTCGCTCATATGGATAACGTCATAATCTTTCAAAACGTTTTAAAACTCCTGGAAAAGATAATAAAATATGAAAATAAGTGAGGTAGGTGTAGAGGGTTTCAGGGGACTTAAAATTGCTACTGAGCTTAAGAGGGTTAATATTGTCGTTGGGGAGAACGGTAGCGGTAAGACTTCTTTTCTTGAATCGATTTTTATGTCAACTCTTTTCCAATCAGATATAAATGACAATGATATACACACTTCTCTCATTTATATGCTAAGCAGTAGGGGAGACATTCTTTCAGCGTTTTCCACTCTGTCCGACTCTAAAGTTAGACTTGATGATGTAATAACGCAATTCGAGAAGATCGACCCTTACAGTATTGATGTTAAAGTAAATAATGAAAAAGTTGCTGAAATTAGAGTGAAATCTGGAATCTTAACAACTGAGAACTTATCTGGGCCGTTGTTTTTGCCAATTCCAAGGATTATAAAAAGGGTCAATATTAGATATTCTCCTCTTTACATTTCTACGTTCTTCGATTCCTCAGGCAATCCGGAAAGAATTTATAGTATTGCAAAAAGAAAAATAAAAAAATAGAATCCAACTTTGAAATATTACGGGATGAATATGGTCAGTTTAAGCTATATTATGATAGATTACCCGCCTATGTTATGGGCAGAGGGCTCTTAAAGAGGGAATTAATAAAACTAGCCCTAGCGTCATCTGACATCCTCTTAATCGATGAAATCGAGGATTCCCTTCACCCCGATCTCCTAATGGAAGTATTGAAGGATATAAAGCGGGAAGAGGAAGTTCAAGTAATTTTCACAACTCACGTAAACGAAGTTGTGAAAATGGCGGGAAAGGTACTTAACGATTCTGAGGCTCAAGTAATTTATCTATCGAAAGCAGGATATAAAACGTACGAGCTTTCAGAAATTTTTGAATTTGAGAAACCCCTTAGTTGGTTAGGATACGAGTGAAACCTGAGGTGATTAAGGAATTCAAAAAGTACTTGTCTTCCTCTACGCCTATTTTGAAATAGGAAAACGACATATACATTTTTGGGTAAACAACAGTCAAGGATCTTCTAATTTTATTCTCCTAAATCCGAACTCTTCATAAACACGGTCTGAACTTATAATTTCCTCTTCAGAAAAAGCAGCGTGAAAAGCGTCAAACACCCCCATCCCTTGTGAGATTAAAACAGAAGCTTTCAGCACCTTTTCATCAAAATACCTGGTCAATTCCATGACTGATAAGGTAACCCTGACAGGATCTAACCCGTATCTCTTACTTAATAACATCAATTCGATAAAGGTGGTTAAAGAAGTCTTTATATTCCCTCTATATTCTTCTAATAGTTTTAAGGCTTTTTCCTTCAACCAATCCTTTTCCTTTAATAACGCGAGAAAGAAGTCAGTATCAGCGTAAACCAACTTCTTTCTCAGCCTCCTCTTGTATGACTTTTCTCAACACCTTAATGTCAACGTTTGGTAACTTCTTCCCCTCCTCTTCTAAAGCCTTCAATGGGTCATCTACTCTAGGTACTAAGAGTATACCGCTTGGTAAAGTTACTAAGAAAAACTCTTCTGACTTAAACTTATCCCTAACTTCTTTAGGTAAATAAACCCTACCCTTCTTATCGACCTTTATCAACACAAGATGTTATTGGTGGGGAAAAATAATATATTTTCCCACCCTATATGGTCTCGTAGTCCTTGTAATCTCATGAGCGTGTCCAATAGCCTTACTCGTTGAGGACTTGATCTCAACCAATTACCGAATTTGACGGTAGGCGGGTCACGGGACTCCTTCGCGCCCAACGGCACGGGGCTCACATTTCCGTAATCTCCCTCATCCTTTTTTGGGCATAGCCCTAGATCCCGTCATTCCTCCTCACGTCAGAGTCACAGTCTCCCCTTTCTCTTCATAATGAATTCCCTAAGAATCATTCGATTGCTCTTTTTCCGTCTCTTTCTGTAGTTCCTTTCTCGCCTCACTCTCAACTTCCGCCATAAATTCATCTAACTCATCAGATTTTACCAGCTCCCTATTAACTTCTGCCATATTTTTCATGAACTCTATCATTTCATTTTGATGGTCTCTAACTTCTCCTAAATATTTTTCATCCATCTCCTCCCTACCTACTATGTAGTCAGCGCTTTCAGCAGCCCTAGCTAAATAGGCCGTGTACAACAAACTGTCGAAAAGTTCTTGAAAACCTTGTTCTAGCATTGTTATTGCTTGATCGATTAAATATGGTTTTTCTTTGTAGACGTTTAATAATAGCTTGCTTTCATTCGGCAAGTTTTCGCAAATCCCGTCTTCATTGCTTTTTTCTACACACTTTTCAATTATATCAAGTAGTTGTTTGTATGCGTCTTTAAATTGGACTGTGGCTGTAATTCTCTTTCTCAATTCCAGTAGTTTACCGTAGATTCTTTGATTAGCTGGCTTGCTTATATAATCCGATAAGCTTTTATAAATTTTCGCTAACTGTTTTTCCCCGAGTTGTTCCAAGAGTTTCGCGGTTGCTGACAGAAGATGCGGAATTTCAGATCCTCCTATAGGGTCGTGACCTAATTTTTTGATAATCTTCTCACGGTTTAAGGCTTGTCTTAATAAGATATTCAATGAATTAATCATTTTCTGAAAATGTCTCGGTGCTTTAACATGTCCCTCCTTTACTGCGGATATCAAAAGGGCCGGATAAACTATCAGCGTACCGTACGTTGCGAGAAAGGCCTTACTTAAGGTTTCGAAAGATCTCGCAAGATTGAAAATCTTTTGCTCCTCTAGAGACTTTATGTCTGAATACGGTTTTTCTCCTTTCTGAATTTTCTCGTATATAGCTAATGTAGCATCGAAGAAGCTTAAGGAGTTTAAGAGGAAGTTAGCAAAAGTCGACTTCCTCTTCTTCATTCTTGAAACCTACTCAAAACCTTGTCTCTAATCATAGAATATTTACCGTATTCCGGGTACTTCTTGTAGACGTAGTTCAGGATCTCAGTCCTGCTCTTCCTGACCCATTCTCTGAAAAACGCCTCGATTTCTTTTTCTTCTTCGTCATCGCTGGGCGTGAACTCGCTCGTTAAGACGTAACGCCTCTTGTACCCTATGATTTCCTCGCTCAACGGATCCCTTACTTCCTCCTCCTCGACGTCAACCTCTCCTATTTCAATCAGTTTATCGATAAAGTCTTGTAGTTTCGATGAGTAAGGGCCGAAGAACCAAGGCCTAAAGTCCAGTCCTAACTGAACCCCTTTCTCCTTCTCAAGTAAAAAGAAAATCTTCTGCAGTTTGGTCGCAGTGACCTCCGTGTTCTCCTCTTTAGCGGTGTAAAGCAGTAATCTAATCAAGCGATAAGTTCTGTCCTCGATCAACATAACCGGTAAACCTAATATTAAAGTACACGGGGTGAATAAAAAATTTGGTTTCTTCGCGTCGAAGCCTCTCTCCGCCATGTCTCGGAGCTCATCAGGCGCACCACGACATCCGAGGACGAGCCCTCCAGGCCTCTCACTTCGAGGCCACTACGTTAGGACAGAAGGAGCTCACGAACGGTCACCCCTAAATTCATGAAGGACATTTACGAAGAACGGTGGGTCACGGAGGCTCGGATCCAAACCTCACGGACTCATGGACCCGGTTTCGGTCCCTTTATATCGTCACTGAAAACGTGAAGGCGGAGCTCACTGTCGGGACTGATGAAGGGAATCCACGCGCCGCACCGCCAGGCTGAAGCCAAGGCCGTTCACACGATCCCCCTAACGCGATCGGGAAGGCCGCATCCGAGGATAAGCGTTACTCCTCATTTCAGAACTATTAGAAGGATGAACTCATATCGTGCGTATAGAAAGAATAACATCGGGGCCAAGGTCTCAGTTGCCGGCTAAGTCGTCGCGGCGAGGCCCTCTCAGGTCCAGATTTTCCCGCCCCGATTTCAGTTCCGTGAGGTACACTATAACGAACGGCGAGGTTCCGCTCCTGTGAGTCGGGGAACCCCAGGGCTAGCCCTTTCCGACCCCCTCACCGGGGCGTCTTGGGAGTCGAAGTCCCCCAAATCGGCTTAGCCCTTTCCGACTTTTAGGTTCGAGTTTTAAATTAAATGGAAATTACCCGAGGGGGAACCCGTTCACGGTGAATAACGTCGCCCTCTCTTTAGCCCTTCAAACGGGTCGTGCAGTTCCTCGCTGTCATTGATTACGGTGACCTCCTCGGTCTCTGGTACTATTACGAGGATACGGGAGACGTAGGGCCGTGTTTCGTTCAGCGGTACGCAGAGAAATCGGCTCCCGCGCGATCCTTTCAGCTTTTCAGCTGACCGCTACCGACTCGTGGGTCGGGTCCGCGGAGGTTGAGGGATCGACGACCTGAGGGCAGGAGCGGTGGTGACCGCACGGAAGTCTGGGCGAAAAGGCGGACGACTTACTGAACTAACGGGATGTGAGAGCTAGGCCGTCAGAAAGTATTGAGAACGAGATAAAAGAAACGAAACTGAAGAGGGCTAGCAGGAAGAAAAGGCAGACCTTTTAAGCTATTTATTTTTTATACTCGGTCTTCTAATTTTATTATATGGAAGAAGGAGTAATAGTTATCCCAGATTTAGCAGACCTGGTTGAGAAGAGGCAAATAATGGAAGAGATATACGCCCCAGACGGCACTTTATTGATGAAGCCGTACGAAGTCATAGCAGAAAACCCATTGATAATGAACCGTAAAAAATGGAGGTTGTTCGCAAACTATGTCCCAGTAGAGAACCACCCAGATCAGGATAGGTGGGTAGCTAAACTAAATACAACTGGACAGCTGGTTGAGAACAGAGATGTAGATCTGGCATGGATGCTTTATTATATAAGGACTCAACACCCTGGAGCTACTGTAGAGGAAGTAGTAAATTGGGAACTAGCTCGGGTTGTAGAAGATACTGGTGACTTCAAGGATGACGATGAGATGGGAGCTTACGCAATGCTTTTGTACATCTCATTAGCTTACGCTATTCACTACGGTCTCTTAATTCTCGTAAAAGATTAGATTTTTTGTATAAACTCCCCAGTTTACTGGAGCTTTGGCGTATCACGTAAGCCCTAGCTTTATAATGCCTTAACAGTGCGGCATACAGATTTTCGTTCTCAGTCTCGACCGTAAGCCTCACTTTCACATTTTTATACTTCAATACCCTTGTCATCTCCTCTATTTCTTCTGAGTCATCGATTTCTATAACACTTATATTATGAAAACAATTGTGATTACCGGCCATAAAGATAACCTAATCAACTTGAGTATTACTCATGTGACGCGCAACTTACATTGTTTCAGTTCATTTCAGTCGTTACCTCAGAACCGCCAGCTGGAAGATATATCTAAAAATCAACTAAAATTTAAATTAAATCTATTTTTTACATAGTTTAGCTTATTATGAGGATCATCAACGTTAGGTATCGTTATGTCCCTCCCGTCTATCGTTAACACGTGCCAGTCACCTATTTCCTTGTAAATAGGTGGACCTATAATATTTAGAAGCAAGCTAGTCCTATCAGCTACGTATTCCTGCCTCACATTCGTGACAACTATAGTTTTCACCAGGCTCCACGATACAACGAGCTCACCTTCTAATTCGTTAGCGATTTTGCCGAACCTCTTTCCAATCTTCACTAGCTTAATTATTCCGAATACACTTCCCGCAACCAGTCCAGCCCCGATTAAAGTACCGATTAAAGTCGGGATCCAATCAATAGGATAACTGAAGCTGGTAGGCAGTGATAGGGAAAGTGTTAGGAAAACAATGTATATTCCAACTACTGCAATAAAGGCTAAAACTATTATCCCTATTGTTACCCCCGACACAGCAACAAAACCTCCTACCCTCTTAGCTCGGTTCACCCTGTAAATTCCGTCGTTAGCTGCGGCGTAGAGAGGAATTAATGCCCTGGAGGACATCATTTGGTACCCCGTTTGCAACGGGTTGAGGGTTACTATTTCGTTATAGCTAAACTTCCTCATCGTCATTTTTATTCTCCTTCTACAACTAAATACTTTTCGAATCTAACTTTAAACTCTACGGGAGTTAGCCCTAAAATCACCTTAAGCAAAAGGGATGCTTATACTAGGTGCTTAAGGTAAAATAAGGGCGGACTTCGCAAGCGCCAAGAGTTACAATTCTCTCTTTTTGGATTTATAAAACGCGTAGCAAATATTTACAATATGCTGTTATCTCGACCTCCTCACGCTAATTAGAATCTCGTAACAGATCTGACTAGAGCGTTTCACGCAAGACGTAAGTTGAAGGTTTCCACCGATCCAAAGCTTTTTACTCGTCTGTGAGTGTACTTAACGCGTGGAAGGATATTTAGATTATAAAAGAGATTCTAAAGGTTACATTTACGCTAAATTATACGATTGCTTAGTTGAAGGAAGATTAGCCTTAGAGATGATGCGGAAGGGTCTGTTACAGAATGCCTCCTCAAAGGCGTTCTTGAGCGTGAAATCCGCCGTCAGCGCGCTGGTCGTGAAGAACCTCAACGGGATCGTCAAATTAAAAGACGAGAGGGAGAAGTACTGGTACGAGAACGTGGGGTATTCGGCACCCACAACGGGCTTAATAGGGATCTCAAAGGACCTGAAGAACTTGGGCATCGACGTTGAGAACGTCGTGAGAATCGCTTTGACTTTACACAGGTTCTCGTACAACGGTTTCGACCCCAACTTCGTCGATTACAGGAACTCCGAGGAGGTAGTAAGCGACATTAAAGAGGTCATAGAGTGGTTGCTCAATTTAAAACGCTATTTCGACGATTTTTGGGACGAAAAGTTGGAAAAAGCGAGGAAGGATTTAGAGGAATTATTGAAAAATATGTTCAGCTGATCATTCTGGGGCTTCAACAGGGTCGCGGGAAAACCCGTTTACCCCTCCGCCCCTTCAGCGGGATGACCCAAACCACACCCGCGGAATATCACGGACGCGGTGAAACCCGCACGTTTTGAGGTAATGTTGAGATACGCGTTCAATTGCCTGTCCAGAGGACCGTCGATTCGTTGGTTCGGTCTTCGCGCTCAGGAAACGATCGAGCGACTCAAAGATCCGAACTCCATTCGAAACCGGGGGAATCCGCTAATCCAGTCCCGTGTAATTAATGACAGCCTACCGTCCTTCCACAGTCCCGTTAAAAAGGACTTGATTAGCGTCAATACGGCACGTTCAACAGACACACTCGTCTTCATAAGGATATCATTATTCCTTTGGATTGGGCTCTACGCGCTTTAACGCGTGAGGCTCTACCTTCCGTTCAATAATATATACGTTCGTTCTATCGTTATTCACCGATGATCCTCGCCACGCTCGGCTCGAACAAGCTCGTCACCACGTTGGACTCGATAATGACGGAGCTGTTCACGGGGATCAAACCCGACAAGATCCTCATTCTCTCGGAAGAAGCGCGGGAGCTGGACTTAACTAATATAACGAAACCCTTCGGGATTAATGCAGAAACCAAGGTCCTGGAGCTGGGAGTCGGGATAAACGATTGGAGGGAGAAGGTCAAGGACATCAGGGTGGATGTGGCCGACATAACCCCGGGAAGGAAGTACATGGCCATTGCCGTGCTCAACTACTCTCAGGCCGAAGAGGTTCGTTACGCTTACCTGAGGGAAGAGGCCAAGGGGTACCACATCTTCGGCTACGTACCGCTTCAGGAAATAACGGTTTTCGACGTGAGGAGAGGCACGAGCGTTCCGTACGAACCTCCTAAGACAATGCCGAACTTGCCGGAAAAGGTCAAGATCGGAGTGGATTCGCTGAAGGCCTTGGTTAACCTCTACTCCCTCCTGGGTGAGGTCGACTACGACGGGAACTTCGATGAACTGTGCAAGTTGAGGTCCGGAGGCGTGAGGTTCAGGGAGGAGGAGAAGGTCAGGGAGTACGTCAAGAAGGGTTACTTCTTCCTGGCTGACGTCAACGCTTACGTATTTCTGGGGGAAAGGCTCGCCGAGATAACTTGGGACAGGGAGAACGGGCCCCGTCTGCTCCCCTCGAGGTCCACTTACAACGAACTGCTGAGGCTCACCAAGTCCACGCAGAGGGGAGAGGACCCCAAGTTCTTCCTGGCCATGAGCTCGTACAGGAGGATACACAAGCAGGTCCCGGTCTCCGAGTTCAGCAGAGGCTCCGACGTCGCCCTGATCGAGGAAGCTAAGGCGCTGAAGAGGGAGCTCCCGGCCCCCCTGGCGGTGATCACCGGTGACCAAGGAGTTAGGAGGGCGGGAATGAGCCAGGGGGTTGAGGTGATCTTACTGTACGACAGAACGAAGGGGCAATCAGACGTAGGGGAGTTCCTGTTCTGTGGGTCACTTTACAAGGACATAATGATAAGCGTCGACGGAGAGCCCTTCGCTAAAGTACTCAAGAGCGAGTTCCCGGACGAGAGGAAGGTGACCGTTCAGACCCTAAAACCTGAATACAACTACGCGTACGTCCTGAGCCAGCTGGAGGAGACCATGAAAAATATAAAAAATAAATAAGGAATACAGAGGTAGAAGCATAGAGAAACTCTTTCGAGAATTGGTTGTTTTAGTTTCTTTCAGTTGTTACCTCAGAACCGCCAGCTGGAAGATATTGTAAAAATCAACTAAAATTTAAATTAAATTTATTTTTTACATAGTTTAGCTTATTATGAGGATCATCAACGTTAGGTATCGTTATGTCCCTCCCGTCTATCGTTAACACGTGCCAGTCACCTATTTGATAGTAACCCTCAACCCGATCTTATAATCGCGTTCATGTATGAACTTACCTGATCCGGTGTCAGGAAGAATTGAACGGGTGCCTGAACTATAGTATACGACGTTGCCGTAGCACGACTGCGTAAACTGCTTACTACAACGGTGGAGACGTACTGTGATGCTTGATCGTATGACGACGTCACCATAACCGGCTCTGCCGTAGCTCTAATCCCCGGTGTTCCCTTTACACGAAGTACTATATATGCTGTGCTGCATAACGGTCCGAATACGCTTTTCACCTCACCTACTTTAACGGTTATTTTGCCCACCACCTTCTCAACTTCGAGCGACAGCAGCGATTCAAAGAACTTCAGCCAAGTCGATGCCGTACCATCGACCTTCTTGCTTGACCTGCTCCTTTTTTCGACAGCCGTCATAGGGACTACTACAGGAGTGTTGCGAATGTCGAAGGTGAAGGCTACTACTTTAAAAACTGCCGGGATATTCGTACTGTAAACGACCAACACCGGTGACCGAACCGGGTAGCAATTCGTTTGTCCTTCGGAAGGACTTCGGGTACTCACTGCAAACTCACCCTCACCGCGTCGATTTTCAGTAGCTTATCTATGACTACCGAATGGCAGAAATTATCCTTTACGTACTCGTGGAGCTTGTACCTTATTTCGAAGACCTCGTCCTTGTCGTTGTCGTCGAAGTAGTACAACGCCTCTTTAAACGCACGTATGACGTCATTGTAATCGAATATAGGCGACGGGAAGTGCTAGGGTTTTGTCTTACCTTTTCGGAAACGGTATCGGCGACGTCATAGTCAACGGCACGCGGGACGATATAGTTAGGTATTCCGTACGTCGTCAGTACTTGGCTGTTCCACATCGACGTTGTAACTACGGTGAAGCTCCTGACGATGGGCTGAGGAGGGCTGTCGGCTGTGAGCCATGCCAAGTCTACCCAATATACTGCGTCGGGCGGGAGTAGCGACGTTGTGTAATACAAGGACGTTACCCACGTGTCCGATATGACCATTGCGACGTCAGGCGAAGGCCTGTACGTCACCTCTAATTTCTTAGACTCGTCGTATTTTGTAACGTACTTGTTGTAGTACTTGACGAAGTTCTGGTTTTAGTTTCTTTCAGTTGTTACATTTCTTCTTATATTCATTGGGAAGGAACTCGCAGTTTTAGTTTCTTTCAGTTGTTACGGTCGATGAATACGAAGATGACGCAATAGACCAAGAAGTTTTAGTTTCTTTCAGTTGTTACGACGCACAGCTCGACGAGGACATCTTTCATAGCATGTTTTAGTTTCTTTCAGTTGTTACTAGTGAAGATAAGGGCTACATATAATACGTCTAAGTTTTAGTTTCTTTCAGTTGTTACTCTTTTATATTGTGGAGCTGAGCATGTGACACCTTGTTTTAGTTTCTTTCAGTTGTTACGTGATTACGTCTCGAAATTCGTAATCCCGGACAGTGTTTTAGTTTCTTTCAGTTGTTACACAAGTTCATCAACGCTTTTCAGTCCCAAATCCTCTGTTTTAGTTTCTTTCAGTTGTTACGATATTTCCAATATTTCTATCTCGGTAGAATCGAGTTTTAGTTTCTTTCAGTTGTTACCGGATGACGCTGAAAAGGTCTATGAAATATGGCGTGTTTTAGTTTCTTTCAGTTGTTACGAGAGGCTTAGTGGAGAGAGGGTTAGGGTCAATAAGGTGTTTTAGTTTCTTTCAGTTGTTACATTCAAAAAAATCAATAGTAGATGAAAGATATACAAGTTTTAGTTTCTTTCAGTTGTTACAATATTCGAAGTACCGTTAAACTCCCCAGTTTAAGTTTTAGTTTCTTTCAGTTGTTACATACTCCCTGTACATGTCGGGGTCGTCGAAACACCGGTTTTAGTTTCTTTCAGTTGTTACTGACCCTTCGCGCCCTCGACTTACACGTGTATTTACGCGTTTATAAATCTTAACAGACCTTAAACGCGTTCTCTCCCCCTAACTCGTTTAAGGGGGTTTGACGAACCCCCCTAGGGCGGGAGGGTAAGGGAGATGAAACTCATTGAACGTGCTGAAATAATTGGTAATTACAAATGAAAAATTGAAACAATCGAGTCCACGTAAAAGACCGCGCCTTATTCGCGTTGAGCGAACCGAGGAGAAGGTAGAAGAGACCACTGAGTGACCGCGCTGCCCCTACGCTAGTTAGGCGCTCAGGGGACCGGTCGAGCCCTCCCACCCCTTGAGCACAGGCAGGTTATTACAACGTAGAATCGGAAAGGTCCCGGAAGTACGACTCAAGTCGTGTGCAGAACCTTCCTCCCCCATCGAACGCCCTCCCATTCACGCGACCGCACGTCTCCGACGCATTGAGGGTCCAGACCTCGAAGGAACGGGCCCAGGCCTTAGGGAACTGACCGACGGAGCGCCCTCCATCGGATCAGCTGTACGGGCAGACGTTCCTGTAAAGGCAGGAGCTGCAGAAGGGGATCCTCTCGCCCTCCACCTCCCCCTCTATAGCCTCCCTCAGCTCTTCCGACAAGTAATCCAGGAACCTGGAGTTGGGGATGACCAAGTACCCTATTTCCTCCCCCGGGGTGGTGGGGACTATCAAGGTGAAGCAGAGCTCGGTCTCCCTCATGCACATGTAACAACTGAAAGAAACTAAAACACTGTCCGGGATTACGAATTTCGAGACGTAATCAC
>APJY01000003.1 GCA_000389735.1 Sulfolobales archaeon Acd1 | reverse complement strand
AAAAACTAGCTGGAAGGGTTATATGTATATTGTGGAGTAGTAAAGTTAAAGAGAGCTAAACCTAAAAAGAGTTGAACCGAATGGAGTACCGACCACTTATGGAAGTGGAATTATAGTTCCATTACTCCACAATACATATTGTGGAGTAGTAAAGTTAAAGAGAGCTGAACCGAAAGGACTAGGAATTATACCATATGGAATTATAGTTTCATTAGGTTCTATTAATACTACTCCCGATCCTCCTCCAACTCCATGTCCTTCATATAGTCCTGTTTGGTATGCTACTGTTCCCGTTACGTTTGTCCAAGTATATACTGGTGAGTTTCCTGGTAGTCTTGCTGGTATTACTCCTGGTGTGTTTATTGCCACTACGAAGTTAGGTACACATCCTTGATACGTATAGAAACCCGCGATGTTCGCTGGGTTTATTTTATCCGCATCTATCACGTAATACGTTTGTCCGTTTATTGTTACATTCTCAATCGGTACCTGACCTTTAATTACATAGAAATCCTGTAAGGGTACATATGGTTGATTATTTACTGGATCAGTTTGTCCAACAAATTGATTATTCAGTTGAACTATTTGGTTGTGATTTTGTATTATTGTACCTGCATATTGTCCATCCCATACTACGTTTTGTATCGTAGTTCCATTACTTAGTATTAAAGTACCTATAGGATCCGTATGTCCGTTATAATTCATTGTTTGGCCGTTCGGTACGAACGCCTCATAACCGCCGGAATAACCAACGTAATGCACGGGCACGCGGTGCGGTGTCTGTAGTAGTAAAACCAGGGCGATGGCGACGACCACAACGACCACGACGCCGATGACCGCGTACTTCAACGCGCCCATAACACTACTAAAAGGCCCAAACAAAGCCTTAAGCGTTACGGCCCAAAAGAACCGAGCGACTGTAAGGCAATAAAGGGGACTAGGATTTACGCATTGACGCTCATCACTTACGCGCCAATTCACCCCCTGACTACCACCTCGATTACACGAGCCGTGCCAAGTAGGCAATGAGAGCTGACCGGGACTCTGAGGCTGACTCCCCAGGGCTATTTGTGGTAGAAGAAGAGCCTGGCTATGGCATGCCTAAACGACTCGTTCTTCAAGTCGCAACACGCCTTGTAGGCCTCAAGGTACAAACTCGCAGGCAACTTCCCAGCCGCGCTCGCAGCTCCATAGAGTGCGTGTGCCTTGGCTAGCTTCTCATTGCCATTGATTAATGCATAAAGCATGTAGGTTAAATGCTCCGATGAGCAGTATCGTTGGTAGAGTTCGGAACAGAAACTAAATCTAGCTAACGATAGTAGGGGTTCATCACTAAGCTCATGGATCAATCCCCTAAGTTCATTAACCAATGACTCGGCGTCAAGGTCAAGCTTCTTAAGTAAATCAAACACCTCCCCTTTCGAAATCCACTGCCGAAAATATTTGATTAATGCTCGTCTTAAATTACCTTGAGAAGTAATACCTGTAGATCCAGACCCGTGAATCTCAATTAACTCCCAAGGTTCAACAAAAAGCCTTCCCTTAAGCTCGCCACTCAACTCACCCCTTGTGCTGAGTAGGGCGCTGAGCGTCAGCCTAATCAGGATCGGGGCTCGCCAATAGCCTTCAAGTCCTCGCCACTCCTCCCTAAGCAACTCCTCAATCCTCCTAATCTCCTCATCACCGCCCTTCAGGGCTAGGGACACGAGGTACCCACCAAGTATACTATCCAATATTTCATCTTCAAATATTTCACCTAGAGTATCGGACTGCTTCTTAGCCTCCTCGTACAATTGCCTAAACCCATTAACCAGCTCAACCAACTCATCACCAGCCAACTTGCTCCTAATCGCCTTAGCCTGCAACGCCCAATTACTATAATCTAGATATCTTTCATAGTCACCGATTTCCCTACGCTCCCTAGCTGCCTCGTTAAATAGTTCCTCCGCCTCACGAAGCTCGTCATTATCAAGCTTGTATTGCGCCCATACATACTTAAGATCTGACGTTACCTCAAGGATTTCCCTCCTAGCCGCCTTCTCACCAGTCTCTCCGAGCCAGTACTCGACAAAACCCATGAAGTCTTCATCCCTTATTAGTTCCTGAACACTCTCCCTCAGCCCGCTTAGTCCTCCAGCAATCTCTTTAGCCTTCTTATTAACCACGTCGACGCCCAACACGCTCTCCATAAGTGCCCTTACACACTTATTTTTTAACGCTGGTAGTAACGCATGCGCCCAAGCAATGATGTCTAGGCTGGGGTTCAACCTATCTATCTCATTCAGCAAACCAGCAACCCTGCTAGCAATATGCTCAAGCTCCGTACGGAAAGGCGCATCCCTATAATCATCACAATCTATTAGGCAGTTGTAGAGTGAGTCAATTAAGGCTTTTATCGCACGGACGAGGGTCCAAGCATATCCCTTCACTCTATCCCTGTACTTGTTTAATATGTAATCAAACTCATTAAGTATGTACATAACAGTGTCGAAGTCAGGACACATGAGACCTAGTATAAAACCCAGTATACTCGGTTTGGAGGCTCTATCCAGTGCGGAAGCTAGTACTTCAAGGTACCTCTGAGGCACCTTATCACGTAAAGGCACCAAGGAACTTAGTAGTGGCTTAATGAGATGTGCCGATACAACGTATTTCATGGTCAATGACGCTATGCGCAATGCTATGTCGGCATCGCTGGGCTTGACATCCCTGCGTAACCTGGCGGCATTGGCGATTATTGAGGCTAGCCCAAGGCCATATAAACTCTCAGCGTCATGAATAATGCCCCTCTTTCTAGCGATGTAAAGGACTCTCTTTATTTCGGCAACAGCCTCATCGTACTTATCGACGAATGCCCTGGCCAAGGCATATGCAGGATACTTGGATAGGTACCGTATTAATGGTGGGATTGCGTTACCAACGAGTAGGTAATCATCAACACCACACCTCTTCAAAGCATCACCAAGGGACTCAGCAACATCTCTTCTCAAGCTCTTAGGTAAGTCCTCAAGCCTAGGCACAAAAACACGCCCAGCCAGGGCGTGCCCAATGATTAACGCGGCCCTCTTCCAGCACTTATTACTGAAGAGCTTTAATGTGTTTGTGAGTTTCTCGCCGTAGTTACTGGCGAAGTACTCAACGGCACTGTCTACATCGCTCACCTTCTCCGAGACCTTCATCGATAACTCCACAACTCCCTTTATTTCCCAGGGATCCAATGCCTTACCGAGTTCCTTACATTCCTCACCCTTGCTTGCAACACACTTAAGTAGCTTCTTAATCGCCTCCTCAATTAGGTCGTGCTGCCTATGGGCCAACCAACCCCTCAACTCCCCACCCTTAGCACCGTAGAGAGTCTTCGAACCTCTCTCCTCGCCAATCAACCCAACAATGCCTTGCGTCAGTACTGGATCATCGGGTCTCACTAAATTAATGAATGGCCTCCTCAATGTGAAGACCTCGACCAAGGCCTTGGCCGTGTCGGGATCCTCATGGACCTTGAACAGTCCGTTTATATGTAGTATTATGAACTTCTCAGCTTTGCCCTTGGCTTTGCCGATTAACTCCCCTATCCTGCCCACGTCGCAGTTGCTCCTCGCCAGCTCCCCGCCGATGAGCCTAGCTATCAGTGCGTGGCCGGAGTCGAACTTCGCCAATTCGCCGGCTAATTCACCGAGTTCCCCATCACTTAATGCACAGCCATTGGGGTTGCTCTTAGTCCTCGTGTACTCCCTAATCAGCTCGGCCAGGAATTCGGTGTTAATGAGTCCCTGCGAAACGTCGAGCCTATGCCCCTCCAGCTCTTTTCTTCTCTCTTCACTCAACGCGTTGTAGACGTCGCTCGGTAGTACGATGAGCGTGAGCGGTTTCGAAGCTTCGGAGCTTATCGATTCTATGGCAATCATCAAGTCCTTTATTGTCCTCTCGATGTTTGTTTGTATGGGTGCCTCCACGTCAATGTCCGCTCTCCCATAGGTCTCGGTTGACACAGGATCGTATAGTATGAGTAGTCTGCCGAAGTACTTTATGAATTCCCTACTGTAGTTCCTAAGGAATCTCTCGAATCCATCGTAATTCTCCTTATTGAGTACATTAACACGTGCAACTAGCCCAATATTCCCGTTCACGAGCAACTCCCAAATCACGGCTGCGGCCAGCGTGGACTTGCCAATACCCTTGGGTCCAACGACCACGGCAAAGCCCTGCTTCAAGAGCTTATCCTTAATCTCACTGACTAATTCATCGAACTTGCCAGCCCTAACTATGTTGTAGCACTGACCTTCAACACAAATCCTTAACCCCTCATGCTCACTCTCAATGTTTAAGTAAATACCGCCCTTCGCGAACTCACCGACGTCGGCCGTGACTATGTCCGCACGCACCTCCTGCCTGATCAACTTAAACTTCTCCTCAAGCTCCTTAATTTTCCTCTCAATCTTTTTAACCCTCCTCTTCAGCTTTTTTATGCTTAAGCCCGTTATTTCCATCAGTGCCTCCTTTGCCTCATCATAACCCATCCCCATTGCGTAGGCGACCCTATAGACCAGCAACCTACCCAACTCGTTGAAATCATCCCTACCATCTGGTCCTTTCACCAACAACTTCTCAAAGCTTTCCCTCAACTCAATTATCTTCTGGAGGTAGTTCTCCCCCTCCTTCTTGAACGCCATTTGCGTGAGCACCGAGATTAGGGCTAGGGAAGCCGCACCCATCGGGTAGGCTGCGGCTAAACCACCAATCACGTAATTCGCGATGTTGTTCACGAAGTTACTCAAGTACCCAATATACAGCTCGTCCCACTCGAGCATGTTCTCCTTCAAACCCAAAACATTACTCAAAGAGCCAACGGCTTTGAAGTACGCGTCAACCCAGCCTTTCAGCACACTTTTAGCCTCATCCTCACCCTTCTCTCTGATTAACTCGATGACCTCCTCGACAAGGCCTGGCGGTACGTAATCGGCCTTGAACCACATAATCCTCTCCTTCTTATCATCGAAGACTTCCTTGATCAACCCCAACGCCTTTCTGGCGTCCGCATCGGAGGTGCATTCATTCGGCTTCTCAACGCATTTCCACTCTATGTAGTAAGCCCGGTGCGGTGAGTCCCCAATAATCTTCTTAGCCCACTCGACAACGTGCTTGGGAGCCCAATCACCGAGGACCCTCCTCAACTCCTCATCCTCAACCCTCTCCGTATCCCTGAACTTCCTGATCAGGGGTATCATACTCTCAAGAATCGTCATAATCTTATTACGAAGCCCCGAATCGCCCTTGGCTTCCTCACCCTCGGTTCTGGCGGTTGTGGTTATGCCCAGCGTGTGCTCATCGACGGTGACGCCCTTTAGGTAATTCTCCCTGAAAAACGTCTTGCCACTTCTCGGCGGCCCAACGAGAACGAACCTACCACAGTCGGTGCACCTGCGATGAACCTCATTAACCTCATTCGTATTGAAGCCCTCAAACAAATCGTGACCGGAGCCGCTCCCCATTCGACGTGGCGTAGTTCAATGAACATTTAAGGCTTCGCCCAGCTTAACAGTCTCCTTTTATCTTTGATCAACACTCTCGTCGAAAACACCGAAGGCAGTGTTGACCCCACAGGTCTCGACCTCCACGAGCCGTTCACGCGCGGATGAGCGCGCCGGAGAGCGTTGCGAAAATCGACGCTACCGACATTTATTGTCCTCAGTTAAAAAAGGGTTAGAAGTTGTAGGATCCTCACTTCGTGAAGCAGTTCAACGGTTCTAGGACGTCCTCCACTCGAGAAGCCGTTGCGAAATTCAACTGAATTCTATAATTACGATGTGAGGAGTAACCACTACTAGGTTCAGCTGTTAGCGTTAAACTTACAGGTGAACAGCACGGTAACTAATCTCAAGATGATAAAAATTAATTTACAAAAGACTTTTATCTTAGGTTAGAGCGAATACATTTATGGAATATTTAGAATTGTTAAAGAGACTTGAGGAGCTTATAAAAGCCCCTTCATATCGAATTGTAGGCAAGCTCAAGGACACACCTCTGCTCTGGACCTCGACGGAAGGCGTGTTCAACTTATCTGCATTACGTGGGGACAAGCTGGATCGAATAACTAAAGGCCCTATAGCCGGTTCAGCCAACCCTAAGTCTCAATTGGATTACGTTCCCGTAATCAGGGACGTAGAGAGAGGTAAGGAATTGCATTCGATTTTCGTAGTGAATTTAAAGGGAGAAGAATACGAACTCGCATCACCGAAGATAAGGATCACCTCAATTGCCTATGATGAAAAGTCAGTAGTGTTTACGGGTTCCTCACAAAATTCAACAGCATTATATATAGTTGAAGGCGGGAAGTTAAGGAAGGTAGTGGATGTTCCTCCGATTAGTGTAGTTACGGACGTTAACGGAGATCACATAGCGGGTTTCGGCGTGTTTACCAGACGCTTCAGGTCTTCAGAGATATTCCTTGCCGACAAAAGCGGTGGAGTCAAGGTCATAACTCCGAAAGAGGGGAGCGTGAATATAGCGAGTAAACTGAAAGGGGGGAAGTTGTACTTCACCAGCGATTACGAGTACTCGGGCGAACGCGAGTGGATCTACACTTACGACGTCGAAGGCGGTGAGATCAGGAGGGTAAAGTTCGCTTATAATGATCTGGAGGAATCAAAGCCCACCAGCCTGTCAGTAGAACCGGACGACGAGTTAGTGATAGCTTCCAAGAACGGTGAGAGCAAGCTCTACATTGACGGAAAGGAGGTAGAGACGCCTGAAGGGAACGTCACGGGGGCCACGAAGGTAGGAGATCGGGTTTACTTCACCCACACGCACCTCTTAAGGAAATCCGCAATATACTTACACGACTTGAGGGACTCAACGACTCGAGCGGTTATAGACAGCGGTGTGAGCATAAAAGGTAAGGTAGAGTTCTTGAAGGTTAAGAACGGAGACGTAGAAGTGCCCACGTTCATCGTCACACCTGAAAACAAGAATGACATAGGGGTAATATACGTGCACGGCGGCCCTTGGAGCTCGGTGGATAACAGGTGGGACACTTTCATAGCGTCGTTGCTAATCAACGGGTATACTGTAATCGCGCCGAACTTCAGAGGGTCTACGGGCTACGGTTACAAGTTCATGTTAATGAACGTAGGAGATATAGGGGGAGGGGATCTGAGCGACGTCGTGAGGGTGAGAGATTACGTCATAGAGAAAAAACTGGTGAGCAAGGTGGGCATCATGGGATACAGCTACGGTGGATACACGACGCTTCTGGCTTTAGGGAAAGAACCGGACAAGTGGGATTTCGGAATCGCTGGCGCAGCTGTAGCTGATTGGGTGGAAATGTATGAGCTCGGAGACAGCGCGTTCAAGGGGTTCATAATCATGGCGTTCAACGGCGATAACAAGGAACTTATGAGGGAGAGATCGCCCATAACGTATGTAGAGAAAGTCAAAGCACCTTTATGTATTATCCAATCGCAAAACGACTCTAGGACCCCTGCGTTACCGATATTGAAGTATTCGCTGAGGCTACAGGAGTTAGGCAAGAAGTTCGAGTTACACCTAATACCGGACGTGGGTCACATACCGTATACTATGGATGACGTGATGAAGGTCGTACTGCCGGCCGTGCTGTTCTTAGAACGAGAAACTAAGAAAGAGAAGAGTTAGCCAAACCGGCGTGTTCGTAATCATTTCGCTGTTAATAGGGTGTATAAGAACTCTTACCATTGTACATTTTTCTGATCTCAACTTCGCTCAGGTTTTAGTTTCTTTCAGTTGTTACCTCAGAACCGCCAGCTGGAAGATATATGTAAAAATCAACTAAAATTTAAATTAAATCTATTTTTTACATAGTTTAGCTTATTATGAGGATCATCAACGTTAGGTATCGTTATGTCCCTCCCGTCTATCGTAAGTACGTGCCAGTCACCTATTTCCTTGTAAATAGGTGGACCTATAATATTGAGAAGCAAGCTAGTCCTATCAGCTACGTATTCCTGCCTCACATTCGTGACAACTATAGTTTTCACCAGGCTCCACGATACAACGAGCTCACCTTCTAATTCGTTAGCGATTTTGCCGAACCTCTTTCCGATCTTTACTAGCTTAATTATTCCAAATGCGCTTCCCGCAACCAGTCCAGCCCCGATTAAAGTACCGATTAAAGTCGGGATCCAATCTAAAGGATAACTGAAGCCGGCAGGCAGTGATAGGGAAAGTGTTAGGAAAACAATGTATATTCCAACTACTGCAATAAAGGCTAAAACTATTATCCCTATTGTTACCCCCGACACAGCAACAAAACCTCCTACCCTCTTAGCTCTGTTCACCCTGTAAATTCCGTCGTTAGCTGCGGCGTAGAGAGGAATTAATGCCCTGGAAGACATCATCTGGTACCCCGTTTGCAACGGGTTGAGGGTTACTATTTCGTTATAGCTAAACTTCCTCATCGCCATTTTCATTCTCCTTCTATAGCTAAGTACTTTTCGATTCCTATTTTAAACTCTGAGGTAGTTAGACCTAAAACCACCTTAAGCGAAAGGGACGTTTATGCCAGACGCTTAAGGTAAAGTAAGGGCGAACTTCACAAGCGCCAAGAGTTACAATTCTCTCTTTTTGGATTTATAAAACGCGTAGCAAATATTTACAATATGCTGTTATCTCGACCTCCTCACGCTAATTAGAATCTCGTAACAGATCTGACTAGAGCGTTTCACGCAAGACGTAAGTTGAAGGTTTCCACCGATCCAAAGCTTTTTACTCGTCTGTGAGTGTACTTAACGCGTGGAAGGATATTTAGATTATAAAAGAGATTCTAAAGGTTACATTTACGCTAAATTATACGATTGCTTAGTTGAAGGAAGATTAGCCTTAGAGATGATGCGGAAGGGTCTGTTACAGAATGCCTCCTCAAAGGCGTTCTTGAGCGTGAAATCCGCCGTCAGCGCGCTGGTCGTGAAGAACCTCAACGGGATCGTCAAATTAAAAGACGAGAGGGAGAAGTACTGGTACGAGAACGTGGGGTATTCGGCACCCACAACGGGCTTAATAGGGATCTCAAAGGACCTGAAGAACTTGGGCATCGACGTTGAGAACGTCGTGAGAATCGCTTTGACTTTACACAGGTTCTCGTACAACGGTTTCGACCCCAACTTCGTCGATTACAGGAACTCCGAGGAGGTAGTAAGCGACATTAAAGAGGTCATAGAGTGGTTGCTTAATTTAAAACGCTATTTCGACGATTTTTGGGACGAAAAGTTGGAAAAAGCGAGGAAGGATTTAGAGGAATTATTGAAAAATATGTTCAGCTGATCATTCTGGGGCTTCAACAGGGTCGCGGGAAAACCCGTTTACCCCTCCGCCCCTTCAGCGGGATGACCCAAACCACACCCGCGGGATATCACGGACGCGGTGAAACCCGCACGTTTTGAGGTTATGTTGAGATACGTGTTCAATTGCCTGTCCAGAGGACCGTCGATTCGTTGGTTCGGTCTTCGCGCTTAGACTGGGCTCTTTCGGTATTCAACATCAAGTTAGTTATCGGGTTCTACGAGGGGTTCACGGATACCTTTATTTCAAAAGCAAGGAATTGAAAAAGGAGGGAAGAGTAAGCGTGAGGGTTTTAAATACGAATGAAAAGAACGCTGTTACCCTTAACTCGTTGTTTTTCAACAATAGTATAGTGTTCCTTTCAGATAAAATAAATGGGAAAAAAAGGAGGTATGAATGAGGACATATTGAACAATTCAACTACATTTATGCTTTTATGATCTGTGTTGCAACCGTATTATCATTAGGTAAAATAATTATAACTCCTGCCGTTTTAGTAGGGAAATTCCTATCATGAAAAATAGAAAGGGACGCGGATCTTTACACGTATTCCAAATATAACATAAAATACGAAAGCGACGCAGAGAGACCAAAGAGAAGGTTAGATAGAATTAAAGCCTAGATATTTAATAGTCAATCCCCCACCATATAAAAAAGAAGTAAAGATAAAAAAACTTAATGAAATTATTTGTTCTGGGTTTGTTTCCTCTTTATCCAAAACTCGATTATTTCTAGAACAGCGCTAACTAAGTTAAGTACGGCCGTGACATCGTTTGCAATGACGCTGCAGTGCGCCGCTAAATCGGCATTGCCCGCTAGGGCCATTATAATGTGGCATACCAGCTTCCCTACCGAGGTAGCCACGCTGACGGCGGCAAGTACGTGGCTTCCTGATTTCCTTTTATGTCGAGTCGCGTTCACAATTTGAGCAGTTTTTTAAAACGCTGATCGGCAACGCTCTCGAATTCGGTCGCCTAAAGACTATTACGGGTGTGAATGAGAAGAGTTTCCAGATGTTAATCAGAACCATAAGAGTATGAAAGAATTGTTGGTGATATTCCCAAGTATGCTTATTGGTACGGTTTTACTCTGTAGACAAGAAATGATGTATGCCATAATATTTTTCATGTTAGCAATTTTCGTTTCGTCTTATAACGAGAAAAGTGCGCCATTCTATTACCAATTCGTAGCTTTCATGGGAGACTTATTGGCGAGGGAAAGGAAAGAGAAAAGGCCCAAAAGGGGAGGCCTGGCAAGATAAATTAGAGATATACTCAAGAAATACAAAAGAGAACTAGAACTGATTCAGTTAATATCGGTAACGCTAGTCGTAGCCAATAATGCTACACGTAATTCAGTTAAATCTCTATGCGGGAAAAATTAATATTGAAATATTGATTGGCTTAAGCATATTGACGGGATTGCTGATAACGTTTGCCGTCACGAAATTAGTCAGAGTATTAAGTCTTGTTTCGAAATTGTAATGTTATAGTGTCTTTTTAATATCGCAACCAACTTCTTATTATCAGTTATGAATATCGCTTTTACCAGCTTCAAGTCCTTATTCTTTTCAGCAATTCTCATGAGTTCTTTTGCAACCCCCTTCTCGGCTTGGATTATGTACACCGTCACACCGAATATTCTGGCTTCCGGGTTAATAAATTTGTATTCGTAAATTTCATCGGGTACACCCGTTCTGTAGAACGTTGGTACGAAACGTCTGTAACCGTAAATTTTGACGGGTACACACCGAAAAATTTATATTTTGGAAGTAGGGAAATAATTTGGGGGTAAAAAATGAAAGTAAGATATGCAATCTTTCAATCGTTAGGGACGTTCACCTTCATTATGGGATCGGTATTTATGCTGGTAGCTTTAATGGCTGAACAAATAGTTGCATCACTAATATTTCTCGGAATAGCCATAGGAGGATTGTACCTTCTGCATCGTTCTTCAAAATATATAACGAATTTGGTTGCCAGACCCGAGCCATTTAATGATATATATTATGATGAAAAAGGACTTTATTATGATAAACGTGGAAAACCTTACCTATTTAGGTGGGATGAGATTAAAGAATATAGAATACTTTCTGTGACCGATACTGATCGTAATCCTAGCCGTCCGTATATAGTTCCAACGATTCCGATCTTACTCAGCTTAAATAGATATATCGTATGGAAGAAGATAGACCCTGAATACGCCTCGACTGGTATAATGAAACTCGGTACGGTACAGTTCATTAAGAAAGACGGATCGTCCGTTATAATTAATAATGTGTTGAACCCGTACCGTTTAATCCCAATATTTGACAAATACATTGCAGAAAGCAATCAGAAAAAAGGACCTCACATGTAATTTTTTCCTTCTCCTTTATTTCTCTCTTTTACTAACACGGTCTGAGGTGTAGATGTTTGAGTTGATTGTGATTTGAATAATTTCTATTTGGTTGATAAACGCCGTATTATATGCATTTATGTTATGTTTGTACAAATATTGGGGTTTTAAAGCGCGATTTTTCCGATGAGTGCCACTAACCTGAAAGCAGCACAGAGGTTCAGGAGGGGCAAACATCAAACAGTACTTATAATTGTGACTGCCGTTCGATTGACTGCATAGCTTGTGAAATTTGCATGCGACATAACGATGGCCCCCATCCAAAACATTCTAAAATTAGCTTTTCTAAAGCAAGATCCTCAATTGGCGAATGAATATTGTGAACATCGTAGCTTGCCTGATGTCCCTAATCTAAGCCCTGTCGCGTAGCCCGTGTTGCCTACCACCACGCTAGAGTAACCTCGTGATGGACGACCTAGCCTCAGCGGGTTCATATGTGGTTCGAATCCTAGAGGTATTGACCAGCATATGAGTAGAAAGTAAGGTTATTCCCTTTCCCCTTCTCCGCTTTCTTTCATGAACTCGTCCAGCGTCCTGTAAACTACTCCCTCGCCGCGCGCCCCACTTCTTCTTCTCTTAGGCTTCCTCAGTTCTAGGATCTCCTCGGTACCCTTCACGGCCTCACGCTTAGCCTCGCCAGCCCTCGACTGCCGCCTCCTAGCCATCTCCAAAACAACGGCCCTAACTGGCTCGACCAGGTTTTCAAGCCCGAGTATCCTGGCGACCTCGTGGTCTATCTCCCTTATCACAGTGTTGAACAAGCCCTCTACCCCTGGTTTAACGTCACTCCTACCAGTCAGCTCCTTTGCGAGCTCGGAGCCGAACACGTTCTCGATTACATCAACGCCGTCGAGCCTCCTAGCCTCAGCCTCAAGCCTATCGAACAGCCGGGCAAGTTTCTCGACATCCCCTCTAGGCAACTTCTTCACATCCAATACCAGGAAGCTACTCAAAGGCTTAACATCAAGCTCTATCATACCCCCGCCGGTACTTCTACCCATGACTTCAGCCTGAACTTGCGTGAACGTGGAGTTCAGATACGCTAGTAGAGCCTTTAACTCAACCTCATCGAATTGGACGCCTTGCCTAGGGAGGATACTTTTGGGCAAAAGTAACAACTGAAAGAAGCTAAAACTAAGGGGCTTAGGAGACCTTTAGGAGCCAAAGATGTAACGTGTCTATGGCTTCGTTGTTGAGCGAGTCACGCACGAGGCACATGAACGCTATGAAACCGTAAACGCCATCCCGTCAAGGCACTCAATGCGCTCAGCATACGCCGGCAGGTAATCACCGCTAACTCCGCTCAATTCGGCGTTAAGAAGCAGAATGTTGGCTAAAATTAATAAGAAACAAAGTGTTGCTTAGTGACGGTTTGAGCGCTCGAGTTGATTTGAATGAGTTGGTTGAGCGTGTTGTTACCGAATTGGAGAGCCGTTTAAATAAACCTGGCATATTCATCCTGGCATCGCCCGGTTGTTCCAGGGGTAGTTTGGTCACCGCGTTGCTTAGGCGCGGTTTGGTTGACGCGGTCTACGCTTACGATAAGTTTGGGAGTAAGGTTGACGATGACGTTAGGGGTAGGGTTAATGAGTTCGGCAAGATTGACGAACTCGCCGGTAAATTAGGCAACGTCAATGGGCGTGTCGTAGTTGTTGTTAGAAGCACCACGGACGCCGTTAGGTTGAGGAATAAGCTGAGCAACGCCGAGGTGATCTACCTACCCGAGTACTATAAGGACGCCGCAAAGAAGGTGCTTAAGGGGGTTGACCTTGAGGTTGCTCGGGTTAGACATGAGGGGCTTGGTGAGGGAATTTCACCAAGCTTGTTGAAGGAGGGCTTACCCAGTAAGGAGGTTGAGTCAATCCGTGAACTAAGCCTTGGTAAGGTCAGTTTTGGGGATTTAATCAGGGAATTCCTGAAGAAGGCACCAATCGATGTTGCTACCCAGGCAGTGATCACCGGTTTGTCGTTCCTACTTGGGGTTGGTGCTGCTGTTAGCCTAGTTGGTTCGTTAGCGGGCAGGTTCCTTGAGTCCGTGGTGGGTAGGTGGAGGAAGAATAGGGATGAGGTGATTGGGGGCTTCGTTAGGCTTGTTGGTGTGGCTAGGGAGGTTAAGAAGTACCTAGATGATGAGCGGTTCGAGGCTATTGTTGATGAGGTTGCCTACGAGTGGGGATTGAACATTGAGGAGTTCACAACCACCATAACAAACGTAGCCAACATCACCCAAGGAAAACAATTAACCGAAGAAGACATAAAGAAAATAATCAACGATAATCTGAAGAGCTTTAAGAAGGAATTAGATAAGGTTAAGGAAACGCTAAAGGGACTGTTAAATGATGTAAAGGTCTTCTTCATCGACGATGTCGAGAGCGGTAGGCTCTACGATAACTTCATCGTTGAGGGCGGGGTCCCGAAGATTAAAACCTGGGTAGGCACGGCCAAAGATGATCTAGTGACCGACCTTGTCGATGTCGGTGAGTTCCGTAAGGTTGCTGAGGATGTCTTCAGTAAGTTGGTCAATAATGGTAGGGTTGTGCTTATTGGTCCTAGGGGAATCGGTAAGTCGACTTTAGCCACATACGTGACTTGGCGATCACTCGTGGGTGGTTTGAATAATATGGCTCGTAATGAGCCGGTGTATGCCGTGATACGTGTTGACTCGTTAAACCCTGGATACGCATTAGCGCTAAACAACCTAATTAAGACCGATGGTAGGAGGTTCGTAGTAATTTACGACCCATCATCCGTTATGGCCTATTACAAGCCCGAGGCCATGCAAGTGGTGGACCATGGCAACGAGAGCGTCAAAAACACCAAGCTGAAGGAACTAATCGAGAGAGTCAAGAACACGCTGAAGGAACTAGTGGAGGTTAGGAACGCGTGGGTTGTCGTAATCCTCCCGAGTGAGCTTTACGAGCAGGTACAGAGGGGTAAAGAGGAGGATGTTGACCTTAGGCAAGTCCTCGATAACCTCGAGAGGGATGTGGTTGAGGTTAACCTTAAGGATGAGGTGTTCCTCAAGGAGGTCATCAAAAAGTACTCCGAGTGCAATAACGTGAGTGACGACCTGGTTAGGAATGCGATGAACTTCGACTCCTACACCCTTGTTGCCAAGTACGCCGGCATCTGGCTGCGCGAGAAGAAGTGCAAGGTTGAGGACGTCGAAAAGGCGTTGAGGGAGAGTGCTGGTAAACCCAAGTTATTCTTCGCACACTACATATGGGGCACAATACTCGGGAAGAGCATGGACTTGGCTAAGAAGGTTTCTGTACCGTTAATCCTCCACGCAATTTTCGGACCAATACCCGAGGGGTTCACGTACATAACGAAGGCCGTGAATGAGGGTGGGAAATGGAAACTCATTGATAGGAACGAGCTGGCTAAGTCGAAGTTGGAGGACTTGAGGGAGGATGATATAGAGCCAATAGCCAAGTGGCTCTCGACATTGCATGAGGACTTGATCGAGGAGACGCTTGAGGAGTTGGTCGGGTTGGGTGGTGAGGAGGCGAGGAAGCACTACATCGACCATGGATTTAAGGATTTCATTAACGCCTTGGATTGGGGCTATAAGGAGGCGTTAGGGGAGGGCAGGGAAATCCTAAGACTATTGTTTGGCGAGATCGCACCTGGAGAATCATCAGGGGAAGAATTTATGAAGAATTTGGTAAAGAAATTAGAACAATTAATAGAGAATGAGAACGAGCTAAAGGAATTTGTGGAGCATAATCAAATGTTCTTAGTGACAGTTTATCAACCACTTCTGACGGCCATGAGAGCGCTACCTGAGGAAGCTAAGGCTGAGTCTAACTCATCACTTAACCTAGGAATAAACTTATCAGCACTTGTCTTTATGAGATCGAGGATTGCCTTAAAACCGCTCACGAACTGCTGGAAGAGGGCTGCGTTAATCATTGGGCACGCCCTGGCTGGGATTCCTATAGTGCCTAGGCCCGAGGACTTACCTGAGAGCTTGAGGAGAGATGTTGCTGAGTCCCTTGATGATGCTTTAAGGGAATGCGATGTTGATTATTATCTACTCGTTGGTAATGAAATATCGCCTTTGATATTAATGGGTCTAACTTATATAATTGCCTTGGCCAGGGCATTCATCGATAGGTACAATGAGGCTATTGGTGAGGTGAACAGGATCCTTAACATCGCCAGGGGTAGGGGCAGAATTTATGACGCTGAGAGACTTTATGGTCTTGGGCTAGCCTCAATAATCGCCGACGCCGCCAGGTTAGTCAGGGATGTCAAGCCCGGCGATGCCGAAACCGCATTACACATAGCAGCATCCGCTATCCAATATGTTGTATCACCAGACCTCATTTTGTTAGTGCTAGGTGCCTTAGAACCGTTACGTGATAAGGCACCACATAGGTATCTCGAACTATTAGCCTACGCATTGAATATGGAGAACCTCGATAGAGACACAGTTAGGTACATACTTATTGAGTTGAATAAGATATATGGTGGTATAGTTAAGGAGCACGCCTGGTCCCTCGTATATGCAACAATTGCCTACGCCTACCTGCTATGGAGCTATTTGGGTCATTTCAATAGTAAGGAAGTTGAGGATATGGTTGGTAGGGTCGTTGATTTGCTCAATGAGTTGGACAAGTTCAAGTCCAGCCTGGGGGTTATTGCCTGGGCGCATGCGTTAGACCCAGCGTTAGAGCATGAGTATGTGAGGGGGCTTATGGAAAAGAAACTAGGAATTAATGTGGTTGGTAAGGCTAGTGAGGTCCTCAAGGAACTAAACGATATGAGAGAGAAGGTTCAGGAGTTAATGAGAGATAAGGAATTCATGAGCTACATCGAATCCAGGTTCGCAAAGGCTGATGAGGAGGCAGTTAAGATAGAAATCCTTCAGGCAGTATCGCTTATCAAGCAGGCATTGGCGATTTATAAGCTTGATGATGATGAGCTTGTTGAGGCGAAGGAACTATTTAACGAGGCAGAAGAGGAGCATAGGGAGATCGGTGATTACGAAAACTACCTAGTTAATCGTAGTTGGGCATCGCGTGTTGAGACTATCGAAGGCTCGTTGGTTGGCGATGGGTTGACTAACTTGGTTGATGGGTTTAGGCAATTGTACGAGGAAGCTTTTAATGAGGAGCGTTTCTTACCCACGGCCAGGTATCTCAGTATTGCATCGGGTGTACTTGGCGACTACCTCGTGTCCCTGGCCCTAACGAGTGATCACGAGACGATAAACAAGTTGCTTGAGAAACATTCGTGGGTGCTGAACGCCAATAAGCGAGTCTCGGTCCTGACTAGGCTTATGCTCAACGCCCTACTCAGTCCAAGGGGTGGGTTAAGCAACGAGCTTGAGGGTAAGCTTAGCGTCAACCCTGAGGAGTTGATTGTTGCCTTTGGATCTGATATGTTTGATGAGTACCTGCCTGCGTTAAGGGTCGCCTTCGGGATGATAAGGCCTGAGGAGGGGTATGGGGAGTGCATACCAATTGAGGATTCAATGATAAGAAAGGACTGTGAAGTCGCCGTGTTGGCTGTCATGAACGACTGCGATGCTGTTGGGCGGTTAAGAGGGAAGTTAATTGATTATTTTCATAAACAAATTTCAGAGAATGAGAGGTCGGGTTGGCTTAGGGAGCTTAATTTTGATACCAATGAGTTGATTAGTGAATTTGGGAAGTTGATGAGCGAGCTTGATGGCAGGTCCTTAGTCCAACTAATCGCCCCCTCAAACTCAATGGCTCTGTTAGCCCTATTGCTCCGCGCATTGATTAGTGGTAATAAGGAACTAGCCAAGGCACTTGCACTCTATGCAGTTGCGAGCACTATCGGTAATAAGTTGCTTGGAAGGTTGTTCCTTGAGGCTTACAGGGCGTGCTGCGACTTGAAGAGTGAGGAGTTTAGGCGTGCCTTAGCCAGGCTCTTCTTCTACCACGTATAGCCCTGGAGAGTCAGTCTCTGAGTTCTGGTCCGTTCTTGTTGCCCAGTTAGCACGGCTTGCGTAATCGGGGTTGTAGTCAGGGCGGTGAATCGATGCGTAGATGACATCCTCTCCGCAATCAAAAGTGTGGATCGCGTGAACATGACAATTACCTTAAGGAAGAGAGACTGTATCGTAACGCCGAACGTTAGCGTTCAGCTCCTCATCGACAGTTAGACAGCCAATATTACGGATGGAAATCAGCTGCTAGTCTCCTTATGAAAAAGCTTTAGTAACGGTAACTGTGAATGGAGATAACGATGGCCAAACCGAAGAAGGGCGCGAGGGAGAGCAGGCTCGTGTACGTGCCTTTCGTCGTGGCCGCAGCGATAGTGGCTCTCTTAGTGGTCGTAGCCTTCGTTAAGCCTCCCGCGACCAACACGACCCAGACTAGCGCGTCGTTCCCCTTCCTTCAGTTCGTTAAGGTCTCAAACAAGGACTACGCGTCCTCGCCCAACACGGTCGAGGTTTACCTTGTCTCCTGGGAGGGATGCCCCTACGGGGCTACCCAGTCTTGGCCCATTTACCTGGCCCTGAGCCACTACGGTAAGGTGAACGCCACTCCCACGTGGTCCGACCCGGAACCCCTGCCCACCCCCAACGGGAGCGTCTCGGCGCCTGTGCAGGTGCCGGGGCTGCTGTTCCAGTCCTTCGAACCCAACGGGAGCGTGCGCTTCCACTCCTTCTACATGATAGGGAGGATATTCTACAACGGCAGCTTCAGCCTGACGAACGGCACCGTGATCCCCTACTCCGGCGACTCCATAGTGACCTTTGAACAGCAGGAGCTCCAGAAGGACGTCCCCAGCTGGGTCTACGACCTGATAGCTAAGTACGAGCTGGAGACGCCCGTGGGGCAGTACCCCGACCTGGCGGAGGTCGGAAACCCTCCGCACATAGCCACTGTGCTGTTGATCACGGGACCTAACGGCACCTGGATGATAATCGGCTACGACCAGAACGTGAACCCGGCGGCCCCCTATTACTTAGCCGCTTCTGGCTATAACCCGCAGGAGCTCTACGGGTACGTCTCGAAGGGGGTTTTGCCTAACGTTACAGCGACCTCCAGTCCTCAGGGGTACGCCCAGCTGGAGGCGACGCTTTACATACAGCAGGAAGCGCAGCAAATACTGAACGTGATAAGTGAGGCCAGCTGATTTTTCCTGCCATTGAAGGTGAGGTTTTCCGCCCCCTTAAACCCTAATCCTTCAGGACCTCCTTAACCTCCTCGAAGACCCCGCTCAACCAGTTGAGCACCTTCTCCGCCGACCTGATGCAGTTCTCGGCCTTCCTCACGTTGTAGCTGCTCACCACGGAGTACCTCGCCTGGGCGTAGTGGGAGGTGAGGAAGTCGCACTCCTTCATTACCTCCTCCGGAACGGCGACCGAGAGCTCCTCGCTCAGGGCCTCCAACAGCTCGCTCAGGTCGTGGGTGAAGGGGTAGGACCCCTTGTACTTCATCAGGATCCCCTTTATCGTGAACTCCACGCTCTGTTGGGAGGCGAAGCAAGAGAGCCACGGGTACTTCTCCCTGCTCTCCTTCGCCACCTTAAGGAAGTCCCTGGCCTTCCCGAACCAGAACTTCTCCACCAACGCCTTAAATTTCCCGAGGGATTTTTAAAAACGTGGAGTTCGAGCGGTTCGTGGAGAGGGTGGTGAGGCACTACAACGGGAGGGTGAGCGTGGTCCTCTTCGGCTCCAGGGCCAGGGGGGACCACTGGCCTTCGAGCGATTACGACGTGCTCGTCGTGTTGGAGGAGGTCGACGACGAGGCGGAGGAGGCCTCGAAGCTATACTCCATGAAGAGGGGTTTCTCCGCTGACATCATAGTGGTCACTCCCGATAAGCTACAGTTGGGCGACGTTAAGCAGATGCTGAAGCACAGGAAGGTGCTCTACGACGGTCTGGGTCTGTTCGAGACGGAGGAGGTAAGTTCGCGGGGAAAAGGGTACGGGGAACGGAGCGCCATTCCGTGACCCCGAACGAACGGGCCGACTTGGGCTCACCGGTCTGAGTATGTAGCCCCAGTCCCGCGTCCAATTGCGGAGCCTCTTTCACTTTACGATATATTGACGAAATTGATAAAGTAGCGCTAGGGAGAACTGACTTCCTCCCCGCCCTGAAGGGCGGGGCTTTCCGCCCCTTAACCCCCCAGCTTCTGTAACCCTGACCGGATCTGACCCGTATCTCTTACTTAATAACATCAATTCAATAAAGGTGGTTAAAGAAGTCTTCATATCCCCTCTATATTCTTCTAGTAGTTTCAAGGCTTTTTCCTTCAACCGATCCTTTTCCTTTAATAACGCGAGAAAGAAGTCAGCGTCAGCGTTACCTGCTTTCAAACCCTCATTAGGTACATGCGCGTTTGATCCGGGCCGAATCTTTTTCACGTTAATGAAAAATCTTTTTGTATCTGTTTATAATAAAAAATCGTTGATTAAGGATGGTCTCTCACGCCGATGCGGGCAAAAGGGTGAGAGGGATTACGGAGATGTGAGCCCCGTGCCGTTGGGCTTGAAGAGTCCCGTGACCCGCCTACCGTCAAATTCGGTAATTGGTTGAGGGCTGAGTCCCTACTCTCGATCAACGATTGAGTATAGAATGAATGAAATGAGAGTGTAGGGACAAACGGGAGGACGGGTTCGATGGCTCCCCACGTCCTCGAGGGGAGTGGTTTAACTACCGCTCCGGTGGACGGCGTGGGTAGGGAAACAAGGGGGGTGAGGACGAGAGGTTGAATACGAATCAAATCATGAAACCTCAATGAAAGTCCGAACCCCCAACGTTGCTCCAGGTGTAGTTAAGGTTCCAGAGCCTTACCGCTGTAGATGTCCCTTAAAGTTAAAATACTCAAGAATGTGGATCTCGCTTGCGTTAAATTACGTAGATTATACAATAAAAATGAAGGAAATGTCGCTGGAGTTATATTAGAGCCAAAAACTGGAACTAACCGGTGTGATCGCTCATCTAAAAGAATACATACTTTAATTAAAATAACGAGAGAAAACGACGCACCCTTAATAACTGATGAAGCAATGACTGGTTGGGGAAGAGTTGGAGAACGGTTTGCAGTTAACCTATGGGGAGTTCGACCGGATATTCTAACTACAGCATAAGGGAGCTTCAGCGTCTTACGTACCTATTCAGGTAAAACTGCAGTAAGTGAGGAGATCGCAGGCTTTTTGAGGATAAGACGTTCGCACGTGGTCGTGATTTCGAAGCCACCCTGTATCGCTATCGGCAATACCCGCAGCTATTGAAGAATATGAAAGGATGGATTTGTTGGCTCACGTAAAGGCTATGGGTAGTTACCTTGGCGGGAGGTTAAAGGAACTTAAGGAGAGGCATAAGAGTATTGGCGACGCGAGACGAGTTGGGTTATTTCGGTCTATAGAATTCGTTAAGGACGAAAAACATACTCCTTTTGGCACGTATGAGGATAAGTACGAAGGAGAAGTCACTGATATTCTGGCAAAGAGATCGGTAGACGAAGGCGTTTACGTATTTAACGAACCTTCATGGCTAGTCATTCCTCCACCTTCAATCATAAAGAAGGAAAAATTCTTAGGTTAACCTCTTATTTTCTTTGTAAGCTTCTCCGCTTCCTGCGTATAGCTAACTGAAACGTTCCTTAAGTCTAAACTACTACCACAAGGAAGGCAGGGACGAATAGTGGTCCATTTTAATCTCTTGATAATCACCCTTTTTGTCTTAATAAGAACTTCCATATGGGGATGAACTTTATTCCCCCTATCTCGTCTTCGTAGTCCCACGTTATTACGATCTTCTCCCTCGCCTTTACCTTCTTTAGCCCCTCAATTTCCCTCTTAGGTACTTCGTCCCTCCCGGAAGCGTAAGTAACTTGAATAGCTTTATCCCCCGTCACGAAGTCTATTTCATAGTTGTCACCCTTCAAATAAAACAACTTTACACCGTTCCTTACCAAATGAACTGCTACTAAGTTCTCCATTATCCTGCCCGTTGAGCTATCTAACGCTATCGCGGATATGAAACCTGGGTCAACTACGTAGACCTTCTTCGGTGAAGTCATCCCCTCCCTGGGCTTCGTGGTGAACCTCTCCGACGTGAGTATCACGTAAGCGTTAATGAGACCGTTAAACCACTCCTCAACGGTGTTATTGCTTACCTTTAACGTTTTAGATAGCCTTGATAGCGAAATCTCATTAGAGTAATACTTTATGACGTTTACCGCGAAAGCTTTAAACACTTCTACCCTCTTTATTCTCAACCTCTGAACGACGTCCTTGTAGACTATGTCGGAGAAGATAGAAAAGACGAGGTCCTCGGAGATCTTTAACGCTTCCGGAAACCCGCCCACTTTGATGTAGTTCTCTAATTCCCTCTTTATCAAACCCTCTGAGGGAGTCGTGAACACCCCTCCGATTTCCTCGAACTTGACACCCTTAAACCTCAAGTACTCAGAAAAGGAGAACGGGAATAATGTGAAGTCAGTATGCCTCCCCGTTAGGGCTGTCGACAGCTCGCCGGAAAGCATCTTGGAATTACTCCCGGTTATGATTACCCTTTTTCCGTCCTCCCTCAACCTGTTCACGAATAATTCCCAACCCTTAACGTTGTGTATTTCATCGAAGAGGAAGTAGTTAACGTCTCCGAAGAGTTCGTATATGGCTTTCTCCAGCTTGTGTAAGTCTTCGACCTTTATCCCTGCTAACCTATCGTCGTCGAAGTTAACGTAACCGAAGTTCTCGTTCCTCAAGAGCGTTTCGGCCAGTGTGGACTTCCCGCTCCTCCTAACGCCTAGGATGGCTAAAACGTTCGGGTGGTTGAGGTACTTCTTTAAATCCGGTACGTCCCTCTCTATTATTCTCTCCCTTTCAAACTTTTTTTCGAGCCTAACTTTTTGGTCCACTAGGACTTGTTTTATCTCGCTCGTCTCGTGTATACTCTCACCCTACTTTCATTAACTTATGCAGTGTAGTGAATAAGTTTAAGGCTTTACTTATGCAGTATAGTGAATAAGAAAAATTGAATAAAAGCCGTAAATATCGATTATAATACAAAAAGTGTTGGAGGTATCAGAGTTCAATTTACCGATCTTACGTCGCACGTGTGGGAGGAAGGCTTATCTAGAGAGGTAAACGGGATAAGACTCGGTAGCAGACCGTTGCGGGATTAACGAAATGGGACAGTTAACATAATTTGGCTATGGATCTTAGTTTACAATCAATCATCCTAACCTTGTAGGAATAAAGCGGATCATGAGGGACTACATCACTACCAGAGCCATGACTGAACACGTCGCTGAGGTCCCAAACACGGTCAGGAGAAAGGTGGAAAAGTATATTTAGTAGAAAAGTATATTTTAACTTGTGGTAACTACGATAAAAGTCAAGGACAAAACCAAGCTCGACCTTGAGAGTTTAAGGGCCGAGATGTTGCTGAAGTCGAATATTAAGCTGACTTTGGAGGAACTACAGGACTACCTCACATCGTTTGCAATTGATAATAAGGAGTCGTTTTTCGAGTATGTGATGAAAAATTTCAAAAGGAAAAATTACGAGAAAATGAGGGAAGCTATAAAGGATTGGGGTATTGACACTAGTAACATTGACGTCGACGGTGTAATATATGATAATCCTTGACACGAGCTTCCTAATAGCCTTTTACAATAAGAGGGACTCAAGACATAAAGAGGCCCTTAAAGTCTTCGACGAGGTAGCTAACGATAAGCTGGTTATTTCAGATTATATCTTTGACGAGGTAGTCACGTTTTTAAGGGCTAAGGTTCCGTGGATAGCTCAAGAAGTAGGTGAGAATATTTTAGAGAACTTGGACGTGATAAGAGTTAACGATGAGGACTTCAAAACGGCGTGGGAACTGTTTAACGAGTTTGATGAATTGAGCTTTACCGATTGTACTACCTTATCCCTCTCGAAAAGGTTAAAAATCAGTAGAGTGGTGACTTTTGATCAATCGCTAACGAGAGCGTTTGAAAAAGTTAAGAGAAACAGCTGAGTTCGAGAAAAGGCAATCTGTGTTATCGTATTCATTTAGTCGTCTTTACGAAGCAACGTGGTTCAGAGTCTCTATACTTCCTTGCAGACGTTAGAAGCTCTTTTCGCTCCTCTCACTCCCTTCTTCCTAGATCGGACTACGCTTAGTCTATGCATTGTCACCTAGACAGACTAACGCGTACAATCAGGGGAGTCAATAAATCGTCTCGATAAGATATGGGAGGATTGGAGCGTAAACAATCACATCGGGTATCTCTGTGCATCGTGCCCTTATGAACTTAAGATCTTCTCTATTTCGTTAAGAAGCAAGATGATATCGTTCTTTGCTGCTTCATCGTTCGTGTAGGGACTCACTATACCCTCCTTGTCTGGGCCGTTGTATTGATACTGATGAATTAGCAAGGCTATGTTGGTATAAAGTGAGATTTCGCCCCCAAACCCCAGTCTTCTTAACCTTAGCTGGTATTTTAAAGTGTTGCTAAAGCATTGAGGGATAAATCATAACGGTTTATTACTGTTCATTAACTAGTGTTTCTTATGGAGGAGTTGATAAGGAAGGCAGAAGATATGGGAATTAACGTTGAAGACGTGCTGATAAGCATGATTAGTAAGAACGATCCTAAAGAGGAGATAAGGCTTAGGCTTGACCTCGCTAAGAAGTATATGAAGGAATGTGAGGATTACTTAAAGAAGGGTGACGCTGTTCAGGCTTCTGGAAAGGCTCATAAAGTCGCGGAAGAGTTGATTAAGGCTTTAGCTGAGAAGTTCAACCTCGAAGAATATCAAAAGACCTTGAGGGAAGGTAGATGGTATACTTATCTGCTGGTCTCAGCTTCCAGTAAGCTCTCCCAGAAATTGGGGGACTGGGTGTTGTCGGGCTGGGACGCCGGGTACTCACTCCACGTATGGGGTTTTCATGAGGCGAAGCTTACAGTAAGCGAGATTATACCTAGAGTAGAGAAGGTAAGAAAACTGCTTGAAGAAAGCGAGAAAATACTTACAGAGAGTGGGAGTTAAGAGGCGTGAAGCCTCGTGAAGTGGACGGTAGCCCCGCGTTTGAACTCTCCTTTTCGTGTGATAAGATTCTGGCTTATAGCAGAGTAATTTACGTGAATTACGAGCGGATTATCGCGTTGAAAATTCCGTGACTGCCCTCCCAGGGTGAAGGAATTCTCGGGGCAACGGGATCGTGCGCTTATCATTCCTAATGAGATAATAAAAGGACTAAGATCAAAACAGAAGAATTTTAAAAGAATTTTTACAGAAGTAGGACGGGGATGAGGGGGTGATGAGCTCAACACGAGTTGACCCATGATAGGAAGCCGTGGCTCTGACCTGACCCCTCATCCCCGGTTAATTCTCACCTTAATCTAATAATTAAGCCTGATCTTCTCGTCGAGTGAGTGTGGACAACATTTTCACTCATTTGAAATATTTACATTTATTATCACCTTCGTATCCAACAAATACACCGGGTAGTAAAGGACGTTATAGATAAGGAAACAGGTTGCGAACCACCTCTCGATCGTCTTTGCGTTAGAGTTCCAAGGGAAGTGTTTGTCCATTGGTGAAAGCCTATGTTTAACACTCCTAAAACCTTGTTCCGCATAGTCCCTTTTTCCGAACGTTACCCTCTTGTGACTCACGTTAAGCCAAGTGAAAGCGTTGTATATTGAAGCACCATCGTGCGAGTATACTACCTCGTCCACCCTCTTGAAATACTTACCAGCCAACTCCTCCATGCCCATCATTGCAGCGAGAATTACTAGCACGTGAACACCACTCCTAGCACTCCTCACCATGAAGAAAGACACAGCCCTAGTCTTAACATCCCTAACAATCCACAAGTAATAATACTCCCCCTTAACACTCAAAACCTTAGTCTCATCAAAAGCATAAACTCCACTCAAAGAAACAACATACCTAACATAACTCAACCTCCTAAAATAGTACAAGAGTGTAGAATGTGGTAAACTAACCCTCCAAGAGGACAAACCACACAAGTATTCTGCCAACGCTTGCGCTACCTGCTCTCTAGTGTAAAACCTTGGCTTAACATTAATATACTCAAATAAATAACAATAATATAATTTGGGTGAGCACGGGAACCTTCCACTTGGTTCCCATGTGCTCACCCTTAAATAGTATTACGCGAAAACAAGTTCTTACAGAACGAGAAAAGATTGTTGAATAAAATTATATTAAATTAACAAAATTGTTGTCCACACTCCGTCGAGTTATGAAAAAAGAACGAAAAGTGACTTTCGATTCTTACGGAGGATTGACGTCGTGAGATAATATTACAAAAGGTGAAGGCTTAAAGCCGGGGCAAAAACGGCGAGAACCCTTGAGGGTTTTCCCGAAAGGCGAGAATCGAATCGGCTACAGTCAAGCGTGAGACTAGCCCTACCTGCACGTTCCGTTGACGTCCTTCGCTTTCGCGAACCCCTTATCTGCCTTGAGGACGCAACTCCCTTTCAATTCAGGCGGGAACTGGCGCTTCGGAGGACTATACATATGAAACAAGTAGAATTTAAGAAAAGCTTAATTGCTAGATGAGGTAAAAATTAACAAGGGATGAGGGGGTCAGGTCAGTGCAACGAGCCTCTATCATGGGTCAACTCGTGTTGAGCTCATCACCCCCTCATCCCCCGTCTTACTTCTGTAAAAAAATTATTTAAAAATCCTCCTGTTTATACCTTTATAATTTAGTTATCTTATTAGGAGCAATGCAAGTAATAGTAATAGCGATAACGATCCAGAAGGTTACTCGAGGTTTATAGAACTTCACTCTTGATACGGGGAAAATACGACGAAAAACTCTGAGGAAACGTGGGAGTGATAGCCACAGCGGGGCCCGGTCAACAGTCTCGTTTTCAGATGAGACGTAAACCGGGGCGTTCACCCGGTTGCAGCTGTGCCCAGAGCTAATCACGGACCGATCAGTGTTAGGGTCGGGAGTGCTCGGTCGTTTAAGCCGGCTGGGACCTGCCCATCTCGGAAAAAGTAGGCGATTAAAAACCGCTTGCCGTTAATTCAAGGGTGTGGCATGTTCGATAGGAAAGGAAACGCAAATATTGCTAGAAGGATGTACATCAATATCGCTAAATTAATTATGAGACCTAGCTTAATGTTACCGCTGGACGTTGAATTGTTGCGATAATTACTATAATAGTATTCGTCATCGTCTCTCCGATACGTGTTCCACATCTCCATGCTTTTCCTACTCCAATACATGTTCTCCGCCGCGTGGGGGCCTGCGGTATCATGAATGAGTCTTTCAAACGGATCCATATCGTAGTAAAACGGACTCCGATATTTTTCCTCTCTCACATGAATAGTTTAGGAGTAGGTAAAATAAAAATTTCACTTTCACTTTAAGGTAGGGGGCCTATCCAGTTGCCTTCGTACGTTAGTTGAATGGTGTAGAAGCCGTGGTCGGTAGGAATATATATAATGTATGGCGAACCGACTTCGGTCGTGAGGAGATAAGGAGTTCCTACTATCAAGAACACATAATTTCCGCTAGGGATGATATCTTCTAAATATATATCTGGACTTCGAGTCTCAGTGTACATTACATTTATATTATTGTGTGTAATTTGCATAATTTGTGAATACGTCGTCTCATTAAGCACGATGAGATAGTTGAACCCATATGGCGTACTGTTGATGAAATAGAGCGTATTGTACGGCACGTTGGGCTGACTGTTGCTGCTACTAATGTGTAGGTGGTTCAGCAACACCACGCCTGCCGCCGTTGCCGCTACGAGCCCTAGTATTGCCCCCACGATCACGATCACGACTTTGTTCATGGTCTCACGTCGAACCTTTTTACGATATCGTAGTTTAAAAAGTTTTCCCCGTATGAATATGAGGGGTTGGCCTAGAACTTCAGGACGGGTTCCGGTCCCTTCGTTTCGTTACAACCGTCGAGCTCAGGCGAAGCGGGACCAGTTTGACGTTCTTACGACAAAAAATTTAAGTATTTACTAAAACAGTTTAATAGTGATGATCGACTGGCGCTCCGACGGTCTCACCTACTTAGCGGTTTTGGCCGTAGGGGATGAAGGGAATAAGATCACGAAGACGCACAAGGCGGTCGTGATCCTCTCGAAGCTGTTGGGCGTGAAGCTGGACGAGGAGGCCTACGAGTCGCTTTACTCGAGAACAGCGGCCGAGAAGATGAGCTCGGGGTCGGGACGACTGCTCTTCGTGAAGCTCGGCGACAGGTACGAGCTGACGTCGCTGGGAAAGGAGGTTTACTACGAGTTGCTGGAACAGCTGAAGGCCAAGAAGGGAGGGGACTTCGTGAGGCTGTTGAAAACGCTCCGTGAGATGTCGGACAGGCAGCTCACCGCCCTGGCGCGTTCCTTGATCCCCGGAACGGTCGGAGAATCGGCAACGAGGGGAGATGTAGACGAGATCGCGGCGCCGTTGTTAGCTGAGGGGAGCGGGGGTTTCGGGACCGAGGGGGAGGGCGAACTCAGGGGATCGAACGCTCCGAAACCGGGCTGACCTTCCCCTTTCTGCTACAAATAGAATCCGCGATTCCTCGTAATGTACTATGCGCTCTCGGACGATTCGTTTAAGCTCTTCGTTATTCTCCGTAAACATCCTGCTCTCCTTAGCTAGTTTAGGGGATCCCCACGGCAGGGCTGTCGTAAGAGAGGCGGGCCGAGGCCCTTTTCCTCAACCTTCCGCTGACTCCGTGGCGGTTTCCCCGTAGAAGAGCGGCAGACGGTATACGCCGAGACCCTACTGTGAAATTCCGAAGGGGGAACGTTAGTTCCTTTGGGTTGTTGCTATATTCTTCTTAATGAATGGAAATATTTTCAATTATTCACTAGCTTCAGTACCTTATAGCTTTGGTTCGTGTGGTTTTAGTAGTTGTAATGCATATGCAATACCACCAAACCCACCAGCATCTACAATAAATGGAGAACCAATATTCGCACAATCATACATAAATGCATATAATACGACGTTTAATCAACCATCAAATAGTCAGGTAGCCTTGTATCATTATCAATATTTTAATCCTGACGATGTAAATAATAACAATTTTATACCTGGAACGTTTGGATCTAGAGAACAATATAATAGTCTTTCACAATCACAATCTATTACTATACATCACTTACAGGATATTGAAAGTGTATATAATGGAAACCCTTATTTGTTCATTTCAGCAGGTTCTGGAGGAGGATCTGGATTTATGTATCTAGATTGGGTTATAGTTACTTATGGAGTTCCTTATGTTGTAAGTGTATCCTAAAAATCTATTGTTAAAAAATTTAGCTGGAAGGATTATATATTTGATTTGTAGAATAAAAATTGTTAAGAGATGCACCAAGAATATTTCCAATTGCTCCATATGGAATTATAGTTCCATTAGGTAGTACTAATACATATCTTCCAGCAAATGATCCATATTGTCCATATAGTTGTGTTTGGTAAACTAATGTTCCTGTTGTGTTTGTCCATTGAAATACTGGTGAGTTTCCCACTACTGATGCTGCATATGTTCCTGGTGTATTCATTGCTTCTACGAAGTTATCTACCCATCCTTGATATGTATAGAATCCAGCAATGTCTGCTGAGTTTATTTTATTTGCTTCTATTACATAATATGTTTGTCCATTTATTGTTACATTCTCAACTGGCACCTGACCTTTAATTACATATAAATCCTGTAAAGGCACATATTGTTGACCATTTATTGGATCAGTTTGTCCAACAAATTGACTATTTAGTTGATCTATTTGATTATGATTATTAATTATTGTACCTGCATATTGTCCATCCCATATTACATCATCTATTGTCTTTCCATTAGGTAATATTAACTCACCTACAGGATCCGTATGTTCATTATAATTTATTGTTTGACCATTTGGTACAAACGCTTCATATCCATTAGGAGATCCAAAATACTGTACAGGCACCCGGTGCGGCGTCTGTAGCAATAAGACCAGGGCGGCGGCGATAACGACGACAGCAACCACAACGCCAACGACCGCGTACTTCAGGGCACCCATAACACCACCGAAACACATAAACAAAACCTTAAGCGTTACGGCCCGAACGGACCACGCCAGGCGTTCCTCAGCACCCTAATCGTGGTCGCTGGTGGAACTCAATAACCCTACCCCTAACGTCATCGTCAACCTTACTCCTAAACCCAATGTAGGCGTAGACCGCATCGACCAAACCGCGCCTAAGCAATTCTGTAACCAATTGCTATAATGTACTGTCCTCCCTCGTTTGCGCTTGTTCCCGTCGCGTCTACTATTACTTCAAGTCGGTCATTTGCCTCTGGGAATTTCGTGTTCACGTTCCTTACTCTTCCCCGTATTGTCGAGTAGTTTAGGCTTGTTGGGACGATTTTCAGTCTCTCTAGTGCTCTCAATACTCCTTCTATGGCCCTATAAGGTAGGAAGATGTGGGGGAATGCTAGGAGCTCGTTGAACTCCTTCGGTGCCTCGTAGGTTCTCCTCGCATCCCTATTCTCCTCTGCTAGTAGACCCCACCAGTGTTCGAAGACGTAGAAGGGGAACATCAGCTCGTATCTCGTTATGACGTTCTCGTCGTACTTGCGCCAATCCCTCTTGTACTCGCTCTTTCCCGTTGGTAATACTCGATATATTAGGAAAATTGATGAACGTGTTTTAACGTTCTTACTAGTAAAGCGTTCTGTATTACTTTTTAAATAATGTAAAGAAGCGACAAGTTAGATAATACAACAGCAGATCGTGCAAGTGCAGAGATGGAACGTTTCAAGTCTAGTGAATTAGGAACTTACGAGAGTGGTGAACCCGTCGTTTCCTCAAATTAGTTTTTATGTTACGCCGGCGTAATCATTACGGAGGCGTAATAATGCTATTTGACGTTAGACCTAAGGAAGATAGAAAGGACTTGTACGATAGGGACAAGGAAGTAGATGAGATAAAGGAGAGCATCGATAGGAGAGTATGGATTGCAGTGTACGGAATGAGGAGGGTAGGAAAGACAAGCGTTGTTAACGTTGCAGTTAATGAGTCCAGATATATAGTAATTAAATTAAACCTAATGAGGATCTACGATCCTAAAAAGAAGAAATATCCTAAGACTTCCTTCGTGTCCTTATTCCTAGAGAGCATCAACGAGGCTGTAAAGAAGTACACTTTAGGCGGTAGGCTAATTAGGTTTGTCTCTAACGTACTAGGCATAGACGAGAATTCTTTCATAGATTTTAACCTAGTCAAGATAAGGCCTAGGCTTAAGAAATTCAGGGGAGAGGACGTCAGCTCTACGATCAGGGAACTGGACTCGTTAGCTGGAGACAATAAGAGGTTTTAGTTTCTTTGAGTTGTTACACGCGTTGAGGAGGTTTAACGGAATTCCGGTTTTAGTTTCTTTCAGTTGTTACAGCATGGTAGACGACGACCTAGCAGAAGTGATTCAGTTTTAGTTTCTTTCAGTTGTTACCCGTGATAAAGGTAATATCAATCTCGACAGACTATGTTTTAGTTTCTTTCAGTTGTTACGGGAAAATCTAAGTATCCCCACGTGGGTTCAGTTACGTTTTAGTTTCTTTCAGTTGTTACTGAGGATATCATAATGGGTAACAGTTTTGTTATCCGTTTTAGTTTCTTTCAGTTGTTACGTTAGTCCAAGTATTTAAATCTTATACCCCATAAAGTTTTAGTTTCTTTCAGTTGTTACTATTTCAGGAGTAAGTTCTACAGTAAAATTGAAAGGGTTTTAGTTTCTTTCAGTTGTTACTCCCTCAACGAAGCCAGGAAGAGCTCGTACTCCTCCGATGTTTTAGTTTCTTTCAGTTGTTACAGAGCGCCTGGCGCCTAAAGGTGTTAGCCCGTGTAATGTTTTAGTTTCTTTCAGTTGTTACAGGGAGACCAACCACGTTATGATGTTCGCATATGTAGAGTTTTAGTTTCTTTCAGTTGTTACTTTACTAATATAAAGACGGGGGCGGAAAAATGAACACGTTTTAGTTTCTTTCAGTTGTTACAGTCCTCCATATACTTTCGAATGCGGAGAAGTACGTTTTAGTTTCTTTCAGTTGTTACGAAATAAATTGTAGAATTATTAGACTGAGAGATCTGAGTTTTAGTTTCTTTCAGTTGTTACTTGTGGCTATTTCTTTTAGGCCTTAGTCCATTTTTGTTTTAGTTTCTTTCAGTTGTTACTCGGCACCGTCGTCTCACAGGGGAGGGTAGGGGGCGTTTTAGTTTCTTTCAGTTGTTACATTGGGATTTCCTCAGAAGGATCAAAGGGAAAAGAGGTTTTAGTTTCTTTCAGTTGTTACTAGGGTTTGGGTCTGGGTCTTAGTGGCCATTTAGGCGTTTTAGTTTCTTTCAGTTGTTACTGACCCTCCGCGCCCTCGACTTACACGTGTATTTACGAGTTTATAAATCTTAACAGACCTTAAACGCGTTCTCTCCCCCTAACTCGTTTAAGGGGGTTTATCGGAACCCCCAAGGGCGGGTGGGTAAGGGAGATGAAACTCATTGAACGTGTTGAAATAATTGATAATTATAAATTAAAAATTGGAAAAGTAGCTTCGAGGACACATGGCGACCGTATCGCTCCGCCCCGTCAGGACGGTTACCAGCGTCGAGCTTTTAGTGGGAGAAAAGCGAGGGAGGATACGACTCCGGCTCGAGGCGCGGCTCCCGCGCTTTTCGCCGTTCTGAGGTCGCGTTCACGACGCGAACAGGTTTAGTCGCAGAAGCTACAGGCTTACCGTTTGTAATAAGTAGGCAGGGTTCCGGTGTAAGCTTAATATACGGGTAAGGTGAAAACGAACTGGGGGATGAGGGGGTCAGGTCAGACCGGCTACGACCTATCATAGGTCAACTCGTGTGGTGCTCATCACCCCCTCATTCCCCGTTACACTTCTACAAAAACTCTTTTGAAATTCTTCTGTTTCGATCTTAGTCTTTTCATTATCTCATTAGGAATGATAAGCGCACAATTCCGTTACTCTGAGAATTCCTTTACCGCGGAAAGGCGAGGGTTTTTCGTCCCCGTCCTCCCGCTTTCATGGACGCCACCGAGTTGAGGGCGCGAGGAGCGCAACGTTTCTGTTTTCCGGTTCCGCAGCCGTTTCGGCCACCTCCTCCAATCTCTGAGCTCGACCGTCAGACCAAGTGCTTCTTGGCGTAGACCTTGAACAACGCGCTGCCTATTAAGGTGGTGAAGAGCGACATGAAGACTATGCCTTCGAACTCTTCCGGGCTCAGCGCGTTGTAGGAAAGGCCTAGGGAAGCGATGACTAACCCGGTCTCACCCCTGGGCACCATCCCTAAGGCCACCGTGTTGGCAGCCTTGACGTTCCTCAGGTAGGCCAGAGCGAACGGGAAGATCCCCAGCCACTTGAAAACGGACGCTATGGCGGTCAGCTCTAACGACAGCAGCAGCGCGTCGAGGCCGAGCGTTCGGAAGTTAACTTCAGCCCCCACGTACACGAAGAACAGCGGCCCGAAGACGCTGAGCAACGCGTTGCTGATCTCCCTGATCCTCTCGTTTTTCACGCTGTTCGCGAACGCGACCCCGGCGACGAAAGCCGAGATTATGGAGGAGTACCCCAACGACACCATGAACAGCGTCAGGCCGAAGAGCACGGCCAGCGGGAACTCCTCCACGTACTTATCGCTTATCCTGTCGGCGACCTTCGGGATCAGGACGACTGAGACCGCCAAGATGACCAGCCACACGGCTACGAGGGTAATTACTTTCAGGCCGACGGAGGCGAGGCTCGCGGAAGTTCCTTGCAAAACGGCTAGGACGACTGACAGGAGGATCAAGTCCACCACGTCGTCCACCGCGGCGGCGGACACCAGGAAGTTTATCCCCTTACCCTTCAGCTTCTGTTCCTCTATTACGGACGCCACGGCCGCGAGGCTTGTAGCACCCATCGCGGTGCCGAGGAACAGCGCGGAGTCGAAGCCGAAGTGTGGCAAATAGAGGTAGAACGTCGCGAAGAAGGGCAACAGGGCCCCTAACGTCGCCCCAAGGAACCCCAGGACCCCGGAGGACTTTATCGGCGCGATCCCGTGCTCCAGGCCTGAGGCGAATATCAGGAGGATCACCGAGAACTCGGCCAGAAATTTAATGTAATCACTTATGTTTATCAGGGGGAAGCCGGCCAACTGGTTCAGTAAGGAGCCCAAGGCGTAGGGGCCTATTATCATCCCGGCCAACAGTTCGCCTACCAGCTTAGGTAAGCTGTACTTCTGCACGAGAGACCTCAGAATCTCGGCCAGCAGGATGAACACCGATACGTCGAAGAGCGCCAGGATTATCGGGTCCACGCTTTAACGCGAGAGTTAGAATGCCTTTAAACTCTTTGCCGGCGCTCTTATCTTACTTCATCCGATCTGGGGATCCGCTCCGATCACCGTTACTTAAGGCGATGATGGTCGAACTTCCCGCCTGAACTGATGGGGCTTGAGACGCGCTCTCCGGCCGAGTCGGAGACCTCACTCGGCGGGTATGAAGGCTGAATCCCTTTCCCCCTCACTGGACCAGGCTCCAGAGCACCACGGAGACGCTGTTCATCGACATGGCCAACGCCGCCCACTCGGGAGGTAAGTAGAAGGGGTAGAGGACTCCCGAGGCTATGGGGATTAGAATCGAGTTGTACGCCAAGGCCCAGGCCACGTTCTCCCTCACCTTCCTCACGGTCCTCCTGCTCCCCTCCAGCAGGCTCGGCAGGGCCCCTATCGAGGGGATTATCGCGTCCCCGGCCACCTTGGCCAGGTCCGTGCCGCTCGAGACGGCCACCCCCACGAAGGCCTCCTTCAGGGCGAGGGCGTCGTTGATCCCGTCCCCAACGAAAGCTACCTTCCCCAACCCCCTGACCAGCTCGGCCTTGTCCTCCGGGCTGAGGCCCTTCCTCAATTCAACCCCTAAGGCCCTAGCCGCGGATTCAGCTCTACTGCTTGAGTCGCCTGTAGCTATTATCACCCTGTATCCCATGGCCTTGAGCCTCCTCACCGCTTCGATAGCCTCAGGCCTCAGGGGGTCGTCGAGCCAGACCCAGCCCTCCACCCTCCCGTCGACGCAGACCAGTAGGTCCGCCCCCCTGTCCTCACCGGTGCAGTTCGCTAGCACGAAGTCCTTGCTCCCCACCAGGACGGTTCTGCCGTCGACGACCCCGTGAACTCCCTTCCCGGGGAACTCGGTGAAGTCCCTGACCTCGCACTGCCCCTCGCTGAGCTTCGATATTGCTTTAGCTATCGGGTGGGAGCTCAGCCTCTCCAGGCATGAGGCTAACCTGACCTCTCCCTCGGACTTGACCACCCTTATCTTCCCCTCGGTCAGCGTCCCCGTCTTGTCTATGACGAAGGTTCTAACCTCTGTTAGCCTCTGGAGCGCCTCCCCGTCCCTCACTATTACCCCTCTCTTGAGGAGCCTCCTGATCCCCACAGCTATCGCGGTGGGGGTGGCGAGGCCGAAGCCGCAGGGGCAGGCGGAGGCCAGTACTGCTATCGAGAGGGTCAGGGCGAAGCTGAGGGGGTAACCCAAGGCGAAGCGCCAGATCAGGAAGACGATTGCGGAGATCACTACGACCGTAGGGACGAAGTAGGCCGAGACCTCGTCCACGAAGTCCTGAATCGGCAACCTCACCGCCTCAGCCCTCCTTACGGCTTCGGCAACTTGGGCCAGGTAAGTCCTCTCCCCTGACCTGGTAACGTAGAGCTTGGCGAACCCCGATAGTACTGCTGAGCCCCCTATAAGGGGGTCTCCCTTGCCCTTCAGGACCGGGTTGGGCTCGCCGGTGAGGGGCGACTCGTCCACGTAAACCTCACCCTCATCGATCACCCCGTCAGCGGGCACTGTGTCGCCGGAACGGAGCACCACCACGTCGCCGGGCCTCAGCTCCCTGGCGTCCACCTCCCGCTCTTCGCCGTCGACAATCCTCCTCGCCTTAACCCTCAGCACCTCCGGGACCTCCTTTGAGATCCTCTCCTTGAGCCAGGCCTCCAGGGTCTTCCCGGCGAGGACGAAGGTTATCAGCAGGGAGGACGCCTGGAGGAAGCCCAGGTCCTTCGAGACCAGGCCGTAGGCCCACGCCGTCACTGAGGAGAGGGAGACCAGGACGTCCATGTTGGCGGTCCCGTTCCTCAAGGCCCTGTAGGCCCCCCTCAGGAACTTCGTGCCGGAGAGGAGGAGTATCACCGCGGAGAGGGCCAGGGCTACGGGGAAGTAGTTGACTAATAGCACCAGGGGGGAGAGGACCGAGGCCGAGATCAGCCTGAGCGAGGAGTCCCTGAAGTCCGACCTCGCGACGATCCCCTCCTTCGCCAGGGAGACCCTGTAGCCCCTTTTCCTGAGCTCCTCCAGAATAGTCTCAGCCGAGGTCCTCAGGGGGTTGAGCTCCACCGAGACCAGCCCGCTCCCGGTCCTCACTTCCAGGACGCCCTCCACGCTTTCCAGCAGTTCCCTGAGCTTGGGCATCTCCTCCTCCCTGGCCTCAACGGCGATATCAACTCTCTGGGTGACGACGTCGTAGCCGGCCCTCCTTATGGACTTGACTACCTCGCTCAGCCTCGCCCCTTCCCCCAGGCTCAGCCTGACCTCTCCTGTCGCTAGGTTCACCCTAACGTCCATGACCCCCTTGATCGAGCTCGCGGCCCTGGAGACGGTCGCGACGCAGGTGGAGCAGTGCATCCCTACTACTTTCAGTACCTCGTCCCTGTCCGCCCTCAGCCTCACTCGGGCATCCCCTTCGGCCCCTCCCTCAGGTAGGTCTCCGGGTCCCTCTCGAACTCCCTCTTGCAGGCCGGACCACAGAAGTAGTAGATCTTACCTTTGTACATAGTCTTATAGGGGGTGGTCTCTTTAACCTCCATCCCGCAGACGGGGTCGACCTGCATCGAGTTAATTTGTTAATTATCCTTAATAAAGGAACTTCTCACATATATAAAACGAGTCCTCGCGGTCGCCGTCCCTTGAGCCGAAAGTTTCGGGGGCGTGTGAGCCCTATTTATTGGCAAAGATTAACATGGGCCGCACCCAGCCGTCACTTACGAGGTCCGTGGAGGGCGAGGTGGAGAAGCTCCTGAGGGTCGCTAGGAAGCTGAGGGACGAGTCCTTAGCTGAGGCTCTGAAGGACGCCTTGGCGGACATGAGGCTCGTCGAGGAGGCGTTCGAGGACGAGTTGGCCGATCCCCTGGAGGTCCTGCTGGTGGCCCTGCTCGCGAGGTGCTCGAGGCGTGTACCTGGTTGACGCCCTGCCCAAGGAGGGGAAGGTGGAGCTCGTCCTCAGCGGCTTCAGGAGGCTCGAGGTCAGGACCACCTTCCCGGTCTACCTGGAGGAGCTCCCCCAGTCCGTCCTCTACCACCCCTCGGTGGCCTCGGTGGAGGAGGAGGTCTGGAGGACCCTGGAGGGGAAGGAGAGGAGGATCTACAGGGTGGAGCTCAGGGACTACGGCGCGTACCTCCAGTTCAAGAGGGCGCTCAAGGTAGTGAACGACTTCATAAGCCCCCTGGACCAGGCCCTGGAGAGGCTCGGCCTGAGGCCCTTCGCCAGGGTGGAGGCCTCCGGGAACAGGGTGATATCGAAGGAGGAGCCCGGCTTCCCGGAGGTGAGCTACGCCAAGGTGGTCCTTTACGACTGGTACGGCGAGCACAGGCTGGGCAGGTACTACAGGCTCTACTACAACGGCGTGATGAAGGAGGAGGGGGACGTCAGGGACCTGAGGGTCGAGGCGGACGTGGTGGAGGCCCCCTCCACGGTTATGGACAAGGTTAAGGCGATAGTGAAGGTGGCCTCCGACAGGAAGAGGGCCCCCGTGGACGTGAAGGGCCTGATAGTCTGGAGCAAGTCGGTGAGGGTCCTGCTCAGGGAGATAATGTACGCCACGATAGGCAAGGCGTTGACGGTCAACGAGGCTTGGGTCGCCCTCAGGAAGAGGTACGTGATCCCCAAGGTGGCGCCGAGGGTGGAGGAGCTCAGGGAGCTGGAGGAGCTCAGCTACGCCGACAAGGGCGGGCTGATCCTCTTCCCCAAGGAGACCTGCGCCGACAACGCCTTCCAGGTGGACTTCTCCTCCATGTACCCGTCCATAATCAGCAAGTACAACATCTCCGGCGAGACGGTTGACAGGTGCGACGACTTGGACTTGGGGATCCACAAGGTCTGCGCAAAGGAGAGGGGGATAGTGTCAGAAGCCGTGGAGAGGCTGGTGAGGCTCAAGGAGTTCTACAAGGCCTACGACGAGGAGCTCGCAGAGGCGATCAAGTGGATCCTCGTCGCTTCCTTCGGCTACCTGGGCTACAGGAACTCGCTCTTCGGGAAGATAGAGGCTTACGAGAGCGTGACTCACGTGGCCAGGAAGGTCCTGAGGCAGGCGATCGAGATAGCCGAGTCCATGGGGCTCAGGGTGGTTCACGGGATAGTGGACTCCCTCATAGTTCAGGGGAGCAGGGAGAGGGTGGAGGGGATGGTCGCGAAGGTCTCCGAGGCCACGGGGCTCAAGCTCAAGCTCGAGGACGAGTTCAGCTGGGTCGTGCTTACCAGGACCTCCGAGGGTCAGCCCTACCCGCAACGCTACGTCGGCAGGAGGAGGGACGGGAGCCTCAAGGTCAAGGGCCTGATAAGGGCCAACCAGCCGAGGATAGTCCAGGAGTTCCTGGAGGAGTCCCTCAGGGTACTGAGTAAGGCGGAGTCGTGCTCCCAGCTCAGGTCGTTCTCCAAGGAGCTGGAGGACCTGTACTACGGCTTCAGGAGGAGGGCCCACTACGGCGACCCCTCCGACTTCGTGCTGTGGATAAAGGGCGAGCCCTACGTGAGGGGGACCAGGGGCTTCTATAGAGCTACTGACGGCTACTGGGGCCACGACGTGAACTACTACCTCAGCTACCTGGAGAGGGCCTACGAGACGGTCAGGGGGATGATGACTTGATGTTGACCGGCTTCGCCGAGCTCGACGACCTGATAGCCGAGGACGAGTGGGTGGAGTTCTACTCCGAGGACTCGGACCTGCTGGAGGAGTTCTACAGCAGGGTGATAGCCCTTTCCTCGAACCCCTTCATAAAAGTGCTCGTGGTGTCGGAAAGGGGAGGGCTGGACCCTTGGAAGGTGAGAACCTTTCAGAGGGCCTTCGGGGTGGAGGGGAGGGTCCTGGTGAGGAGGGCCTTCAAGGCGGAGGACGTCCCACCTTCGGTGATCGCCATGGGGGAGGGCGACCTCGTCGTGATTAACCCCTACGGCTTCTTCAGGCTCTACTCCCACATAGTGGGCTCCATGAGGGCCAGGAGGGGGAGGACCTTCGTCTTCTCCCCTTTCGACAGGGAAAGGAGGGGGAGCGTCTTCGGGCTCCACAGCGCCCATTCCGTCATAGAGGTGAGGAGGACCTACAGGGGGGTGAGGTTCAGGGTAGTTAAGAGCCCCTCCCACGCGGAGGTCGAGCTGGTTTACCCCATCCAGTCGCTGTTCGGCAGGAGCTCCGTTGGCTTGGAGGCCTGGCTCTAGCTTAAGCCTTACTCCCTCTCTTGCCTTTAGCTGTTGAGCTGAGGGCCTCCTCGAAGACCGGGGCTATCTTGTAGGTCGACTTAACGAAGGCGTTGGCGCTCAGAACCCTCTTGACCCCTCCCCTCTCGTACTCGACCCCCTTTAGGGCCCTGTACAGCGGGAGGCCGGCCAAGGAGGAGTAAACGTAGAGGGAGAACTTGGCGAGAACCGCGGGTCTCCTCCTCTGCTTCACCCTCTCCAAGACCGCCCTATAGCCCCTGTAGGCTTCCTCCTTTACTTTCTCAAGATCCGCCTCCGCTTTGGTCAAGTAGAGCCTGTAGACCGAGACGCGCTTCTTGGCCACGACCTCCATCACCAGGCTGTCCCCCTCCTCCCTGAAGCTCAGCTCGAAGGGCTTCCGCCTCTTCCTGGCCTCCATTATTATCGGTTATGGAATTGAAATATATAAAGGTGTGCGGGAGGGTCCTGAACCCCTTATTAGGTTGATGCCGAACGTTCTGTTGAAGGGATGAGGTTCGAGGAACTGAAGGCTGAGCTGAGGGACGACTTCCCCTGGTACTTCTCCGTGATGGACGGGGAGATGCCTGCAAAGTACTTGATAGCTAAGAGGGTGGAGGCGGAGAGGGGAGGCCCGGAGCTCCTCGACAAGCTTACTGACTCCTTCCTTAAGCTCTGGAGGGACGTCAGGGAGGGGAGGGAGGACATAAGGAGGCTGGAGGTCCCGAAGTACTCCCTCCTGGACTACTTGGCCGACCTGGTGGACTCGTGGGTCGAGAGGTGCACCTTCTGCAGGTGGGGCTGCAGGGTCAACAGGAAGGTGAGGGCCGGGGCATGTCAGCTCAACGTGGAGAGCAGGGTGGCCTCTTACTTCCACCACAGGGGGGAGGAGCTCGTTTTCAGGGGGACCGAGGGCTCTGGAACGGTCTTCTTCACCTCGTGTAACATGAGGTGCGTCTTCTGCCAGAACGGGGACATATCCAAGGACAAGGACAACGGGGTCCCGCTGAGCCCGAGGAGGTTGGCTGGGGCCATAAGGGTTCTGGCCTCCGAGGGAGTCCACAACGTGAACCTCGTGGGAGGGGATCCGACCGTTCACCTTCACACGATAATCAAGGCGATAAGGGAGTTGGCCTACGGCAACGAGGTAGTGGACGAGGTGACCCTACTGCCCAAGGCCGACTACCCGTACTTCCATTCGAGGAAGAGGAGGGTTTACGGCAACGAGATAAGCGTGCCGATGCTCTGGAACAGCAACTTCTTCATGAGCGAGGAGGCCATGAAGGTCTTGAGGCTGGTGATAGACGTCTGGCTCCCCGACTTCAAGTTCGGCAACGACAGGTGCGCGCTGAGGCTGAGCAGGACCCCGTGGTACGTGGAGACTGTGACGGCGAACTTGTCTAGGATCTACTCCTGGGGAGAGGAGGCGGTCATTAGGCACTTGGTGATGCCCAACCACGTGGAGGACGACACGATGCCGGTCCTGGAGTGGATAGCGAGGAACGTGCCGAACTACTGGGTCAACCTGATGGACCAGTACAGGCCTGAGTACGCGGCGGACCCCTTCTCCCCCCTCTTCGACCCCAAGTACTCTGACATAGCTAGGTACCCCACGAGGGAGGAGATCGAAACGGCCTACTCTTACGCCAGGAAGTTGGGGATAAAGTTCGAGCTCACGACCTTCTACTGAGCGCGGCTGAGCTCTTAGCAAACTAGAAGCCGCGAGGTCCTGAGCCGGATCAGGTTCGTTAAGAGTTAAGGGGTGAGGTTCGAGGAGCTCACGGTCATTCAAGTAATTTAACTTAAGTAACTTCCTCAACCGCGTAGAATTATCGTGTTTTTGTAAGCTCTCTTGATTTCCGAGTCCGTAGTGTATATCACGGCGTTCTCCCTCTCAGCGAAGGCCACCACGAAACAGTCCACTACGGAGAGGTTCTGGTGCTTGAGCTTGAGCTCGCCGGCCCTCAAGGCGAGCTCCTTGTCGGTGCTGACGACCTTTATCGGCGAACTCAGGATCAGGGAGAGCCTGACTTCAGCGGTTTCTACCCCTTTGAGTTTGCCGTAGGTGTAGAGGAACTCCGCCAAATTGAGGTCTAACGTGTAACCTACGCTTTTGCCTGAATAAACTTCCTCCACGGCTCTCTTAGCCTCCTCGTTAAGCCCGGAGAAGTACACGTGGAAGAAACCCGTGTCAAACAGAATTCTCCCTCTCAACTTCCTCCTTCCTCAACCTCTCTAACTCCTTCACGGCGGAGTCTCCCATCTCCTTATCCACGCCGTACATATCCAGGAGGGTCATCTTGCGTTTCAGGACGATCTTATCTCCCTCAACCTCCAACTCCATTACGGAGCCCTCCCTGACGTTGAGCCTCCTCCTGACCTCGGCGGGGATCACTATGATGCCCTTCCTGTGGACCTTCACCTCCACGATGTAATTCTCCGTTTAGCGATAATTAAAGTTTAACTTGTGATAAAGTTAAACCGAAGGGCTGGTTAAACCATAGGCGCCTATCCGGGAGCCCTCGGGTTGGCGAAGTCCGAGCTGAGGGCAGTAACTGTAAACTCCGAGGGCGAAGTCGTAACCCACGCTGCGAGGAAGGCGCAGTAAAATAATTCCTCTCTTACTTCTCACGGCAACAGGGTCTCTGGGTCCCTCGGCAACAGCCTCGCCTCCCTTATGTTCTCGAGCTTGAGGGACTGCATCGTTATCCTCTCCAGCCCCAGGCCGGCTCCACCGTGGGGCGGAGCCCCGTGCTTGAAGAAGTTCAGGTAGAACTCGAAGTTCTTCGGGTTCATCCCCTTGTCCTTGACGTTCTCGACCAGCCTCTCGTACCTGTGCTCCCTCTGGCCGCCGGTGACTATCTCGAGGCCCCTCAGCAGGCCGTCGAAGCTGTAGGTCCAGTCGGGCTCGTCCTCCTTCCTCATGGTGTAGAACGGCCTGACCTTCCACGGGTATTCCGTCACGAAGACCAGGTCGCTCTTGAACCTCTCCTTCACGTACTGGCCGAGCAACTTCTCCCCCTCGCTGTCCAAGTCCTCGCCGTACGGGATGTGTTTCTTGAACTCGCTGTCCAAGATCTCGTAGGCCTTCCTTAGTGGGATCTTGGGCACCTCGCCGGGGATCTCTAAGGGCTCGACGTTGTACTCCTGCAGAACCCTCTGGGGCAGCTCCTCCTTCCTCATGGCCTCGGCTAAGTGCTTAACGAAGCCCTCCACGAAGGATATCACGTCGTAATAGCTCTGGATGAAGCCGACCTCGATGTCCATCGAGTGGTACTCCGTCAGGTGCCTTGTGGTGTGGTGGGGCTCCGCCCTGAAGACGGGGCCTACCTCGAACACCCTCTCGAGGCCAGCTATGACCGAGAACTGCTTGTAGAACTGGGGCGACTGGGCCAGGAAGGCGGGCTTGCCGAAGTAAATGACGGGGAAGACCTCGGCGCCTCCTTCCGTTCCAGCCCCAACTATCTTGGGGGTGAAGATCTCCACGAACCCTTTAGAGGAGAAGTACTCCCTGAACTTCTGGGCCACCCAGGCCTGGAGCAGGAAGACCTTAGTGACCTTCGGGTTCCTGACGTCCAGCCACCTGAACTTCAGCCTCGTGTCGAGTATCGCCGATAACGAATCCCTGGGGAGTAAGGGGAGGGGCTCGACGGGCCTGTTCAGCACGCTCATTTCCCTCACCGCGACCTCGACGCCTTCCTTAGTCGGGGCCTTCCTCAAGGTTCCCTTGACGCAGATCACCGCCTCGTCCCTGGCCTCGTTCGAGGCCTTAACGGCCTCCTCCGGCGTCTCGCCCTGCTTCACCACCAGCTGTATTTGACCCGTCCTGTCCCTCAGCATTATGAACCTGAGCTTGCCGTGATCCCTCACCCTATCGACCCAACCGCAGAGGGAGACCTCTTTCCCCAAAAGCGAGTCCTTGTCCTTTATCAGGTCACCCACGAAGGCGTCCTTGAGTATTTGTGACCACCTGGCGGAAAAGTGAGGGGACTAAAAAATAGTTAAACTCGTTTTCACTTCCTCCTGAGCAACGCCGCGACGGCGGCGACTACGATCGCAACGACGATAATCCCCGCTATGATGATAACGGTGTTGTTGGAGGAGGTCACTGAGGAGCTGGAGGAGGGCGTCTGAGCTGAGGCAGTGGACGTTTGGTTTAAAGATGACGTCTGAGTCGTGGTTGTATTACTGGAAGTCGTTACACTGGAGGAATTGGTGTTCGCGGGCCCGGTTACCACGTAGTAGGTTTGGGTCGGGTCGTCGACTACGACCAGCCTGCCGTTCACGAGGAAGTAATTGCTGGAATTCAACGCGATTAACTTCCCATCGGGCGTCTCCTTCAGCACCGTCACGACGCTCCCGTTCACCGTGACGTTGAACGTCATCACGCCGGAGACGTTGGGAACGACTACCTTAATGGCGCTGTAAGGCGTCCCTTGATACGTGACGTTAGCGCGGCTCACGTTCTCGGGCTTAACGACGGTCGCGTTGGCGGTGGTGTTGTCCTTGAACACCACGACGGCCTTAGTCGTCCCGTTGACCTCGACCCACACGATCGCGCCCTTCGTCCCGTTGATGTAGACCTCATGGGAGAGGGTTACGTTACCGGTGCTCATCACCTCTCCCTTATGGCCTACGACAATCACGACGGGGGCCCCGTTAATCATCGCTATGCCCTCGAACTCCGGCTTGACGACTTTGCCGTTCACGCTCACTATGGTCAGCATTGACGTTTCCCTGACTATCTTAGGGCCTGAGACGACGAGCCCTTTAGCCATGAGCCCAAGGGAGGCGTTAAGGAAGAACATGCTCACGTAACCTACCAGGGTGCCGTTGACGCCGTAGAACGATATGGTCTCGTGCTTGAAAATGCCCTCACCCCTCCACACGATGGCCGGCACTAGAGTACCGTTCCAGTACGCCTTAACCGCCTTGTAGCCCTCCACGTCGGAGTAGACCGTCCCGTTGGCCTCTAGGTAGAACGCCAGGGGTGCGTACCTCCTCGGCTCGTTGACCACGAACGTCCTCTCGGAGCTCATAACAGAAACGCTACTCACTGATAGGCTCTGGAGGGTGGCCTTTATCGGGACCGTGACGGTCGAGCCCGCCTTCAGGTCGGCGTTCACCACGTAGAACCCGGAGCCGTTGAGGAAGTACAGGTAAACCTCGGCTGTGCCGTTGACATATGCGGGGACTGTAGCTTCGAAAGTGCCGTTAGTGAGCCCGGCCCAAGCTATGTACTCCTGACCCGCCGTCTCTATCACCACTTGGGACAAGTAGGAAACGTTGGACTCTATCGTTAGCTCGTTGTCGGCGAGGCTCAAGTTCACGTCGCCGCTTACGGTTTCGGTCCCCACGCTTACGAGGGCGTAATCGTAGACCTCAGACGTTACCCTAACTGACGCGTTGGTCCCCGTCACGTTTCTGGTACCGTTAGATTGCACGACCAGGTAATGGATGACGTTAGCCTGCTGGCCCCCCATCGGGCCGTTAAAGCCGCCTGAGAAGCTGCTGAGGGTGACCATGTAGAAGCTGAAGGAGGCCTGGGCTGAGGCGTAGTTCGCTTGGGATACCGGGCTCAACAAGCCAAGAGCAGGAGCTAAAGCCAGTAAAGTCAGGAATCCGAGGCTTAGACCCTTTAGTCTATTCATATCACGGGAGAAACGTAGTTCAGTATTTAAACCGTTTCCTGACCCATGCAGAACCGCATAATCTCTCGCTTAAATCCCACGGTTACCAGAGAAGTTCGTTAGAGGACGGAACTCATGGAGCCGGAGTACCCCTTTTTCGACCTCAAGGCGGCTAAGAGCTTGGTTCCCGAGCTGAGGAAACTCCACAGGGAGTACACAGAAGTTAAGGGGAAAGTGGAGGAGGCCCTCCTTTCCGGGGATAAGGAGGCCCTCTCCGAGTACACGAGGAAGGTCAACGAGATAGTCACGAAGATAACGAGGATGGGCGTGATGATCAGGGATCTCGACATGGGCCTCTTCGACTTCCCCGCAGTAGTTGACGGTAGGAGCGCCTACCTCTGCTGGAAGGTGGACGAGCCCGACGTGATGTATTACCACTACGCCGAGGACGGCTTCACGGGGAGGAAGAGGATCACCGAGAGGACGGAGATCCTGCCCCTGACGTGATCGGTCTAAATGGATTAGACTAACATCATTATAGGTAAATAAAAATTAGTAATTCATTGACCGTCCAAGGTTTATTACCCTGACGAATCTGGTGCTGTTATGAAATTACGCTTGTCTAACCTCGGTCCCATAAAGCACGGTGAAATCGAGTTAGGTGACATCACGCTTTTCGTTGGAAAACCTAGCACCGGCAAGAGCACTGCGATGAGGGCTATATTCTATTCTCTTTACTGTCCAGGACTTCTCATTGAGCTGAGAGGGTATCCCCTTGAGGTAAGGGATAATTCGTTCCTCCAACGTTTCGCCATCGATAGGGAGGAAACGGAGAAATACTACAAGAGATTCGTAAGGGATTCATTACCTGAGGGGGAGTTTAAATTAGAACCTATAAACGTTTTGGATTTCGTACTTACTCGAAAACTGAGTTATGAAGAGAAGTACAGACCTATTTCTTTACCTCCAATGTATTTTCCAAATAAATGTAAAAATAAGGATGTAGAACGTTTAAGGTCTTCCCTTAGCAATACAATTTATGAAATCAGTGTGAACGGTGATAAAGGAGAAGTCAAGGTCGAGGCAGACATATCTAAGGTGAAAGAAGCTTGTTTGAAGGATTATGAAACTCTTTCATCTCTTTCTAGAGCTTTCATGATGATTGCACAAGAGCGAGTGAACTATCAGTATTACTTAGGATTCAACGAGTTTCTAAGAGAAAAGGGAATCAACGACGTTGTTTACATTCCTTACGGTAGATCATTCCTCGCGCTTCAGAAGTTCGTAGTACAAGAAATTCTGAGCTATTTCAAGTCTCCATTGTTGGAATTAGATCTTGAATTTAACTTTACAAGACCTCATTATCTGATGGAATATTACAGGGGCTTAAGTACATATAACGAAAAAATATTCAACTTGATAAAACCGTTACTGAAAGGACAAGTAAAAGATCTCGGTGAGAAGTTAGTTTACGTCGAGGAGGATAAAATAATTCCGTGGGAGTACGTCTCAGCTTCAGTATTAGAGATCGTGAGCTTCCTGCTCTCGGTAAAGGAAGGGAGCCTGGTCTTGTTCGAAGAACCCGAAACGCAGTTACATGAGGAATTACAACTTTTAATGGGTGTAGTCCTTTACGCTTTATCCTCGTTTAACCGTATCGTGATTTCAACTCACAGCCAGACCATGTTTTACATCATCGCTCACTTGAGTATGTTAAGGCCCACTAAGGAGGAATTAAAGGACTTGTTTGAGGACTTGAAGGTGAAAGATTACGAGGCGTTGGCGGAGGCTGTAGAAAAGGCTAATCAGAAAGAAGTTAAGGTCAAAATATATCACTTCACCGAGGGGGAAGTTAAGGACGTGAGCGTTGATGAAGCCGTGAAGGGTATGCCGGGGACTATCGACGTGTTAAAAAAGGAGTTCAAGTGGGTCTCATCGCTTCATTCGAAGAGGCTGTTCGGTGAAGGGTGAAACGGAGCATCCTAGCTATGAAAACTACGTAGTGATGTTTGAACTAAGGTGAGGGGTTATGGTGAGTTTAGAGGTCGAGAAGGGAGTGCTTGAGGAAAGTTCCTGTAAGTTTTTCATAAAGGGCGATAATGTATTACTTTTTATCGACATGGAGGAAGTTTATAATGGACTAGATAAAGTAAAAGACGAGGAGCTGAAAAAATTTAAAACTGGTGACCTTAGCAATATTGGTATTCATTCACGTGAGCACTGCGACGCTATCGTAATAGTGAGAAGTAAGGACAAAGGATTGATAATTAAAATCATTGAACTAACAACAAAACAAGGCAGGGAGCTAGATACATTACTAAACAAGATGAATTATTGTGTAGAATTCGTTAACACCCTACTAAGGAGGTCACTGGGTTTAACAGCTAAAAAAATCACGTACGAGGCTGTACTTGTGGTTAACCGTAGTGACGTTGAGAAGGTCGAGAAAAATATACCGAAGATTATGGGTGACAAATTCAACGCCTATCGCCCGTTATGGTTTTACGTCGGCGAGGAGGGACTTAAAGTGAAACCATGTGGAGGTCAACCTTGACTAGCAAAGCTTATAGGTTCGCCGAAAGTCAGTGGCTGGGTTTGTCTAGGCCTTACGTAATCGTTTTCTCAACCGTGACCCTCGACGGCAGGCTGGCCTCCAGGGAAGGCTACAGCAGGCTCAGCTGCGAGTTCGATAAGGTCAGACAGCACAGGCTGAGGAGCGAGGTAGACGCTGTGATGGTGGGGGGAGGAACCGTGAGGAAGGACGACCCCCTACTCACGGTCAGGCTCGTAAAGGCAAACAGGAACCCGACGAGGGTGATAGTGAGCGGGAGCCTCGACCTGAGCCCAGACCTCAAGGTGTTCGTCACGCCCCCGCCCACGATAGTCTATTCGGACTCAGGGGCGTGCGAGGCCAAGAGAGGCCTCGTCGAGACGTTGAGGGCGAAGGGCGTCGAAGTGGTTTGCCTGGAGGGTTTGACTTTAACGAAGGTGATGGAGGACCTCTACTCCAGAGGGGTCAGGAGGGTCATGGTCGAAGGAGGGGGAAGGCTCATCTGGAGCCTAATAAAGGAGGGCCTTTACGACGAGATCAGGTTGACCTTCTCTCCAAGCGTTTTCGGTAGCGGAGTTAGCCTCGCGGAAGGGGAGGGGTTCAGGGGGCCTGAAGCACCGAAGTTACGATTGATGGAGTTCACGCTCTGCGAGTGCGGGCGTGAGATCCACGCGGTCTATAAGAGGGAGTGCTGAGGATCACTTCCTTAAACCCTCGATTATCCTCATCACCAACTCCTTGAGGTCCCGCGTCGCCCTGTTCAGGAACTCCGCTCCAAGTCTCACGTCAACCCTGACCTCGCCCCTGTTGATGATCCCGTAGGGGTTGGACTCCTTAACGGTGTAAACCTCGAAGACTCCCTCCCTGAAGTCGAAGTTCACGTTTTCAAGCCTGTCCTCCTTCACGAGCTCGGGCCTGATCGCTTTGATCGCCGAGGACTCGAGGCTCCCGGCGTGCAGGTCCTCCGAGCCCCCCTTAGGATGGGAGGCCGTCACGAAGAACACGTAGACCTTTCTGTCCCCGCTCCTGAAGTTCACCTGCCTCCTGGCTAAGTCCGCCACAGAAATCACTCCTCCGTGGCCCAGGACCAGCACGATGGCCTTACACAGCCTCAGCCCGGATTCGAGGACCTCAGTGAGGTAGTTCAGGAAAGTCGTGTAACTCACTCCCACGTAGGGGAAGCCCTCGTGTTCCATAGAGCAAGTGTAGTATATCGTTGGGAAGAGCGTCACTTCGTCCCTCAGCTCCCCCTCCACTCTCCTGGCGACTTCCTCCGCTATCAGGGAGTCCGTCCCCATGGGCAGGTGGGGGCCGTGTTGCTCGACGCTCCCTACCGGCAGGAGCCCCACTAGGCAGTTCAGGTCGTCCTTAGTGACCTCAGTCAGTTTCATCCTACCATCCCCCTCAGGTTGAAGGCGAGCAAGGGCCTTTCGGAGGCCCTCTTTATTAGGGCGGTTCTTTTGTTGATCGCCTCGAAGACCCCCTCCCCGGGCACCAGCACGAACCGGGCCTCCCTCCCTTCCTCCAGCCCCCAGTTGAGGCCGAGCAGCTCGTAGGCGTGGTAGGTCGCTCCCTTCAGGATCTCGGCGGAGTAGTCGGAGGTAGGCTCCTGCGCCCTCGTTATCAGCAAAGCTAACTCCAAGTCCTTCCAGAGGTTCACCGTGTTGAGGCCGGCGTTGTCGGTCCCGAAAAGGACCTCGACCCCCGCCCTTATTGCGTCAGCTATCCTCGGAACGCCCACGCCGAGCCAGAGGTTGCTCCTCGGGCAAAACGCCACAGGAACGCTCAGGCCCTGGAAGTCCTTATAGCTGAAGCGGCTGGCGTGAACTATCAGGTTAGGGTCGTAGCTGTTCAGGAGCCTCTCCAGGTCGTTGGCCAGGTAGTGCCTCAAGGTCTCGGAGACGTGGGCGGCCCTGAGCTTGTCGGAGAAGGCCCTCCTGATAGCTTTAAGCTCCTCCTCGTTGGCTGAAGCGGAAGGTAACCCGTAGCCGTCGCCGAGCTCCCTCAGCTTCATCAGGTGATCCTCGTCGAACTCGTCCAGTCTACCTAAGGCGAGGTAAACGACCCCCCTGTCCTTCCTGAACTCCTGGACCAACCTCAGCCCCTCCAGACCCTGCTCCCTGAAGTCTACGACAGCGAATACCCCTCTCCTCAGGGACTCCCTCAAAGCCCTGCCTATAGCCTCCCTGAGCCTTTCGGAGTCAACGCTTCCGAAGAGCCTGTACTTCTCGCTCTTAGGGTCGCCGACGGCCTCCTTTATCGTCAGGTTGACACCGTACTCGGGGAAGGCTGAGTCCGCAAGGTGGGAGTGGGAGTTGACGAGGGGCGGGAGGAGGACGTAACCCCTATAGTCCTCCGCCCTGTCGTCGTAGCCCCTACCGATGTGCGTTATCTCCCCTTTCTCGACGACGACGTTGACCCTCTCGACGTACTCCAAGTCCTTACCGAGGAAGGCAGCACCGACGTTCAGTCTAAGACCTTCCACCTCGAGACCCTCGACCTCCTCAGGTAGTCTAAAGCCTCAGCGGCCTTGGTTAGGGCCTCCCTTGGGTTTTCGCCGACACCTATCCCCGCCTTGACGTTCCTCAACTCCTTGACGAGTTCCACCAGCTCGTCCAAGTCCATCAGGGTCGCGAACACGCCGAAGTTGTCCCCTCCGAAGTAATGGGGGATGGCCCCTATCTCCCTCGCCCTCCTCTCCAGAGTCATCCTCAGCGTGGTTATCTCCTCGAGGGCCTCCCTCCCGTCGAGCTTGGTCACGCCGTCTATGTCGTAATGAGCCACCACTACCCTCTCGTCCGGGAAGTCGTCCAGCCTGTCCACGCACGAAAACAAGGCGTCTACCGGCCTCCTGGCGAAGCCCTTGCATACCCTTATCTCCGTCGGCGAAAAGGGCCTCACCTTCTTCAGGGCCTCAAGAAGATTCGCCTCTCTGATGCCGTCAGCCAGCACCGCGTAAGTGTCGTACCTCAGCGGCACTGGGAACGCGTTGACCTCGGAGAAGGTTTCGTAGAGCACGTGGGCTAACCTGTGTTGGAACGACTGTATCCTCCACTCCCTGTCGTGGCCCAGGCTCTCAGTCCACTCCCTGTAGCCCACCAGCTCCAGGCTCAATACCTTCACTCAACGGTCACCGTCCCCTCCTCGCTTAGGCTTACCTCCCTCAGCGCCCTCAGCCTCCTCACCAGCTTAACGGCGCTCTCAACGGCTCTCGTGGAGTACTCCTCGATCCTCTCCGTGGCCTGTTCCCTCGTCACCCCGTGGCCGATTATGCCCAGGGTCACGGGCTTGCCGTACTCGACCGCTAAGTCCAGGAGTTTCCTCGCGGTCTGGGTGGCGACGATCTCGTCGTGCTTGGTCTCGCCCTTTATCACGGCGCCTAGAGTAACTACCGCGTCTATCTCGTCCCTCTTCAGCAACTCCTTCACCACTACGGCCATGTCGTAGCTCCCTGGGACCTTTACTACGGCCTTAACCGTGGCCCCCAGGAAGTTGGCGTGCGAGATGGCCCTCTGGAGCATCAGGTAGGTTATGTCGTAGTTGAACTCGCTCACGACTATGGCCAAGTTAACCCTCGATTGGGCCTGCATGGCTGTACCCCTGCCTAATCCCCTTCCCGGCTAACGGCGTTAGGGCGTTCCTCCCGTCCCTTACTAACTTGACCAGGTTCACCGCGTGCTTAGTCGCCCTGTCTACGGCGATCTCCTTCAGCCCCTCCTCGGTCTCAGCCTCGTCCTCGTGGACGGTCACGTCGATCACGTGTTTCCCGGTCAGGATCTGCACAGTTATCAGCCCTATGCTGGTCGCCAAGTAGCTGTACTTGTCCAGCGTGGTCTTTCCCACCCAACCCAGCGTTATCGCGCCGTCGCAGCCCTCGTCCAGTAGTCTCTTGGCGGCCACCGGCAAGTCCTTAATGCCCGGAACCGTGTACCTCACCACCTCGGCCTCAGGGTCCTCCCTCAGTATCGTCCTGACCGCTATGGACCCCATGTCGACCCTGGAGAAGGTCGTGTCCACGACGCCGTACTTCCTCCTCAAAAGGCGCCCACCTCCTTCAGCAACTCCTTCCCTTCAATTAACGGGATCCCGTTGTTCCTCGCGTAAAGGACGACCTTCTCCTTGCTCATGCTCCTCCCGTCGTCGAGCATTTCGGCTATCACCCCACTCCTAGGTAGGCCCAAGAGCTCCAGGAGGGCGACCGTGAGCTCGGTGTGGCCCCTCCTCTTCGACACTCCCCTCGAGAGCAGTATCGGTACGTGGCCCGGAGAGTAGAACTCGCTGTGGAACTTCTGCCTGGCCGACTCCTCTTCCCCCTCCTCCGCCAGCTCGACGACGTCGTGCAACTCCTTTATCGTTTTGGCCCTGTCCTCGTCGCTTATGCCAGTCCTCGTTCCGACGTGGTTCACCCAGAGCGAGAAGGCGGGCTCGTCACCGTAGGTCGGCCTCTTGTAGAGGTCAGGGTATAGCTCCCTGACCAGGTCGGTGAAGAAAGTCAGGCCGATTCTCCTCCCGACCCGTTCCGACGTGACGTAACAGATGAGCCCCCCGGCCTCCTTCCTCAGGACGTTGACGCTTTTCCAGGTCACGCTCCCGGCATAAAACACCATGTCGGTCTCCTCCTCCCTGCCGTCGAAGTCGTAGATCAGGACCGGGAGCCCGCTCTCCAGCTGCTTCCTCAGTTCAGTCTTGTCCCTCATGGCCATGAGTGTAAAAACAAAATAAATATAAAAGAGTATGTACTAATTCCCCCTCAAACTCGTCTCGGAACTACTTACGTTACTTCGGCTCACCCCTTTGTCGTTGAACGCGGGGGAAGGTCGATGGAACTCGCCTCCCTCACCTCCTCTTCCCCGATATGACCTCCTTCACCGCCGAGTAATCCAGCTCCCCGTAGCCCATGTTCTCCGTGATCCTGTAGAGCTGGAGGGCCAAGGACGACAGCAAGGTCGGGGACTTCAAGCCTTTGGCCTCGTCCTGGATTATCTCCAAGTCCTTCCTCATGTGCTTCGTCGCGAACTGCACGGAGTAGTCCCCGTTCAACATCTTCGGGAGCTTCAGCCCCGCCGTGGTCGGACTCGCGCTGGTGTACTTGCTCAGCACCTCGGTTATGACGTTGGGGTCCAGCCCGGCCTTCAGGCCGAACTCGAGGGCCTCAGCGAGCGCGGCTACGTAAACTCCTACCATCAGGTTGTTCACGAGCTTGGCGTAAAGGCCCGCCCCGTTGGGGCCTACGTAAACCACCGTTTGGGCCGTCGCCTTCAGCATGTCCTCTACCGCCTCCTTTCCCTCCTTCGGTCCTCCCAGCAACACTGTCAGTTTGGCCTGCTGAGCGAAGACCGAGGTACCTATAACTGGAGCGTCGTACATCTTACCTCCCCTCCGCGAGACCTCCTGGGCCAGCTTAACGGAGACGCTCGGGTGGATGGTGCTCATGTCGACCAACGTCTTCCCGCCCACGTAGTCCATCACTGACCCCACGAAGGAGCTCACGGCGTCGCTGTCACTGAGCATCGTTATTATCACGTCCGCCTTGTCGGCCAGCTCCTTAGGGGATCGGGCGACCTCGACCCCGTACTCCTTAGAGAACCTCTCCGCCTTCTCCCTCGTCCTGTTGTACACGGCCACTAGGTGCCCCGCCTTCCGCAAGTTAGCTGCTATCCACCAGCCCATCACTCCTAAGCCGGCGAGCCCTACCCTAGGCACGTGAATGGCTTAATATCCGAAGTAAATATCTTCGATCGTGCCTTTAGTCACGTACAACGTTCAAGGTGACGTGGGCTTCATCGTAATAGACACCGGCACAAGGTACAACCTCGTGAACGGGAAGTTCATGGTGGAGTTCATAGACACTTTGGACATGCTGAACAAGAACCAACAGGTCAGGTTCATAACGGTGCACGGGGCGAAGGACAACTTCGGGGCGGGGGCGGACGTAAACGAGCTATTCAACGCGACTACTTCAAGGGAACAAGCCGAGTGGTTCTTCAACACCATGAAAGAGGTTTACATAAGGCTCATGACTTCCGATAAGTTCATCATAGGCTTCGTCAGGGGAGTCGCCTACGGCGCCCACTTGGAGCTCCTGCTGGCTATGGATTACGTGATAGCGAGTAAGGACGCCAAGTTCGCGGCCCCCGGCGGGAGGATAGGCGTCTTCCCTCCGATCCTGATGGCTGTTGGCCCCGAGAGGATCGGCTGGGACGCCACGAGGAGGTTGGCCTTCCTGGGGGAGACCCTGGACGCTGAACAAGCCTTGAGGGTCGGGCTCGTTGACGAGGTGACGGAGGAGACCGACCCCATAAGGGCAGTGGACAAGGTCGTCAGAGCGGTCAGGCAGATGGCGCCCACGTCCGTAAGCAAGATGAGGAAGATCCTTTACGCGAGGTACCGCGACCTGATCGAAAGGGCGTTCCAGAGCCTGAAGGAACAGCTCATGACCCTCGACGCCAGGGACGGAGTGACGGCCTTCCTCATGAAGACCAAGCCGCCTTGGGCTGAGGAAGGTTGAATGGGAAAACCTCGAATTATCCTCTCACTCCCTCAGCTTGAGCATGTTTATCCCGATCCCCAACATGGCCAGCCCCCCGACGACTAATCCCATCGCCACGTAGGGGCTGGTCGGGACTCCCAAGGTTACTGACCTGAGGACGTCGTTGAACAGGGATAAGGGCTGGTACTCCACGAAGAGCCTGAAGGGCATGGGGACGACGTAGCTCGGATAGAAGGAGTTGCTCGCGAACATCAGCGGGAAGGTCACCACGGTGGCCACCGTGTTCGCTAGGAAGACCCTGTCCTTCGGGGTGAGGCCGTAAATTATGGCGCCGAGCCCCGCGAACACGAACGTCCCGAGCACCACGAACGCCACGAGGCCTAGGCTCGCCCTCAACGGAACCCCTATCGCTAAGCCGGCCAAGCCTATCGCTATTGCCGAGGCGAAGGAGATCACCACCTCGTAGATCATCAGCGAGAGGGCCCACTCGTAGTCCTTAAGTGGCGAGGCGGCGAGTCTCTCTATCAGCTTGTCCCTGTAGTAAGTCGCGGCCACACCGGTGACCCCGAAAACGCCGTTGCTCATCACCATCGCACCTATGGTTCCGGTGAGCACGTAGGCCTGGTAGGAGTAAGGGGAGCTTAACCTCACCGTGCTGAACGAGTAGTTCGCCTTGCTCAACGCGTTGGCCACGGAGTACTCGACGACGCTGACGTACTTCTCGGCGTAAGGCGGGTAGTATATGGTCGCCCCTCCCTCGGTCACGTTAACGAAGACCGCGCCGAACTTCACCACACTCGTGTTCCCTCCCAGGTGGACGGAGAAGAGGCCCGTGGCGTTGAGCGCTTGGGCGACCTCGTTCGCCTCGTGCCCCGAGACGTAGACCGGGACGGTCAACGAGGAGGCTAGGCCGCCGAAGCCCAGCGCGAACGTGAGAGCTAGCATCACCGGGAAGAGGAGCACGAAGAAGACGGCGATCGGGCTATTGAGGTTGTCCTTTATGATGGCTATCGAGGTCCTAATTACCCTCCTCATCCTCGAGCTCCTCCATGAGTCTCAGGTAGGCCTCCTCAAGGGTCTCCTTGGAGAACTCCTCCTTGAGTCGGTCGGGCGTGGTCGTCCTGACCAGTCTTCCCTGATACAAGACCGCCACCCTGTCGCTCAGTTTCTCCGCCTCATCCAGGTAGTGGGTAGTCAGGAAAACTGTTACTCCTCCGTCTTTAAGCGACTTTATGACCTGCCAGAGGGACCTCCTGGCTTTCGGGTCGAGGCCCACTGTGGGCTCGTCGAGGAACACGACTTTGGGGTTGGCCACTAGGGCTGAGGCTATGGCGACCCTCCTCTTGTACCCCCCTGAGAGCCTCTTGAACTTAACGTCCCTGTACTGATTTAAACCTAGGGAGTCTATGACGTCGTCCACCTTCGACTCCGTCCCGTAAAGGGAGGCGAAATAGGCCACGTTATCGTAGACCGACAGGTCGCTGAAACCGCTGAACTCCTGGGGCACGGAGCTGACTATCTTCCTAACGTCCTCGCACTGCTCGGGTACTCTCAAGCCCTCTACCGTCACCGTCCCCGAGGTGGGTTTAGTGACGCAGGTGAGTATCCTGACCGTCGTGGTCTTGCCCGCGCCGTTCGGTCCGAGGAAGGAGAAGATCTCCCCCCTCTCCACGTCGAATGTGACGTCCTTGAGCGCCTCCACCCCTCCCCTGTAGATCTTCCTGAGGTTCCTGGCCTCTATGGCTATCATGGTTCGCGATTTTTTCCCCGGGCGAATAAACCTTTTCACGGGAGCTTGAGGGCAGTCGTAATGGCCGGGGGGAAGGGGTCGAGGTTCACGCCCCTGAAGCCCCTCGTGGAGGTCTGCGGGGTTCCCCTGTTTTGGTACTCTTACTCACTCGCTAGGCTCTTCGCGGAGGAAGTTTACTTAGCTGTGGTCCCCGACTCCGTGATGCTGTTCCTCGACCTCCCCAAGGTCTTGACATCAGGCCGGGGGTACGAGGCCGACGTGGTTGAGGCCGTGAGGGAGGTCGGACTCCCGGCTTTGGTTCTGCCCGCCGACGTCGTTACCTCCGAGGAGGCGCTAGAGGCCCTACTTGATCGGTGTGAAGCGGACATATGCTCCCTAACTTACAGGGGCCAATTTACCGGCGTGAGCCTTTGGAGGGGTGAGGACTTTCAAAACTACTCCTCCATAGAGAGCCCGGTGCCGGTCCTCAACGTGAACACGTTCCAGGACTACTTATTAGCTAGAGAGGCGTGTAGACGGCGAGTAGAGCGAGCTTGGGCGACAGAGTAGTGATAATGCTACCCTTCAGGACCATCCTGTTGCCCTTCTACGCCTTCATGGGCCTGTTACTGTTCCTCTTCGCCTGGGGGTACTTCGGCGAGCTGTTGGCCCAGTACGGGATCCCCAGCTACCTAGCTTTCTTCCTGGGCTTCTACGTCTCGGCACTCAGCTTGATCCTATCCCCCGTCAACGTGGTGGTCCACGAGAGGAGGACCAAGATAGCGGTTCCTTCGGTGGACGTGGTTTACGTCCTGGGTATACCTTACTACATCCCGACGGTAAGGGTCGTTGAGAACAAGAGCAGGGTGGCCGTCAACTTGGGCGGTGCGGTCGTGCCGGTGACGCTATCCCTATGGTTGCTCACCGTAGTGACTAACCGAGGCGCCCTACCCGAAGCATTAATCGTTCTCTCTCTAACGTCCGTCGTTTCTTACTTCGCCTCCAAGGCCGTTCCGGGAGTGGGGGTGGTCATGAGCCCCGTAGTCCCTCCCCTGGTCAGCATAGTGGTCAGCCTGGTCGTGTTGGGGATGAACCCTTACCTCGTCCCAGCGGTTTCCTACCTCTCCTCAGTCCTCGGGTCGCTTATAGGGGCTGACATACTTCACTTGAAGGACCTGGAGAAAACAAACCCTCCCCTCTTAAGCATAGGGGGTGCCGGCACGTTTGATGGGATATTCACGTCGGGACTCCTCTCCCTCTTCTTCTCGTACTTCCTCCTCTCCTTCTTCTTATGACCCTGGCGTAGCCGACCTCCCCCGGCCTGAACTCTCCCTCTACCCTCCCCCTCTCGAACACTGCCACGAAGAGCCTCTTGTCTTCCTCGACCCAGTAGCTCAGCCTCAACAGCTGGCCCAACTCGAACCTCTCGTTTAACCTGTCCAGTACGGTGAAGATGTAGCTCTCCTCGTCGTCAATCCTTTTAGGGGGAGAGAAGAGGTAAAGCATTGAACCAATCGAGTGATCGGTCTGGAGCTAAAATTGGCTTCGGTGAGCTGAGGGAAAGGTGACCCGGTTTGGCGTACTGGATAGTGACGGTCCAGGAGGACATGCTTGAGGAGATGGTCAGGAGGTCCGCCTTACCGGCGGATGACAGGAGAGCGACAGAGCTCATCAGGCCAGGCGACTACGTGATAGTTTACGTGGCCAAGTACTACGCCAGGAGGTTCGGCGGGTCGTTCGTGTTGGTAGGTAAGGTGGCGAGTGACTGGAGGGAGAAGAGCGAGGTGGTTTACCCTCCAGAGAGGGCGATTAACAAGCCCGTTTACCTCTACGAGGCGGGGGTGGACTACTTGGCTGCGGGGAACTGCAGGATGAAGGACATAATGGACTCCCTGGCCTTCGTCGAGAACAGGCTACAGCTGTCCAAGTACGTGAGGGGCATACCGGCCAACTTGGGGAGGCCCGTTCCTGAAGGCGACGCGAGGGTAATAGAGGAATGCATCAAGCAGAACGGCCTCGACCTTTCGGCCCTCGTGCGCCCTAGCAGTTCAGGCACTTTAGGAGGGCTTTAACCACTTCCCCTTCGTCCGCCCCTATTAGGACCTGGGGCAGTTGGAGGGACTTCAGGCCCTCGCAGTCCCTTCCGGAGAGAGTCGCCTCTAGCCTCTCGAAGAGCGAGTCGTCGCTGACGAAGAAGTCCCCAGTAAGCCTCACCTCGATTACTCTCCCCTCCCTTATCACGGCCGTCACTGTGACCGTCTTACCCTTGGAGCTCCTGAAAGTTTCCCTACAGGTCACCTCCACCTCAACCACCCCTCGTTAGTGTACTTCCACCTCAACTCGCTGGCCAGGTCCAGAACGCCCTCCGGGATGGAGGACTCCACACAGTCCTCGCAGAGGCCAGCCCTCAGGGCTCGAACCGCCTCGTCCCTCGAGACCTCCCTGCCCAAGGCCTTGGAAACTGTGATGACCCTCTCCTCAGGCTTCCCCCTCACGGCCTCCTTCTCCTTAGGGAGCCTCAGCACCCTCATCAGGGAGAGATCCGTGTCGTACATGAAGGTGCCGTGGACAAGGACCGCTCCCCTCCTCGATGCCCCGGCCATGCCGACGATCTTCTTCCCGTTGACCACGACGTCGTTGACCGGTACGAACTCCCCCTTCAGTCCGAAACTAGCTAAGGCCCTCTTCAGGCCCTCACCGGCCCAGCTGTAGACATCCTCGACGTTCCTACCCTTGGTCACTACTGTCCAAGTCACCTCACCGTCGCTGTCGTGGATCACGGCGCCGCCCCCGGTGAACCTCCTCACGACCGGGAGTCCCAGCCTAGAGGCCTCGTTTAAATCCACCGTTGCCTCCAGCTCCTGGAACTTACCGATGCTGACCGAGGTGGGCCTGAAGGTCCAGAGCCTCACGTAGTCGCCGACCAGGTCTAACGCCCTCAGGATGAGGAAGGCCTCGTCTATGGCCATCTGCCAGTAGGGGTCCCTTCCTTCGAGGTCAAGAATCAGCCTGAACCCCACGGCGTTTCATAGGAACGCTTAATGGCTAAAAGGGATTCCTAAGAGGTCGGTGGCGGTAAAGGGCTTCTACATAAGGAGCAAGTTCGCGGTGCTGAGCTTGACGGGGGGCTCCTGTTCCCTTAACTGCTTCTACTGCTCGGCCAAGTACATAGCCTCCATGGAGGGTGCCATGAATCCCGATGGGCTGGAGAAGGCGATAAGGGCCTACTACAGGAGGGGGACGAGGGGCTTCCTGATAAGCGGAGGGTTCAACGAGAGGGGAGAGCTGAACTTGAAACCCTTCTTACCAGCGCTCAGGAGGCTGAAGAGGGAGCTGGATGGGTTGGTGTTTAACGTCCATCCCGGCCTCCCCGACAGGGGGACCATTGAGGAGATGAGGGACGTGATAGACGTTGTCGACTTCGAGTTCGCCTACTCCCCCAAGGCGTTTCACGCCAAGGGGATGAAGGGAAGGAAGAGGGAGGACTACCTGAGGGTCCTGGAGGACTTCGTCACCTACGGCCCCAAATACGTCGTGCCCCACCTGATGCTGGGCTTGCCCAACGACGAGGTCGAGGAGGCCATAAGGATAGCCTCATCCTTCAAGCCCTATCTCCTGAACTTCCTCGTCCTCATCCCGACCAAGGGGACCCCCTCGGAGAGGCTGAGGGTACCGGACCCCCATGAGGTCCTCAGGTGGGTTGAGTTGGGGAGCACGCTAATGGGAGGGAGGGTGAGCCTGGGGTGCATGAGGCCCTTCCCGATTAAGGGTGTCCTCGACAGGGAAGCCGTATCTAGGGGACTCGTCGAGAGGATAGCCAACCCCAGTCCCGAGGTCGTGAGGGAGTTCAGGCTCGAGCTTTATGACGCATGTTGCAGCCTTCCGGAGGAGGTGCTCGAGGGGTTCAGGACGACCTGAGGTCCTTAACCGTGTAAGGCAGGTTGTACTGAGGCCCCAGGGGGTGCTCGTTGTAGTAGGGCCTGTCACAGTGGGGACAGCCGGAGGTCAGGAACGCCCACGGCTTTGAGGGCCTCACTCGAACCAACTCGTCCCCGTTGAACTCCGCCGCCTCCTCTAGGCTCCTCCCCGACATCAGTTCCTGCCTCAGGGCCTGTATCATCCTGTATTTCCTGAGGTCAGGAGGACTCCTGCCCTCCATGGGGGTTCCCTTAACGGGGGTGAAGGCGAAGAGGGCCACGGCGATCCCGCTCCTTATGAACAGCTCCATGGTCTCGGCGAACTCCCTGTCGCTCTCCCCCAACCCGTAAATGAGGTGGGCGACTGCCCTCCATCGCCCGAGGAGATCCCTCGCCTTAACGAGGAAGTCGAGGTACTCCTCGAAGGAGAAGGGCTTGCCAATGATCTTGAACAGCCTCGGCACGGTGTCAACTCCTGATCCAACGTAGTCCACCCCCTCCTCCTTCAGCTCGGCCAGAACGCTAGAACTCACCGGCACGGTCGTGACCGACTTCGGGACGCCCCTGACGGCCCTCACGATCTCGACGGTCTCCTCCTCGAAGCTGTCCTTAAGGACGGTTTGTAAACAGAACCTCCTGAACTCCCTGAGCCTACCCGCGACCTCCTCGAGCCTAACGGGGTACCACCTGACCCTGGAGAGGTAGCTCTTGTCAGTTTTGAAAACGAGGGGTTGGGAACAGAAGAGGCAGCCCGCTTTACAGCCCCCGGCCATTAAGGCGTAGGCCGTCTCGCTGTACTTCCTGCCGCCCCTGAGGTAGAAGTAGGTGCCGGCCGACAGGAGGACCGTCGGGCTCAAGCCAGTATAGCCCAGAACGTCCTGAAAAGCTCCCTCAATAAGTTTACCGCCTTATTCAGCTGTTCCGCTATCCTGTCAGCCAGTATAACCAGCGCCAGTTGCCCGAAGTACTTAACTATCCTTAAGTACCTGACGAACTTCTTGAGGCTGACCTCCAGGGCCGTGAAGATCGACCTGATCCATGGAGTGACGATTGACTCCTTCAGAGTGATGACGATCCTGAGGAACTGCTTCCCCCCGTTGGCCAGCCTGGTAAGTATGTAGGAGTCCATCTCTAGGCCGTACTTCCAGACTAGGCTAAGAAGCTTGAACTCCTCCTTGAAGGTCTCCCTGAACACCATCAACCTGTAAACGTCAGAAGGGTCAACCCGTATCGTTTTTACCGGGGGAGTCTCAATTGCCGGCGTCATTTCGATTAACTGACTTAACGTAGAACGCTATATAAGACGTTAACCTCGTCCCTTCGTTTCTCGCTCAGTATTCCGTTGGCTTTAGTCGGCCTCGCTCCCTTTCGCGGATCAGCGGGGTTCGGGTTATAAGGGCAACCGATACGCCATTGAGATATCCCAGCTGGAGGGTACGAATTCAGCACAAAGTCTTATGGGATGCGTTGCTCCCAATTTAATGCCTAGAGTCGCGTGCTTTAGTGCCGGTGGAAGATGTGTGGCAGGCTCTACAGAACCCGATCTACCTTAGCCCTCGCCTTGTTTCCCTCAATCGTCTCGCCCGAATGTACTCTATCTCTTGAAAGACGAGATCCGTTACACAGCCTTCAAACCCGAGGTGTTTCCGTTTATTATCTTCCCTTGACATCCTATTTCGCGATTGCTGATGGGCGAGATTGAGAGGGCGGGCAAGAAGGCTCCTCATGCACGTGGGTCCGGTGACCATAGAGGACGAGGTTCTTCTGGCAGGAGTGAGGAACAACGTCGGGTTCTCGTCCCCGGAGTTCGTCGAGGCTATGGGCAAGATGCTGAGGGGCCTCAGGAAGGTCTTCGGGGTCGACGACAGCTACCAGACGTTCGCGATAGTTGGCGGAGGCACTTCCGCCATGGAGAGCGTCGTGAGCCTGCTCAGGAAGGGGGAGAAGGTGCTCGTGGTCAGCAACGGCGTCTTCGGCGACAGGTGGGAACCCTTGCTTAAGAGGTACCCCCTGCAGGTCAACGTCCTGAGGGCTGATCCTGGGGATTACGTCCCTCCTGAGGCGGTGGAGGACGAGGTTAGCAAAGGAGGCTACACCGCCGTGACCATGACCCACGTCGAGACCAGCACCGGCGTCAGGCACCCGGTTGAGGAGACCGTGAAGAGGATAAGGGACAGGGTCGACCTCATAGTGGTTGACGGCGTGTCGGCGGCTGGGGCCGAAACCGTGAAGGCCAAGGACTGGGGCGTTGACGTTTACTTGACGGCGAGCCAGAAGGCCTTGGGCGCACCGCCTGGTCTGGGGCTCCTGGCCCTCTCGGAGAGGGCCCTGGAGAGGCTTAAGGGCGAATCCGTCTCCGGCTACCTCCTGGACTTGAGGAACTGGTTGCCAGTCATGAGGAACTTCGAGGAGGGCAAATTAGGCTACTTCAGCACGTTGCCGGTTCACACGGTTCTAATGCTGGCCAAGTCCCTAGAGCTCATAGAGAAGGAGGGATTGGAGAACAGGATCGCGAGGCACGAGAAGGTCGCTAGGGCAATAAGGGCAGGAGTGGAGGGAATGGGGTTGAAGATAGTCGCCAGGAGGCCTGAAGCCTACAGCAACACCGTCACGGGAGTGATCGTGAACGGCGTCGACCCGGCTAAAGTCCTCAGCGCGGTCATAAACGAGGGCATCGAGCTCGCCCCCGGCGTTCACCCCAAGCTCCAAGGGAGGTACTTCAGGATAGGCCACATGGGCTGGGTGACTCCTAACGACGCGATAGCGACAATAGCGGTACTGGAAAGGGTTCTGAAGTCCTTGGGCGAGGACGTGAGGGTCGGTGAGGGGGTAAAGGCCGCCCAGCTGGCTCTATACTCTTAACGTTTCTTCGCTTTCTTGATCGGAGAGGCTTCACATCTTAAGGCTAGTGAGCTCTGAGAGCTCCGCGTTTCTTTTCGACACCTGTTAAATCCTTATAATAATTGTAACAATGTTCTCAATGCTGTCCAAAAATTTGTCCTATACATAAATAATACCCACCATATTAAAAACCGTAATTTGAAGCGGTTCAAGCTGTATTATTTAAAACTAAATCATTGAGGAGTAAGGAGTAATATAGGAAGCCCGGCTATGCCCGTTTATACCACGAAGCTGACCGTCTATTTGAGCCTGAGGGAGGTCAGGGAGGTTTTTGACGATCCATTTAGGTTCGCCGGGGTTTCCGGCCACATCAACCTGTTGATGGGCCTTCGCCCTCTGGATGAAAGACCATTCTTCCTCGACCAGGCTGACTCTCCACCCACGCGGTTCAGGGCCTCATTCTTATTGGGAACATCAAAAGGCCAAACCGTAACGTACTTCGGGACCTTCGAGAAGGTACAACTCCCCTCATTTGACATGATCTCGTACAGAGGCGTGGAGGACCATCACAGGTTCGAGTTTCAGATCGACATCTCGCTCCAGGAGACCGCTTCCCACGGCACAACCGTCACCTTCTCGGCCGTTAGTAATTTCAAAGTAGATTTCCTCTCGAGGTTGAGGGGGAAGGCACCGAGCTATTACATAGGGCAACACATCTTCGAACAACACTTCATACCCTACCTGAGGTGGGCCGAAGCCGCCAAACGTTCCCAAGACGTAGTTAAGCCGACGATGGCGTTCGAGATTCTGGACGAGCAGACGGTGATATCCTCCATACTCAAGGCCGAAGATCGCGTTACGCCCAGGGCTTACGAGATTTGATCTGGGTCAGGTCGGGGAGTTCTCCTCACATCTCAGCACTCGGCAAACTCCTCATCCCGACGAGAGCTCCTTTATCATTTCTTCAGCCCACTTCATGGCTAAATAGTAATCCTCCACTGGGGCGTTCTCGTTGAAGGAGTGGATGTTTGAGTCGTAGTTCACCACGCCAGCCCCGTCGGCGATCTCCTTAATTCCCAAGGCCCTGGAGAAACTCTCCATCGGCCCGGTGCCCGGGGAGTTGGGCATCACGACGGGCCTCACCCCGTAGACCCTTTCAGCCGCCCTGATTAACGCCTGGGCGATCCTCGAGCTCATGGGCGTCCTGAAGGGCCTCACCGAGCCCAGCTTAACCAGCTCCAGCCCGTACTTACTGGCGACCTCCTGTAACTCCTTGAAGACCTCCTCTGGGTCCTGGTCGGGAACTAGCCTGAAGTCCAGCTTGACGAAGGCGTACGAGGGGATCACAGTCTTCGAGCCCTCTCCAGTATAGCCGGTCAAAGCCCCGTCTATGTTCAGGCTCGGCATGCTCACCAGCCTAACGTAGGCCAATCCGTCCTTCACTTCTTGGCCGATAGCCTTAGCTAACAGTTCAGGGTCTAGGTTGAGGTACTCCAGCTCCTCCCTGCTCAGCCACCTGACCTTGTCGTAGAAGCCGGGCAGGTTGACGTAGCCGTCGGGCCTCCTTACTTCGCTGAGGAAGTAGACTATCCTCCACATCGGGTTGTCAGCTATTGGCGAGTACATGGAGTGCAAGTCCTTGGCCGTCCTGGCCCTCAACTCCACGTAAAGCAGTCCCTTCACCCCCAAGACGACCTCGGGGGCACCGTTGGGAGCCCTCCCGGAGCCCTCCCAAAGGAGCCAGTCACCCCTCAGCCTCTCCCTGAATTTGGAAAGGAACTCGAAGGCGTGAGGGCTCCCTATCTCCTCCTCCCCTTCGTAGACGAACTTGACGTTCACTTTCAGTTCGCCCGCCTTCCACAGCTCGATGACCTTCAGGAGCCTGGCCATTAAGGTTCCTTTGTCATCCGCAACGCCCCTCGCGTATATCCTCCCGTCCTTAACGACGGGGTTGAACGGGTCGGAGTCCCACTTGTCTAGGGGCTCGGCGGGTTGGACGTCATAATGATTGTAGATCAGCAAGGTCCTGTCGGAGCCGACGTTTATCTCCCCTATTACGTAGGGGTTAGTGTTCGGCCAGGGTATCAGCTCCGCGTTCACGCTTCTGTCCTGCATGAAGTCCCTGAGCCACTTCGCTCCCTCGGCCCCTTTTCCCTTGGCTGAAGTGGTGTCAATCCTCAGGAACTCGAGAAGCGGGGATAGATAGTCCTGCAAGTTGTAATCTCTTTACATAAATTCGGTATAAATGCTGTCTGCGATCAGTCCCGCTAGCCCTCCTCATCCCTCAGGCAGGGAGACCCGACTCATCACGTTGATCTCAATCGAGAGTTCTGAAGGGGCGGGTTATTAATGATGGAATAACGGAAGGACGAGCTGGTAAACGGCGTCGAGCTTCGTCAGGTGCCCTTTCGGCCTAAAGAACACGATAAGGGGTACGCTCGTCGTTCTTCCGATTTGGAGTGAACTTCTCCGAAAACGGCTCGTATGCTCCATTAGTTAGATTCGATCGCCTTCATGACCTGCTCGTAGAGTTCCTTATCCCTCTCCTGAAGCCTTTTCAGGCTCCAGGGCAGGAGCTTCTTGGCCTTCACCCCCCTCACCACGCTTCTCAGCCAGGTCTCGTACACTCTCCCCGACCCCTTCCTTTGGGCGAACTCCTTCAGGGCCTCAACAGCTTGCTCCTCGCTCAGGCCCTTGACATTCACCAGGTACCTGCTGGCCACGTAGAGGATGAACCTCTTCCTGCCGTCCTCCAAGCCCTTCTCCAGAACCCTCTCTATCCAGTCGTAGTTGACCTTCTTCGGCCTAGGGGGGAAAGGCCCCTCGGCAACGAAGAGCAACCTGCCCTCGTTGTCGTATACTAGGGTGGAGTACCCGTCGAAAACGGCTTTTCCCGCTGGGGTCCCGTCCGGATAGTAAAGCCTCGTTACCCTTTCCCTATCGCTCAAACCCTGAAGTAATCTTAATCGGGCCGGGCTTATAACCGAAGCGTCCCCTTGCGGGTTTCAGGGCTCAAGTGAGGGGCTTCACCAATCGTACGCTACGGACGATCGGCTCCCTACGTGCACCCCCATATATATCCTTTCTTTACCATATCTTCCAGCGTGGTTTGTAATGAATGGAAATTGAGGATAATGTTCAGTAAAAGGATAAGTAACCTTGATGAGTTGGCCGATTACCTTTTAGATAGTTTCGCAAGTGATAAGTTAGTAATGCTTATCTTAGATAAGGTTTTATTATTGCTAGATAATCCCTTCAAATATTCCAGGGAGAAGCTAGGAAAGGACAAGCACGGCAACTTAATGTTTTCAATAGAAGTAACTGGAGATATAAGGATACTTTACAGTGTGGATTCAAAAAACTGTATAGTATTCATTTGGGAGATCGGATCTCATAAGAAGGTTTACGGACGTTAGTTCTCTCCTTGGCTTTCTTTTCCACGATCTCCTTAAGCTTGATTACTTCATCTTTACTTAACTCCACGTAATAATATTCTCCGTCCTTTCCGCTCCTCATGTGTTTAAGCTCTGCAAAGAGGTTATTAAAACGATACGCTAATCGAATTCCCTTATCGAATTTTGGAAAAATTGTTAAGTAAGCAGTATAAGCACTTATACTGGGATCCTGGATATCTATTCTTGTTAGAAAAATTCAATAAACTTTCAAATCGAACGCAAAAAACCCTAAAAATTTCCGGGCTAAGCGGATTTTTCCGTTTTACCCTTCGATTAACTCACCTTACTAACCCCCTGCGACCTGGCCAGCTTCAGCCTCATCGCACAGAAGGAACATATGTCCCTGCCCTTAACGGTGGGCCTCCCGCAGACCTTGCACTTGCTCACCTCCTCCTCCCTCACGTACTTCTCGGCCAACGGCCCCCTCACCTTGTTGACGAAGGTCTCCACCAGCCTCAGCATGAAGCCGGGGACCTGTTCCTCCAACTCCTCCAGCTTCCTCCTCATGGCCTCCTGCGTCGTCCCTCCAACCCTCCAGGAGAGCGGGCAGGACTCGATCATGAAGGGTATCCCGTTAACCAACGCGAACGTCATGATCTCCTTCTCGTAGGTCAGGAACAACGGCTTGATCTTGTAATGGGAGTAGAACTTAGGGGGGCTAACGGGCTCTAGCCTGGCCAGGTTCTCGACGTCGCCCGAGTAGTAACCTATCATCACGAACTGGGCCATGTCGTTCAGGTTGTGGCCTGTAGCTAAAGCGTCGGCCTTCTCCTCCTCAGCTACCTGGCTGAGGACGTATCGCTTAGCCAAGCCGCAGGAGCTGCAGACGGGTCTCCTTATTCCCCTCTTGGCGTCCTCCACGGTGAACCCGTACTCCCTCTTCAGGCTCACGACCCTGTAAGGGACCCTCAACGCCTCGAAGTTCTTGACCGCGACCTCCACGCTCTTGCTGGAGTAGGCCCTCCCCGAATCTATTCCCAAGTCTATAGTAACGCCGATCACCTCGAAGCCGAGCCTCTGGGAGAGCCTGTGAAGGATATGCAATAACGACGTGCTGTCCTTACCGCCCGAAACCGCCACCGCTATCCTCTTGACCCCCTTGAGCATTCCGTACTTCCTCATCGTCCTCTCGACCCTCTCCTCTAGGTACTCGTTGAGGTGCTCCTTGCAGAGGTAGAGGTTCGCGTAGGGTATCCTTATGACCGCGTCTCTGTCGCACTTACTGCACTTCACTGGAGAAACCTCGGAGCTACGCCTTTTAAGCTGGAAACTTGAGACCCTCAAGTGCTCCTTCTGGCCGAGCTACATCCGAAGACGAAGAGGGAGAAGCTGACGAGGCTGATAAGCGAGATCAGCAACTTCGACGGCTACGACATACCCCACAGCGCCCTCGGGCTACCTGCCGTTCTGCCGATGGCGGTCGCCGAGACCATAAGGGGTCAACAACCCGACAAGACGATAATAGTGAACCAGAGGCTGTACGACGTCAACGAGCTCTTCGTCGCCTCGTTGGCCCTGACGGCGAAGTACACGGACTTCTGGATAGCTTTCACCAGGGGCGACAGGCCGAGGTTCGGGAGGGCTGTGGAGTTCCTCGCCTCAGAGGACGCGGTGAAGATCGCTAAGGCCTACGCCGAGAACGTCAGGGTGGGCATGATGGTGAGCATGAGGAAGAGCCTCGAGGAGTTGAGGCAGAGGCTGAGCTTCCCGGCTGACTTCTTCCTGGTACTCAACTTCAGGGACGAGGCGTCACTCAGAGACCGAGCGGCGAAGCTCATCCCCTACCTCCTCGTGGAGACCGAGAGGAACAGGGAGACGCTCAAGTCCCTCAACCAGCCCGGCCTTAAGGAGAGCGAGCTTGATGATCAGCTCTCGAGTCTGGAGTCGCAGGGCTTCCTAGGGGTTATCATCTCAACGTTAGGGGACGACGACGCCTTGAGGAGGACAGCCAAGAGGATTTAGAGCTCTGACTTAATTCCCCCCTCCGGGAACTCTCAGCCAGCGTTGTTGTGGATCTTACTGACCACGGGCAAGTGCAACCTGAAGTGCGACTACTGCGGCGGCTCCTTCCCGGCCAAGTACGTGCCTTACGCTGTAATGTACGACGTTAAGAAGCTCAAGGCCCTGATAGAGGCCGACCCTAAGGCGACCGTGATATTCTACGGAGGCGAGCCTTTGGCCAACCCGAAGTTCATAATGGAAGTGATGGATAACATAAGGGCCAGGAGGTTCGGGATCCAGACCAACGGTACTCTGTACAGGCTGCTGCCCGAGAGGTACTGGAGGAGGATGAACGTCGCCCTGATAAGCGTCGACGGGAGGGAGGAGGTGACGGACAAGCACAGGGGGAAGGGGGTTTACAGGAGGGCTTTGGAAGCCGCCGAGTACGTGAAGTCCTTGGGCGTCGAGACGATAGCGAGGATGGCCGTAACCGCCGACTCCGACATCTACCTCGAGGTCAAGCACTTGCTCGACCTGGGCCTCTTCGATAAGGTCCACTGGCAGCTGGACGTGGTTTGGAGCGAGGAGTGGGACTTCGAGGGCTGGGCCTACTCCAGCTACCTCCCGGGGATAAGGAGGCTCTACGAGGACTTCCTCAACGAGCTGAGGAGGGGGAGGGTGCTGAAGGTGATCCCCTTCCTGGGGGTGATCTCGGCCCACTACTTCGGGGGGTTCAGGGGCGTGGCCTGCGGGGCGGGAGTCGAAAGCGTGGCGGTGAACACGGACGGGAGGATACTCTCCTGCCCCATAGCGGTCAGGGAGGGTTGGGCGGTATTGGGCCACGTGGACAAGGGCTTCAGGCTCCTGGAAGACCCCTACCCTGAGAGGTGCAAGTCCTGCGAGTTCCTCAAGTACTGCGGAGGGAGGTGCCTTTACGCGCAAATGGAGAGCTACTGGAGCGAGGAGGCCTTCGAGGCTGTGGACAGGGTGACTAAGGAGTACCTCAGAGCAGTCCTCTCCGGTATCCCGGAAATTGACGAGCTGATAAACGAAGGGATAATAAGGAAGGAGGACCTATACTACGACCCCACCGAGGACAGCACCGAGGTGATTCCCTGAGGCAAAGCTTATTTGCGGGGAAGGGGAGGGTAAAGTCAGCCGCGGAGGCCGAGTGCCCATAAGGGCCCCTGTGAGGCCTCTTTGTCCCCCTACGGTTCCCCGAAAAACCTCCCTACTTCGGGAGGACCAGGAATATCCCTGGGGCGTATGGCATGGCGACGTCCTTCTTACCCTTCAGGTTCGGCGTGGCTGGGTCGTCCGCGTCGTAGATCTTCACCTCCTCCAGACCCAGCCTCTTTATGATGAGCTCGGCGTAATTGGCGATGACCTCCGCCTCGTTGAACTCCACCTCGTTGATTAGCCTCTTCAGGGAGTCGGGTAACCTGGAGGCGACCTCGTAGGCCCTCCTGTAGAGCTCCGCCTCCTCCTCCCTTCCGGTTATCAGGTCCCTCAACGTCCTCCTCTCCAGAATCGCCTTAACGCTGTCCCTGACTGCCCTGACCTTCCTCTCGTCAGTGCTGACGAACAGGATTATCCTCTCCGGCTGTTCCTGAACGCCTCCCTTCAGGTCCTCTATAACGTCAATAAGGTAGTTCACGTACTCGAGCTCGGCGAAGGCCCTCCTGTCGAACTCGAAGTCGTTCGGGTCCGGCAAGGGCTCGAGCGACACGAAGGACTCATTGAAGAGGTGCCATGTCTCCTCCGCCACGTGAGGGGCTAAGGGCGCCAGGAGCCTGATCCACGCGGTGATGACCTTCCTGAGGAGGGCCACGTTCGGGTAGTCGACTAGGGCCAGGTAGTCCCTGAGCTTGTCCGGCACCTCGAAGAGGAGTTTGTCCATAATCGGCTTGAACCTGAAGGCGTTGTAGTTCGATATCACCTCGTCGACGAGCTGGTTCATGTAGGAGCTGAGCCACCTGTCCGCCCTCCTGACCTGTTCCGTCCCCTTGAGGCTCAGTAGGTAGGAGACGAAGTCGTGAATCCTCCTGAGGGTCTCCCCGAGCTTCTTCGCGGTGGAAACGTCGAACTCCAGGTCGCCGGCCACGTCGTTGGTGTAAAGCAAGGCCAACCTGACGGCGTCACTCCCGTAGAACCTTATGGCCCTCTCCAAGCTCACGTCCTTCCTCTGCCTCGAGGGCCTCACGTAGCCGACCAGCACGACTCCCTTAGGAACCATGTCGGTCCCGAAGAGGACCGCGTGGTGGTAGACCATGAAGGGGATGTGGCTCCTTATCAGGTGCCTCCCCGCGAACCTGAAGTCCAGCGGGTACCAGTAAGCGACCTCCTCCCTCAAGGACATCAGCTCCTCCTTACTGAGCCCGGTGCTCGAGCCGACCTCGTTCAGGTCCCCCTCGCCCAGCATGACGTAGTCCCAGAAGGCGTCGTTGAGGGCGGAGGGAGGTACCCTCAGCCTGTGAGCGATCGTGTAGAAGGCCATGTATATGGTGGAGTCGCTCAGCTGGTCGATGATCTGCCTGTCGTCCCAGGGGAGCCTCGCACCCAGCCCCCTGGTCCTCGTTATGGCCCTGGGCTTGGCCTCGAAGACGTACCTCTCCAGGGACTTCTTCATCTCCTCGGGAACCACCTTCATCCTCCCCACGGCCTTGAGTGCGGTGGCCTTCCACATGGGGTTGGAGTAGTCAACGAACCACTGGCCCTTGACGACCTTTACCACCGTCTCCGCTCCGCACCTGCAATAAACTGGGCCGTTGGTTATGTGGTAGAACGTCTCGTGGACCCCCAGGTTCTTCAGGATCCCCACCACCGCCTTCCTCGCCTCCCTCACGGGTTTGCCGGCGATCATCTCCTTCACGATGGGCTTCAGGAAGTCCCTGACCCTGTCCACGACGTCCTCCCTCACGTATCCCTTGTGGTACTCGAGGTTGTACAGGGTGTCTACGTAGTCCTTCAGCTCCTGCGGGTTGGAGGTCTGGGCGAGGTCTATCACTTGAGGGGCTGGGATCTCCTCCAGTCCTTCAGTCTTGATGACGGGGATGAGCTCGAACTCCCTCCCCAGCTCGGCAAGAGCTAGGAAGTGCTCCGGCTCGTGTGCGGGAACAGCGCCTACTACCCCGGTCCCCTGTTTGGGGGACACGTACCTCGAGGTTACGACGGGGACCTGAGCTCCGGTCAGGGGGTTGAAGGCCGTCAGTCCCTCGAGCTCCTTGCCCTTTAGGCTCCTCAAGACCTTCATGTCCCTCTGATACTTCAGCCTCTCGTAGGCCTCCTTGGACATCACGGCCTTCCTGTTGCCCAGCTCGACCAGGACGTACTCAGCTTCAGGGTTGAGCATTATCGCCACCGTCCCGAAGATGGTCTCTGGCCGTGGGAAGGCGGCGAGGAAGGAGAAGTCCGAGGAATCGAAGTGGACCGCGTCGAAGTCCGATATCTCCGGCTCCACGTCGCCCTTGGTGTCGTGCATCCCCACGGGGAAGTTGTCCACCGGGCAGTAGGCCACGGGGGCGTCCTCCTGCTTCAGAAGCCCTTTCTCCCTGAGCCTCCTGTACTGCCACTGGACGAACCTCTCGAAGGTGGGGTCAACGGTGGTGAACTCCCTCCTCCAATCAACGCTCAGGCCCAGGGCCTTAACGGCCTCCTTGATCCTGGCGTGGAAGTACCTCGCCATTTCAAGGGGGTCGGAGAGCCTTTTGACCTCTTCGGGGCTGACGTCGTACTGCTTCTCCAGCCTCTCGATCACCTCGCTGTCCCCCCTCATTATGGCGTTGGCCACCGAGATTATGGGGGTCCCCGTGTATTGGAACGCGAAGGGGAAGAGTACGTTGTAGCCCTGAGCCCTAGCTAGCCTGGAGTAAACGTCCGCCGTGACGAAGAGCCTGGCGTAATAGAAGTCGAGGGGCTGGTTGGTGTAGGGGAAGGCGGCGGTGACGAAGAGCTTCCTCCTGCCGTCCTTGGGATCAGCCTTAAACGCCCCTGCCTTCTCCCACGCTTCCTGCCACTTCCTCGCTACCTCGTTGAGCCAATCGGCGAACTGGGAGCTCATGAGAGAATTAGACCCAAAAACAATAAAATTCGTTTAGAGCCCGGCCAGCCTCCTGTAACCGGGGATCATCTCGAGCCCGGTCCTTATCTCTATGCTCATGTCAGGGTAGCGGTTCTCCCTCAATGCCCGCTCGAAGAACTCCTGAACTTCGCTGTTGGTCAAGGCCAACCTGGGCATGGCGGCCCTCATGGACCTGGCGAAGGTGGCTATCCCCGAGCTGAGGCTCCTCAGGAACTCGAAGTGGGTCTTGAGCCACTTCCAGACCTCGTACCTCGTGTAGGGGTTGAAGGCGGCGGTCGCCGGGATCCTAATGGCCTCCTGCCTCTTCATCTCTCCGGTGAGGGCTAGGCTCAGGGCGCTCACCACTAGTCCGGGGTTCCTGAAGGAGAGCATGGCGTTTATCAGCCTGTTCCTGTCCTCGTCGTACTGCGACTTCCTGTACTTGTCGAGGAGCTCGTCGTAGGCGGACTCGCCGTAAGCTATCGCGAAGGCGACAGCGACGGCCTGCCTGAAGTCCGGGGTGACCTTGTCGTAGGCGTCGAAGAGCGCCCCGAGCCCCCTGGCGAAGCCCTCGTCCGCCCACGCCCCGGCCTCCAGGAGCTGGGCGTAGGTCATCCTCCCCAGCTCGTCCCTCCTGGTCCTCCAGTGGGGCATCTGCCCGAAGACGTAGTCCCTGAGCAGGCCCGAGTACCTCTCCCTGTTCAGGGACCAGAGCAGAAGTAGGTGGCCGGTCAGGGTCTGCACGACCAGGTAGTCTCCATCGTCGAACAGGGCCTTGGCGACGCTCAGGTAGTCGTCCACCTTCACCGTCCCTGCCATCGCGAACCTCAGGTAGTCGTCCAGCAGGCCGTACTTCTCGTAGCGGTCGGGGTTGGAGGAAAGGAAGAGGTTCAACGCGTCGCCCTCATACAGGACCCTATAGAAGCCGGTTCTCGAGAGGTTGACCCTCAACGTCTTGACCTCCTCGCCGACGTCTATCGCGTCCTCCTTCTTGTCGAATATCAGCGAGACCCTCTTCCCGTTCACCTCCACGGTCAACGGGATCTTGTAGACCCTGTCCTCCTTCCTTTCGCTGATCCAGAACCTCTCCTGGGAGAACCTCACCTTAGTCCCGCTGACCGAGACCCTCACCACCGGATGTCCCGGGGAGGTTATCCAGTCCTCGATCAGCTCCGCCACACCCTTTATCCCCGACGCCCTCTCTATGGCCTCCCAGAGGTCGTGGGCCTTCGCGTTGCCGTAGGAGTGCTCCTTCAGGTAAAGCCTAACCCCGTTCCTGAAGGCCTCCTCGCCCACGAAGCCCTCGATCATCCTGAGTATGGACGCCCCCTTCCCGTAGGTTATGTCGTCGAAGATCTGCTCTATCTCGTGCGGGTCCTTGATGTCGGCGTGGATCGGGTGAGTCGTCGAGAAGGAGTCCCTGAAGAAGGCAGGCCCCGTCTCGGAGGAGACGAAGTCGCCCCACATGTCCCACTGGGGGTAATTGGCCGAAACGGACTTGTAGCTCATGAAGGTGGCGAAGCTCTCGTTGAGCCAGAGGTCGTCCCACCAGTACATCGTGACCAGGTTCCCGAACCACTGGTGGGCGAGCTCGTGGGCCACGACCTCCGCCACCCTCTTCTTTACGGACTCGGGCGAGTTGTCGTCTGCCAAAAGGGCGGTCTCCCTGAAGGTTATCGCCCCCCAGTTCTCCATCGCTCCTGCGGCGAACTCGGGGACGACTATCAGATGGAGCTTCGGCAAAGCGTAGGGGATCCCGAAGTAGCCCTCGTAGTAGCTCAACGACTTCTTGGCCACGTCGATCGCGAACTTACCCCTCTGCGACTTCCCCGGGGGAGTCGCGACTAAGACGGGTTTGCCGTTGTAGTCGTCCTTGAGCTCCTCGAATTTCCCAACGCCTAAGTAGAGGAGGTAGGTCGACATCCTGGGGGTCTCCTGGAAGCTTACGACCTTCTTGTCCCCCTCCTCCTTCACGCTCTCGGTCGGCATGTTGGAGATCACGTCCAGGTCCTTGTCGACCCTAACGGTGAGCTTGAACTTGGCCTTCGCTGCCGGCTCGTCGACGCAGGGTATGAACTCCCTAGCGTGAATCGACTCGAACTGGGTCGTGAAGTAGACTATGGACTCCTCCTTACCGTCTTTGATCACCCTCTCCTTAGCCCTGTAGAGGCCGGAGAGCTTGTCCTTTATCGGGGCTTCGAAGGAGACCTCGATGTGGCCCGAGTATTTCCCGGTCCTGATGATCACCTTGTTCTCCTTGTCGTCCTGAACGAACGGCAGCTCCTTCCCAGCTTGATCCTTGACCGAAGTGACCTTCACCTCGACCGCGTCGAGCCTGACCTCGTCCTCCGTTTCGAGGTAAATCCTCTCGACGCCTCTGTAGTAAGAGTTCTTGTAATCGACGTCGACGAAGATCTCGTACCTGTCTACCCTCATGGGCTATCCCTCCTCCTCGACAATTTTATGATTTATCGCTGAGGTCGCTGGGTACCTCGCCCTTTCCTCTCGCCTCTGAAGACCGCCGAAATCGGTAACAGCTCGTGATTACGCCGTTCGGGTTTTATCTTAACCAAGTAAACTTCTCAAAGCTTTAAACGCGAACTATTACCTCAACCCGGTAAACACCCTCAGGGGTGTCAGCCTTTGGACTTGGCGGGCTCGAGGTACAAAGTGCTCATCCTCGGCGGAGGACAGTTGGGTTACATGATGATAAACGAGGGGAGGGCTTTACCCGTCACGTTTTATGTAATGGACGAGAAGAGCGCTCCGGCTTGCAGGATAGCGGAGAAGTGCTTCTCCTGGGAGCAGTACAAGGAGGCCGTAGATTCCGTCGACCTGGTGACCTACGAGTTCGAGCACGTGGACGAGAGGGCCCTGGAGTACGCCCACGAGCAGGGAAAGCTCTTCCCCAGGATAGAGGCAGTTGAGCTCAAGAGGGAGAGGCACAAGGAGAAGCTCTACTACAAGAACCACGGCCTCCCAACCCCGAGGTTCGAGGTAGTTCACTCGGGGGAAGACGCCCTGAGGGTGGCGAGGGAGGAGTTCAACAACTGGGCGGTCATAAAGAAGTCGAGGGGAGGGTACGACGGCAAAGGGCAATACTTCTTGAAGGGCTCTCAGGAGGGCCTGGAGTTCCTCAGGGAGTCCAAGTGCACCTTCGTGGTCGAGGAGTACGTTGACTTCGACTACGAGGCCTCCGTCATCTTCGTGAGGGGGAGGAAGGAGCGTGCCAACTACCCGCCCACCTTCAACCTCAACCTCAAGGGAATCCTGATCTACAACTACGGACCCATAACGGACAACGGCATGGTCGACATAGCCAGGAGGTTCGCCGAGGGCCTGAACTATTTGGGGACCATGGGGATGGAGTTCCTGGTCAAGGGGAACAAGGTCTACATCAACGAGTTCGCCCCGAGGGTTCACAACACCGGCCATTACACTCTCGACGGTGCCTTGGTTTCCCAGTTTGAGAACCACCTCAGGGCCCTGCTCGGCTTGCCCCTGGGGTCCACGGAGGTCAGGAACTTCGCGGGCATGGTTAACCTCTTGGGGGTCGGCGAGGTACCGGAGGAGGTCTTCAAGATAGGCAAGGTCTACTGGTACAGCAAGGAGGGCGTCAGGAGGAGGAGGAAGGTCGGTCACGTGAACGTCCTCGGGGACTCGTTAAGCGAGGTGAAGTCGAAGATAGACAGGCTAATGGAGCTGATCTATAATAACAGAGTGGAGGAGTTTGTTTGAATAGACTTGTTTTGGGTCAAAAATAGCCTATCTTTTTCAGTAGGTCCCTCACGTGTGGGCAGTTCAGGTCGAAGACGTCGTGGCTCCCGTGCTCTATGCAGGCGGACGCTACGGGCTCACCCTCCAGTAAGATCACTTGGGCCCGCTCGTCCTCCACTATCTCGTAGTACTGGCCCTTGAAGAACTCCCTGACTTCTTCCTGTATGCTCATGTACTTCACCTCTACTTACTCTTTATTTTACCTCTCAGAGTCTATTGGACTAATAAGGGCTAGCTATATAGGTCACGGAGACTTCTATGGGCGAAGGCCTCGTGAACTCTGAAGCCGATTCGCGGGTATTACGAGAACTCAAGTCAGGGATATTCCACGGACCTGGACGACAGCTCGAGCCAATCCCTTTAAGGTGAAGCTCATTCTTTCCCAATCCTGAACGTCTTTAAGGGAAGTCTCATAGCGCTAAGGAAGAAACGCCTCAGATCGTCACGGGCGACTCAACCGACCTTATTATGTCGGCTTGGGCCCTCTCGAGGAGGTCCTTGAACTCCCTGATCGTGATGAGCCCCTTGAGACCGTCGTAAATGAGGTCCCTGAACTCCTCCGGCACGTAGTCCAGCCTCGGCTTAGCCTCAAGGAAGTCCTGGTATGCCTGATCCCTCATGGAGGGGTTCGTGACCGCCTCCTCTATCTCCCTCTCAAGCCACTCGGGCCACGGGTAACTGTTAGTCAGGGAGACGTACAGCGAGACTGTGAGGGAGTAGAGGTCGAACTTGGGGTCAGCGGGTCCCCCGAACCTCTGGTGGGGGTGGGCATAATAGGGCGTGTAATGAACGACGGCCGTTCCTATCTTCGTAACGGAGCCCAGATCCCCTACCTTGGGCTCCACCTCTCCCTTCTCCAAGGCCTCTAGGGCCTGAGGCCCGAACTTCGGGAGGCCAGAGGTGAACAGTATGTTCCCTGGCTTCAGGTCGGCGTGGACGTAGCCGAGGCTGTGGAGGTAGGAAACGCCCTCCGCCACCATGGAGAAGATCTTCGCCACTACGGCCGGCCAATAGTCGGAGCTCCTCAGGGTCTTGTACTCGTCGTCGATTAGCACGGCCTTCAGGTCTCCTCCGGCCATGTACTCCATCACTATAGCTGGGGGATAGGAGAGGGAGTCCTGGAGGTTCTCGTCCACGAAGTTCGCGACTATCCTCACGAACCTCCTGTTGCCCTTCGTCACCTCCTGCATCTTCGCGACTTCCTTCAGGAGTTCGTCCAGCCTGAACTCCCTCTTCATGACCTTCATGGCGAACTTCTTCCCCGCCTTGGTGGCCTCGAACACGTACCCCATCCCGCCGGAGCCCAAGTACCTCTCTATTCTGTAGCCGTAAACGACGCGACCCAGCCACTGATCGGGGTCATCGCTTGACCTGCTCTGGTTAACCATGTAGGGCTTGAGCCTCATGCAGGCCTCCAGGATGCCGTTCCAACAGGCCTTAGAGAACTCCTTGTTCGCCTCCCCGGGAGCGTTCATCCTGGACAAGGCCTCCCCCTTCAGGTAGTTTATGTAGCCGGTCTGCCAGACCGCCTCCAGCTCCGTGAGGATCTCATAAGCCCTCTTGGGCTGGCCCGCCTCGATCAGCGCCTTCGCCAGGAAGAGCTCGTTTATATAGCTCGGGTTCCTCCTGACTGCCTCCTCGAAGTACTTGAGGGCCTCCGCCTTGTTGCCCTTGTTATAGTAGTACCAGGCCAACTTCAGGCTGGGGGCGTCGTAGTTGGGTAGCGCCTTAAGGAGGTTCACCAACGCCTTAACGTTCTCGGTCCTATCGAACTCGTCCAGGGCGGAGTTGATCTCAGCCTTAATGAGCTCCTCCAGTTCCCTGTACTTCTCGGGGGCGAAGACAGAGTAGATCTTAAGGGCCTCCGTCCTGTTGCCCAGCTTCACGTAGCACTCCGCCGCGGCCAAGGCCTCATCCGGATACTTCTCGCTTAGGCTCTCGAAGACCTTGATCGCCTCCTCACAACGCCCGGCCTTAGCCAGCGCGAGCACGGCAGTTACCCTAGCGTCCCTTGTCCCCAGCCTCTGGGCCAACGTCAGGGCCACGTCAGGGTCGTCCTTGGCGGCGTTGAGTGCCTCCGCTTCGCTGAAGAAGACCTTACCCCCGAGGATCACGACTTCCTTCCTTCCCGTTATGAGGCCCTTCACAAGGACGTAGTGTCTCTCAGTCTTGAGAATCGTGACGTTCAGGAAGGGGACGGCGGCGACGACCTGGGCCCTGCCCATCTCGTCTGTCAGGGAGGTGACGTCGTAAACGGGGACTTCCTTCGGGACGAGCCTTTCGCCCTTCCACTCTACCTCGACTCCGACAGCGCCCTTGGGGATCCTCACCTTCTGGTCGACCTGAAAGAACGCGTTGTCCTCGATGACGTAGGTGCTGTCGTTTATCCTTACCGCTAAGGCCATGAGATAACGCTTATCCCCCGCTTTTAAAAGGGGGGAGGGCGTAATACCCTGGCCAATTCAGGTCTGGGTGCTACCCTGACCCTAAACCTCGTTGAGCTCCTTCTCGTACTTCGCCAGAACCTCCTGAACCTCCTTCTCGGCCCTCTCGTAAATTTCGAGGAGCTTGAGGAGCCTCTCGTCCAGCTTAGTCCCCCCGTAACCTTTCCCGCCCTTCCTGGGCTCCAACCCGCCCACCCTTTCGTTGACCTTCCTGACGTATTCCCAGGCGAACTTGTACGAGAGGTCGAGCTCCCTCGCGGCCTCGGCTATTGATCCCTTCTCCTCGATCTTCCTCAAGAGCTGGTGGCCCCCCTTGCCTATAATCACTTTTCCGCTTTCGTCCGTTATCCAGAGCTTGAACCTGATCCTCACTATCGGGAAGGAAAACCTTTTAGAAAATAACCCTTAGGGTCGTGCGTGAAGAACGCAGGAGAGGTCTACAAGATCTCCTTCTCGGCCTTCTTCGCCGACCTGGGGTATCAGGCGGCCGTCGCCCTTTTCCCGCTGATACTCGTGGTCATCTTTGGCGTGCCGGTGTCGTTCTACGGGATAATCGAGGGGATCAACTACGGGGGAGCGACGTTCATGGGCTTCTTGGGGGGTTTGGCCGCTGACAAGTACGGAGCCAAGAGGGTCGCGGTGATCGGGAACGCGTTCATCACCTTCATTGCCCTCATCGGGCTAGCCGCCAACTACTTGGAGGCCGCGGTCTTCTTCATGGCCGGCTGGTTCGCCAGGAACTTCAGGTCAGCTCCCAGGAGGGTGATGATACTTCAGGTGACCGAGCCCAGCGAGAGAAGGAAGGCCTTCTCGGTCCTTCACGCCCTGGACATAGCCGGCGCTTCCTTAGCTCTGGTTTACGTAACTCTGGGCCTTTACGCTAAGGTGGACGTCGCCCTCTTGACCATACCCGCGTTATTGACCCTGCTGATATCCACCGCGCTCCTCGCAACAGTCAGGGTGGGGTGGAAAGAGAACGTGGCCGATAAGGGCGAAAGACGTGAGGGGGAAGGGAGAGTGCTCTGGGGCGTCGTGGTCTCGACCATGCTCTTCGCGTTCAGCCAGTACAGCTTCGGTTTCCCCATAATAACGAGCTACGAGGTGTCTCACGAGCTTTACTTAGCCACTTTGACCTACCTGGTCTTCCTGAGCAGCTCGAGCCTCTTCGGCTACCTCTTGGGCAAGACGAGGTTCAGCGACTTGAAGGGCCTCGCCTTTCTGGGCTACGCCCTGGGAGGGGCCGCCTCCTTGGGTTACGCCCTCACGAGTCACCTCGGCCTAGCATACATCTGGGGCTTCTCCGTGATACTAGGGCTTTCGGTGGCGGCTACCGAGGTCTTCGAGCCAACCATCGTGGCGAGGGTCGCCAGAAGGGAGGGGGCCGGGATGGGACTCCTGTCGCTGGGTAGGAGCCTCGGGATATTCCTGACCAACACAGTTATGGGCCTGCTCTATCAGATCAACTACGCTTACAGCTACGCCTTCGCTGCTTCAGCCTCCTTTGTGGCGGCCCTGATCGTTTACCTGCTATCGAGGACTACCGAGTGAGGGTTCCTTCAAACCTCTTTAAATTAAGGACTTCCTCTCGAGGAGCTTCGACCTGAGGAGCTCCACCAACTCCTTGTTCCCCCTGGACTCCTCGAACCTCACCCTGGCCAGCAGGTCGGACTTTGAGGCGTTCGCTAGGACGGCCTCATTAAGGCCTTCCCCCAGCCTTACCCTCATCACTATGTCGACTATCTTGTTTATCTCGTCCGGTACCCCGATCACGGAGCCGAAAAGGGTTATCCTGAGCCTGGGACAGTCGTAACCCGCCCTCTCGGCCAACCTAGCGGTGGCGTCCTTCAGCCTCCTCCCCTTGTCGACTATAGCCCCAACTACGTAGACCTCAGCTTCCCTCAGGTCCTCCTCCCTGGCGATGTCCCCCTTGGGGTCGAGCACGACGCACTCACCCTCGACTGGCTCCTCGGCGAATCTGTAGGGGAGCCTCAATCCCTCGGGGACGTTGGCTAGCCTCAGGTTGCCCTCCCAGAGGTACCTCCTGATCGTGGCTATCGCCATCTCGACTTGGAAGAGGGTCTTCCTCCTCTCCTCGTCAGTTAACTCGTTCCAGAGCGAGAAGTCCAGGACGAACTGGGGAACCTTAGGAGGAACGAATGGGAGCTCACCCCCCTTAGCCACTGATAGGTCCGCCTTATCCTCCCCTTTCCCCTTGAGCAACGCTACCCCTAGCTCCTCCTTAACCAACCTCCCCCTGAACTCGCCCTCGACCAAACCTAACCGCTTGGAGAGAGCAAAAACCGCGACCTTCTGCAGGCTGGGCTCCAGCTTCCCCACGTGTAGCTTCCTGCCCCTTATGGCCTGGGCGAGCAACGAGGCGAGGATCACTTTACGTTTTATTTGATTGTCTTTTACTTATTAAGGGCCTTGAACGTCGAGAGGCTGATCGGGCTCCTGAGGACTGGAGACCTGGCGGTCACCGTACTGTCCTCACTGATCCTGGTAGGCCAGGGGCTGAGCCTGACGAACTATCCCCTCACCGCCTTGGGCTTACTGGCCTTCTTCCTGGCGATAACCCTGTTCTTCCAACCCAACCCGAGGGGGTTCGCTATAGGGCTCTTCGTGGGAGGCCTGGCAGCGCCTCTGCTCGCCTTCCAGTTCTACTTCGGCTACTTCCTCCTGAGCCCCCTGCCCTACCTCGCGTTCACCCTCATCGTGATGATCCCCCTCTTTCCCAAGGCGCTTTCCCATAAGTTCGTGGTGTTAAGGAGGTTGAACGCCACGGCCTACGTCTTCTTCGCGTTAGCCGTTGTGGTGGCGTATTACCTGGGAGGGCTGAACTACTACTTCTTTTACTTCGCGCTGCTGGTAGGCTTAGGGGTAACGGTAGCCACCTCCTTGGAGGAGTTCTCGAGCCAGAACATCCTATCTAGGGTCGCTATCCCCTACCTAGCCTCCCAGGTTTACCTCTCACTGTTGATCTACGAGATAACGCACTTGGGGATCATGCTCAACCCCCTGCTCATCTTGAACGGCGTCCTACAGGAGAGCTGGCTTTACTTCCCGGGCTCCGTCTTCCTGCTCGTCTCGTCCATCCTTAGCACCTCCTACAGGGGCCTCAGGTACTTGCCTGAAGCCATGATCTCCGTGAGCTTGGCTGGCATCCTGAGCTCGGCGTTCCTCACTTTCCTCCCCCTTTACGTTCCTGCCTTCACGATCCCCGCCCTAGCGGGATCCGTCAACGAGTTGGACAGAAACGAGCTCCTCTCGTACGCCTTCGCCTCCTTCGTTTCAGACAGGAAGGGGGCCTACGCGGACGTCAGCGAGCTTTACAGGAAGCGGGACGCCCAGGACGACCTCGCTTGTGCCCTCCTCTCCGCGGGGCTCTGCGATAAGGCGATATGGGTTCACGACAACTTCGGGGCGGACCTCCTCAAGTGCGACAGGAAACCCCTCATACACTGCCTGGGCGTTTACGGCTACGTGCCCAAGGACGTGAACAGGCTCATAGCTGGGGTAGCGGGGAGCGACCCGGTGGTCGCCTACTCGTTGGCCGAGAAGTACTCGTCAGACCCCAGGGTCAAGGAGCTCCTCCCCTCCCTAAGGCAGGCCGTCCTGGAGAGGCTGAGGCTCAGCTGGGACCCCAGGGTCTGGATAGGGGCCAACCTGAACGGCTACAAGGTCGTGAATTACATCGGGAAAGGCTCCTTCATGTACGTATTGAAGGCGGTGAAGGACGGGAAGCCCTACGCCATCAAGATACCCATCCTGGACAGCCCCTTGGCCAGGGCTGCCTATCAGGACCTCCTGGACGAGTACTCCCAGCTGAGGGAGATAAACAGGGATTCAGACAACGTCGTTCAAATCGTGGACTTCAGGCCCAACGAGGAGGCGTTAAGGAGAGCCCTTCAGGGCGACCTGGAGGCTTACCTGCTCGATCCTCCGTACTTAGTGGTTGAGCTCCTCGAGGGCGGTTCGGCCGACGACCTGACTAAGGACGACAACCTGTTCTACTCTGAGGAATGGGAAGAGATAGTGAAGGAGGTAACTTACAGGATAGCGTTGATCCTCTCGGAGCTCCACGACAAGGGGTGGATCCACCTAGACGTGAAGCCCACAAACGTCTTGTTCGACGTGCCACCGGGAGCCACGGGGAAAGAGGTATTGGAGAGGCTCAGGAAGGGCGAGGTCAGGGTAAAGCTGAGCGACGTGGCCTCGGCGAGGAGGTTCTGGGAGAGGGCCCACCACTACACGCCTGAGTTCAGCTCCGTGGACCAGGTGGAGGTCGTCCTGGGGCTCGGTAACGTCTTCCCTGGATTGGACGTCTTCTCCCTGGGGGCCACGGCTTACTACATGATGACCAGGAGGCTCCCTCTGTCCCAGCTCAAGCCCTATTACGATGAGGCCATAGGGCTTTACGAGTCGGGGGCTAAGAGAGAGGAGCTTTACGGCGTCATCGAGAGGGCGAGGCTCGAGTACGTTAAGGTTTATTCCGACCTCGACTTCAACGTCTTCGAGGACAAGAGGTTCGGGGAGTTGGTCAAGAGGATGATGCACCCCAACAGCACGTTGAGGCCCACGACCCATGAAGTGGTCTCTGAGCTGGAGAGGATGAGGAGGAAATGAAGGAGATAGTCGTCACGGACTCCTTTTACGAGGTCGTTAAGTCCATGGCCGAGACGGCTGGAGTGCAGAACGGGCTCATGGTTTACAGGCTAGTCTATAAGCTCTTACCCCCTAAGTTGAGGAGGCTCGTGGCGCTCAGGTCGGCCGAGGAGCTGGAGAACCTCGCGAGGAAGTACGGCTTCGACGAGGAGACGAGGCTCGAGCTCTTAGCGTTGGCGGTCTCCTACCTTATGACGGCGGTAGGGGAGGAGCTGGGGATTGAGGTGGTAACCAAGGACTCGGAAAGGGAGGCGGTGGAGTTCCTGGCCATGAGGTCCGGGAGGCCCGAGATCTATTCCTGTTACTTGAGGATGGAGGAGGGGGACTGCGCGGAGTTCCTGCTGAAAGAGCTGAGGGAATACGTTAAGGCTTAATTGATCGGAACCGAATCGTGTTTGATGCACTTCCACCGCAGGAAGGTCGTTAGGATGGAGTCTCCGGATATAGTCGACAGGATCCTCGAGGGCATGAGGTTCGAGAGGGGTATGGACTTAGGTTGCGGCGACGGGTTCTTCTGCGAGTCCCTGCTCAAGTACGTTAAGGAGCTTTACTGCGTCGACGCCGACGGCGAGAGCGTGGAGATAGTCAGGAGCAGGTACGGGGACAAGGTGAAGGCGGTCAAGGCCTTCGCTGAGGAACTGCCCTTCGAGGACTCCAGCTTCGACCTGGTCTTCATGGCCAACTCCTTCCACGACTTCGACAGGGAGAGGGCTAGGGCGGAAGTGGACAGGGTCCTAAAGCCCAACGGTTACGTGGCGGTTTACGACTGGAAGAAGGACTACTTAACCGTCGGGCCTCCCCCGTGGATAAGGATGAGCGAGGAGGACTACCTGAGGACGTTCAGCGGCTACGAGCTGGTCAGGTCCCTGGACTTCGGTCATCACTACGCCTTACTGCTGAGAAAGACCAAGGGGTGACCGTGAGCTCGAGCCTGAAGTCCCCCTCGCATCTCACCTTAACCTCGCCTCCCTCCATAGAGCTCACGCAGTTCGTCTGGGAGACCCTGACGAGGCTCTCCTTGAGCCTCAGGTAGTAAGTCCCGAGGGATGAACCTGTAGCCCTGAAGGTCCCTGGGGCCAGGATCTCTCCCCCAACGGACGTCAGTTCAAGCCTGCAGTTGCTCCCCCGAAAGGTGAGTATCGAGTCGTAGAGCCTGATCAAGAGGGAGGAGGACCTCCCCTTACAGAAGACCTCGTTCCCCAACGCGTCCCTCAGCTCAGGCGTCAGCTCGGCTCTCCCCTTCAAGAGGAGGTCGTTGATGAGGCGGACTTCCACCTCACAGCTGTCCTTAATTACGCATTGGAGCCAGGAGCCCCGAAGGAAGAACCTCACTCCAGGCCACGCCTGTCGCGCTCTAGCCGTTCACGGTAACGACGAGACCCAGCCCCCCTCGCGTTAGCTCGTGGAGAACACCTTGACCCTCCCGCCGTCCTGAATGAGCCTGAGACCCTTCAGTATGTCCGGGCAGTACTTGCACTCCGTCACTTTCACGTCCTCCTCGAAGACAGCTATTATCTCCTTAGCGAAGCTCATGGCGTTGTAAACCTGCACCTCGGTGAACTTGGGCGAAACTATCAAGTCCCTCAGGCTCACGTCGTAGTGCCTCCCCACCTTCAGGTCCTCGCTGAAGGCCTGCTTGACGGCCTCCTGGAGGCTAGGGGCGTTGACGGTCCTCTTAACCTTAGGCACGTAAATTACAGCCCTGTCAGCCGTGGCGCTCTCGTTCGCTTTGGCCTCCCTCTCGAGCCTCTCTATGACCTCGAAGAACTTGCCCATGTAGAACAGGGCCACCTCGTCCGCGTGGGCCTTGTCCTTGTCGAACCTCAGGTGGAAGTCCCTGTAGAGGAAGAGGTAGGCCCTCTTGATCTCCTCCCACAGGGGCTTGAGGGAGTCCTTCAGCTCGACCTCCCCCCTCAGAGCGTTGGGTAAGAACGCGGGGGAGAGGGCGACGGAGTTCTTCGTTAAGTTCGGGTCGAGGCTCACCTTAGGCTCCGGAGGTAAAGCTAGGGGCTCGGCCCCTATCCCGTAAACGACCCCCTCCTGCCTGTCGGCATGGGAGTAGAAGACGAGACGGAAGAAGTCGAGGTACCTGTGGTTGGGGTACCACTCCGAGTACTTCCTGTAGCCCTCCTCTTTCCTCGCCTCTATCTCCCTCAACAAATGGTCGTAAGCCTCCTTGAAGTCCCCGAACTTCCCGTCGAGGTAGCCGTACGGGATGAATATGGGCTCACCCAGCCTGGGGTTGAGGTACTTGAGGCCGTACAAATCCGCCACGTCGGACAAGCTGTAGTCCATCACGGTCTTGAGCACCACCTTCATGGGCTCAGGGAGGTGATCGATGTGGAAGACCTTCTCGACCTTCCTCTCACCGAAGATCGGCATCGCGACTCCCTATTCGGGGGAGGAATAAATGCTGAGCTGTCGTTTTCCCGACTTAGGGCTGAGGGCTTCAGCCGAAGCTCAGGGCCCTGTATTGAGCCATTTTGACGGCCTTCCTGTAACAGTCCAACAGCCTTAGGGCGGTGGCCCTTTGCCTGAACTCCGAGTCGACCCTCCTCACGGCGTTCTCCCTCACCCTCCTCCAGTCCACGTCGATGAACGCCTTACCCATCAAGGACCTGTCCCCCTCCTCGTAGGCTTTCGAGAGGGCCGCGGCAGCGACCATGGCGTCCCTCAGCTCCCTGACGCTCTCCGGCGCGACGAGGAAGCCCGTGCCTTCCTCAGCCGAAGCCCTCAGGTCTATCACCGTCTCGCTGAGACCGTCGACCCCGTAGGCTATCACCGGAGTCCCCACGGCCATCGCCTCAACCGCGGAGAGCCCGAAGGGCTCCCATCTGGAAGGCATGACGAGGGCGGTCGCGGAGTACACGAACGCCTTCAGGAGATCCTGACCCAGGGACTTCGACGCTATTATCCTCACGTTGTTAGTCATGGAGGAGGCGTGGCTCACGAGGTCGCCCAGCAGGGCGTAGTCGCCTGAGGGTATTCCGATCACGATCAACCTGGCGTCGGGGACCTCCTGCAGGACCTCCCTGAACGCCCTCATCAGGAGGTCTGGTCCCTTCTGGAAGACCAGCCTCCCCGTGAAGACGAAGAGCGGACCGTAGCCCAGGGGCTCGTAGGTCCAGTCGTCCCTTATCCCAATCGATTTCCTCGCGTTCCAAAGCACGTTGCCGGTGCCGTAATCTTCCGGCACAGCCCTGAGGTTGGGGAGCCACTCCAGAAGTCTCCTCCTCAAGGCCGACCTGTCGGAAGTGCCGAAGGCCCTCTCGGCGAATCGAACCGCGTCCTCCACCCTCCAGTCCGTGCTGTTGTAGACAACGCACGACTTCCCGTCCAGCCACTCGCCGACCCTGGGGAGCACCACGTTCCTCAGGTAGGCCCTGCTGACGCTCGAGAACGCGTCGCTCTCCATCACGGCGAACCTCTCGACGTGCCCGCCCACCGTTTCCCACAGCTCCCTGTGACTGGAGATCTCGTGCCTGTAGACCTTCCAGACGTAGGTGGGGCAGTCCCTGAGGCCCGACCAGTCGATGGAGGCGTAGTGCCACGGGAATGTCACGTCGTTGAAGAGGTGGATGGTGTAGACGAAGGGGACGTATATCTTCCTGTCCTCGAACAACTGCCTAGCCCTAATCCCGGCTACGGCGGTGTGCCAGTCGTTGGAGTGGATGACGCTGGGGACCTCGTTGTTCGCCAGGACGTAAGGAACGAGGGCCTCCATGGCCCTCGCTAAGAGCGAGGCCTTCTCCGGGAGCTTGGAGTATACGCTCGGGTCGTCCAGCGTCGAGCCGGTAGCCGAGTCCAGCCCCTTCACGAGGATCAGTTCAACGCCGTTGAGCTCTCCCCTCTCGAACCCTATCCTATAGTGATAGCGGTTCCCGTCGAGACCTATCCTGTCCCCCTCCGCCACAATGCCCATGGCCCTCAGGTTAACGCTCCTAGCGAACCCCTCGTCGAAGTGCCTCCCGTGGCTCGGCATAATCACCGTGACCTTCACCCCGAGCTCGAGCAGACCCTCGGCGAACCTCCTAACGGCGTTCCCCAAACCTCCCAAAGAGGCCACTCCGGCGTACTCGAAGGTCAGCAGCCACGCCCTCTCCACGTCCTCGGGGGCTAAGCAACCGGGGAACCTCTGTAGCGGCATTAGCCTCTCTTAACCTTAGGCTCCGTTGAATTAAATCGGTTCGTCCGATGGGGTCGCTCTTACGGCCTTCGAGGCGCCCGTCAGTAAGTCCTACCGTTTATTACTTCCGGTTCAGTAAATCCGTTCTTTGATAGTAGCTAATGGAGGTCTACGTCGGCACTTCCGGCTGGGCCTACCCGTGGAACGAGGGAGGCAACCTGAAGTGGTACGTGGAGAACACGGGTTTCAACGCGATAGAGCTTAACGCAAGCTTCTACAGGTTCCCCTTCAGGAACCAGGTGAGGGCCTGGAGCAATTACAGGATTAAGTGGGCGGTGAAGGTTCACAGGCTGATAACGCACGTGAAGAGGCTCAAGGACCTGGAGTCTTGGAAGAAGTTCGAGGAGCTCATGAGCCCCCTAGACCCCGTCTTTTACCTCTTCCAGTTGCCCCCCAACTTCAAGTACAACGAGGAGAACTTAAAGAGGGTTAAGGCCTTCGAGGAGGCCGTGGGGGAGAGGATGGCGGTTGAGTTCAGGGACCCGGAGTGGTACAGGAAGGACTTAGGTCTCGAGAGGGCTACCGTGGTGTCTGTCGACTCCCCCATGGGCACCTTCCTCGTGAACAACAGCGGCACCGTCTACCTGAGGATGCACGGGAGGACGGAGTGGTACTGGTACGAGTACAGCGAGGAGGAGCTGAGGGAATTAGCCCTAAGGGTTCTCGCTTTAAAGCCCTCCAGGCTGTTCGTCTTCTTCAACAACGACCTCTGGATGCTGGAGAACGGGAGGCAAATGATGGCCCTGCTTAAGGAGCTCACGGGCTAGGGCTTAACGATAACCTCGAACGCCTCCGCTCGCGGGAAGTCCTAGGTTCACAGTTTTAATAAGAAGTCCCGGCGATTGCTTTAGAGGCACGCATGACGGATCCCGTGACGTTTTTTCTAGAAATCGTAGTGATGAGCGCGCTCTCAGGAATACTGGGTGCCCTGACGGGTCTGGGAGGGGCCACCTTTCTGGTGCCCCTGTACACGCTTTACCTGGGAGTGCCGATAGCTTACGCGTCCGGGGCGAGCCTCATCTCGACCATAGCCACCTCCAGCGGCGCGGCGAGCGCCTACGTCAGGGACAGGATAACGAACGTGAGGATCGGAATGAGCCTCGAGGTGGCCACCACGGCGGGATCGATAGTAGGGGCCCTCACCGTAGCTTACGTCTACTCCCACGGCCTGGAGTACGTGATATACCTCGTCTTCGGGGCGGTGCTTCTCTCTCAAGTCTACGTACAGCTAACGAGGTCGAGGTTCGAGCTCCCTAAGCCGGTTAAGCCCGATTGGACGACGAGGGTTTTCCAGCTCTACGGTAAGTACTACGACCACGCGTTGAGGCGGGAGGTCGAGTACGTGGGCGTGAGGTGGTGGCTGGGCGAAACGATCATGTTCGCGGCCGGCTTCATCTCCGGACTCCTCGGCATAGGCTCGGGGGCCATGAAGGTCCTGGCCATGGACTGGGCCATGAACCTCCCCATGAAGGTGAGCACTACCACCAGCAACTTCATGATCGGGGTGACGGCGGCCTCAGGGAGCTCCATTTACTGGATTTTCGGCTACATACAGCCGTTCCTGGCGGCGGGGACGGCCTTAGGTGTCCTCATAGGTGCCTACGTGGGCTCCAAGGTTTTAGTGAGGGCGAGCAACAGGAGGATAAGGACGGTCTTCACCGCGGTCCTCGTGGTCTTAGGGATCCAGATGATCCTGAGGGGGTTGGGGTATGGATATTAACGACGCCATAAGCCTCGCCTTAAGGGTAGGCGTGCTGTTGAGCGCCGCCATAATACTGATCGGCGTCGCCCTAGTCTTCGCCCACCAGGGCTCCAACGGCTTCTCCCTGAGCCAAATAGCAACACCGAACTCCAGGGTTAACAGCTCCATCTTCCAGCCGTCCGAGGTGATGGAAGGTTTATCGAAACTGAACGGCCTCGATTACGTCTACTTGGGCCTGATGGTGCTGATCGCGACCCCCATAATCAGGGTGATCCTGGGCATAGCGCAGTTCGTCAAGGAAGGGAACAAGCTCTACACGATAATCACCGTAATAGTCCTCTTCAACCTCATGCTCGCCATCTTCATCCTTCCCGTGATCTTAAGCAAAAGTCCCTGAAGCCCCCTCGTTTTTCTTTACTGACACCCAAAGGTCGACGAAGCCTCAACTTAAAGATATGGAGAAAAGGCTTAATCCCTTCAGACCTAACGCCCGTTAAGGGCGGGAAAGCTGAAGGGTGAGGAGCAGGCTAGGGGGCGACCGGTGAGCCTCACCTCTCCCCGGCTATTACCCTCCTGACGTTCCTCTCGTAGGGCGGGTAGATGACTCCCTTCTCCGTGATTATAGCGGTCACGTACTTCGGCGGGGTCACGTCGAAGACGGGGTTGTAGACCCTGACGTTCTGGGGGACTATGGGAACCCCCCTGACCGTCCTCACCTCGTCGGGGCTCCTCTCCTCTATGATTATGTCCTCGACCCTGCTCCTGAGGTCGAAGGTCGACGAAGGAGCCAACGCGTAGAACGGGATCCTCAGCTCCTTAGCTATGACCGCCTCCTTGAACGTCCCTATCTTGTTGAACACGTGCCCGTCAGCCAGGATCCTGTCCGCGCCGACCATGACGCTGTCCACCCTCCCCTGATACATCACCAGCCCGACGGCAGTATCAGTGATGAGGGTCACCGGCACCCCTTCCTCCATGAGTTCGTAAACCGTGAGCCTCGCCCCCTGGAGCCAGGGCCTCGTCTCAGGGGCGTAGACCTGAACGTCGTAACCCAACAGCTTGGCTAGCTTTACCGGAGCCAGAGCGGTGCCCAAGCCCGTGCCAGTAGCTAACCCGCCCGCGTTACACTGCGTCAGTACGGAGTCGCCGCTCTCTATCTTCTCCAGCCCGTAGAGGCCCATCCTTATCTCCGACTCGAGCTCCTCGTCGTAGATCCTGTTGGCCTCAGCCTCCAGCTCTTCCATGAGCTCGCCCACCTTCCTCACCCTCCCGGACTCCACCAGCTCCTTCGCCCTGTTCAACATCCTGCTAGTCGCCCAGCTCAGGTTCACAGCGGTTGGCCTGGCCTTGTCCAGGACCTCCTTCGCCCTTGAGAGAGTCCTGATCGCCGAGTCCAAGCTCTCAGGCTTCGAGGAGGTCAGGGCGAGAACCATCCCGTAACCCGCCGATATCCCTATGGCAGGAGCTCCCCTGACCTTCATCAGCCTTATGGACTCCGCTACCTCCTCCGGGCTCCTGTTGGGCTCGAAGACCTTCTCGAACGGGAGCCTCGACTGATCCAAGAGGATCAGGACCTTGTTCTTCGAATCCCACTCAAGGGGCTTGAGCTTGGGCCTAAAGAGGGCCTTTACCTCCTCGACTGTGGGGCTCACGTGCCTTCAAGGGGGCCGCGAGTTATATCCTTTAACGCCCTAACCTCGAATCCATTGCGGTAAACCAGGGAGCTTATCCGATTCGTTTATTCTTTAAGAATTCCTAAGGAGATGGTAAACTTATATCAAGATGCGAGATAAAATACAGTATGTCTCAGACCCTCTCACTTTCAGCATATGCCCGCTCCTATTCATAGTCAATGGCACTTGTTTTCCCTGCACCAGTTTTCCCAAATAATATATGCATGGCGGTAGAGGTCCTCAAGTTCGAGTCTAACCTCTTTTCCAGATTAGGATCGTTTGCCCTATCCTAAAACTAGTGGCACCAGATCTTTAAGGTACTATGTCTGGTAGCAGTGCTCCAGTAGCTATTTTTATAGATAGAACTCCAGGCTTAGGTATTACCGCTATCCTTCCTGTTTTTTCTTTATCTGTCCATATCCACTTCTTAAACTTAAGGCTCCAGAACCTAGGTATTGTAGGTTACTCATCGCTCCCGTCTTTAGTCTTCTTTATCTCTAGCCTAAGCTTCTTTGACCTTGTAAGAATATTACTGCCTTAACTCGTTAGAAAGCATTTTTATTCTATCTTTAGTATCGCACAATATGAATGTTTAAATATAGTGCACATTATCTTTTGCATAACTTTCCAGTTGAGACGTTTGAACTTCCCCCTCTGTAGATAGCTGTTTTAAAAATTCATTTAGCTTCGAGCCATTTATTTCGATGACACTTATACTCATTCTTACCCGTTCAATTAACGGTGCAAGCAAGACAGATGCATAAATTCTATGAGTCCCATCACCTCCAACTCCCGTTATAAAGTTCCTATTGTAAGAATAACGATATATGAAGAGCTCCGCGTCGCTGAAATCCGTTGATTTATCTAAAATAAAGCTTATAGCACCTAACAGAGAATCAGGTTTCACGTTTTCACAAGTATCAAAATAATCTAAAAATCCGAAAGGAGGTATTTCGTATGGCTGTCGTCCAACCCCACATGGTCTAAATATTATCTTAAATTTCCTGGCTAAGGTCATCCAATCTTCATTCACTATCCATAGAGGTGTTGGAATCGTTATTGTTTTTATTACATTAATGTAGATTTTAGAATACTTATTCCATTTTAATATAGGATTATCCTCATTTACAAGCTGTTCCCTTATAAGTTCAGGTATTATTAGATCAGGTCTAGTATTCTGGTAAAGCAACTTATTCTGTAACTGTTTTTTCCACCACTTTAATCCTAAGTTATCAAGAAATGTTTCTAGAGTTTCTCTCATGTTGTCTTTTGGCTCTACGTATTCTTGAGCAGGGCAATGGTCGGGCTTATTGTTATTAGAAAGATAGCTAGTGTATTTCTTGCATGCATATTCTAATGCTTTATTTATCCGCTCTTTATTCATAATAGTTATTAATCCCGACTTCTATATAAAGTTTATGGCTCAGCTTCTAAGCCATTCCTCATGTTCTCAGCATGTCATCTCCTCATAATCGCCCTAAAGGGCGAGGATTCCCACCCCTTAACCCCTTATCTTTGTAAGTCCTTATGCTTTTCCCTCTCAGTCTTGTAAACTCCCGCTCTAATCTCAGTGAAGGAGGTAGTTTCGTTTGACAACCCCTAATTTGTTGCCTCCTCTGGAACCTCTCAGTACTCCTTCTCGACCTCCTTCAACTTCTGGTAGGTCTTATAGTCTACTTTTACCCTTAGCTTTATCGCCCTCTCCACTCAGCTCACCTATCAACTTTTTTGCGCCTTGAACTAGGACTGTTTTCTTGTGGCTCCTCATACCGTAAATCTTCCCTGCGAATGATGTTATGATTGAGATCAAGTCCTCAACTAGCTCTTGTGCGTCTTCTTTGGGCTCCTTGCCGAAAACCGCTTCAATCCTAACTCCCACGGTCGAGAAGAACTCTTGGATGTAATCGAAGCCGAAACGCGTTAGTCAGTCTCTGTATGTTATTGATACGACGTCCACGCTCCTTCCCTCAACGAGCTTGAATAGCCTTAACATCAGAGGGGTTAGTTTAGAACTCCACCTGATTCTAACAGCTCCTCTTTCCTTTTTCTTTATATCGCATTCACTTCCCGGTCTGGGAAACTTGCTCTTAAGGAAGGGGATGAAAAACGAGGTAATATCTAATCTGATCTTGCCACTATTTATGTTAGCTTTGTTCTCTGTTGCCTTCTTTTAAGACACTCTGTATTCTCGACTATGCGTTAACCTCTTGAAACACCCTATGGTGAGGCCTACCCTCGATTATGGTCTTACCGTAATTCACCGTGTTCCTATAAGCCTCGCTCGTTACGAAATTCCTAAATGCCTCTAAGCTCTCCCATTCGCTGTAGACCAAATACTCGGAAGGGTCGTCAACGCTCTTATACAACCTAGCGTTTATGAATCCCGGAAAGCTTCGCTTAAGGTATTCGAGGACTTTTGTGAAAGTCTCTTCGAACTCCTTCTCATGCCCTTTCTTGACCTTGTAGTAAAAACCCACGTTTATCATACCTCTCACTCCTCCTTCTCGACCGGTTTCTTGTAAACCACGTAGTGGTACAGTGAGAACTCCTCGCCGAGTATTAAGAAGAGCACGCCTAAATCGACGCCGAACAGATTGGAGTAGTAGCCGGTGGGCGGGATAGTCCACATAGTTACCACAATCGGTATCGCGACGATGAAGAGTATAATCATTATGATTTGGGCGATCCTCTTCTTCTTTTCTAGTACCTTAGAAGCCTCTTCAACACTGACCGCATTCTCGTCTTGTTGAGCCCTCATCACATAAGGCGTTAATAACTTCGCTAGAATTACGAAAATCGAGCCGAGAGAGATTACAGTAGCTAAAGAGGCTAACGATAGTGTCGTTAGGAAGTATATCATGGACGACGCGAAGGCTAACGTTACGAAAGTGAACGCTAACATTGTAGGCGGGTTGCTCATCCCCTTGCTCAGTCCTTTGCTCACCTTTTCCCAGGGTATTAGGAATATTCCGAGTCCAGTTATTATTGCTGGGGGTAAGTACACCTCAAGGATTTCGCTCATGCTCACGGGGACGCCCGGCGCTAAATCCCCCCATAATGAGGATTGTATCAGGTATATCATCATAAGTATTCCTATCCACGTGAACACCCTTCTCTTAAGCGGGTGTAGGTACGGGCTCCTGTCTATGAAGGGCACCACGAGTAGGTAAATTAGAGGTATGAAGAGCGCGATGGTCATGTCTACTAAGACGCTACCAGGGAAATCCGCTATTTTGTAAACGAACAGGAAGAACCACGGCGGATAAGTAGTGACCGTTGCCGCGGCAGGGCTGTTAGGCGGCGGCGCTGGTTTGGGGTTCAAGAACGGGTTCGCTATCTGAGGGAACGTGAAGTAAACTAACGCGTTCGGAATTATGAGTATGAACCCCCACGTTAAGAATATCAGCGACATCATGTAAATGAAGTTCCTCGGCCACCACGGGTTGAACTTCTGCCACTCGGATTTAGGGTAAACGGCTGGAGCCTTATCTTTAACCTTTCTGGACGGCATCATCCCGTACTGCAAGTCTGCTAGGAAGAAGTGGATCAGGAATAGGAGGCCTATTAGCGCTACGAGGATTATATGCATTGCCAAAACTCTAGTGTAGTCTCCAGCCGAGTAATTACCGAACAGTATGGGGACTAGGGAGCTCAAACCTAGGCTTCCGAGGATACCAGCACCTACGTCAACGGCGCTAACTGCGAGGACGTCCCCTATTAAGCTGTAACCTAAGAACGAAGCTCCTAAAGTCAACGCTAACATTAGAACTCCCAGAATCCATACTATTTCTCTTGGTTTCTTGTAAGCCCCCACGAAATAGTTCCTAAACATATGCACGAAAGCTAGGATTATCATAGCGTAAGCTCCGTACAAATGGCTGTAAAGTACTACTGAGCCGTAAGGTACTTTGTTAATAATCGTTTCGGTGGACTGGTAACCCGCAGCAGGGTCATAATATAATAGTATGATTAATCCCGAAATTACTGTATAAAAGAACGCGGCAGCGACAAGTGCTCCTAACCAATCGCCTACGTGATACATATAATCCGGTGTTCTGAAGAAGGGTAAATCTTCCATATTTATTCTTTCTTTAAACCAGTTGGAAACCCTATTTCCCATGATTTTCACCCCCTCAGGCCCTTATTAAAAAATACAGCGTTAAACTCATGAGGAGAACGGGTTAGTCTCGGATATCTCAGTCTTGTCCCCGACACTGGCGCCGAACTGTGATTCGTCGAGATCCGCACTAGGGTCATTGGACGGTACGCCGTTACTGCTCATTGGGTAGGTAGGAACTCCGACAGCTCCTATAGCGTACAAGTAATCCGTGGAGCTGTCCCATTCTAAGACTATAGTGGGTAAGGGTCTGACTGTCGGTCCGGTTAGGACGGCCGCACCGTGATAGGGATCGTAGGTTGAGCCGTGGCAGTCACAATGTATTATTGCCGGGACTTTAGCGCTTTTAGCAGCCTGAACGGCTTGCACGGTTAATTTGTTAGGCTCCGGCGCGGTGACTTGTGAAATGTTAACGTATTTCGGAGGGTAGAAATGAATGTAAGGCGGTGTACAGCCCAAGTGTTGGCAGATCGCGCTGTAAGCGACTATGGATTTATTGGGGCCTACCCCGCCTGGGAACTGGTACTTGTCGCCGGTCTGAGGGACTACAACGGTAGTAGGTGGTACTTCTACCGGGTTCCCGTTCTCGTCACCCAAGTTCAATAAGAAGTTGATCTCGTTCTGTAATGGGTAAGGGAAGACCATGATTATGGGACTGTTGACCGGCAACGTGGAGGCCTTAATGGGATTACCGGATGAGTCCAGGATCAGAGTCTTAGGGAATCCGGAGACACTTTGAACTGGAGGGATCAAAACTCTTAATCCCGGAACGATCCCTGCCACTGTTGTAACGGCGACACCGATTAAGATCCCCTTTAGGAAGTTCCTCCTACCTTCATCGACTCCCCCAACGTTGTTGTTTACGTAATTAAACAAGTAATCTTCTCCTTTCGTAACGAAATCTACCTCATTGAATTTGGTCTTGGGGTTTTTCATCACTCTCACGAGTTTGTAAAGGAAGGCCAGATCGGTGGATTCAAGTATCTGTTTATCTCTACCGTTCAATCTAAATCTTAGTGGCATACGACCTGTTACGACGACTGTATTTAAATAGCCTTTTATCGTTGGACTGATTTCGGCGTAAATCCGGTGTGAGTGTCTTTCGCGTGATAAGGAATTGTCTATATCATGAAGAGCTGTCTTTAGTCGGAATCCCACGTAGGAGGAACCCGTCAAGTCAGGACGCTCAAATATTCATAGCTCTAGCCCGCAGCACTCAAACGCCGTTTACCCGTTCCGAGGTTGGGGGAGGAGTATCTTGCCTTACGTCGGAACTTAAAAATGTTTTTAACTGTGTTAATTTCCCGTACTGTCTTTAGATTATACTTGATTTTTTAAAAACTAGAGGAAATGGAAAACCACGTGTGTTATTTTATTATTAAAACGATTATCAGACCAATATTAGCCCAGGACGTGGTGTTTATACCTTCGGATGAATTTGATAAACTGGCTAACGATACGATTTTAGGAGTGTTGGCTTCCGACAAGAGGGATGATAAGATAAGCAAAAGTTACTTTTACTTCATTGTTAACAAACTAAGGAAGTTATCACTTCTCATAGACAACGCTATTGCATTTAAGGTAGTTTTGCCGATAGCGGTTAACGGCCATATAAGCCTTTCTCAAGGGGTTATGTATGTAAGTAATAAGCAGTTAGTATATTTTAACCCTAGGTTTAACTCGATGAACTGCGGGAACTGCTCCGTGGTCGCTGATTGCGTTTATGCGATTAAGACTATTGCTAGGGATAATGAGTTAACAGTTAGAAAGGAAAACCCGTTTGAGGCGTGGAATGAATTACTAAGCTCACTAAGAGAGAAAACGTTACATAGTATAAAGTCCATGAGGGTGAGAATAGATGGTGATAATGAAGAAACTGACTAAGTTGTACTTAGTACTATTAGTATCGTTAATCCTGACTTTCGCTTTCGGTTATCTTACGTCAGAGATTGACCCCCTTCCGATACTACTTTACCTTCATATGAGCTTTGCAGCACTGTCCTTTAGCCTCGGGGTTATTTCGTCATTATTAGGTAGTAGGAGCGGGCTCTCTCTAGTATCTATCGCGTCTAAATTCGTTGGTGGTGGCATATCTTTATCCGCGACCTGTGGGTTAGTATATTTACTCAAGGGCATTAGCTTAATGGTGATCTTGATGCTAACCGGGTTCCTAATTGCGTTAATTTCCGTGTCCTTCACTGTAGGTTACATAGTGGGCGTAAAGAAGGTCATAAATTAAAGGAGGACGCCACAGTTTAGTTTTATAGAAAGAAAAGATAAGAAACGATTCTTTAATCTTACTTAATCTCGAATACTCTTATCAACTGGGGGGATATCCAGTAACTGGGGGGGTACCCTGTTATTCGACCCAAGGCCTAAAGAGGACCCGAAGGATTTGTTTGATAGGGAGGCTGAACTCGAGAAGGTTAAAAACGGGCTTAACTATCCGATCACTCTGATCTTAGGAATTAGGAGGAGTGGGAAGTCGTCAATAGTTAAGGTTTTAATGAAGGAAGAGGATGCAATATGGATCTATATAGATTTGAGGAAATATGAGGGGAAGCCTTATTTGAACTATAAAGACTTAGTGCAAGAGCTCGAGAGGGTTCTGAATTCGTTCCCAGAAAGACTGAAGAACTTGTTTAAAGGGGTTAAGGGTATTAGTGTTTCCGGTATAGAACTAAGGCTCGGTTGGAGTAAAGAGAATAGGGTTGATTTGAGTAACTTGTTCGAGAGGTTGTCGGAGATAAGCGAAAAAGAGGGTAAGAGGGTGGTTATAGTGTTCGATGAGTCGCAAGAGTTGAGGAAGTTACGTGGTTACAATTTGCTCTATCCTCTCGCTTACGCTTATGATAATTTGAAATTACGTTTTATATTCACGGGGAGTGAAATAGGTATGGTATACAAGTTTTTGAAACTGGACGACGCTGAGTCACCCTTATACGGCAGAGCTATGACGGAAGTTCACGTAAACCCATTCAATAAAGACCTAGCCCTAGAGTTTCTAAGGAGGGGGTTTGAGGAGGCTAATGTAAAGGTAAGTGAGGAAGAGCTAGAAGAAGCTTACAATAATTTAGGAGGTATTCCAGGTTGGCTCACTCATTACGGGTTCTACTATTTGCAGTTTAAGGATCATAAAATTGCTTTAGAGAGGACTATTTCGACCGCAGTAGAGTTGATTAAGAAGGAATTTAACAACTTCCTCTCTAACAGGAAGGAGGCGAGGGAAAGATATTATACGATAATGCAGGTTTGCAAGAGGGGTTGTAGATGGAGCGATGTCAAAAGAGCTGTTGAGGCTAGGGAGGGAATCAGCGTTGACGATAAAGAGGTAACTAATTTAATAAAGAATCTGGTCGATTCTTCGTTTTTGATAAAAGAAGGTGAAACATATAGACCGGCCGATGTCCTTATGAAATACGCTTTTGAGTAACAGCCTCACGGGTTAATTTGAAGATTGCTTCCTTCTTTCGAATCATAGTCGTAAACGTAATTTAGACGCTTAACTACATCCTCTCATTGCCCTCAGTCTCAATGATAACGATCTTCCCAGCTCAACCTCCCCATAAAAGAAGCCCTCCCTTATGTGAAGCACGAAAGCTCCTATCACCGAAAGGACTATCTCACTCCATCACGCATTTCCTTACAGTCCTACCTACTGTGAATTTACCGTAAGGTAATATTAGTACGGCGTTGTAAGGTCTGACTTCCTCACAGTACTTCTCCAGTAATCCCTTGACCCCCATCCTGTCATAAGCTATGCAATACGCAATACTAACGCCCATCACTACCGTGCCTAAAGTCAAGTTCTCCTTGAACTCCTCTTCATCGAAAACCGTTGTATCTAGCCTCACTCCGGTCTCTTTGAGGAATGAAAGCCTCTCCTTAGAGAAGTCCTTATTACCGCCCTTCCTAACCACTATCAGCACGTCTACGTCGGAATCCTTTCTGTACTTCCCTATTACCCTACTGCCGAAGAATACTATGGCCAAAACGTCGTCTCGCTTTATCTTCTCCCTCGCTAAGTTAAATAATTCCGTATTTTCTAAGGAAAGATTCAGCAATTTTTAACACCTTTTCTGAGTAATCTATCCCTTGTCTGCACATCTCCTCAGTGATTATTTCTTCCGGTGTTTTTATATCTTGCCCGTTTATTACGGGATACCTAGATATGCTCCAACCACCCGACAAATAATCCAAAGCTTCAAGGACTATGTCTAAATCTTTTCCTAATTCTTGTAAATTGTTGGAGGCATCAGCGATTAATTCGTGTTCCTTCTTATACACTAGCTTAACCTCAAGCATCGTTTTAACGCTTTTTTCCACAGATTGTTGAGAGTAAAAGAAGCACTCCGGGTAATCTCTCAACGAAAGGGCTTGTTTGGCCCTTTGGTTATCCTTAATAGCAATTGAGAAATAAGCCTTGGCGAACTCCTTATACTTTCTCGGTATCATCTAAACTTGTTTATTGGAGGGTGATTATATTCGTTCTATTGGTCTCCTACTCACTTGGTTATTATATTAATTCGACCAACTTTTCTACGTCAGGTTTTAACACTTCAACGTTTTCTTTACTCAACCTAACCTCATGAAAACCCTCTACGTGAAGTAGCCACGCCGAAATCCACAATGACCTGATATTCGGATAGAATTTTTCAAGCTCATCTACAGCGTCAAAATAAAGCTTAGAGTTCCAGTGTCCTATTCTGTTTACTTTAAAAATAACTCCTAAAGAGTTTCTAAATGACAAGATCTTTATGGCCTCTTCAGCTGCTTTATAGTATTTTTCGCTTGCTTGGAGTACATCACCCTTTGATAGTAACTCATCAGCCTCTTTCAACAATTTTTTTATTGAGTCTTTCGTCAGCAAGCTGGACTAATTTAACTATTTTCTCCCTATATTTTTTAACTTGACCTATATCAAGGTTAACAGTTACTAAAGCTACGGCCGAACCCCAACTTTCTATTATCCACTTCTCAAATTTTGAAGACAGTTCAAACGCAGTCCTATTAATCTTTTCAGCGTTCCAATCAGATGAAGGACCACTCTCGAGACTTGCTAAAATCTTTATTGCCTCTTCAGCTGCTTTATAGTATTTTTCGCTTGCTTGGAGTACATCACCCTTTGATAGTAACTCATCAGCTTCCTCCAAATAAACGTCAGCTGAAGACTTTATTAACTGCATTGTGTATTATATTTGCTCAGGCCATAATAAACTCTCAGTAACACTCACGCCATAACGTTATAAGTGGAAAATCGGTACAGAACTCGCGTAAGGAGTTTTCAAGCGTTGAAGTTATAAATTCACAAATAATAAACGTTAATCCCTCCTTACCTAAAGTAAACGGTAAAGCACCGATGACTGCTACTGTTGAGGTGAATGTTAGTATAACTGTAAGGGGGAAGATGCTTCACAAGTGGTGTTATACATTGATAACACATCGTTAACAGCGATTAGCAGTAATGGTACTTTCGTGTATACTTTAAACACTGCTAACTATCCAGACGGTACTTATACCTTGAAAGTGGTTGCGATGCAATCTGACTGGTTAAGCTCTACTTGTACAACCCATATCCAGGTCGAGAATCAGCTAGAATCATTAAATAATAAATTATCAACGCTGAATGATAGTTTATCGATGATCTAAAGCTCATTATCCACTGTTAACTCTAACTTATCTAGTAAAGTCTCTACATTACAAATGATATCGATCGTATGTATAATATTTGCAATAGTTGCGATAACTCTAGCCCTAGTTCGTAGAAAACAATATCATCAGTCCAACGCTGTATTCTTTTGACCCTCAAGTCCGGGCCTTTATAATGATAGTTTATGTCACTAAGTAGAAAGGGAGGGCTTCTCCTACTAATCCCATTAGTAGTCGCACTGTCGCTAGTACTCTCAGTGTTTAATATAACGACTCCCATAGCACAGACCACACCTCAGATCACGGTATACAGGGTAACCGGAAGCGGTGATGTAAATAACCCTGGAGCTGCACCTTTCTGGAGCCAGATCCCATGGGTAAACTTGTCCTTAACAGCTAATATACCGAACGCACCGACATCCGGTTTAACCCACTACGTACTAGTTAAGGCTGCGTGGAACGGATCTTGGATATTTGTCCTAGTAAAGTGGTACGCCCCAGAGCCCGCCTTCGGCGCGTGGAGTGCTGCAGCTGCTGGTATATACCCTAACGCCCAAGGGCCTGGACTCTTCAGGCTTGATGAACTGATGCCGGGCACTAAGTACTTCATAGAGTCAAATTATACTAATTACGTAGCTGTAGTTAACGGTAATTTATACCACGGCAGACTGGTACTGAACTACAGCGGAGTCCTCTTACCTACCCCTAACGGCTCCCAAATAACTGTCTTACCTAACGGTACAATAATATTCTGGCACTCATTGAGGCCAATGGAATACCTGCTCTATAATTACGGAATGTTCTACGGGTATTACGCCAACTCAAGCTGGTATTACCCAGACAGGGTTGCGATGATGTGGTATTTAGGTAGTGGAGTTCCCACAGAGGACGGAATGCATATCGGCGGAAAGTACCCCGGGCAAGTGTTCGATGGATTCAACTTCACATACGCTGGAGGATCACTGAAACAGCCAGGAGGAGCCGCGAACATATGGATGTGGGTCAGCGGCGCTACGTGGAACAACGCCACTTATGACCCCGCGTTTAAGGCGAACTTGTGGGAGAACGAGAATCTAACTGGCTTACCTTATGTGGACCCAGGTAATCACGGTTTCGCAGTACCGCTTTACACTAACAATACCGATATGTATGAAGTTGACACAGCGGGAGTATGGTATACTCCGGTCTCAAGTAATGCGAACGCGCTCAACGGCTCACTGTACTTCATATGGACCGGGGCCAAGTGGGATAATGGCTCCTGGTGTGTCGAGTTCGCGAGGCCTATGGCAGTACCACAAGGCTACCTACCGTGGATGGTGAACATTACAACGGGGAAGACTTATTATGTGGCGTTTGCGGTATGGCAAGGCAGGCTAGGGGAGACGTTGTTCGATAAGTCTATAACACCGACCTTTGTACAGCTACAAGTAGTTAATTCCTCGCCTCCAACGTCGACCACGTCTTCAACGTCGACCACCTCGCCTTCGACGTCGACCGCATCATCATCATCAGCTCCTAGTCCGTTATCTTCTCCAGCTACAGTGGTCACTATAGTAGGTGTAGTCATAGCTGTAATTGTATTGATAGTAATATACGCGGTGTACAGGAAATGAGGAAAGAAGCTAAACCTTTTTTTATCCTCTTAGGAATAGGTGCAGTCCTCTTATCTTTTTACCAGTTTATTACACCAATATCATACTTACCGATAACAATACCCTTTGAGGACCAACTTTACAGATTGGGCTTCATAGGCTTATATCTGTCGACTTTCTCCCTAGGAATAATAGGCTTGATGGACGAAGATAAATCAGTAAGGGTTTTAGGAGGCCTCATTATATTATCACCCCTTATAGCCCTAATTCCGAATTACGCCGTTAGCGAGTGGTGGGAAGTTATTGAAATTTTTACAGTAGTAGTCGGTTCATTTATAATGGTGAAAAGTGTATTAAAGAGCAATCGACTTCCTCTAATCCTCACCCTTTTTGTAATAATATTTAATGAAATTGAGGGACTTGATGAGCAAATTTTTCACAATTTCATTTACACTAGCTTCCTTACGCTACTCTACTTGACACTCATCAGCGGCTTCATATTACTTCTCTACAACTTGAAACTGAAAAGGCTGTTAATATCGATAGGATTGGGCGGTTTAGCGATGGGCATATACTTGCCCCTTTTCTTTCTGACCCTACATAACCGTTTTCTAGAGATGATTTTCGCACTGGTGTTCCCAGCTGTCTACGGAATTTCGATAAGTAACCCTTATAACATACCGTTATTAATTTTGGCCTATTCACTAGCTTTATTCTTGAGCGTAGCGCTTGCGGTAAATATCGATTTATACACAGGATTAGGGTTTTACATGATAGAGACAACGACTTTCTTAGGGCTTACAGGTTTCCATTACTACATCTATATGGTATTCCCGATTATGGGGTTTTATTTCATGAACTTAAAGCGAGTAACTTTCGCAAGAAATTGGAATGTTCTAAATCGTTAAACTTATGAAACTCCTTAGCGTTCTTCCTTTTTTATTAGTTAAAGTTTTAGTCCGCATGAGTTCCAATTAACTATGGCATTTCTCAGATGCTACATGTGTAAAAACGCATGCGGAATAATTGCAACGGTTGAGGGGAAAACTGTAAGAGTCGCGCCGAATAAGAATCACCCACAGCCTGGCATTTGCGGTAGGGGTGCCGCCGGGCCGTACCTATTAACTCATCCGGATAGATTGAAATCACCGCTGATAAGGGAAGGGGATTCACTGGTACCTACTGACTGGGAAACAGCGTTAAACGAAGTGGTTAAGAGGCTCAAGGAGTTGTTAGACGAGGGCCACCCAGAGTACTTAGCGATAACCTTTCACGATTACGGCAAAGAGTTGTTAGAGAGGTTCGCGGCCCTTTATGGCACTCCCAATTTAATAGGCCATGATTCCGTTTGCCACGGCCCGAGAACCGTTGCGGCTAGATTAGTCTTAGGGGCTGAGGGGCCGAGGAGTATAGACCCTGATTACCCGAACTCGAAGTTCGTAGTCTTCATAGGTAGGAACCCGTTAGAGGGGATAGTTCCAGACATCGTGAGGAGGATAGAGGAGGGGAGAAGGAAGGGGATGAAGATAGCGGTTGTGGACCCGAGGAAGTCAGCGATAGCTCAGAGGTATGCCGATAGGTGGATCCCTATAAAACCCGGTACCGACACAGCGTTCTTGCTTTCCGTGATTTACTATATGATAAAGAATAGGATGTATGATGAAGACTTTCTAAGGAGATACAGTAATGCTGGTTTATTGGTACATGAAGACGACTTATCCCCCACGAATGAGTATTCCGACGATTTACTCTATGAGGGGGTTAAAGGCGGAAGGAGGGTCGCTACGGCGTTTTACTTACTCATGAAGGAGGGTGAGAAGGTTTATCCGAGGTTGAAAATGATTACCGGTGTTGATTACGATGACGTGAAATACGTGGCTGAGAACTTATGGGATAATAGACCTACGGCTGTGATTGATGACGGTTGGCACACCTCCTTCTCCAACGACTCAACCTACACGTGGATGGCCGCGTTTATAATTAATGCGATGATCGGTAATCTGGACAAAAAGGGCGGACTCGTATTCGCTAAGAGAGTTAGGATCAAGCTTTACGACGAAAACAGGGCGAAGACTAAAAGGGTGGATAAAGTAAGGTATCCTTTGACCGAAGCGGCGTTCCAGGAGGTTTACAGGGCAATCCTCACCGGGACGCCGTATCCGATAAAGGCCTTGATGGTAGTCGGCACGAACTTGGACGGCAGAGACCCCAACTCCGACATGGTGCGGAGGGCTTTGCAAGCTCTAGACTTCTTAGTTGTCATCGACATTATGCCGTCGGACGTAACGCAATACGCCAATGTAGTTCTCGCGGAATCGACTTACTTAGAGAGGGACGAATTACCCTTGCCAGTAGGATGGACGCTGGAGCCGTGGATAGACGTGCATCAGAAGGCTGTGGACCCCTTATACGATACGAAACCGCTATGGTGGATATTGTTTGAATTGGAGAGAAGGCTCGGATTAGCTAACGACACTTTCGAGAGCGTTGAGAGTAAGGTTTTACAACAGTTAGGGATAAGCAAGGAGGATCTGTACTCGAGAGGTTGTGTGAGGCTCAACGCGGAACTTTACGGGGTTTACCCTTACAAGAAGGAATTGAATACTCCCTCCGGTAAAGTCGAGATTTCCTCTAACTTACTTTACGAATACGGTTACTACCCGATTCCGACCTACATAGAGAAGAACGTAGCGCCGAGGGATGTTGACGAATTTTACTTAACGAGCGGTCACACGTTGTATCACACTCAAGATAGCGTAACGTTCGATATTCCGACGTTGATAAAGCTAGCACCGGATAACCCAATTACGATCAATAGGAAGAGGGCCGAGGCGTTAGGTATAAAGGATAACGATGAGGTTGAGGTCGTGTCGTTAACTACCGGTAGAAAAGTGAGGTGCAGAGTTAAGGTTACGGACGATATAAGGGAGGACACCGTGTTCACGTATTTCGGCTTCGGTAGGCATTCGAGGGGCGAAAAGTTCGCATACGGTCACGGTTTCGATGTGAACCTCCTCATTAGCGATCAGTTAACTGACCCGATATCTGGTAGTGTTGCTCAGTCCTTAAACATCGTGAAGGTTAAGAAAGCGAGTTAGCGAACTCCATCTTTATTTGCTTGATGTATGTGTGATATACCCTTATGCAATTTGTCAACATTCTTGATCAAGATTCCTAAGACCCGTCCTGTGGGAACCCTCACCCTTCGAGGGCGGGGAGGAAGTCAGAAAAGTCACTCACACTAGTTCTAGCGGGTCGTTCGTATCTATAGAGTAATCGGACGTGATGACGTTGCTTAACGAGAACTTCAGCTTGGCGAATATCCCCTTAGGTATCTCTTTTCTTTCTATTACTCCTCTGGCATCGACGACCTTGATCACGTCTCCTTCTCTGACTATTAAGCACCTCCTCTTCTTGTTATAACCCTTTTCTGTGCCCGCGTATACACTTACATCTGGCACTATCACGTTATCAACAATCTTACCCTCGTTGTTCACCCTAGCAAGGTAGTGATAGTTGTTGAAAAGGATGTCGACCTTAACTCCGTCACTTACCTCCTTGAATCTACTTACCCCTCCCTCGACGTGATAAAAAGTCTTGACTAAACTCACCGCATATTCAGGTTTAACCCTCTTCGTGCTCTCTACGATTTCGCCTACTTCATTAATCGTGAGTTCCTCCAAGAACTTATCGTCGAATTCCCTAACCACTTTCATCTCATCGTCTTGCTTTACTACTTTTCCTCCGTAAAACTCCCTCACCCTTCTTTCATCCAACGGATCAAAGGTTGTCTCTTTCACCTTACCTTGTCTGTCCACGATTATTTCCGCCTGAGTTAGGCCTACCGCAAATCGCAACACGTAGTACGAAACGACCCACGCTAACTTGTAACTCTCCATCTTCACCTCTATGTCTGTAGCTTCCTCAGGTGCTTGCTTCTCAGCAACCTTAGTTAGTTTATCCCTCACACTATGATAGAACTCAGAATCTGTCTCATACTCAACTTCACAACTGATGCTCTTAACTAGCGTTGGCACTTCCTCATACACTTTTCCGTCACCGTCCATGCCCAGAATGAGGCTTTGGCTCCTCCTACCCTTTAACTTATAACTCACTTTCACCTTGAAAATATACAGCCTTTTTAAATGGGCTTTCACTGAAACCAATTTAACCTCCTTATAACGGGAGAGCTTCTCTTTCGCGATTTTCACGGCTTCACTTACTGAGATGGGCAAAAAGACGCCATCATCTTTTACCTTCGTAGAAGAGGGTTCCTTCTCCTCTTCCTCTTTCGTCTCCTCTTTCCTTGCTCTCCTGCTATCATCTATTCTCTTATCGTACGACACTAACTCTGACGTCAAAGGTATGGGAATATTATACCGCCTTATCATTGATAATAGCCTCGAGCCATTAATATAGTCTATTCCCCTGTCTTCGGCCTCTTTTAATGCAGGACCACTAAGTTCTGATGTTGTGATTATAAGCCCTCTGTTACATCCGTAGTGCTCCATCCCGAGAACAACATCCCTAACCTCTTTTGGACTTACCTTCTTATCTTCAGAGTACCTCTTGACCTGTACACACCACCTATTTCCAAGCTTCTCGTCGAAAGCAATAATATCACAACCCGCGTCGTTAGGGCTACCCGTGACAGAAAGTACTGTTAGACCAAGTACGGGTAGTACTCTTTCCGCTACGAACTTCTCGAAATCTTCCGGGTTTAAAGACCTTAAGATATCGAGTTCGTTCATATAATACCATTCAAATATGAAGTTAATTAGTTTTGATGGAATGTACGAGAACATGAAAGAAAGTTCGGGCTCAGCTTCTAAGCCATTCATCATCTTCTCAGCATCTGACTTCCTTCCCGCCCTGGAGGGCGAGGCTCTCCGTACCTTATATCATCCAACAAGTTTTCGGAAAGAACGGGCTTTTCTTTCGCTTCATTGTAAGTCAGGCAAAAAGGAACGCTTCGATACCTGCCCGAATTAATTCGCTTTCCTCAGCGAATAATAGGTAGTCCCTAATAATCTGAGATAATGTATAAATGTCAGCTTCCGTAATCTTGTCAGGGTCTACGAGTGATATTATCTGGGTGAATTGCTTTATCCTTTTAGCTTTCTTTCGAGACACAACCCTCTTAGTCATTGAAAGAAATTTTAACGAAGAAGTATTTAAATATAAGGAGGCTATCCATTCCCGCCTCAGAGAGGCGAGGCTTCCCCCAATCCCTTTCTTTGTAAAGAAAAAGAAAATAATGAAATAAAAGAACTATTATAATATTCATATAAAGACAATAAATGTAGGGGGCAACCCCCCGGAGGTGATGGGATGTCTTTTTCGCCCTCACCGATGATGACGGGGGGTTCCCGAGAGACGACGACACCGTGGCAGGCTGATCCCCGCCCGCCCCCCATTATATTTTTCTTCATCTTCCTTATTTATACTTTTCCAGGTCAATGTTGTACTTCTTAGCGTATTCTTTCAAGCCTAAGTCCAGCACCTCGTCGGCGACGTCTGAGTACCTTTTCCCCACGTCCACAGCTATCTTCTTTATTATCCTAGCGTATTGCGGGCTCACCCACAGTTGCTCCTTATTCGATGGGTGAGACACCATTTCTCTCACCAAGTAAATATCTGTTTAGATGTTTAAAAGCTTTACTGCTGAGATACAGAGATCATATGAACTCCCCAGTTTACTGAGAAAAATTCCACTACTGACCAGGGATCCACACAGGATCAAAGTTATTAGTCCTAAAGTACAGTAAAATATACGGCGGGGTCAGCTCGTAACAGGCTCATCACGCGTCAGCCCGCCGTCGCTCATCATCTGACCCCGCCGTGTACTTAATTGTACTTTCAGATATCTAAATTTTGTGGTGCATTGTGGCACAATAAGGTTTTTATATTGAAGTACATTAAAGTGTGTTGAGGTAAAATGCCCAGACCCGGTTACAAATCGGTGTATTTCCCTGACGAAGAGTTGTGGAAAAGGATAGTTGATGAGGCTATGAAAAGGAAAGTAAGCGTTTATGAGGTGCTTAAAGACGCCTTCGAGTGTTACGTGAAGGAAAAGGAAGGGAGTAACGTGGGTTTGGAAGCGATAGTTAAGGAACTGCAAGATTTGAAGAGGAGGGTAGAGGAGTTGGAGAAGAAGGTTAAATAGAATTCATTGTGGTAAGCCGGGGAGTTATCGGGGTGCGCCGGGGCTTCTGCAGAGCTGCAGCTCGCCTGGAGGTGACGAACTCCCCCCACCACAATTTACATTTATGTGGGACAACGACAAAAGAGTTGGACTTATCCTGAGGAAGAAGACGAGAAGCCCTAAATCTCCGTCCCCCTCACAGTAATGCCGTAGCTCCTCATCAGCCAATCGTCCAGGGAGAAGTCCAGCTCCCTCCCCTCGAAAGGAACCGCCTCCCCTCCCAGCGCCTCAGCCAGGCTCTGACAGAGCTTGAACTGGCTCGTCCTCTTCCCTCCCAGGTTTATGACTCCCCTGGCCTCCTTAGACAGGAGGAGCCTTACCGCCTGCCCCAGCTCCCTCAAGGAGATGGGCGAGAGGTAGAGGTTGGAGTTGCACCTCACCTTCCTCCCCTTGAGTAAAGCCATCACCACAGGCCTCATGAACCCCCTCGTGTTCACCTGCCCCAGCCTCAGGATCAGGTAGTTGCCCAGCGACGCTATCGCCGTCTCAGCGACGAGCTTGGTCATGCCGTAGTAGTTCAGGGGCCTGGGGACGGAGGTCTCCGAGTAGTAACCCTTCCTGCCGTCGAAGACCATGTAGCTCGAGAGGAAGACGTTGACCGCCCCCACCCTGTTAGCTGCCCTCGCTATGTTGATCGCGAACCACACGTTCACGTTCCACATGCTCCTCTCGTCCCCCTCAACCTCGAAGGTGTGGATCACGGCTCTGGGCCTCTCCCTCAGGACCACGTCGGAGCTAGTCGCTACTATCACCTCCTCGTCCAGGTAGCTCGCGACGCTCCTGGCTATTTCCCCCTCATCGGTCACCGCTATCAAACGCTCATCACTTGAGCCGTCTCAGGGAGGCGAATAAACGTTATTTCTCATTAAGCTCATCAGGACCTCAGGTTGGACCCGCTCCTTGCCGTCACGAACGTGGTGGGAATAATAGCCTTCTCAGTAGCCGGGAGCCTCAAGGCGATCGAGAGGAGGATGGACCTGCTGGGAGTCTTGACCTTGGGCTTCTCGACCTCATTGGCTGGAGGGATAATAGCTGACGTCCTCCTGGGAAAGGTCCCCCCTTCCAACCTCACGGAAGTCCAGTACCCCGCGATTGCAATCGTCTCGAGCGCCCTGACCTTCGCGTTCTTCAGGAAGGTGTCAAAGCTCAGGAGGCCCCTGCTCTACGCCGACGCCCTCGGCCTGGGGGCCTTCACCGCCTCGGGGGCCTCCTTAGCTTACAGCGTTGACCCCAACCCGGTGCTGGTGACCCTTGTGGGAACGATAACGGCGGTGGGGGGAGGGGTACTGAGGGACGTGCTGGCCAACGAGGTCCCCTTGGTCCTAACCAGGGACTTCTACGCTACCGCAGCCATAATCGGATCCCTAACTTACTACGCCCTCGCTTACCTCGGGCTCTTCAGGGGTTACCTGACCGCCGTAGTGCTCCTACTCACCTTCGCCCTGAGGGTAGCCGCCATAAGGAGGAACTGGAGGCTCCCCACTATTGCCAACTAGAGCCTTCTGACGTGACCGTTGAAGGACGGCCAAAGAGCGGACAGGACCACCCACGCCAAGCCCCTCCTCCTCAACAGCTCCCCTCCGCTCTCCTTGTTTTTCTCCAAAACCCTCTCCACCAGCATATCATAAGGCCTCCTCAGAAGCCTCGAGTTCAGCCTCCACGCCTTGAGGAAAGCCCCCGCGGGGTCTTCCCTGGCTATGGGGAAAACTATCGCCTTATACTTCCCCACCTCGTCGAGCGTCCCTTCATCCACGAACACCGTAGGGTAGATGAAGGCCCTGTTGAGCTCCCTTATGACCTCCACCTCCTTCAGCACGCAGCTCCCTTTAGCCGAACTGAGGACGGGAGTGGCGAAGTTCCTCTCGTTGAGGCCTAGGGCTTCCTTGACCTTCGTCAGGTCGACCCTCAGGGAGGACTCCACCGTGACGTTGCTGAACCGAACCCTGCCGTACTTCCTGGCCTTAACGAGGAGGTTGAGGAGGTCAGGGTGAGCGAAGAGGTCCTGGGCTATGAGGTTGACCCAGCCGTGGGCCTTAGCCTGGATCTCCATTTCCCTCTCTATAACCGCATAATCAATTACCCTCTCGCCTCTCATCACTTCCACCTCGGCCATGCCAGAAGGGGCCCTCACGGGGATGAACTCGTCAGCTCCGCCCAGGTCTACGGTTCCTTCCTTCTCGAGCGCCTCCTCCCTCAAGTTCTCGGCGTCACCCCTAATGACCAAGTCCACCCAGCTCTCTCCCTCGAGCTCCCACGCCCCTGGGCCGCCCGCGAAGACCTTAACGTTTGACCTCCTCCTCGCCTCCTCAACCGCCTCCCTCAGCTCCCCGAAGGACTCCTCCTGACCGAGCTTCCCTAACAGGGCCTTAAGGCTCGCGGAGACGGGGCTCAAACCCTTAGGGTCGTTCACGTAAATCCCGATTGCGTCCACCCTCCCTCTATTCACTTCCCTCAGGGCCTCCCTAGGAGGCAGAACCCGCCAGGAGGTCGCGGCCTCCACCTTCCTCAGGCCGTAAGGGGGGTACTTCGAGCCCCTCAAAAGAGGGGGCCTGAGCCTTCTCGGCAGGGGCGGCAGGTAGCGGAAGGTCACCTCATCCGCGGTAAGGACTACCTTCATCCCCGATTGATTGAATCGACAGTTCCTAGAGGAGTTATAGCTTTGCTTGACCTATCGCGGTAATAACCGCTCACGATTACCTCCCTTTATTTACCGCCCCTTCCTTCCCTTCATCGCATTGAGGTTCTGCCCGGAGTGCGGCTCAGCCCTCACCCCGAGGGGTAAGGAGCTGGTCTGCAGGAAATGCGGCTACAGGACGGAGCTGGACGAGAACCTGGTCTTCAGCGAGTCCTTCGACCACTCCATGGATAAGACCGTAGTGGCTGACGGTAAGAGGTACGGGGCCTCCGCCGCGGTGCTCTGCCCCAAGTGCGGTTACCTTTTGGCCCAGCCGATCAACCCGAGGAAGGGGCTCTACAGATGCAGGGCCTGCGGCCACGTCTTCTCGGTGAAGTGAGCCTCAAGCCCTCAAACTTTAAAGGGGAGAAGGCGAATCCTATCACGCCGCGGTCGTCTAGCCCGGTCAGCCCTGGCGGGGTCGAAAGGATACGGGCCTCTCGAGCCCGTGACCCGGGTTCAAATCCCGGCCGCGGCACTAGTTTTCCCTTAAATTGAAAGGGAGTTAGGTCCTCCATAAACACATGGGGTTTACAGCAGTGATGAATTTATAACAAAATGGCGATAAACCTCAGCCGCAATTCGATTTGGACCGTCCTTTAATCACAGAATTCAACTCGGAGCAGGTTGTTGACTATTTCCTAAACGTTTCGTTTTGTATTCGACGAACTCTTTCAAAATCCTCTCGTCTGTAGTTCCTAATGAGGCCTCTAAAGCGTCTAAGAACTTCTTCCTTATTGAACTTTCATCGTCGTTATCTTCTACAATTTGTTTAAGTAAGCTGAGTGCTAGTTTAACACTAGCTGGGGAGATATTTAAGTTTATTTTTTCTTCTCTTTTCGTCTTCTTTAACTCATTGCACGAATATTTCTTTCTAAACTCATTTACCTCTTCAAATACTACTTTGGTAACGATTTCTCTTTTCTTAATCTCTTTAAACTCTTCACTTTCCAAAAACATTTTTACGTCATCAGTGCCGCATGGATAGGGAATACGGAAGACGAGAAACCTCCTAGTTAATGCCTCTCCAATAGGGAATAGGTTGTTCGCGTCTACTTCATTCATCGTGGCGATGAACCTAATCCGCTTTAAAGGTTCGTCCCTCTTTTCGCCTAGCAGCTTTAAGTTCCTTAAGAACTGTTTCGCATCCTCATCGAGTTTATCGCTATCCTCGTCCCCGAACTTCCTTATCTCTTTTTCGATTTCATCAAGGATTTTCTTCCCCGCTGATGTGTTACCCACATCGGACATCAGGGTTAATATCTCTCCGAAGGCTTTGTCCACGTCCGCCCTATTTATCTCATCAATGATTACGTAATAGTTTCCGTTATTGACTCTAGCTGCTTTGTTGTACGCTCTGATCAAAATGCCACTTGACCACGAGACCTCACCTTTTCGTAAACTTTCTCCCCCTACCAAGTTTCGTCTGAACCAGAGCGCGTTAGCTGTAGCTATCTCATAACACTCGCTGTTTTTACCGGTCAGTGCCTCTACTATGCTAATAGCCATGCTAGTCTTCCCTGTCCCCGGAGGACCCACTAACAGTACGTTGTGCATCATAGCACTACTTGCTAAAAGCTTGAAAAAGTCCTCCCTTCTCTGAACGTATACATAAAACTTGTTACTTAACGCTTCAACGTCTTTAATAGAGCCTTTTCCGCAATCTATAGGTTTAAGTTGATCAGTACTTTCTACGTTTATCGGTCTTTCGACCTTAGGGATCGAGACCTGAACTTTTGAACTCATTAATTTACTGTAAAAATCGTAAGTCTCTTTTACGCCTAGTTCGTCCTTCTCAATTATACACTTGATCAGTTGCTTTAATGTGTTATAACCACCTTCTTTAGGATTACCTAGATTTGAACCTCTATTACATTGCGAATGTAGGAAAAGACTATTACTATCGAGATTGTCAGGTACGTCTCCGCATTTATAAGACTGCCATAAGGTTCTTGCACTTAGTTCTTTTCCTTCCAATTCACTTATTAAATTAAAGCCACTGTTAAGTGCTTTCTCAAGAGCTCTCCTAACGTCTTCACGTAGCCAAAAAACTTTCATTCTTACCCTCATTATCCAGTAACGGCTCTCCTCTCTGTCCGTGTATATTTCTTCCGCCCAACCCTCAAAGTTTCTAACAGGATCAAGAGTAATATCAGTTACAACCCCTAGACCCACCACGCCTATTTTTTTAATATAAATTATCGAGACTATTAAGTCATCTAACTTAGGCCTCCACTTATCACCTTTAGACTTCTCATGACTCTGAATTTCTACGTATTTTTCCATAATCCTGTTGTAGAAGGAAGTTCCGGACGTATATCCGTCGAAGCCCCAGATAGTATACCCCACCTCTCCGTAAATAGAGTACTTAAGGGGGTTAATCCAGCTCTCTAAAGGACCGACAGTTACACATGGGACAAACTTATCCTTTTTGATCATTTCAATTACTTTATCTGGTGAATTAGAGAGTACGTCCTTAAACAAGTTCCTGACTTCAAGCCATTCCCCGTACATGCCTTTACCTTGGAATATCCGTTTATTAACCGTTATTTATTTATTAGATCTCAAGAGGATGCAGGAGAAGAAGGTAATCAAGCTTACCAGAAGAGACCTAGCCTTACTGAAAAAGGTGGCTAAATATTACTTACATTACAAACGAATAGTTGACCTAGGAAGGCTTTTAAAACAGATGGGCGGGAACGTTGAATATGATGTTGAACATGATGCCGATAAGGAGTCCTTAGCACATGCGATTAACGGCCTTTACTATTATATTTCCTACGTGATAACCAAGGAAGCCCTAAAAGCCGCCCAATTAGCGTGGAGAGAAAAACTTACCACGAGGGAATTCAGTAACGACTTTGGGGAAGAAATATACGGCGAGTTAGATATCCCTCGGACTATAGTTACTTATCCTTATCGTGTCTACTCCTTTTACACAATTGTGAGGGGTACAGATGCACCTGAGTTCGCGGTTCTGGGGGCTTTGTTGAGGGAAATTTACACCGGTGTAAAGGGGTTAAAGGAGCAACTGGAAGGTTATTACAAGGACACCGATGTACCTCGCATATTCGACCTGAAGAAATTCGACTCATATTTGCGACAACTAAAGGACTATTCTGAGAAGTTCAGAAAAGGTAAGATAAGGACGCCTTCAAGACGTGACCCGATATGGTTGAGAAGGGCGTTTCACGCTTACGAGACCTTGAACAGTCTCGCTGAAAGACGAGTGACGGTAGGAGAGAGGATGAAGGAAGCAGAAGGTGAAACGGATAAAGGAATTCTCACGATGTTGAGGTGGAGACTGTATGAACTGTACGTCTTCTACTTAATAGTACGTTATTTGGAAGGGAAAGAGTATAGAGTGAGGAGAGTTAAACGAGGCGAGCACGATTATAGTTCATATGTGGCTGAAAAAGGGAAGGAAAAACTATTCCTAACTCTTAACGCCCCCCTTCATTTTTCTTCGTTAGAGGGCGTCGGCGATCTTCAGAAAGAGAAAGAGAAGTTCAAGGGAAGGCCCGATATCTCGTTAATTAACGGTAAGAGGATAATTTTTGAGTGTAAGTACTCGTCTTTACCCTCGTACATCACGCAAGGTAGGTTTAAGGTCATGGCTTATATGTACGAATACGAGCCTGACGTGGCGGTACTGGTCTACCCAGGTTTAAAGACAAAAGTTGGATCCTACACACCTGACGATGAAGTGACTATCGATTTAGACAGTAAAATTAAGGGCGATAAGAGGTACATAGATTTCAGGTTTAGGACTAAGGGAGGTGCTGTAAAAAAGATATATGTGGCGATATTAGACCCGGAATTAGACCCAGAAGGGAAAGAAAAGGATAGAGTGAATCTCCAAGTGATCACTAGTATTCTAGACGAGGTAATGAAACCTCATTAATCCTAGAGAGTTTTATTTATGGTATTACCTTGTGAGACTGCGTTTAGGCTCTGACCAAGTTAGTCTTTGGAAGAGACTAAGATCCTTTTATATACTTCTGAAAAACGTCTCTTGAAATTCCAATTCTTCTGGCCCCCGTTCTTCCTCGTTTAAAACTTGGTTTTCGCTTAAACTAATTAATCCCACTTTAGGAATTCTAGCCCTTCTCATTCTCTCTGTTGGTTTTCCGCTTCAGCTTTTGAAGAACTCTCCTAATTTCACTTCATAACCTATAAGATGATCTAGGCGTTGACTCAACGAGGGAAAAAGCATGAGGTCGAGGGATCTAACGTTGACAGGAAACGCCCGAAAACTATAAATCTCGAGGCTTTCGAAGGCTCAATCTTCCCCTTTATACTGAAAACCTCCAAAGCTTCGGGAATTAGTTAAGTTAATTAAATATAGCAAACTTTATATAGGATTCATTCCAAACTAAAAGTGAATACAAATGAGGGACCTGAAGGGGACTAAAACGGCGGAGAACCTCAAGCACGCCTTCTGTGGAGAAGCGATGGCCAACAGGAGGTACCTGTACTTCGCCAGGAGGGCAGATGAAGAGGGCTACCCCGAGATAGCAGCGCTAATGAGGAGCATCGCTGAAGGCGAGACGGCCCACGCCTTCGGCCACCTGGACTTCATAAGGCAGGGAGGCATCGAGGACCCTGCGACCAACAAGCCCATAAGGACCCTGGAGGAGATGCTTCAGTCAGCGATAGAGGGGGAGACCTACGAGTGGACTCAGATGTATCCCGGCTACGCCAAGGTAGCTAGGGAGGAGGGCTTCGACGAGATAGCGGAGTGGTTCGAGACCCTAGCGAGGGCCGAGAAGAGCCACGCCGAGAAGTTCACCAACGCCCTCAAGCAGCTGAAGGGTGGGTAACGGATGTACCCCCTCAACCCAAGGGACCCCTCCTTTTTTGATTCCACCAAATTACTCAGGGAGTTCGAGAGGATCGCGTCTGTCTGTAACGGCTGTAGGCTGTGCTTCAACTACTGCGACTCCTTCCCCACCCTTTTCAAGAGAATAGACGAGAGGGGGGCGGTCAAGTTAACCCTAGATGACCTGAGGGATGTCTCTTCGAAGTGCTTCCACTGCAAGATGTGCTACGTCAACTGCCCCTACGTCCCTCCCCACGAGTTCATGGTGGACTTCTCGGGCTTAATGGAGTGGGCCTGGCTCCTCTTCAAGACCAAGGAGGGCCTGAGCCTCAGGGACTACCTCTGGGAGATGCTCGACGCCATGAGGTTCGCGAGGCCTTTGGCCAGAGCCCTCATATCCAGGGGGAGGGAGATCATGGGGATGCACAGGGAAGCTCCGGAGCTACCCGTAGCTGACGAGGGCTTCAGGGAGAGGTTCAGGCCCAAGAGGATAGACAACCCCAAGGCCAAGGTGGCCCTCTTCCCCACCTGCCTAGTCGAGAACTCCTTCCCGGAAATAGGGGAGGACTTGGTGGAGGTCTACAACTCTTTAGGCATAGAGGTGGTGGTTCCTGACTTCGTTTGTTGCGGCGCCCCCATGCTTGATGTGGGGGACGCAGAGAGGCTGAGGAAGAACGCGGAGCGTAACGCTGAGGTCATGGAGAGGATGGTCAAGGAGGGCTACGACGTGGTTTCCCCCATTCCGACCTGCACGCTGATGCTCAACGAGTACCCGAGGGTGTTGGGGAGGGAAGTTCCCAAGGCCCACGACGCCATGGAGTACTTGTTGAAGCTGGTGAACGAGGGCAAGGTTCAGATAAAGGGGAAGCTGGAGAAGTCCGTAGCTTACCATCCCCCCTGCCACCTGAAGTACCTGAGGGTCGGCTACCCCGGGGTCAGGCTCATGAGGTCTCTGGGTTTGAAGGTGGAGACCTCCAATAAGGGGTGCTCCGGCATGGACGGGGGCTGGGGGCTAAGGAACTACGAGACAGCTAAAAGGGTTGGAAGCAAGATGATGGACTACTTCAGGGAGAGCAAGGCCGACCTCCTGGTAACGGAGTGCCCCCTCGCTGGGCTCCAAATCAAGAGGGCCTCGGGGAGGCAACCCCTCCACCCTATCCAAGTCCTGAAGGAGGCGATGAGGAACGCCTAGGACAACCCTGAACGACGTGCTCCCCTGGAGGGAGTACGAGAAGGTCAGGAAGGAGAGGATAAGGAAGATCGTGGAGGTTAAGAAGAGGAGGAGGCTGGAGCTGGGGGAGAGGCTCACCCTGCTCTTCGAGAACAGGGACACGGTGCTCCATCAGGTCCAGGAGATGGTCTACTTGGACAGGTTGGAGAAACCCGAGCAGATCCAGAGGGAGATAGAGGTTTACTCTACACTGCTACCATGTAACGGGAAGGTCAAGGCGACGCTCTACATAAACGCTGAAGACTTCGACGACCTGTCCTGGGTCTTCAAGAACTTGGCCAAGATCTACAACTCGGTTTACTTGAAGGTGGGGGAAAAGCTGATCCAGGGGGTCCCTGAGGCGGGAAGGGAGCAGGGGGAGGCCTTCTCTACCGTGCAGTACCTGACCTTCGACCTGGAGGGCGAGAGGAGCACAGACATGGAGGTCCACGTGATACACGAGAACTACCGCTACTCAGTGAAGGTTCCTGAGGAGCTGGCGAGGGAGCTGATTAGGGAGGCCTACGAGGAGTGCTGAGGCGAGGTCGTTACTTCCGGGTCCTCTTCACAAAGTGGCTAACTCACGCTCGATCTTTTTCCCGGTTTTAGTTTCTTTCAGTTGTTACATATATCGGATATTCTAAGGATATCTCGACCTAAAATGTTTTAGTTTCTTTCAGTTGTTACAAATAAGGATAAAAGGAGTCCTCGTTTATTCCGATTGTTTTAGTTTCTTTCAGTTGTTACTCTATGTTCAGGTACCCCAACGCGTTCTGGGTAAACGTTTTAGTTTCTTTCAGTTGTTACACAGGTCTCCCAATTACTGATATCATCGGGTGGTAGTTTTAGTTTCTTTCAGTTGTTACGATCATAGACCGTATTGTCGACGTTAAGAGTGTCATGTTTTAGTTTCTTTCAGTTGTTACGAACCCTCCGCGCCCTCGATTTACACGTGTCTTTACGCGTTTATAAAGCTTCTCTGCCCTTAAACGCGTTCTCTCCCCCTAACTCGTTTAAGGGGGTTTGACGGTACCCCCCGAGGGCGGGAGGTCAAGGGAGATGTAACTCATTGAACGTGTTGAATTAATTGGTAATTACAAATGAGGAATTGGAAAAGCGACTTCAAGAACGTATAGCGACCATTCAAAACGAATGAGGGGAGGAAGGTACAAACGATAGAAACAGTAATAATAACGTGAATATAGATTATTTGAATTGTTTTCGGTCAGTAAGTTAAACCAGCACTTTCAGTTCGGCGGTCTGGGGGACGTCGAGCATCCCCAAGAATATCGAGACGGGTATCACGTTATCTCCCACTTCGTCCTTACTCAAAACGTACACCCTTTTCATCCTCCCTAAAACCCTCTTTTCCGCTCTGACTCTGCCGAACTTCACCTCGAAGCCTATCATCTCTCCCCCACTTTTTATTACGGCGTCTACCTCCCCCCTCTCCTTGGTGTAAAAGGTGTCGTAGACCCTGGACAGGTGGGACACCACCACGCTCTCGACCAGCTTGCTCTCGTCGGGCAGACCGGTCAGAGTCCAGGCGGCGAAGGCCCTGTATATGAAGGGGTCCACGAAGTAGAACTTCTTCTCCTTCCTGGTCAACACGTTACCTTGCAGGTCCACCTGGTTCAGGACCTCGAGCAGGTACAGCTTCTGCAAGAGTTCTACGTAACTTATCGCGGTCTTCACCGTGCCGACCCCGAACGACTTCGAGAGGGTGTGGTAACTGAAGTCGCTGGAGGCCCTCTCTATTATGCCTTTGATCGTGAGCTTGAGGAAGGTCTCGCTCCTCCTTAACTTGTTCACCTCGCTGACCACGCTGGACACGAAGTCGCTTATCGTCCCCTCGCTCACCTTTCCGTACTTCACGTAGTCCCTAATGGCGTTGGGGAAGCCGCCCGTGACCAAGTATTTCTCCAGTAAGTCGTTCAGCTCGCGCAGGAAGTGGGAGTTCCGCGCGTAGTTCGAGAGGACGAAGCCCAGGTCGCCCTTCCGTATATCGACGTTAAACAGCTCCGCGTATTTAGAGAAGGGAAGGGGGAGCATCAACAGGTTCTTACCTCCACCTCTCCTCCCGGGGAAGGTCTCGATCTCCCTTTTCGCCGACATAGATAGGGAGCCCGTGACGACCAGGACGTCGTTCCTGAAGTCCCCCCTGTCTATCCTGCTCTTTAAAGCCCTGTACCATTCCCTGGGGTAGGTTATCTCGTCCAAAAAGATGAAGGATGACGAGATGTCGTTAGCCCTCTTGAACTTCATGTATTCCCCTATTATTTCGTCCAGCTCCTTGTAGTCGGCTAACTTGTCGCAAGAGAAGTAGAAGATCGACTTAGGGTTCACTCTTTCTTCCTTCAGTAGCCTCTTTATTAGTAATATTAACGCGGTGGACTTCCCCACCTGTCTGGGGCCGAAGATGAAGTTCAGGGAGTAAGGGGACAAGCTCACTTTCTCAATAACGTCAGGAACCCACCTGACTTCCGACTCCTCGTACTTCCTGTAGACCTCGACCTCGTTTATCCTCTCCTTGGACACCCACCAGGGGTTGTACTCTTCTATCACTTCTGTGGATTTAGACTCCACAACAGTTTAAAAAGACTGTTTACTCAGACTCCACAAACCTTTAAAAATAGGCTAGGGCGTCCCTATCCGTACTGCGACACGGGTGAGTCAATTCGGAAGGAGGTCTTGGGCCTTTTCACGAGCATGTATCAGGTCCTCAGCCGTCGGGCTTCAGCGGAGCCCCACCACTCCCCTTCCCTCCCCACGTTTAGGAGGATAAACGAACCAGCATTCTTAAATGAACTGTTTTATCATTAGTAAAAGATTACAGAGCGATGTTTAGTCGATGGTCCCATGTTGTCTATAATCTTTTTTAACTTTGACGAATAGGGAAATGACTATGGAGAAGGAACTTTATAAGGTTGGAGAGGAATACGTCGAGGCCAGGATAATCGAAAGCTTATCTGACCTCCTCCTAGCTCTCGCTTTATGGAAGGAAGGGTACACTAGGAACTCCGCAGGAAAAGCTTTCAGTGCAGTGAAAGCGCTGTTGAGCGCCTTCGTAGTAACTAACGAGGATAAATTGGTTGACTTGGCCAAGGACGACCAGGAGAGGAAGTGGATTAAAGAGAAGGCACACGTTGTCCCTACGCATGGTATGTACGGCTTAGCCCAGATGTTGAAAAAGGTAGGAATTGACGTCATAAACCTCGTCAACTACGCTTTGGACCTTCACGAGTATCAGTACAACGGTTTCGAGCCCGGCTTCAGTAAATATACTAAGAAAGAGCAAGTACTCGAGGATTTAATCACCGTAGTGAAGGAGACTAAGAAGGTGATAAACTCGTGTTTCGCCAAGTACGAAGTCAAAGAAATCTCACAGAAGATCGACGAACTACTGAAGGAGCTGGAGGAAGGTAAATGATGAAGTGTCGCGTATTGTAGATACTAAGAAGCCTCGCCAACACGGCTACATGAGCCAATTGAGCGTCCGTTAACTGAAGGCCTTCGATCCCGGGCTTAGAAGACTAGAGGGGCCCGACGACGAAAGATAGAGACCGTTGCGTAGTGGAAGGGGAGGTTCAAAAACGAGGGTTTCCGTCACCTCCTCCTTTTAGCTAACGCTATGGCTACAAGGATAACAAACACGATTAGGACAATAAGGCTAGTAGTGCCTAGGGTGCTCATCGGTGACGGGTTTACCCTCAGAGGTAGCTGGTAAGTTATGGTCCTACCGCTGTAGTCCGTCAAGCTCGCGATAACCGTGTAGTTGCCGGGCGAAAGCCCCCTCAGCGGTAGCTCGTAAGTCGAAGTCGTGGGGAAGAACACGTGAGTGGAGTCCCTCAGTTGGACCCCGCTGCCGTTGTCTATCTCGACGCTTAGGGTGTAGGGCAACTCGCCTCCCGAGGCGTTGAAAGTCAACGTGTAAACTGACCCTTCGATAGTTACGGCGGTGCTGTTCAGAACTTTGAAGCTGAATGGGAATACTTCGTTAAGGTTAGTTACGCTGTAGCCCGGCTCAACGAGGAAAACCCCCTCATAGGGCGCCGTGTACAGGTCGTCGGCTGCCTCCTCTGTGTGTATCCCGAAAGGTAGGAGGTACTTTGGCGGAGCCCACTGGCCGTTCGGGAGCTGGTAGAACATGGCTAGCTCGACGTTCGCTCTGTTGAAGTAAGTGGCCTCGCCGTAGGCCTCTCCAGCCACCACTAGCTCGGCGTCGTAAGGGCTAAGCCCCTTCGTAAAGTTGAAACCGTCTACCAGGATGTAAGCGGACAGCGTTCCGGGTATGTGTGCAGTGACGTTATCGTACCACACCACTTGCCCGCTTCCATTAGCGTAGCCGAAACGGATAATGGGACCTTGAGGGGTATAGGAGGTGTTTATTATGAGGTAAATTATCGATGACGGGGACAGATAGAAGTAATTAGTCGCGTACCCGTAATACGTTCCTAAGGAAAAGCCGATTTCACCATTCCCTGTCACATTGTGAAGTAATGATATAAAAGAGGTGTCGTTCCACACGGCATCTCCGATGTAAGCAGTGAAATTACTAGTATAGATGTATATGACGTTCTGGAGCCAGAGCTGTTGAGAGCCCGTGACCGTGTTGACCTGGAGCACGACGTTTAACTGTATCGATGCCCCATTTTTATCTGCGCCAGCAGGTGGCGTGGAGTTGAAGGCGTAGAGCCCGTTTATTTTCACGACTCCCATCACGGCCTTGGCTTTCTCCACGTAGGGCTGAACCGCGTTACCTTTCACCATTAGGCCGTAGTCCGCTATACCTGTCGCTACGGGGCGGGCGAATACGTAATAGTGTATGGTCACGTCACTGTCCGTTGCGTTGTTGAAGAACACGACGTAATACCTGCCGTTCGGCAACGGGATGAAGCCGTCATATGAGCTGGCCACCACGCTGTAGACCGCAGGGCCCGCACCGGTCTCATTGAAGTAGGAGAACTGGGTTGGGGTCATTATCATGAACGTCACCGGCGAGGAGGAGTAGAAGACCACGTAAAGCCCATCACCTTGGGTCACGTTGATGCTGAAGTAGTCGTACCATCTGGGGGCCAGGGTGATCAAATACCAATTGGCTTCGCCGCGCGTCGGCAGGGCGAATTGGCTTACCGAAATTACAATTAAACTGATAGATAATAATACAAGACCTGCCCGCCTCATCGCCTGACCAGGGTGTCCCTTCACCGATAAAAACTTTCCACTACGCGATCGAGCGGTGGTGCTCGGCTTCGCGTATCAGCGAATCGAAAGCGTTTCGGTATCCTTGGGTATTGAGGAATAGTTATTTAGCGCGTTCTACTCCTAAGGTAATGGCCTCGCCTCAGAGCCCCTCCAGGACCTTCATGGAGTAGCACCGAAAGGAAGGGTATTACTGACTACCAACGTGAAAACAACTTTATATATCTTGATGAATTCATGGGCTAATGATGAAGGACGAAGAAATAACCGATGTTAAAGAAATTAGGAAGAAAATAGGAGAAGCAACCGGTAAGTTAATACTCTATATTGTAATTTATGTCGTAGTAGAGGCGGTAATCAACAACCTAGTCTTCCCGGTTTTACAGAGCGTGGTCGCCTCGTTGCCTAGCATACCTTACCTCACATCACACAGCAACTCCACCAGTACCTCCGCCAGCGCCTCCGCCAGCACGCCGTCGATAATGGGTTACGCGCCTTACGTGAACATCCTGTTATCGCTGCTGTTCGGCTACTTCATAGTCATGGCGTTCGCCAACGTCATCTACTGGAACTTGAGGTTGAAGTACGACCACCCGACCGCCGCCTCGATTAGGAGCGTCTTCAGGCTAATCGGAATCGGCGCGTTAGTAGCTGCTATAGCGGGCGGAGTGGCCGGTGGAGCCGCTGGCGTGGCGTTGGGCGGCTTCATAGGGCTCGTGATAGGCTTCGCGTCGCAGCAGGTCCTGGGCCAGGCGGTGGCTGGTCTGTTCATCCTCCTGGCGAGGCCGTTCAGGATCAAGGACCACGTTAACGTCGCTGGCGAAGATGGAATAGTCGAGGAGGTCAGCACGTTATTCACCTATATAAACAAGTCGGACGGAACGACGGTGTTAGTGCCGAACAACTCCATAATAGGGAACAAGATCTATCTGCTACCCAAACAGGCACAACAAGAGAAGAAGAGCTAAGCTATTTCTAGTTTTTATACAATTATCTTTTTCGCGCTTAGCTATGCTCAACGTGGTCGGCAGTTCACTGACAGCACTGGGCTCAACCTCAACGACGCGAATTTCGGATCGGTTCTCCGTGTTGAGTCGACTTCCGTGACACTAGTCCTAAATTATTTAAAGGTATCTACCGCCTTCTCTATGGACCAACGAGTTCCTCGCTGAAGCGTTTCCGCCTGATAAGCGCTTCGTGGGGTTCTTCGGATTTATCAGCGACCAACTTTCAATCTGGCACAAGAATCAGAACTTATTTCACTTCACCTCCTAAATTAAAAAGCTGAATAATATAGTTACTTAGTGATTTTTGACTGTTTTCTACCTTAGTTCGTGGTATAAGAGTCTCTCTTCAGCTCGCCCGCCGTGAACGGTCGCTATATGTCCTCGAGGTCACTTTTCCAATTCCTCATCTGTAATTACCAATTATTTCAACACGTTCAATGAGTTACTTCTCCCTTACCCTCCCGCCCTTAGGGGTTACGATAAATCCCCTTAAACGAGTTAGGGGAAGAAAACGCGTTTAAGGTCTGTTAAGATTTATAAACGCGTAAATACACGTGTAAATCGAGGGCGCGGAGGGTCAGTAACAACTGAAAGAAACTAAAACATATCCCCCCTATTTACATTAATAAATACGGGTATTGTAACAACTGAAAGAAACTAAAACTATACATTGATTTCCGAAATAAATTTACAACCTAGCTTGTAACAACTGAAAGAAACTAGAACTGGGTTAACGGCGTTATCCCTTATACAGCGAACTAATCGGGAATGGAAGTTAGGCAATACCCCAGTGGGGTATTGCCGGATGAGGCAAAGCCTCTTGGAGCAGTGAAGAGGCAAAGGTGGGGTTAAAAGGGGCCGGAAAGCCTCGCCAAGAGGGTGGATAGCCCCTTAACACTTCTTCTTTCAGAAGTCTTTCAGTGACGCTAATGATGCTCCTCCCCAGTTCGATTAAGGGCTTAATGGGACTGTGGGAGGAGCAACCGTCATCTCCCCTTTCCTTCAAAGGACTAGACGTGATTTGGATGAGAGTCCCCCTTTCAAGTGGGAGTGGTTCTCTGACCCACTCGACTGCCCACCATGTGTAATCCCGAAAAGGAATATACAATGAATTTTATGGTGAGATTTCGTCACCATTCCCATAACTTCCCTTTTCTTCTAAACTTTTTCCTAATTTCCTTGTATTTTTCTAAAACATCGTTTTCAAATTCCTTATCTCCGCACAATATTTTACCGTCTTCTATAATTTCAAGAATAAACGTAGATCCTTCGTTTAACTTCTTTAAAAAAACTTGGGTGTTCATTGCTACAGGCATTACCTTGGGGAATTTCATGGTGTAAGTCATTGCGAAACCTTCCCTAGGATCGCGTGGAAAAACGTCGGAAACGACCAGAACATCGATATCGCTCTCGCTAGTGTAATCGCCTCTGGCATAAGATCCAAACAACACTACTAGCTTCGGATTAAACTTAGAATATTCCTTGCAGAGTTCCTCCCACAACGTCCTTCACCCATGATAGAATTCTTCTGCCACAATCCAAGCATCTGGTTGCGTCGTCCTTATTGTAATAATCTGCAGGAGCACCCTGATCGAAAGCGTCGGGATAACGTAGGGGTATGTAATGTTTATCAAGCTCTTGCGCACATCTCAATATTTCACCCTGAATTTGAATAGACAATGACTGTAAAAGGAAGGTAATAGAATGACCTCTCTGTTCTTTATGAAAATAACTTAACAAAGCTTTGACAGCTTTTTCCGCAGTTTGCTGAGCTTCATAGCAAGTCTCTTCATAAAGTTCATTTTGATAATTTATTTCGGCAGATCTGAAATTTCTCTCAGCCTGCCTAATCCAATCGTTGACCCTGCTCACCACAAGAATACAGTTGGTTTAAGCGTATTAAAGAAAATTCGAAAGCAAACCTTTATAGTTAGAGGCTATTAGCTAGTTAGGTTTATGAGCGAGTCGGTGATAACCTTAAGCTATTTATGGTCGTTTCGAAATTATAGAGAGCATCATAAATCAATACCTAACGTTGATGATCCTCATATGAATTGAACTGAAACATTAGTAAGGCGAAACGTGGCCTCATTCACATTTTAAGTAACAACTGTAGGGTATCACACTAGGTCATGACCCACGTAGGGGGTAATACTTATAAAAGTCCCCTTCACCGTTTCTTCCAATGAGGAAACTCTTCCCCCTACTGTTAATGACGCTCTTCCTCGCCTCTTTCCTACCTGCACAGGCTTTCGTTTTAAATGCGGGATACTTTTTATACGTTCCAATTCACGTTAATAGCCTATCGGCGATAGTTTACGCCGTCGAGAGCAACGCTACAGTGACGGTAGCACTCATGACTCCCAGTGAGTTCTCTCAATTCAACAGCACTGGGTCGCTCCGAGGAATCGTGATCCAGAACGGTTCGGCGATAGTTAACGGGGTACTGGCGAACCCCGGTACGTATTACCTAGTAATATACTCGCCTACACAATACGCCAATGTTTCGTATTTCTACAATACTACGCCCATTACACCTGAAAACTCCTCGACTTATGTGGAGGAGTTCGTGACCATACCTCCTGGCGGAACCTGTTCACTCGAAATTCACTTATCTACACTGGGCTCCCCCTCGACCTTAGCGCTTTTCGGTGTCTCGAACCAGACCGTTTATTACACCGTTTTCAATAATGAGTCTCAGGTCTTCTTCAATTCCTCTCCCATCACCCTAACGTGGAACTACACGTCTGAAACGTGTTTCTACGCTGTCGATCTACCAGCTGGAATTTATTACCTCAATATTACTAACCCCCACGACACGCCTGCGTATCTAGCCTTCGCGTATAGAGTTCTTCCTGAATATGTAAACCCGTATTTGTACATCGAGATAACACATAGAAGTGCTTATCCCATGGGAATAGCGAGTTACGGCGTATCAGGGACGAAGACTTACGTAGTTAACACCACCTCAGTCTTGGGTTACTTTAACATAACCTCTCTGTTAGCTTACAACGGCTCTCAGAACCTAGCACCTGCATACTCAGCATCCCTTCAGCTGAACTCTGTATTGGTCATTAACAACGACGATAACTCCACGTGGATATTGTGGCCGCAAGACGTACTAATTTTCCTGACTAACGAGAGCATAGTAGTTTATCACGACAACGTGTTTAACATGACTAATCCCACGGCTACTCTGACGAACCAGAGCATAAAAGGAGACGGATACGTAGCGCCTAGTCCTCAAGGAGGGAACTACTACGGCAACTACAACTCCTCACCTTGTTTCACGTATTCCCTTCCGTTTTCGGGCTATTTAGTAATGAACGAGAGTGTAGTGAAAGGCAAGGGCGTACTAATCACCTTCAGTGTCATGGTGTTGGAGAACGGGTCTTACACGGTCTTGTCTTCCCAAACGTTCGATAAGGTGCTGGTAATCGATCCGAATGTGAGCTCCGCATATTTCCAAGTAAACGGTATGGAGTACACACCTGCGGGTCCGACGGGTCTTTACGGTTCGTATTACGACACAGAGCTAATATTTGGAGGGGGAGGGAACGGCGAGGTTACTACGTTTAAGAACATTTCGGCTACACTAGGTCTTTTCTACCTACGAAACAACGAGTATGTGGAATTCCCTTCTTATTACACCTTCGGAGGAGATACGGCTGAGGCAACGGACAACGTTCACGTGACCTTCACTCCTCAAGGTTATGCAGAATTAAGCGTAGGTAAACCGGATCTCACGTATGTAATTATAAATTCCCCGATAACTCTTCAAACAGAGACTACTACCTCAGGTGCTGTCCAAACTAACACTACCCAGAGTAGCACGACTCAAACCAGCGTGACCACAACAACCACCACTACAACAACTACACAGTCCGCTACTTCCTCAACTACTACATCAGCTCAAACCTTAACAACATCAACTACTACCCAAACTACCACACCTCAGACCTCAGCACCTAGCCAAACCTCCTCCGGCCAGTCAATTACCTATGTCATACCGATAGGCGGTCTCATAGTAGTCGGTGTATTACTGGTATACTTCGTCCTGAGAAGGAGAAAGTAACGTCAGCAGACAAGTTAAACCATACCTTTTTCTTGAACCCTTTTACTCCCATAAACCTGAGACTAACGCTAATGCGGTTTAGGAATAACGTTTGATCGGGGACTCCTATAGTGGCGAGAGCCCTGATCAGTGCCGATCACGACGACAGGATTAGGGAGGGTGGATCCAGTTCATGTGGAACGCTACGATTTTAAGGACTAGGTAAAGTAACAACTGATAGAAACTAAAACAAGCCTTGGCTCCGTCCTGGAACCGTTGATGTCGCGTTCGACTTCTACCGTCACCCACAGGATAAGTCCCGCCAAACTGAAGTTTAATTTGTTAAAATTATCAACCTAAAAATTAACGTTAGTGAAATATTGAACTAAAGATCAGACAACCGCACGGTTACGTTGAATCTATATAGGTGGGATAAGTAGTGGAACCTAATGAAAAAGGAGTACTTGCTTACAGTTGACGAGAGAGGAAGAATAGTGATCCCTAAGGAGGTAAGGGAGGAGCTGAACATCACCGGCAAGGTGAAGCTCGTCGTCGAGGACGGTAAAGTACAGCTCCTCCCGTATGTTAAGAAAAGCTTCAGAGGGCTGTTCAAAGTCAACGTGAGGCTGAAGGACGTAGACGAGGTGCTGAAAGAGGCTTCGGAAGAGAGGAGTAGGAAGTGGTCAGAAGGTATTTCGACGTAGAGATGACAAGCAACGATTCGGACTTGAAAAAGCTCGGCGCGAAGTTCTGACTTTGAGATTCCTGGAATCGGTAATCCCTTAGGCAGTTGTGTGAGAACGTTGGCCCTGCCGTTATTTACTCGGCCTTGGTAGCCAAGCGGTGTGCACCTCCGTTTCGTCCTTCTCCCGTGTGTGGCAGGTGTACGTAAAAGCTTACGCTCGTTAGAGCTCCTCTATTGCCAGCTGTCGAGTTTCCTATAACGTTAAGAATTACGGGATAGGTCCTTATCCGGTTCCATTAACCCTAATCCTAAAAACAGTACGGTTAATCCAGTCTGAATTTCATCCCTCTAGGCGTTCATACGCGCGTCGAACCCCCTTGAGGGCTCGTCGCGGAACCGACCTTCTCCTTCACGGCTTTCTTCATCAGGTTCAGGACTGCCCTGCCCAGAGGGGTGAGCTCGACGTCCTTCTTCCTCCCCTCCCTCTCCGCCGTTATTAACCCCTCCTCCTTGAGGGACGTCAGCTGAAGCGAGACGGTCGAGGGCGACTTGTTCAGGGCCCTGGCGAGGCCGGTAACCGTCGCGCCGGCCCCGATCGCTTCCAGCACGTCCAGCTTCTCCTTGGTGGGTACTGACGGTACCCTCAACGGGAGTTCCTTCGAGATCGTCATAGCCTCGTCGTAAGCGATGGCCTTCACCTTGACTCCCGGCATCGCTGAGAGTAGCAAGGCGAGGTAGTAGAGCGCGAGCAGCGTCATCCTGGTCCCTCCGACCAGGTGGAACTCGTAATCGTCATAACCCCCTATCTTCTCGGAGACGTATTCCAGGATCGCGTCGAAGCTCCAGTCCACGTTCACCTTGACCACGTCCACGTCCGTGACGCCCGCGATCTTCAGGAAGTCGAGGATGGCGCCTATGGCCTCCGAGGACCTCTTCTGGGAGTAATCGTCCTTAGATTCCATGGCCACCAGGAAGATCTTGTTGACCCCTGCTATTGACCTCCTCGAGATCGCCCTTATGACGTACTCCGCCGTGAACCCCACGTTGAATATCAGAACCGTCACGTTATTTTAGAATAGCGTAAAACTACTTAAATCTTTAATCCATGACGAATCGAAAGTTCGGAACCTTACTTTTAGCTTGAGATAATACGTCGTGATGTAATACTTCGGTGGGCTCCGAACTTCCAGACCTCGAACGAACCCGAACACGCGGTTCAGGCTTGGTGTTTCCGCATAACGGGCTAGGTACTCAAGAACGTAGCTATCTGCGGTGAGACGGTTAGATTCACGCTACTTAGTCGTATTAACGAGGATTAGGGTTCCTAGTTCAGGAGAGTAAGCCCCTAGAGCGTGGGGTAAAGATAGTCCAC
>APJY01000002.1 GCA_000389735.1 Sulfolobales archaeon Acd1 | reverse complement strand
ATAGCTCACGAAGACGTAGGTCGGGAACAGCTCGCTCACGAGGTAGTAGATCCCCCACGCCTTGGACGCCGACCACCTCGCGGCCATCGACAACTCCACGAGGAAGCTGACTCAGGAGGGCAAGGACGCCAAGTTCGCGGGACTGTTCTTCTCCCTGGGCCACTCTACCGTGGTAATACTGCTGAGCGTCGCCTTCGTTGTGAGCGCGAGGGCGGTCGAGACTTACATCCCGCAGCTGGAGAACGTGGGAGGCATAATAGGTACCCTGATCAGCGCCGGCTTCCTCTACATTATAGGCCTCTTGAACTTCCTGGTCTTCTTCGAGATCTACCAGATTTACAAGGACATAAGAAGGGAGAGGCTGGACGAGGAGAGGCTCAACGAGGCGCTGTTGAAGAGGGGTTTCATGGCCAGGTACTTCGGGAAGCTGTTCAAGATAGTGGACAAGCAGTACTACCTCTACCCGATAGGGTTCCTCTTCGGGTTGGGCTTCGAAACGGCGAGCGAGACCGCTCTTTTAGCTATCTCAGCGGCCAGCGCCGCAGTAACGAGCGTTCCCGTGTGGGAACTCCTGGTCTTCCCGTTCCTGTTCACGGCAGGAATGACCCTAATAGACGCCACGGACGGCTTCTTCATGACCTCAGCCTACAGGTGGGCCTTCGACAACCCGATCAGGAAGATCTGGTACAACCTGACGATGACCATAATCTCGGTTATGGTCGCTTGGGCCATTGGTACATTAGAGACGTTGGGCCTCGTTCAGGGCGAGTTCAACCTGAGCGGAGGGCTGTGGGACTGGATAGCTGACGTCACGGGAGACGTGTGGTGGGGGAGCATAGGGGTCATGATAGTGGGTCTATTCGCAGTGACTTGGGCGGCTTCTATAGTGGTCTACAAGGTGAAGGTCCAGCGGTTGGAGAAAGAGTATAGAGTGACGAAGTGAACGACCTTTGTCTTAAGGTCAAAGTCTTTATCCTTTGTTACGCTTTAACGTTTTGCCTTTAATCGTGATACTCAGTATCTAAGGAGTGAACGCTTTCTCTGGCTCCGGAAGGGACTTCACCTAATTACGATTCTATCGGGCAAGCACAGCTTTTAGTTATCGAAACCCAGTACGAGATAACAGTTTTCCCATGAAGGGGAAGCTGATACTGCTGTCCAGGGCCGTTTACGCCGTGGCCTGGTTCCTGATCGCTCCCGCCGTTCCGGGTATGTTAGTACGTTTCGGGCTTCCTTCCTCCTTCGCCGCAGAGGCGGTTTCTTCCTTCTTTGTAGCCACTGGCCTGTTTCAGATCCCCTCAGCGGCCGTAGCGTCGAAGGTCGGAGCGAAGGTCGCTTACTCCTTAGGCCTAGTAGTCATTGGAATAAGCGAGATCGCCCTGGGGGTCTCGGGCTCCCCACTCCAGGTTATGGCGTTCTACTTCCTCACCGGTGCGGGGGCGAGCCTCTTCTTCTCGTCAGCCGGAGGCACCCTGAGCAGGTTAAACCCTGGGGAGGAGCAGAAGGCCATGGGGGCCTACAACGCCTTGTTCTCCTTCGGCGGTACCGCAGGCTTAGCCTTGGGTTACCTCGAGGCAGAGTTGGGTTTCTCCCCCCGTAGCGATAGCCGTGGGCGTTATGACGGCCCTCCTGGGCGTGTTGAACTTAGCGTCACACTACCCCAACTTCGAGGTGGAGTTCAGCGGTAAGGGAGTGAGAGACGTTCTCCCCCTCTCGGTGATGACTAGCGGGGTGTGGGGGATCTACTACCTCGTGAGCGAGCTGTTCCCGACCTACGTCTTCGTGAGCTATGGCGTAAGTCCTAAAGAATCGTCTCTGATCGCGTCACTGATGACCCTGGCCTCGGGTATCGGAGGAGCGGTGGCCATAGCCTTAAGGATGAACCTGGCCTCGTTGGACAAGGTCGTCTCGCTTTCCGTCATTGGCACACTCCCCGCCCTAATGATATACTCTAGCTCGCTCTGGAGTTTCGGTTTGTTTGTCTTGGGGTTCTTCAACGAGCTCGCAATAACCGCTATTTACGCCTACGTTCTTAACGTTTCAGGGTCTAAGTCGGGCACCTTAGGCCTGGCCGCCGTTAACTCGGGCGAAATACTGGGGGGCGTCGCCCTGTTCGCCCTCGCAGGAGCGGACATAAGTCAGTCCTTCGCCCTCGCCGTCCTGGTCTCGCTCGTTGAGCTGTTCCTCCTCGTGCCTTACGCGAGGGTAAGGTCCTTAAGGAGTTGAGGAACCGCTGATGTACTGTAAGCTAGGAACTACGAGAGTTGAAGAGGAGAGTAGAGGAGTTGGAGAAGAAGGTAAAACAGGGAGAATCCCCTAGTTCGTTGAATCTTCTAACGCGATCAATGTGCATATATCCGAGAGTAGCGCTAGCTCTCCTTATCATTACAGTTTTTCGAAACTCAATGATAAGAAACTCTATTAGCGCACTACTTTAATGATCGCTTCGTGGAGCCTATACATATGAGAATCGTTGAAGACGAGGACGGAGAAGGATTTCTAGAGATTGAGAGTAAGGAGGACTTAGAAGAGTTCAGGAAAATGCTAATTGAGGCTTATTACGAGCTTAGTCCCGCCCGTAAACCTCCTTATGAGAACCGATCACCCAAATGAGAACTATACAATTTTTTGAATCCAAGCTGTAAAGTATTCTTATATCTCTAGTAACCTCAATAGAGAACATAGCATTGTTATGTTTATCCTTACCTAATTTTTCCCTGGCGTACTTCAAGGGATCTTTCCTTAATAACTCTAATTTTTCAAGAATTATCATCACTAACTTATCACTATAATTATCTACTACATATCGCAGAAATTCTCTGTAATCTCTAGCTTTCCTCATTGAAAACCTCAATTCCCACTTATTACAAACCATGTTAAAAATATTGTAAAGCGAACTAATAAAGCTTTTGTTTTTCGTTATAGTATATGTAAAGATATCTGTAAAGACATCTAAAAGATATATCAACCCTAGACCAGAGAGCGTAGAGCTCGGGGTTGAATTTTTTACATAAACTGAAGAGTTCATTCAATTTTTATAACGGGAATAGAAATCCTGGATCCCATGAGTAGCGCTTCCCACTGCTTACTTAACAATTTTTCAAAATTCAATGAGAAGAAACTCTATTAGCCACATTATTTTATTAACCTCTGGGAGAAGTTTGTACACATGAGAATTGTTGAAGATAAGGATGGAGAGAGGTTTCTAGTGATCGAGTCAGATGAGGACTTTGAGAAGTTTAAAGAAGATTTGTTAAATATTGCTAGAGAAAAAGCTAAGGATCGCGCCCTTAAACCTTCTTATGAGACCCAATCTCCCAAATGAAAAACACACAGTTTTTTGATCTATACAGGAATTCAGGAACATGTGTCTTCTGGAGCGCCAAATGGCCTCAGTAGGGTGTTCCTCCTCAGTTCAGTCTCTCCTACAGTTTAAGGCAAAGCTCCTGGAGTACTAATAGCAACACCTCCAGTGTCTGCCCTCCTTTCAAATCTGTAAGAGATTTAGCGAAACTCCCGGCTCATAAACACTATGAAAGCCCGACCCCTCACTTGAGGTTCAAATCCTATGAAGGACGAAGCTTCAATTCCACAGAACGAATACGGCTATGATGCAAAAGGTTAGCTAGTTAATTTGAGCTTTTTTCAAGCAAAAAAGAACACTATAAATAAGGAAATAGGTCGTCCACTGATGAAGACCGCCGAGTAACTTAAGGGTTTTATTAATTTTCTGAGCTCAATAAACGAGTTACGGACGGGTTGAACGACCTAAACTGTTGTCAACCCTCCTCTCCTTAGCCTTCATCACGGCTATCGAGATCACCCACGTAACTGCGAAGACCCCTACGACCACTGTGCCTAGGCTTTCCCAGGCAGGGCCGACGGTGAGGGCAGCTACCCAGGCCCAGATACCTCCCTGGAGGTCGAACGCTGAGCGAGCTGCATCTAGCCCCATGAAGGCAGCTACCAACCAGGCGATGGCCGTAGAGGCTACCGACATCGTCACGTTGAACCAGGCCTTCCTCGCGGGGGAGCTCAGGGCCCACCCATATGCGGTCGACATGAGGAAGCCCTCGGTGGTGTCCATCAGCGCAGTCCCCACCGTGAACAACATGGGGAAAATCATGAGCTCCCACGGGGAGAAGCTCTCCGGAGCGGAGGAGGCGGCCAGCATCGCCAATAACACCACCTCACCCGCCAGGTCGAAGCTTAGCCCGAACAGGAAGCCTATGACGAAGAGGTCACGCTGGTTGCTCAACGCCTCGAAGAACCTCCTGAAGCCCTTCACTGCGTGATCCCCTGCGAGGCGGGCCTCCAGCTCGTCCTCGCTTATCTCGCCCCTCCCGAATGCCCTGTAGGCCTCGTAGGTCTCACGGAGCAGGAGGAGGCTCAGGAGCCCCAAGATGAAGAGGAGGGCGGAGCTGATGACGTTCCCAATCACGCCTCCTAACCGCTGCAACTGCGGCACCACGTTAGCTGCCTCCCTGTAAGCGACGATGAATACAGCAGTCATAGCGATGACGACGCTGGCGTGACCCAGGGCGAAGAACAGGCCTATGAACCTAGCGTCCTTGCCCTCCTGAGTCAGCTTCTTCGCTGCCACGTTAAGGGCGGCCACGTGGTCGGCGTCGAGGGCGTGCCTGAGGCCTAGGGCGTAAGCTAGGACGCCCAAGGTGAAGAGGGTGGTGGCCTGCCCGTAGTATTTCACCGATCCCGCCACGTTGCTGAGCTGGATCAGCCAGGCGACGAGGATGATCGTCAGCGTGGCCTCGGCAGCGTAGAAGACCAGAAGGGGGTAGAGCCTCGCCCTCATGTTTCCTCTGAGAGGGGTCGAACTTTACGTTAAAAATCTGTGCACATATTTGGAATTTGTATTTTGAAATAGATATATTGAACTGATTTAAGTATTTTTCAACTATATCTCTGTCCTCAGAGTTCAGGAGCGGGGCTGATTTAGTGATAAACAACTGTGCTCCTCAGTATCTCCCTAGCCCTCTCCTTTATCTTAGCCAACCTCTCGTCCACGTTCTTCTTAGGCTTAACGACAGCGTAAACCAGAACGTTAGAGTCTAAGAACCTTACGCTTGAGCTCATGCCAGTCACTCGGGAGCTCCTCTACCTCGACGCTGTCTACTAGCCTCGAGAGGCTTGAGACCTTAGGGTAGATCTCTACTTTGTCTTCCTTTAACACTAGGACGAACTCGTCGGTGTGGAACCTCTCCCTCCACTCCTTAGGTAGGACTATCCTGCCCTGACTGTCGGCCCTCTTTATCACCACTTTCTCCATCTCCTCAACCAATTAAGTGCTCGTTTTACCATTTATATTAGGTTTCCGTTTTACCGCCTTTTCAAACGTAAACCGCGATGTCGTAGCTCGACGATACGACCGAGAGCTGGACCTGAATCGTCACGTTACCGTTCGGGGGGATCACCAATGGCGTTTGAGGCAAGGTGACTTCCTTCAACCCGTTCACCTCGACGTAGTACACCACCACAGGGTAGCTCTCGGAGTTATGGAGGGTGATCTGAGCGAAAGCCCCCGGGTATACTATGGGAGGGAAATAGGCGTTCGTTAAGGTCACGTTCGCCTGCTCGGAGTAGGACTCTATGGTGACGCTGTACTGGCTAACCAAGGCTGCCGGCTTGAAGAGCAGCACCGGCGACAATAGGAAGACCGTAAGGACGACGATCATCGGTATCGATAGCCTCATCCCTTCGATCTATGCTCCTCGCCCAATTTAACTCTGCACGCTTCTCATCTGCTCCCTCAAGTAGACCTCGCTCATCCCGTACTTCAGGGCGTTCAGGGTTAGGTTGTGCCTTGTTGCATAAACGAACAGGAGCAGGGCCGCTCCGGTAAGGACGAAAGAAACGACCTTAAAGAAAGGCCAGGCCAGGGACGAGGCTAGGATAAGTAACACGGAGAGGAAGTGAGGAACGCCGTTGAAGGCGTACCTGGAGGTGGAGTAGACTACGCAGTTTATGAACGAGGCCAGCATGAGGCCCAGGCTGAAGGCGTGGACGAAGTCGTTGAGGAAAAGGGTCTCGAGCCCCGAGGCGAGGAACGATACGAGCACGACCGTCGAGGAGGACCTCAGGTTATTGGCTGTGAGCAAAACGCGGGCGGAATACAGGATTACGGCCGCGCTGAAGGCCGGGGGGAGGAAGGAAAAGGAGGCCAAGGCCAAATAGGGGGTCTGCCTCCAGCCGAAGAAGGGCTTACTGCCTAGGGTAGCCTTGAATACGCCGATGTTGATGCCCAGAACGTAACTCACCAGCGGGGGGAAGAGGAGGGTTGGGTCCTTGAAGAACACGAAGGCCGTCCAGGATATCGAGGAAAGGACTGGGGAGGCCAGGACTAGGGCGTTGAACGGGAACCTGCTCCCGTAACTCTTCACATCCCTTAACGCTCTGAGCTCCAAGAAAGTCAGCGCGTAAGAGGATAAGGCTTGGGCCTCCGGTAAGGGAATCGCGAGGGACATCAGCGCTAGGGCCTGGAGCTTGAAGTACTTAGTCGCGGGGAAGAAGAGCCTCATAATCATGCCCTCATAAAGGGCGTAGGCCCCCACCATCATCAGGTAGCCGTGGTCCTGAGGGTTCTTCCAGAGGCTGAGACCTCCTATCAGGAAGTAGACTAACCCTAATACGATGAACGGTACGTTAACGCCCCAAGGCCTGAGCTCCTCTACTCTCTTCTCGGCCAACGTTTCGAGCTAACGCTCCAGGAATTTAAAACGAACAACTAAACCCTTAGGGAAGAGGAAGCACAAGCGTTCGTTTGACCCATCGAGGACTTCTCCAACTCCTCGAAACGGCGAGGGCTTTTCGTGTAGCCTCGAAGTAATACTACGGTAATCACCTCCGATCCGAGGTCCCTATAGGTACCGTTAGACCGCGAACGTCAGCGGGACAGCCTCCTTATCAGGATCAAGAGACCGGAGAGCTTGACGGCGTCCCCAATCATAGCTAGGTAGCCGAAGTCGAAGAAGTAAAGGGGTAACCCATAGGTGTAGGCGAAGGCGCCCACGAAGAACATGTAGCTCTCGGGGCTGAACTCCCTCAAAGTAAGGAATATGCTGATCCCCGCTATCGGTTCGAAGAGGTAGCCCAGGACTATGAGCTCGAGGCCAAGAAACCCTCCAGTAAGGGCGGTGTATAAAAGTCCTACAGCGGTTATCGCTATCGCCAGAGGGGCCGCGACCTTCAGAATAAGGGCCTTATCCAGGTTGGACTTGAAGTAAAAGTAAGTGGCGGGCAGGCTTAGGAGCCATATGACGAACATCTGGAATAAGCTGGGCAGAGAATAGGCGTATCTCACTCCGAACAGCTGGAGCTGAACTAAAAGGGCCAGTATCAGGACGGCCGCGACCACGCTTACCTTCAGACCCGAGATGACGGATTGAGTCCTGACGGATGGGTTCATCGCTATTGATACCTCACCAATACTATATTAAGCTTAATCTATTAAAACTGACTTTGTAAATTACTTCTGAGCTAATTAAATAATTTCAGGGAGGCTGATAACGTGATCGAAACTAAGCGGGGAGCCGTGCGCCTCGATAGGTTGGAGCGAGTTACTACCTGATCAAAGAGCGTCTTGGTGGAAGGTGGCGAAGTACACCTGTCCGCTGGAGATGCCACCGTCCCCAGGAGGTAACTTCCTGGGAGTCAGAACCTCAACCCCCTCGGAGTTCTCTAAGATGCCCTTCAGGATGTACTCGTTGACCGCCGCCCCACCGGACACTATTACTCTCTCAGGGTTGAGCTTCAGCGCGGCCTTGATGAGCGCCTCCCCCAGCCTGTACTGTACTGTGTAGGCCGCATCCCTGACGTTGTAGCTGTTCGATACCAGCCACTCGAAGATCTTGACCGTGTCGATGACCTCCCCTACTATAGGGATCTCCAGGTCCAGCAGTTTTCCTCCCCTAGCGCTCGCCTCCAGCTTTATGGCGGGCTCCCCCTCGTAAGTCCTAAGCTTGCATATCCCCAAGTAGGCGGAGACCGCGTCGAGTACCCTGCCGGTGCTGGAGGTGAATACGTTCGGCTTCTTAGTCATCCTCTCCAAGGCGTTGAGCTCCTGATCGCTCAAGCTGACGTACTTCCTCACCTCGTCCCAGCCCATGAGGTTCGAGAGGAAGATGGCCAGCATCCTTTCGGGCCTCAAGGCGTTGACGTCCCCTCCCGCGTAGGGCACGTACCTCAGGTGGAAGGCCCTGACGTACTTGTCTCCCTCGAACTTCATAACCTCGCCTCCCCACGCGTTCCCGTCGTCCCCGTAGCCTATCCCGTCTATCGCTATGCCCACGCCCTCCTCCAGGTCGTACTCGGCCGCGACCGAGAGGATATGAGCGAAATGGTGTTGAACCTTCACCAGCTCAGCCGAGTACTTATCGGCGAGCTTCCGCGCCAGGAAGGAGCTCTGGTAGCTCGGGTTCTTGTCAGACAAGACCACTTTGGGTTTCAAGCCGTAAGTCCTCGCGAAGAACTCGATGTACTTCTCCAACTCGCTCAGCGTCTCCAACTCGTCGGTGTCGCCTATGTACTGCGTGGGCAACACTTTGTCCTGAAAGCCCACTGCCCCGACGTTCTGAAGCTCCGCCCCCACGGCAATCACGTCGTGCTTCAAGTACCTCTTCACCTTGATCCACAGGGGCGCGTACCCCCTGCTCCTCCTGAGGAACAATACCCTGCCGCTCGAGACCCTAAGTACGCTGTCGTCTACCCTGTTCACTATCTTCCTGTTGTGGTAGAGGACGAAGTCGACAACGTCCTTCAGCTTCTCCCTCACGCACCTCTCGTCCGTGCACATGGGGAAGCCGTGCTTGTTACCGCTGGTCATGACCAGCACGTGCCTCTTGAACTCCCTGAGCAGCAGGAAGTGCAGAGGCGTGTAGTATAGGAAGAACCCTTCCCTGTCGAGACCTGGGGAGACGTGCTCGGATACGTCGCTGTCCTCTCTCTTCCTGAGCAGGACTATCGGTCTTTCCGGGGATCTCAGCAGTTCCTCCTCCTCGTCATCTACGTAAGCGTACTCCCTCACGGTCTCGACGTCTAACGCCATTAGGGCGAAGGGCTGTTGGGGCCTCCTCTTCCTCTCCCTGAGCTTTAACACCGCATCGTCGTTAAACGGGTCAACGGCTATGTGGAAGCCCCCTATGCCCTTCACCGCAACGATGTAGCCCTCCGACAGGAGCTTCGCGGTAACGCTTATCGGGTCGCCCTCGACCCTCTCGCCGTCAACGGTCTCGAGGAAGAGCCTGGGACCGCAGACCGGACAGCTTATCCCCTGAGCGTCGAACCTCCTCTCGTTGTTCGGGTCCTTATACTCGGTAGCGCATTCCTCGCAGAGAGGGAAGTCGTTCATGGCCGTGTTCTCCCTGTCGTATGGAACCCTGTACATCATGGAGAACCTGGGGCCGCAGTAGGCGCAGCTGTTGAAGGCGTACCTGTACCTCCTGTTGTTAGGGTCTAGCACCTCGCGTATGCAATCGTCGCAGACCCCTATGTCCGGGGGTATTTGGCTTGGCTCCCTAAGGGTAGTGCCGCTCTTAGCGATCTCGAAGGACGTGAAGCCGACGCGCTCAACCTCCTCCACCTCTATCTTCTCTATTTTCGCAGGCCTAGGCAACTTGGTGAAGAGCAGGTAGAAGAACTTGGCGACGCTCTCGTCGTCTCCCTCCACCCTCACCTCGACCTCGCTCCCGCCCAAGTTCTTCACGTAGCCCTTGACGTTGGACTGCAAGGCTATCCTGTAAACGAAAGGCCTGAAGCCGACGCCCTGCACTAGGCCACTTATCGTTATTCTGTATTGCATATCTCGAATTATTATTAAGAATTTAAAAGGCGCAATTAAGGCGAAGGCAAGCCTTTAGGGTTTCACGCAGAACTTCACGAGGGGATCTTGGACTTCGGGATCTGGGACGACCTGGCCCCGTTAATGAGGGACAAGTACTTGGGACCTTTAGAGCCACAGGGTGATATCGTCTATCAGGACGAAAGCTGTAAGGTTCTAACCGGAAAGAGGGGAACCTTCGTCGTCATGGACGAGAGCGTCCTTTGGATACTGCAGCTGAGCGGTGTAGAGCTGAACTCCGTAATATACGCGATGAGCAGGGCCAAGGACAAAAGGAAAGCCTTCGCCGACCTGGCTGTGGAGTACGCCCTAATAAAAAACGTCGCCTTCCTTGGGGACCTCAAACGTTGAGTTTGTAAGCCAAGACCCCCGCCAGGGCACCGTTGAGGACGTTGGAGGCTATTAGTAGCCCGTAGAAGGCTTGCGGGTACTCGCTCACCGCCCCAGGGAAGGCGTAAGGCAACAGCGAGAAGAAGAGGTAGCCTACCGTAGTATAGAGCGCAACGGACCTGGCGTTCCTCAGCTCGTTCCTGACCGCAGTTATAGGCCAGGTGAATGCTAGCATCAGGCCTAGGATTATCAACTGGACTATCCCAACCGCAGGAGAAGTGAACAGGTCTAACAGCGGTGCGGCTCCGATGGTCGATGGGGGATAAAAAGCCTTGACGATGACGGAAACTATGAAGGTTACGATGGTCAAAACGAATGAATAGCCTACCGCCGAAGCCACGTTCCAGCTCAGGACCCTGACGTTACTGCTGTTGCTCACTCTGTTTTCCCTCTCCTTCCTGGTGTTGTTGTTCCTTAGGCCTCCTCAGGGCCGCGAAGGCCGAGAGGATACCGAGCTGGTCCCCTATTTCGACGATTGTGGAAAGCTGGGGATAGTAGGGGACACCTAAGGCCATGTTAACAGCTGCCGGATCGCTCTTCTCGGCCATTATCCTGGCCAAGCCCATCCTGACGGACTCGTGAATCCCCAGGCCCAGGTCCCTGAGCTGGATGATCCTCCTGAGCTCCGGGTCCTGCGGTATCAGCCTCGTTACCCTGACGGATATCAAGTCTATGCCTATCTCCATTAGGAACTGCTTCAGTGCAGCGGTCACTGCGGTCGAGATATCCGCGAACTTCTTGAAGACCTCAGCGAGCTTCACGTGGTTCAGTATCGAAGAGACCTCCTGGTCTACAATTGGAGTTACGTAGGCTGCGAGGTCTGAGTCGGTGAAGGTGAGGTTGCCGAACTGCACGTTTGTCACGAAAAGCTCCGGCTTGGCCACTCTATAGTAGGCGGCAACCTCGTACTCAAGGGGAACTAGGTCGTCCGTCTGTGAGATACCACTGATCCTCACCTCGTGCCTCGTCGTGGAGACGAAGTAGACGTTAGTGTCGTAAGGCAGTTGGTTGTACCTGAGCTGGGACAGTATAGATGAGAGGGGGTTCTGAGGCGTCTGTATGTTGTGGCTCCCTGGGGGCAGTACAGCCCTCACCTGCCCCTGAATCACCACGACTGCCATCTCCGTGGGCTGAACGATTATCAGGGACTTGCTCGTTACGTAATCCCTTGGGTACCTGAAGATCAGGACGTTAGGCGCCATATAAGAAGTTCCGTCCTCGCGGTCCGTCGATATTACCTGACCTCTAATAGATACCGACATACGTTTTCCCAGCGACCGGTGACCCTGGAAAATAAAAACCTATTCCAAAGAGTTTTCGGTAAGACGAGAGACTTGAGGTGAGTTCAGTCATTGAGAGAGCTCAGGCGGATAGAAGAGCTTAGCCCTGTCCCGCCACAGCCTCCTGAGCTCCTCCAACGCCTGGTTCGCCGCGTCCAAGTTCGTCTCAATGGAAGCCTTCTCGACCTGCGACGCTAACCCCACGAGCTTCAGGTCGTACTGGTATATTTGCTCCAGTTGCTCGGCGTGTATCTTCCACCTCGCGTAAACGTCCACTCCTCCGCTCTGGGCCGAGTTTATGTCGCTGATTAGCTCCCTGATTCGGCTCGTCAGGTCGTCCAGTGCCCTGAGCCTCTCGTCGAATGGACTCCTCCTCGCTATTTCGCTCATCGTCTTGGAGAAGTTGGAGTTGGCGTTCTCCAGTCTGTCAATCATGTACCTCCTAACGAGCATGTCGTCCTGCCATATTAGGTCCTTAACCTTGTAGCCCCTGTAGCCGGGGATCATCAGCTGTAGCTGCTCCAGAGGGGTTAGCTCCCTCGGCATCCCGATTCACATCAACTTAACGTCAATAATAACCTTAATCCTAAGGGACGACCTTCAGTTACTTAAGATGGTGGGAAAGGAAGTCTTTGGCCACCTTAAGGGCGACGTCCTCCTGGGCCTCCTTGATTTTCTGATAGAGGGAGAGGCCCAAGCCCAACTTGTCTAACGCTCGATCCAGCTCCTCAGGGCTTAGGGGCCTCCCGATCTTCACGACTATGATCGAGTACCCGTCCTCGTCCCTCCTTAACTCAAGGCCCGCGGGTCTGAGCAATGAGTTAACCAGATCCTGCCCCGGGAACCATTCCAGTTGTAAGGAAGGGAGGGTTGTGAGTTCGTCGTTCCTTATTATCACGGAGAGGCTTTCCGAGAAGAAACCCGGCTTCATGAGGTAGTACCTTACCCTGTCCACGGACCTGAGGAACGACGAGAAGGAGTCCACCACGTCGGGGTCGCTTGAGTAGTCCAAGAGGACGCCGTAGCTGTCGAACTCCTTGACGTAGTACCTGTTGAACTCCTCGACCACCGTCCATCCCCTGGAATAGTCCACGACCCTGAACCTGTTCAGGACGTTTTTGAGCGCCAACGGGTTGAGGAAGATCTCGGCCTCGTTCTTCACCTTACCCTTTTTACCGAAGTCAGGCCTTTTTTAAGTAGTGAGCCTCAGGGACTTCGTAAAGAAGGGGAAGTTCGACGCGATCTCTGTGGAGGAGTTCGGAGCGGTACTCCAGATGTTATCGGACCCTGAGCTCGGGGACAGGGCGATGGAAGCGGCGAGGAGGCTGATCGAGAGGTCCTCCGGTAAGGACTCCGTCGCCCTGGCCAACACCCTGATAACCTTCATTTCAGCTAAGTCCGAGGGCACCGACAGGGCCCTCAAGCTTTTGCCGATCGCTATAAGGAGGGCCAGGGAGTCGTCCGCTTACGCTGTCAGCGTGATTACTTCACTGCTGGACGACGAGAGGCTCAGGGGACCCGCCGTCGAGGCCCTTAAGGAGATAGCCAAGGACGACTCTCAGGCAGCTAGGCTGGCGCTCTACAAGTTGAGAACCTTGGGGATCTCTCAGCCGGAGCTAGAGAGTCTGGGAGAGAGCAAGATACTTACTGGGGGCTTCTCGGCCAAACACCCCTACGTCGACATGACAGACGAGTTCACCACGAGGGAAGGGTTGAGGAAGGTCCTCCATTTCCTGGAAATAGGCCCCAGCTACCCACTGGCTGACGCTGTTGTTGCCGTGGCGACCGTGAGGCCGGACGCGCTTGTGGACTTCCTGGCGGAGCTGGTGAAGCTAATCGATAAGTACTCCACGACCCTCCCTGACGTCTCGCTCAGGCTCATGGACGCCCTGGAGCTGGTGAAGGTTCCCGATATAGAGTACTACTTGGCCCCGCTGGCGGAGACGGCCAAGAAGACGAAGGATCTCGAGCTCAAGAAGAGAATAGAGGCCTACCTCAAAAGGGTGGCCAAGGGTTAGGGACGAAAAGCTCAAACAGACTAACTTTACGGCGTTTCTTCCAAACACATGATTGAAAGAATTTTTAATTAGGTGCATAACAAGTATTAAAACAGGCCACCAAAGATGAGTCTCCTTTGAACGGCGTTAAAGGGAACTTTCGAAAGCCTCGGCGAGTTGTATCAACCTGTTCGGAAAAAGTTTATAATTGATTGAATCCAAATAATTACATAAGGTGGTAACATGAGGAGGGCAGAAATAGAGAAGACCCTCCCTAAGGTCTACGAGGACGAGGACGTGGAAGTGGTAATAGCGCCCAGCGAGGACGAGGTGAGGGAGTACATACTGGAGATGCTGAAGGAGGGACCTAAGGACATCAAGGAGATACACAGCGTGCTCTACAACCTGGCGAGCGACGAGAGGATAAGGAGGATACTGTACGACCTGAAGTACAAGGGCGTAATCGAGGAGGACAAGAAAACTAAGAAGTTCTACCTCAAGAAGAACTGATCAGATCCTCCTCGTTTTTAGCAACTTGTCCATCAAGGTAGTCGATTTTCCGTCTTTCTCTATTTCCTGAAGCGCCGGAGGGTAGTCGAAGTAGTTCTCTATGTACTTGGCTATCCTGTCCTCGTAGGTCTCCTCTAACGTGTTCTGGTAGAACAGGCCGATCGGGATCCTCTCGCCCCACTCGAAGGACTTCATTATCGCCTTCAAGGCCTTCTCCTGAACTTCCTCGGGTTTCCTCACCACCGGGTCCCAGTCCTTCTGTTCCTCCAGCTTGTAGACCCTCTTGTCGTAGAACTCCTTGGTGTTCACGTCGTTGTAGGTCGGGCAGGGCTGGAGCACGTCAATCAAGGCCATCCCCCTGTGGTTCAGGGCCCGCTTCATGAGCTCCTTGAGGTGATTGACGTCGTAGGCATAACCTCTGGCCACGAAGGTGTATCCCGAGGCTATCGCTACAGCTAAGGGGTTCACCGCCTCGTTGACGTTCGGCTTCGGTAGTGACTTGGTCTTAATCCCCTTCCTAAGGGTCGGGGAGGCCTGGCCCTTCGTCAACGCGTAGACCCCGTTGTCGTGCACTATGAGCACCATGTCTATGTTCCTCCTGCCCGCGTGGACGAAGTGGCCCATCCCTATCCCTAAGGCGTCGCCGTCACCGGCGTTCACTATTACCTTGAGCTTCGGGTTGGCTAGCTTGATTCCCGTAGCGAAGGCCAGAGCCCTCCCGTGTAGGGTGTGGACTCCGTTTATGGGGACGTTCATGAAGTGAGGCAACTTACCGGAACAGCCTATCCCGCTGACCACCACCACGCTCTTCGGGTCTAGTCCCAACTCCCTGATGGCCAGCTCCTCAGCCCTCAGGATCCCGAAGTTGCCGCAGCCGGGACACCAGTCGGACCAAACCGGCTTATGCGTCTTGACCTCACTGGCCTGCACTCAGCACCACCCTCCTCTCGCCCTTGAGAGCTCTCTTAACGCCCTCCATCACCTCGTCCGACGTGATAAGCCTGCCGTTGTACTTAAGGACGTAATGCGTCGGGAACACCCCGGTCTGCTCCGTCATGACCTCCGCCCCCTGCGCCTGGTAGTTGCCCTCCAGTGCAATGATGGCCTTCTTCCCCTGTAAGAGTTTCCTCATGAGGTTCCTCGGGTACGGGCTGAACATCCTAACTTGAATAGCCATAACGCCCATGGCCTGAAGCTCGTCCAGGACGTCCAATATCGCGCCTTTAGTGAAGCCCCACGTCACTACGGCGTAGTCTCCCTCGCCGAACACGTTGACCCTCTTCTCCTCCGGTATCTCCCGGTCGGCGGTCTCGAGTTTCCTCATCCTTTTTTCATACATCGTCCTCCGGTTAGTGCTGGCCTCGGTTATGTGGCCCCACTCGTTGTGCTCGTCGCCGCTGTAAAACACCCCCGCATCCCCCAGCCTCACTCTTGGGGAGATGCCGTCCTCTGTCACCTGGAACCTCGGGAAGTAGTCCGTCTCCGGTCTCACTAGCTTGCCCCTGTCTATCACGTACTCGCCCCTGAAGTTAGACTCCTCAGTCACCACGTAGCTGTTGGCTATCGCCTTCTCCAGCAGGTGAATCACGGGGGTCTGATACCTCTCCGCCAAGTTCAGGGCCCATATGGCGTCCCAAAAGGCCTCGACGTGGTCTCCCGAAGCTATAACGATCCTCGGGAACTCGCCGTGGCTCACGTTCAGGGCGAACTTCAGGTCGGCTTGGCCAGTCCTAGTAGGCTGTCCCGTCGAAGGGGCTCCCCTCATGTAGTAGGTAATGACCACCGGGACCTCGTTCATCCCGGCCCAACCGATCCCTTCGGCCATTAACGAGAAGCCCGGCCCAGAGGTGGAGGTGGCCGCCCTGGCGCCAGTCAGAGCGGCCCCAGAGGCCATGTTTATCGCCGCAAGCTCGTCCTCCGTCTGAACCACTATTACTCCCCCCTTCTTGAGGGCATTCACCTCCATCTCGATCGTCTCGACTGCCTCCAGGTAAACCGACTCGTCCGCCGCAGGGGTTATCGGGTAGTAAGACTGGAACCTGAGGCCTCCCGCGAGCTTGCCCAGGGCTACCGCGGTGTTCCCGTCCATCCAGACCCTCGGCTCCTTCCTTTCGAGGGGTTTCAAATCGTAAACGCTGGGCACCTGGTCGTAAGCGAGCTTGGCCGCGAGCGAGTTCATCCTAATGAAGAGCTCGTTCTTGAACGCGTTCCTTACGGCCTCAAGGAGGCCATCTATAGGCAACCCCAGGACCTTAAGTGAGGCACCTACAGCCGCGACGTTCTTCACCCTTTCCGCCACCGACCTCGGGACGTTGACTTCCTCGGCGACCTTCACCACTATGGAGTCGTAGTCCAGGCCTATCGCCTTGGCCCCTCTCTTCACCGCGTAGGTTATGGCGTCGTTCACGGTGGGCCTTAGCCCCTCGTTTTCCAAAAGTTTGGACTTCTCCTCAGCTATCTCCGGCTCCATTGACCTGACGAAGGGAACGCTGACGCTCGCCTGAGAAGGATCGTAAATCACTACCTTCCTAACCTCGTCGAAGTGCTGAAAAACCGTCTCGGGTTCGAAAGCTACTAGGATGTCGGCGTAGGAGACTACGCTGTGCACGGGGTTATCGCTCAAGACCGTTTGGAAGTAGCTGTGCCTGCCCTTGATGTTGGAGTAGTACTCCCTGTTGCCGAAGATGTAATAGCCCGCCTTGGCCACGGCCTGCCCGAAGAGGTTGGCCGAGGTGTCGACTCCCTGTCCCTGAGGCCCTCCTATCAACCAGCTAATTCTCAACGTGAACACTCGCGTTTTTTGGAATAAGGAAGATAATAAGGTGACTTTCTCATTCACCTCCTCAGGGCCCTGACAGCTAGAAATATCAGAACTATCGAAAGCACGATGGCCGCCACCGTTAGCCCCGTGAATAGGCTACTCCCTCCGCCCGCGGGAGGCTGATACGAGTAAACGGTTATGAGGGCGGGCCCGTAGACCAAGAGGGTTAGGTAATGGTTGGAGTAGTTCTCGTACAGTACGCTACCCTGTGGGGTCGAGCTGGAGTTGACGTAAACGCCCAGAAGGGGTATCTTGAGCATGACCGGTCCTTCCGTCGTAACGTTCGCGACGATCACCGTGTAAATCCCCCTGGGCGTGGGTACTGAGTATGAGCTTACGCTCGGCGTCTCCTCGGTCAGGCGGTACACGTTATTGGAGAAAACTAGGTAGTTCGTGCCGTTGACGTCCAAAAGGACCCCGGACGAGACCCTGCTCAGCACTTTGTAAGGTAGGTCACTGAGCACCGACCCGTTGGAGAGCACAGAGAGCACGACGTCGCCGAACTGAGCTACGCGCTGCGTTGGGGGAAGGCTCGGCACGGACACGTAAACGACTGATGTCGGGTACGAGATGTTCTCCACGATGAGCCCGACCACGGAGCCGTTAACTCCGTAGAGGTAAGCGTACCCTTTGCCTATTAGGGCAGGAACTAGGGACCCGTTGACGTTGAGCAGGCCGTAGGACCCCACCCTGTTGGGGGGTTGAAGTCCTATTTCCCCTACTTTCTTGTAGACCACCGGGCCCACAGAGACCACCCTGTAAACGTAGCCCGACACGGGGACAGTCTGAGTAACACCCTCCAGTATGGGGACCTTAACCACGAAGAAGCTCGAACCGTTAAGGAAGTAAAGGTAGGCAGTGCCGCTCCCGTTCACGTAAGCGGGGACGGAAACGCTCGCCGGGGTTAAGGAAAGGCCGCTCCAAACTACCGCGCTGAAATCGCCTGAACTCACCAGGACCGCGAAGAGCTGGGGAACGGTGGTGTTAATCGTCAACGTGAAGTTGCGATAGTAAACCGAGGCCACCCCGCTGACGTACGTCGGGTTGGCCTCGAAGTTGTAAGGGTAGTAGGTCGCCATGATGCTACTTCCGTTCACGCCGTGATAAACGACCAAAGTGTTGCTGGACAGCGAGAAGCCGAAGAGACTCAGGAGGACCAGTAGGACGATCATCAGCCCGTGAGACAAGAGGGGTGGTTTACGTAATTAAGCGTTATCAGCACAGAGTTGATGGGTCTAACGGCAGTTCGCTCAGCCTCCTCCCTAAGGCCCTCTCGACTGCCAGAGCGCCCGCGGCCAAGCCCGCGCTCGTGCCGGCCTCGCCTATACCCCTGGCGCCCCCGAGCAAGTTAGTAGGATAGACCTCCATGGGGTGAACGTACGTTCGCCAAGTGACGTCCGCTGAAGAAGGGACGCCCTCGTCGCTAATAGAGGAATACTTAGGATTGCCGTACTCGTCGAAGTCGGCCTTCTCGTACATCACCTGTGCCAGACCCTGCGCCGCTCCTCCTATCACTTGGCCCTCCACTTCGCTCCTAATGAGGATCCTTCCCACGTCCAGGAAAACGTGTAGCTCCCTAACGTAGGCCTTGCAGAGCTCCCCATCGGCCTCCGCGTAGGCTACGGCCGCCCCAGGGGTCACAACCGAGTCCGCCTTGGCGAAGGTCTCGTAGGAGTACTCCTCATAGGAGTTCAGGGCCTGCCCCAGGGTCACCCCCTCTTCCTTCAGGATGTGGAGCAGTCCCTCGACGGCCGAAAGGACAGCGTTAACCCCCGCGCTCGAAGTCCTGCTTCCGAAGCTGCCGACACCCTCCTTAATCACTTCGGTGCTGTTTAAGTTCACGTCGATTATGTTCTCATCGACCCCCAACCTCTGAGCCACAACCCTGGCGAAGGTCGACCAGTGGGCCTGGCCGTGGGGGCCGCTGCCCGCGTACACCTTCACCCTTCCCTTCCCGACAACGACCTTAGCTCCCTCACCGGGCGGGTTGCTCACGTAGTTGAAGAAGGCTATTATGACAGGCCTCTTCCCCTCCCTCTTCAACCTCTCGTAGACCTCCCTAGCCTTAGCGAACACCTCCCTGTAACCCGCGGGGTCGAGCTTAAGGCCGGTGGGGAGGGTGTGGGACTCCCCAGACTCGACGAGGTTCCTCTCCCTCAGCTCGGCGGGGTCGAGCTTCAGTTCCTCCGCGAGGGCCTCCATTAGCGACTCGTGAAGGAGGGCCGCCTCCGGCCTCCCTGCGCCCCTGTAAGCCCCGTAGGGCGGCTTGTTCGTGTACACCATCATTCCCCTGACGTCGATGAACCTCATCTTGTAGGGGCCGGGGAGCATGTTGATTATGAAGTTGGGGAACACCGGACCGATCCCCATCATGTAGGCCCCGCCGTCTATCACTATTTCCCCCGAGATCCCGAGGACGGTGCCGTCCCTCCTTGCGTGGAGCTTGAGCGTCGCCCTCATCGACCTACCCTGTATGGGGCTCAGTAGGTGCTCCTGCCTGGTCTCTATCCATTTGACCGGCCTCCCCAACTTCCTCGAAGCTATCGCCGCGAGCGCGTACTCCGGATAGGCGGAGATCTTGTTACCGAACCCTCCCCCCACGTTGGGGGCGGAGACGACGGTGATTTTCTCGGGGGGCATCCCTAAGGTCTCCTGGAGGTCAGCCCTGACCCTGAAGGCCGATTGGAAGGAACCTATGACGAAGAGCCTGTCGCCCTCCCACCTCACGATTACCCCCTTTGGCTCGATGGGGTTGGCTACCACTCTGTGGAGCGTTATGCTCCTCTCTACCTCGACCTCCGAGTTCACCCTCTGTTCCAGGTCACCTCCCTTGACCCTGACGTCGACGGCCACGTTGCTCTTGCCGTGTATGGGCTCACCGTTAAGGGCCTCCTCGATGGTAATTATCGGTCTCAAAGGCTCTATTTCTGCCCCCGCCTCATCCAGGGCGTCCTCCACCTCGTACCTGTCCTTAACCACGAAAGCGAAGACGGGCTGGCCTACGAAGTTCACCCTACCGTCGGCCAGAACGGGCATCCTAACTACGTTGCCCCCCTCGTAGGCCCTAACGGGTAGATACGCCCTCACGTCGTCCCAAGTTATGGTCAGTAACGCTGACTTCGGAGGGGTTACGGACTTAACTATGCCCCTGGCTACTGGTGACCTGTAGACGCCGAGGTAGAGAGTGTCGGGGAAACCGATATCGTCGGTATAGGTGGCTTCGCCCTTTACGACCTTCAGGTGTTCCCTGAGCATAATTCAAGGTGAACTCCCCCTCTAATTAATTCGATTTCGAACGAAGCCTACGATCACGCTTAAATCTACGCAGGTCGGGGAATGGGACTGACGGGATTCAATGATAGAAATCCTTGAGCTCACCAAAATTTACAGGACAGGTGGAGGTATTCGTGACGTAACCTTTGAGGTCAAGAACGGCGAAATAGTGGGTTTAGTTGGCGTGAACGGGGCCGGGAAGACGACCACGATAGAGACGGCTGTGGGCGTCAAAATCCCTCAGAAGGGCGACGTGAGGATGGACGGTAAGAGCATACTGAAAGAGAAAGTGGGGGCCTCCAAGCTTACGGGCTGGGTTCCTGAAATCCCTTCCTTCGACCCTGACATGAGGGCCGAGGACTACTTCCTCTACGTGTGTGGCCTTAGGGGGATTTCCGGCCACGAGGCGAAGGAGTTGGCGAAGAAGCTCTTCGAGGAGGTTGGGCTGAGCGGTCATGAGAGGAAGAGGATCAGGCAATACTCGCAGGGCATGAGGAAGAGGCTGGCGTTGGCCATATCGATGATAAGCAACCCCTCCAACTTCCTGTTCGACGAAGTACTGAATGGCTTAGACCCCGAAGGGATTAGGTTCTTCAGGGAGTTCGCGCTGAGGATGAGGAAGGAGAACGCGGCAGTCCTCTTCTCCTCCCACATCCTCTCGGAAGTTCAGAACCTCGCCGACAGGGTAGTCTTCATTCACAAGGGCAAGGTAGTCAAGGTGGCAACGATGGCGGAAATCGAGTCGATGGGCAAAACCAAAACGTTCAGGGTGAGGTTCGCCACCCCCGAGAGCGCCCAGAGGTCATTGGAACTATTTAGGGGCTTCGGTAAGGACGTTAAGGTGGAGAGGGGAGTCGTCGTAATAGAGGAGTTCAACGGGGACATAGAGGGGATAGCGAGGGCCGTTAAGTCCTTTCCGGACTTCCTCGAGATGGGATGGGCGAGCAAGACTCTAGAGGACGTTTTCTTCGAAACGATAGGTGAGGTCAGGTGAACCCCCTACTTTACGACTTCTTGAGGCAGTTCAGGTCTTGGTACAACCTGCTCGCCCTTGCGCTTTTCATCCTCGTATTACTAGGCATGGGCGGTCTGGCCTCTCTTGCCGTCAAAACCACGATATCCAATTCCCCTCTTTCGGGGGCTGGGGTCTTCGCGGTATACAACGCAACGACGCATAAACTGTTCGGCTACGTCTTCGGGGCAGACGGCGAGCTCCTCGAGTACCGAGGGACGATCTCGCTATCCAACGGAAGCACGGTAGCCGTCTCCGGAAAAGGGACGCTCAACCTAACCTTGCCCCCTAACGTGAATGCGTATCCCGTCGAAATCGACCTCAACACCTCGAGCGGAAAGGTGACCGCTACGTCTCCTCAAGGTTTCGGTGAGGGAACCGAATACTTCATATCGACGCCCTCGTTGATTAACGGCGGATCGGATCTCCAGATTCCTCTGGGAAGCCAATTCGTATACACGGCCATCGTCCTAACACAGGGGTTCAACTACGGCCAACCGCAGAACGCAATAGTTATGGCCATAAGCGGTAGCGCCGAACCGGCAACGGTCGCCGTGAGCGTTCAGAAACTCAACGTAACGATTAGCGGCTTCAAGGTCTTCGAAGTGGAGGCACAGCCCAGCTTAAGGTTCGTTATTTCCCCTGTCGGACAGAACGTAGCTAATGCGACGTCAGCTGCGTATCCCGTAAACCTTACTGACTTGGTACCCAACCTAATAGTAGTCCTCGTTTACAGCTTGGTCATACTGAGCGGTGGGTTTCTAATAGTGAACGGCATCTACCCGTTGGCCACGTTCTATTCGACTCTGAACTCGATAATCAGGCAAACAGAATCCGGCGTGCTGAAGTTCCTGATCGCACAGCCGATAACCAGGACTCAGATCCTGTTGGTCAGGTACCTCTCAACCGCCCTAACCGTGGCCGCGGTCGCTATAATAGCGGACTCCGTCAGCTACGCGATACTTTACTTCACCCTGAGTCCCTTCGGCTTCCCAGTGCCGAGAGAACTACTCTTCGCCCTCTTCGCTTCGACGATCCTGATCCAACTTTCATACGTATCATTGCTATACCTAATTGCGGCGTTCGTTAACAGGGGTTGGCAGTTCTCGCTCATCAGTATAACCACGTACGCCATCTTCTTCCTGGTCTTGCCCACCGCCATCAGCGTTATTCAGAACCTAGGACAGGCGTCCCTAACGCCTCAACCGTCCCAGCTCAGTAACCTACCCTTGGAGGCCCTGTACTACCTGGACTTCCCGTCGCTAGGCGAGCAGATATTAATTAACAGCGTGAGCTTCCTTAAGGCCGATATCGGATTGCCAGAGGCCGTCGCTGGATCGCTGGTCTGGTTGGTAATCCCCCTGGCCTTGGCCATTATAAGGTTTAGAAGGAAAGACTTCTGATTTTTTAGGTGAAATTATCCAGTTTTACTCCGTTCCTCCTTCAGCTTCCTCACGTATTCCTTAAGCCAGCTCAACTCCTCCTCCGACCTCTCCAAGGACTCCACTAGCGAAACGAAATCGCTCCCGCTCTTAGCTTCCGCGATCAGCTCGTAAATCCTGGCTATCACGTTAGGGTCCCTCGTGATCTTCAGGTCGGCGTCTCCCCTCCTTATCACGACCTTGTCATCCCTAAGTATTACTGAAATTCCGTCCGCGAACTTTTTGATTTCACCGGATAAATCGTCTATCACCGTAACGCCTAAGGCCTCCAGCTCTTCGGCTATCAACTGCGCCTCCCTGTCCATGTCGCAATCGGGATAACCGGATCTTATGACCCTTAAGTAGCTCCTGATTTGACTGGTCCTGACCTCGTTGCCTAAATAGAGAGTCAAAGCCTTAGCTATCGCCAGCGGCTGAGGGCAGGTCAACTCCTTTCTCCTTATTACGTACTATGCGTTACGATCATCAATTTATACTTCTAACCTCACATTGTATCGGTGGTAATCAAATATGAAGAGAATAAATAATGAAAAAACGGCTAAACAGGGAGGATTAACTACGACCTTCGCAACTAGAACACTGACGTTAACTCTTACACTGGCCTTTCTGGTCGCGACTTTGACACCAGCCCTAGCTCAGACGGCCTCTCCTATCACGCAGCCGCCAACGACCACGCTACCCCCAATGACCTTAGCGATAAACTTCTACTATACCTCACCGCTGTCCTCATACCAAGGGGTTTTCGGCCTGGTTTACCTTACCGGGAACGCGGTTATGACTAACGCGTCCTTCGTAGGGAACTTCTCCTCAATGGCCTTGCTGGTCAACGGCACGTCAACCAGGACGCTCAGGATGAACTTCATGCCGATTAACGTGATGCCGACCGGCTCAGGCGTTTACATACAGGCCTACAACGTCTCACAGCTGGAGGTTAACGTTACGAATTCGAGCGGAAACGTTATTCGTAAGGCAACGCCAGTCGAGGGAGTACTGGTGCTATACGCCAACGGTTCGACACAAGTCCTACTGAAGGGCAACATATCCTGGGCGTTGCCTTATGACGACGGCGTCTTCGTTTCGATGTTCATGGGTAACAGAAGCTACCTCATAGCCTTCCAGGGAGCTAAAATGATGTTCAACTACAGCGTGCCGCTGCTGGCGTCTCCGGTGTATTACTCAGGCCAATACGTGTTGCTGGCGTCTCCCCCCTTCGCTCTACCTTCGTACTTGTTGTCATCGACCCCTCAGAACCTGACATCCACCTTAGCTCAATTCGTGGGGAAAGTGAGGTTCTACGAGCTCTTCCCCAACGGCACCCTTAACGAGGTCTCCTTCCCGGTGAGCGTACCCAACGCGACTTACTTAGTCCTACCGGAGCGCCATCTGGGAGCGGCGGTCGTGTTGATGCCCGCGGAGCGGACGGGGCAGGGTACAGGCGTTATGACCTCCTCCCCGGCACCGGTGGTGCAGATTTACGCGTTTAACGGCTCTAAAGCCTTATTGGTTCAAAACGCTACGATTACCCTTGGGGCTACGCCCGGATTAGCGAGCTTATCAATACCCTTCTGGCCCCTGTTCTTAGAGAACGCCGTAATAACGACGACGCTCACACCGTCATTCAGCTTCTCGCAGGTCTCAAACCCGAGCGCGACCTTAACGGTTAGCTCGACGGTTCAAGTCCTCGCCTTCAAGAACGGTACGCCGGTGGAGTATTATGAGACTAACGTTAACGGCCTCCCTCTAGCCGCTTCGATCAATGGATCTTCCGTGATCCTCGAATACATCAAGCCCATAATATCGGCGAGCGTGACAGGCGCACCCCCGAGCTTACAAGTGAGCGCCACAGTTACATCCACTTACTCCACGATTGAAGTGCCGCTTCCCTCAGCCGTAGCGTTGCCCACCAACGTTTCCGTGACCACGGAGGTCTTGAGCGGGCAGAAATACGTAGTGGTAGAATGGAGCGTTCAGAAGGGAATAATCGCGAACGCGACAATATACGTGAGCGTCAACGGAGGGCCTTTCAAGGCCGTAAAGACCTTACCGGCCTCCGTCGGCATATACTACTTCCCGGTGCCTACGAACGCTACTAACGTATCGGTTTACGTGTCGTTCGTTACCCCGTTCGTTTCCTCCACGACTACGCCAGTTACGTTGAGTCTAACGCCCTCTACCACAACCACCACAACCGCTACCAATTCAACGACGACTTCAACGAGTACTACCACACCGCCTGCAACAACTTCAACTGGCTCCGCCAGCTCCTCGGGAACGTCATCGCCATTGAACCTCTCCTACGTAGCGATCGGCGTGGTCGTCGTCGTAGTGATAATCGCGGCCGCGGCATTGCTGTTAAGGAAGAAGTGACTTTTTCCCCTTCTTTTCTCTCTTCTTTTCTTTTCCGTTACAGCGAGAACAAATACAGAACGCTTATTGAGATAAAGTACATCATCACTAGGACTAAACTCTCCTTGAGCCCCAACGTCCTATCGTACAACACGTAAATCGCCACGGCGTTGGAGAGCACGAAGAAAGCTAAGTCCAAGAGGTAGCCTTGGAGGCTTAGAGGGCTCAGGAGTCCCACGACGCCCAACAGGATGGTGGCGTTCTCTATCTTGCTACCAACCACCCCGATCACGGCTAAGGAACCTCCCTCCTTCCTCTTCCTAACGAGCATAACGGAGGTGAGTAAGGCGTCCACGTCGGTCGCCAAGGGCGCAATCACCAAAGATAATAGCAGAGGGGGAACACCGAGTTCCGTGGATACGTCGTTGATTGCGACTGCGAACGGCTCGGAGGAAACAATAGCTAACAGGAGACCGGCCGAAAGCATCAGAACAGGGTAAGGCTTGGCGGGCCGCCCCTCGGAAGAAGACGACTGCCTCGCCCTTTCGACGGCGTAAGCCAAGTATATCGCGATGAGCGCTGCCCCGCTGTAGAGGTCGAGCTTACCGTAGACTAGTAACGCGACGAGCGCTGCCGTGGAGAGGAGCAGGTACCTGTTCTCCACCCTATACTCCGCAGAGATGTTCATTACCCCACCGTAACGAGTTACGTAAGCTAGGCCAACGGAGGCTATCCCTAAGGTGAAGAGGAACACGTTTCCTCCCAAGGCGGTTCCCAAGGCCACGCCCACGTCTCCGTAGCTCGCTGAGAAAGCGACTACCGCCGTTTCGGGTAGAGTCTCTATGAGGCCTATAATCATGCCCCCCACTATTCCCTGACCGAACGACCTCTCGAGTTCGTGTGCCCCCTCGCTTATGAGGGCCGCCGAGGCCACTAGGCCGAAGAATGAGGTAAGCGCGACCGCTAGGCTCGCTAGATCGATCAACCTCGGCTTTTTTCCTCACCTTTTCCCTATAAGCGGTGAGGTGGGCCTGGAGAAGGTTCTGGCCTTCATAGCGAAGCTCTGCCTCAGGGGAGAGCCTCTGGCCCTCGCTATCGATAAGGGAAGAGAGCTGGGAATGCTGAAGGGTTTGAACGGCGATCTGGTCTACAGCAAGGCCAGGGAGTTCTTAATATATTACCACTCCCTTTCTGGAAGCCCGAGGGAGAGAGCGGAGAAGTTCCTGAGGGGAATGGGCAGGCCGGCCTTCCCGGAGTGGGCCGAAAAGAGGATCCCGAGGCTGAGGTTGGAGGCCGAGGCGTCAATAAGGAGGAACTACTGGTTCTGGGTGAACCCTTTCAAGGGGGACCAGGATAAAACGCTCAGGGAGATCGGGGAGAAGATCGAATTCGAAAGGGACAATGACTTCCCAGAGCTCTACAGGGTAACTAAGGGCGATCCCAGCAAGGTCAAGGCGTTTAAGGAGGGAAGAGCCGTCATTCAGGACAAGGCCAGCTTCGCCGTGGTTAAGGCCTTGGATCCGAAGCCTGGTGAACTGATTTACGACATGGCCTCCGCCCCAGGTGTCAAGACAGCCCTGATGATGGCGCTAACTGAAGGGAGGGCCGAGGTCGTCGCCTCGGAGCTCTCTAGGACGAGGCTAGAAAAGGAATTGAGCTTCCTGAAGTTGCTTAACGTGGACTTGAGGAAGGTGCATCTGATCCAGGCGGACTCGAGGAACCCCCTGATCAGGAGGGCGGATAAGGTCCTGCTGGACGCCCCGTGCTCCTCATCAGGCATGATCCCAAACGATCCCTGCGTCCTCTTGACCCTGACCCCTGAGAAGGTAAAGAGCTTCTCAGAGCTTCAGAGGGAGATGTTGAAGACGGCCGTGGAGATCTCGAATTACGTGACTTACTCCTCGTGCTCCGTCTTCCCCGAGGAGGGCGAGGAACTCATCAAGGGGTTTAAGACCCTCAGGCTGAGCTTCGGCGAGCCCTCCGGCAACGGGGTCAGGTTCTGGCCCAGCCGAGGAACCCAAGGGTTCTTCATCTCCGTCATTATAGACCGAAAGGGTTAGCGGGCCTTCCCTTAAAAAGGGGGTAAGTTAAGCTTATTGTTTGTGGGTAAGGAGCCATTCTACTTCAAGTCTTACGAGAAGGTGGTCGGGGTAGCGCACGACGTCAGGGAGCTGTTAAGGGAAACGAGGAGATTGAGCGTGGAGGACAGGGCTTGCGTCGAGTACCACCTGAGGGAGGGCCACATCACCCAATGGCTGGAATACTTGGGGGAAAGGGAGTTAGCGAAGGAGCTGAAGAACGCGAAGGACGTGGACTCGGCCATACGTATTCTAGAAGCTCACTTACAAGTTACCAACCTGCCTCCAGCTACCTCTTATATATCGAGGAGGAGGAGAAGTAGGGGAGGATGAAGGAGGAACTTAAGGATAAGCTCGAGAGGGCTTACGAGCTTTCGGACGAAATTAGGGACCTGCTGAAGGACCTGCTGAGCGAGTTGGACGAGGGGGAGCTCGATAAGGCCATTGACCTAACGGAGGACCTGCTGAGCCTCCTGAACCAGATCAAGGACGAGCTGAGTTAACTCTGCCTTTTTTCGCCAAATACTGCCTGGCCGCTTCCCAAATCGCCTCGAGGTACGATGGATGAGGGATCTGCTCCAACAGTATTTCCTCCGCCCTCTTACCCCTCATCAGCGAGGCTAAAGTGACCACCCCCTCGGCCTCGGGCGAGAACGCGACGGTCCCTGCCAACCTCCCTTCCTTAAAGCATACCTTAACGAACCCATCGCTCTCCCTCTCCGCGACAGCCCTGGGCAGCGACGCCACCTGGACTCTGACGCAGTCCCCGTTCGAAACGTCACCGAAATAGGCTATTTGCGGATGAACGTAGATAACTTTAGGAACCGAGGTTCCGTCGTAGGCCGTCCTCTGTCCCAACAGGTTTAACGCGGCCACTATACCCTTCCTCATTGCCTCGTGGGCAGTGAAGGAGCCCGTGACGTCGCCCGCGGCGTAAACGTTGCTGATTCCCGTGAACATGTACCGATCCACCCTCACGAAGCCCCTCTCGTCGGTCGGCACCTCTATCCCCTCCAAGTTCGGTTTCCTCCCGAAGCTGAAGAGAACCACGTCGAACTCCTGGGCCCCCTCTTCGGTTATCACCTTATTACCCTCCACCCTGGCCCTGGCCTTGAGGTGGAGCCTGACGCCTAGCTTCTGGAAATGGGACGTCACAGCTCTCCTCAGATCCGGGTCGTGCTTGGGCAGGAGCAGGTCCTCGGCCTCGTAGACGTGCACTTCCTTGCCGAGCTTCCTCAGTAGCCACGCGTACTCGACTCCCCCTACCCCTCCTCCAATGATGGCGATCTTATGGAAGTCGTTGAGGGAGGGCAAGTCGTCGCTCGCCGTCCCCTCCGGTCTCTTCGTTCCCGTAGCCACTATCACTCCGTCAACCCTTAAGGTCTCATCGTTCACCCTTAGAGTCCCTCCAGTCAAGGTCGCCCTGCCGTGAACCACCTCAACCCCAGCGTCGCTGAGCGAATACTCCTCGCCCTTCGATACGAGCTCCGACGCCCTCCTCGCCAGGGCCTGGGCCTCATTGAAGGCGAACTCCAGCCTCTTTCCTAACCTCTCGGCTTGAGCGGACAGTGAAGCAGCCTTAAGCATCGCCTTACCTGGAATACAGCCGTAAAGCACGCAGGTGCCCCCTAGTTTCTCGCTCTGTTCTACAAGCGTCACCTTCGCCCGTTGAGCTAACGTCAAGGCCGCGTAAAGGCCCGCCGGCCCAGAGCCTATTACCGCGAACCTCATCCCCATTCGGTCCTTCCTTCCCCTTAATGTAGTAAGGTTTTATTCTTCTCGTGCTTAAACGTGAGGCGAAGCTAATCGCATGTCCTCAACCCACGAAAAAGAGGAGTCGTCAACTGGAACAAGGGGCCCTGCAAGGGAGCTAGGACTTCTGGACATAGTGTTCCTATCCTTCGGCGGTCAGTCACCCTTCCTGAGCGTTCTGAGCTATGGAACATACGCGTTCCTGCTGGCTAAGGGCTTCGCCCCCATAGCGATCCTTATAGGGACCCTAATCGTCCTCGTCAACGGTCTTAACGTCTACAAGCTCTCGTCTAAGATAGCTCAACCGGGCGGTTACACGGCTTACGCGTACTTCTCCCTCACGAAGAGGTTGGGATTCCAAACGGGATGGATTTACATGCTTTACGCCGTCTTTTACGGCGCCGCTTACGTCGTTGCGACGACGTTAGTGGTGAAGGAGGTTTTCGACCTCAATCCCCTAATTTTCCTAACGTTGGTGTTTGGCGTCTCTTCCGTCCTTCTGCTTCTCGGGATAAGGCCCACTACGAAATACGCCCTCTTCGCCAGCACTTTCGAAGCGTTGGCTATGGCAGTACTAGCCGTGATGTTCCTCGCTACTACCGGCTGGCACTTCTATAATCCCTTTCAAACGGAAATCCCCACGAGTGACCTGGCGACCGCGATAATATTCGGGGCGGGGATCCCCACGGGCTACGGCTCCATAGCTCCCGTCTCCGGGGAAGCCAAGAACCCCAAGAGGACGATCCCCATGGCGATAATCATTGTTATATTATTGGGCGGAGGCCTGGCGGCTTTCGACACGTACGGCATCGCCGACTACCTTTACTATAGGCAAGTGAACTTGTCCACCGACTATGCCGTCATAAACCTGGTTGGCCACGAGTACGGTATCTTAACCATGGCGTTCGCCCTGTTCGCCGCTATCAACGACGGTATCCTGGCGACCATGAGTTACATGATTGCGTCGAGCAGGACCCTCTACGGCTTGAGCTACTACGGCTTCGTGCACCAGGCGTTCAAGGCTTTTAAGCCTAAGGTCGGACCTATAAACGCCCTCATTGCCACCCTGGCGGCCTACGCGATATTACTCTACTCGACCGTCCTCACCCTAGGCCTCCTCAACGCTTTCGTGGTCCTCGCTTACATCTCCATGCTCGGCGGTCTGGTGGCCCACATTATAACGGACTTGGCGCTCCTCAAGATCTCCCTCAAGAGGCTGAGGAAGAGGTTGTTCGAGCTGAGCATAGCGCTTACCGGAACGATCCTGACCGTTTACATCATCCTGACTTCGGCGTCCTCTGTGCCCGCCTACTATATTAACGTCTTCCTCCTCTGGGTCCTGGCGGGGTTCATATACGTAGAGGTCCTCGACATGGCGAGGCAGGCCAAGGAGGAGGAGTGAGGGATCCCGGGCCCTAAAAACGATTTAATGTGGGTTCCGGAATTCAGGGCGTGAGCGTTGGTAAAGAAATCAGGATGCGGAGACTCCTCGAGAGGGGTAAGGCCTTCGTAGTGGCCCTGGACCACGGCCTGGTCATGGGACCGCTTAAAGGTATTGAAAGGGCAGCCGAGGTGGTCAGGAAGTTAGTTGGCAACGGGCCGGACGCCCTTCAGATGACCCCAGCAATGTTGAGACTGGTGAAGGAGAACTTCTTCAGCAGGAACTCGCCCATGATAATCGCGAGGCTAGACACGGCGAACGTCTGGAGGGGTAACTACAAGCCCTACGGCTCCGGCTACTACTCGGTTCTTTACGAGCTGAAAGACGCGATTAACCACGGTGCCGACGCGGTGGTCACCTATTACGTGGTTGGCTACGGCGAGGACGGGGTGGAGGGCTATAACCTGGAGGCCCTAGCTAGCTTAAGGAAAGAGGCCGAAGACTACGGGATCCCCTTCATCGTCGAGCCCCTGTTCGTCAGGCCAGATAACCCGGACAGCGTCAGGGAGAAGGAGCTCGTGAAGTACGTCACGAGGATGGCCTCGGAGCTGGGGGCGGATTTGCTGAAGGTCGATTACACGGGCGATAAGGAGAGCTTCAGGGAAGTGGTTGAGGTGGCCTTCGCGCCCATATTGATAAGGGGAGGCCCTAAGACGAAGACCGACCTGGAGTTCCTGAAGATGCTGAGGGACGCGATAGAGGCTGGCGCCTCTGGAGTGACCGTCGGCAGGAACGTCTGGGGAGCGAAGAACGTTGAGAGGATGGCCAGGGCGGTCTCAGCGGTAGTCCACGAGGGAAAGAGCCCCGAGGAGGCCGTGAAGCTTTTGGAATAACCTGAAATAGAACGCTGTTACCCCCACAGTGAGCACGCTTGAGGAAGTTAGACGCCGTTTTTTGGGCTTCCCTCGCAGTCCTCGTCGCCCTCTACACCTACTTCACCGTGGTTACCTTCGCTCCCATTAACAGCTACATTAGCGATGAGGTGTACTACCCTGCCTCCGCTTATAACATCCTCAGCTACGTCTTTCACGTTCAGCCTGAAATCGTCTCTCCCTGGACCCCGGCTAACGTTACGGGCTACGTTAACCCAGAGCACCCTCCCCTGGGCAAGTACATAATGGGGATCTTCGAGCTGGCCTTCGGCTACCGGTTCGTGGCCTTCAGGGCACCCAGCTGGATCCTGGGCGACCTGATCCTGGTCTTCGTCTCATTGACCGTAAGGAAACTGGTCTGCCTTGAGCCTTGGGCGACGGTCTTCGGGATCGCTGGAGGAGTAGTAACGGCACTAGACCCTATCCTCTGGGTAATGCACGGAGTAGCGATGCTCGACATTTACGTCGCCTTCTTCTCCATAGCCGCCTTCTACTTCCTCATTTCCAGGAGGCCGAAGCTTGCGTCCATTTTCTTGGGACTAGCCTTCAGCTCTAAGGAGTCGTCCTACTTCCTCCTGCTACCCTTCCTCTTCTACCTGACCTACCTCTACAGCGATAGGTTAAAGAGGCTAATCTGGGGCGTGCTGACTCCGACGCTCGTTTACGTCCTTTTGGCCATCCCAATCATGGTTTATCTTGGAGGTCCAGTCGGATGGCTGCGTCAGTCTTTCCTCCATGAGATCAGCTGGGACCTGACCTCGGGACACATAAGCTCGAGCGCCACGAGCCAGATCAGCACCCCCTGGGACTGGTTCCTCAACGTCCATCCCTTCTACATGGGGACCTTCGGACACCTCAGCCTCTTCGCTTCGACCTCCCCGCCGATTATGATAGCGTGGGTGATAGTCAGCGTCTTAGCGTTGACGCTGGTCAGGAAGCTCGAGCTCAGCGTGATAACGTTAGCCGGCTGGATCGAGTGGCTGTCTTTCGTACTCGTCTACTTCGGTGGCAACAGCACACTCTTCAGCTTCTACGTCGCCGACTTCGAGCCCTTCGTCGACGTGACGACCGTTGCTGGAGCCTTCTTCATCTCCAAAAGAGCTTTAGACATCATATCATCCAGAAAGGCGAGGACTTCCCATGAAGGTAAGGAAGGCGGTGATAACGGCAGCCGGCAAGGGCAGCAGGATGAAGTTCATAACCTCAGTACTACCTAAGGCCCTGATCCCGCTCTTCAGGACGGAGGACGGCAAGAAGGTCATGAGGCCCGTGATAGACCTGATCGCCGAGAACTTGTCTTCTGCTGGAGTGGAGAAGTTCTGCCTGGTGGTGGGAAAACACGGGAAGTTGCTCATGGACTACCTCTTCGAGCGGGGCGTCACGTTCGTCTTCCAGGAGGAGCCGAAGGGTTTCGGCGACGCGGTCCTCAGGGCCGAGGACTTCGCGGGGACGGAACCCTTCTTCGTCCACGCGGATGACGGCGTCCTCACCGGAGGTTACGTGGAGGCCGCTAGCCTGTTCGAGCAGAGCGAGCCTGACGGTATCCTACTGCTGAGGAAGGTATCCAACCCCAAAAGGTACGGGATAGTGACCTACGTCGAGCTAGGCGAGTTCATGGGCCACAAGCTGTTCAGGGTAACTGGAGCGGAGGAGAAGCCCCCAGAGCCGAAAAGCGACGTAGCCATTTCCGCTGTTTACGTCTTCAAGCCCAAGATCTTCAAGGCCCTGAGAGAAGTGAAGGTGGACTCCGGGGAGCTGGAGCTCACTTATGGTATCCAGAGGCTCATAGAGCAGGGAGGGGAGGTTTACGGCATACTACTGGAGAAGGAGAGATGGCTAAACGTGGGCGACCCGGACAGCTATTACAACGCATTAAATTACACCTACAATCATTACTGACTGTGCTTATAGCCGGTATAGACGCCGGGAGCACGAAAACCAAAGCTGTAGTCTACGACTGCGACGGCCGCTTGATAGGTGAGGGAGTCACAGGCCCAGGGAACCCCCACGATTTAGGCCTCTCCCAGGCGAAGAAGAACGTGACCGATGCCTTGCTCCAGGCCTCTAAGGGGGCCAGGGTGGACTTCGCGGTCATCGGCTTCGCCGGGATGGACACGGCAGAGGACGAGGTTACGTTCTCGAGGTTCTTCTCCGACGTAGCCGTGAGGACGGAGAGCGTTCACGACTCGGTTATAGCCCTATTCTCCGAGACCTTCGGCGAGCCCGGGATAGTGGTGATCGCCGGCACCGGGAGCGTGGTCGTGGGCTACGACGGTAAGGCTTTCAGGAGGATCGGAGGTAGGGGATGGCTCCTCTCTGACGAGGGCTCCAGCTACTGGATATCGGTGAACCTGCTCAGGTGGATGCAACAGGTGTTCGACGGACTCGAGGAGGGAGGGGAGCTCTTCGACTTCATGAGGGCCAAGATGAACGTCTCAGTCCACGACGACCTGGTGAGGTGGGCCTACGATAACCAGTGCAGGAAGGACAGGATCGCCTCGCTCGCGGCCTACCTCGACGAGGCCGCCGAGAGGGGAATAGAGAAGGCCAAGGACTTCCTCAGGCTCGGGGCGACGATCCTAGCGGAGAGGGCGAAAGTCATGATGAGACGGGTCAACGTTAGGACAGTGGTGCCGAAGGGAAGCCTCTTCAAGTCGGGGACTTACTACGGGGCTTTCAAGGAAGAAATTGAAAGAGCGGGAGGAACCATCCTGGACAGGGGTAACCCTCCCGAGCTAGGGGCTCTCTATCTCGCTGCCAAGAGGGCAGGCTGCCAGAAGGTCATAGAGGCTATAAGGAAAGCTGGAACGCGTTGAATTCAAGTCTTGATGAGCGTAACGCCGTAAAAGTCCTGTAGAGCTTTCAGCAGCCCCCTGAGCGTGGCCACCTTATTTTTGAGCTCCTCTCGAGACGCTTCGGTAATGTGTACGTTTACCATGGTCATCCCCTCTTGGCTTTGGATTATCTCCAGCTTCGTCCCTTCAGAGACCTTTAGAGCCACGTTTACGTTGGGAGCTATGAACTCCAGGACGTCCAAGGCGAAGCCGAGCGAACCTGGGAGGGTTGGGACGCTAACTCCCTTCGTTTCCGTCAAATCTGAGACCGTTATTTGTTCGTCGCTTATCACTATCGTGCGCGATTTGTCGATATACGTGAGGAGGGGAAAGAGGTTAGCCACTTTCTCCCCCACGTCGATTACGAAAGCGTCTCTACCTTCGTCGTAGTAGGCCGATATTTGGGCGTCCTTAATAGCCCTCATGTATATCGCGCTCACACCCAACATCTTGGTCGTCTCGATCAGCCACCTTTGATCTATGGCCTCGAACACCTTACATAGGTCGGGCAGGACCGCCTCCCTGAACACCAACACTCCGTCTACCAGCTCGCTCCTGCCGCAGGGTATCATTCCCCTAACCTCGGCCTCTTAACGGTCTTTTACATACCTTATCTGCTAAATTTGGTATAAGATTGATGACATGATTAATATACCATCCTAAACAAGTCTGAGCTCGGCTTAACCGAATGCAGATCCCGGAGGACTTCAAGTCGACCGTGAAGGAAGGGCAGTGCGGCGTGTGCTGCGAGCGGTACGTGGTGTGCGTGACGGAGGACTACCCGAAGGTGGACAGGCCTCCAGTGGACCTCGAAATAGAAAGGGAGTCCGGGATGCTAGTGGTGAGGAACATCATTAAGGATGACCCGGACAACCCGCTAGTTTTAGAGTACTTCGTCGACAAGAAGTTCGTCGACGAGATCACCAAGGCAGGACAGATAGAGGTGATCTTCGTCAGCCCGTCCTACGCGGAGGAGAAGAGGCTGAACATCAGGCTCGAAAAGGAGGACGTCAGGCTCCTCAGGAGGGAGGCCGGTTTACCTTATTACTGACATGAGCCCTCAAACCACGTGGAGCTCAGGGAACTTCAGGAGAGGATGAAGGAGCTCTACTTCGAGAACGACTCAAGAAGGGGCCTCTACGCCACATTCACTTGGCTAGTCGAGGAGGTAGGCGAGCTAGCGGAGGCCCTGCTTTCGGGGAACAAGGAGGCCTGTGCCGAAGAGATAGCCGACGTCGTGGCGTGGACGCTTTCGGTGGCCAACTTATTAGGAGTAGACGTGGAAGACGCCATTAAGAGGAAGTACAACCTTTGAAGTGCTCGGGGATGAGGGTTTTCCAGCAGGCCCTTGAGGACGGCAGGCAGAGGTTCTACAGGAACTTGGTTTACATAGAGGAGCCGAACTACTCGGAGCTCCTTTTGGATTACCTGAGGGTTTTCCAGCAGGTCAACCCTAACGCGTCTATGGCTTACGCTTATCACCCCTGGAGCGAGAGGAGCAAGGCCGTATTAGAGGAGGTCCAGAAGCTTTTCCCCAACCTCACGCTCATCGATTACCTAGAGAGCGAGAGGTTCCTGGGCTACACGTTCGACGGGATAGTGATCGATTGTCTCGAGAACTTCGAACCGAACTTCGTGGGTAGGCTAGTTGACTTAGTAAGAGGAGGAGGGCTTGTGGCTGTCTTCACCGACGACCTTACCTCTCCCGAGAAGAGGTTCAGGAAGTCGATCGTCAGGAACGGCGTGATCGAGTCCCATTACGAGAACAGGTTCAGGAGGACGTTCAGGAGCCATCAGGCGGTGTTCGCTCACATTAAGGGAGAGACCGAGATCAGACCTTTCACGGAAGAGTTGCCTCCTCCCCCAAAGCCGAAGATACCGGAGAAGAGGTTCATGCCGCTCAAGCTCCACGAGCTGAGCAGGACCCCCGACCAGAACTCCGCCCTCGAGGCCTTCAGGTTCCTGGTCGGCTCGGGTAAAAGAGTCCTGGCGGTCACCGCGCCGAGGGGCAGGGGGAAATCGGCCGTAACTGGTCTGGCGTTGGCGGGCCTCATCAGGGACAGGCTTGAGGAGGGTAAGAGCTTTAGCGTCGCCGTCACCTCTCCCTCAGCGATAGGGGCCTCACAGATCTTCGAGTTCCTTACCCTCGGGCTTAAGGCCTTAGGAACAGGGTTTAGGGCGAAGAGGAACGCGAGCAACGTAATAGTTGAGATAAGGGGTGAAGGGTTCAGGGCCTACTGGGAGCCCCCGGAGACCACCCTGGAGGACGAGGCCGACCTCCTCGTTGTAGACGAGGCGGCAGCGATAGGCATGAACTACGTGGAGAACGCGGTCAACTCATGGAAGAAGGTGGTCCTGGTCACTACGGTTCACGGCTACGAGGGGTCAGGGAAGACGTTCCTGAGGTACCTCAAGAAGAACCTGGAGGAAAGGAGAATCCCCACCAAGTGGGTCTCCATGACGACGCCGCTGAGGTACTCTATGAGGGACCCCATAGAGAGGTGGCTTTACGACGCCCTCCTCCTCGACGCTGAGCCCTCCGAAACGCTCAAGGACCTGAGGTTGCTGATCTACGACAAGTTAGACAAGGAGGAGCTCTTCGGAAACGAGAGGCTACTGAGGGAAGTCTACGGCATAATGGTCACGGCACACTACAGGAACAACCCCAACGACCTCATGATAATGGGGGACGGCGTTCACCACAGCGTCAGGGCGTTGATGGCGGGCGACGTACCTGTGGGAGTGATACAGACCAGCGACGAGGGGGGACTGCCCAAGGAGATGATAGACCTAGCCCTGAACGGGGGGACCTTCGACGGCGACCTGATACCTGACAGGCTGATCAAGCACGTTAGGCTGAGAGAGTTCGGCGAGATGAGGGGCTGGAGAGTGGTGAGGATAGCGGTGGTTCAGGAGCTTCAGGACATGGGGCTCGGAAGTATAATGCTTAACATGCTGGTCAAGGAGGCTGAAGAGAACGGCCTCGACTGGGTGGGCTCAGCCTTCATGGCTGACCCCAGGGTGCTGAAGTTCTGGATAAAGAACGGCTTCGTCCCTGTCCACGTGGCTCCGAGGAGGAACGAGAAGCTTGGCAGCTATCCCATAGTCGTAATGAGGCCGATAAGCGAAAGGGGGAAGAGGGCTGTGCAGATAGCCGCTGAGGTCTTGAAGGAGAAGATGCTCAACGTCCTCCACGACGTCTACTTCAGCATGCCTCCGGAGATAGCGAGGCTCATCCTGATGGGAACCAAAGTTCACAGGGACGTCAACGTCTCCAAGGTTTTCCTGGACAAGGCCGTGGCCTTCCTTAAGGGCGTCTCGCCCTACGAGTCCAGCGCCGACGCAATCCACGCCCTGGTCTTGAAGTACTTCTGGGACGCCATGAGGGACTGGAGCCTTTCCGAAGAGGAGGAGATAGCTCTAGTCGCTAAGGTCCTCCAGGGCAGGCCGTGGAGGTTCTCGACGGCCTCGCTGGGTAGCTCGAGGCTTGAGCTGACGCAGCTAATCTACGACGCCGTGGAGAAGATACTACAGAAGTACTACGGCTTAACCAGGGAATCGCCGATGGGCCTGACTCTGGAAGACCTTTGAACTGACGGCTTTTAACCCCTGACTCCCTTGTGAAGCCGTGAGCCTTAAGGAGATCTCCCCCGACCTTTGGGCGTTGCTCGACAACGATCTGCCGCTGCTGGAGGACGACTTCAAGTATTACAGAGTGGACAAGCTACTAGACGATAACGACCTGGCGGAGGGCGAGAACGCCATTAGACGAATCAGAAGAGCCCTAGAGTCAGGGAGACCTAATTTAAACGAGCTCTCCGAGGCCTACGTATCCCTGTTCTCCCTTTACTTCAGGAAGCCCCAGCCCCCCGAGATGAGGATAAGGTACGAGGAGGTGAGGAGGAGGTTGAGTAACGTCTTGGCCAAGCTGGGGGCGGACTTGAAGCAACTGGACGAGAAGGCAAAGCAGAGGCTCTCCGAGAAGGCCAAGGCCGCTCAACAGGCTCAGGCGGCTCAGGCAGGGCAAACGGCTCAACAGCCCAAACCTCAAGGAACCTCCCCACCTCAACAGGAACCGAAGTGAGCCCTCAGGAACGCTGAAACATTGTTACGTTTTAGGGGTTAAAATTGAAATTCGATTCAGCTTTCCCTTATTTTCCCTTTAAGCCTTTGAAATCCGTTCAGTTATACACGTGACGTTATGGAAAGGTTTCGTTCAACAGCTCCGCCATATTTGCCGTTTGTTAGAACAAGTTTAAAAACATAAACGGCAAATTTCTCACAGCTGGCGATAAAAATGAAGGACTTACCGAAGCTGAGGAAGGGCGTGCTCACGCTTAAGGAGGCCTACGGCCAGGCCATGGCGGTCACCGCCCCTTTGGGAAGCGTCGTCTCAACCTCTACGGCAGCGGTGGCTTACGCGGGTAACGGGGTGGTCTTCGCGACCCTTCTCGGACTCGCGGGGAGTATCCTTTGGGTCGCCACCCTGAGCTCGTACGCCAGGAGGGTCGCGAGCGCCGGAGGTTATTACACTTACAGCTCGTTCGCCACCAGGAACAAGTTCGTCGCCTTCATGGAATCCCTGATCGAAGTCCTAGCTTATTCCGTCCTTAACGCCGTGAACGCGCTCGCTGCCTACCTCCTTGTCCAAGTGCTCGCTCAGCTTACAGGCGTTAACCTTCCGGGCTGGTTGCCTTGGGCCTTGGTTGCTTTGACGTTAGTTTACCCGACTTTGGCCAGCTTTATTGAAATAAAGTCGCTAATGGGCAAGATAGTCGCCGTTTCGGCCAGCCTCGAGGTCGCCCTCCTGATCGTCCTCTTCGCTTACTCCGTCATAATGAAGGGCTTCCAGCCGCAGCTCTTCCAAGTCCCCAAGAGCGTTCCCCTCTCTAACCTGGGCGACGCGATGATCTTAACTATAGTGAGCATCTCGGGGGCGGGGGCCACCACCTACTTGGGAGAGGAGACAAAGAGGCCCTTCAAGACCCTCTTCGCCGGTATGTGGCTGGCCTTAGGCCTCGGAGGGCTATCGATACTATTGGGCACTTACGCTATGGTCTCCCTGTGGCAGGGAAGCCTGAGCGACTTCGTGAGCTCCCCTCAACCCCTGCTCCAGGAAGCCCTGGGGTTGAGCTTCGCGTTAGGCCTGATCGTCACTATCCTCTCAATCAACAGTCTCCTCGCGTCTAATATCGGGACGACTGTGAGTGCGGCTAGGATACTCTTCAACCTGTCCAGGGAAAACGCGGCCATTAAGGCCTTCAGCAGGGTGAGTAAAAGCGGTCAACCGGTGATAGCGACCCTCACCGTTGGCCTCCTTTCCACGGCGTTCCTGCTCATAGCCCTAGGTTACGCCGGTGGCGTTCAGAAAGCCTTCGACGAGATCAGCGTTGTCGTCAGCGTGTTCTGGCTGGCGGGAAGGATCGTGGACGCCTTCGGCGTTCCCATAATGCTCTGGAGGGTGGGCCAGATTAACGTTTACGAGCCGATTATCGCTATCAGCTCCGGGATCCTGAACGGCGTAGGCCTGTTCCTGAGCTTTACCTCACCGGACTTCTTCCAGGTAACCTTCACTCTAGCTGCTATAGTCTTCGGAACAGCGTGGTACCTCCTGAAGGCGAGGTATGGACAAGTGGGCAAGCTGGTCGTTGACGAGGAGAACAACCTGATGACGATAGAGGAATACTTACAAAAGCTGAAGTCCAAAGCCTCAGGCCAGACTTAAGGCCACCCCTTCGCTCCTGGGGTCGGCGACGGCGATGTAACCGTTGTCGGTCTTCTTCAACGCCTGGACTACTCCCACCTCAGGAGTCATGTAATCGCCCGCCGTGAATATCCCGCCCAGCCTCCTCTCCACCACGAAGGTCGCCCCCCTCAGGACGAACCTGGGTGCGTACACCGCCTCGTCTATTTCCAGCATATAATCAGCGTAATACTCGAAGACCTGGGTCTGAACCTGGGGCCTCAGCTCCCCCGCTGAACAACCTATTATCACGGTCTCGCCCTTTCTCTCGGCCATCAGTATGGAGAGCGTGTGAGAGGGCCTCTTCCTCGGCTCCGGCCTGTTCTTACCCCAGCCGAACCCCAGACCCCTATTGTTGAACGGGATTTGCTTAACCACTATCCCCGACCCGAAGTTGTGGAACAGGGACTGGATCAAAGCCACCTCGTTCTCTCCGTCCCCGGCCACCATGAAGGTCGTGTCCTTATTCCCCAGCTCCCGCGGGACTATGCCTCTCTGAGTCAGCCTCTCCCTTACGTAATCCTTATCAAGAAGGATCTCGAAACCGTCAGCGTACCTGGGGTCGGCCACGTAGTTGTCCCTGTCCTCGTAAGCCAGGGCGTAGATCTGTAGGTGCTCGTTGATCCTCTCCAGGCTGTTGTAGGGCTTACTGTTCACGTTGGACTCCTCGACCATCTCGAGGACCTCGAGGGTTATCACCCCCTGGCTGTTGGGCGGAAGCTCGTAAAGGGTGAAGTCCTTGTAGGTCGTTGATATCGGCTTAACCTCGAAGCCCCTGAACTCCATGAAGTCGGAGAGCTCCACAGGCACTCCCTGCTCCGCCAACCCGTTCACGATGTCTACAGCCAGGTCGCCCCTGTAGAACTCCCTGGGGTCCTTGGAGATCACCTTCAACGCCTCCGCCATTTCCTTCAGCTTCAATTGCTCCCCGAACCTCAACTTCCCGTAAACCTCCTGCCAGCTCCTGGGCATGTCCTTGGCCTCGCTCACCGCCTTAGCCAAGCTTTTTCCAACAAGGAAGCCCTCGCTTGCCAGCCTTACCGCGGGCTTGAGCACCTCCTCTAAGTCCTTCCTCATGAACCTCCTCTCGACCCACGCCCACAGGTCCACTAAGCCTGGGACCATCACGGTCTTCGGATCCCTCGGGTTCCTCAGCTCCCTGACGAAGAAGTTCTTGGGGGAGTAGCCTGAAGCGTTGTAGGCTACTAAGCCTTCGGGAGTCTTAGCAAAGAGGAAAGCGTCGCCTCCCAGGCCGCTGGTGTGGGGCATCACTACGGAGAGCACGGCGCTCATCGCTATTACGGCGTCGAAGGCGTTGCCCCCTTCCTCGAGCACCTTGGCACCGAAGTAGCTGGCCAAGTAGTTCTGGGAGGCCACCGCTCTCCTTCCTAAGGCTGAAGGCATTGCGTTATGCCATTAGAACGGGAGGTATTAAGCGAAGGCCTCAGAGGTTATACACGTCGCCCTCCACGTCCTCGAAGAGCAGTTTCCCGTCCTCGGTTATTACTACGTAGCCCACCAGACCCTTGCACTTGTACGGGAAAGCCAGGAGCCCCTTCGTCTTGAGGGCGGAAACGGCGTAGACGGGGAGGAGGCTGTCCTCGAAGTGGAGGGCCTGACAGTCCGGGATCAGGTTGAATAGCTCGTTGAGTACGGCGTTGTAGACCTCCTCGTACTGGCTCCCTAATTCCTTCGCCTTTTTAGCGAGCTCGACCAGGCTCAAGACCTATCGCTCTGAGCGATCTCCCTTATCCTAATAGGCCCTTTTATCTCTTCGATTATCCTAACTACAGGGGGTGGGACCAGCTCCCTCCAGTCCTCCTCCCCCTTCAGCATCTTCCTCCTAACGTTGGTGGAGTTCCACACGTCCCTCCTGAACGGGGGAGGGGCCTCCACCTTTATCCCCCACGCCTTACTCACCTCCTTCACCAGGGGGTTACCTGCTATTATCGCGTCGAAGCTAGGCGTTATCTCCCTCACCAGCGAGATCCAAGTCAGGCTCTCCAGGTTCTCGAGCAGCGGGACTATGGTGTACTTCCTGGCGTCTATCCCGCCCCACTTGAGGGACTCGTGGATCATCTCCACTCTCTCACCCGCGGTGAAGGGGTTGACCAGGGTGTGGCTCTCCGCGGCGCTACCCACTAAGATCACTACCTCATCCCACCTGGACAGTATCCATTTGACAACCTCCAAATGGCCGTAGTGGAACGGCTGGAACCTCCCCGGGAAGACGGCCCTCAACTTATATCCACGGTTATCGTCGAGGATAATGTGTCTTCTTGTACCATCTTCCCCCTACTGAGCTCGCTGATAGCCAACGGTAAGACCGCCGTGGTGGTAATCGAGAAGAGGGGCGACGTGGAGGTAAGGAGCCTGATCGCGGACGGGGTCCTAATAGTCGGGGACTTCAGGCACTTGGCCTATTATAAGGAGGCCCTTCAGGCGGGGAGGGTAAGGAAGGACTTCGAGGACGGCTATGTAATAGCCACCAGGTACGACCCGGCGATCCCTCTAGTCGTAGTCGGTAGCGGGCTAATATCTAGAAAAATAGTCGAAACCGCTCAGGCCTCAGGCTTCGCCGTGGTTTACGTCACCGACTCCCCACTGCCTCCGAAGGACGTGTTGACAGCCAAGCTTGAAGAGCTGGGCAACGTCGTTAACGAGAGGACCGCGGTGGTTGTAGCGAATGAGGGGGGAAGGGAGTACGACATTGACGCAGTTGACACAGCGTTAAAGAAGGGGGCCTGGTACGTAGCCTTGATGGCGAGCAGGAGGAGGGCTCAGGACTCGATCAGGGAGCTCCTCAGGAGGGGCCACAAGTTGGACGATTTAAGGAAAAGACTGAGGAGCCCCGCTGGCCTCGACATTGGTACCGCTTCCCCTGGTGAGATAGCCGTGTCTATCCTCGCCGAAATAATCGGGCTCAAGAACGGGGCGAGCTTCAGGCCCATGGTGGAAGTGAGGTCGCCCTTCGAAGGGCTCTGAGGGTGGGATCATCACAAAGGAATTCAAGGTCGAGGCTCACGTAAGCTATATCTCTTTCGGCTCGGAACCGCCTTTACGGGACTAGAAGTTCGTTGAGGAGTGGCTCTATTCCTCCCTTAGTTAACGGGGATCGGTCAGGGCTTCCTTAACTCTACCAGGGTCGAGTTTATCGGAGGGGTTCCCGTCCTTCCCTTCAACGGAGGGACGATCTCATTGAGCCCCAGCTTCAGCGAGGGCTTGTAAGCCACTATCACCCCCTTGGGCACGAGCTCGCTCCTCCTGACTCGCACGGTCACCTCGCCGAAACCTGTCGTGAGGGTGATCTGTCCCTCGTAGTCGTTCGTCAACAAATCCTTAGGGTAACCGTAAACTTCTGTAAACTGGGTGTTGGTCGAGGTGGGGTGGGAGCTGAACACCAGGTAAACGCCGTCTTTAGGCCTCTTCGGCATTGACACGCTTTTGGCAGTTGGCCTGCTTGACGGCACCTTTCGCTTCACCTTAACTACCTTCTTCTCCCTGAGTTCCTCGAGCGTCACTCCGGTCCCCCTCAAGGCTACGTTGACGGCTTCCCAGGGGTCCTCCTCGACCAAGGGGTGGGTGAGGCCGTACTCCTTAGCCAAAGCCCTCATCAGCTCCGGTTCAGTAATCCCTTTCCTCGGCCTAATCGGCTCGTTGTAGACCAGGTAATCGTGCCAGTAGCTGTAGACCACGTCGTGCTTCTCGAGGTAAGTGGGGGCGGGGACCGCGACGCTCGCCGCCTTAACGGTTTCAGTCACGAATGGGTCGTGGACCGCCAGGAAGAGCCTGCCCTCCTGAGCGGCCTCAGCTATCCTATTCCCTAAGGGGAGGGTGAGAATGGGGTTGGAGTTCCACACGAAGAGGGCCTTTATTTTGCCCTTCTCCACTTCCTCGCCCACCTCGGCCATGCCCACTACCCTCGACGGCCTCGCTAAGTGTAAGCCCCTAAGGTAGTCGAAGTCGACGCCTAAGGAGTAAGTGTTGGAGTAGTAGAACCACCTCCCCAGTCCCAACACCGCGGGGATAAGGGAGATCAACGTAACGGAGTTGAAGCCGTCGAAGGTCCTCCCTAGAGCGAAGCCTATCACGGTCAGAGGCTCATAGTAGTAATAGAGCTCCGCCAGCTCGACTATGTCCTCCTCGCTCAGCCCGGTGACCTCGGCCACGTCAGTTACAGTGACCCTGTCGAGCAGTTCCTTCAGCCTCTCGGGCTCCTCAACGTCGCTCAGGTCGCCGTAGCCCCTTGAGACGAGGACCTTAATCACTCCTAAAGCCAGCCAGCCGTCGGTGGAGGGCCTAATTATGTAGCTCTTCTCGGCCTTCCTCGCGGTCTCGCTCTTCCAAACGTCTATGACTATCTTGTACTTATCTTTCATGAGGTGCCAGCCGTGGATGAAGGAGACGCTCGCGTTGGAACCCCACAAGGCGAAGGCCCTAGCCCTCTTGAATTCCTCCACCCCAGCCCCGCAGCTGCACCCCCAGGCTTCCTTGAGGGCGGCGTGCCCCTCGGAGCTGCATATGGAGTAGTCCGTGGAGGCGGAACCTACGGCGTTCCAGAACCTGGCGGGGTAATACCAGGTCAGTAGCCCCTGGTTACCGTCGTACTCCACGTGGAGGATCTCTTCCGGCCTCAACGACTTTACCGTCCTCACTATTTCCCTCACGGCCTCCTCTAAGCTCGCCTCGCGGCCGTATACGATTGGGCTCAAAAGCCTGTTAGACTCGTTCCTCCTCAGGTCCGCGTTTCCTCTGGAGCAGGTGAAGCCGAAGGTCGGCTCGCTCTTTATCGGCCTGAAGTTGTCGTCGAAGACGCAGGTGTCGTAACAGTCCCTCGTGCAGGCTATCATTCGGAGTAGAGTTCCCATTACCCTTATAGGCTTCGCTTAAGCATAGGGTTGGAATAACGATTTTAAGGGAACGTCTCGAATCCCGAAGCCGATTAATGACGGCCATCTCTCTCAAAGACGTCAGGAAGAGCTTCGGGAGGTATCAGGCGCTCAAGGGGGTCAGCTTCAACGTCCAGGAGGGTAGCGTGACGGGCTTCGTAGGCCCCAACGGAGCGGGGAAGACTACTACAATCAAGGTAATGGCGGGCCTCGTGAGGCCTGATTCCGGTGAAGTGAGGCTACTGGGGAGGGACCCCTTCGAGGACGTGGAGGTGATGAACGAGGTGTCGTTCGTCTTCACGAGGCTGATGTACCCTCCTACCGACACCGTCCTCGAGTACTTGGAGGATCAGGCCGCGGTCTTCGGGGGAGACGTTAAGAAAGCGATCGAGGAGTTCGATCTCAAGGTTCACCTCAAGAAGAAGCTTTCCGAGCTGTCCTCCGGTTTGGCCCAAAGGGTTCAGCTCGCCGCGGCGTTGCTCAAGTCCCCTAAGCTGATAATCGCTGATGAACCTGCAGCCAACCTAGACCCACCTGCCAGGAACGAGCTCTACGAGAGGATAAAGGAGTTGAACAGGAAGGGGGTCACGTTCCTGATCTCCTCTCACGTGCTCTCCGAGCTCGAGAGGGTGATAGATAGGGTGGTGTTCATAAGCGACGGGAGAGTAACCTTCGAGGGACCCCTGGGGGAGGCCCTTGATAGGGGAGAGGAGATCTATCTCCTGGTGGATAACGTCGAGAAGGCCCTTTCTGTGCTTTCGGGCAGGGACGTGAGGAAGGACGGGGCCTACTTGGTCGTTAGGGTCGACATGGCTGAGGCGATCAGCTCTCTAGAGAAGGCCGGGGTCAGAGTGCTGATAGCCAGGAGGTCCAGCCTCGACGAGGCCTTCAAGAAGTACACGAACCTAGGGGGGTAACCGTGTCCTCCGCCCTTAAGGTCTTCAGGGTAGTGCTGAAGGAGCGGTACAAGAGCCCCACCCTCGAGCTGATAGTTCCAGCAATGATAGCGGGCAACGTTATGATACCCGCCTTCCTGATAAGGGGAGGGTTCCAGCCTTACGGGCTAGTCCTGTCGTTCATACCTATGATAAACGTGAGCGAGACCGCCGCGATCGCCTTAGCGCTTAGGAACGTGATTTTCGTGACGGGCGAGCACGTCTATCAGGGCTTCGTGTCCTCATACCTGACCATGCCCGTCTCGAGGACTTCCTTCTTTCTCATGGCCATGGTCTCTGACGTCGTTATACCTTTGTTTACTTTCTTGGCGATAGAGACAGTTTATCTCGATTTGGCCGGAATCCTGAACCCCTATTCTTCCTCTATGCTGGTCATCTTCTCTGCAGGCTACCTCTTCAGCACGGGTGTCATTTACCTGACCACATTCCTGCTGAAGTCGCCAGGAGCGAGCGTGCTTACCTCGATATTCCTTCTCTCCGCCATCTTCGTTGGGGGAGGAGTCGGTGAGTTCGGGCTCATTATATCTAAGAACCTGAACTTCCTCCCCCTCATCTCGTGGACTAACCCTTACGTGATAGCCGTGGCCGAAACGCTGTTACCCTCCAGGTACTTCGGCGCCCTGGCTGACGCCCTAACCCTCGGCGTCCTGATAGACCTCATCCTTGGGGCACTCCTCTACGTTATAACCCTGCTGAACTTCAGGAGGATGGATCTATGAGGTGGCTGGGCTCGCTCCTCTTAGCGATAGGCGTGGCCTTCCTCGGCATCTCGCTTGTGACCTTCAGCGTGCCCTACTCTTACACGTATTCTTTCAGCAACACGCTCACCGTTGACGTTCCGAGCTTCGTACAGCTCTCGGAGTTGAAAGTCTACATTAACTCGACCAACGTGACGGGCTACGTTGAGGTGATCGAGCCAGACGGCCTGAGCCACGTCAGTGAACTTCCAGTCGTGCTTTACCTCCATCCAGGCAACTGGACGTTGAAGCTGCTTTACGAGAGGTACGTTACGGAGAGGTTTGAGGTCGTTAATTACACGGTATCCACCAACTGCACCAACGTCACTACGCAGAAGGTGATCAAGGTACCCGAAGTAGTGAACTCGACTAAGGCAGTGATCAACGCCACCGCGGAGCTCAGGGTGCTCCAGGCCTACGCGGTCGGTAACCCTGAAGCCTTTAAGGCCTTGGGATTCGCGTTAACTCTCCTAGGCGTGCTAACTTACGCCGCGGGCTACCTGAAGGGCAAACGCTAAAGCTCCCAGGGCGAAGAGGAAGGCGAAGTTTAAGGCTAGGAAGAATAGCAGGACTATCACGCTTCCCACGATCGGCTTGAGATAGAGGAGGAAGGTCAGGAGCTTCAGGAGGAACTTCAACAGGTCCATTTCTATCCTCAAAGACCTCTCTATACCCTCGTGTTTAATATTTGCTTACCTACGTAGAGTTGACGTTATTTACAAAAAACTTACGGCTGATTATCAACGGCCGCTAAAGGGCTGTTGTGACGCAGGGGAGGCCCTTAGTATCTCCCTAACCATAGAGCCTATTCCGATCACCCCCACGACGCTGAGAACCAGGACGGTTCCGACGTTTATCTGATCCAGGTTAGGCACCGGATTTCCCGTGCTGATGCCCCACTGATCTACGATCGGGAGGGCCAATATCAATAAGCCTGCGACCACGAACAGCCAACCGCCGTAGAAGAGGGTGGTACCCGCGACCTTCCTGGCTATTTTAGTGATCTGTTGCTCCGTGAGCCTTTTCAACCTCATCAGGTTTCCGAAGATCGCACCGAAGATTATCTGCATCAGCATAGTTCCGAGACCGAACATCACTCCGGGAAGGGGAGCCAACCAAAGGCTACCTACCTGGGGGGCCAGGACGAACGTTATTATCGAGGCGTAGGCCCCGAAGCCGAACCCCGCTATGAGGCCGTGAACTACCGTCATCCCCAGGGGTACGTCGTGTAGCTCCGTCTCGTGGAACTTCGTGGATCCGACCTCGGAGGTATGATGCTCTTTCCCTCTCAGGAGAACGTCAACCGGTAGGTGCAAGTACCTCCCCTTGAGAACGTAAGCTCCAGCAACTGTCATCGCTATGCCCACAACGACGTAAACCGGCCCGTCGAGGTCGTACTGTTGGTAGAAGCTGGCCAAACCCAAATAACCTAAGGTAGTCAGGAAAGCCCTCTGAATCGTGAAGCCCGACGAGAAGAGGAACCCAGCCTTCATCCCTCCCCTAGTGCTGTACTTCCCGACAGCGTAACTGAACGTTATGGGCCACGTATGTTCGTCCGGAGTGGCGCCGTGAAGAAGCCCAAGAATGAAGGACACGGCTAGTATTGTAGGAAGGGGTAGGCCAGAGGACGGGTTCAGGATCTCGCTGAGGTTCAGCATCGGTATCACCTGAGCAATATTAGGGCCACCCTAAATTATTTAAAACTGACTGTTCCGCACTCGCTGAAGTTTCAGATCGCTGAACTACAAACGTTTACAAAAATTGAGTTAAGGGAATAAAGGCCTCAGCTCTCGAGGGCGAAAAGGAAATCAGTATCCTTGAGTAGCATTAGCGAGTACGTATTTTTCGAGATTGAACATCAAGGCTTCATCCAAATTTACCGCGTAAAGTGTTACTCTGACTGGAGTGAGTAGACTTACCAGCTCGAGCATAGCGTCCTGTCCCTGTAGTGTTTGGCCCTTGTGGTTCACCTCTATTCCCGCAATTTTTCCGTTTTTAATCCACATTTTCCCGCTTACGTTTTCTCCTTTTATAACCGCGACTCCGTATTCCACGTCTCCGCTCATTTTCGTTATCTTCGGTATTATTTGACTGAATAGGCCTTGTTCGTCCAGTAGTTTCGTCGGTGTTATACCCTCCAATCCGATTCCGCTCTCGGTCTTAAAGTAGTATTTGACGTACGGTATTATGTGCTCTTCTACAATGTGTTGAGCTAAGGCGAAAGGCGTCCTCCCTAGTAGTCTATCCAGACCTGAAACATAGTAGTCAGCGTTTACAAAGATCCTTACGAGCGTCTCCATAGGCTTAATCGCCTTCGCTTCGAATCTAACTCCCCATGTGAACTTTTGATCTTTCGTCCATCCTCTGTATACTATACTACCCGCCTCAAATATTGGCCCCTCCATTTCCCCTTCAAAGAGGTTCATCTTCGTGTCTGGGGTGCCGAAGACGTACACTACCAAAAATCTGTCAGAGAAGCTTGAAAGGGAAGATAAATCCACGTATTTTCCTTGTTTCTTGTCATATACTCTTAGTATATTGACGTGACCGAAGACGCCAGAGAGAAGGAAGGGATCCGTCAGCAAGCTTACTACTCTGTCCTTAGGGGCTTGGATCGTAACTTCGTGTGAATAAAAAGACATAACTGTCCCACTGAAATAACTATAATTAATCTATTTAAATTTTTTGGAGATTATAAGGCACGTGTAACGTTTCTAACCAGGCTGGTCCAGGAGATAGAACTGAGCTATCCAGGAAGGATATTTGGAGTAACGCCGTGACGCGACTGGCCTGTTGAGCAAACCTAAATAGAGAGTATTCGCCCTTTGAACTAAACGGCCTTGAGACGAGGCATCCTATTACTGGGGATAACGCTTCTTCTCGCCGCCCTAGCTGTGTTGGGTTCCGAGGGCCACGCGCAGTCCTCGAGCGGCGTCCCGCAGTATTACGTTTCCATCAACTACCCCGTGTGGGGCGAGGTTAACGGCACCCCGACTCTCGTGAAATCCGGCTTTTACCCGGCTGGGACCGTGATAACTCTGCCTAGGGAGAACTATACTTACTTGTCGCCCGGCAATAGGCTGCTCCTGATCCCCAACGTCACCTTCGTTTACCTGAAGTCCAACGTGTCGATCTTCGTTAAGGTTCAGCCCCAATACCTCCTGAACGTCTCAACGGCCTACCCGTTAACGGTCCTAATTAACGGGAGTAACGTCAGTGTGAGTGGTCCCCTGTGGGTTAACGCTTCCGCACAGGTGGTCGTGCCTCCCCAAGCCTCTCTCTTGGGTAACGGGGAGAGGGCCGTGCTGTTAAATCCAAGCTCCTTCGTCGTGAACGCCCCAAGGACGTACAAGGCGAACTGGCAGCTGCAGTACTACGTTAACGTCTCCTCACCCTATCCCGTTTTGGTTTACGTAAACGGCACGCTGCAGACCTTGACTTCGGGCTGGCTCCCAGGAGGGACGAAGATCGTCCAGATCAACCCCTACTACTACCTGACGCCCTTCGAAAGGGTAGCGCTTTCGCCTGTGCTTAACCTGACGCTTGACTCCCCCCTGAATTACGCCCCTAGAATCACGTATCAGTTCCTGGTTGAGCTCTCGCAGAACGTCACCGTGCCCGCGTTGGTTGACGGAAAGCCCTCGTACTTGTCGACGGGTTGGTTCGACCAGGGAACCCAGATAGAGATAACGGCGGGCCCGAGCAACGTATCGAAGGGGGTCCAGTTCTACATTACTAACGCCAACCCTACCTCTTTCACGGTCGACTCTTACGTCTACGTGAAGGTCTCAGGCTACTACATGTACTTCGTCAACCTGACCTCTCCCTTGAACGGGACGGTGAACGGCGTGCCGGGAACCGTTTACTCGGGCTGGTACAAGAGGGGCACCCTGATAGTGCTCAACGAGACGGTAGCCGTCTACCCCAACGGCACGGAAATCGTCTTGGAACCGAGCTTGAGCGTAATATACGTCGACTCGCCCAAGTCCGTCGAGGTAACGAAGCTAGTTTACTACTACCTGAACGTGAGCACGAGCTTCCCACTTAAGGCCTTCATGAACGGTTACGAGGTTACCCTGAAGTCCCAGTGGGTGATGGCTGGCTCGAACGTCACCGTACCGCCTCAGTACTACTACGTCAATTCGACTTACAGGCTGGAGCTCCTGAACCCAGAGGCCATCAGAGTTACTGAACCGACTAGTTACGTGGCGAGGTGGTCGCCCGAGTACCTCATCGCCTTCAACACCAGCTTCCCCGTTAACGTGACGGTGAACAACTCGACCTGTTTGACTCAGTCCCTGTGGGTTCCCGTTGGTGCAATAGTGAAGGTCAACCCTTACGTTCAAGTCTCGCAAGGGGTTAGGTATCAGGTCGAGCCCTTTGAGCTAACGGTGGAGCACTACGTTCCCCCCATACCGATAGAGGGCGAGAAGCAGTTCGCGGTGACGCTCAACGGTAACGTTCAGTGGGTGAACCAGGGAGCTCAGATAACGCTCTACCAGCCGATCCCCTTCTACGAGACCGGACTCTGGGTGGGAACCCTCAGCGCTCAGAACGGCCAAATCGTCACGGTCAACTCGCCGTTGAACGAGACCCTCGTGACGCAGGTCAACTATCAGTACGCACTGACAGGGTTCACATTCATAGCCTCGCTGGTCCTGAGCGGGTTAACCCTGGCCTTGAGGAGGAGGTGAAAACGGATAAGAGCGATGACGTGCGGTTTAGACCGTCTCCTGCTGAAGGGAGAGGATAGCGGTGTTGTTTCGTCAACGAGTCCAGGTAGCTTGGGATTTCCCCCGCGGTCTCGTGATGTTTTGACGAGTCTTGAGCCCTCTTAATTTCCGTCTGCGGTCTTACATACAACGCTCCTGGAGGCTCGGAAAGCGTTTTCTCCGACCTATTCGACTTTAATTCAATTATCGGTTAGCTCTGGAAAAATAACGGCTTTCGCGTTGAGCGCCCTCAACCGAGGCCGTAACAACCGTTGGAAATCTGTAACTACAGTTTTTGCCAGCATCAGTAATTTTTTATTTAAAAAGATTTAAACAAATTTTATTAAAATTAATATACGTGTGGGGTCAGCTTAACCTATGAACCTCTTCGAGGAAATAAAGAGGCTCAAAAAGGAGAGGAACGCGATTATTTTGGGCCACAACTACATGGATTACTCGGTTCAGCTAGTCTCCGACTTCACGGGTGACTCTTACGACCTCTCTTTGAAGGCCCAGAAGACAAACGCGGACGTCATAGTTTTCGCAGGAGTGTACTTCATGGCCGAGCAGGCTAAGGCGCTGAACATGGACAAGGTCGTGCTCAGCCCTGACCCCAACGCGGGCTGTAGCCTCTCCGACGCCCTGCCGGCTGACCTCCTGAGGAAGGTGAAAGAGGAACACCCTGATGCCCCCGTCGTCCTCTACGTGAACACGAGCATCGATGCGAAGGCGTTGGCGGACTACATAGTCACCTCCTCCACCGCCGTTAAGGTCGTGAGCGCCCTGAACGCCAAGGAGATCATCTTCGGGCCTGACGTCAATCTGGCGAGGTACGTCGAGAGTAAGACCGGGAAGAGGCTCATCAAGGTCCCGGAGGACGGGAGGTGTATCGTTCACGCTAACTACACTAAGCAGATGATAGCCCTGGCGAGGAAGGCCCACCCCAACGCGGTGCTGATGGCCCACCCCGAGGCCCCCCTGGAGATCCTCGAGGAGGCCGACTTCGTGGGTTCCACCAACCAAATGATAGAGTTCGCCAGCAAGAGCGGGGCGAAGGAGTTCGTGGTGGCCACCGAGCTGGGGATGCTGAACGCCTTAGAGCTCAAGGTCCCGGGTAAGAAGTTCTACCCGCTGGTCAGCCTGGAGAGCTGCGCCTGCGCCAGGTGCCCCTACATGGCGATGATAACCCTGGAGAAGATCTACAACTCCCTGAAGGATATGGTCTATGAGGTCAAGGTCGACCCCAAAGTCGCTGAGAGGGCCAGGCAGGCGTTCGAGAACACCGTGAAGCTGTTGGAGTCGCTGAACGTGAAGCCCGTCTTCTCCGACAGGTGAGGGGTTTAGTTTTCGTGTCTTTACAAAGAATCAAACGCTCCCTTTCCTCACGAGGACGAACCTCTTCCTGAAGCTATCGTCCTGTTGCGGGTAATCGCTCCTGTAGTGGGACCCCCTGCTCTCCCTCCTCATGAGGGCTGAGTACGTGGCCAAATACGAGACCAGGCTCCACGCGTTCCCGTGCCTATCCTTAAGGACGTTGAGCCACTCCTCCAGGCTCTTCCCCTCCCTTATGACGCCTAGGTGCCTCCAGTTGCCCTCCTTCACGGAGTCCAAGTCAAGGCCTTCCGCCTGTCTGACTTCAAGCTCTATCAGGTCGTTACCATTGAGCTTAGGCCCTGTCCAGTCGTCTTCGATGAAGTCGCTAATGTTAAGCCCCATCACCAACCCCTCAAGGAGGGAGTTGCTAGCTAGCCTATTCGCACCGTGAAGGCCGGTGTCGGCCGCCTCGCCTATCGCGAAGAGGTTCTCCAGCGTGGTCTGACCCTTCACGTTCGTCAAAACTCCCCCTATCGTGAAGTGGGCCGCCGTGACTATCTTCACCCTACTGCCTAACCCCCTTTTCCTGAGGTAATCCGAAACGACGGGGAACCTCTTGTCCAACTCCCTCACGTCGCTCAGGTCGAGGAACACCTCGTTGCCCTTGAGGTACTCCGTGTAAACCGCCCTAGCTAACACGTCCCTCGGGGCTAGCTCGCCCCTCTGGTCGTAAGCGAAGGCGAACCTCTCGCCCTTATCGTTAATCAACTTAGCCCCTTCCCCCCTGAGCGTTTCGGTCATGAGGAAGCCGTCCTCGGTGACCGTGGGATGGAACTGCACGAACTCCATGTCAGCCACCGCCGCCCCGGCCAGGAAGGCAGACGCTATCCCCTCTCCGAGGTTGCCTTTTGAGGTTGCGAACTTGAAGGTGGAGTTGTAACCGCCTGTGGCTAATACCACCTTCTCGGCCTCCATCTCCCCCTTGTCGGTAATAACTCCCTTGACCCTGCCGTTGGAGGCTTTCAGCGAGATCAGCTGGGCCTCCACTATCTTAACGTCCATCTCGACGGCCCTATGGTACAGGAACCTGTGCAACTGCGCCCCCGTCTCGTCGGTCCTGTGGGCTATTCTCCTTCTGGAGTGCCCTCCTTCCAGCCAGAGCTCCGGGTCGAACTTGAAGCCCATCTCCTGGAGCTGGTAGTAGACCTTAACGGCCTGGTGGGTGAAGTACCTCACTGCGCCCTCGTCGCATAACCCCGCCCCAGCCTTCAGGGTGTCATGAGCGTGGATCTCCGGGCTGTCGTCCCTCCCAACGGGCACGGCTATCCCTCCCTTAGCTATCGGAGTCGACCCGCCGGTCACGCTCTTGGTTATCACCTTCACGTCGTACCTCGCCCTGGCCAAGGAAAGGGCGGCCGAGAGGCCGGCCACTCCCGAGCCGATAACGACGATCAAGGCCCCTTCCGTGAAAATTTAATATAAAAAGAAAAATCTTTTTTCAAAAACCCGGCGTTCATCTAAAAGCTTGGGAGTTATAGATACGGAACGATGCTGGACGTGGAGTTCGCCGTTCAGAAGCTCTGGGAGTTCCTCAGGGAGGACGCTTACCCTGAGGATCTGACGAGCAGGATAGTCAGGGGCGTAAAGGCAGAAGGGATCCTGTTGGCCAAAAGCGAGGGGGTTTTAGCCGGTTTAAGGTTCGTCGTGCCTTTCCTGACCAGGCTGGGCTTCACGGTTCAGGCCAACTTGAACGACAGCGAGAGGTTCTCGAAGGGACAGGAGATAGCTGTGATAAGGGGCGACGGCGAGCTCCTGCTCAGCGTCGAGAGGACCGTCCTGAACCTCCTGATGAGGCTCAGCGGCATAGCGTCAGCCACGAGGGAAATGGTGGAGAAAGCGAAGGCGGTGAACCCGAATGTGAGGATAACGGGCACCAGGAAGACCACTCCGGGCCTGAGGGCGTTCGAGAAGTACGCCATCGAGGTCGGAGGGGGAGATCCCCACAGGTTCGGGCTCTACGACGCCGTCCTGATTAAAGACAACCACATAGCCCTCCTGGGAAGCGTAAGGGAAGCGGTGATGAGGGCAAGGAAGGTCGCGAGCTTCACTAAGATCATCGAGGTGGAGGTATCCGACCTCAAGTCCGCCCTTGAGGCCGTTGAGGCCGGCGCCCACGCCATACTCCTCGATAACGTGAGTCCCAAGGAAGCTAAGGAGGTCATAGAAGAGGTCAGGAGGGTTAACGGCAGAGTGATAGTAGAGGTCTCCGGGGGCATTACGCCGGATAATGTAGTTGACTACGCCCTGGCCGGCCCCGACGTGATATCCTCAGGCTACCTGACCCACAGCGTTAGGGCCAAGGACATGAGCCTCGAGGTTAAGCCGATAAACGTCTGCTGAACCGCTTGCAACATTATTATAATTCCCTGAAGTAAATCTCACCGATCCCTTTTGTACGTCGGGCAAAAGGTGAGGAGGAAAGAGGATTACAGGATACTCACCGGCAACGCCAGGTACGTCGATGACATAGACCTCCCGAACCAGCTCTTCCTCGCGATCGAGAGGAGCGAGGTGCCCCACGCGAGGATAAAGAGGATAGATTACTCCGACGCCCTGAAGCTGAAGGGCGTCAAGGGAGTGATAGTGGGCCTCAACCTACCCCTCGAGGGGAGGCCGAGGAACTTCCCGATGGCCAAGGACGAGATCCTCTACGTAGGGCAACCCATAGCTGCCGTGCTGGCTGAGGACAGGTATCTGGCTTACGACGCTTTGGACTACATAACCGTGGAGTACGAGGAGCTCCCCGCCGTAGTCGACCCGGAGGAGGCCCTCAAGGACGAAGTGAAGGCGGTAGAGGGGAGGTCGAACATCGCGTACGCCCAGACCTATAAGGGCTGCGACCCTGAGGAGGCACTGAGGAAGAGCGACAGAACGGTTGAGGTTAAGCTCGAGATATCCAGGGTCGCTCCCTCCGCGATGGAGCCGAGGGGAGGGATCGTCGAGTATAATGGGAACAGGCTGACCGTTTACGCCTCTACCCAGTCCCCGCATTACATGAGGTCCTTCCTCCTCAAGGCGTTCGGGGACAGAGTTAGCGACATCAGGGTAGTGATGGCTGACGTGGGAGGGGCTTTCGGGTCGAAGCTCTTCCCCTACCCTGAGGAGTTCATTGCCGTCCACGCCGCCCTGACCTACAGGACCTCAGTCAAGTGGGCCAACACCAGGAGGGAGGACTTCCTATCTACCTATCACGCTAGGGGGCAAACTCACAACGTCAAGGTCGGCTTCAACAAGGACGGCAGAGTGAACGCCGTGATCGACGACTTAATCATTGACCTCGGGGCCGGCTGGCACGGAACTTATCTGGCTGACATAGCGGCGACTCTAGTCACCGGCCCCTACGACATTCCCAACGCGTTGGTTAACGTCAAGGGAGTGCTGACTAACAAGACTCCCCTAGACCAGTACAGGGGGGCAGGGAGGCCTGAAGCGGCGTTCGTTTACGAGAGGTACATGGACGTGATAGCGGACGAGCTCAAGATGGACCCAATAGAGGTCAGGAAGAGGAACCTGATAAGGAACCTACCGTACAAGAACCCCTTGGGGATTAAGTACGACTCCGGGAACTACCTGGCCCTCCTGGAGAAGGCGGAGAAGGTCTATAGGGATTTCGAGAGGAGGGCGGAGGAGCTGAGGAAGCAAGGGAGGAGGGTGGGAGCGGGTCTGTCGTTCTACGTAGAACAGAACAACTTCGGTCCTTGGGAGTCTGCCATAGTCAGGCTCCTGAGCAACGGCAGGGTTCAGGTCGTAATAGGCGCCGCACCCCACGGCCAGGGGACGGCCACGGGAATAGCTCAGGTAGTGGCTGACGAGCTTGGAATAAGCTTGGACGACGTCGACGTGGTTTGGGGAGATACTGCCCTGATCTCCAACGCCTTCGGGACCTACGGCTCCAGGTCGCTGACCCTTGCCGGTAACGCCGCTATCCTGGCGGCTAGGAGACTCAAGGAGAACATAATGAAGCTGGCCTCGGGCTTCATGAGGAGCGACGTTCAGGAGCTCATGTACAAGGACGGCAAGGTGATAAACCCCAAGACGAACCAGGTCATGACCCTCAGGGAAGTAGCCGAGAAGGCCACGAGGAACCTGGGAGGGGTCTGGAGGTACAGAGCCGAGCCGCTACTGGAAGCCTCGGCGTCCTTCGGATTCGACAACTACACCTTCCCGTACGGGTCTCACGTGGCGTTGATCGAGGTTACGGAGGAGGGAAAGGTGAGGGTCCTCGACTACTACGCCATAGACGACATCGGGGTAGTGGTCAACCCCATGTTGGCGGAGGGTCAGGTGCACGGTGGAACCATTCAGAGCTTCGGGGAGGCGGTGCTGGAGGAGGTAATATACGACAAGAACGGCGTTCCTCTGACCCAAGGGTTCGCCGAGTACGCGATACCGACGGCGGTCGAGTCCTTCAACATGAAGTGGGAGTACATGGAGGAAGGCAAGAGCGACGCCCCGCTGCCGGCTAAAGGGATAGGGGAGGGAGCGACCATAGGGGGGCCTCCCGCGATAATTAGGGCCTTGGAGAAGGCAGTGGGCAAGAGGCTGACCAGGCTCCCCGTGAGGATGGAAGACCTGGCTTGAGTTTCAGGACCATAAAGGAAGCCCTCTCGTGGCTTTTTTGGGCCAAGCGTTCCGAACTGCCGAATTACAGGGTCGTTATACTCGATCGTTTGTCCCCGACCGGAACGGCCGAGATCAGCGTTAACGAAATAGAGAGCTTCGACGCTAACTACATTTACCTGAAGGACGGGACTGTAATCCCCCTGCATAGGGTAGTGGGCTTGAAGAAGGGGGACAGTTACGTTTGGAAAAGGTGGAAGGAAAGTTCTCCTATGTGAAAAAAGAGTTTAAAGTTAAAGAGAGAACAAAGGGTTTTGAATAGAAAGAAACTCACTCGGGAGGAATGTACTTGTAGGCTAGGCTTATGTCTATTCCCTGTCTCTTCCTGTAGAAGTACATCGCTAAGATCAGCCCCACCGAGAATATCAGCGACCCGATCACGAAATCCAGGGTCAGCTGGTTGGGCGTGCCGTTAGGCTGCATGAAGCCGAAGTCGGGGTTAGTGGCTGATACGTAAGTCAGGTAGGCGAAGTAGCCGACCATAATTATACTGGCTATCAGCAGGATCGGGTTCTTCTCTGACTTGACTGAGTGAACTACTCCAGCTATCCCCACCAGGGCGAAATACAGCGCCGCCAGGAAGGTCATGCCGTACAGGGCCAGGGCGTTATCCGCGCCTATGAAGGTGATGTAGCCCAACAGCAACACGGTCAGGATTAAATCGAGTAGGTGAGTGTACACAGGGCTTCCCGTCCTCGGGTTAACCTCAGCCAGCTTGTCTGGCAGAACCCTGTCGAACGCCAAGGCGAAGACGTACCTGCTGAACACCACTACGCCGTAAGCCAATATGAAGAACTCCCAGGATATGAGGCCCAGGCCTATTATCAGGGATAGTAACTCGTTTTTAGCTAACAGCATGGCTACCGTCCAGAAGGTGAAGGGTATAAAGTACGGCGGATTGCCGAAGCCGGCGTTCATGTAGAGCTGAGTGATCAGGCTGTAACCGCCGAGGGCGTACACTACGGCGAAGCCACCTGTGACCACGACGAGCGTGATTAACAGGGCAATTATCACGTTGTACTTAACGGCGTTCCTGCCCCTGATCTCGGCCGCTATAGCGGGCCCCGCCTGCATCCACGGGTAAGTGAAGAGGGCTAGGAAGGGTATCATGAAGAGCGTGTCCGAGAGGTTGGGGGAGTACTGTTGATTCGTGACGGTTACGTTCATTAAGTTCTCTATGGAGGGGAGGCTGGCCGAGAAGTTGTTCAGATCAGCTAAGAGCACTACGAAGGCCAATAGGGTGCCGATCGCGCTCAGCACGCCGAAGGCAGTGATGAGCTTGAACCCCCATCTGGCCCTCAGTATGTTTAGGGCTATTATGATCCCGAAGACGAGCGCGCCTATCGCGAAGGCGATCAAGGGATCCGTGTACGGGTTCACTTGATTCGCCAAGTTCACCATGGCCTGGTTGTTATATAGCACTCCCATCTCCGTCAGGACGTTGTTGATCGCGGTAGAAGCGAAGAAGGCGGTGAGGGCGAAGTAAGCGGTGGACTCCACCAGGAGGAGAATGGCCATGATGGAACCGATGTAACCGTTAAGGAACCTGCTGAGCCAGACGTAGTCCCCGCCCGTCCTCGGAACCTTCGTTATGAAGTGTGTATACACGTACGCCTGGGGCAGTGACGCGAGGAAGGCGATGATGGACGCCAAGACCAGGTCCGAGCCCGGCATAACGTACGGCGTTATACCTGTGTACAATGCGACGCCCGCGGACATGTTGCCTAAGTTTATCATTACCGCGTCCGTCATCGATACTTGCTTCACTAGACCGGAGGACTCTCTTACGAAAGGACCTTTAGCTGAGCTCGTCACGGCTTACAGAGGTCTTTTACAGTATTTAATGTTTTCCTTGACCAATGCAATGTTACCTCCTTAAGTTCGTTCGTATTTTACTTGACCAAGTAAATTCAGCTTTTAGTTTACATTTTTTAATACTTATTTAACTTATTATATATAACCGATGAATAAAAATCTATTAGAGTTTTCAAATTAGAGTTTTTAACCTCCAATGTAACCATACCCCCGATGGCTAGGCCTAAAGTCCTCGTGTTGGGGGCTAGGTTCGGAGGGCTCACTGCGGCTTATACGTTGAAGAGAATCGTCGGGAGCGCTGCGGACATCGAGGTAATAAACAAGAGCAGGTACACCTACTTCAGACCCGCACTCCCCCACGTCAGCGTAGGAGTTATGGACGTGGAGAAGCTGAAGATCGACTTAGCTGAGGCCCTACCCGCGAAGGGAATTAAGTTCCAAGAGGGTACAGTCACGAGAATAGAGGCCGAAAGCAACAAGGTTTACTACAGGCTCCCCAACGGCAACGAGGTCTCGGAGGAATACGACTACCTGATAATCGCGTTAGGAGCTCACCTGGCTACAGAGCTGGTCAAGGGCTGGGATAAGTACGGGTACTCGGTTTGCGAGCCCGAGTTCGCGACGAAGTTGAGCGAAAGGCTACTGAGCTTCAAGAAGGGCAACATAGCAATAGGTGCCGGGTTCTTCTTCCAGGGCTCCAACCCCAAGCCTAAGGTGCCCGAGAACTACGTGCCCAAGGCAGACGCGGCGTGTGAGGGCCCGGTCTTCGAGATGAGCTTGATGATCCACGGCCTCTTCACCAAGAAGGGGATATGGAAGGACACCAAGGTTACCGTCTTCTCGCCGGGCGAATACCTGAGCGACCTCAGTAGGCAGTCGAGGGAAGCGGTGAGGCAGATCTACCAGTCTCTGGGAATAGAGCTCGTGGAGAACTTCAAGATAAAGGAAATAACGGATAAGGAGGTTATAGCCGAGGACGGGAGGAAGATACCCGCTGACCTGACGATCCTCATACCGCCCTACGCCGGGCACCCAGTGCTTAAGGTCAGCACTCCCGACCTGGTTGACGACGGAGGGTTCGTCCCGACCGACATCAATATGGTGTCTATCAAGTACGACAACGTTTACGCCGTGGGCGACAGCAGTGCCATAACTGTCCCTAAGCTCGGCTACTTGGCGGTGAAGACTGCTAGGACCGCCGCCACGCATTTGGCGAACAGGCTAGGCTTCCCTGTAGAAGTCGAGAAGTACTACCCGACGATTATATGCGTCGCCGACAACCCGTACGAGGGGTTCGGCGTCGCTGTAAAGGACGACACCTGGTACGGCGGGAACGTGAGCGAGGCCGTTCCCTCGCCGCTGAACCACCTGAAGAAGGAGCTGTTCACCAAGTACTTCATGTGGACTAAGGGAGACATGGCTCTAGAGAATTACATGGCCTCCTGGTGAATGCCTTATGGCAGTAGTCAGCGAGACGCTGGACCTAGAAAGGGTGTTGACCGAGGACAATTTGCTCACGCTATCAAGAGTTATGGACATCCTAAGGGTCGCCAATAACAAGTACGGTCTTCTCGATGTGGTTAACGGTATCTTGGAGGACGAGGAGACCGTTGCCAAGTTAGTTAACACGCTGACGAGCGATAAGGTTCTGGGACTGAGCGATAGGCTGGACAACGTAATTGACCTCGTTGATTACCTCACAAGAGAGGACACCGTCCTCGCGCTTAAGGACGTCCTTGACCTGGTGAAGACCCTGAGGAGCACCGGCCTACTGGACCCCGTCAAGGGTATGCTTTCGGATGATGACTTCATGAGCGCTATAGGCAACCTGGTCTCCAGCGACTTCGTGATGAACTTCCTCGTGAACTTCAAGCAGATCGTTGATGACTTAGGAAAGCTGGACTGGACGAACTTCAAGTACTACACATTACTCGTCAACGAGACCGGTGAGGCCATAAAGACGAGAGAGATCAAGCCGATCAAGAGCGTATTCGACATGCTCAAGCTCTTCAAGGACCCCGAAGTTCAGATAGGGCTGGGCGTAGCTGTTGCGGTGCTGAAACACATAGGCAAGTACCACATGAAGCACGTCAGCGGAAACTCCCAAGCTGACCAAAAGTGAAAACAACATTTTTATTTATTCTTATCGGTAAACTATATAGATACTATAGGTTTTCATTAAAGTGACCTACTTTTATATAACTATGTGATGAACGCCTACGTCGAGTACTTGAAGTACCTTTGCGAGAAGAAAGGCGAGTGCTGGGAGCTCGAGGAGTTCTTGACCTACGAGGAGCTGGCGGAACTCACGTTGACCTCCTCCAAATCCCTACCCCTCATCTCGGGGAGCAGGTAGATCGTCACTAACGCTGAGGCCAAAGCTACGGCTGAGTAAACGCCTAGCATAGCGGCTAATCCCAGCGTGGAGACGAGGCTCGGGAAGCCGTTCACCACTAAGCCCGTGAACAGCCTATCCACAGCCACGGAAATGGCCTGGGAGGTACCCCTCACTTTCGTCGGTACTATTTCGGGCGTCACCATAGCGGAGCCTATTATCGAGGCGGGCCCTAAGGCGGAGAAGAAGTAATTCAGCATGTAGAAAGCGAAGGCCAGCTCCGCGGCACCTCCGTGAAGCGATTGGGCGGCGGTTAGAACGCTTTTCACCTGGAAGTTGAAACCAAAAATCTCTGGGTGCGTTAAGAGGAGGCCGTACATCGCCAGCCAAAAGGCCACTCCTATGTAACCGACGACTATCAGCTTCTTCCTGCCGACCCTGTCCACTAAGTACATGCTCACGATCTGTCCAGGGATCCCCGCCCCCAACTGAGCGACGTAGGTGAAGGTTATGGCGGTCATGCCCAAGTTGTAGGCTATCGTGATCGGGCCGTAAATGGCGAAGGTGGACGAGTACATGTCGTAAAGCATCCAGAGAACGGTGCCCACCACTATCATCAGGGCGCTGGTCATTAACTTCTTCATGAACGGTGACCTGTCGACGGAGGGCTTCAGGTTAAGCCCGAACTCCTTCCTCAGCGTCTCTAACTCCTTCTCCACAGGCTTGACCCTGGCCAAGAAGAAGACGGTCTCCGCTATCTTCCTCCTGAAGTAGAACACTGAAGCCGCCGGGATAGCCCCCGCTCCCAGCACCACCCTCCAGGCCACGTCAGGGCTCAAGTTCAGCATTTGCGTTACCTGATCCACGAAGGCAGCGACTATGGCCCCCCAGCCCCAAAGGAACGCGAAGGTCAGTATCATGGCCATCCCCCTCCTCCTCGCCTCTACGTTCTCCGCGACTATTATCGGGGAGAGCACGTAGTCCGCCCCTATGCCCATGCCTAGAATGAACCTTGAGGCCACCAGCATGGGGAAGCTAGTCGCGATGGCCTGGGCTATCGCACCAATCGTCATTAGTAGGACGTCGAAGCCGTACATCCTCTTCCTGCCCTCTATGTCTGAGAGGAGGCCGAACAGGAGGGCTGATAAGGCGGCACCGTAAAGCGATGAGGCGACGAGAAGCCCTTCCTCCAATTGGTTGAGCTTGAGTATTTCGACCAAGGAGTAGGTGACGAGGGCTATCGAGTACAGGTTATAGCCGTCGGAGAAGACTCCTAGGCCTGAGACCATGACCGACCTGAGGCTTAGCTTGCCGTTCATGACAAGTGAGTACTTACTCACTCGGTATTTAGGATTTTCGTTGAATTAGTACATACTTATAAAAACTTACTGTATTCTTTTCGATATTCTAGCCCTTCCCTATCTCATCATAAGTGAATGCCCTAAGAGGAACGTCATATCAACGGTTACTCCCACAACTAGAACTACTGACGTTCCCAAAGCCGTCCGCTCAGATTACGCTGAAGGCCGTAAACAACAGTACCATCCCGCCCAGTACTGCTAGGCCGTTGGCGAGGGGATCGTTGTACCTGAAGTGGGCCAGAGCGTATCTCACCCACCTACCGTTCCTCTTAACGTAAATCCCCCTCTCCGTGAAGACGTCCAGGAGCATGTGGGTCGGGCCTACCAGGACTCCGTAGATTACGGCCAACGTAAACAGCTCTCCTGGTTGGTAATAGCTGTAGTGGTAGTGGTAATAGGAGTCATGTAAGGCGAAGTAAGCGAGTAGCGTTACAGCTGCGGTGACCAGAGACCCCCACAGGATTGACCTGAACCACGTGTGAGTCAGCGGCGTTCTTCTGGGCAAGTACTTGCCCTCGACCCAAACCATTTCGTGTCCCAACCGATCTATTAACGAATTCGCTAGAACCGAAACGATGCCTGCGAAAATCAGAGCGTCGAAGGGATCCCGAGTGATCAGGCTGCCTAGAAACGTTAGTATGCCCGTCGAGAAAACGTAATGGGTCCGTAAGAGCATCGGTCTCTTTGATGTGTTACGCCAATCAGTTCAAAAGCTTTATCAATCTATACCATCGCTAGTTCGGGTAACCGTTCTTGGAAGCTGAAAGGACTGCTCAGCTTTAATTCGACGAACGCCGTCCTTATCTCCAGGTCTTGGCGGGAAGCTCTGGCATCCTGACGAGGATCAAGTCCGTTTACTTCCTCGAGTCCGTGGCCGGCGGGTTAGTTCAGCCTTACTACTCCTTCTTGAGCGTGATTAACGGCGTAACCGGCCCGTTGCTCGGAGTTGTCAGCTCCGCATCCGTTGTGATTATGGACGTCGTGCCTTACGCGTTAAGGAACCTGAAGTCCTTGTATCCGTCCTTCGGGTTCATCGTCGCAGGCATCGCGTGGCTCGGCATAGCGCTCGTTTCCGTGAACGGCGTCTCCTTGAACCTCTACCTGGCCTCCTTGGCGGGCTTAGGGATGGCGAGCTACGCCATCCAAGTGATGCTAGAACCCGTGAGCAGGGGTAGGAGAGGTGACGTTCTGGGAGGGATCACGCAATACTCCAGGCTGGGGAGCCTCACGGCCACTTTAGTTACCGGATTCATCGTTGGAGGCAATTACGACCTCAACAGGATTTTCGCTACCCTAACCGGGCTGCTTTACTTAGCTTCCGGAGTTCAGACGCTAAACATCAAGGTAAGCGGGGCCGTGACGAGGACGGAGAGGGTAGACTTCAGGTTGGTTTTGGCCAACTCCGTCTTCTTTTACGTCTGGTCGTTGGCGTGGCCCCTCTTCCCTCTCCTTGAGGTCTACAAGTTCCACATGAACGAGACGAACCTGGCGATAATCTCCACCATAGGAGGGCTCTCGGGGATAGTCGGACAACGTTGGGCGAACAAGCTCATCAACACGAGACCGGTGCTAGCGCTCTTCTTGGGCAGGTCAGCCCTAGCGATCTATCCCCTGGCTTACGCCCTGTCCACGAACGTTTACGAGGTCTACTTAGCCTACCTGGCCATGGCCCTAACCTCAACGACACAACCCGCGTTGCTGGCGGTGGTTTACAATAGGTCCCAAGACGTTAAACGCTCTTTGGCCCAAGTGTACTTCTGGCAGGGGATCGCCTCCCTGTTGGGCAGCGTTACGTCCTCGACAGTGGTGTGGGCTTTAACGAAGGGATTGAATGCTCAAACCATGGTGTCATACGTGGACGTCGCAATGATCGTTATCGCTACCCTGAGGTTCGTGAGCTCCACGCTTTACGTTCTGTTAATTAAAGAGACGCGTTCAGGTCCTTCTCTTAGCCCTTAGAAGTCCTATAGCTGATATAATGAGATAAGCTACGATCAGAACGGCCGCTATCTCCATCCCCAGCTGAACAACTCCGGGGTTTCCTCCCCCTATTATGATCGGGATCGGTCCGATCATGATAACCGCGACCGCCCCTCCCTGAACGCCTCCCTCACTGACCTGGCCTGAGGCCTGTTGGCTCTGAACATAAGGGGTTCCTCCTTGTTGTGAGGACATTGGAGCGATCAGGGAGGTCATGACTAGGGCTAACCCGATGAGTAGTAGGGCCAAACCGAGGTAAAAGGCCTTGTTCATCCCCGATAGACCCTCGAAAGCGGAGGATTTTAACTTAGCTCAGTGCTGAAGAGCCTCCTCACTGCTCGGAAGCCTAGGTTGTCATCACTGCTTCCCCTCTAGGAAGATAGCTCGGTGCGGAATTAACAATCTTCATCGTTGACCAAGCTAGGGTTTGCGTCCTAGGAACTGAAGCGATGAGAGGAGCTCGATTACGTACAGACTCGGTCGAAGAGTCGATCTGAAGTCACGGCATTCTCTTCAACCACATCTTTGCGGAATGCTTCAACCCCAACCTGCTTGGCAAATCGATAGGTAAAGAGTATTTCCCCTTACCAGACTTTATTACGAAGCCGTAAGCGACTAATGTTCTTAACAGTTCGTGAAGCCTTGAGTCCCCGATGTTCTCTTTATATAAGGAGTTCATGACATCCCTTATCTCACTGAGAGTCCCTTTATTACCCAACCTCGACAGCGAGAGGATGATTTCGGCATAACGTCTGGGTGAATTAGAGTTGCTTAAGAATCCAGTGAACTCCTTGGAGACTTGTTTCGCCGCCTCCTTCACTACAACTCTAATGTCGATAGGGTGGGAATGCTTCACAGAATAGGAGTAACTCCTTCCGAAAAGGGCTAGCCATCCCGGGATCCCGTCGAAAAGTCTTACAGCCTCATCAATAATCTCTTCCTTGACTTTGATTCCCTCCTCCTCAAAGCCCCTCCTTAAGAACTCCTCAGACTCGGTTTCATCGAACCTCTCGAGTTTTATCCTAAAGAACTTCCTACCGTAGAACGGCTTATCTTCCTCGACTTGATTCAAAATTTCCTCAGTCACCCCGACAACACTGCCGGAGACTACTATGACCGTGTTTTCACACCACTCATAAATGTCATGAAAGAACGAACCTATATCAAACCCATTAACCTTCTTAAGGTTTTGTACTTCATCTATGAATATCACCAAACCTTTCTTGTTATCCCTAGCGATCGAGTCCAAGGCTCTAGTGATCTCGTTGACGTCTTCAGTCTTAAACTCTCTGAGTTTTACACTAATTTTAAGCCAATTTAATTCTAAAATATCTTCCGGATTTACACCTAGTCTATTTGCGATAATCTTCGAAACCTTTCCGGCAAAAGTGTACTTCCTCAAGAATTCCGCCGCTCCTTCTAAAAACAGTTTCGAGAATGTTTCCATAGGATAGGACTTCTTACTTCCTAGCCTACCTAAATTTAATGTTAAGGTAACGTAGTCCGGAAGTTCATTAAGCGTCACTTTCACGAGGCTGGTCTTACCTATCCTCCTGATCCCCAGAACCGCTGCGAAGTCCTTATGCCTAATCACGTCTTTTAGTTCCTCGATTTCCCTCTCTCTATCAAAGAAGTCCTTCTTTTCCGTTTTGGGTCTCGTGTCAAAAAGAATCTTTCGCCACCGGAATGGTTTCGGAACCGGAAGTTTTAAGCCTTATAAATCTAAAGCTACCCCTAGCGAATAGCAACTTGAGTCAGTTGTCGTTCGCTAACCCGTCTACACGCTGACGCCTCAAGGTTCCTAGGCGTGGGGAGGGAAATAAGGGGTATGAGGGCGAGAGGTTGAATACGAATTCATGAAACCTCAATGAAAGTCTGACCCCCTCCTCACTGAAGAAGTTCACTGTACTCCTCAAACTGCTCCTCTTAATAGGGCCTTTTATTAAGTTAACGTAGGTGTTCATAGCCTTAACCAATTGGCCTAAAGCCTCCTTACTGGGCTGTGGGAATAAGGGTAACTGCTTACACCCGGATACCTCATCGAGTTTGGTCGTGAAGTCGTAAAGCCTTGTTAAGTATTCCTTAGCCTTATCCACGCTTATCCTACTTTCCTTTCTTACAATTTCCAGCTTCTAGAGGGCGTTCTTAAGAGTTTTCTTTCCTACCCTCCTCTTAAACTACTAATTGGAGAATAACAGGTTATGAGCTTCATTTATTAGAACTACTATGTTCTTATCCTTTATCTCTTTCAGCATAGATATTCTCTAGTTCGGCAGAAAGAAGTAAAGGTATGATGACGCTATAATATTGGTATTGCCTATCTTAGCCTTTAATGACTGGCTGGGACAATAATCGCTGGCCTTCTTAGCCTTTACAATTATCTGCGAAGGTGAAAGGTTACCCATGTCCTTAACCTTACCATTATTAATTTACAACTCTTGCAGTCTGTCTCTTCCGGATCTTCGTTACCCTGGGCAAAAGGACAAACCGACGCTCTGCCGAATATGAAAGCTATTTTTAAGCCCAACTTATCGGCTTCCCTCTCTACCGAGTTGGACTCGTTATGCGTCCTGGCTAGGTAGATTATAGTCCCTCCTGCGCTTAAAGCGGTGTTTATCGCGAAGAGTGTTTTCCCAGATCCCGTAGGTAACTGGAGTAGTAAAGTTTTATCTTTTCTGAGGTGTTTTATTGCAGTTCTCAGATATTCCTTCTGCCATTCCCTTAAAGTCACTGACATTTGCATGGTAACCTCCACATTACGGTATAGATCCCGTTCTCGCAGGGACTATTAGACCCACTTTAGAGAGGAGGTTTACCAGTTCGTTCCATCTTTCCGATTTACCTGTTCCAAATCCCTCAATGCGTCTTCGTTAATTACGTAAAGCCTAACCCCTATCCTGGCTATTATCGATCTTTCCGGGATTTCGAAGAAACCCTTCTCGTTGAACGTGTTTACTATCTGTAAAGGAGTGGGGATTAGTAGGAGAGATCGAAAAAACTGGAAGCTTTCCTAAAAGGAGGTACATTAAATTGACAGAAAAGGGTAAAAGGATAGTTGAAAAACTTAAAGAATTATATAGTTTAATAGAAGCCAGTAGTTAAGGTCGACTTTCCATGGAAAGTAAGTTAATGCGGATCTTAGCAGGACTACTGAACGAGTTTGAAGAGTGGAAGAGAAGAGAAAGTGATAAAGAACCTCTTATAATTGAGATACATGATAAGGTTGTTAGTAACGATCCTTACACGGAACAGGGAGTAATTAACTTAGGCGATGTGAGCATCGCAATATATTCTGCTATAGAAGACCTCATGCGTAGTAATGATATTAGCAGGAGTCTAGCAGTATTAATGTACCACTTAACAACTTCTCATCCTTTCGTTGACGGCAATAAGAGAACTGCTTTAGGGTTGTTATTACTTATTTTACATGAGTTATTTAATGATAAAATATCAATATCGCCAGATTTACTAGATTTACTTATAAAGACAATGACTGAGGTTGCTGACAACCCGCCAGAGGAAGACGAGCATGCAATAAACAAGATAAGAGGAATTATACAACGGATTATTGGAGATTGAGATATTTATCCTCGTTATCTTTTTCATTCTCATATTTCCTTACATAGAGGACTTTTCCGTGAATTTTCAACACTCCCGTTCTGTCAAATTCAGCTAACGCGTCAAAGTATTCTCTATAGGTCTCGAAAATATAATCTACTCTACTATGCATTCTTTCTAAAATCTTTCTCTGCTCATCGGTTAACTTATGAGCTATTACCATTTCGAATTCCCTATTAACTGTACTGTTGAACTACTTAAAATATATTTATGCTATATTATAGGCCTTGTGATATGTAATATCACATAGAGCAAACATGGTTTCCGCACAAACCCCCAAAAGTTACGTAAGGAGAACCTCAGTTTTTTAACACCTTGGGAGAAGGAATTGCAGTTTCGGCAGACATTCGGAGCAAGAGTAGGAAGGGGCTATTGCAATATACTAGAATTGTTCTGGATCCTCCAATAATGAAGATTACTATGGCTTCCTGCGACTGTGAGGGTTATACCTTCAGAGGGCACTGCTGGTATATCGAAACACTAAAGCAGTTAGTAGTTTCTGATGAGAGGGTTAGAGAGGAGGTAATGAAAGCGAAGGAGGAGCTGATGAGGACAGAAGAGGACATAGCGAGCTGAGGGTGAAAGTATGGCTAATACAGTCCAAGTTTCTTCGGAGAACTTAGTCGGGATCATGAGCGCAATTTACTACATTGATGAGGCTATGAAGATTGCGGAAACATACGACCCTAAGGCGTTTGAAATGCTCTCCGAAGCAAAGGAGTCTCTAGTGGACTACTTGGTCAGTCAGGTGAGACAAAATGGAGAGTGAAACTTTACAGTATAAAAGAAACTTAGAAGAGTTAGCCAAGTAGTTGAGAATATACCTTATAATTAGACGAAATATTAAGTTTCACGAAGGTTCTAGTCCTTGAGTGATGAGCCTCCGACCATACTACCTATACCGCCTGGACCGTTTATATACCATTATACCCAGAAAAAAGTAAAGAGATGAGGGAGACCGTTCCATACCCAAACAGAGGGAATAAGTATTATAAAGAGATGAGGGAGACCATTCGTCGGGCCCTTAAGGACCTTAACCCCGAGATAAGAGGCCTCGGGAACCTAACGTACGGTATGTGGTCTATAACCTTTTTCTTCGTTGCTGTGGGCTTTTTCGCCTTCATACTCAGTTTAGCTGTGGCTTTGTCGCACTCGAAGTCTTTACCGGCGGAATCTCGCTTAATCCCGACGGCCTCGTCTATACAGACGCTCTTAGCCGCGTACGAACAGGCTTTCGCTTTCTTACTGAAAAACGACGTAGCGCTCATAATAATGAGCCTCATTTTGTTAGCCGGAGTCCTCAGCCTATTCTACGGAGTCTACAGGACGTATAAGGGATTCTCCTACCTTAGCAGGTACGTGCCTCACGCGGGGTTAGGTAAGGCTGGGGCAGTCCTCTACTTGATCCCACCCTTGATTCCGATTGGGAACATACTGTTGGGGATCTCGCTCTTCTTCGTCGGGTCCAAGTACAAGAGCGTCAAGCTGAAGGTCGGAGGGATTATGACTGCCATCCCGTTCCCGCTTCTGGGGCTCGTCATCGAAATGCCGATTGGACTCCCGCCCTTGATAACATTTATCTTGCTCTTGCTCTTGGCGACTATCACAGGGCCAAGTATAGCCTACAATGAGGTGTATTCAATCCTTAAGAAGTACTATTCCTATGTTTCTTACGAAAAATTAGGCCATACAGAGCCGGAAGCTCACTCAGAAGTGTCGGTCGACTTCGGCTGGCACGATACTGGCTCAGACCATGGTCATCACCATGGTGACGGTGGTGGTCACGACGGTGACGGTGACGGTGGCGGCGGTCATGGCGGCTAGGGTTAGGCCTAACCACAGTCACTAACTCTGCAACTTTCATAAAGTGTACTTTTACCTGACCTAAAAGTAAAGTGTTTTACTGTTTTACTATGCTAAAACAGTCCGAGGGGAAAATCTATATATTGCAGTAAACCAGACTGAGGACAACTTTTCATTAACGACAAACACCCAGGCGATAAAGAACCTAGGCTATCGTCACTGCTCCTCCTCTAAGAAGACGGATCTAGCATGGAATCAATAGTAGTTCTCAGGTCGAACCGCTGGGCTTCGGAACTGAAAAGCCCTAGATCGTTATGAGAGACTTTATGAGGGCTAAGTAATCGCTCGTCACTATCGAGCACTCCTTCACCTTCCTAAGGAAGGTCTCTGGATCCACTACGCCGTTGACGTAATACTCCCTCCTTACGTCCTCCAGGACTTTGACCGTCAAAGGCTCGCTCTCGCCAACCAGAACGAGACTAACCGTCATCCTCCTTGCCGAAACCAGACCAGGAGCGTCCCTCCTGAACTCCCTGTTCACGTCTATTGAGACCTGGGACACCTTGATGTCGAGGAAGGCCCTGGGATCTACCTTCACGTTCGCGGCTATCGCGCTATAAGCCCTCCTGACCAAATTGAGATCCACCGAGAAGAAGGTCTGGGCCTCGGTAATGCCCTCGTTCACGAGGCTCTCTGCGGAGCTCAATATCTCCTTCGTCTCCCTCAGGGCTTCGTCGCCCTTTACGACCCTCAACCGCCTCATGTCCATGAGCTTGTCGTTATGTATCGAAAGCCTCCTCTCCCCGTCGAAGTACTGGACATAAACGCCCCTCGAGTCGCAGACGTACTTCAGGGCGAGAGTCCCGTAATTGAAGTCTAGGCTTAGTTCGGTCTCCTTAACGCTCATTCTGAACGAGGCTTCTGGCAACCGCTCCTCTCTGAGCTGAGATTTCACGATTTTATAAACACGGTTATCTAAATTTCGTAACGTTTCTTCGAAACCCTACCTGATCAACTCCTCGAGCTCGGCAATAACTTTCGCCCTGTCGCCAAGCGTTATCTCGGCTATGATTACCTCGTCCAGCTGGACGAAGTACCCCATGGAGTTCCTCAGGGATCCCTGCCTCTCGCCTCTACAGCCCTCGCAGTAAGCTATGAGCAGGAACGTCCTTTCCGTCCCTAAAGCCCTCCCGAGGAGCCTCTTACCTCTGATTTCCTCGCCCGTGGGGAAAGCCCTCTCGGCCCTCCTGGAGACCTCGAACATGGCGAGCTTGACCAGGTCGACCTCGTCGAGGCCGTGCTTTCGAATGGCAACAGGTAACGCGTGGAGCTCCTTGATAGAGGCCTTCGCCAGGGTCAGCCTCTCCTTGAGTTCCGTCACTTCCTCCCTCAGGAAGCTACGGCAGTCCTTGATTTCCTCGAGGCCATCCTCAGAGCCGGCCATCGCTTTCATCAGGGAGTACGAGAAGTCCTCGCAGGGCATTCGCGTCACCTCACGTAGACCAACCCTATGGAACCCCTCGTCACGAAGCTCACCATCCCGAAGGCCCTCGGGTACCTAACCGCCTCAAGGGTCCTGAAGGCCCTCTCCGCCTTCTCGTACATCCCTCTCCCAGTGGCGGAACCCCTTATCTCTACGAAGAGGGCCCTCCTGCCCTCGAAGACCCGCTCTAGCTCGCCCAACGACTCAGGGGGAACGTAGAGATCCGTGAAAGCCCCGACGAACTTGGCCGTCCTCCCGGGCACCACTTTCCTAAGGTCGACCTTAAACACGTCCTTAAGGAGGGCCATGGTGAGTGACTCGCTCACCACCGACGTCACGTCCCCGCTGGAGTACCTGTGTCTGGGCTGGAAGGGGAAGAGGCTAACATTCTCCAAAACGCCGAAGACGTTCTTCGAGGCGAGGACGCTCCCCAGGAGGATCGACCCTTCGGTCACTTCCACTTCCCTGGGCTGAGACGTGAAGAGCTCGTCGAGCACCAGCGCAGAAAGCTCGTAGAATTGGTCCTCCTCGCTCTCTGAGTGCGGGAACATATCCCCGCTGATAGTAAGCTCGTGGAGCTTGATCTTCAAAGTCGAAGGTCCGTTTCTCCCAGCGGTTTAATTTGAATAAGGGGGTCTCGGAGGATAATACTGTGAGGCGAAAAACGCGGATATTACGGCTTGACGAGTACTTTCCCTACCTTGTTGCCGCTCTTCAGGAGCTCGTAACCCTCGTTTATACGATCTAAACTAACCGTGGCGGCTATTACCGGCTCTATTTTGGTGCTCAGCTTCAACGTCTCCAACGCGTCCCTTTTTGTGGCTGAGGCGTGCGCCACTATCTTGATGTCCTTAAGGATCACGTAGCCCAACCTGAGCTGATACGCCTGGCTCGGATCGACATTACCGATCTGCAAGAGCCTACCTCCCATCCAGAGCGACTTCAGGCTCTCCTCTATCGTTGGGGTGCCCACGGTGTCTATAACCAGCGTCACGTCGCCTATCTTCTTGGCCTCCTCGGAAAACTTCCTTCCTACTATGACGTAGTCCGCGTACTTCTTCACTATTGGGGCCTTGGACTCTGAAGTCGTTACCCCTATCACCTTAGCTCCCAGAGCCTTGGCGACTTGGATGGCGTGGATTCCCACGCCTCCGCTGGCTCCGGTGACGAGAACCAACTCGCCGGGCCTTATCCCTCCGGACCTCCTAATCCCCCTATAAATCATTCCCGTAACGCACGGAACCAGAACCGCCGCCTCGTCGCTTACCTCCTTGGGCACCTTCACTAGGCTCGTGACCTTCACCCTGGCCTTCTCGGCGAAGAAGCCGTCCAACTCCTCAGAGTAGCCCTGCCTCGAATGGCAGTAGGCCTCGTCGCCCGAAAGGCAGTAGTCGCAGGTGCCGTCTGGAGCGTATAACAGTGAGATCACCCTCTCCCCTGGCTCGAAGCCCGTGACCCCCTCGCCTACCTCCTCGATCGTTCCGACGACCTCGTGGCCCAGGATAACTGGATACTTCATCCTTGGGTAGTATCCCTGTAACTGGAGCAGATCCCTGTAACAGAGCGCTGCCCTGTTGACGCGTATCACTACCTCGCCTTTCCCGGGTTTAGGATCTGGGACTTCGGTAACCACTAGGCCCTGCTTAGGGCCAGGGACGACAGCCGCCTTCACGGGGTTTAAAGCTGTTAAAAGATTTTAAACAATGTGCAACTCCTCGCGAAGCCTCCGAGGATTAAGGTGCTGGAGGCCTTAGGGGCCATAGCCGATGGAAGGGTCAGGAGGGTGTCGGATAAGGAGTTCGAGGTGGTCTCTTCAGAGGGTGATAGGGTCTACAAGGTCGTCATAGAGGGGGCAAAGGTGGACAGCACAGACAACGGGACGGTTTACAAAGGGTACGTGGGATATCCCATCATCGCGGCCCTAATGATCTTGGGGCAGTTGCCTTACGACGAGAGGATCGCCGAAGCCCTGAAGGGGATAGACTGGAGGAAGCTGAACGAGGAGATGAAGGCCTACTGGAAGGTCGAGAGGCTGGTCCTCACCTTGGCGGAGAGGAGGGGAGTTAAAAGGGAGGAGATAGAGAAGCTGGTGAATGAAGTCCTCGACAGACTTGAGGAGCTACATCTGTACAGGTGACGACCCTCCACTGTTCTGCGTGAGCGAGGATGAGCTTGGAAGGCTTGAACGAGAGGTACAGGGCCTTCATAACGCTGAAGGAAGTCAGGGGGAAACCTGAGGGGAGACTGAAGGGATTAAGGTTCGCCGTTAAGGACGTGATTTTCGTTAAGGGAGTTAGGACCACAGCAGGGAGCAAAATACTAGCCGACTTCGTGCCTGAGAGGAACGCCACGGTGGTCGAAAGGATCTTGGATGAGGGAGGAACCGTCGTCGGGAAGGCCAACACCCACGAGTTCGCCATAGGGGCGACCGGGACTTCCTCAGCTTACGGGATCCCCAAGAACCCGGTAGATAACGAGAGGATAACCGGAGGGAGTAGCTCCGGTTCAGCCCTCGCGGTCGCTCTGGGAATGGCGGACGTGGGCATAGGTACTGATACAGGAGGGAGCGTGAGGATCCCAGCCTCACTCTGTGGCGTTATAGGCTTCAAGCCGACCCTCGGGCTGATCCCCACGGACGGCGTTATCCCGTTCAGTTGGTCGCTCGACACGATAGGAGTCTTGGCCAGGGACTTGAGCCTCGTGAGGTTGACGTTCGAGGTCATCTCGAATAAGCGGCTAGAGAACAGGACGACGAGCGTTTCCAAGAGGTTAGTCCTAGGAGTGTTCAGACTAGGAGACGACGAGGGATCAAAGGGCGTAAGGAAGGTCGTGGATAAAATCTCCAGCCATTTCGACGTCACCGAGGTGAAGCTACCTGTACTCGACCAGAGGGGGAACGGGGCCAGGAGGGTGATAGCCTCAGTCGAGGGGGCCGCCTTTCATAAGCCCTTATACGAGGCCTACAAGCACCTCTACTTCCCAGACGTGAGGAGGGCTATAGAGTTCGGGATGAGCCTGAGCGGCGTGGACTACGTAAACGCATTTAGGGTTAGGAAGGACGCGATTAGGGAGTTCGTTAAGGTGATGAAGAGCGTGGACTTCCTGCTGACTCCGACGACCAAGATAGTAGCTCCGAGGATCAGCGACGTCGTGGGGAGGGAACAGGAGTATAGGGAGACCCTTATCAGTAATACGGAGCTCTTCAACCTGCTCGGAGCCCCCAGCGTTTCGCTCCCGTTGGGGAGCTATAACGGCTTACCTGTAGGTCTGATGGTGACGGGAGCGCTATATGACGACCTGAGGCTGTTGTCGATCAGCGAAGAAATAATAAGGATAGTCGGAAGGTAGTTGACGGCATGTCCTCTAAATTCGTTGAAGACCTGAAGCTCAAGACTGGAACCACAACGGTTGGGATCGTCGCTAAAGACGCTGTAGTTCTAGCCGCTGACAGAAGGGCAAGCGCTGGGTTCTACGTGGCACATAAGTTCGTGAGGAAGGTCGTTTACATCACGGACACCATAGCGATGACGACCGCAGGTAGCGTGGCCGACCTTCAGTTCCTGTACAACTTAGCGAAGGAGATCTACCATTACAACAAGATGACTAACAGGCCAATTACCGTGAAGGCCCTGGCCAATTACCTGGGGCTGCTACTTTCGATGAACAAGTACTTCCCGTACGAGGTTCAGCTCATCATGGGAGGTTACGACTCCAACGGTCCCAGCCTTTATTACTTGGACCTCTACGGCTCGGTCACGGAGGAGAAAAGGTACATCGCGACCGGATCCGGTTCGCCCAACGCGATAGGAGTACTGGCGGACGAGTATAGGGAGGACATGACAGGAGATGAGGCGGTTGAGGTGGCCAAAAGGGCGATATTCTCGGCCATAAAGTGGGACTCGTTCACCGGTACTAGCGTTATAGTGTCGAAGATCACCCCTGAGGGTCACGTGGAGTACGAGTTCGTTCCTCAGAGGAAGAGCTACTAAAACTATTATTTCGGTTCTCCTTAACTTCCATTATGAAGGTCAGCTCTCCCGCCTTCAAGAACGAGGACTTCATCCCCGAGAAGTACACATGCGACGGGATGGACGTTTCGCCTCCCTTAGAATGGGATCCTGTACCCAACGCCAAGTCATACGCACTGATCGTTGAGGACCCCGACGCGCCGGGAGGAACGTTCATCCACTGGGTCATGTACAATATCACCACCACCCATTTACCTGAGGGCGTGAAGAAGACGGCCAAGACGGAGTACGGCATCCAGGGCACGAACGACTTCGGCAGGACGGGTTACGGCGGCCCCTGTCCTCCGAAAACTCACCCTGCCCATAGGTACTACTTCAGGGTTTACGCCCTCGATACCCTGCTCCCTGAGAGGACCAATATGGATGCCGACGAGCTCAGGAGGCTTATGGAGGGTCACGTGATCGACGAGGGCTTCGTGATGGGGAAGTACAAGAGGAGGTAATTCCTTATAATTACGCGTAATGAGAAGTGAGTTAACCGTGGCCGTAGCTCAAGAGGAAGTTCTTTGGGTAGAGAAGTACAGGCCGAGAAGCCTCGACGATATAGTGAACCAGAAGGAGATAGTTGAGAGGCTGAAGAAGTTCGTTGCCGAGAAGAACATGCCTCACTTACTATTCGCCGGCCCTCCTGGTACAGGGAAGACGACGGCCGCTTTGGCCCTAGTTCACGACCTTTACGGCGATAATTACAGGCAGTACTTCCTCGAACTGAACGCGAGCGACGAAAGGGGAATCGACGTGATAAGGAACAAGGTCAAGGAGTTCGCGAGAACCGTACCTCCTGGAGACGTTCCGTTTAAAGTAGTGCTCCTGGACGAGGCCGATAACATGACCGCGGACGCCCAGCAGGCCCTGAGGAGGACGATGGAACTCTATACTCAGACGACTAGGTTCGTTTTAGCTTGTAACTACCTCAGCAAGATAATCGAGCCCATTCAATCTAGAACGGCCTTGTTCAGGTTTTACCCGCTGAAGAAGGAGGACGTAGTGAACAGGCTGGCCTACATAGCCAAGAACGAGGGTGTGGAGTACGACGAGAAGGCCCTAGAGACCATTTACGACATAACCCAGGGGGACATGAGGAAGTCCATAAACATCCTACAGGCCGCCTCTGCCTACGGGAAAGTGACGGTCGAAGCGGTTTACAAGGTCCTAGGGCTTGCCCAGCCGAAGGAGGTGAGGGAGATGATAAACTCAGCGTTGAGCGGGAAGTTCAACGAGGCTAGGGCGAAGCTCAGGGAGCTACTGGTCAACTACGGTTTGTCAGGGGAAGACGTAGTGAAGCAAGTTCACAGGGAGATAACCGGAGGGGAACTTCAGATACCTGAAGAGCTAAGGGTCCTGTTGGCGGATTACATCGGGGAGGTTGAGTTCAGAATAATGGAGGGGGCGGACGACGAGATTCAGCTCTCGGCGATGCTGGCGAGGCTCGCCATGTACGGTGAGAAGTACTTAAAGAAAGGGGAATAACGTTGCCCCTACAATGGTTCCTGAAGTACAGGCCGAGAAGCCTCGAGGAGGTCGAGGATCAGGAAGACGTGAAGAAGGAGCTAAGGGCGTGGATAGAGAGCTGGCTTAGCGGTAAGCCTCAATATAAGGCTGTTCTCCTTTACGGTCCCCCAGGGACGGGAAAGACAACGTTAGCTGAAGCGCTAGCTAGAGATTATAAACTAGAACTTTTAGAAATAAACGCTAGTGATTCACGAAAACTAAGCGATATAAAGAACGTCGCGGAGAAGGCCTCTCTTTACGGTAGCCTCTTTGGCGTGAGGGGAAAGTTGATCCTGCTCGACGAGATGGACGGGATAAACACGAAGGCTGACACAGGCATAATAGAAGCGGTGCTCGAGCTCATAGATAGGACCAGACAGCCCATAATACTGACCGCCAACGACCCCTGGGACCCTCAGCTTAGGCCAATAAGGGAAAAGGTCAAAATGATAGAAGTCCCCCGGCTCACGAAGTACCCACTGAAGAGGATCCTTAAGAGGATCTGTGAAGGGGAGAAGATTCAGTGTGAGGATGAGGCCTTGGATGAGATAATAGAGCTGAGCGAGGGTGACGCCAGGTACGCAATAAACACGCTCCAGGGGATAGCTGAGGGTTACGGGAAGGTAACGACTTCGATGGTAAAGACGCTGGGCAGAAGGAAGGACAGGGAGCTCGACCCCTTCGAGGCCTTGAGGAACATCTTCTGGGCTAGATACTTCTGGCAGGCGAAGAACGCGGTGACCAACACTCAGATCGACTACGAGCTCCTTATGAGGTGGATCGACGAAAACATTCCCAACCAATATGAGAACGTTGAAGACATTTATAGGGCGTACGACGCCCTAAGCAGGGCCTCTCTGTTCTTAACGAGGGCCAAACTCGTCGGGTGGGACTTACTTAATTACGCTTTCGAACTGATGGGTCCAGGGGTTTCGTTCGCAGAGAGAGCTAAGTGGACTGGTGCCTACAAGCCTAAGTGGAAGAAGTTCCAGTTCCCCTCCTACATCCAGATGCTCGCCAGATCCAAAGACATGAGGGATAGACTGAAGACCGTTCTGGATAAGATAGGGAACCACATTCATGCCTCAAGGGAGAAAACGCTCAACGACGTACTCCCGTTCTTCGTCATTATCTATGGATCGTCCAAGTACAGGCAGGCCCTCAAGAAAGCCCTTGAAATGACGGATAGGGAGGAGGAAGTGATACGAGCCCTGGCTGACCTCTATGGAGGTATGGAGGTCGGGACGCCTGAGAAGAAGCTTGAAGAAAGGGCTGAGGAAAGTAAGGGCGAGAGAGCCAGCAGTAAGAGAGCGTACAGGTCCTTCGGTCGTAAAAGGTGATCATTGTCTCGTCTTCCTCTTCTCAATGACCCTGACGTACTCTATCCTAGTCTCAGGGTATTGACCCCTCTCGTCCTTCTCGTACTTCTTCACCATGTCCCAAACGGTTAGCAACGCGGTGGTTGTAGCCACCAACGCCTCCATCTCTACGCCAGTTTTGTAGTGTGCCTTCACGTAGGACCTCACCCTCACGCCGCTGTCCTCGACCTCCACGTTAACCTCTACAGCTTCCAGAGGGATCTGGTGACACAGGGGGATTATTTGATAAGTGTTCTTGGCCGCCATTATCCCAGCCACCTTAGCGACGGAAATCACGTCACCCTTCTCCACTTTACCCTCCTTGATCAATCTTATCGTTCCTTCTCTCAGCCTCAGGAAGCCCTCCGCCTCGGCCTCCCTGAGAACCACGTCTTTTTCGGAGATGTCTACCTGCCTGACGCTCATTCCCCAATCCTCAAAACTTTCTGAGCAGATATATTTTAGCTACTCTTTAGCTACTCTAAGGTTAGCTGTCGTTAACTCCTGAAGATGATCTCTAGCAGTTGGGCGAGGCAGGAGATCACCGGAGAGGCGTAGTTGGGTTCGAAAACGTCGTTTGAGACCCTCACGAGTAGGCCCCTCCTGAACAGGTCCTCCAAAACCGACGCAGCGACGTCGGGCTTTACCTTAGCCCTGTAAGACAGGTCCGTGACGGATATCTTTCCCTCCTTTAACGCCAAAATTAGGGCTTCTAACTTCCGCTCGTCAAACCTTTCCAGAAAGCCTCGCATTCAGGACATCCTCGACGGCGGCCTCGAGCTCCATGGAGGCGGGGAGGGCCAGCGATATTAACGTCGTCCTTCCCCTCATTCCCTTGCCGCTGGCCCTAGTGTTGAGGATACCTAAATGCCTCAGCTTCTTCACGTACTCGAAGACCTGGGTGTGCCTGCGTGGCTGTTGATTGTAGATCTGGCAGACCCTCTGGTACTCCTCCTCTACCCTTCCCATGGAGAAGAAGTCCTCCTTGCCCCCCTTCGTTAAGTTTATGATGGCCTTGAGCAGCAAGATCTGGTGTAAGTCTAAGGCCTGAATGTCGTCCCTTATTTGAGCGACGTAAGGGTTTAGCCTGGCGTTAGCTAACTTCGCGTGCTCCCTCGTGACGACCAGGGAGCCCTCCTTTTCCGCTATTATCCCGGCCTGGGCCAACGTCTCTATCGCGAGTCTCGCGTTGCCCAAGCCTCCCTTGTCGGCTCCGTAGACGTCAGCTATGAAGTCTATCGCCTCGTCCAACACGCTCCCTGGTACGAACGCTTCCTCCGCCCTGTCCTTCAGGATGTCCCTTAACTGCGCCGATGTGTACGGTTCGAACTCTACGGTATTCATTAGCACGTGATCCCTAATGCTCTTGTCCAGCCCTGCCAATGACGAGAAGTCCCTGGCTATGAAAACGTAGTGTATCCTCTTCTCGAGGAAGTTAAGCTCGTCATAGACCCTAGCCAGGAAGTACACGTCGTCCTGGGACGCCGTATTCACGAAATAGTCGAACTCGTCTAGGGCCAATATGAGGTACATGTTACGCTTCTCCAAGTACTCGTGGATTATCTTGAACATCTCCTGTGACGAGAGGCCCCTGGACGATACGGGCAACATCATCTTCTCTATCAAGTAGTTCAGTATCAGGAAGAGAGTCCTGTGTTTGTGACAGTTCACGTGAATGTACTTTATCCTCATGCCCCTGGTCTCCATCGCCTTCTGTTCGAGCTTCTTCCCGAAGGTCATCGTCGTCACGGTCTTCCCTGTGCCCGTCCTGCCGAACACTACCGCCCTAATCGAGAACTTGCCCGGCATGGTTAGAGCGTCCCTGAAGATCATCGTTAGGTCGGCTATCTTCTGCTCCCTATGCGGGAGATTCTTCGGTATATACTCTGGATCCAGCACCTCAGGCCTCTGGATCAGTCTGTTTTTCCCAGCCAGTATGTCCTCCATGATCTTGTCGATGGCTCGATCGCTCAAAACTTTCACCTGCACGTGTATTCCCGTAGTATTACTATTTATTCAAACCGAGAGACCTTTCCGAAAGTTTTTGTCAACCTCTTTCAGGATCGAGATTAGTGCTAAGTCCTTGAAGACGTTAACCAGGATCACGAAGTCGGGCGACTTGAAATCTACAGTAGCTAGGCCCCTTAAGGCGGTTCCTATTGCTATTTCAACCGCCCTACACTCGAACTCCCCGCTTCTCACTCTACAATCAGCGTAAAACCTCTTACCTCTCAGCCTTTCGTCCGTCTCAACTAAGTTCTTGACGACGTTGGTTATTTCGATTATGTCGCTCCTGGCCGAGGCGTGCACGGGGAAAACGCGTGCCGCACAGCTGGGAGGGGTCCTCCTAATGAACGAGACTATGGTATCGGCACCGAGCTTGCTCGATGAAATCAGGAACGAAGCCTTTGTCAGTTGCCTGACCTCCACCGCTTGGTCATAAGGTAACAACGCGTTAAGTACGTCCTCGACACACCTGTGCTCCTTCCCCGTCCACGCCGTGAGCAAGGCCTGACCCAAGGCCCTCATTTTTTATCCGTTGAAACGGAAAAACGCTTAGTTAGTGATTATGAAAGTTGATGAGATAAGTAAAGCTCTATCCTACGCCGGCAAGGTCAGAGTGATGGTCCTAGAGAGCTGGGGACCTTTCGACAGCGGGTTCGAGACAATCACTCTTATGAAGGGGTCGGAGGACGAAATACCCTTCTGGTTGGCTATCGAGCTGGAAAAGAAGGGGATAGTTAAGACCCTGAACTTAGCCGGGATAGAGGACCTGAGCAGAGTGGTTTTCCAAGAGAGAGAGAAATCGAACGTTCCTGGATCCCTCATTAAGTTGTCCAGAGACTTTTACGTCAAATCAAAATACAACGTAGAAAAGTTGAGCCTAAGCAACCGTTTTGAAGACATGGAAACGAAGAAAAAATCCGAACTTTTAATCTCCGAGATAAAGAAGCTCAGATTGAGGAAGATACTTAACCTGGCATTACTAGGCGTCGAGGACCCCAAGATCTTGGACAACTTTACGTATGAAGAGTTATTAGGTTTCTTCAAGATAAGGGAACTCCTTGAGACCCTGGGGTAGAATAAATGGCACAACAGGCCGTCTCGCTCAACGAGAAGTTCGAGGACTTCATCCTCAGCTTTAAGGACGAGAGCGGCAAGAAGGTCTACGAGGCTCAAATCAACGAGATCCTTGCTTATAGAAAGAGGAGCTTCGTGATAGACTTCGCTCACCTCTCGGTTTTCGAACAGACCCTGGCTTCGGAACTACTCAACAACCCGAGGCTACTCATCCCGCAACTCGAAAAGGTTCTGTACGACCTTATCGTCCAGCGCGATCCTTCCTTCAGGGATGACGTAGAAAAGGTCAACCTCAGGTTAGTGAACATCCCTAGAGTGGTCGAGCTCAGGAAGATCCGCCATACTGACGTGGGGAAGCTGATCGCTATAGAGGGGATCCTTGTCAAGCAGACCCCTATTAAACAGAGGATCAAGAAGGCGGTATTCCAACACACATTGTTCGACAAGGAGTCAGGGGAATTGATAGAACACGAGATAGAATGGCCTCCAGGAGATGAGGAGATGGGCGAAGTCCTCGACGCTCCCACCGAGTGCCCCGAGCACGGGAAAGGGGGACAGTTCAAGTTCCTACCGGAGAAGTCCAAGATCGTTGACTGGCAAAAGGCGGTACTTCAGGAGAGGCCAGAGGAGATCCCCGCCGGCCAGTTACCACGTCAAATTGAAGTCATCCTTGAGGACGACCTGGTCGACTCAGCGAGGCCAGGGGACAGGGTGAAGATTGTGGGTATCTTAGAGCTGAAACAAGAGTCGACACCCAAGAAGGGCTCGAGGGCGGTTTTCGACCTCTACCTGAGGGCCAACAGCGTGGAGGTCTCCCAAAAGATATTGGATGAGGTGAAAATTACCGAAGAGGATAGGAGAAAAATACTCGAAACCGCCAAAGACCAATGGATTAAGGAGAAGATAATAACCTCAATAGCTCCATCCATTTACGGTCATTGGGAGATAAAGGAAGCGCTTGCCCTGGCCCTCTTCGGCGGAGTGCCCAAGACCTTGCCTGACGGAACTAGGATAAGGGGAGACATCCACGTCCTGATAGTTGGAGATCCAGGAACCGCTAAGTCTCAGCTGTTGCAGTTCGTTGCGAGGATAGCCCCGAGGGCGGTCTATACTACTGGCAAGGGCTCCACAGCTGCTGGTTTAACCGCCACAGTGACTAGGGACAAACAGACCGGCGACTTCTACCTGGAAGCGGGAGCCCTAGTTCTCGCTGACGGTGGAGTGGCCGTGATAGATGAGATCGATAAGATGAGGGAGGAAGACAGGGTAGCGATTCACGAGGCCATGGAGCAACAAACCGTATCCATAGCTAAGGCGGGAATAGTCGCGAAGCTTAACGCCAGGGCCACAGTGATAGCTGCGGGCAACCCCAAGCTCGGCAGATACATAATGGAGAGGAGCCTAAGCGATAACATCAATCTGCCCCCAACCATCCTCTCGAGGTTCGACCTCATCTTCATAGTCTTAGACACTCCGGGAGAAGAGGATCAAAGGCTCGCCTCTCACATCCTGTCAGTGCATCAGTCCCCAAAGAGACTAGGCGCACTTGATCCCGAGTTCCTGAAGAAGTACGTAGCTTACGCCAGAAAATACGTTCAGCCAAAGCTCACCGATGAGGCTAAGAGGATACTCATGGACTTCTTCGTCCAGCTGAGGAAGAGGTCGGCCGAAACCCCAGACAGTCCGATCCTTATAACGCCGAGGCAGCTGGAAGCCCTCATAAGAATCTCTGAAGCCTACGCCAGAATGGCACTTAAGGAGACGGTGGAAGCAGACGAGGCCCAGAGGGCGATAAACATCATGAGGATCTTCTTGGAGAGCGTAGGTCTCGATGTGGAGTCCGGCAAGATAGATATAGACACCATTATGGTTGGAAGACCGAAGAGCGCGACCGCCAAGCTCTCGAAGATCCTGGACATAATATCCGAGTTGACTTCCTCGGGTGGGTGCGCGAAGATTAAGGAAATCGCCAAGGAAGCCAAGGGTCAGGGGATCGATGACGTAACGACGAATAAGTACATAGCCGAGCTCAAGAGGAACGGCTTAATCTACGAGGTTCAGCCTGAGTGCTTCAAAAAGGCCTAATCATTTCACGCCAAATGCTTTTGCATCACGTAGGGAATCCACATCACGTAACTGGGCATTTTGAGCACGAGCTCATACGCCTCTTCCCAACTCGCGAGGCCCAGTTCCTTGGCCAGTTCCTCTAAAGTCATTTGGGTCCTCACGTACTTGTTCAATACCCTAATCGCGTGTTCGTCAAGTACGACCTCCCTGCCCGTACTTAGGACTATCTTCTGAACGTCCATAGGAGCCCTAAAACTTCACGACCCTAATAAAGCTTTCAGGGCGGTAGCTCCGTAGTAGATCCAAACCATTATAACGGCCAGGACGAGTCCCAAGATTATGACTGTCGAACCTAGTTCAGTATTTCTCTCCTCCAGTAGATAGACTCCCATCAGGAACACTATCACTAGAATTAGGTTAAGGATGGCGTAGGGCAGCTGATTCGCGGCGCCGGAAGAGGTTATGGGTGAGACGTAATAGGGAAAAGCCATAACTCCCAGAATAACCATTAACATCATAACGAGCAGGACCACCTGGAGCACTGAGTAGTTAACGCTACCGTAAGCCGCGCCAGACTTGCCCTTCCTGGCCACAACTCACCAAGGTACTGATTTCAATTTAAGTCTATACGCTACCCTGTTGGTAAGGACGTGCATAACGAAAGCCATAACCGCGACGAAGAGGAAACCGAGCAAGTTAACGTGGTACCCAACTAGGTAGAGCCCAAGGGTCGCGCATACCACGAAGTCGAGCTGATCTAGTATGGGAGCCTTCGCCCCCCTTTCTAGACCCATCCTCCTCTTTATGAAAGCCCCGCACATGTCGCCCAACATACCGAAGAGTGAGCCCACGAAACCATACAGAATCAGCTCCGGTCCCAAGAAACTGGCTAAGATCACCCCCACCGTTGTGCCTAACGTAATTGATACGAGAAGCCCCTCGAAGGTCTTCCCGTCCCCCAATACCCTCCTCCCATCCCACGCCCTCCTGTTGAAATCGACCGGAGTCCCCTTCCTAACGAAAACCGCGGAACCATTGGCAGCGAAGGCTGGAAAGTAGACCAGGAAAGCCAGAAACAAGTCCCACACGCTCAAAGGCAACCCAGAACTTCCTCCTTCGTAACCTTGTATTTACAGTACTCGTTTTTCCCCAGCAAAAAGCTTCCTGTCGCCCTTAAGACCCTATCGCAATAAGCCCTCATTACCTTCTCCCCTGCGACCCTATTGTTAGCTGACATCTCCCACACGGTAAGTACCTTTACGCCGTGATACGAGAGGTCTGCCAAGAACGCCATATTCCAGGCTAAGTCCTTCAGGTTCCACGTCTGCCTGTAAATGGCGTTGGCGGAGTCGAGGATCACTAAGTCGGGCCTTCTGGGAAGCTTGGTCAGTCCGGCCAAGGCTACTAGGAGCGCCTCCCTGGTTGGGGTCGTGACGTAAGTCAACCTTTCTCCCATGCCGAGGGAGGTCATCCGAGGTTCCAACTGACCCTCAGTGGATATATAAACCGTCAAGTCGAAGTCCTTGGCGACCTGAAGAGCTATCGCGCTCTTCCCCTTACCTTCCAAGCCGTAGAGTGATACGCACCTAGCACCCCCTTTGAAGACGAACTCGCTCAGCCTCAACTGCACTTAAAAGCCCAAGCTTGAGGTTTTATTCGTTGGGAAGGACGCCCCTGAGGCTATTGATTACTAACCCCAAGAAGTACTCTGAGCTGGTAAGGGAGCTGAGGAAAAGGGGCGTTCCCTTATCGGACAAGCACGGAATTGTAGTTAGGGACCAGGACCTGGGGGAGGACCTGCTCTCCGCTATAGGGGGACTAGTAGCCCTTAGCCTAGGCAAACGTTACTTCGAGGAGATCTCCGTGGGCATCGATACCAATACTTCCAATAGGCTAACCGCCGTTATAGTGGGCGACGGTGAGATACTCGAGTGGGCTAGGACGGACTTGGAAAGCGTGTGCGACTACGTGAGAACGGCGCTTAAGATTTACCCTCATAAGAAGCACGTGGTGGGGATAGGGGCCGGTAACGTACTGGGCCTCGCGGTTTTCGAGAGGCTTCACCCGTGTTTGAAGGAGGTGAAACTAGTCAACGAATCGAGGACCAGCAGAAGGAACGTCTTCTTGAACGGGAACTACCCGGAGGACGTTATAGCTGGTTACAACATAGCCATGAGGGCACTCTGATGCGAGGCTTACTCGTAAAGGGCCCTTGCACCGTGAAGTCGGAAGGCAAGGCCTCCGTCATGGGCGTGGAGTTCGAGGAGATAACGTTACCGGAAGGTACGTACACGATCTGCTACGAGGGTAACCTCAGCCATAACTGCGAGGTAATACCCAGTGAGCCGCAGTGTTGGGACGAAATAGCTAGGGAGATAGCGAGCACTTCCGGGAAGTACCTAATTGTAGGCCCTGGGGACACGGGAAAGTCCTACTTCTCCAGAACGCTGGTCAACCTTAAGGCGGCTGAGACTTTAGTGGACGCTGATGTAGGCCAGAACTCCCTTTTCCTCCCCGGCTTCATCGCGTCAGCGTCGATTAAGAAACTGAGACCTTTCAGGTTTCACCAACTAGCTTTCGATAGGCTGAAGTTCTTCGGGTCCATAACCCCCTCCTCTAACCCTAAGCTTCATATGGAGCAGGTCGCTTCCCTGGTCGTTAAGAACTCGATAGTCGACCTTGACGGGTGGACCCACGGTTTCATGGCGTTCAGGCACAAAATCGAGCTGATAGAGCTGGTAGACCCGGACTACATAATAACCACTACGCGGGAAATAGCGAGGAGCCTCCGGGCCCTAGGTAAGAGGGTCGTAGAGCTGAGGCAACCGGAGGGAATTACCAAGAGGGATAGGGAGAGGAGGAGGGCCTTTAGGGCCTCCGCCTACAGGGCCTACTTCATGGGCTCTAGGCAGGTAGCTGTGAGTCCCGAGGTAATAATGGGGACACGAGTGGCGGAGTCGCTTTTCGAGGCCTTGGGAGAAACAGTCGAGACCTCAGATGAGTGTCTTGCGAGCTTCTCGTTCGTTCCCGATAGGGTATACGTGGGCCTAACCTTGAAGGGCGAGGTGATAGGAGCGGGACTCCTTAGCCTTAGAGGGGAAGAGCTATCAGTGGAGACCCCGGTGGAGAAATTCGACGGGATAATGTTGGGCTCCTTTAGGCTCAACGAATTTTATGAGGAGCAACCCGTCACTTTGAGGAGATGCAAAGGATAATAGCGATAGAGGGTATAGACGGGAGCGGGAAGAGCACCGTATCCAGGGCGCTGGCGACCTACCTCATCAAAAAAGGCCATAAAGTGGTCTTGACCCATGAACCCTACAACGAGGGCTTGATAGAGCTTCTGGAGCTAACGCGCTGGAAGGATCCTGTGGCCCTTTCGTTACTGTTCTCAGCCGACAGGGCTCTACACCTCAGCGAGGTCCTCTCCAAGGAGGCGGACTTCTACGTCTTCGACAGGTATTACTGCTCCACCGTGGCCTATCAGGGGGCCTTAGGTCTAGACCTGGCCTGGCTCTTCTCGATATCCTCCAAGTTCCCCAGACCCTGGCTCACCGTTATACTCGACCTGAGCGTCGATACCGCGCTCAAGCGGTTGAAGAATGACACCCTGGCATTCTCACGAAAGTACGAATCCCTGCGGAAAGTCAGGGAAGTCTACCTTAAGATCAAGGACGAGTGTAACGGCGTGGTAGTCAACGCTGAGAGACCGCTCGAAGACGTGATTGCTGACGTCATTTCTCTTGTTGAGTCGCGCCTCTCAACTTCCTGATCCTCTCGAGGACGTCAAGGAGCCTGATGAGCTGAACCGCGGCGTCACTGTCCGAAGGATCCTCCTTGAGCTTGTCCGTCATGACGCCTATGCTTTTAACCACGACCTCCTCGGCCCTCTCGAGCGTTGACTGCGTTTGGATCTGTTTCATTTGGCTCTCGTTCTCAATCACGTAAACCCTGCCGTGAATGGGACACACGATCTCCCCGCTCCTCAACCTGAACAGGGGCAACCCGTCCATTGGACAGGACATATCGAGCATGGTGGCGCCCTGCTTGAGCAGTTCAGCCGCCCGCTTGATCCCCTCGTCCTTGTTGATGCTCATTTTTATTCCACACCCACTATAAATCAGTCGTCGTCTCTCCTTAAGTTTTGAGGAGGTGAGCCGAATGAGCCTCTACGATAATGAGGCCAAAATCAAACAAGCCATTATAATGCTCCAGAAGATCGTGAACGACGCCGCCGTGCCCAGGAACATAAGGAGGGCCGCCACGGACGCGATAAGGCAGCTCCAGGTGCAGAGCCTAAGCCCTGGAGTGAGGGCGGCGAACGCGATAGGCATACTCGAGGAGATCAGTCAAGATCCCAACATGCCCTCGCACACCAGGACGGCCATTTGGAACATCGTGTCCATACTCGAGACTGTCAGGGACTAACGTTTTTTAGAGCTAGAAAATTAAGATGAAACCTGCGGGGGTGCCCGAGCATGGTCAAAGGGGACGGGCTTAGGACCCTCCAGGGGTAAGAGCCCCGTTGGCGTAGGCCTGCGTGGGTTCAAGTCCCACCCCCCGCACTACCCTGATAATTCTCGACTTCCTCAGGCTCCTTGTACCACTTCATCTTCCTTCCTATTTTGGCCCTGGCCTTCCACTTCAGCGACTTCGGGGACTCCTCAATCGCCTTAAGCAGGCTCTCGAGTTTCTCCCTGATCGCCCCTTCTCCATGCTCGATTAACGTCTTCAGGTTGTCCGTGACCGTAGTGTAGAAACCCCAGTCGTCGCTAAGGATGGATACTATCCTACCAACGTCTATGATGGTCTCCGAGTCCCTATCCCCCAGGTTTAGGTCCGTCAGAAGGGCCTTCACGTCTAGGATGTCGCTAGGCGTTATCTTGCATATCTGGAGCTTCGTGAGCAGGAGATCTGAAGGAGGTATAGTGTACGGCAAGAGCTCTAACCTGCCCCTCAGGTCTATGGCGTGACACATCTCGAACTTGTCCAAGAGGACATCTATCGGCGCGTCGAGGACTGGGTCGTAGAGCATCAGCCTCATGTGACCATACAGCGCGTTAAACCTCTTGTTGGGCTCTAGCCCCATCTCCTGAGCCAAGTCCTCAATTCCCCTTCGGTCCTTAGAGTACCCTACTAGGTCGAGATCCTTATACTGCCTATAGAAGATCGAGGAGCCCCTCGGCGCCAGGATAGCCACTGCCGCTCCTCCAATTAGCCTAAGGTGAAATCCCCTTTTCCTGGCGTTATCGATTATCTCCTTAGCCCTAGACAGCGCCTTTTCCTTGTCAATCACGTTACTCAAAAAGGATTGAGAAAATGGGAAAAAGAAAAATGATGAGGTCAGGGCTCAAGACCTTCGTCACCGGTCGGGCCTCTAGCCTCATCACTCCTTGACCTTTTCCGGCCTCCAACCTAATCCGTAGGCTATAGCAGTGCCTATCGCTACAATAGCTAAGTTGATCCCTAACGCTAGGAGAGCGATGAAGATCAAGTAGCCGCCTACATGGAATAGGGTAGTCTTAATAAGCCCGAAGTTGTTGGCTGCCAACACCATGTAGATTCCGCTGGCAAGCCCAGCGACTAGGCCGGCGAGAGTGGCGTGGGGGTTAAGCTTCCTTGTGAACAGGGCGATGAAGACGGCGGGCAACGTTTGCGCTATGAGTATTCCTCCAAGAAGCTGTAACGATATGGCGTATGTCGGTGGCACGGCGAAGACGAAGGCAAGCGCTACGAACTTTATCCAGAAGGACACCCATTTTGCGACCTTCAGCTCACCCGCCGGAGAGAGGGGCTTCAGCTCTTTTGCTATGTTCCTTGCAACGAGGTTGCCAACGGCTATCGCCATCACCGCGGCCGGCACTAGTCCGCCTATGAAGATGGCGGCGAAGGCGAGGCCCACGAACCAGTCGGGCATAGCAGCCCCAATCAAGGCAGGAACGGCTAAGGCTCCGCTCTTAGCGTGCTCTATCAGGGCGACGGCCTGTGGGTAGTCATAGAGCAGCACCGCGAAAAGCGCGATCAGGGCGAGACCTATACCGTAAATGGGCATCAAGGCGGTGCTCACCTTGAGGTTCCTCGAGGAGTCGGAGCTGAGGGAGGCGTTGATTGCGTGCGGGTAGAGGTAAAGTGCGAAGGCACTGCCCAAAGCTAAGGAGAAGTACGCCGCTATCAGCGCCTCGTTAGGAGGCAGGTAGCCATATATTGCTGCTGTCCCGCCTATCGCCTTGACGACCGCCTTAGAGGCGTTGGTTAGGCTGGTTGTACCGGCCACCTCGAAGGCGTGCGAGAACCCTCCGGCCGTCAGCACTACGTATCCGATGGTGCCTAACACCGTGATCCATATGAGGACGTCCTTGAAAACTCCCGTGAGCGTTGCTCCCCTCAGCCCGCTAGTCCACGTGAAGGCCGCCAGGATTATGAAAGAGATCACTAGCGCCACTTCGGAGACTGTTGTGTTCACCTTACCTGTCAATCCTATCAGAAGCATGGCGAGGACGGCTTGCATCCCTACTATCTGTAACGCTATGTACGGTAGCTCTGCTATCGCCCCGACCAGAGCCACCAGAACGCTGAGGCTCTTGCTCCCGAACCTGTCCTTGACGAAGTCCGCTGCTGTGACGTAACCCTTCTCCTTGCTGTACTCCCATAACTTCGGCATGGTAATTAGGGCGACCGCGAAGCCCCAGGCGACGTAGGGAACCGCGAAGAAGTACAGTGAACCACTCGCTAACATTCCAGAGGGGACGGCTATGAACGTGTAGGCCGTAAAGAGGTCCGCCCCAAGCAGGAACCAGACCACGAACCAGCCAAGCCTTCTTCCGGCCAGGGCCCATTCATGGAGTAGCCTGAGGTCGCCTTTCCTCCATTTCATGCCGTAGAAGCCAAGGAAGGTGAATACGGCCAGGAGAGCTATGAACACCGCCAAAGTTGCGTTATCGATGTTGAAGCCCTCTATCGTGGCCCTTCACCTCTTTTCCTTAGACAGCAATGCGGGTATGAGGAAAAGTAGGGAGCTAACGATCAGCAATATTATTTGATAGGCGTAGAACGTGGTCAGGCCTAAAAAAGACGGGTTGGCGTTGTTGTATAAGGGTAAGATAGCGTATAAGATTATGTCCACCACGAAGACGGCCAGCGCAAGGAGGTAGTAGTTCATTAATCCAGCCACCCGATAGGGTTATTTATAAAAACGATTTTTAATTTTGCTAGCCTTCAGATTAAAACATCGATAAATTGATATCAACAATTTCCTTCGAGGATCAGATACAAGCGATTCATCTGAACAATATTTTGAGTCAATGACAAAATCGTGAGCGTATATTAGCGCTCAATTACTTTACGTTTGGACGTATTATCCCTAGGTCAAGATAGTGTTTAATAAGCCAGGGATAACTTTACGATCGATGAGTCTTTAGCAATAAATACGAGCTGACGAGGCAGGAGCTGAAGGTTCTCTTAAGGGAACTTAAGAAGTGGTCGGCCCCCGCGACTGTCCTACTATCGCTGTATATACCTCCAGGTAGGCCGGTGAGCGATGTAGTCAACCTGCTGAGACAGGAGGCGTCGATAGCTCAAAACATTAAGCTGAAGAGAACTAGGGATGCCGTAACCGCGGCGATCTCGGGAGCGATAGACAGACTGATCCAAGTGCCTAAGATCCCTGACAAAGGGCTGGTGCTGTTCTGCGGCGAGAACTTCGAGACGAACGACTTCAAGTGTTACATGTTCTCCCCTCCTGAAAAGGTAACGCTGTTCTTCTATAGGACTGACAAGTACTTCCACACCGAGTTCCTCGAGGACATGGTGGAGGAGAGCGACGTTTACGGCCTGATAATAGTGGAGAGAGATCAGGCGACGGTGGGCATCCTCAGGGGATCCAGGATAGAAGTGTTGGAAGAATTGGAAGGCTTCGTTCCTGGCAAGCACATGATGGGAGGACAGAGCCAGAGACGTATTGACAGGATCATAGAGGAAATGTACGAGAACTTCCTGAAGGAGGTAGGCGAAGCGGCCAACACCCTCTTGCTCCCCTACGTTGAGACTGGCAAGCTGAAGGGCGTCCTTGTGGGAGGCCCAGGCTACGCCAAGAAGGACTTCGTCGACGGGGACTACATGGACTACAGGCTAAAGAAGCTGGTGTTAACGCCTCTGATAGACGTGGCCTATCAAGGTGAGGCGGGGCTCAGGGAGATGGTGCTTAAGGCCGAGGACGTATTAAAGAACCATAAGTACATAGAGGTAAGCAAGCTCATCGAGGAGATCAAGTTCCACTTGGCCAAGGACGACGGTCTGGTAGTTTATGGCCTGGAGGAAATCAAGAGGGCCATTGAAATGGGAGCCGTGGACTCTCTAATAGTTTACGACGACGGGGACCCGAAGCTGGAGAGTTTAGCCCAGGAAGCTGAGAAGTTCGGAACCAAGGTGTTCCTCGTGGGGGACGAAGTCCCCGAGGCAGAGTGGGTGAAGAAGACCTTCGGAGGTGCCATAGGAAAGTTAAGGTTTAAGATAAGTTAGAACTCCCCTCTCCTTTTCATCTCATCAATTATGATATTCAGGTCGATCGGAGGGTGAGAGCCGTAGCTGTCCACGTAAGCCCTTTTCAGCTCTTCCAAGTTCTTGATGTTGACTCCACTGTCCTTCAACTTCTTCACTAGGTTTATCACGTCCTCCCAGTAGTTCCACGGATACATGAACCAGGCCCAATCTTTCACCTCCAAATAATAGTAGTCGGGCACGTACTTCGTTGTCTGGGTGATTACTTGGAGGGTGGCCGTCCTGATCTCCTTGGGGTTGAAGTTCCTCTTAGCGTAGTCCTTCGCCAGGATTAGGCTGTCACCGGTGTCAGCGATATCGTCGACTATTAAGACGTTCTTCCCCGATAGGTCGACCGAGTAAGGATACTTTATCCTGGCTTCTGGGTTCCTGGAGGCCGTCTGTACCCAGTGCTCTACCTTTAGGGATATCACGTCTACCACACCGAGCCTGTCGGCCAGTATCCTCGAGGGGACGAGGCCTCCCCTGGCTATGGCGATTATCACGTCGACCCTGTAACCGCTATCGATGATCCTTTCCGCCAGCCCGTAGCTCCAGTCGACTATTTCCTGCCAACTCACGACCCTAACTGGGATTTTCGGCATTTCGAGGGCCCCCGTTAGATCGGTAAGACTCGAATTATCAATTTTTTGATCCTCTTAGGGCCCTCTTCAGGGCAATAAGCCGATTTAAACGGGTATTCGTGGATTCTCCTGAGCCCTCTTGATATCCCCCAAAGTAAAGGCGGAGATCGGTATCATAGGCGGCTCCGGCCTCTACGACCCAGGAATAATAAAGGACGCGCAGGAAGTTAAGGTCTACACCCCCTACGGGGAGCCGAGCGATTACATAATAGTGGGAAAGGTCGAAGGTAGGAGCGTCGCCTTCCTACCGAGGCATGGTAGGGGGCACAGAATACCGCCACATAAGATAAACTACAGGGCCAACATATGGGCCATGAAGGAGCTGGGCGTGAAGTTCCTGATAAGCGTTAGCGCCGTGGGAAGCTTGAGGCTAGATTACAAACCGGGGGACTTCGTCGTTCCGGACCAGTTCATCGACATGACGAAAAAGAGGGATTACACGTTCTTCGACGGTCCTGTTGTCGCCCACGTCTCCATGGCTGAGCCTTTCTGTGAGAGCTTAAGGAAAGTGATCATAAGCGCCTCGAAGGATTTGAACATAACCACCCATGATAGGGGGACTTACATATGCATAGAGGGCCCCAGGTTCTCCACGAGGGCTGAGAGCAGAGTCTGGAAGGAGGTGTTCAAAGCCGACATCATAGGGATGACCCTAGTGCCTGAAGTGAATTTGGCCTGTGAGGCTCAGTTGTGTTACGCGACTATAGCCATGGTCACAGACTACGACGTGTTCGCGGAAATTCCGGTCACCGCGGAGGAAGTCACTAGGGTAATGGCGGAGAACACGGAGAAGGTAAAGAGGCTACTCTATGAAGTGATTAAACGACTCCCGGAGAAGCCCGAGGAAGGACTATGCTCCTGCTGCAGAAGCCTAGAAACGGCCTTAGTCTGAAGGCCCTTCTTTCCATCGGGCCAATTCAGCCCTTAGGAGAGCTGCCCCAGGCATTAGTTTACTCGAGGAACTCCAAGCTTCAGGCCACCGTTCTATCGAGGGTTCTAACGTCGTTGACGAACTCCTACGTGTTTCCGATAAGCCTAAACGAGTTCAGCCTCTTCGTTGCTCCGTACGTCGAAATCAGGAGGGTATGGGCCTTCGTGGATAATAGCGACGACCTGTTAAGGCTGAACCACCTCGTTACAGCACTAGGCCTCGAGGCTGAGACCTTTGGCCCTAAGGGCGTTAAATCTAATCACCAGTTCGATGACGCATACCAGCTGACCAGCCTGATATCCACCCTGAAGGCGATCGTCGAGAGGTTTAAGGACAACAAAAGGGTTGAGGCTATCGAACAGTCCTTAGATACCGAGGGAATAGAGGAGTATTTAACGAAAAAGAAGGAGGAAATAGGGGACAGGGAGCCGCTCGTGAGCCAGGTCTTCTACCCTGCTAACGAGTACCTGGGGATAAAGACCGCCTTCGAGGAGCCCAACTCGAGGAGCGTCGCTATCCTGACCAACGAGGCCGACGTGATTACGGTAAGGAAAAGGGCCCTCGAGCTGAGGAGGTCGGGATACGACGTTAAGGAGGTCATGATCAACGTAGACCCCGCAATATCGCCAATTTATTTACTTTTTCTGTACCTGTAAGAAACGGAAGCCTTGGACTTACTGTCTTACTGGCTGGAGGCTAAGGCGGAGATAGATAGCCTGGTCAGTAAGTTCCTTGAGTCCATCAAGGAGTGGGAAGTGCTTCAAGTGAGCAAGTACATCCTGGAGGGAGGGAAGCGGTTCAGGGGAACGCTGGCCATGTTCTTCACTGAGGCCTTAGGAGGGGAGAGGAGGAACGCTTACGACGGGGCTCTGGCGGTGGAGATCCTCCACTCCTCATCGTTGGCCCTAGATGACATAGTGGATTACGACCTGGAGAGGAGAGGGAGGGACTCAGCCTGGAAGGTCTTCGGCAACAGGAGGGTGATTTACGTCTCCAACTTCCTCGTCCCCTACGCCTTGCAGATAATAGCTAACGCCTACGGCGACGGGGCCTTGAAGGTCAGCGTGGAGCTATGGAAAAAGACGAGTGTAGGGGCTCTTCTCGACAGCTTCGGTAAGCCGACCGATTACATCAAGACCGTAGAGTACAAGACCGGGAGCCTCTTCATGGTGTCCACGGCACTCTCAGCCTTCGCGGCGGGGAAGCCAGAGCTTAAGGACGTGATGCTCGAGTTGGGCAAACACTTGGGCACGATATATCAGGTGGTTGACGATTACATAGACATAGTTCTCTATAAGGCGGGAAAGAAGGGCGAGCCTGAGGGTAGCGCGAAACAGTTGAAGGAGCTAGCGGGAGAGAAGGTCAGGGAGTACGTGATTTCCGTGACCGAAGAGAGCACCCACGCATACCTTGAGGGCGTTAAGTCGCTGAAGATCCGCGAGGAATTCGTGGACGGGATTATCACGTTACCTTCTTTCCTCATGTCAGGCCTACTGGCTGAGGCGGGTCTGGACTCCCTTTGAGGGAACGGCCTTCCTGCCTAAGGGCGTTCAGAACGGTAGAAATCATAAATAACTAAGCACGAGCCCTCATTTCGGATAAATGCGGATCGCCGTAATACACGAGACCCCCAGGGTCACCGAGCATTCCAAGGAGATACTGATGCATATTAAGAACGCTGGTCACGAGGCCCTTTACATCAGGATATCGAGCCTAAACGTGGACATCTCAACGGGAGAAATTCGCGTTTCATCAAGGAAGGGTAAAGTCTGTTTGGACGGGGCCTTCCCTAGGGGCCTGGGGAGCTACGTTTCAGCCGAGCTCTTCAGCAAGAGGATATCCACCTTCAGGGCTCTAGAATATCAAGGGGTAAGGTTGGTCAACAACTCCTATGCGATAGAGAAGTCGAAGGACAAACTGGTGAGCCTAATGCTTCTCTCCCAGGCTGAAGTGCCTGTACCGGAAACCGTAGTCACGGAGGACCCGATAGAGGTCATGAGGATCGTTGAGAGAAGGGGAGAAGTCGTTATAAAACCGATCATGGGCAGTCTTGGTTTGGGCTCGGTAAAGGTAAGCGATCCGGACATAGGCTACAGGATAGCCAAAACGATAGTCTCTTTCGGGAGCCCGGTGTACGTACAGGAGTACGTAAAGAAGCCCGACAGGGACATAAGAGTAGTGTTGGTGGGTGACGAGATTCTCGGTGGGGTTTATAGGATCAATAAGACCTCGTGGAAGACCAACGTAGCCCAAGGAGCCGTTACGCAGGTGGCCCAACTCGATAGTCAAATAAAGGAGATAGTGTTTAAGGCCAAGGAGGTTTTGGAGTTAGATTACGCCGGGATAGACCTGGTTGAGAGCGATAGGGGATATCTCCTACTAGAGGTCAACGCCTCCCCTTTGTGGAAAGGATTTAAGGCCGCCACGGGAATAGACGTGGCGGAAAGGCTGGTGAAGTACATGCTAAACGCGTTGAAGCGATGAGGAGAAGCAAACCGCCTGAATGATGACGAGGAGCTCTCAGCCTGATCTGGGACTTACACCAAGTCCAGGTTGACCTTCTTACCCTCCTTGATTACCCTCAGCACCATCATGGTGTAAGTGTCCGTCACCCCATCTAGCTTGCCTATAGCATCGAGCACCTTGGCCAAGTCCTCGTTGGAGGGAACCACTACTTTGACTAGAGCGTAGTACTCGCCCGTGACGTCGTAGATCTCAGCCACCTCTTTCATTTCCTTAAGGACGTTGAGAACCTGTTCGTACTTCTTGGGGTCGGCCTTCAGCTGAACGAAAGCGAGCACCTTGAGTCCTATCTTCTCCATGTCGATGTCTGCGTAGAACCCCCTGAGTATCCCTAGCTCCCTGAGCCTCCTAATCCTCATGTGTATAGTCGACTCACTCATGTTGAGCGTTTGGGCGATTTTAGAGTACGAAATCCTTCCGTCCTCCTGCAGGATCTTAAGTATCTCCTTATCCAAGCTATCTAAAGAGTACGTCATACAGAGCCCTTCCTACGAGCTTTAGCAAGTCGAGTTTGCTGAATTCACCGATAGCTATCTTAAAAACTAAATCGGGGTCCGAGGACGTCAGAACCCTCGAGAGGCCTCCGGTCCATATCTTGCCCTCCTTTGCCCCCTTGATTATCTTAGCTTGGTATTGTATTGCTGAATAGATCTTCATAGATTTGAAGACCTTCTCGAAGGGCTTGCCTTCCTTTATAGCCTCAGCCATGGCCCACGCGGATAGGATGGATGGCCTTATGCCCTCGCCAGTGAGCGGGAGCACCGTTCCTAAAGCCTCGCCTATGTAGTTCCCCTGCTTCAGCCTCTCCTCGATTATACCGACGTCGGCAACCTTCGCCCCATGGAACGATAAAACCCTACCCTTCAAAACTCCCTTGACCAACTCCTTCAGAGCATCTACTGTAGCCCAGCCCCCTATACCGATCTTGGCCCCATTGCGGTCAGGGAATACCCAGGCATAGCCGAGCAGCCCGGAGTAGAAGTAGAACTCCACGATCTCGGGATCCTGCTGGTAATCCGTTATATACTGAATTGCGGGAATCGCGTGCTCCTTACCAAGGCTGTAATGACCCGTGGCCTCAATCACCCTATCGTAGCCCTTCAAGGGGCTACCGTCCTGAAGTCTGTATTCGCCACCTCTCTCGATGACGTGGGAGTTGTACCTGACCTCCACCTCGGAGGCGATGTCCTCCAGGAACCTGGGCTTGTCTATGATATAACCTAGCTTCCTGTCTCCCCTAACGTCGAACACTAGCTTCCCGTTGAGGTAGATCCTGAAGCCCTTGATTTCCGAGATTATTGACTCTTTCCTTAACGGTACTAGGTCCTCGATTCCCGTTATTAAGCCCCAAGCGCAGGGTTTCAGTCCTGGCCTGTTCAGGCTCTCGAAGACTTCGGCCTCTATCCCGCTTCTCTTTAGGAAGTAGGCCAGGCTTAGCCCCGCGGGTCCCGCGCCGATTATCGCGACCCTCATGCTATTTCTCCCTGAAGTACATCATGGCCAGAACGCCCAAAACTACGAAGCCGGTGTAAAGGATCAACAGCTCGTAGAAGTTGCTGAGCGCCCTGCCTATCAGACTCCCTATAAGCACGGTTAGCAAAAAGGCGACCATACCGTTGCCCAAGGACAGGAACTCCTTGACCTTAACGTTCCTTAAGATGGGAGGTAACACCCTCACTAGATGAGCCAGCAAAGGCAGAAGCGCGACGACTCCTATTACCGAGTAGAGCTTCTCCCTATAGGGTAAGGCCATTAATATCCCTAAGCCGGCAGAAAGGGCTAACACACCGCTGAAGTACAGGCCGACGACGTTGGCCTTCAGGTCCCTAGACAGGGTTTTCTGATCGTAGATTATGTACGCCGTTATTACAAGCCCTAACCCTATTCCCACCGCGAAGCCCACTATACTGTTAACGTACGCTGGCACTACACCTAAGAGCAACATCACTATCGTGAGCCCTACAGTCGCGTTCCTTCCGAGGTTCACCAAGCCTTTTGTCAAGTCTTAATTTTTCGTTAAAAATCTAAGCGAGACGGGTTACGCTTGAGGACGAATCCACCCGTTCTAGCGGTTCACGGAGGGGCAGGTAACTGGAGCGAGGAGATGTTAGAGAAGGCCAAGCTGGAGCTGGCCAAGGCCCTGGAGAGAGGGTACGAGGAGTTCAGGAGGGGTTCTTCGCTAGAAGCGGTTGTTGAGGCAGTCGCTTACATGGAGGATTCGGGCGTCTTCAACGCGGGGGTGGGGGCGGTTCCGACTGAAAGGGGCACCAGGAGGACAGACGCTGGCGTTATGCTAGGACCTGGATTAAAGGTGGGAGCCGTTGGGAACACCAGGTTAAAGAACCCCATTAGGGCAGCGTTGAGGGTGTTGCAGGAGGGGAGGCACGTGTTGATAGTCTCGGAAGGCGCCGAAGAGGTCTCGGGTAGCCCGAGTCAGGGCGTCTTCGACACCGTCGGGGCCGTTGCGCTAGACAAGGACGGCACGCTCGCCGCGGCTACCAGCACCGGGGGGATAGCTGGTAAAAGGGAGGGGAGAATAGGCGACTCCCCTATCCCAGGTGCCGGGTTCTACGCCACTTACGAGAGCGCCTCCTCTTGTACCGGCGTAGGGGAGTACATAATGAGGGTGCTTCCAGCTAAGGAGGTCGACATACTCATCTCCATGGGCTTCGACGCGGAGTCAGCCGCTTTGGCCGTCACGCGAAAAATGACGAGGCTATTCGGTGACAACACCTTCGGAATTATAGTATTAGATAAATACGGTAACTTCGGATACGCATTTAACACCAGAGCGATGCCGAGGGGCTTAAAGGACTCCGTTAGGACGCTGGTGGAGGGACCTTGACGAAGACGCTTATATTGAGCAACGTCCGCTTCCCAGAACCTCACGTGGAGAGTTACCTGTCAATCATCATCAAAAAGGAGGAGCCTGAAGTGATAGTTCTTAACGGCGATACTACCCAGTGCTTCTGGGACTACGAGTGCCCAAGGGTAATAGACGTGCTATACGTAATTAGGAGCCTAGCACCCTGGGCTCACATAGTTTACGTTCAGGGAGACCTCGATCCTCACGCCCCTAAGTGTATAACATCAGAGCCGAGGTACAGGGAGGAAATAACCGCTACATCCGTTTACGTCATGGAAGTCTCGTCGACGAAATACTTCGTTCTTCACGGCCATCAGTACGAGCTCGACAACATAAGGAAGAGTCTGAACGCCGGCCCGTGGGACTGGATAGTTCTCGGTCAGTATAAGAAACTAGAGGTCGACAGGCTTGCCAGGATCATCTACTCAGGAGGAATAACGAGGGACTTCCCACCAGAGGCGAGGGGTTACGTAGTCATTGATGAGACATCTTTTTACATTAGATCCCTAAGGTAAGTCCCGTGATTTGCGCGCTACTGTACCTCAGCGACGAGTCCTTATTCGAACGAGACGAAGGGGGCTCTCTCGCCTCTGAACTGCTCAGGGAGGCCCTCCATTACGCCAGGAAGTCAGGCGACAAGAGACTCAGTGTTTTCGTCATAAAACCTTTGGACTCCGCCAAGGTCTTCGAGGCGTTCAGGTCCGCCATCCAAGACAACTTGGACATATCGCTCACCATATACTCCTGGAAGAAAGGAGGCTTTCCGAAGCTCGAGAACTGTAAAGTCCTAGTGATCTGCGATGAGACCTATAGGCAGGATAAGGTCACGAACGAGCTACCTAACGAGATAAAGGTGAAGGTCGAGAAGTATCTATGTAAGGGAGAACGCTAGCGTTTAAATTAAGTCAAGAGGAGTAGAGTCGCATGAGTTCAGTCGAGAGTTTCGACGTCCTCATCATCGGTGGAGGCTTCGCGGGCGCTTCAACCGCGTACAACTTAGCCAAGAAGGGCCTTAAGGTTCTTTTGATCGACAGCAAGCCCTGGGAGAGGATAGGAGACAAGCCCTGCGGGGACGCCGTGAGCAAGGAGCACTTCGACAGGCTCGGGATGCCTTATCCCGAGGGAAAGGAGCTGGAACAGAAGATCGAGGGGATCAAGATCTACAGCCCCGATATGAAGACCGTTTGGACCGTAAAGGGCGAGGGATTCGAACTCAACGCACCTGCATACAACCAGAGGATCCTTAGGGAGGCCGAGAAGGGAGGGGTGGAGATAAGGGACATGACCACGGCCGCTAGGCCCGTATTTTCAGACGGATTCGTCAGGGGGGCGGTCCTCGTGGATAGGAGGACTAACAGGGAGTACGAGGTCAAGGCGAAGGTCGTGGTTGAGGCCACGGGCTATAGCATGAGCGTCAGATCTAAGCTGCCCCCTGGCCACATCCTAGCCGAGCCCTTGGACGACAAGGACACGGACATCGCCTATAGGGAGGTCGGGTACACCTCGGCCAACATAGAGGAACCAGAGTACCTGAGAATTTTCATTACCCAGCAGGCCAGCCCTGGAGGGTATTGGTGGTACTTCCCGAAGGGTAAGGACAAGGTGAACGTGGGGCTAGGCATTCAGGGTGGTATGAACTACGGTAGCGTCCACGAGTACTACAGGAAGTACTTGAGCGTTTACGCTCCAGACCTCAAGGAGGTCAAGATCAGGGGAGGCGCGTTAGTCCCGACCAGGAGGCCCATATCGACGCTGGTGTGGAACGGGATGTTAGTGGTAGGCGACTCGGCCTTCACCGTGAACCCGGTTCACGGCGGAGGTAAAGGTTCCGCTATGATTTCAGGCTACTGTGCTGCGAGGGCCATCCTTAACGCCTTCGAGGTAGGGTCTTTCGACGCGAGAACCCTTTGGGACGCGAACAGGTGCTACTTGGAGATGTACGGTGCTAAGCAGGCCAGCCTCGAGATTTTCAGGAGGTTCCTTCAGAAGCTGAGTGACGCCGACATAAACTACGGAATGGAGAAGAGGGTCATAAGAGAGGAAGACCTGTTGGACGCGAGCGTTTCCGGGGATCTACATCTATCCGTCGCTGATAAGGCGATGAGGATCCTGGCTGGCTTGGGTAGGCCCAGCCTCCTGTTCAAGTTGAAGTCAGTGGCTGACTTCATGGGCCAGATGAAATCATTATACAAGAGGTATCCCGCAACTCCCGAAGGTCTGGAGAGGTGGAAAGCCGAAGTTAAGGAACTAATCGAAAGGTTTGAAATAGCACTAAGGTAATTAACGCCAAGTAAGGTACTACTAAGGGGATCCAATAGGTTTTCTTCACGAAGGAACCCACGAACTCTAGGGAACTCATCATTTGCGATACGAAATCGCCCAAGACCTTTACGTCACCTACCTTAACTACTCCCGAGTAAGCCTTTACCGGCCTTAGTTCGGCGAGAGCTTCCTTCAGTAACCTCCTAGACTCTTCTATCAGGACCCTACAGCTTTTAGCCGGCTCATAGAGCGAACCTAGAAAAGTCCCCGTGCACGTGTGGTCGTCTGGAGTCACCAGGATCACCCTATCGTAACCCTCCACCTGGCTTATCGCCTTGGCGAGACATTCGTGGGAGTTGTTGGCGTACACGTAAACTATTCCTACCTTCTTCTCCGCATCGGAAACGGCGAACACCTTAACCTTTCTGTTGCACAGCCCGGGACAGTCCTCAGAATCGGGTAAGGCCGCCTCCTTATAGGCGAAGTACAGGGGCCTCTCGCTCTCTCGTTTCAAGGAGCTTAGCCCCTCCTTCACGTCCTCTACGTCTTTCCGGTCAATATCGACCTTCAGCACCTCACTGTGCGTGTCTATGAGATAGTTCCCCGTGCCGTAACTGTAGTTCCAAAGGCTTTCAGGGAGGTCATCTATTCCGAACCCAGGTCTCGCAAGGAATGTAAGCGACTTGCCCTGAAAGAGTAGGGTGATCCCGCTCATCCTCCCCTTCTGCCAGAACTTCACACCGTAGAACTTTTCCTCCTTCCACTCGCCTCCCCTAATGAAGTCAACTACGCTGTTGACGACCTTGAGGGACTCGCTCCTGCTCACCGCGTCTAACTCATGGCTTCCTGGGCCGTGAAAAGCGGTGCAATCGTTACACATCTCCTCTAGATCGTAGAGGAACCTGCTGCTCCCCGCTTCCCCGAACAGTCCGAAGTGGAGCTTAGGCACTACTAGGACCTTATCTCCGAGCTTTAAGAGCGCCACTATCACGTCAGTCTTAACGCCAGAAAGGCTAAGGAAGGAGTCCACCAGGCGATAGTCCTTATGAATTGAGCCGGTCAAGAACGGCCTCAACAGCTCTAAACTCTTGAAGCCATGGAAACTCAGGGCCTTCAAGTTAACGAGATGAATATAAGCCGCAAAAGACGCTGTTATTAACGCGATATAGGCAATGTATTCAGGCATGAAACCGTAGAAGATAGACGGTAAACCGCCTTGAACTAGCATGACGAAGTATGTGTACCACTCCTTATAGTAAGCGACCACAACGTAGCCGATGAGGGGGAGCAGGATTCCTAACGCGTAGATCGGCTGTAGAGGAGTTAACGATATGATCAGATAGAAAAACATCGAGGCGTCGTAAGCGAAGACGGCGAACTTCACCTGCTTGAAATAAAGCGCGATACCCAGAGCTAAGTAGAGTAACGCGGCCTCCAGGAACTCCGTTCCTAAGGCTATACTCCTTATCCACACCATCAAGGTCTCAGCGACACCTAAGCCGGCTATCAGCCGGAAGGCCGGAAGTCTCTTCAGCTTCGAGTAATACTCCCTCACCAGCTCCTCCTTGCTCCTCACAATTATTTACCTCCAACGAGACTTCACTAATCGGCTTGCTGAGCAAGGAGGATTTGGGAGCTGATAAATTAATCCGCAGGGACTTAGGGGACTGTGAGTTCTATGTAGCTGAAATAGGTAATAACGACTTCCTCATAGCGATATACAGGGGAAGGAAGGGCTATTACGCGAAGATCTCGTTACCCTACTCTGGCGAGTGGGACTGTGAGTGGATCCTATATCAGCCCGAGGGTCTGTTCGCCTTCGCGGAGGATTACGAGAAGCTTAAAGGCGAGATAAGGTCAAAGCTTATGAAGCTTTATGACCTCTCCACTGGAAAATTACGACCTTATTATCAGTGACATTGACGGCGTCGTACTAAGAGAGGACGTCCCCATTAGGGATAACCTTGAGGCGCTAAGGGAACTGAAGCGAAAAGGCAAGAGAATAATCTTCATCACGAACAATTCCGGCTTCAGTAGGCTCCTCCTTTCGCGCCAACTCAGGTACTTGGGCCTGGACGTGAACCCCGACGATATAGTGACTAGCGGGGTCGCCGCAGTCCAATACCTCAAGGAAAGAACAGACGTAAGGAGAGTGTTCGTGGTGGGCGAAGAGGGGCTTATGGAGGAGCTAAGGATGAACGGGTTTCAGGTCGTCACCCAGTGGGAAGCGGAGAAGGAAACCCCCGACGCTGTGGTGTTAGGCCTGGACAGGCTAGCTACTTACGATAAATTATCGACAGCGATGATGTGTATCCACAAAGGGGCCCTGTTCGTGGTCACGAACATGGACAGACTATGGCCGTCGAACGACGGCCTGAGACTGGGGGCGGGATCGCTCGCCTCCGCGATAATGTACGCGTTGAGAAGGGAGCCGGACTTCGTTGCGGGGAAACCTAACGGGTGGATACTCGAGGTAGCTAAGAGGGTAGCCAGGATCCCCGAGATTAAGAGGGCTGTGGTGATAGGGGATCAACTCGAGACTGACATAAGGATGGGCAACGAGAACGGCTATGATACCGTCCTGGTCCTGACGGGGATCTCGAAGAGGGAGGACATTGAGAGGTTGGGCATAAGGCCCACTTACGCCGTCAACACGCTGAAAGAGCTTTTATGATTACCAAATCTAAGAGTTTCATTGACGGCGGCCATGCCCAGCTGACGCCCACGCCGTTGGGAGGATGAGGCTGGGACCTCCCTATGCCTCTATTACTCTAAGCAAGTCGGCCTGGTCGAGCTTATATACAGCCAGATATACGTCGGAAACACGCTTCAGGTCGGCGTTCTCCCCCCTTATCATCACGCTTATCAAGGTTGAATTGGCCTCCTTCAGAGATCTCCTCACCGTAGTCTCAGCTATCTTGTCCTCACCGTCGGTCAGAATTATTACCTCACTGACACCCTTAACGTGACCTTCCTTGATGTCCTCACACGCGGCTATTATTGCCCTGCTGATATCCGTTCCGCCTCCTCCCCTAACCTTGCTCAGGTACTCGACCATCTTCATCGCGTCCCTGGATTTGGCGTTCTTGGAAACCTTAACCAGAGGGTAGGGGATGTTGTCGAAGAACCTGAGGTAGAAGTCCCTATTCTCCTTTCTGGCCCTGTTATAAAGCGCTAATGCGACGGCCTTGGCCCACAGGATTTTCTCCCCGTCCATGCTCCCTGACTTGTCTAGCAGGAGGTATATGGGTCCCATGGCCTCCTTGACTTCCTTCTGATAAAGCAACAGCTCCCCTTCGGCGAACTTCACGTAGAACAGCTCCTCAGGGAGCGCCAACTCGCTAGGGACTATCCTCTCTAAATCTATTCCCCTCTCGTACCCGTAAAGCTCCCCTCTGACGTATCTAGTGCGCCTTTTCTTAGTCGTCATCCCGATCTTCGGTATCCCGCTCAGGAACTCCAGGATCTTCCTCATGTCGCTGTTCCTGGCCAGCTTGAGAACCTCGTAAACGTCCGAGTCAGCAGCGAAGACTGACCCAGTTCCCGCCGATTGGCCTCCGAGGATCCTCTCCAAGTTCTTGACAGCGCTAGCGTCCTCAACGGCCTTGGCCATGGCCTTCTCGTGAGCCTGCTTTAGGACCCTCTTCACGGACTCCGAGAACCTTTGCGACTGTTTCTCGGAGTTCCCTGACGTCGTGCCTTCCCCTTCCTTTAGCTCCCTCAGGATTTGCTCCGCCGCCTCCCTCTCCTCCCTCGACTGAGAGGTCTTAGAGACCCTTTCCAGCTCCTCTATTAAGTTCTGAACGTAGCTGACGGTGAAGGCTAAACTTACCGTGGAGTTCGCGATGGTGAAGTTCCTGCTTCTTTCTACGGTTTCGCTCGTTATCATTGACTCGATTAAGGAATACTCCATCCCTTCGTCTGGAGAGATATCGTCCTTCAGCTTCAGGATCGGAAAGGGTAAGTAGTGAACGTAATAGGTGTCGGTGAGGAGGGTAGTCTTTACCTTTACTTCTCTCCCCATAACGCGGGAAAGAATGGATCTTATTCTTTCACCTCTATAAACTATGATGGGGTCAAAGTAGTCGACTCCTCTTAAAGAGCCGGTCATGTGTAAATCCCTAGCTTCTTCGCTATTTTCTCCAACAACGTGTCTATTTCCGCCACCACCTCCCTGGCGTACTTCTCCACCTTCTCATCGCCGGACTCCCTGCCTAAAGAGATGACCCTGTCCCTCGCCATCTTGAAGCTCCTGATCAGCTCTATCAACCTCGGGTCGTTCTCTGGGGCCGTTTCCACGAACTTCTGGGTCTCCTTGACGTTTGTCAGGATATCGTTCAGCTCCTTCATGTACCTCAATGGGGTCTTCAGCTCCTCGGATAGCAGAGCCGAAACCTTCTCGTAGTCGTCCTGTTCTCTCGGAGCTATGTACTTAATGACTATGAGGTCCTCCTCCTCGGTCTTCAGTCTGCCGTTCAACAGGGCGTGGGCCGCAGCTAACTTTGTGACCTTCCCTTTTCTCCTGTCGCTGAGGTGTATTCCCTTCTCCTCTAACATCATGAAGAGCCTAAGAAGCTTACTCCTTATGGGGGAGTAATCCACCTTTGGAAGGTAGGAGTAAATCAGGTCCAAGTCTTCTATGGTCATTATGGGTTCCTTGACCACCCATTTGCTCGTGAACTCCAGCTCCCACGCGGCCTGAACCAGTTCGCCCCACTTGTCCTCCCCCACGGGTTTTGTGAAGTGCCTGAGGAGTATCCTATCGTAAAGGGCTTCCAGCTCCGGCTCGTCGGGTACCCTGTTGCTGGCGGCTATGAGCGTCCTTAACGGGGTCTTGATCACGTTATAACCGTCATATATGACCCTCTCGTTTAGCAGTGACAGTAACGCGTTGAGGATCGCGGAGTTAGCGTTGAATATCTCATCCAGAAATGCTATCTCGCTTTCGGGAAGTTTATCTTTCGTTATCCTCTTGTAAATCCCTTGCTTCAACGCGTTTATATCCAGGGCTCCGAAGAGCTCAGCCGGCTCGGTGTATTTCGTCAGCAGGTACATGAAGAATTTGGCATTGAGCAGGTCGGCTGCTCTCCTCACTATCGCGGACTTAGCGGTTCCAGGCTCTCCTATGAGGATAGCGTGCTCCTTCGTCATGAGGGCTAGCGTCACGATTTTGGCCTCCTCCTCTCTCCCCACGAAAGGGTTCGATAGGGCCTCAACGAAATTCTTAGGAAGGGAAAGAATTCTACTCTCCTCGACCAACGCCGTCCTGATAAGAAGTCTCGAGTCAACTTAATAAATACGCGTTAATTCGACACCCCCTCGGAAACTAGCGCGATCCGCCCTTAGAAAGTGCCAAGCTACGTCATTTCATCTTAATTTAAATACTACGGGTTCGAGCTGAAGTGGACAAACGAATCGAGTCGAATCGAAATGTCGGAAGAGAAGGTAGGTAATCTAAAACCGAACCAAGAAAACGTGAACGTAACCGTAAGGGTTTTAGAAACCTCCGAGCCCAGGACGATCCAAACCAAGAACGGCCCGAGGACTATAAGTGAAGCGGTCGTCGGCGACGAAACGGGTAGAGTGAAACTGACCCTGTGGGGTAACTTGGCGGGCAAGGTCAAAGATGGGATGGTTGTGAAGATCGAAAACGCTTGGACTTCGGTGTACAAGGGGAAAGTCCAGCTCAACGCGGGCAACAGGTCTAAGATCAACGAAGCAAACGACGGAGAAGTCCCTCCGGCTGACCAAATACCGACGAACGAGCCGGAAGCTCCCTATGTGCCTCAAAGAAGGAGTTACGGTAGGAGGAACTACTCCAAGGGGTTCGGAGGTCGTAGGCGAGAGTTCGAGGAGGAAGAGGAATGAACTACGAGGAGATCAAGGGCGCCAAGCCCCAAAAGAGGGGCAAGGTCGTAGACGTGCTGGAAGACCAGGACAGTTACGTGATACAGCTGGACGAGAATAAGATCTTCCAAGTAGCCTCGATAGCATATTACGTATGGGAGATGTGCGACGGAACGAAGACTGTTCAAGACATTGTGGGCGAGATAAGCAAGGCGGCGAACCTCAGCGAGGCGGAAGTGAGCGGACCAATAACTCAGATCTTAGAGGAGTTAAGCAAGGCCGAATTGATCGTAATATAAAGGGAAAAGCCGCGAGGAAAACACGACAAGGGATAGGTAAATTTTTACTTGAACTCTCGTACCCTCACGCCTGTAAATGAGAGTTAAGGCTCCCTCGAGTTCCGCTAACCTCGGCTCGGGCTATGACGTCTTAGCGGTCGCTCACGACGCGTTTTACGATACTGTTGAGCTTCAGGCGACGCCATCCACCGAGGCTAAGGTCGAAATAGTAGCCGAAGGGACGCCTTCGGACCCCCAAAAGAACAGCGCTTCCTACGCCGTCATGAGGACGCTCGACGAGATGAACCTCAAGTACAGGGTGAGGATTAAGCTCATAAAGGGGGTTCCTCCAGGCTTAGGCCTGGGGTCAAGCGGAGCGTCGGCTGCCGCCGCAGTTGTGGCGCTGAACGAGGCCCTGAAGCTCGGTCTGAGTCCCGACGATTTAGTGAGGTTCAGCTCTTACGGCGAGGAGGCAGCTGCAGGCTCCGCCCATCCAGATAACGTGGCGGCAAGCGTGGTGGGAGGCTTCGTGGCCGTCGTCAGCCAAAACCCGCTGAAGGTGGTTAGAATCCCACATAATTACGATTTCAGCTTCATGCTCTTCATCCCAGAGGTCACCATAACCGAGAAAACTAAGAAGGCCAGAGAGCTCGTGCCCAAGGAAATAGCCACGTCAAAGTACGTCGGCAACCTAAGGTTCGTCACCGCCCTGCTACTCGGCTTACAGAAAGGAGACAGGGACCTGTTAAGGCTAGGGTTGAACGACGAGATAGTGGAGAAATCTAGGGAGCCCATGTTCCCGTATTATCCCAAGCTCAAGGAGGTGGCGTTGAAGTACAACGCGATTGGGGCCTGTGTGAGCGGCGCGGGCCCTAGCGTGCTAGTCTTCGTGGACGAGAGGACCGACGTGGAGTCCCTGAAGAGGGAGGGTTTGAGCGTTTGTGAAGCGTACGGCTTAAGGTGCAAAATTAAAATGTCGAAAGTCTCTGAAGGTGCGAGAGTTGAGGGAAGCGACTAATTACGTTAGGGAAACGGTCGACGAGAAGACCGGTGCGATAACTACACCGATCTATCAGACCGCGGCCTTCGACTTCCCTCAGGGCGAGAAATACAGGTATTCCAGAGAGCTGAACCCCACGGTAGAGGAGCTCAACAGGAAAATAGCAGAGGCCGAACGCACCGAGATGGGCGTATCGTTCTCTTCGGGGATGGGTTCCATATCTTCTACTGCCTTCGCGTTACTGAGGCCTGGAAGCAGGGTCCTGATACACGTCGACGTCTTCGCCCGCACCTTGAGGTTCTTCAAGGACCTTATGGGCAGGTTCGGGGTCGAGACGGTCGTCACGCCGCCAGGAAACGAGAAGTTCGTGGAGGCCCTGGGCTCAGGAAAATTCGACCTCGCTTTCGTAGAGTCCATTTCGAATCCCGTGCTTAACGTCATGGACCTTGAGACCATAGGGAAAACAGCGAGGGAATCTAACGTCATTTTAGTCGTCGATAATACGTTCGCCACACCAACGAACCTGAACCCCTCCGTCTATGGGGCCCACGTGGTGATCCACAGCGCTTCAAAGTTCATCTCCGGTCATAACGACGTGATAGCGGGCTTAGCCGCAGGTAAGAGGGAACTCATGGAGAGGATAGACCAGACAAGGAGAACTTTGGGTACGTCTCTAGACCCGCACGCGGCGTTCCTGGTGATTAGGGGATTCAAGACTTTGAAGGTAAGGATGGAGGCGATAGAGAGGAACGCCATGGCGTTGGCAGAGTTCCTGGCGGAGCATCCGAAGGTCAAGAAGGTCTACTATCCTGGCCTGCCCTCCCACGAGACTCACGGTGTGGCGAAGAGACTCCTCAAGGGGTACGGAGGTGTCCTGAGCTTCGAGATAAAGGGAGGGAAGGAGGAGGCATACAGGCTAATGAATAACCTGAAGGTTATCCTGAGGGCTCAGACCATAGGTGGGGTGAACTCTACCATATCCCACCCCTTAACCATGTCCCACAGGACTTTGACCAAGGATGAGGCGCAAATGGCGATGATAAGCGAGTCCCTGATCAGGCTTTCCGTAGGTATAGAGGACCAGAACGACCTAATAGAGGACCTTGACAACGCCCTCAGGTCGATTTGAGCCCCTTAAGCCTCGCCCTAAGTTCTTCCTCTAAAAGCGCCTTAACTTCGTCCCTGTGAACCCTTGTTATGTGAAGGAACATTCCCTTCTTGGTAAAAGGGCCCTTACTGCACAGATTACAGTAAATGAGCCCGTTGGCTTCACGCGATATGTGCGTCGCCACCGCCGTGGCGGTAGCCTTAGCGATTTCCAGCATTCCTAAACTCACAACCTTCTCGAACTCCTCGTCCTCAACGTGCATCCTGGAAGCGAGCTTCGCCGTTATCTCTATCAGTTTCTCCGCGGTTACGGAAACGGAGGACAGCAGTTTCATCCCCTCGAGAGGGTTATGGCGAGAGTTATCGCAGTCAAGGCGGCGAGGTTCGATAGGGCGGTCCTAGAATCGGAGAGATCGACGAACTCCGAGAGCTCCGCTATGTCAACTCCCAAGGAGTTCAGGAGCTTCGCCGTCCAGAAGAAGACTTCCTTCACGTCATTAAGACTAACGTTCCCTGACTCCTTAAGCTCAATGAGTCTATCCAAGAACTCCGCGAACTCCTCCTCGGTCATCTCATCGAATATGGCCTCAAAACCGTTCTTGATCTTGTCTCCTAAGACTTCGGCCAGACCAGGGGAGTATATCACAGGCGATATGGCGTCTAACCACTGGTCGAACCGCCTCAGCATGACCGCTTTAACGTCGTCGTCCAATTCGCCGAGACCTTTCAGGACGGATGACATAGAAACGATCTCGGCCAAGGCAGTGCCGTAAGATATGCTCTCTTGAATTTCCTCCTGAGTCTCGGTGTTCTCAGTGAACTCCTCTATCCAATCCATCAGCAATTAGGCTATTGAGTGATTTTCTTAAACTAGCCAGGTATGTAATACTACGCGGGTGAACCGTAACACCCTAGCCTGAGTGTAAACCTAAGACCCCAGAACATTAGGAGTAAGAACGGTTAAGAACCTTATGAGAAGGGCATTGGTGATCGGAATAGGAGGCGGAGGCGACGCCGTCTCCGCTCTGGTTATCAAGAGCTACTACGAGAAATTGAGCTACGAGACGGTCCTAGGGGCAGTACTGTGGGAGAGGTTCGTTGTGGACCCTGTTCCTGGACCGATATGCGCCGAGGACCTGACAAACTTCGTTCCTTTCGCTAGCTCCATTTACTGGGTAAACGAGAGGACCGAAGCCCTGAGGGGAGAGAGGCCCTTCATCGTTAGGCCCCAGCTCTCCAACGTGTTGAGCGCGATTAAGGAAAGAGGCGTGGGCATTTGCATAAGGGACGCCCCCGAAACGCTGGCCAAGGAACTGAGGGACTTCGTTAACGACTTGAAGGTTGACGTAGTGATCGGAGTAGACGCGGGCGGCGACGTTCTGGCCAAGGGTTGTGAACCCGGTCTTTCCAGTCCATTAATAGACTTCACGATGCTCTCTACTCTCACGAAGCTGGAGAAGGAAGTCAACACGCTGTTGGCGGTGATGGGCCTCGGGAGCGACGGGGAACTTGAGGTTGGCTATCTATTGAAAAGGGTTGCTGAGATCGCCTCCAAAGACGGCTTGGTGGACATCAAGGGATACGATCTGGAGAGCTACAACACGGTTTCTAAGGCGCTGGAGTACGTAGAAACGGAGGCGTCACGCATACCGTGGATGGCGTTCAAGGGTCTGTTTGGCGATTACCAGCTGAGAGGAGGCCTCAGGAAAGTTGAGGTTAGCCCCTTGACCTCTATCGCCTTCCTGATGAGACCAGGAGTGGTGGCTCAGACGTCACCCCTCTATCATGCGATAGAGGGCGCTAGGACACTCGAGGAGATAAGGGCCAAAATGAACGAGGTCGGCGTGTTCACGGAGTACGACTTGGAGATGGAGCTGTACAAATTGACTAATCACGGGAAGAAGAGGGCGAGTTATGCCGACGCCAACACAGTCAGAAAGGAGGCCAGGAAGAGGCTGGGAGCGGTAAGGCTCCCGTGTTAATACCCTAATCCATAAAACAATTTCTTTAAACTCATTTAGCCTAGTAGAGCTAGGTTTGGGAATCCTTGAAGAACTAATGAAAGAGTACATGCTTACGCAGGAGGACATAGACTTCGCCCTAGAGAGAGCCAAGGGAATTCTCCTAGGCTACGCCATGGAGCATAAGGCCTTCAGGGTGCTCATGAGTCTGGACTTCAAGGACGTTAAGTTCGTGGATAAGCCCACCCACGACTTCGAAGCATTGAAAGACGATGAGAAGTACTACATTGAGGTGAAAGCCACTAGGAAGTCGCCCACCAAGGAGTACAGCGCGTTCAAGCTGGCCATGATCGCGTCCCTCGATGGCATTCACGCCACCCTGGTGATGAAGCCCGAACCGAAGCTTTTCGTTACTGAGGAGATCCTGAGCGAGCCGAAGAGGATACTCTTCAGGTTCTTCAAGGAACTCTACAAGAAGGACTACGACGGATTAAGGGCGTTACTGTCCGACGAGAAGGCCGTGGAGGTCCTCTCTCAGTACAGAAGGGTTTTGCAGCAGTATAAGATTAGCTTGGACGAGGTCATGAACTACCAAGAACGGCTTTTGTAATTTAACTCCGCCTTGTTGAGGTAGTTATAAACCGTCTTGTGCTCCTTCCCTTCCAGGAGCATCTCTACGGCGTTTTTGGCTATGTCCGCCTGATCTGCCCTCCCCAGAACCGCTATGTACCAGTCGCCCACCAGAACGTTGACGCCCGTGTACTCCTGGATAATCCTCTTCGTCTTGCCTTTCTCACCTATAACCCTACCTTTCAACCTCTTCGCGTCCTCGGGTGATTTAGCGTAATCCTTCAGCTCGATCACGTGTAGGGCGTAGTCATCGGATATCAGCTTCAGAGCGTCGTGCTCGGAGTAGCCCACAGCTATAGCCTTAAACACGTTCACCGCCTTGAAGGCGATATAAGAGTCCGCCTCGCCCGGCATGATCCTTATTGCCTTGTTAGCCTCGTCGATCACGACCTTGATCCCTAACCTCTTCTCTAAAACCTCAGCCACGCGTTTGGCAAGCTCGAGCTTATCGTCGGGAACTGAAACGTAAAACAAAGCCTAAGTCCCTGGCTTCACCTCTTCCCATAGTTCGTAAAAAACTCTTTCAGGATCCCTTACCTCGATTCCGTGGGACTCAAAGAACCTGGAAACGTTCTTTAGATCCCTCATTAGGAGCTCCTCAGCGTTCTCGTGGGTGATTGGCACCGCTTGCCCTACATCTATTATGTAACATTTGCCCTGATAGACCATGACGTTGTACTCGCTCAGATCGCCGTGAATTAACTTAGCTCTAGTTACCATGCTCTCTATTTGTAACATCACGTCGGCGTACAGATCGGCCGTTATCTCGTCCTCCGGAAGCTCGTAAAGCATCGGCGCCCTCGTCCCTTCCTCACCGATGAACTCCATGGCCAGGATGTTCTCCAAGACCGCGATAGGCCTCGGGACCCTAACTCCGTTGTTGTACATTTGCTCTAGGTTGCCGTATTCCTTCCTCGCCCATAGCGTGAGGAGCTTCCTAGAGCTGGTTGCCTTTGCTCCCTCGAACCTTGGGTCGCTGAACATGTACTTCTCTATCGCTCTCTTGCTCTGGGCCGTGCTCACGTAGTATATCTTCAGTGCGACCCAGCTACCGTCGTAAGTCACGGCAGGATAAACCTTAGCTTCCTTACCAGAAGAAATCGCCCCGAAAATTTTCTTTAAATTAAGTCTTCTCGAGATCTTTATGATATTTAGATAAGTCCTCGTATCTATCGTGCTGTCAACTACCTTAAAAAGGTCCTCGTCCTTTCTTCTTTTCTCTTCTTTTCCTACCTTCTTCAAAACCTTATCCTCTTAATTGCTCAAGTAGATCCTTATCCACGATGCCCTCTTCAACCAGCTTCCTTAGCTCGGAGTCTTCGTATCTGTAAACTACGTCGCACTTGTTAGGCTGGAAGTCCCAAGGCTGGACAATGACCACGTCGCCCTCCTTGATCCACATCCTCTTCTTGTATTTACCCGGTATTCTTCCCATCCTCTCCTTGCCGTCCAAGCAAAGGACCTGGACGTGCTCCGCCCCTAAAAGCTTCTTGACTACGCAGATCACCTCGTAAGGCTCAGGCTTTCTCAGCTCCTTAACTTGGCTTTGCTCCGCTCTCTTCTTTGTCACCTAATCCATCACCGTGTTGCTTTCTTCTTCAGTTGTTCAGCTAAAAAAGCTAGAGAGGCCTGAGTAGCTCCACGGCGACAGCTGTAGCCCCGCCGGTACCGTGACACAAGCTGGCTATTCCGATCCTACCTTTCATCGTCGACAGCACGTTGAGCAGGGTGACGATTATCCTTGCCCCAGTGGCGCCTATCGGGTGACCAAGAGCTATCGCTCCCCCGAACACGTTCAACTTATCATAGGGAATGCCGAGATACCTGTTCACCAGAACGCTGTTCACCGCGAACGCTTCGTTGTTCTCGAAGAAATCCACCTTCTCGACCGTCAGGTTAAGCCTCTCCAATAGTTTCTTTATGGCAGGAACAGGAGCCTCAGTGAACCTCCAGCTCTCTATCCCAGCCCAGCTGTAGCCCATAATCCTCGCTATAGGCTCGACCCCGTATTCTTTAACGGCTTTCTCACTCATCAGGACTAGCGCGGCCGCGCCGTCGGAAATCTGGGAGGAGTTCCCCGGAGTGTGGTAGCCGTCGGGTGAGAAGGCGGGCTTGAGGGCGGCCAGCTTCTCGGGTGACGTGTCCCTCCTTATACCCTCATCGGCGCTGAAAACCTTGCCGTCGGGCAGGGGGACGGGCACTATTTCCTTCGCGAAATACCCTTTGTCCGTCGCCTCCGCGGCCCTCTTGTGACTCATGTAAGCCACCTCGTCCAGCTCCTTCCTGGTTATGCCGTGGGCCTTGGCTATCATATCGGCCTCCATGCCCATGAGCTTCAAGTTGAACGGGTCCGTGAGGCCGTCCATTAGCATCGTGTCGATGAAGTTCAGGCTTTTACCGAACAACATCTTAACTCCCCATCTCACGTCGGGGTCGACCGCCAACCTGGCCCTGCTCATGCTCTCCATTCCTCCGGCAACAATCACGTCGGCGTCACCGCTCTTGATCATCTGAGTAGCGTTAATCACGCTCATCATACCGCTAGAACACACCATATCCACGCAGTAACCATCCACATCCATCGGGATTCCAGCCTTTACCGCCGCCTGCTTAGCTAAGTCCTGGCCGTAGCCCGCCCTGAGGATGTTCCCCATAATCGTTATGTCGATCTTCTCAGGGGGTACGTTAGACCTCTTCAAGGCCTCCCTTATCACCAAAGCCCCTAAATCCGCGGGGTTGACGTCCTTGAGGGACCCCCCGAACTTACCGATGGGGGTCCTGACTGCCGAGACTATATAAACGTCCACGGGGCGACATGGGAGAGGATTCAAAATAAGCTTTTCTGAACGCGTTTAATGACGTTTAATTCAGCTTATACCCTCTTAAATCGTAAAAGGACGCCTCTTCTATCACGACTTTCACCCAATTGCCCAAAGAGCTCTCGTTCTTTACGACGACGGGAATGTAATTCCTTAACCTGCCTATGACCGAGCCCTTCCTACCCAGCTCAGTCGTTAGGACCTCTACGGTCTTGCCCACGTACTCGCTGTGGATATCATAGGCTATCGACTCGTAGAGGCCCATAGCGGTTTTCATCCTCTCCTTCTTAACGCTGTCCGGGACCTGTGGGAGCCCAGCGCTCACGGTGTTCGGTCTTATTGAGTACATGGCTAAGTGGATCCTCTCGAACCTCAGCTCCTTCATGAGATCCAAGGTCTGCTGGAAGTCCTCCTCGTCCTCCCCTGGGTGGCCCACGATTATGTCGGTGGCCACGCTCAGACCTGGGACTTTCGACCTCAGCTCCTTTACTAATCGCTTGTACTCGTCGATCGTGTACTTCCTGTTCATGAGCTTCAACACCTTGTCGCTTCCCGACTGCACGGGTAAATGAACGAACTTGTACACCTTCTCCATGTTTAGCGCTTCAACCAGGCCGTCCACTGTACTCATGGCCTGTTCTGGAGTCATCATACCCACCCTAACCATGAAGTTCCCCTCAATCTCCGCGACTTCTTCCACCAGGTCGGGTAGCCTCACCTCCCCGCCTAGGTCTAGGCCATAAGCTGCCGTGTCCTGAGCTGTGAGCTCTACCTCTACGGCCCCTTTAGCGACGGCCTCCTTCACGGCCTCCACGATCTCTCTCATTGGATAACTCCTTAGCTTCCTCCTGGCGAGTTTAGTTATGCAGAACGAGCACTCGCCCGCGCAACCGTCGGCAATCGGGACGATGAAGATCTTACCCTCGAACACTCTGGGCACTTTAACCGCTTTAGTCCCCTCGAGGATCACCTGCCTTTCCGGCGACTCGACGACCTCCGCTATCCTTTCGACGGCCTGAGGGCCCAGTATGGAGGCCTCAGGCGCCAGGGCCGAAACGGTAGCCGGCAGGGCTCCGGCGAGACAACCGGCGACGACTAGCCTCTTACCCGTCCTCCTCAGCTCCCTTATCCTCTGCTTCATCCTCTCCTCGGTCTCAAGCCTCACAGCACACGTGTTGATGATCGCTACCTGGGCTTCGTTCAGGTTCTCCGTTATCTCGTGCCCCCGTTCCGAAAGCACGGTCGCCATTATCGCGCTGTCTCCCCTGTTAAGGGCACAGCCGTAGGTCTCGATGTAGACCCTCATTTCGACGGAAGCATATATTAGCGGAATCTAAAAAGACGTAGACGTGGCACAAACGGAAGAGGAGTACCTGAAGCTCCTGGACAGGGCGTTCGAGGAAATTCCCCAAAAAGCTAAGGTTGTCGGTAACCAGGTCATACCTAACTTAGTGATCTTCAACGTGGGGCCCAACACGGTCATTAAGAACTTCAGGGAGTACTGTGACAGGATAAGGAGGGAGGAAAGGCTCGTCATGAAGTACTTACTGAAGGAGCTGGGAGCCCCTGGATCAGTCAATGAGAGCGGCCAACTGGTGATTCAGGGCAAGTTCTCCTCGTCCTCCATTAACACGCTCATGGACCGGTTCCTAAAGATTTACGTCAGGTGTAGCACCTGCGGCTCTTACGACACCGTGCTTAAGAAAGAAGGCAAGGTGTGGTACGTCTCCTGCCTAGCTTGCGGAGCGCAAACCCCGGTGAAGCCGATATGATAGTCCTCCTGAGCGTCAGGAGGATCGAGAACGTCAAGATAGTTGGGGTAGTTGAGCCAGCCCTGTTAGGGAAGGTTTACAGGAGCGGGAACAAGGTTCTGGACGTAAGCGAGGATTTCTACTCGGGCGAGCAGGTCGACCTCAACGTGGCTCTGGACGAGGCGCGAACGGCCACCGTAGCGACGCTCATTGGTAACACCGTTGTGGAGGAAGCTCTCGAACAGGGGTTAATAGCTGCTTACGATGAGGTAGAAGGAGTGAAGTTCGCTCAAATGTTCAACATGTGATTGAGATGGCGAGCAAATTCTGCGTGCTTTGTGGTAAAACTGACGTCCCCCTCGTTGACGGGAGACTTTGTGCGGAGTGTTACGTAAAGCATAGGCTTGTCGTGGAAACCCCCAGTGAAGTTAAGGGCAAGATGTGTAAGCTCTGCGGGTCTATGTGGATATCCGGCAAGTGGATCAAGCCCGAGACAGAGGACCCGCTGAGGGAGTACATATGGAAGCTCGTCGCACCCAGAACGACTGTAGATAGGCTTGTTAAGACCTACGAGATCTCCGTGGAGAGGCTCTGGAGGGACGCGGGCAACAGGACGCACGCAGTAATATTGCTTACGGGAGATCTCGAGGGTCACAGGTTCGAGGTGAGGAAAGACGTCCTCCTGGATATATCAAAAACGTTGTGCAACGAGTGTATGAACAAGAAGACAGGTTACTACGAGGCCAAAGTCCAGCTGAGGTTCAAGGAGAAGAGGCTTGACGAGGACAAGAGGGCGTTCTTCGAGTCCTTCATTACAGGTCAATACACGGGGGCCTTGACCAACGTTATAGAGGGCAAGGAAGGTGTGGACTACTACTTCGCCTCGAAGAGCGCTGCGAAAAACCTCATAGCGAGCTTCCTGGCGCACTACAGCGGGGCTGAGGTAAAGGAAACGTTCGAGTCGGAAAAGGTCAAGGACGGGAAGAGAATGGCGAAACTGGTGATTTCGGTCAGGCTATGATCGTGGGCTGCGACGAGGCAGGTAGGGGCCCACTAATTGGCCCTCTCGTGATAGCCTGCGTCGGCTTCAGGATAGACGTTTTGAAAACGCTTGAGGAGCTAGGCGTCAAGGACAGCAAACAGCTCACCCCTAACAAGAGGGCGGAGCTCTTCCCCCAGATCTTGGAGTTGGCCGAGGCCTCGGCGGTGACTTTCATACCACCCGAAGTCCTCGATCGTTATAACCTGAACTCCCTGACTTACCAGGCTTTAGAGAGCATGGTCTCCGGACTGGCCAGGCTTAACGCGGTGGAGTCGATCTTCATAGACAAGGTGGGGGAGTCCTCTCCCCTAGTCACGTACTTCAGGTATTGGTTAGGCATAAAGGAGGTAGTGATCGAAGAGAAGGCCGACTCGAAGTACGTCTCCGTCGGCGCGGCCAGCATAGTGGCCAAGGTTCTGAGGGACTCGATCGTAGAGGGGTTAAAGGCCTCTTACGGCGACTTCGGCTCCGGCTACCCTTCTGACGAAAGGACCAAGAGTTGGGTTGTCGAATATTATAGGCTTAACGGTTATTTGCCCCCCATAGTAAGGAAATCCTGGAAATCCCTGAAGGACCTGGCCCCTTCCGAGTTCAGGAAGAAAAGGTGAAACTACTTGGTTACTAACCTTCCTGCGGAGGCCAAGGCCAAGTGGCTGAAATACATGGAGGCCAAGACGACTGAGGATAAGATTAAGGCCTTGGAGGAGTTCCTGAGCGCCGTACCTAAGCACAAGGGCACAGAGAACTTGGTTTACTGGGCCAAGAGAAGGCTGGCCGAGCTGAAGGAGGAGGCGGAATTACAAAAGAGGAAGTCGAGGGCTGCTGGAAGGGGCCAGCAGTTCATAATAGAGAAGGAGGGTGCGGGGCAAGTCCTACTAGTGGGGGATTACGAGCTTAGACGAGAGCTCATGGTTAAGCTCACCGGGGTCACCCAGGAGCCTGAAACCGCACCGGTGCCAGGGATGATGTATTACGAGGACGTCCCGATACAGCTCGTTAACCCTCCGCCCTTCAGCCTCGAGTCAAAGACTTGGAGTACGAGGCTAATAGCGTTAGCTAGGAACGCCGACGCCATACTGTTCGCTGTCAGAACTAAGGAGGAGTTCCAGAAATTGGTAGAGTTGTTTGAGAGTAATAACGTCCTCCTCAGGAAGCCTAAAGGTCGGGTCGTGATCGAGAAGAACAGGTACGGTTCGACTTTGAACCTGGTGATAATGGGGAAACTAATAGGAAGCGACGAAAGAGAGCTCAGGGAGTTCCTGAAAAGCTACGGGATTAAGTCGGGGACCGTTAAGATCTACGGCGAGGTTACTTTGGACGACGTCGAGAAATCGATATTCGAGTCAGTAGTCTACAGAACGCCGATAATAGTTAGCCTGGAGGATTTCGAGTTCAACGGAGTTCCTTCCATAAAGCCTGAGCAACTGGAGAGAATAAAGGGAGAATGCTTCAGGGCGCTGGACGTGATAAGAGTCTACACAAAGGAGCCGGGGGAGAAGCCCTCCAGCGAGCCCCTCATACTGAAACGAGGCTCCACCGTTCTAGATGTGGCTAGGAAATTGCACAACGAGCTGGCTGAGAACTTTAAGTACGCCAGAGTCTGGGGAAAGAGCGTCAATTATCCAGGGGAGAAAGTCGGCATGGATCACGTCCTGGAGGATAAGGACGTCGTTGAAATCAGAGTTAAGTAGAATGATTGTCGAATTCACAAAAATTATTGTTAGCTATGCGAAATAGTTCAGTGCACCGTAACTCATTTAAGTCTCAACTTGTTCAATAAACCCGTCGTGAACAGCAAAAGTGAGAGAAAATTACGAGAGTTCTTGAGAGAGCCTAGCCCCCTTGAGACGTTCTTCTTGAGGTTCAGAGGCAAATTCATTGGCAAATTCATTGGTAGATTAGTTACTAACCGAGCGAGATCGATGGGGAAGAAACTAAAACAATCGGGAAACCCTAGGAATCCGCTTCTCGTCACCAGCTATTACTTGTCTATTATGGTCATAAGCTTAGTGGTCGCGGCATTGCTAATAATATTAGGAATATTAGGAATAGAAAAGTTCCTAAGTTCTAGAGTTTCAGGGTTCTTAGTTTTAGGGATTTTCGGTATTTTGTTCGGGGGACTTACGCCGGTTATAACGCATATTTTGTTCAACCTCAACTACTCTAATGAGATCGAGAGGAGACGTGTTGGATTCGATGCGGAAACTCTTCCGTTCTCCGCGATGTTCCTGATATATTTAAGGACGGGATTCTCGCCTAGAGCGCTATTCGAGGAGGTTAGCAGAGTTAGAGCGTTCGAGTACATAGCGGAGTTCGCGAGTTACGTTTCGGGACGTATGAAGTACTTCGGGGAGAGCGTAGAAATGGCTCTACTGAAGGCTCTAGATACCGTTCCGTCTGACCTCTTTTCCGACCTCATGAGCACCTACGTCACAGCCGTGAGGACAGGGGCTCCGGTGGTCGACGCCGTCAGAACTAAAATGATAGATCTATTTGATCTTTTCAGACTGAAGGCTAACACCGCGGCCGATAGGCTCAGTGGGATAGGGGAGACCTACGTGGTCTGGTTAGCCTCAGGTTTCATAACCATTTTCTTGATGATCATTCTGGCCGCCGTTTTCCCGTCCCTGGTTAGCATGCCGATGGGCATGGTGTACCTACTCGCGCTAGTCTTCGTACCTGTCATGAACCTGGTCTTCGCGTTAATGGTGGAACAGACGCAAATGAAGTTCCCCGAAAGACAACTGAAAGCTAACAAGTTGGGAACTATAATGATAGCTCTAGGTTTCGTCCTGATGGTAGTGCTTCTACTCATAGCTGGCGTTGTAGAAAACAGGATTAATCCATCGATAGCCCCAACGCCCGTTTCATTACTTTACTATTTATTCACCGTGAGCGGTGGAGTTCCTCAAGTGGTTCCCACGGCCACGGCGATAACCTTAGCCTTCGTTATCGCGTCCATTCCGCCGTATCTGTTGGCTAGGAAAGAGCTAAGCGAGGGTACGGGTTACGACGTTTATGTTGTAAAGTTCCTGAACTCGCTGGCTGAAGGAGTGAAGTCGGGCCTCACCCCGGAGACCGTGATCAGGAGCCTGAAGGACTCAAAGGAGCTGGGCAAACTCACGCTTATACTAAGGGTTGCGGACGCCTATTTGCGCCTTGGAGCTCCGCTTAAGGACGCCCTGAGAAAAGCGTCTGATAAGATTATCGACTTCACGTCCAGGGTAGCCTTCACCACTCTGGCCGACATGGTAGAGATCGGCAATTTGACTCCCGAGTCAATACGAACCCTCGCCGATATGATAGATCTACAGATAAAAGTACGGAGGGATTATTACAGCAAGATTAAGATCCTCGTAGTAATGCCGTACGTAGGCGTGATCTTAGCCGTAGTGGCCACAATTCTAATGTCTATATCCATTGAGTCCATCCTGACCTCCTCCAGCGGTGCACTATACGGACCTATAGCTGAGGCCGTCGTTCTAGTCCCTAAGGCAATCTACCTAATTTCGGTCAGCGCTTTGTTCAACGCGATCACGGCTGGCCTTCTGGTAGGCAAATTGCAAACGGGCAAAATCGCTGCGGGCTTTCTACATACTGCAATCCTCTTGATCATCACATATGTCATGGTAATAGCGTCGGTAAGCGTACATCTTCACTTCGGAGGACTCGGGAATTATCAGCTGTAACATATCATTCGAATTTTTCCTAATTCGGAAATGCTACAAAACGTCACTGCCTTCGCCTGATGAAAAGCGAACACCGAAAGCGTAATAAATCAACAAATCCCAAGATTCTACACAAGTTACGTATGAAGCTTCCGTTAGATCGAGTGAAGTCCTTAAACGTCCCCAAAGTGAAGTTACCTCTGGGCAAAACGGAGGACCAATCAACCACATTGCTCCAACGCTTACAAGACCTCTCCGTGTCCCTATTACCTGTATCGACTGAGTTCGTCTTAGTCCAAGGTGAGATTTTCTCTAACTATGAGATTAACCTACTAGATTATGCACCCTCCACCATCAAGGAGAGCTTCAACAGGGCTGGAATCATATTCAACGTACCCAATCCGCAAGTGATGGTCGTATACGACGATGAAAAGGGCGTCTACCGGTACGTGCTCACGGAACCTCCTATTGATAGAACTAAGCTGATCATCTATCTGGCACTGATAGACGAGATCGAGCGTTATCTGATGACGGGTGCGCAGGATATAGACCTAGGATCTATTTTGATTAACTTAAGCAGAGTTTATAGGGACTTACCGATCTTCGGCGGCGAGAGGGCAGGTCTAAAGGAGCTCACCGTCGATACTAAAGTTGCCCTGTACTACTTAATCAGAAACATGTTCGGCTACAATGTAATAACTCCATTTCTCCTAGATCCTAAAATCGAGGACATCTCGGTCTCTGGGCTTAACCTTCCCGTTTACATCTATCACAAGGATTTCGAGTACATGCCAACTAACCTGGTGTTGAAGCCCGAAATGAGGATCCTGGACTACTCCGTTTCAGGTGACGCAATACTCGATGAGCTAGTGTTGAGGTTCATATCGCTTGCGAACAGGACGATATCCCTTGCGAACCCGATTGCAGACGGAATGTTACCTAATGGCGATAGGATCGCTGCAACGTACAGGAGAGAGGTATCGCCGGCTGGCTCCTCGTTCGTGATAAGGAAGTTCGCAGAGAGCCCGATCACCATCCTGGACCTGATTAATAGTGGAGTCCTCAGCCCAGAGGTCGCTGCGTATTTGTGGTACGCCATAGACCTAAGGCTGTCATTCATGGCAATTGGGGTAACCGGCGCTGGCAAGACTACCGTCATGTCATCAATCCTGAACCTTGTGAGGGAGAACATGAAGATAGTCTCGATAGAGGACATTCCAGAGATCAAGCTCGCTCATGATAACTGGGTCGCCCTAAGCGCGAGGCCCGCCTACGGAGAAGGAGCTAAGGAGATTTCACTGATGGACCTCCTAAAGCTTTCGCTCAGGTACAGGCCGGACATAATAGTGGTGGGAGAGATAAGGGGTGAGGAAGCCTATGTCCTATTCCAGGCCATATCCACAGGTCACGGAGGCGCGACGACCTTCCACGCCTACGATAGCGAAAGCGCGATAAGGAGGCTGATGAACGAGCCCCTAAACATTCCAAGCGAATGGATCCCCATGATGAACCTCATTATTACCATAAGGAGGTTGCCGGTTTACGTTGGTGATAAGGTCGTCTTGAGGAGAAGGATCGTCGCGATAGATGAGGTAGTAAGCTACAACGACTTGAGAAGGACTGTGAGATGGTCTCCGGCGAACGACGCTCACGTCTTCGATCTCAACGCTGCTAGGGTTCTCAAGGAGAGGGTGGAGGAAGCAGGCAAGAGTCTCGACGAGGTCAGGGCAGAGCTAGAGAGGAGGGCTATGTACCTGAAGCTGATGGCCTCTTCGAAGAGCATCGTTCAGAGCCCAGAGAGCTACAAGCTCCTTAAGAAGTACATAATTAAGTACACCATTAAGCCCGAGGAGGCGATCAAAGAGTTGGAGTACCTCGCTGGCACGACCGTAGTCTGACCTTATACTGAAATTCGTTCGTTATCCTAATCCAAATTCATTTTCCATGAAATTATTCAAAAATCAAAACCAAAAATCCTATATATTGAACTATATTGAACTCACTGTTTGCCGCTTTTGACTCTTTCGATAGCTTTGCTTATCCTCTCCTTGGCCTGACTCGCGTTGCCCCAGCCTGAAACCTTCACCCACTTGCCCGGCTCCAGCTCCTTGTAGTGCTCGAAGAAGTGCGTTATCTTGTTCTTTATCGCATCAGGAACGTCGTTAATGTCCTTAATATTCGAGAACGTCGGATCTATTTTGTCTATTGGCACTGCTATAATCTTAGCGTCCTCGCCTTCCTCATCCCTCATGAAGAGCATTCCCACGGGCCTCACTTCTATGACGCTACCAGGCATTAGCGGATAGTTCGAGACCACTAGGACGTCCAGGGGGTCGCCGTCCTCCTCAAGGGTTCCAGGGATGAAGCCGTAGTTGAAAGGATAGAACATGGCTGTGTATAGGATCCTGTCGACCTTGATTACGTTCTTCTCCTCGTCATATTCGTACTTCACGTTAGATCCCTGAGGAATCTCTACGAGCACGTTCACTTGGTCTGGGGCCTTCTTACCGGGACCTAACGCCATATCGGGTCAGCCTGTATATCAGCTGAGGAGTCATAAGCTTTTCATTAGCCTATCCACGTCCTCTCGTAGTTCAGGAAGCTCGTTCAGAAGAACCTCTATCTCCCTCATGTATCCGTGGATTATCTCACGAACGTCGAACCCCATCCTCTCGTACCTTAACCCCTGAAGCACCGTGGAAAGCCGATCGCTGAGCCTCGCGACCTTAGCCTCTACGGTGTTCTGGGCCTTATACTCCATGAATAATCTGTCCGTGCCCAGCTCTCGGTTTGCCTTAAGCTCGGCGCTTCGCTTGTTCTCGCCGAGGTTGTCGGTCGCCCACTTGGGGAGATCCCCGAGTATCGCCTCTCCCGCGTCGTGAAACAGGGCGAGTACGGCAGCCCTGTTGGGGTCGACCTTACGCCCTTTGCTGGCCAACCTGCTGGCCAGGTAGTACGCGAGTACCGCCGACTCGAAGAGGTGAGCCGCCACTGTCTCTCCCATTGAAGGAGGGATCCCCCTTTGCATCCATCCCGTTCTCACTAGGGCCTTAAGGGCGGTGGTTATTCGGACTACTTCCATACCGTTTAGGCCTAGCCTTTCCCTTTAACTCTTCCTAACAAATGCTCGAAGACAGAAAGAAGTTCGTCAGCGTTTTCAGTAAGGAGCCTCACCATGGGTTCCTTACCTATTGCACCCTTATCGTATATAACGTGCGGCACTCTCGAGAACTCGCTCTTGGCCTTCCTTATCACCCACTCCATCGACCTACCTTCAATCTCACTGATCTCCTTCGGCTCTTCAAGCCTGTCTATCTCAACTACGTCGTCATAGTAAGCCCTGAGAGCCCTCACAACTACCTCTGAGTACCTTATGTTAACGACGAACGTATAGTCGGAACCCTCCTTAATCGCAGCTAGAAGTAGCCTGGCTGTGTGAGTGGGTTTCCCGAACACTATGGGATAGCCTACCCTAACCTCGTTGTTCCAGGTCTTCGTTATCCTGTCCCTGAAGGTCGCGATCTCGCCCAGTCCATCGACCATTTCTGGGTTCACTGAGTGTGCGACGTTCATCTGAACCTCGGGTATCAGGTGGTGAAAGCCTTCCGCCTTGGAGATGAAGTCTCCGACCCTCGTCATCTCTTGAACCACCCTGTACTTTTCGGCATCAACGTGAAGTTTCGCAAGGACGTTAACTGGGCCTATCCCTTTGCCTACTTCAAGCGACCACCTTATCGAGTCCTTGACGAGCTTAACGGCCGCCTCGAAAGCCCTAATCGGATTCATACCTAAGGCGATTAGGGCGGTGAAATAGCTGGCAAAAGCGCTCCCAGTCCCATGAGTGCTTCTCCTCTCTATTCTTTCCCCCTTGACTATCACGACCTCTCCAGAGAAGCACCCAACGTCGTAACCTCCTAGGTGACCCCCTTTGACTATCACGTTCTCGACTTCGTGTTTGGACGATAACTCCTTGCATGCGTCGACCTGATCCTTCAGGCTCTCTATCCTTCTACCGATTAGCACCTCCGCTTCTGGGACGTTGGGCGTTACGGCGTAAGATAGTCCAACCAGGGACTTCAAGCCCTCGAGGTCCGGTATGAGTACCGTACCGTCCTTCGCCCTCATTACGGGATCTACTATCAGTCTAACGTCGTGGCTCCTCACGAATTCCGCTACGATCTCCGCTTGACCCTCCCATATCATCCCGGACTTTATGAGGTTGAAACGGAAGTCCTCGTAGAGCTCCCCAATAGTTTCCCTAAGGATCGATGGTTCCACCGGAACTACCTTCCTTATTCCAGAGGTAGTTTGAATCGTCAACGCTGTGGGGGCGAGAACGGCGTGAACCCCCAGGGACGCCATCGCCCTGGCGTCGCTCTCCACCCCAGCCCCGTTTCCCGTGTCTATCCCGCCTATGGCGAGTACAACGGGCGGCTTCACTCCCTTTTCACCCTAGTGTCGCCGGCGACGACCCAGTACTCACCGTCGTCCCTGACCTCCAGCTTCCAAATCCCCGAGGTATGCTTTACTAATTCCACCGCTTCCTTCACGGCTTCGATTCCGTCCTTCCTCCCTTTGCTTAAGGCTAAAACGGCTAAAACGATTTGTCCCGGCCTGAACGAAGATATCCCATGATATATTTCGATGTCCACGAGACCGGGATATTTCTTCTTTAGATACTCCTTAATTTCCGAAAACCTCCTCAATGTGTACTCTTTGTATGCTTCGTACTTCAGTTCGTACACTTCATGACCTTCAACTTCGCCTTTAACGATGCCAGTATAGAGAACGAACGAGCCGACCTCGTTAGTCCTCCTAGAGAGGAACTCCTGAATTATCCTGATCAGGTCTAACTCGTCTTCGACTATTTCGCCTCCGGCGGGAGGCGGGAAAATAGCTACCTCCGATCCGTCCTTAAGGTGCTTAGACTCCGTGGAGCCGTCGACTAGAATTACGACCCTCACTCCTCCCTTTCCATTAACGATCAACTCGCGAAAACGCTTGCCGTATTTTTGAGTGAGCTGCTCGATGAGACAATTCACGTCCGCGCAGTCCGTCTGAACCCATTCCTCAGGCACGCCGGTCACGTCCTTAACGAACGCGAAGTACCTGACCCTAACTTTCAAGCCCCTGTCCCTCCTTGATCAATCGAGTGTGTTATGTGACCGATCTGCTCGAAGAGTTATTTAAAGACCGAAACGTAAAGCCGGAGTACCGCCATGACCAGGTATTGAACGAGCTTCGTGATATTAAATCCTTGCTTACAGAACTGCTCAGCGAAGTAAAAAAGGACGAAAGTGGAAGGCAAGACGCACTTTGTAACGAGTTGTTGAACAAGGCGTACGTCATAGCGAGGGGAGACGTCGCTAAAACGAGACCTATGTTGGTTTCTATACCTCTGTCGGACACCCGTTACTTGGTATTACACAAGGACACACTAGGTTCGTTAAAGATGCACTTCGAACTTAGCAGGGATGAAGAGAAGCTGATGAGGGCATTACCGAATCATCTGAAGAGTATTTTCCTCTTTATGAAGAGGGAGGGCATAGTATATTATGATGCTAATACTAAAAAATTTGAATTGATTTAAATTGCTTCGGAAGAAATTTGTCTCAATATCGCTTCTGATAATTTTTCTGTTATTATGTTTTTAATTACATTCTTTAAGGTGACGAGCATCTTATCGCTTTCGACGTAACTCTTGTAGTTGTAGTCGAGCCTGGGCGAATTGAGTAGAGAAGACCTGAGCGAGTTCGCGAGGGCGTCGATGTTTATCGAGGTCAAGGACGATTTGACGAGAGATACCAAGCTCGTGAATGTCGCGAAGTCCTTTATGACGTTCTTTACGAACGAGACGATCTCGCCGTAATCGGGTCTTTTCGCTAAAGCCTTCGGTACCTCCTTCACGATGTTGCTGGTCAATAAAGGCGTGATTATTACCGCGAAGAACTCATATCCACCTGAGGCGATGGACGGAACCGAAGACGCTATAACGTTTCCTAAGCTCAGCATCGTGGTCTGAAAAGCCTCTGCAATCGCCGTAGCAGTCCTGCTCATGAGCTCGCCGGTGGCTACCTGAGGCCGCTCGACCTCCTCGAACTCTAGCGCCTGCCCACTGGTTCTCAGTAAGGAATACACAGAGTCCGTTAGGAACCTCCAAGTAGCTAAGGGACAGACGGTGATTAAGTCCCTGTGTTCGCTCGGAACCAACGCTTGAGCGTAACTTGGCGTGCCTAACCCCGCGCACTCCTGCACGTTTCCTTCGATTCCCAACTTCTTGGACCAACAACCCACGTGCAGTTTGTCATTCTCAACTTTAACGAAGTCCTTTACCACTTCGAATAGAAGAACTCCGTCCTTTCCTCCGAACCTTCTGTAAACGTACAGGCCTTCTGGACAGAAGAAGTAAACCCCTACCGCCCCGTTGATTTCTTTCTGTCTCATTATTTCTTGTGCACTCCTCTTGGCGGCGTCGAAATCCCCTCTGATGAAATCCCTGAAGCCGCAACACATTCCGTCCAATATTTTAACCCTAGGTGAGTACCCCTGAAGGCTCTCACCCTCTTCCAAGAAGAACCTAATTAGGTTTTCTACACCTCTCGGGTCGTATTTGAACGCGCACCCCACGAAGAGGATGTACCGCGGTAAATGCTTGTATTTCTCGTCGAGTCTTTTCTCTACCGCCTTCATCGCAGGAGGTAGAGGAGCCACATCGACCCTGGCTAAATCCTGTTTCGATATTGGGTTCACCATCTCAATCATGACGTCGCTAATTTTCACTCCTAACGGACAGGCCTCTTGGTCGGGCACGCAGGCGAAACAGGCCTCCAGCTGATCCAGCGTTAATATCCTTGAGAACTTTCCTGGAGGGCTATAAATAATGTTTTTAGTTATAGAAAAAGCTTTACATCTATCTATACAATAACTGCAATTTATACATTTGCTCGCCTCTAAATAGAAACTAGAGTAAACACCATACTGCTTCGGAACTCTTAGCTTTGTACTTTTAGTGAATCTTTTTACTATTTCGCTTTGGAAAGGTGACACCTCTCTCAGGGATAAGAACGGTTTGATTTCAGGATTCTTTCTCAGCAATTCGAAGTAACTATCCAGATCGTCTCTTTTTATCGAGCCTATCAAGGCAACCTGTTTTGAGGTCGAGTTGAAGTTGATCAAATAGGCATAATAATTTTCAATAAATTTCACCTGGTCAATTATCGTAGTGAAACGGTCAAACGGAATCCTCAGGGGCACGATGAAGTGATCAGGACTCAGCAAAGAGGAGACCTTTCTATGGATCTCGCCTATAAGATCGTACGCGTTTACTTTCCCTATTGCCTCCTTGCTTACCAGATCCTCGTAACTCTCCGGGACGTAATAAGCCCATGAGCCATCCTTAAGCTCGCCGTGCCAAGAGAGCGGGATTTCTGTAGACAGTTCGATCAAACGCTCCCCCTTCACGGTCTTTAAGAGGACTTCCGTGCTACCGTTCAGGAGGTGAACGGTTTTCAGGTACCTCACGAAACCGAACTTATAACTCCCTATTCCAGACCCGTTAGACGCGACGAAGCCTCCTACCGTGCCCTTCAGGTAGGTCGGCATGAGCGCCGGGTACACTCCTTCCCCCTTAAGGAGCTCTAAGAGCATTTCGAAAGTTATTCCAGGCGCGACCCTATATGTCGCGTAAAGCTTCTTCGACTCGACTAACTCGACTTCCTTGTTATCAGGCAGTTTAGAAGGGCTTTGGACCACCTTTTGTGTGTTAACCTCAACTAGATAACCGTCCAAATTGGTTGCCCTGCCTACAACGATCTCTGGCTTGTTCTCGGTGAGCTTGGACAGGGGTGCGAGATCCATATACCATAAGGCCCTAGAGAACGGTGACGCGTCCAGCATCTGCATGGGTTTAATTAACAATGCTTGTCTTTAAAAAAACTCATTAGGATCACGTGTTTAGCTGACTTTGAACAGTATGTAGCTATTCGTGTTAATATTCTAAAATATGAATGGAGATAGCACTACTGAGAATTAGACGTCCTCGCTTTGGTTCGACTCTCTAACATTAATGTCTGTAGTATTCCAATTATCGTGGGTTGACCTGCGTAGAAGTCGTTGTACCTCTCAACGTCTCCGGAGTGTGGTACCCCGTGATCACTGAGGACCCGATTAGATCAGGATCCATTGGCCTTAGCGTAACCTTAAACCCTCCTGTTATCGCTGAAGCTTGTTCCTCCGCAGAACCTTCAATCGAGCTTAACGGAAGAGGTTACGAGCTGCCGCACTTAACAACGCTGAAGAAGTTAGGTCACCTCAAACTGAGCGTTGAAGCCGCAGTGGGCTTAGGTTACGGTTACGGGATGAGCGGGGCGATTTCGCTTGCCTACGCCTTAGGTTCCGTTGCGATTCACGGAACCCCAGTGAACGAAGCGATCAACACCGCCCACGTGGCTGAGGTCGTGAACGGCACCGGCCTTGGGGACGTGGCCTCTGAGTACGTGGGTGGAGGGATCGTGTACCGCGAGACACCTGGATCGCCCACTATAGCTAGGATCAGGACTTTTCCAGTTGAGGGTATAGTGTGTTCTAGGCCCCTTGAGACCATGCCCACCTCCAGGATTATAGTCGCTCATGACATCGCTTTACAACTAATAGAGAAGTTCTTGGAGAACCCTACGCTAGCCAACTTCTTCTCAGTTTCGAAAGAGTTCTCAACTACGTTCGGATTCGAGAGATTCGAGGGCCTAAGGTTCAGGAAGAAAGGCTTAATTCTATCCTTGGACAACTGCGAGGACGGATGGATAAGGCACGAAATAGCGAAGTTTGGAGCTTACGTTCGTTGATCCCAGAGAATCATCCCAGAAGGCAGAGCCTTCTGATTAGAGAACGGCTAGTCGAGTTGATGGAGCGAGGGGCTGTAGTACCTCAAGGTCTGATAGCTCATGGGAGGGGAGAGTGCTTCGACTACCTGATAGGTGAGGCCACTCAAGGGTTTGCCGAGAGGGCCATGAGGGCGACGGTCGCGAGGATCCTTACATCCGAGTACCCAGTGATCTCGGTTAACGGCAACATGGCGGCCCTGGCGGCTAAGGACATAGTAGCCTTCGCGGAGAAAGTGGGGGCCAAGATCGAGGTGAACCTGTTCTACAGGAGCTACGAGAGGGAAAAGGCGGTCGCGGAGCTCTTATACGAAGCCGGGGCCAAGGAAGTCCTGGGCGTAGGGGATGACGCGAGCGCCACCATTCCAGAGCTCTTCAGCGAGAGACGAAGGGTCAGCCCGAGGGGTATACTTAAGGCGGACACCGTACTTCTGGGGCTAGAGGACGGGGACCGTACGGAAGCCCTAGTCAGGCTCGGGAAGTTCGTCATAGCGATAGACCTAAACCCTCTCTCCAGAACGGCCCAGAAGGCCAACATCACTATTGTAGATAACTTAACGAGAGTGTTCCCAAGGATGTTAAGTTTGGCGGATGAGCTCTCGAAGTTAAACAGACAGGAGCTGGAGAACGTTTGGAAGAGTTTTGACAATAGGAAGAACTTGGGTGAGGCCCTTAGGTTCATATCGGATAGGTTGGTTCAGCTCTCCAAGGACTTGTAGTGCTCCTTACTGGGGAAGGCACCGCTTAACACTTCCCTTGCGTACTGCCTGACCGCGTCGCCGATGACCCTTTTTAAGTCGACGTAGCTTTTCGCGAAGTAAGGCTTGAAGTCCCCTAGGCCTAAAACGTCGTGAATCACCAGAACCTGACCGTCGCAGTGTGGTCCTGAACCGATACAAATCACCGGTACCGAGACCTTCTCGGTTATCTCCTTAGCTATCTCCGAATAGGCGTTTTCTATGACTATGGAGAAGACCCCAGCGTCCTCAAGGGCCTCAGCGTCCTTAAGGAGTCGCTCTCTCTCCCCCTCCCTCTTACCCACCGTCCTGAAACCCCCTAATCTAAGGAACCTCTGAGGCGTCATACCTATGTGACCCATCACTGGAATACCGGCCCTCACAATTGCCTTGACCACATCGCTCATCTCCTCGCCCCCCTCCAGCTTAACTGCGTCGGCCCCAGCCCTCACCAGCTCTCCAGCGTTAATTACTGCGTCTCTAATCCCAGGTTCGTAACTCATGAAAGGCATGTCGCTCACTATCAGCTGCTTAGGGTTAGCCCTAGCCACGGCCTGGGTGTGTCTCACCATCATCTCCATGGTAACTCCTAAAGTGTTAGGAAGGCCGTAAACGACCATCCCTAAGGAGTCGCCGACGAGAATCGCGTCGACTTCTTCCACTTCAGACACTATCTTCGCCGTCGGGTAGTCGTAGGACGTTATCATGACTATTTTCTTCATGCCCTTTAGCTTCGTGAAGTCCCTTATTGTTAGCTTTCCTGGCAATTCGCTTCCCCACTTCATAAGCCAAGCTAATTATGCTTTTCAACTCGTTGGCGACGTCTGAAGTCTCCTCGTATTGAGCGGCCTCCTCCAAGAGCGTCACGATATCGTTCAACTCGTTGAACGAGAACCTCCTGAACTCCCTTTTGTCGAGTTCCGTGAGGACAGGCTTCCTTAGGAAGTACTCGAGCTTCCTCCTTATGGCCTGTAACTCGAGGGAGGCCGCTTTTATCTTGATAGCCGCCACCCTGGGATCCTGGAGGTCATCCGCACCTTCATCCCCCGAGAGGATCTCCCTAGCCTTCACCCTCCACCAGTGCTGGGAGGACGTCCTGAAAGAGGTCTCTATGAGACCGTATTCTTTCTCAAGTATCCTGAGTAAGTTTTTTGGGTCGAAGGCGTAGCCCCTAGAGTCCAAGAATTCCATTATCTGTTTATAACTAAAGTCGCCAGCGTCAGGGTTGTCGTTCCTCAAGGAGGCCTCCCTAATCGCCTCTATAAGGGCCCTGGCCTTCTCGCCGTACTTGAGCAGGAACTCGGCGAGCCTCGCTTTAGCGATATCCACATTAATTAGAAAACGGTAGTCTGATTTATCGGGAATGAAAGATATCCAGGGTAACACCACGGACGGCCTGGCGGTCAGTGTTAGGAACCTCAGGAAATCGTTCAAGGGTAAGATGGTTCTTCGTGAGGTCACGTTCAACGTAAGGGAGGGTGAAGTCTTCGGTATTATAGGCCCAAACGGAGCAGGTAAGACGACTACCCTCAGGATACTTTCAGGGATAATCACGGAGTACGAGGGGGACGTCAAGATCTTCGGGCTCACACCTTCGGAGGCCAAGCTCAAGGGACTTATGTCATACATGCCGGAGGACTCCTTCCCATACGAGAGGCTAACCGGCGTAGAGAACCTCTGGTTCTTCGCTATGATCTACGCTAAGGGCGATAAGAAGCTCGCTGAGGAGTACCTGGAACGCGGTATTAAGATAGCGGATCTTGGCGATAAAATCAACGAAAAGGCCTCGAGTTACAGTAGGGGTATGAAGAGGAGACTCATGATCGCCAGAACCTTAATGGTCAAGCCGAGGCTCGCGATCCTCGATGAGCCGACCTCAGCCCTGGACGTCATCTCGGCCGTGAAGATAAGGGAGACGATTAAGACGTTCGCTAAGAAAGAAAACGCTACCATCCTGCTCTCGTCCCACAACATGCTGGAGGTCGACTTCATGTGCGATAGGGTGGCCCTCATCAACTCGGGGCAGACGGTGATACAGGGCACCCCCAAGGAGATAGTTGAGGCGACACAGACCAGGAACTTGGAGGAGGCTTTCATTAAGGTGACTAACGTTGTTTAAGACGTTCCTCTGGAAGGAGTTCACGGAGCTGAAAAGGGATAAGAAAGTCCTCATTGGAAGCGTTGTTTTACCGTTGATCATATTTCCGATATTAGGCGTCGTCGTTTTCGCCAGTCAGCTCAGCACCCCCGTCTTCTCCGTCTTAGTGCTGGATCCCCACGCTGAACCCTACGCCAAAATGTTGGAGGGCGTCATTCAACGGGAGGGCGGAGAGGTAGTCCCTAACAACGACACAGCGGCTCAAGTTTTGATCATCTTTCCACGCGGATTCGCGACCAACGTCTCGAACCTGAGCTCGCCGGTGACGGTTAGGGTGGAGACTTCCGTTTCAGCCAACGCCAAGGCGAACCAAATACTAGATGACGCCCTTTACAACCTGACCTTGACGATCGCTTACCAAAGGATTAACGAACTGGCTACTAAAGCCAACGTGACCGTGAACCCTAGCTTAATATGGAGCCCCTTGAAAGTAGAGAGAGGCTACTTAACGATACAGTCCAAACCGACCCAGGCGTACTCCGCGTTATTAGTTGACGTGGCCAGGTTGATCGCTTTTCTCCTCTTCCCTGGGTCGACCCCGGTCGTGTTCTACGTCGTGGAAGGACTCATCGGCGAGAGGGAGAGGAGGACCCTGGAGGCCTTGTTATCGACGCCGACTAAGGTCTCAGCCATAATCTACTCGAAGCTATTGGTCTCCCTGTTAATAGGCTTCCTGTCCTCACTTGGAGACCTTGTTGGCGTATCGCTATTGCTGTTAAGCCTCGGCCTCTACTCGAGCGTCCCCCTCGCTCAGGCAGTAACGCTGGTGGCTTTCATAATTGGAATAACTATAGGGAACTTACTCGTGGCGTCTCTTCTAACCCTCATCTTCATGTACGTGCTAGGGGGATCGTCTAAGTCGTTTCAGCTCATCAGCTTAGTTGTGACTACCTTCGGCCTGTTAGCGTCCTTCTACGCACTCGCCTTCTCCCCCAGCTTCCTGAGCTTCCCCGAAACCTTGAGCCTCTTGATGCCCTTCGTCCAATTCTCGGCCTCCCTGATGGTTTACGTGGCTGGGAATCCCCTGGAAGGCGTGACCATATTCAGTGCTAGCGTTTTGATTACGCTACTACTACTGGTACTCGTAGCATCGAGGTTCTCGTCCGAAAGGCTTCTCCTCAAATGAACGCGAATAGTTTTTATTCTACAATTTCTATACACTTTATCAATGCCCGTGAAAGCCTACGTCTTACTCGTAACTGTGGTCGGGAAGGAACAGGATGTAGCCCAAACCCTTAAGACTATAAAAGGCGTGATAGAAGCGAGCCCCGTGTACGGGGAGTACGACGTCGTGGCGGAAATAGTCACAGATAACCTAGAGCAAACGAATAAGGTGATAAGTGAGATAAGAAGGAATCCGAACATACTCAGGACGGTCACACTGATCTCCATGCAGACGTAAGCGATATCCAAGGTTCTTTTTTCTTTAAAATTTAATATTTTAGATAACCGTCATCATCACGAAGAATTCTAAGTTTCCATATTCAGTACGTCCCTGCGACATCACACGTCAGACAGGTTGATTCACTAGGTCTCTAGAACCATTTTAAACGTAACCGGGGGACCCACCTGCATTCATCAACCCTAGGGACGCTAGGGATTCGTGCAGGCCTTTATCTGCTAATTCTCATTCGGAAATTTCAATCTTTTCGATCTCGGGCTCCTTCAGCTTCTTGAACGTCTCGGAAACGAGAGCGCTCAACTGATTATACATAGCCATGAGGAAAAGGATGTTCTCCTCAATGACCTCTATCCTCCTCTCCATGTCTTTGTTTCCGGAAGACTGTACAGAACCTTGAAGCCCCTGCCTAATGTAAATCTTGATCAAGTCGGTTACTTGAATCCCCATACTTTCGGCTATCTCCTTCAGTTGCTCGTAAAGCGACTCAGGCAGGGAGAGATGTACTGTCGGCATCTGTATTCCCTTTCGACAAGAAATACAGGGAAGAGGGCCTATATTTAGGTTTCTCTCGGATTTCTCCTTCAATACTACTCTTTCAGTAGGAATACTGAAATACCGCTCCCGATTATATTTAAGCGTTCCCGAGGGAAGAATATTATCCGAATAAGCATGAGGGTGGTCACGTTTAAAGTAGAGGAGGACTTGCTCGAGTTACTGGACAGATACGCCATAAAACACAACTTGAACAGGAGCGAGGCTATAAGGAGGGCGATTGAAAACCTCGTGAAGGATGAACTGGATAAGGAAGTGGTTCCAGTAGCTAAAATCGAGAAAATCAAACTATGAAGACGGCGTTACTGAAGGTTTTTTCGTCAACAGGCTCGTTTTTAAGGTAAACGGTTTTCCATCCTCCTAGAGTATTCACGAAACCGTCCAACGGATCCAGGGGCATGTAATGCCCCCTAATCCAGTAATGTATCGGTAGTACGTTCTTCGGTTTTGTCCTATTTATCAGCTCTATCGCTTCCCTGTAGTTAATAGTTATCACGCCGCCCACGGGCACCGCGAGAAGATCCGCTCCCTCTATCCTTTCAATCTGTTCCTCGCTCAGTGTGTGACCTAAGTCACCCAGATGAACTATCTTCCTGCCGTCAGGAGTCGTCATGATATAGATCGTGTTTCTACCTCTTTCCTTTCCCTTCCTCTTGTCGTGGTATGTACGAATCCCTACCACGTTATAGCCTTTGTAGTCTAAAGAAGGAACCTCCTTATAGCACGTTGCGTCGAATAGTTCGCAGGCGTTATGGTCGTAGTGATCGTGAGTAACGAGGACGACTTCCGGTTTTGCATCGATCGGTGGAAGCCCGACACTCACACCGTCATGCGGATCGATTAGAATCTTCTCATCTATGAGGAGGGCGGAGTGCAAGAAATACCTTATCATGAACTCTTCAGGCCGTGTGCTTGGCCATTACTTTTAACGCTACTTCCTTGGCGTCCTCAGGAGTGATCTTCTTACCGCTGTCGGCCATCCTCTTTAACTGGTTAAGGACTTCCCTCAGCTCAGCTTCGCTCAGGAATATCCCCTGATCCTCTAGAATTCTCTTGAGCCCGTGAATCCCGCTGTGCTTACCTAGGGCGATCCTCCTGAAGTTGCCGACCTCCTCGGGACTCATTGGCTCATACGTGAACGGGTTTTCCAGCACGCCGTGCACGTGTATTCCTGACTCGTGGCCGAACGCGTTGTCGCCCACAATGGGCTTGAAGTACGGCACCGGGACTCCGGTGAGCTCAGAGACCAGCCTGCTCGTTTCGTAAAGCAAGTAGGTCTTCACGTTCACTTCGTATCCCATGAGTTTCTTCAACGCCATAACCACCTCCTCGAGCGACGCGTTACCCGCCCTCTCGCCTACACCGTTAACCGTTACGTGGACTTGCCTTGCCCCGGCGTAAACTCCTGCGATGCTGTTGGCCGTGGCCAAGCCGAAGTCGTTGTGACAGTGAACGCTGACTATCCTGCTACCGGCGACCGAAACTACCTTCGACACCAAGTCGTAGAACTTGAACGGATGCATCACTCCAACCGTGTCCGGGATGTTAATCCTATCGGCTCCCGCCTCTATTGCCGTCCTCACAGCGGTTAAAAGGAAGTCCTCCTCGGTCCTTGTGGCGTCCTCTGGGGAGAACTCGACAATCATGCCGTGGTCCTTGGCGTACCTCACGGATTCGTATATTCTATCCAGCACTTGCTCCCTCGTCATCTTCAGCTTGTACTTGAGGTGTATGTCGGAGGTCGCTATGAAGAGGTGAATGCTTGATAAGCCCGAGTCGATTGTTTTGTCTACGTCCTGCTTAACCGACCTCGACAACCCGATTACTTCCACCTGGTCACCGACTTCAGCTAGTATTTTCTTGGTTGCCTCGAACTCGCCTTCGGAAGAGGCCGGGAAACCCGCCTCGATTACGTCGACGCCCAACTTCGCTAACTGTCTAGCTATCTTAAGCTTCTGCTCAACGGTTAAGTCTATGCCTGGGGCCTGCTCTCCGTCCCTTAACGTCGTGTCGAATATCCTTATCTTAGCTCCAGGGTTTTTCTGCTCAACGAAGAAAACGCATCCCGAAGTATTTGTCCCAACTAGGATTTATTAATATTTTCGGTATCGCTCTCATCCTGTAAGAGAACGTCAGTAGGCCATCATTTCAAGCATCCACTGGGCCCATTTCAGCTTCCTCATCTTCATTGCGGACAACACGGGGTAATTCTTAGGCTTCGAGTACTTCCCTATCCCTTCTGTATCGAAGTTCATCAACCGAACCGACCTGGCCCCTAGACGATAAGCTAACGCCACAGCTCTGTCCCCATCCGTAAAGCCTCCTGTGAACAACAGATCCCCAGATGGGAAGACCTGAGTGCTGAAGACCACTTTATCCATGCTGTAGACTTTGTATAATTTGCCCAGGTTATCGCCATGCAGGAGAACCACGTATATCGGTTCCTTCAGGAAGACTTCCAAGCCGTCCAAGTCGGTGACCACCACGTCGGGTACAAGCCCGTTCTCGTAAAACCAATTTGCAGCCCCGTCAACTGCTATAAGAGTGCCGTCCTTCAGATCGCTAGTGTTGGGCATTCTGCTCGCGGGGAACACGACCTTAACGTCCTTTCCCCTAATTCTCTCAGTCAATTCGTCCAGGTAGCTCGCCCTAGCCCTCGCCATCATGAGGGCTAGCTCGGTCGCCTTCCAGTCCCTCTTAGGGTCGTACCTTAAGTCCTCCCTAACGAGCTCAATTAAGTGTAATAGGGCTAGAGTTTCACGAAGTAAAGCACATCCCCCTCATCCTTAAGGAGTCTGACGTCTCTCCTGGCCCTAAGCAACTCCAAGAAGGGGTTGTCCTTACTGACCTTGAATATCGTGCCTGTCTCGGAGAAGCCGACGGCCTCTTCGGGTTCAGATGAACAGGTCACCGAATCGAGGTCAATTATGATATTCGTCGTAAATCTGGTACGCCTCCTCGACAAGTGACCTCAGCCCCTCCTTTAACTGCTTCGCTTCGGTGCCCCTTATGTTAACCGAGCCTATTAACGATGATTCTTCGACTTTGTAGGCCAGGTAAAGCTTTCTATACAGATTGACCAGCTTCCTGGCGAAGGCCTCGGTCTTCTGCCAGCCCTTGACCAAAACGAGATAATTCGGCACGTCGTTAGCCTCAACGTAATGCCCGGTCAAGTAAAGCAGGAACTGAGATAACGTCTCGACGATCCTATAGGCCCTTATGACGACCCCGAAGTTGTCCCCCTCCTCATAGGCTCTAGAGGCTTCCTCGACTAACCTCATAGCCTGAAGCAGCTTCTCCGAAGCCATGTGGCTGTTGTTCAGACCTCCTTCACCTCCCCTTTCCCGCTTATGCTCATGCTGAAACCGTAGGGCGTGATTATCAGGTGCTTAGCTAAGAACTCCACGGCCTTCTTCAGATAACCCTTAGGGTCGTAAAGGATCCTCGCCCTTAGGAGGAGGTTAGCCACGAAAGGTATGCCGTATCGGGTTTCCTTCACGTCCAAGGGTACTAAGTGAAGGGACGGCTCCTTGCCATATCGGCTTACGTAAAGGGAGTAGAGCTCGGTCATGGCCAACCTGCTTAGGAAGTAGGAGTTAAGCTCCCCCCTTGAGAAAAAGGAAACCTTCTCGAAGTTCTCGAAGACCGGAATCAGGTAAACGCTGCCCAAGTCGTTGCTCAAATCGCCGGAGACGGCCAAGCCCTTCAGTCTAGGCCCGTAATGTTTAAGCAATATAATGGAGAGCTCACCGGCCAAACGAAGGATCAGCGTCAAGCCGTTTATTACTCGGGCTGTTCGGATTATAATGTGAACCATTTAATTGAGAGGTACTTGAGCGACCCTCCCAAGGAGAGGATAACGTTCCTACGCCTTGAAGTACCCTGTGACGCTGAATGCCTCCAAGCTACCGAATTCGCTGACGTCCTGAAAATTGCCGGCGTTCAAGAGAGCCTTGAGGCCATAACATACCTTAAGATGTTAATCGAAGAGAAGGCGAACGAGCTAGTGAGAGAAGTGAGGGCGAGACTCAACGATGAGAGCGTCGAATTAGAGAAAGTGGCCTACTCGATTTATTGGTCGAGGAAGGAGGGCAACAAGTTCGTACTAGGTAGCGCCCTGACTTACGGCAACTTGGTGCTGAGCTCCGGTTCCTTCGAGAGGAATTACGAGCTGCTTAAGAAGATTGAGGCTATCCTAAAGGATGAGAACGTGAGGTCGTTGTGCGACGAGATCGACGTTTTAACCGAGTCCCTTTGGACGCATTTCGACAAGAACGTCAGGAGGGTGCTGAATGAGGCTGAGGATAGGAATCGAGAACTTCACGGTTGACTCTGCCCACTACACCCTTTCCTCGGAGCCTAACAGCCAAATACACGGTCATACGTACAGGATCAACGTTGAGATAGAGGGCGAGGTGAATCCCGCCACTGGGTTCGTCATGGACTTCGACGAGTTGAGGAGGGTCGTTAAGGAGATACTCAGGAGATGGGATCACAAGCTCATTGTTCCAGCCTCTGACAAGGACAAGGTTAGGCTCACGGGGCCCTTTAGGTCGGAAATAATGTACATAAACGCCCCTTACCCGACGGTGGAATACATAGGGCTAGAGCTGGCCAAAGAGATATATGAGAGCCTCAACGGAAAATTCAAGATAACCGTCAAAATCTACGAGGGCCTTGACTCGTACGCCGTAATAGAGTACCCATAAAGGTTATGATGGGCTCGTTTTGAAGGCCCAGGCTCAGTAAACTAGAACCCTAATGCCGATGTTATCGACCCACCTGTAGCCTTCCTTTTTCGACTTAGAGAAACTTAGCCTAACCTCTCCCAACTTAACGCACCACTCGGGGAGGCCCCTATCTATGAAGCTGATCAACTCGATGATGCTCGAACCCTGACACTCCGTCCCGCGTGAGAGACCGATATAGCCCTCAACCTCTCTCCTGACAACTTCCCTCCCGCGTGAAACAACTAGGCCGCCGTAGAGGTAAGCGTAGCATTTCGCGAAATCGCACTCCTCGAGTCCCGTGACTTTCGTTAGTAGCGCCGTAACGGGCAAGAGTTCCCTCAGTTCCACTACCCTGAGGGGCTGAGAAAGGCTCACTAAGACCCTATGAGTGTCGTTTCGTATCTCTATTAACTCCGGTATCGACACGCGAACGTACATCCTCGAATAAAGGTGAGTCTTGAGTATAATTTTTGTCCAGGGTTAGCGCTATTTCGGCCTTAGCCAACTCGTAGCCAATGTAAGCCGCGTGCTCCGGCTCGGGATTGACGGTCCTACACAGCTCTCTCGCCAAGTACAGTCCGTTACGTCCCCTCATTGCGACCCTCTTTTGGCCCTCTATCCATTCTACAGCTATCTCGGTCCTCCCCTTGTATATCCTGACGTAACCCCTGTCCATCTTAGGCTTAGACTCTTCGATCGGAACAGCGTAGTTCGGAATCTCATCGTACTTCCTCGTCTTGTCCTTCAGAACCAACAGGTCCACTCCGACGTCCTTCATGTAGGACCTCCTGCCAGACCTCCTCGCCATCTCCGTAGCTACCCTCAGCTCTGCCGAGGACCATTTGGTCTTGTTCCCTTCCCTCACCAGGAGGATGGAAACACCGAGCTCTAACGCCAGAGCAGTGAGGGCCGCGTTTATGCCGTGACTGTCAGCGTCTATCAGCTCCGTAACGTTCAGGACACCCATCATGAACGGCTTGTCGGGGATCTCCTCGGTTAGATGGACGTAATTCACGATGCTCCTTGCCATGCCAAAAGGCGGAGGGGATAGGATGGGGTCAACTATTAGCTTGGAGAAACCTTCCGATTCCAGACGCTTGACTAGGAGTGGCAATGACGAAGCGTTGGCTGGATCTTCGGGAGCGACGACGAAGGCGCCTTCTTTTCTGACCTCTAACAACTCCCTCCAGTTGTACTCCGTGACGTTCATGACCAAGTTAGCCCCCGACTTGATCGCCTCTATTAGGAGCCTGGGATTATCCGCATCAACCCCAACCGCGGGGAACTCATCAGCGAGACGCCTCACGTCGGCCCTAACCTTCTCCGCCTGGCTGAACCCGGCGGGATAGCCCAGTATAGGAACGTCTATGTATCGTTTGACCTCGTCAAGGACTTCCGAGTAGTCCTTAGTGGCGTCTAGCTCCAGGAAGATCAAGAAAGGGGGAGATCTGAGTGGCACCTTAACGCCGTTTATCTCGAACGCTATCTCATAATTCGTGGACCTCGAATCGTAGTCGCGTTCACGTTTAACGAATGCATCTGCCGGTTCAGTCTTGCTTAACTTTCCTCCTTTCATGAAGACCTCAATTGCCTGGGGTAAGTCGAGCAGGTCCTTGGTACCCTTATACGTAGCTACTCCGGTGACCCTCTCTATTTCCTCCGCGTTACCCCAAGCGAGACCTGGGACCAGTATTACGTCGTACTTCGAGAGCTCCTCCTTGGGGAGTTTCGCCAGCTCGGCTGAAATGTAACGGGTCGACATGAGTGCGGCCACCGGATAGTTAAGCCTCAATACGTCCACAGCGACGTTGAACTTCTTCTCGACCTCTCTGGCTACGTCTTTCGCCAGTTCGTAAGCCAGCTTCCCGGTTATCAGTAGAATCCTCAACCTCTTCGAGTGCACCCATATAGTGTTAAGCTAAAATTATGTGGTTCTACAACAAACCCTCATGAGCCTTCTGCCCAAGTCGCCGCCCGTGAAGCCAGGGGATAAGTACGACGTGATAATAGTAGGTCTGGGTCCCGCAGGTTACAGTGCCGCTCTATACTCTGCTAGGTACGTGCTAAAGACTCTCGTAATAGGGGAGACCCCCGGCGGTCAGTTAACTGAGGCTGGAGAGCTCGACGACTATTTGGGACTGATTAGCACTCAAGCTATGGATGCGATAAAGCTGTTCAACAGACATGTAGAAAAATATGGAGTTCACGTACTTATAGATCATGTTGAACATTTCAAAAAAGAGGGAGACCAATTCGTAGTTAAAACTAAGAGGAAAGGGGAGTATTTCGCCGACGCGATAATAGTCGCGATAGGCGTTAAGAGAAGGAAGCTGGGCGTTCCCGGAGAGGCCGAGTTCACCGGAAGAGGGGTGAGTTACTGTGCGATTTGTGACGCCGCACTCTTCAAGAACAAGAGGGTGGTTGTCGTAGGCGGAGGCGACTCAGCCGTGGAGGGAGCTGAGATCCTCTCCAGGTACGCCACCCACGTTTACCTTGTCCACAGGAGGGACGAGTTCAGGGCGCAACCCTACAACGTTATGAGCGTAAAAGGGAAGCCCAACGTTGAATTCCTCCTCAGCCACGTCGTCAAAGAGATTAAGGGAGACAAGGTGGTCAGACAGGTAGTAGTCCAGAACCTAAAGACCGGAGAGCTGAGGACGCTGGACGTAGACGGAATATTTATTGAAATAGGTCACGAACCCGCTAAGGATTGGGTCCAGAACGTAGGTTTAGCATCGGATCCTGAAGGCTATATTTTGGTGGACGAATGGATGAGAACTAACATTCCGGGCGTTTTCGCGGCTGGGGACTGCATCGCTCAGCTCAAGGGGTTCAGGCAAGTGATAACCGCCGCCGCGCAGGGAGCCGTAGCGGCGTACTCAGCTTATAAGTACGTCGTGGAGAAGAGGACAAAGAAGGTCTGATGAGGCCTTGAAGGAACTGGTCGAAAGGATTTCCTTAAAGGCCGCTAAGACGTTGAGGGAGAACTTCGGGAAGGAAGGCATAGACGAAGTTATAGGCTATCATGGGAGCGACTCGACGAGGATCATAGACAAGATCTCTGAGGACTTCATTATCAAGGAGTTCCTCGAAAACGGGATCAAGGCTACTTTCGTCTCCGAGGAATCAGGGGCGATAGAGAAAGGAGAAGATTACGTGATCTTGATCGACCCATTGGACGGAAGCACGAACTTCATTAGCGGAGTTCCCTGGAGCTCCGTTTCGATTGCCGTTTACGAGCGGGGCAATGGCTTTTTGGAAAGCGTAACCGGAGCCGTTGTTAACGTGTTCACCGGGGAGATCTACAGTTACGACGCCCGGTTGGCCTACATTAACGGGAGGCCAGTCAAGAGGCCGGATAGGTTTCGGAACGTGATACTCCTGTACTTCAACAGGGGTGTGATCGATTACGTTTCGAAATTCGTTAAGTCTTTGGACAGGGAGTACAAGTTTAGAAGCTACGGATCGGCGTCACTAGACATGATCCAGGTCTGTACTGGCAGGGCCGCCCTTTATGCGGACGTTCGGGGAAAGCTCAGGAACATAGACATCGCGGCGAGCTCCAACTTCTGTAAAAGGCTAGGAATCGTGCCCATAGACGTCAACGGAAGACCGCTTGATCACATCGGGATAAACGACGTTTATGAGGTAAAGGAAGTAATTATCTCGCCTCATTACGAGCTTCTTTCGACTTTCCTTCAATCTGTACCGAAGGCTTCACCATAGCTATAGCATCTAACAGATCCTCGTAAGTCAGTTCTCTGTTCACGTTCCCTCTGATCATTTCCTTTAGGACCTTCAGCTTGGCCTCGCGCGTTACGGAGGCCAAGTCGGCGCCGCTGTAACCTTCAGTAAGGGCGGCCAGAGCGTCGCAGTTCACCTTGGAGCACGTCTCTTTACCCAGATACTTCTCGAATATGTCTCTCCTCTCGTCCCTATTGGGCAACGGCATGAACACGACCTTATCGAACCTTCCGGGCCTAAGCAACGCCGGGTCCACGTCCTCTATCCTGTTAGTGGTGGCGATAACGACCACGTCCCTAAGCGTCCTTATTCCGTCCATCTCTGTTAGGAGCTGGTTGACGACCTTGTTGCCCTCGGACTTGTACGCTTCCCTTCTCGGGGCTATCGCGTCTATCTCGTCGAGCAAAATTATGGCGGGCTTGTTCTCCCTCGCCCTGTTGAAAACCTCCTTAACAGCGGCGACTGCCCCTTCGTAGCCCTTGTACAGGATCTCAGCACCGCTGAGCATGATCAGCTTAACTCCTAGAGTGTTAGCTAAGGCCTTGGCCATCATCGTCTTACCTACGCCTGGGGGACCGTACAACAGGATCCCCCTAATGGGCGGTATCTTCATCTGGGCCATCAGGTTAGAGTACTTGAATTGTATTTCTAGAAATTCAAACAGTTCCTTTTTTATTTGATCGTATCCGCCTACGTCGTTGAGCGTCACCTTTTCGATTAGTTCCGTCACAGGAATATCAGTACCTGTCTTTCTTTCATAATCCATCTTAAACTTCTCATATTGTTCGAGTGTTTCGAGAGAAACACTCGGTTTATATTTCTTTATAACTTCTATAAAGTCCTCCATCTTTATTTCCCTGTTTACCCCAGTATTCAGGGACTCGGCCGCAACCCTCCTCGCCACCTCTTGGCACACGTTGGCTATGTCAGCCCCCGTGTAGCGTTCCGTCATTTTAGCCAAAGCCTCGAAATCTACGTCGCCCGCCAGAGGTTTGTTCTTACAGTGTATCTTGAAGATTTCGATCCTAGACCTGAGGTCAGGAAGGCCAACGTAAATGAGCTTATCGAACCTACCGGGCCTCAACAGCGCCTTGTCAAGCAAATGAGGGACGTTTGTGGATCCCACGACTATGACCCCGTCCTCACTCGCCAGGCCGTCCATCTCCGAGAGCATTAGGGAAAGTAGCCTGGGGGTTACCGAATCTCCTACATGGTGCTCCCTCCTGACCCCTATCGTATCGATCTCATCGAAGAACAATATAACTGGAGCCATCTTCCTCGCGTTGTTGAAGAGTTCTCTGAGCCTCTGCTCGCTCTCGCCGTACCACTTGCTCATGATCTCCGGTACGCTGACGTAGATGAAGTTTATCTTCGCCTCGTTTGCCAGGGCCTTCATCATCATGGTTTTACCGCAGCCAGGCGGGCCGAAGAGCAGAATCCCCTTGGGCGGTTTCAGGCCGTACTTTTCCGCTATGTCCTTTCGCCTTAACGGGAGTTCGATGTACTCCCTTATCTCGCGCTTTATTTCTTCGTAACCTCCTATCATGTCCCACGTAATTTTGTCAGAGCCCTCCTTGGGCTGTTTCTCTAAGGCCTTCTTTATCGCGGCCTGTCTGACGACCTCCACCGGTTTATCTGTCTTGAGAACGGAATCGGCCAGCTTCCTGGTAACAAGGTAAAGGAGTATGACGCCCCCCGCCAGAGCGACTATGAGTATGATTACCGTATAGCTAAATAGCGGGAACGTCATCGTTTACTCGCACGTAATACTTGGTCAATGGTTTAATATAAACAATAACTATTTACCTAGTCACCCGCCCATACTCCCTTGATATAATTTATGTGTATATCAAACTTTTCTTCTCTTTCTTAGAATCAACAGGACAGTTAGGCCGACCGCGACCGCCGACATAACGACGGAAGCTATAGCAAACGCTGTCATTAAGTCCCCGAAGGGAGGTACAGCACTTGTATTGGTCATCAATGTAGTGGTCGTGGAGTTAGTTACGTTACCTGCCTGCGAGGCCTTAGCGATTATCGTCGAGACGTCGAACACGAATGAACAGAGCCTTAAAGGCTGAAAAATCTTCCTCCTAGCGTGACACAAGTATCGCCTAATTATTACGGAAAGAGCGTTTATAGTCTAGCCTGCGGAATCGCAGACTTCCTCGGCGTCAGAAGGGACTGCCTAAGCAAGATAGACATAAACGGTAAAAGAATCGTGCTTGTAGTTCTGGACGGAGCTGGATGTAACATCCTTAAATACGCAGGGATTTTGGATAAGTTCCAGGCGGAGTGCGTTACGACGGTCTTTCCTTCTTCGACCTCCACCGTAATAACTACGTTGTTCACCGCCACGGCTCCTGGTGAGCACGGAATTTTAGGCTATAACAACTACGTGAAGGTCCTCGGATCCGTAGTGAATCCGCTGAGGTTCTCAACACCATATTCCCCCGGACGGGACTCTTTGAAGGATTATGTGGAATTTTCTAAAGTTTTTCCTAACGTAAAAAGTTATTTAACCGAGATAAGCAAAGATAAGAAGACTGCAGAAGTTGTGCCCTTAGGCATCGAGCAGACGGAGTTCACGCTGGCCACGCACGGTAGGACTTCCGTCACGAGGACTTACCTTAACGTTTGGGACGCTTATCAGGAGGCGTCTCGAGTACTGAGCGAGGATTACGACTTCGTCTACTTGTACGTTCCTGACATAGACGCCATAGCTCATAAGACGGGGCCGTATTCTGAAGCGACCGCCCTCACCGCTAGGGAGGTCTGGGAGGCTGTGACGAGGTTGGCCAATAAGTTCAAGAACTACACGTTTTATGTCACAGCCGATCACGGTCTGGTGAACGTGAGTAAGGATCAGACCATATCTCCCGACGACGAGCTGATAAGGCTTCTCGAGGTCCCACCTTTCGGCGACTCAAGGGCGATTCTGCTGAGAACCAGGAGGAACATAAGGGACTACCTGGCCTCGAGGTTCTCCTCGTCGTCTATATTCAGCACTCAGGACGAAATGTTGAAACTATTCGGAAGGCTCAACAGCTCCGTTGAGCTACCTGATTACGTGGTGGTGCCTAACGACGACTCGGCTTACGTTTACGCATACAGGGAGAAACAGCAGAGGGAAGCGGGCAAACTGAAGGGTCATCACGGCGGCCTCTCGGAGGAGGAGATGTTGGTACCGCTACTAGTCCTCAACTCCTAGGCACTCTAACGCCCTTAATCCCGAGAGCAATTTCAATATTAATGAAAGGGATTTGCGATTTGTAATAAGCGAAGAGGGGAACCGTCTTGGAATATTACGTCCCCAACTGGGAGGAGATCGAGGACGGTCTGCTCGAGATCGCACGCAGGCTAGTTAAAGACAACTTCCTGCCCGACGTTATAGCCGTCATCCTGACCGGAGGCATGATACCTGCTAAGCTCCTCTCTGACATACTCAACGTCAAGGAGTTCTCGTTCCTCGACATAAGGTCGTATAGGGCCACTGAAAAGTCCGAACCTATACTTTACGGCATGAACTCCCGCGACCTGGTAGGGAGGAGGGTTCTGATTCTGGACGACGTCTCGGATACGGGCGAGACCTTAATCCTCGCCGACTCAGTGTTAAGAACGTTCAAGCCCAAGGAGATCAGGTCGGCCACCATCTACGTTAAGCCCTGGACCAAGAGGGTCCCAGAATACTACTACAGGAGCGTCGACAAATGGATCGTGTTTCCTTGGGACAAGTGGGAGGTTTTCAGAGAGAGGAAGGACCTCGTTTTAAGAAACGTTGAAAAATATAAAGAGATCGAGAACTCGATTAGAAGATGATCGGTTCCTTGTACTCTCCCCAGACCTCCCTCAGCACTCCGCTGATCTCGCCGACCGTGGCTCCAGCCTTCACCGCCTCGAGTACGTACGGGAACAGGTTCTCCTTCTCGTTTTCAGCAGCCTTTCTAAGGGCGTTGAGCGAGTCCCTCCATTTCATCTCGTCCCTCTCAGACCTATACTTCTTCAACCTCTGGAGTACCCTCTCCCTCACAGCGGGGTTCACCCTGAATATCTCGGTCGTGCCTATCCAATCGGGCTCGTAGAACATATTGACTCCGACCTTAGCCAAATCCCCTTCTTCGATCCTCTTCTGTATCCTGTACGAGGACTCCGCTATCTGAGCCTGAGGATATCCGGCCTCGATCGCCTTCATCATCCCGCCCATGGACTCTATTCTCTCTATGATCTTCCACGCCCTATCCTCTATCTCGTCGGTCAGCCACTCGATGTAGTAGGAGCCTCCTAACGGGTCCACGACGTCCGCTGCGCCGCTCTCATATGCTATAATTTGTTGCACCCTCACGGCTATTTTCGCTGCCTTCTCACTGGGCAGGGCGAGGGCCTCGTCGTAACTGTTGACGTGCAGGCTCTGCGTACCTCCAAGGACCGCCGCCAAAGCCTGAAGCGTCGTCCTGATTATGTTGATCTCGGGCTGTTGGGCCGTAAGCTCCGCCCCTCCGGTCTGGGTGTGGAACCTCAACATCATTGACTCAGGCTTCTTGGCCCCGAACCAGTCCCTCATTATCTTGGCCCACATCCTCCTGGCCGCCCTGAACTTCGCCACTTCCTCGAAAATGTTAGTATAACCTGCGAAGAAGAAGGAGAGCTTGGGGGCGAACTCGTCTACGGGTATTCCTCTCTCCATGGTCTTCCTCACGTACTCTATGCCGTCTGCCAGAGTGAAAGCGACCTCGAGTACCGCGTCTGCCCCCGCTTCCCTAATGTGGTAACCGCTTATGCTTATGGAGTACCATTTCGGGATGTTCTTCGCCGCGTACTCGATTATATCGATCGTGTACCTCATGGAAGGTTCAGGGGGGTAGATGAAGTTCTTCCTGGCTATGTACTCCTTCAGTATATCGTTCTGAACCGTGCCGTCCAGGACGTTCATCGGTACCCCTCTGCTTAATGCTGTCACGACGTAGGAGCTCAGCACTTCCATAGCGGTGGCGTTTATCGTCATCGAAGTGGTCACCTTCTCCATCGGGATGCTGTTCATGATTATGTCCATCTCCTTCCAGTGGAACATCGAGACTCCGACAACGCCCACTTCAGTGTAAGCGAGCGGGTGATCGGGGTCTAAGCCGAGCTGGGTGGGCAGGTCGAAGGCTATGCTCAGCCCCGTCTGGCCCGCGGCCAACAGCTTCTTGAACCTCTCGTTAGTGTCCTCAGCTGAACCGTAGCCAGCGTATTGCCTTATGGTCCAGATCCTCCCTCTGTACATGTTCGGATAGATTCCCCTCGTGAACGGGTACTGACCTGGGAACCCTAACTTCTCATCGTATCTACCTTTGACGTCGAGCGGAGTGTACAGGGCTTTCGACTCTATGCCCGAATAAGTTAAGAACCTCTGCTTCCTTTCGGGCCTCTTGGAGACCCAGGCCTTGTAAACTTTCTCCTCCCACTGCTGAACCTGCTCATTTATCCTCTCGTCAACATCCATGGCTGTCCGCGTTTAACTCTCAATCAGTTTATAAATATGTTTCGTCTGGCATAAACCTTATTAAACCTATTTGAACAGAGTGTTTAGGATCGTCGATGTACACGGAGGATATTGACCACATAGGCGTGGTGGTTGAGAATATTGATCAAGCTATAAAATTTTATCAGGAAAACTTCAACATGAAGTTGGTTCATTACGAGGTCTTACAGGATAGGGGACTTAAAGTAGCGTTCCTAACCGGTCAGGACGGCACCGCGGCGGTTGAGCTCCTTGAGCCCCTAAACCACGAGGACATGAACAACACCGTAGCGAAGTTCCTGAAGAACAGGGGCCCAGGGCTTCACCATCTGGCCATCAGGGTAAAGGACATTAAAGGAGCGTTGGATGAGCTTAAGGTCAAAGGCCTCCAGCTCGTGGATCAATCCCCGAGGCCCGGTGCCAGGGGGCACTTAGTAGCTTTCGTTCACCCGAAGAGCGTTATGGGCGTCTTACTGGAGCTGGTACAGGAGGCCCACCATTAGGCCAGACAACCTCATTTTTTGACTTTATTAGTTGAGCTAAGCTATAGTTAATTTGGATCTCTATGAGCCGCAAGTATAGAGACATATTCGACGTATTTGAAGACATGTTCAGGCAGATCCAAGAGATTATGGACAGGGAGTTCAGGGAAATCGAGAGGGAGTTCGACGAGCTCGCGAAGTCGGGTAAAGTGAAGACCTACGGTCCCTACGTCTACGGCTTCAGGGTGACGGTAGGTCCTGACGGTAAACCCATCGTGGAGGAGTTCGGCAACGTGAAGACGGTGAAAGGGAAGCCCATGATCTCTGAAGAGAGGGAGCCACTCGTTGACGTAGTGGAGAAGGGCGACGAGATCAGGGTCGTCGCCGAGGTGCCAGGCGTTAACAAGGACAGCATAAAGGTCAAGGTAGTCAACGGCGAGAAGTTAATCGTACAAGCCACGGGCGAAGACAGGAAGTACTACAAGGAGGTGGAGCTACCAGCCAAGGTAGATGAGAAGTCCGCTAAGGCTTCCTACAAGAACGGCGTCCTTGAGGTAGTTCTCAAGAAGGTGAAGACCGAGGAGGAAGGTACCGAAATTAAAGTGGAGTAACAGCGACCTTCCTGTTAAGCACATAACTAAGTCCCGAAGGGTCCTTGATTATCAACGTGAACTTTTTCTTACCCTCCATGGCCTCCTTTATTTCGTCGCATTTCTGACCGCAATTGGACCCCAGCCCGGTTAGGAAGGTCTCCAAGAGCCCCCTCACTGTCGTGATGACCCCTTGATAAAGGGCTCCCGCCATGACCTCAATCCCCAGCTCCGGCAACTCTACGTCAGCGCTTGAGGACCTGAAGACGAAGGTCTCCAGGTCCTCCTCCGTTTCCACCTTGAGCTCAATCCTCACGGGACTCTTGTATTCTGCGGGAAAGACGTCTCTATGCCTGTAACCGCAAGAGGAACACTCCCCTACCATTATGAGTATCTTCCCTTCGGCTGGAATTTCGTAAAGGTAAAGCTGTACCTTGTAAGTCTCGTTGCCGCAAACAGGGCACTTGAGCGTCTCCTCATGAAGGAGAAGGGGTTCGTTCAACGGCTCACCTTCGGATCTGGAATGGATCTAAAATGCTTATCTACAAGAAAGACTGATACTTAGCACAAAAGGTCGGCGATGCTCCAATTACCTAATGAACCTCAGTACGGACCAGTGGAGTACAAGACCGAGATTACCGCTACGAACCCGGAGAGACTCCAAGAGCTGGCTACCCAGCTGAAGTTCAGGCTGGAAGAGGGGAACGGTGAGGCGTTTTATTTCATCGGGGTCGCTGATAACGGGACAGTATTAGGCCTATCGAAGGAGAAACTAGAGAAGAGTATGGCCAACCTGAAAGTGGTGACGGAGCTCGTCGGCGCCACCATCGTGGACATGAGGATCGAGCAGGTCTCCGAAGGGAAGTACGTAGGTGAAGTACTGATAAGGGAGGAGAAGAAGGTCGTCCCCATCGAGGTTAAAGTCGCGGTCCTCGGCCACGTTAACGCTGGAAAAAGCACCCTTACGGGAGCTATATTAACGGGGAAGCTAGACAACGGAGACGGTCTTCTCAGGAACTTGGTCGCCAGGTACCTACACGAAGTAGTGAGCGGCAGGACCAGCTCGGTCACCATGAGAGTCTTGGGATTCTCCAAGTCAAACATTCCCGTGAACTGGTCGCTCAGGGATCCGCTTAGTGAGGCCGATGTGATGAGGAACAGCTCGAAGATAATCAGGCTGATAGACTTAGGAGGTCACGAGAGGTACCTTAGGACGACCCTAAAGGGACTAATGGGTTACGAGGTCGACTACGCTATGCTAGTCGTCGCCAGTGACGACGGTCTGTTGACCATGGGAAAGGAGCATCTGGCGTTGGCCTCGACCCTGAAGATACCCATGTTCGTAGTCGTCACTAAGGTCGATAAACCCACCGCTAGGACGGAGGACGTCATAAACGAAATAAGGAGGATCTTGAGGCTTCCCGGCATCAATAAGCTCGCCTTCGAGGTAAAGGATGAGAGGGACGTGGTGTCCGCCATATTAGCTATGAGGACTGAAAGGGTCGTGCCGATATTCAGGGTCTCCAACGTCACGGGCGAAGGTTTGAACACGCTCATCAAGTTCCTCGCTTCACTACCGCCGAAGAAGAAGAACGTCGAAGGGGAGCCCTTGGGATACATCGACGAGATTTACAGCGTTCCCGGAGCCGGAACCGTGGTGCTGGTGACCGTGACGAGAGGTCAGCTCGTCCAAGGCGATGACGTGTACATAGGGCCGTTTGAGGACGGCGGATTTCGTCCGATAAAGATCAAGAGCATTCAGATCAACAGGGTGTTCGTCGAGAGAGCCGTTGCTGGGAACGTCGCCACGTTGGCAATTCAGGGTGTGACCAAGGAGAGGCTGAGGAAAGGGATGGTCGTCGTGAGGACGCCCAAGAGGAGCGCCAGGACGTTTAAGGCGAGAATTTTCGTCCTTCACCACCCGACCACAATTAGGAAGGGTTACGTAGCCACCATCCATCTGAAGACTATAAGGCAGGCCGCCAGATTCGTCGAGCTGGAAAGGGCTTATTTGAGGACTGGCGACATTTCGGCGGTAACGCTCGAGTTCCTTTACAGACCCGAGTATTTGGAGCCCGGCGACGTGTTCGTCTTCAGGGAAGGCAGAACTAGAGGTGTAGGGGTAGTGCAGGAAATAATTGATACTAGCTAGTAACTTTTCTCCTCGTACATTCAATAATTTCGTTACTTACTCTTTCCACCTCCCTCCTCGCTATCTTTTCGAGCAACTGACTCACGTCGCCTCTGTATTCAACGTCGTAAACCAAGCTTCCGTCATGGACTTTCAGATTCGAAAGCACGGTCGCACTTATGCCGGGTCCCCTGACCGTAATCTCGCTTAAGACCTGCCTGCCTTCGACCTTGAAGTTCGTGAGGACCCCAGTTAACGTAACGACTATCATTGTGACCTTAGCTTGAACCCTGAACTCCTTGTCGTTGATCCTCGTTGCTCCCGGTATGCAGTTTATCAGCGTGTCCGGGTTTGAGACCACCTGTAGCGCCGTTTCCTCGTCGGGAACCGGAAAAGAGCCTGAGACCTTGCCGTGAATCATTCGCTTCGAAATGAGATCCAGGAATTAATTAATTGATATCGTCAAACGGAAATACGTTCTTTTAGCTCGTCGACGTTACGACTGATTAGGAGGCTCTTGAGGATCGGAGCCGTGTTGCTGGCCGCAGGCGAGGGGAGAAGGTTCGGCGGCAATAAGCTGATCAAACGCTTTATGGGCGACCCGATAATCGTCAGGTCCTTGAGGGCTTTGGACGGTCTCGAGAGGGCGGTCGTAGTTGGTGCTTACGCCAAGGAGTTGTTGGATTACTTGCCAGACGAAATCGTGATCTACAACCCTTGGTGGAGGGAGGGTTTGAACACTTCCGTGAGGTTGGGCCTCAGGTTCTTCGCTGACTACGACGCTGTGCTTTTCCATCTAGCTGACATGCCCCTCGTCACTAAAGAGACCGTGAGTGTGATCTTGTCGGGAATGAAGGAAGGGTGTGACGCTGTGGTTCCCGTCCACGAGGGAAGGAGGGGCAACCCTGTAGTAGTGACTAAAAAGCTCTTCACGTTAGTCAACGAACTAAAGGGGGACGTCGGGTTCAGGGAGGTTCTTTACAGGGCAAACACCTGCGAGGTCCCAGCGGGTCCTGAGGTGTTAATAGACGTTGATACCGAAGAGGACCTAGCTAGGCTCTCATCTTCTGAGCGGCGGCCTTTATAGCGGTCACGATGTTCTGGTAGCCGGTACACCTGCATAAGTTGCCGGATATCCCTTCCCTAATCTCCTCCTCGCTGGGATTGGCGTTCTCGTTGAGGAGCCAGTACGCCTGTATTATCATCCCTGACGTACAGTAACCGCACTGGAGGGCGTGATGCTCTGTGAACGCCTCCTGGATAGGATGGAGCTTCCCGTCCTTAGTTAGACCCTCGAGGGTGAGGATCTCCGCGCCGTCGGCCTCGACCGCCAGAACCGTACAGGACTTCACCGATCTACCGTTGAGCATTACTGTGCAGGCCCCGCAGTGACTCGTGTCGCACCCAACCCTCACGCTCTTGTACCCTAAATCCCTCAGTACGTGGACTAGCAGCCTCCTCGGCTCTACCTCCACCTCATGAACGTTTCCGTTGACCTTCAAGGTTATCTTGACCTTCTCCTCGGGTCCCACGACTTTCATCCTCATCACCTCAACAGCTCCGTGAGAGCCCTCCTAGTTAACACCTTAGCGGCCCTCTTCCTGTACTCGGAGCTTGCCCTTAAATCGCTTGGGGGCTCTATGGACTTCATGACGGTCTCCGCTGCCCTCTCGATTAAGTCCTCGGTCGGCGTCCTATCGATTAACACCTTCTCCGCTTCCATTGCCCTAACCCCCTTGTTCGAGACGGCAGTTAGGCCGATCCTTAAGTCGGTCACCTTGTCCCCGTCCTTTTTAGCTAACACAGCCACGCCGACGATCGCGAAGTCCCCCGCCTTCCTCTCCAGCTTCTTGTAAGCCCACCTATAACCGCTGAAGTCCCTCACCTTGATCTCCGTGATTAGTTCGCCTTGCTTCAGATCAGGAGTGAAGACGTCCTTAACGAAATCGGCGAAGTTTACCGTCCTGCTCCCTTTAGGTCCGTAAACGACGACGGACGAGTCCATCACGATGAGAGCGGCCTGATAGTCCGCCGCAGGGTCTGAGTGCGCCACGCTACCCCCTATTGTTCCTACGTTCCTGACTTGAGGGTCCGCTATTCTCGCCGCGGTATCGCTCAGTAAAGGTATGCCTGCCTTCACTACGTCGTAATGAGTGGTCAGTGCCCCTATCTGGTAATATCCTCCCTCTTTTCTGACGTACTGAAGCTCCTTCAACCGTCTGATCTCGACCAAATATGACGGCCTTATGATCCTGAGCTTCAGCATAGGTATGAGGCTGTGACCCCCTGCCAACGGTTTAGCGTCCTCGTGCTCCTTCAGGAAGGAGACGGCTTCATCGATGGTGTCAGGGATAACGTAACCGAACTTGGGCGGGTACACAAGTCGTTTTCCGATTCCGGATATTATTACTTATGCTTAGGCTCAGCGTTTCACTTCACTTTCCATAGCCTGTCCCGTAGGTCGACCGCCTTGCCTACCACTATAAGTGCAGGAGGCTTCACGGACTCTAGGTTACGGAGTTGGGCTAGGGTAGTGACCACGACCTCCATGTCGGGAAGGGAGGCGTTCCTGATTACCGCGACCTTCTCGTCGGGGCTCCTTCTCGCCAGTAGGATATCGGACATTTCCTTTAACTTAGAGGCCCCCATCACTACGACGATGTTGCCCCTGCTGGGGACGTATTCCGGTTCAATTAGCCCTCCTCCCGCCCTCGTCGCGGTGAACGCCGTAAACGCGGGCTCGGAGAGCCGACCTGCCAGAGGGATTCCGGCCAGCAAAGGGCCTGAGGTCACGCTAGATACCCCCGGGATCACCTCGCAGTCGATCCCCATCTCCATAACGTAAATGCACTCCTCCTCCCCGCGCCCGAAGACGTACGGATCCCCACCCTTCAGCCTGACGACCGTTTTTCCCTCCCGGGCTTTTCTCACTAGTAACTCGTTGATCTCTTCCTGAATCTCAGCCTCCCCGTAACCCTTGCCCACGTATATCCTCTCGCATCCCGGCTTGCACTCGTTCAGTAGGCTCGGAGAAACGAGCCTGTCGTAAACCACCACGTCAGCCTGCCTGAGGGCTTTGAGGCCTTTGACCGTTATTAGCTCGGGGTCACCGGGCCCTGCCCCAACTAAAACTACCTTCCCTTTCATATCATGTTTACCCTTTTCGCTATGTATAAGGCTAAGGCGACTCCCTCAGGGAACTTGACCAGGAAGACTATCGCTAGTGCGTAGTTCAAGACTTCGGACGAGGACAAGTTAAAGATTGCGGCGGATAAGTACACCAAATAGACGTAGAAAAGATCCATGCCTATTCCTATAGAGTATAATATCACTTTTTCTATAAACTTTAGGCTAGGTATAGCTACACCAACTAGGAAGCCCCCGAAAAGCTCGGCGATGAAGGAGACGACGAAATACGTGGGATCCTTGATTTCGAGAACGTAGTATTGAGGCAAGAGCCAAACCGACATGAAGACAGAGCCCATGGCTATGATGAACGGAGCGTACTTCCTGAGGATCAAGCCCATGATGGGGAGAAGCTCTTCCGTTACCGAGGGCGCGTAGACTCTATCTTTGTTTGACCTCATTATGGCCATCCATCCCAACATGCCGCCCGCCACGATAGGACCCTGGTAAGACATTATATGGAGTATCTCGTCACCCGTCAGGTAAGTCCACAAGGAGAACGCGAGGAACAGCGGAACTAGGACGGAATAAACGGTGTATATCGTGACCATTTTCAAATAAAATCACCTTCCTTGAAATAAGAATCGGGTTCGGGGTATATATTCTTGAAAAACGTCCTTGCGAGTCGGTAATGCTTATCAAGCGCCGCGATCTAAGCGAGGGTTACCGTTTAGGTAAGTAGATGACGTACTCAACCACGTCCTGGGTCTCCTTTTTGGAAAGCACTTTTACCCCTCTGTCGGACAAAGGCCATCACGAAGAGATCGACGTTCTCCTGCTGAAACCCCTTGGACGCCTTAACCTTGACTTCAGCCTCTTCGTCCAGGCTGTACCAGACGTTACTGAGGATGGTGAAGGCAGTGGTGCCTCCGGCACCGCACTGTGACTTCATACTGAGCAAGTCTAGCTCGAGACTCTTCATTCCGTTAATCGAAACTTGATATGATTGTCACCTAAAAAACGCATCAAACAAGGGCGAAAGTCTCATGCCAGATCGTCTTTTGGCGTTTGACGCCCATTATCTCGTGAACTTAGCCGCCATTGATTTCAGGACGCGAAGTCCTCTCCTTGGCTTGTATTTCTTGAACTTCACAGTGTCGTTCAGTCCGACTTTCTGCCAGAAACGAAACAAGCTTTACAGAACACTCGTTAAGTTCCCTGCGATAAGTCAAAGGATCTTTCACCATCGTATGCTAAGCCCTAAGCCCTCAACTATTAACGAGGTCGCGTCAGCTGAGGTCAGCACGGCTGTGGACTTATCGCCAGGAACCGAACATGCTTCCCAAAACCGGAAACCATGACGTTTCTCAGAGGATTGGGCTTAGATCCATCGAGCATATTACTGGAGCCTGGAAGTAAGGCTTAATGAGACTGACAATAGCCGCTGACGCTCTTGTAAGCGTCCGAGGAGTAATCAGGGACTCGAAGCTCGTAATCGATTCCGGGAAACTGAAAGGGGTCGTGAGAAGGAATGAGGAAGTCGAGGACGTGGAGCTGGAGTTGGGCGGATCCGGAAGGGTAGCGACTCCTTCCTTCGTATCGGTCCACACCTTCCTGACCCTTTACCCCTTCAGGTTCTCGGTGTTCAACGGCTTGAAGAACGCCACTGAGCTCTACTCCGTTATGACGAGCAACGACGCCTACTACTTCGCGTTGCTCGCTTCCTACCATCTGGCGAGGACCGGAGTGAGCTCGGTTGTCTTCAGCGATCCCTATCCGGATACCGTCGCCAGGGCTGTTCAGGAGGTGGGCCTCAGGCCGTACATCGCCGTGGGGGTCGGTTGTCCCGAGTCCAGATCCGACTGGAAGAACGAGTTCAACGTCCTCTTCCAGAGGTGGTCCGCGAAGGGGAGAAGGGACGTCATGCTGAAGCTCTGCACCGATGAGGAGCTCGACGAGGTCTTCGCCGTAGCAAGGGAGGCCAAGACGTTATTGGTAGTGGACAGAACCGTGCCCCTTCACGAGCTCGAGACTAAAGGCTACATCAGGGAGGTGCCTATACTGGCCCTCGGAGGAGGGACTAGGAGCGACGCCTCTTTAATCAAGAAGTACGGGATTCACGTGGCCTTCACGCCGTCCTTCGAGGTCTCTAAGTTCCCGTTGAGCCAATACGACCCGGCCATCAGCCTGGACTTGACGCCGAAATATGACATTAGACACGAGATGAGCGTAGCCGTCCTGAGGCTAATGCTGAAACCCGACGAGGCCTTCAAGGCGTCGACCGTAAACGGTTGTGAAGCGCTCCAGCTCGACTGCGGGACTTTCGAGAGCGGGGCTGAGGCGGACGTCGCCGTCTTCGAGTTCAGGGAACCTCCTAGCTACCCCTTCGAACTCGCGTCCCCTTACGAGTCCCTCGTGTTCTCCGGGTGTAGTTTGGAAACCCTCGTAGTTAAGGGAGAGCCGGTCGTCGACGGAGGGGTACCGCTTAACGTGGGAATAGCCCAAGTGGAGGAGGCGACAGGAAGGGTGCAAGAAGTTGACAAGAGAGCTGGCCAGAAAGTACGGAACGTGGCAACGAATAGAGATCTTGAGTGACGTTGCTATAATCGGGATCCCCTTCGATAGGACTCCAGAGGAGCTCAGACCGTTCGCTGAGGACTTGCTTAGAACCCTTAGGCTACGTTCCGTTTGGGGTAGATACAGAGGGGTCGACGAGGTGTCCAGAGTCGGGAAGTACGTTCATTTAGCTGGGGAACGGGTGAGCGAGGTGATCTATAAGGAGCACGGGTTCGAGTTCGTCTTGGACTTCACCAAGGTCTTCTTCTCCCAGAAGCTGATGTTCGAACACGACAGGCTCTCGAGGCTCGTGAGAGAGGGAGAAGTCGTGATAAACATGTTCGCGGGCTTCGGCCCGCTCTCGATAATGAGTTGTAAGCGAGGGAACCCGAGGGTAGTTTACTCAATTGACATAAACCCTTTCGCTTATTATTACAATTTAGTTAATGTTGATCTCAACAGAGCCTATTGCGTTATCCCGATGTGGAGGGACGCGTTCGAGGTCATTAACGAGCTACCTGAGGCCGACAGGATCTTCGCCCCTTTGCCGGAGCTCGCCGATAAGGCTTACGAGATAGCAATAAGGAGGCTGAAGCCCGGAGGTACTCTGCACCTCTTCGCACAGGTGGAGGTCAAGAAAGGGGAGGATCCCGTGAAGGTGGCGATGAGTAAGTACAGAGGAGCCTTTTTCGTGAGGGTAGTTAGGAGTTATAAGCCTGGCGTTTACCACGTGATAGTGGATATAAAAGCGGATTGAGCTCAAAAGAGATCGTGTCACGCGAGGACATCTTCGAGACTCTGAAAACCGGAAAAGTCGATTACGTGAGAGTGGAGTTCGTTGACTTACTGGGTAACACTAGAGGGAAATCGTTGAGGAGAGCGGAGTTCGAGGAAGTCCTCAACGGGAAGGGCGTGGAGTTCGCGGAGGGTTTAGTGGTTCTAGACTACGCGGATGTGCCGTTGTTCTCCTCTTATTATGACGTGATAGCCGTGCCCGATTTGTCAACCTTCAAGATAATCCCTTACCTCGAAAGGACGGCGAGAGTGTTGAGCTATTTAACCACGCTGGAGGGCGCGATGCACGAGCTTTGCGTTAGGTCGGCCCTGCGCAATGTTTTAAAGAAGCTTGAGGAGCGTAACTTGAGCCTCTATTCGGCCTTCGAACCAACGTTCTATTTAGTCAAACAGGCGGGCGACGGCACGATAAGGCCTGCTGATGACGCGAAGGCGTTCTCACCTGAAGGCCTTTGGGATCAACAGGAGTTCCTAAAGAACTTGATCAAGTACCTAGAGTTGTTGGACGTTAAGGTTTCCAGCATTAACAAGCATTACGGTCCAGGTCAGTATGAGCTTAAATTCTCTTTGTCTTCCCCGATCGAGTCGGCCGACCAGCTTATCTCTTCAAGGGAAGTGATCAGAGATCTGGCCCGCTCCTACGGAATGTTGGCCACTTTCATGCCCAAGCCCTTCTCGGAGCAGGTCAGCTCGTCCATGGATGTCTATCTAAGCTTCCATAGGGGAAAGGACTCGGTCATGCTAGACCCAACGGATCCTAAGGGGCACTCACTGTCCCAGATAGGTTATAACATCCTAGCCGGGATAGTTCACCACCTCCATGCCATAATGGCGTTCGCTGCACCGACGGTCAATTCATACAGGAGGTTCAAGGAGAAGGTAGTCCCCAACAGGGGAGGAGTCGGTCACGAAAGGCATTTCGTAATAAGGCTTACGTCGCCCTTTAAGGAAAGCGGTCTGTTCGAGTTTAGGCTCGCGGATCCTTTGGCCAATCCATACCTCTTCCTGGCGTCAGTTGTGGCGTCGGCTATAGACGGGATTGAGAACAACATGGACATAGAAATAGAGAAGGACGTGACTTATCTGCCCGAGACCCTTGAGGAGGCGATAAACGCTTTGAAGCAGGACTCCGTGATAGTCAGGAGCTTAGGCAACGCGCTCGTTGACGCATATATTAAACTCAAAAAGAGGGAACTGGACGCCTACACTAATTACGTGAGCGAGTGGGAAATAAGGACTTACCTTAAGGCCGGCTGGTGATTGGGACCATTGATAGTAGAAATCGATGGTTCTTTCGGTGAAGGAGGGGGTCAAATACTCAGGACGTCACTGACGCTTTCTGCGTTGACCGGTACTCCGTTTAGGATGTTCAACATCAGGAAGAACAGACCTAAGCCGGGCCTACAGCACCAACACTTGACTGCCGTGAAGGTCGTCAAAGCCCTGACCAAAGCCGTCACCAAAGGGGATTTCCTGGGCTCCGAGGAACTCTACTTCGAGCCTAAAGGAATTGTGGATCGTCTTGATTATAGGTTCGATGTGGGAACCGCTGGGAGCGTCACCCTAATTCTGCAGACCGTTCTACCCCTGATGATTAACCGGAACATTTCCCTGACATTAATCGGAGGCACTGACGTCCCAAAGGCGCCGACTATCGACTACGTCAGGCTCGTCTTCCTTCCATTGCTAGAGAGGTTAGGCCTGAAGGCGAAGGTAGAATTGATAAGGAGAGGTCATTATCCGGAAGGGGGCGGCGAGATTAGGATCTCCGACGTGAGAGGGGAGCTAAGTAGGTTCGAGTTGATGAACCGAGGAAAAGTCCTGAGGATCGAGGGAATTTCCCACGTCAGCTCGCTTCCTGATCACATCGCGACGAGACAGAAGACTTCGGCCGAGAGCCTTCTGAAGGAGCTGGGCGTTCCCATTAACATATCCACAGATGTCAGGAGCGGCGAAAGGAGTAAGGGTTCCGGGATAGCACTGGCCGCCGTCACAGAGAACAGCGTCTTGGGGGCGGACTCGTTAGGGGAAAGGGGAGTGAGGGCGGAAACTGTGGGCGAGAGCGCGGCTAGGACACTTCTCGAGGACTTGAAGAGCGGAGCCGCCGTTGATAGGCACATGAGTGACATGCTGATGCTCTACGCTGCCTTAGCTAGAGGGAGTTTCACGGGAGCGGAGCTAACCAGCCACGCGAAGACTAACGCTGAAGTGATAAGGAAGTTCCTAAACATCGATTACGAGATAAGCGGATCGAAGCCTTTCACGTTTAAGGTGAGATGAGAGGGGTTGAAGGCAGCCGTATTCAGGGAGGTAGGCCACCCGCTTTCCATTGAGGAAGTACCTTTCCCCAGGCGGGAGAGCGAGAGGGAGGCTATTCTTAAGGTACTCGCGACGGGCTTATGCCACGGCGACGTTCACTTAGTGGCTGGAGAATGGGAGGGCGACATAATCGTTGAAACACCCAGGATACTGGGCCACGAAATCGTTGGAGAACTGACCCACGACGTGGGGGGACTGAGGAAAGGACAGAAGGTCCTAGTCTACTCTTCCATAGGCTGCGGCCAGTGCAAGTACTGTAAAGCTGGGAAGTACCAGTTCTGCGAGAGGGTCAGGGTGATAGGTTACCATTACGATGGGGGGTTCGCGGAGTACGTGAAGGTACCCGACTTCAGGTATCTCCTTCCCGTCGAGGGTAACCCGATCGAGCTAGCCCCGTTAGCCGACGCGGGAATCACCGCCTATAACGCTACCGAAGGAATAGGCCCTAGCGATGAGGTCCTGATCATAGGCACAGGAACCGTCGCGCTTTACGCTTTACAGATACTAAAGAGGAGAGGGGCGTTCGTCAGCGTGGTGGGGTCCAGTGTACCCAAGCTCGAAGTAGCGTCGAAGCTCGGGAGCGATGAGGTGATACAGGCCAAGAGGAGGAACTACGTGGAGAAAGCGTCGGAGAAGTCGTCGAGGAGGAGGTTCGATTACGTGCTAGACTTCGTGGGAGCTGACTACAGCCTAAAGGACGCTTTATGGTTGTTACGGAACGAGGGAGAGCTAAGGGTGGTGGGGGAGTTCGGCGGCTACGTCCACTACCCCGAGCAGCTCCTCGTCCTGCGCGGGCTCAAAATAAGGGGAATACTCTACGGTAGCTTCCAGGACCTCGCGGAGGTTTACAGAGTTTACAGAGAGGGCTGGCTCAAGACCCTGCCGGTGCCCTTCAAGCTGGAGGAGATCAACGACGCAATCAACGAGTCCCACGAGGGAAGGATAATTGGGAGACCAGTCATCGTCCCGTAAGGTCAGGGTTAAGGCCAAGCTCAGATACTTCGTGCAGGCCGAGGAGGCCGTTTTCGGCGTAGCTACTTCAGAAGACGGATACTTCAAGCTCATGATAACGTTCTACGAGGAGATACCGGGAGGTCGGACTCTGAGACCCGTTATCGTAGTCGACAGGTTTGACGACGTGAAGATGGGCAAGGAGATGGGGATTAAGGGTAAGAGAGCCTACGTCGAGGTCCTGGAGGGCATGGACGTCTTTAAGGCTCTAGCGAGAAGGCTTAGGACGCCCTTAATTCCGCAGAGCGTTCTGCCCCTACTCTTCGATATCAAAGTCGTAAGCCCAGCAGAAATAGCCGAAAACAACAGGTCCTTTAGGGGCTTCGCCAACGCTAAGGCCTTCTGGCCTAACCTAATTCAGATCATTGAGGAGGAGTTAAGGGACGTTCGATTAGAAGTAAACGTGGTGTGACGTGTAACTGATGGGTTCGGCTATCACTCGCAGCTCAATTCGACGTTTTGTGCCTTCATTACGCTCAAGGTTTCCTCTAGGGTCGGCGAGCTTATTCCGCCGAGTCTTGTGACCTTAAGCCCTGACGCCACTACAGCGAAGGTTAGAGCGTCCTTCAGATCCCAACCCTCCATTATAGCGACATTAAAAGCGGCGTCGAAGACGTCGCCCGCCCCTGTAGTGTCGACGGCTTTCACCTTGAGGGCTTTGGCCGTGCACCTCTCGTTTTCCCCAATAACCATGGCCCCTTTAGACCCCATCTTAACCGCAACGTACTTGGCCTTCAAGTCGCTTACGTTGAGCCTCGAGAATTCGGCCTCGTTGAGGAAAAGCACGTCGAGCTGTGGGAGTTCCTTAAGCTCTCCAGCGAAGGGTCCAGGGTCATAGGAGACCCACCTCGCGTTAGGATCCCTAACGACAACGTTTGGACTAACTGAGGCGAAGTGTATCACGTCGAAAAGCCCGAAGAGCTGCTTGACGTCTTCAGCCGTTATAGTCATCGAAACCCCCTGCTTCCTTATCATGGAGACCTTACCGTCGTCCCTGATGAATATCAGAGTGGAGTTAGTCGGTCCTTCCATTTCGTGTACGTACTCTAGACCGACTCCGCCGTCTGCTAGTAAGCTCATTATCGTCTTGACTATGGGGTTCCTGGAGACCCTCGCCAGGATCTTGGACGAGTGGCCCAGTCTACTCGCCGCCATCGCGTAGTTCGTAGCCGCCCCTCCTGGCAGTATTTCCAGGATATCGGTATACGTCGGGTGATCCGGGTCAGGAACCCTGTCAGCCTTTACCAAGATATCGATGTTGAGTTTCCCCACGGAGAGGTGTACGGGTTTCAACCCGCTAACACCTCAGACAGCCGCCACGTCATCACTCGTCAGTCCCAAAGGTCTTCATCACGGTTTATGACTATATCGTTACGCTTACTTTTAAGGGAAGACAACTCTAAATCCGTCTCCTCTGTTTAACTAGCAATAGATCTGAGAATGTCATCAATAAAGGAGTTACCGAGCGTTAGGCCGGTAGAGAAGGCCTCGATTCATTCGCATATAACCGGCTTAGGTTTGGACGAGAATGGAAAACCGAAGTTCAAGGCTGGAGGTTTAGTCGGACAGCTCGAAGCTAGGGAGGCGGCAGGTATCGTAGTTCAACTAGTCAGGCAAGGTAAAATGGCAGGAAAAGGAGTATTACTTGTCGGCCCTCCAGGCACCGGGAAGACCGCCTTGGCTTACGCCATAGCTAGGGAGTTGGGCAAGGACACCCCGTTTACCGTAATTAATGGTAGCGAAATTTACTCCACGGAATTGAAAAAGACTGAGGTGTTAATGCAGGCGGTGAGGAAGTCCATAGGCGCAAGGATCAAGCAAGTCAGACCTGTTTATCAGGGCGTCGTCAAGGACCTAAAGGTGAAGGTGGGCAGGAGCAGAATCAACCCTTACGCCGTCATGCCCAGGGAAGTGCAGATCACCCTAGCGACGAAGGACGACGAGAGGACCCTCAGCGTGGGGGAAGAGGTAGCGGCGCAGATCTACCAGCAGGGCATTAGGAAGGGAGACGTAATTTGGATTGACGCCGAGACGGGCAGGATAGTTAAGGAGGGGAGGGCGAAGAATTTCGAAGGGGCGAAGAGTTATGACATAGAGGTGGAGAGGCTCGTTGATATCCCTGCGGGGCCCGTGAGGACCCAGAAGGAGATCTCGTTCACGGTGACGCTTCACGACCTCGATAGGAACTTCGCGGCCCAGAAGCTCTCGTTCGGACTCCTGTTCGGATTGTTCACCGAGAGGGAGATCAGCGACGACGTTAGGAGGAGCGTGGACGAGTGGGTAAAGGAAAAGATAAACCAGGGTATCGTCGAACTCATCCCGGGAGTGTTGTTCATTGACGACGTACACATGCTTGACATAGAAGCGTTCTCCTTCCTAACTAAGGCCTTGGAGAGCGACTTGTCCCCGATACTGATCCTAGCGACGAACAGGGGCTTAACCAAAATAAGGGGAACAGACGTCGAGTCGCCTCATGGCATTCCGCTCGACTTGCTTGACAGGCTGTTAATAATACAGACGAAGCCCTACTCCGAGAACGAGATCAGGGAGATAATCAAGATAAGGGCGGAGGAGCTGGACATAGCGATCGACGAGGCCGGAATCGAGGAGCTCACCAAGATCGGCGCTCAGACCAGCCTCAGATATGCCATTCAGCTGATTGAACCCGCGTCGATAGTAGCTAAAAGGAACGGGAGGCAAATAATAACCGCTGAGGACGTGAGATACGCGACTGGCCTGTTCATGGACGTAAAGAAGAGCATAAACTATGTAAAGGAGTGCGAATCGTTAATGCTTAAGTGATGAGTGGCGACGAAACGGATCTATGACGAGTCGTTGCCTTTCTGACACTCGAGTACCCTTGGATCCCGCTTCAACGCCTTCAATATCCTGAGTGTCATGCCACCATATCACTTCGCCGTGTACTCAACGTAGTTTTGGAATCGTTGATTAAGGACAAACTGAACCAAACCGCCCTGCTTATTTCTCCAGGCGATACAACGGGTTCGAACCGCTCGGAGCAACACATGAAAGCCGCGACCTTGACCGGCTTGTTGTGGGGACTGAAAATTCCTAGGAACTTCAATTCTTTGGGCGATACTCCCACCTCCTCACACGCCTCTCTCCTCGCCGCCTGTTCGCAAGTCTCCCCGGGCTCCCTATGGCCTCCAGGAAGGGCTATTTGCCCGCTCCAAGGGTCGCCCTCAACCTCAGCCCTTTTTATTAAAAGCACCTCCCCCGTACTAGCGACAAAGGCTACGACGGCAGCGTCGCACTCTATCATTATCAACTCTTATATCGTAGCAGTATTAACGTAAACGCGGTTTGAGGATTGCGGTCGTGTATTTCGGTGGGCAATACAACCACCTTATAGTGAAGAACCTCAAGTACTTAGGTCAGGAAGCCGTAGGCGTTACTCCTGATCATGACGTTGACAAGCTGAAGAGTTTCGATTGCGTAATCTTCGGCGGAGGCCCTTATTCAGTAGTAACTCAAATCGAGAAGATGGGAAACGCTCCCCTTTACGTTAAGGAGCTGAGCGTGCCCAAGCTGGGCATTTGTCTCGGACACCAGTTAATAGCTAAGGTGTTAGGCGGAACTGTGGAGAAAGCGAAGACCCCCCGAATACGGATTGGTTCATGTCAGGATTATTGACGAGGACACCATATTGAGGGGATTGTCGCCCTCAATAAAGGCCTGGGAGTCCCATACGGACGAAGTGACCTCCCCGCCACCCGGGTTCAGGATTCTAGCGGAAAGCGACGCAGCGAAGGTTCAGGCCATGGTGAGCTCCGACAACACCGTTTTCGGCGTTCAGTTCCACCCAGAAGTGAAGCATACAGAAAAAGGATTAAATGTTTTCCAGAACTTCATTTCAGCGTGTAAGGTTTGAAAGGAACTCCCCAGCCCTCCTGACGATTTGCTCCCCTAGCTTCTCTCCGAGTAGGGACTTTACCTTCTCGGGGTTCATCACTATGTCCTCTGGCTTCCTGATGCCCGCGTTGTATATCAACCTCGCTCTCTTTCTACCTATTCCCTTAATCTTCACCAACCCCAGAAGCTCTTCCTTCACTCCTTCGGCAACCCTCTCGTGTAGCTTCATTAAGAAATCGAGTTTGTCGTCCATTTCGAGGACTTTGGCCAAATGATACGTGCTGTAACTCAGCCAGTCCATTGCGTCGATTATCGTCCTTAAGTCGCCCGAGCCGATAGAGTACTTCTTCAGGATGTAATCCTCCTCCTTCTCCTCAATCCAATCACGGGTTATGAACGCCACTTTTAGGGCACTCAAATAGTTCTCCATTTCGACCTCGTCGTAGGGCTCACCAATCAGTAAATCGCAGTCCAGCTCATCCAGCATCTCATCCTCCTCAGCCTTACTCACCGCCACCACTGGACCGTCGGGGGTGTAGGCCATCGCGTGAAGGTAAGCCAACTCACAGTCCTCATCGGCGTTCTCTAGGGCCTCCTTCAGAACGTTGGCCGAGAACGGGTTCAAGTATAGGTCGGACACCCTCGAGCCCAGCTTAGTTAAGGACACCTCGTCGTCGACTACCCTTATGAAACCGTGGTCCTCTAACCACTCCAGGCCTTCGTTCAAATACTTCTTTACTAAAACGTGTGGTAAGAGCGATTCGCTGGCGATCTTCAGCAGGTCCTCCTTCCGTAGCTTCCCTTCGCTACTCAGTATGCTTAAGATGAAAGAGTAAAACGAGGCTTCCGAGCCCAACCTGGATTGGATAGGTTCAACCTCGGACTTCCAGAACTTGGACTTTACGTATTCGAGCTCGTCTGAATCCCTGACGAAAACTACGGCTTCTCCCTCCCTATCAAACCCTGGCCTTCCCGCCCTGCCAGCCATCTGCCTGTACTCTGTCACTGAGATCTCCTCACGGTAGCCCAAAACCCTCCTGTTGAACCTAGAGATGTCCGCGATAATGACTGCCCTAGCGGGGAGGTTGACTCCGGCAGCGAGAGTCGGAGTAGCGACTATGGCCTTCAGCAGTCTCCTTCTGAAAGAGTCCTCGATGATCTCCCTCATCCCTCTGGAAAGACCAGCGTGGTGGTAGGCCACACCTTTCATTACGAGGGACGCCATCGTTTCCTTCTCTTCGGTTCCCGAATCCTCGAGCTCCAATATCCTCTCCTTCACCTTCTCTAGTTCATTCTTCTCGAGCTTGACGAAGGTGGTCCTTTCGGCCAACTTGAAGGCGAGTGTTTCGGCGTACCTCCTACTCGACCTGAAAATGAGGACCTGACCGCCTTTGTATATCACGTCAAGCGCGTAGGTAATTACGGGGTCGTCTCCGCTAATCCTTCTCACTTCCCCGTCCTTGTACTCCAAGACGATTTGTTTGCCGCTCTTATACATCACCGCTTCCCTTAAGGGAACGGGCCTCCACGCGACGCTCACTAGGACTGCACGCAACCATTTCGCTATCTCCTCCGCGTTTCCTACCGTTGCTGATAACGTCAACACACTGCCGCTCCTCTTAGCCCTAATCGCTACGCTCTCTATCACTCCTCCCCTATCGGTGTCCCCCATGTAATGCAGTTCGTCTAGCACGAAGTAGTTCACGTCCTTTAGCCAGGCGGCCCTGTGTCTGTAAAGGGAGTCTAGCTTTTCGTAAGTGGTGACTATGATGTCGTAATCTTTCAAATACGCGTCATCCGTATCGTATTCGCCGCTGGTCAGCCCTACCTTCAACCCTATTTCCTCCCAATCCTTGAACTCCCTCGCCTTTTCCGACGCCAAAGCCCTGAGTGGAGTGACGTAGACTGCCTTACCTCCTCTCTCCTTAATGTGAGTCACCATTCCGATCTCAGCTATTAGGGTCTTTCCAGACGCCGTAGGTGAGGTTATAAGCATGTTCTTCCATTGAAGAAGTCCGCTCTCTAGGGCAGTTACTTGGGCTGGATTTAGGGACGTTATTCCTCTTCTGCTCAGGACTTTGACTATATATTCAGGGAGACCAGATTCGTTGAGGCTCAACCACTTCAACTCGCGTCTTCCTCATCTGGTCGTCTTTTGCCGATGGTCTAGGGATAGATATTTACAAGCCTCTTCTCCCGACTTTTTTTAAGTTTCGGTGACCCTGAGAAGCGGTAAGCTTTATAATATTTCAATTTACTTAAGTATTACCCTGGTGAACGTGCTCTATGGCATCGAAATTTGAAGTAAGAAAAATAAGTGATACTCTAATTGAAATCGAAATTCCTTCAAGAAGTAAAACCGTCACGTTGAAAGTTACTCCCGAAGAGCTCGAGTTCATAGACGCAACTGCGAGGAAGTTCGGGTTCACTAACAGGAGTGAGTTCCTAAGAAGGGCAGTAATCAATTACATAAATAAGATATACAACTTAACGGCCTGACTTGATGAACGGTTTATTCCCCCTCGACATTGGCATTTTCGTCGTTGGAGCTGTAGCCTCCTTCCTTGTTGGGGCAAACAACACAGCGACGTCCTTAGGAATTCTTGTCTCCACGAGGGCCCTTACGCCTAAGAAGAGTTTTCTGTATACCGCTTTGTTTAGTTTCTTAGGAACTGTAATCAACTCGAAATCTCTCGAAGGCTCTGTCAAGAATTTGATACAATCAGACTACAAAATTTACGTGAGCTTGGCCGTTTTAACGATTGTAAGTGCTTCCAGCGTCGCCTTTTACCTACTCAATAAGAGCGGAATCCCTTCGTCCCTCAGCCAAATGGTTTACATAAGCGCAGCATCGCTCTTTCTAGTCTCACAAAACGAGTTCTCGATAGATTGGGTTAAGTTCTACGTTACGGCGATAAGTTGGATCGTTTCCCCTTTATCGGCGATTGCTCTATCGTTAATAATCTTTAGAAGCTTGAAGTATATTTCGACTACTAATTCTCTTGTTATCCAGATGAGATTCTATCGAACCTTCATTTTAATCGCGAGCCTAATTAACGCCTACGTCGTAGGTGCTAACGCGATAGGCGTTCTTGTTTCAGTCGGTCTAGTCGGGATTAACGACTACTACTTAGTCGCCACAGTGTATGGTATCTCAAGCGCGATCGGGATATACGTTTCCTCCTTGAAGCCGAGCATAGTCGTGGGCTTTAGGATAGCGAAACTAGGTTATCTGGGTGCCTCTTCAGCACTAATAAGCGGAGGAATACTATCGGAAGTTTTCACTCTTCTGGGCATTCCGATATCGATAACCCAAACCATCCTAGGTGGAGTCATAGGGTTGAGCCTACGAAACTTAAGCCGCGACGTTGTGAAACAGTTGATTCAGGTCACGAAAGGCTGGCTAACCTCCCCCGTGATTTCGGCTGTGGCCAGCCTAGCGATCTACGGAGTCCTTAAGAGCCTCCTAGGACTTTGAAAAGTTAGGACTTCATAGTGATGTAAAACGTCTCCACATGCAGTGAGGCTTCCTCCATTCCGTCAAGTATGTTATCTAGGAACAATATGAAGTCTCTTAGCTGAATTACTGAAATAGAGTCCATTGCTTCTTGACCGTATACGGCCATTAAGATCGCGTCCTTTATCTCGTCTCCCTGCCTCTCGAGGCCCTGAATTTCTTTCGAAATCCTAATCGCCTCCTCTACGTTGGTACTCAGGTACGATATCATCAACACTAGCCGGGCCGAGGCCTCCGTTATGACGGCCAAATACGATAAGGTCTGTTCCCTTATTTTCATTAACATTGCTGGATTAACTCGCCTTATCATAAGGGATCTTGCGGAATCCTTTAGGGCCTTTATCACGTCGTTAAGCGCTCTTGTGAGGTTCAGCATAGTTTCCTTGAAGTCGGGTAGGAAGGGCTCGCCGTACAGAAGCGAAACGATTTCCTCACGAATCGCTGCGGCCCTATCACTTATTGACTTTATACGGGTGAATATCAGGTGAGTTTGGTCGTCGTTTCCGTTCAAGTACTCCTTAAAGAAGGTTCGCAGCAGCTCGATTGAGTCTCTGATGTCGGCCGATATGGAGGTGAGCTTGTCGAACACCACCTGTTCCTTGCTCTGCTTGAGTTTGATCAAGTTCATTCACCTTTCGTCAATCGGTTTGTAAGGCTTTCCTACCTCGCCCTTGTAGAGGGCCTTGGGCCTAATGATCCTGTTCTCCTTCAGGTACTCGTTCACCTGAGCCATCCATCCGACCACCCTTGCGCTAGCGAAAAGGGTAGGGAAGAATTCAGGCCTAAAGCCCAGAGCGTAAAACACTATTCCCGAATAGAAGTCTACGTTAGGGAATATACCCTTCCCGCTCAACAGTTTAATCGCGGCCTGCTCTATTCGTTCAGCTATCTCATAAAGCGTCTCGTATTGAGTGTTCTTCGTTATTTCTCGTGCTATATTCTTGAGAATCCTAGCTCTGGGATCATACGTTCTGTATACCCTATGCCCGAACCCCATGATCCTTTTACCGGATCTCAGCCTCTCTATAACGTATTCCTCAGCTTTGTTTGGGTCCCCTACCTCCATGAACATCTTCAGGGCCTCGTAGTTAGCGCCTCCGTGAAGGGGTCCTTTCAGGGCAGCAATCCCAGCCACCAAAGCCGAGTATAGGTCTGAAAGGGTGGATGCCACAACTATAGCCGCGAAGGTCGAGGCGTTCATCTCATGATCCATATGTAATATTAGGGCCTTGTCTAACGCGTTGGCCTCCTCTTTAGTGGGCCTCTTGCCCTTCAACATGTACAGGAAATTCTCAGCGTGACCTAACTCCTCCGAAGGTTCCACGGGTTCTAAGCCGTCAGTAATCCTGTGGTAATACGCTATGATTGTGGGTATCGACGCTATAACTCTGATCTGCGCGTCAGGATCGTTCCCTCTCTCCAGCATTCCAAGGTAACTCATGGAAGTCCTGAGGACGTCCATAGGGTTTAGGTTAGTCGGTAAACTCTTCAGGAAGGTCTTCAGGTTGTCTGGGATGGTCCTATATTTTCTTAGTTTATTTGAGTAATCCTCCAGCTCGTTCTTGGTCGGCAAAGTTCCATATAGAAGTAAATAGGACGTCTCCTCGAAGCTAGAGAACTCCGCCAGATCGAATATAGAATAACCCCTGTAATAGAGCCTACCCAACTGACCGTCAATGTATGTGATTTCCGTCTCTTTGACGTAAACGTCCTCAAGACCCTTCTTTATTTCCACCAATATACAGTTCCCTTAATCTCTGAAGGGCCTTTGCCTTATTATTGCTTTCCAACTTCGCACGCTCGACTATATCTTCTAGAGTCATAATTACCTCCTCGGCCACGCGTCTGTTAAAAGGAAACGGTACGCCGTCCTTCCCTCCAACAGTAAAAGCGTACTTCAAAGGGTCGTAAGGCACGGTCACCGGATCGTTGTATGACGGGGGATCCCTGTATATTAAATCGGCTATCAGGTATAGAGCTCTAGCCGTCGAAGGTCCTAGACCGTTAAGCAGCACTTCCTCAAGGTTCTTTGGGGAAGACTCGTAGAGCTTTGCTAAGGTCTGCCTTAGCCTCTTCTCGTCGACTGGCTTTAAGTAGATAGCTCTAAGGTCCTTGAGCCTGTCGACGTAGTAAGAGACGTTAGTGGCGTCTAATGGAACGAAACCTTTCAGGATCGCGTAAGCCTTTTTGAACTCGCTTATCACCTTGTTAGGACTCTCATTGACTAGGTCGAGCAATAGACCCCTCAGCCTCTCCTTTTCGGGAGGAGTAACATCTATCGCGTACTTCTCCTTGTAGCCTGAGATTACCTCCGATCTATTGTCGTGACTTCCGTGCCAGTGGTACCTCCTGGCCAACTTCGTTCCCACGTTCATACCTTGCTGTATTATCGCCCAATTTCCGCTTGAGCTAACTATCAGGGAGTGATGGTACAGAGTGTAACCGTCCTGTATAAGCACGGTATCGTGTTTCGCTACTAATCTGCTTAGCCTTGCGTATGCTTCTGCATTTAAGCCGAATTCGTCCTTTAACACCTTAACCTCGTTCGGTACCTCCCTCGCTTTGTCACCCTTTCCTCCCAGGATCACGAACCCGAACTCGCGGGGTACTACAACCTCTTTCAGGATACCTAACGTTACAGTTGTTGATCCAGAACTGTCCCAGTCCATGCCTATGACGTTGTTAAATGCCTGAAACCAGAGCGGATTCGAGAGCCTCTCCACTACCTTATCCGGCCCCCATTCCAGGACCATCACGCTGATTACGGCCCTGGCCAGCCGCTTCATGTAGTTGGCTAACCAGGGTGGAACTCTGCCCTCATGGAGAGGCAGATCAGCTATGCCCTCAAGCTCCATCTGAGATTACCTTTTCGTAGAATATACATTGTTCGACTCGATATTTATCCTCATTAATTTGTACTTGAGTATTAGGAGATGATCGCAGCAGCGAGTGATATCCATTCCCCCAGATACCTCAACGAGTTCCTGGCGAGCCTCCATAAGTTGAGTAATTTAAGTATAGACCTGTTCCTGTTAGCCGGAGACCTCACGGATAAAGGAGAGGTGAAGTTCTTCGATCCGATCTACTCGTTCTTCAAGAAATTCAAGGTAGTCTCGGTATTCGGCAACGAGGACGTAGCCTCGAAAGAGAGGTACAAAAGGTTCTTCCCTGACATAGTGTGGCTTGACGACGAAGTCGTAGAGGTCAAGGTTAAGGGCAAACGTGTAGCTATCGTAGGAAGTGAAGGAGTTCTCGAGAGGCCTACCCTCTGGCAGGCAACCCACGGTGTGAATGAGGAGTTTTATAGAAAGAGGGAGAAAAAGATTGAGGAACTTCTCTGCGGGCTTGATGCGGATTACAAAATATTACTCACCCATTACTTACCTACGTATGAGACTGCCTATGGTGAAAGGAAAGACATCTATCCAGAATTAGGTTCCCGGCTACTGGAAAGAATCAGTTGTCTCCCAAACGTGGCAGTCCACGGGCACGCACATAAATCGAAAGTAGTTTTTAAGATAGTTAGAGGGGTAAGGGTTTACAACGTGGCCTTCCCAGCCAATAAGAGAGTCGTCGCATTCAATCTAGACCCTTTGCTTGGCTTTTAAAATCGAAGAAAGTTTTGCAGAACACTTTTCGCAGAAAAACATGGATTTTTTATCTACGTCCTCCACCGAGTTCGAGAAACTCATCACGCATCGGGGGACATCACAATGCTCTAGACCCAACGCGTGACCTAACTCGTGGGTAACCTCCTTAATTATCCTTGACTGGTATACTAAAACGTCGTCAGACTTTAGCCTTTTTACGTAAACCGTGCCGTAGCGCTGCGTCGAGTATCCGAAGACGAAATTAAGTCCTTCGGCGTAAGCGTCAATGTACCCTACAGCGATTACTGCAGTGTAGGGAACGTCGGAGAACTCCCTTTTAACTAAATCCAGGATCGTCTCAGCCTTAAACTGGCGTCTTTTCCAGTTATATAGCGTTAAGGGAACGTGGAGCGGAACGTTAAAAACGGCCACCTTAAAGCCTAACTCCTCAAGGTGTTTTATCGCTGGGTTCAACAAGACGTCATCTAGCGGCGTCATTTTCACGATGAGTACGCTCGCTTGGCGTTCGGTCATGTTTGCCTAACTCCTAACCTTGTTTTCTAAATAAATGTGGGGACCCCTGGAGACCCCCTCCCATCGAAACCCGTATAAGGGTTCTAGAGGGAGTGTCGCCAGGCCCCCTATATCCTAGTTAGTAAAAGCTAAAAAGGTAAAAGGGAGAAGATGTCTCGCCGCCGTAGCTCAGCCCGGGAGAGCACCCGGCTGAAGAGCCTCCTCCGAAACCGGGGTGTCCGGGGTTCAAGTCCCCGCGGCGGCACTCTTCATATATCAACGACGAACCTTACCTCGTACTTTCCTTCTATCTGTTTGATCTCCATCATGTGGTACGTCATGGCTTTAACTACGGTTCTCTTTTCATGTTTATTGGGGTCAAACCTCTCTCCGCAAGCCTTTCCGGTTAACGTTAAGGAGTATTGATCGACCTTTATGTCGAAGCTACTAAACAACATCAGTTCTGAGTCATAATAATACAATAGCTCCTCTATCCATTTGTAAAGAAGGTTCTCCAAATCGTAGCCGAAAATTGTAACTTCTCTACACTCTTTCGCCTCCACCTTGGAGGTATCTGTCATGACTTCGAAAACGGCCTTAGCCGCATTCGAGAAGGCCTCCTCGAGGGTGTTTCCTCGGGCTATTATTCCAACGTCGGCCGTATGCTCGAAGAACTCGTAATCTCGCATCATTAATTATTAAGGACACCGAGGGTGTTTAAGATTGGTGATATTAGGTGGGAGGCAGACAAAAAACGACGCTCTTCATTATCAAGGAGGTTAAGAAGGAAAAGAAAGGTGGTCAGCAAACTTCTCAAAAATAATTTTTATTAAAACTAAAATTACTGTTAACAAAACTATTGAAAATGTTAGAGCTAAGACGTTTTTGTCTAGGTAGTAGATTAGTAGCGAATCTACAAGGAACAAGAGGGCCACTAGAATGTATGCCCTCATTTCAAGGCACCTCAAGGTACCTCGATTGGGAACGGCAGACGGCCGCCCATCCCAGATATAAGGGACGCGACGCCTATAGACAGGCTCGCTAGCAACGTCAAATATATAAGAGGGCCGAAAATTGTGACTGCCACCATTTGAGGGAGCAGGTAGCTGTACATGTAATTGAAAAGCCCGAACACTGTTGTGTTGGACACTTGAGACACGGGTAAGAACAGTTGTCCTGTGGAGAGCCCCAAGTTCTCTAAGAAGTTAGGAAGATAAGGAAGGCCTATGAAGAACACTATGGCGCTACTTATGAAGGAAGCTCCAATCACCCTCCCTATCCTGAAAGGTAGCGCTATGAGTAGAATCCCCAAAGCTATAAGGACCTCGAAATCGTTGTAAATGAAAAGGGAAAGCAATTGAAGAAACGATAAGTACGAGAGAGCCAGCGACAACGCTGAGAAGAACACCCAGGTCGGAAATATCGAGTTAATTATTTTGCCGAAGTAGGGGATCGAGGACAGGCCGGCATAAGCCAACGAGAGGTATTGATATAGCATGCTCAGCTGGGTTATTGTCGACTGAAGCCAATACTCGTAATAACCCCAAGACCCTGATATCTCGTTCTCGAGCTCCACTGTTGCACTAACGATTATAGTGTAAGCCGTTATCAAGACCAACGAGTATATACCGTCCGCTATTAGCCTAGGCGCCCATTTTTTAACGCCATGAAGTGGTATAGGAAGCGCGTAAATCGCCGTGCCTATGAAGTAGGTAAGAAGGGAGAGAGCCTGAGCAACCGTTAATAGGTCGGCGATACTGAACACTTCCTTACACCTGAGATGCTAGATATTGAATTAATGCGAATACCGATGAACCTATCGCTAGGAAGAAGGCAGCTAGTATAGCGTCCTCGAGTATATCCTGCCCGCTCCTTTTTATTCTGAATATCGGGATCGGTGATCCCCTTAGGGCCCAACCGACCCCCCACGCTAGTAAGAATAAACCCCAAGCTATCTGAGCCACTTCAGTGCTTAGGTTCTGCACTATCTGAAGAATCGACATTTGCTCTCAATATCCCAACTGTATAAAACGTAGGGAGCCTAATCCGAAAGTTTCATTCTGAGCCGGATGTATGCGTTGACTATGTTGAAAACTTCCTGCGGCGTTAAGCCAGAGGTGTTCACAACAATATCGAATACCGATAAATCGGTTATATCAATTCCATAATACTCATAAAATCTTTTTCTATGACTGAATTCTCTTTCAACTATTTCTATATAAGAACTCATAACGTCTTTGCCGTCCCTATTAGCTATCCTACGTGCCCTCTCCCAGATGGGAGCGGTCAGGTAAACTGAAACCACATCTGACCTAGAATTCTTTAAAATCCAGGCACCGACGTGCGTCTCAAGGACGACTCGTTCTTTCGAAAACGATATTTCAACTGTTTTCCTATCTATCAGCTCATCTATTTCTATGTTTTTCTCTGCTTCTTTGTTAAGCTCCAGAACACTCATACCTTTCTCAAGTGCGGTTTGTCTGAATAGCTGGCCGGACGAAACAAATTCCCATCCGTATGTACCCGCTATGAGCTTCGCAATCGTCGTTTTACCACTTCCAGGTGGGCCCGAAATTATAACAAGCATTTTCTATGACCTTACAGCTTGCTTAATCAATTTTTCAAGGCATCTATGACAAAGCGTCCCGGCGTAGGGCCTTTCGGGCCTTTTCTCAGTCTTTGAGTACTTGTATACCTGATTAGTCGGCACTCCTCTTAGTTCGCCACCGCAAACCGCACATGTTGCTTTTCCATTCCTTTTCCTCTCATAATGTATTACCGTACGACCACCAGGAGTCCTTACGTGATGCCTAGCTAACGACCTCGATCTAAGCGCGGGTCTTGGCATCTTCCCTAGTTTCCCTCTTCAAGACGCCGATTTAAAAGAGCTTTGGTCTCCTAAGGCCTAGGGGAACGAAAATGAAAAAGGAGAGGATGTAAAGGAGCACTGATCCACCGTATATCAGGCCGTTGCTATTTGTCAAAACAGGGACTTCTAATGGAAACGCCAGTTGGAGGTCGTTAAAGTATGAGGCGACAATTAGAAAACCAACGAAATATGAAGCCATTAACGTTGATGTTTGTAGAAAAGAAAGCCATCTAAAGGTCGAATAAAGGGCCTGAAGCTCATCCTTCTTCAGCTTTTGTTTTCTCGTCCTCCTTTTCTCTGAAGCTAAGGAATAGAGTTTTGTTTCGAGTTTTATTATTTCGTTGATTATTGAATTAAATCGATTTTCGAGGAATATTTTATACAATACATATACAAGTAAGTTGACAACAAAACCGATCGCGATTGGGACAAAAACGATGAGGTTCATCAACCTGCTAGCTACCTTAAAGCATTGCATTAATTATCTCGTTTGCGGCAATGGAAGGATTACCCTCTACGTTAACCACTCTCTTTACAGTAGCGCCTACGAGAACGGCAGAAGCCGTGGCCGCGTATCTCGCGAAGTCCATTACCTCCTGGATAACTTCTAAGCTCGAGTAATCAGACCTCATCCTACCTACATCCCTAGACTGCCTGTTCAGTATTTCCTTCGGATCTGCCTCTATTAGGAAAATGACGTTAGGGAGGAGGGCTTCCACTACGTGTTTAGGTAAGCCAGGGAGATAACCTGAGGGCGTCCTTATGACGGCATGAGTATCAACGAAGAGCAAGCCCTTCTCGCCCATAGCGGCGGCATCCTGACTGATCCTCCTGGCCGCCTCGGTCTGAAGCTCCTTCTGCTTTTCTATGGGCAATTTCCTTATCTCATCCCTATTCTTAACCAAATTCATTTGTAGCGCTGTTTGGAGCATATAGTCTCCATAGTTCACTATCTTGTTTTCTATTCCCCTGGAGTCAAGTATCTCCTTCACTTTGCTTAACACGGTCGTTTTACCTACGCCTGGAATTCCAGTGACGACACCTATCTTTCCCATCTCATTCACCGACCAATTTTCTTAGTAACGGGTACATGTCTAGTGTTCTCTCGTAAGCTATAAGCTTGTAGTATTGCATCGCTATTGTTGTAGCGAGCAGGATCCCAACTCCAGAACCGTAAGCCCCTAACAGAGTAGCTGCGACAGTCAGTACTCCAACTATCAGTGAGCTGAAGATAGTTAACGGATAAATGTACTTAGCTAGCATGGCTTCAAGGACCTTTGGGTTAGACCTAACGCCGGGCACCTCGAGTCCCGCCTGGATCATGTTCCTCGCCTGAGTCCCCGGATCTAAGCCCGACACCTCAACCCAAAGCACTCCGAACAGGAGGCTCAAACCGATGAACACGATCGCGTAGGCGACCGCGCCCAACGGATCCACAATCACGGCGTAAACGCTATGGGGGTAGTTGCCAGGAGGGAAAAGGAACAAGGTCTCAATGACCTGCAGCGCCGAGTTGGCCGACGGCGACATCGTGGACGCAAGTCCAGCAAAGAGCTGCAAATCGCCTCCCAGAACACTCACGAAGATAACGGGTATACTGCTTACATAAAGGAAATTAAGAGGTACAGTCGTTTTAATGCCTCGTAGTTTCTGTGACGTTATTGGGATGTTCACGTTAATACTGCTTAGCCATAACGTGATGACTATCAGAGCGACCGTGGCTATGAGCCCTATTAGGTCAGGCTGGAATGGCTTGGTGGTATTGACAACCAGATCATAGACGTTACCGCCGCTGGTGACGACGGAGTAAAAGGTAGGGAAGAAGCCTATGGGAAGGTTTTGGTTAGAAACTGCCGATATCCCGAACATATCCCAAAAGATAATCTTCATAACTCCAGCCAAAATGAACAGGCTTACTCCAGAGCCCAGACCCCATCCGTTCTGTATCATTTCGTCCAGTAGCATTATTATGTAAGTCGCTACGACCAGTTGGGCGAATACCACACCAGCAAAAGCCAACGACAACGAATTCCTCACGAGAGCGATAGAGAAGAACAGTGATTCTACAAGTATAAATATGAAAGCCAACCCTTTCTGTGCCTCAGTAAACATAGCCTTCCCCTCATCAGAGGTCAAATCAACGTTGACCAGCTTAGATCCCACTAGTATTTGCATTATCAGTCCTGCGGTGATAATGGGTCCTATTCCGAGCTGCGCTAGTGTTCCTGCAGAGGAGGCGAAGATTATCTGTTGCAACAGGAAATTAAACAGATTGGAGGATGTCGCGCCGTAAAGCGGTACCGAAGATAAGACTAGATATATTGTTAATGCTATAAATGTATACAAAATTTTTCGTGGCAGAGGAACTCTTTCCTTGGGTCTCGAAGCAGCTGGTAAAACCCTCCCTAAAGCCGATAGAGCTTCGACGAATCCCATGGGCGTTAGGAAAACTACGCCCCAGGAGTTAAAACTATTTCTCCTCCCGCGCCTTTAACAGCCTCCTGAGCGCCCTTAGAAGCCGACTTGACCTTGATAACTAACGGCATAACCGGTCTTCCTCTGCCTATGAGTTTATCTATGCCGTACTCGTTAAGGTCTACAACTTTTCTCCCGGTCTCCTCCTTAACCTGTATTTGACCGGCTATTATCATATCGTTGAGTTTGCGGATAGTAATGGCATTAATCTGCTTAGTCGTGGGATTATGGAATCCGTGTTTGCCATACCAATCTGGAGCGTATTTGACTACCCAAGACCACTTCTCTTTGTGTTGTCCAACGGCTCTCTTGCCCTGAGATCCCCTGTCCCTATGCTGACCCCTCTTTCCCCAGCCGTGTGTCCTACTTCCCCTATATTTCCTTACTTTTTTCTCCCTCCTTACGACCATTTCAGCTCATCCTCACGAGTAATTCGTTTATTTTATCTCCCCTGTAACCGAATTCTCCCTTCAGTTTGTAAGGTCGGTTTATCTTACCCTTAAATCCACCGGACGGAGGATGCAACCTTATTGGGAAAGAGAACACATTGTTCATCTTATGAATTAGAACTGTTCCTTCTATAATGGCCTTAGCGAGCTCCTGTGCGTTCGTTATCCCCTTTGCCTTAAGTTCTGGTATCGAGTCCAGGCTCCTCCCACCATTTATCCTTAGCCTCTTCACTAAAGCTGTCGCGCCTTCTAGATTCAGTTCCCCCCAGGTTATGTATGGTTCCGCTTTTCTAAGCATTCCCTCTAGGGAATCGGTCTTCGGGTACACCATAGCGTTGAACTTCTTGCTAAGCCTAAGCATCTCCAAAGTATCGTTAATGTACCAAGGTGCCCCCGCGTATCCCCTAATCCTGACGATCGCGAGTATAGTCATACAGTTCATCACCTCTTTCTTCCCCAGTCCATAACGGTTACGAACTTGTAAGTGTTGTAAAGTGCCATGTACCCTGCCTTAATGAAGTTCTCTGTTGTTAAGGTCATTCCTTTCGAGTAGGACCAGACGTCTTTGATCCCAGCATAAGTGAGTAAAGTTTTGAGGGCAGGACCAGCCACTAGGCCTGTTCCTCTCGGGGCGGGTAATAACGTCACTTCGACGCTTCCTGCCTTCCCCGTCACCTTGAACGGCAAGCTGTGTGGTTCGCCACAGGTGCACTCCCAGCTCCCGCACCCTCTCCTTACCGGGATAATGTTCATTTTAGCGTCACGTATGGCCTTAGCAATAGCAACCCTAAGCTGCCTGGCCTTACCAGTACCGAAGCTCACGTAGCCGTCCATGTTACCCATAACTATCAGAACCTTATACCTCGAGATCTCTCCTGCGTCCGTCTGCTTCTGAACTATCCTTATGTCGACTACTTCATACTTTAGTTTCGGCATTAGTATGTCCACAATCTCGGGTTCCGTGATTGGAAGGTTCCTGTCGAAGAGCTCCTTTAAGGACGTAAGTTTCCCTTCCTTGACCAGTTGGCCTACCTTCGTCCTAGGTTTCCATTCCTCGGGGTTTATTACAGGAACCTCTTCAGCCATGCGATCACCCTAACACATCTTTATAATCTCGCTTAATCTTTTCCAATGTTTCCTCAAAATGTTTAGGGAGATCTTTAGGATGCAAACCTATTTCCAAGTATTTTGAAAACAATCGTTCAAACTTCTCCGGGTTCTCAGCGCTGAGTTTCTCTGCGTATGCTGCGACGTGCTCTCCCCGAATTCTTGACTCCACTATCCCAACATCTCCCATAGGTATTTCTAAACCGGCATCAATAGCGCCTTTCGCCACATAAAACACCCTAGCCCCTTTGGCAGGCGTGAACAGACCAATGTCTAACACGGCCTTCGTTATCCCCGCTTTCCTAGCTCTCAAACCCGCTAAGAACCCCACTAAGTAAGCCGCGGGAGTGTTATTTGTATCACCTTTCCAACCATATTTCTTAACTAGCTCCATGGAATGTGCGGCCACAAGCGTTCTGTCTCCTTTCGGGTCAAACGCCACAACTTGCGCGATAACGTTCTTATTCGTCAGCCTAGCCACGAGCCTGGTAGCGTTGGAGAGGACGTAGATGTACCTCTTATAGTAGTTGGTTTTACCTTCCCTTCTCCTCCCAAACTTCACCTTGTAGTTCGGACCGTGAGCCATAGTTATTCCACCTTCACGCCCAGGGATTGTAAACGGATCTTCACGTCACGAAGCGACTTAAAAACGCCAGCCTTACTCTCCAAGTATAGCTTCCTATACGTTTTTCTGTCTATTTTTCCCGTATCCCTGAGGTATCTCAAGTAGGTCCTTATCTTCCTTATCCTGAATACCCACGCTCTCTTTCTTTCGGTCCTTGCTCCCTTCTTACCCTTCCTGCTTCCTTCTTTCCTTCCCTCACCCTTTAGTCTCCTGTTCCTCCTCCTCTCCTTCAGCCTTCCGCTACTTATCCCTCTGGCATGTTTGATGATAATTTTTCCGTCCTTAATTAGCTTCCTAACGTCCTCCCTCGTTAGGGCCTCAGTGACCTCATCTACATACTCAGGCGGTATTTTCACCCGTTTGATCCCAACGCCCTTCATGTCCGCGGCAAGCCTTTTCTGAAGCGCCAGATCGGGCATCCCGATCACCCGTTAGCCAGCCTTATTCCTAGTTCCTTCGCCTTACTCACCATCTCCATCCTCTTTTTAAGACCGACTGTTGACGCTATGTAGACTATCACGTCCTGCTTACCCTTTAAGCTCTCTAGCTCTTTCATGTTCCTTACTATTATCGGCTTGAGTCCGCTCGGGTGTAACCCCCTTATTTCCTTAGGCGTACCGAAGCCCGGATCCACCTTTGGAGGGTATCCTGACAGCTGAAGCCTCATTGGGTTGTCTCTTCCCCTAGGCTTCCTCCAGGTCTCCTGCCTTTCCAGCCTGTAGTACTTATCCCAATCGTACCTTAGGAACTTAGGTTTATCTTTTTTCTTAATTGATTTTTGGAGCCTTCTTCTTTCTTTTAGTGCTTGTTTAGGGTCGCTCATGAGATCACCTCCTGCTTATAAATGTAAATTCCGTCAGCGAACACCCTCTTGTCGAAACCGGTTATCTTGGCCGCCCTCTCGATGTTGGCAGCGGTTTGGGCGACTTTCTCTATGTCTAATCCCTCAACCACGATTTCTTCTCCTTTCACGGTAACTTTAACTCCTGGGAGGATCTTAGCTCTCCGCACGTTCTTCTCGCCGATGAGGTTGGATATCTGAACCTCGTTCCCAGCGACTTTCACGGATATCGGGAAGTGCGTGAATATAACCTTCAGGTAATACCTAAATCCGCCAGTAGTAACTCCAGTTATGGCGTTCTTGATATGAGCTATAATAGTGTAGAATTGAGCCTTCTTCCTTCTATCAGCGAAGGTGGTTTCCAAAATCAGCTTATTATCGCTAAGGTTCATTTGAATGCCCTTAATGTGAGTGAAGTCTTTTTCTATTTCCCCCTTAGGCCCCTTAACTCTTACTTTCATTCCATCTAGCGTAATGGTGACGCCCTTGGGGATCTCGATCTCCTCCCGCAAGTAGGCGGCCTTCATCTAGGGATCACCTCAATAAACGTAACCTAAAGCCACGCCCCCGATCCTCTCCTTAATTGCGTCCTTGTGAGTCATCACACCCTTAGATGTAGATAGGATGATGAACCCGATCTCCTTTGAGGGTAGGTATCTCCTGATATAGTGCGGCATGCTTAGGAGCTCTTTATACGTGACCGGGAACCTTGGGCTTATCGGACCGCATTTGTTTATACGTCCCAACAACTGAACCACTATCTTGCCAGACCTGCCGTCGTCGATTAGCTCAAACTCTCCTATGTAACCTTCCCTCTGCATAACCCTCAAGACGTTAACTATGAGCTTCGAGGCAGGCATTATGATGGCTTGCTTGTTCCTCCTAACCTCGTTGTTGTAAATCGTAGTAAGCGCGTTCGCCAACGGATTTAGGACGACCATGTTCCAATCACCTCAGTTTCTTAAAACCTAAGTCGTACGCCACTTCTCTAAAGCACTGCCTGCACAAATAGAGGCCATATTTCTGTATCACTGAATCCCTGCCGCCACACCTTCTGCAAACTTGAGCCCCTCTACCGAACTTGACCTCAGCCGGAGGCTTGTACTTACCCATGCTCCTCACCCCTCAACTATGGTAACATTAAAGTTTTTCTTGAGGAACTCCATTGCCTCTTCTTTCGTGACCCTGTGCCTCTTAGGGATCCCGGACCTCTTTCTTTTCCTCAGCATTACTCTATATCCAGGCCTCCTTAGCGTGATGGCCACGTCCATCCCGAAGATCCCTACTTCAGGATCATACTTAGTTCCAGGGATCAATACGTGTTCGGAAATCCCGAAAGCGACGTTGCCGTAGTCGTCAAAGCTTTCCTTCTTCAGCCTTCTACCCACAGCCTCCAGGACTCTGTTTAAGAACTCCTCAGCCTTCTTCCCTCTCAGCGTCACTTTTACGCCAATTGGTGCCCCTCTCCTTATCCCGAACTCCCTAATCGTTTTCTTAGCTATAGTGTAGACCGGCTTCGAGCCAGTCAGCTCCTGGAGCAGATTGTACGCTCTCTGTAACCTTTCACCGGATTCGCCCAAGCCGATGTTGACGGTAACCTTATCTAGAATTACCCTCCTCATCGTATTCCCGAGCTTCTTAGCCTCAACTTGGGTCGCGCTCATTGAAGCTTCACCACGGGAGCCTCCTTACCTACAGCCATAACGTTCATCATGTTCGTCCTTATCTCTTTACCAGAAGAATCAGTTAATGTGACTATCGAGTACTTCAGCCTCTTAAAGGCGGCAAGCCTGATCTCAGTTATCCTTCCGTGAGCACCAACGTTGCGTCCTCCCACGATCACGGCGTAATTCCCCTGCGCCAACTCGAACTTACCAAGTATCGTTTGGTTAGGAATCTCGATCTTTAACGTATCATAAGTCGAGTAGTTCTTGGCCTCTTCGGGAGTCAACAATACGTTTCTCCCATCTTCCAGGTTCAGTTGTATCCTCCCACCCTTAACGGTGGTCTTATTGACGATCCTTACCAACTTAAACGAGGCCTCATCCTTACTTATCTCCACCGGAACTATCACCCTCTTGGTATCGGGAACCATCCTGTAGTATTTCTCAGCTCCCCTCACGTAGATTACATCCATGAGGCCGACGGGGTATTTGTAGTCCTTCCTCGGCCTCCCGTCAACGTATACTAGGCCCGTAGATATGATCCTCTTAGCTTCCTTCAAAGTCCTCGCATAGCCTAAGTAATCCCTGACGAGGATCGCTAACGGGATCGCTTTCAATATTGGATGTGGTCCAGGGTTAGCCCTGACCACCCACTTGTACTCCTTCTTTGATACCTTGAGGAACCAAGGGGCTTCGAAACGCGTTATGTGCGCCATTCACTATTCACCTCATGAACTTGAGGAACTTGAGGCGTTTCCCTTCAGAGTCTCGAGCGTTTTCTTCCTAGCCTCAGCTTTACGTTCTATGGCTTCCTTACGCGATTTGTCGCCAAGGTCCAGCTTAGTTATCATAACCTTAGACGCGTGAACCCACACGGGCACCTCCGAGCCATCAGCCTTTTTCCTAGTTAGGCCCTCAACGGCTATCCTTCCGTTTTCCAGCTTAACCGCTATTACTTTGCCCTCGTGACCCGCGAACTCGCCTCTCATCACCTTCACAACGTCGCCGACTCTGACGGGAATCCTGACTATACCGTACTGGTTAGCTAAGTCGTCAGACAAAGGAGCCGTTAAAGTCTTCCTTTGCTTATGCTTAGGCGCGTTGTAGAGTTGTTTCCTTTGTTTTGAGGGTTTAGAGGAGACCATGATTTATATCACCAGGGTAGCTATTCCCGCTATTTTCGGCCATCTTTCCGCGGCTTCCCTAGCTATGGGACCCCTGATTTCCGTCCCTTTCGGGGAACCGTCAGGGTTCACAATGACCACCGCGTTATCCTCGAAGGCTATCCAAGTCCCGTCGGGCCTCCTGTAAGGCATCCTCTGTCTTACTATCACTGCCTTGAACTTCTGCTTCCTCACTTCGGGCGTGCCTTTCTTGACGCTGACCATAATCAGGTCTCCGACGTTCGCGAAGGGAACCCTTCTCAAAACGCCGTGATAGCCGTAGATTCCTATAACTTGGGCTTCTTTAGCCCCACTGTTATCAGCCACGACGACTCTAGTTTCGTGCTGTATTCCTGGAGTCAGGCCTTTCCTCGAACCAACCACATTAAGCTTTTCAGGCACTCTGACCACCCGCCTTTCCGAGAACTACAAACGCAACAGACTTGGCTATTGGTCTTGTCTCTCCGATTATCACTCTATCCCCTTCCTTAACGTTTAAACACGGAGGAACGTGGACGTGAATCCTACTCCTTCTCCTTTCGTATCTCTTGTACTTCTTGTCGTAGTAAATGTACTCCCTTTCGAAGATGGCCGTCCCATTCGCCCTAAATTTAACTATAGTGCCCTCCAGGATCATTCCCCTCACCCGTAAAGTCCCGTGGAACGGACAGTTATCATCGTCACACGATTTCGAGGGAATTACAACACCTGGTACGCCTACGTTTTTGGCCCCTTTCATGCTTTACCACCTCATCAACCTTTCCCAGTACCTGCCCCTCAGCTGACCCCCTGAGATTTCTTCTCCGTTCCTCTCAAGCACGACATGTGCCTTCATTATCCTGGCTTTCCTCCCATCGGGGAGAAGCAGTAATAAAGTCTTCTGAGTTTCACTTACGACCCTTCCCTTCAAGCCTATGACGTTTGGGTCCGTATATCCTTTGATACGAACCTCCTCATTTAACAGGTCGATGAACATGCCGTCCTCACGCTTTTCCGGCTCTTCTCTTCTCTTTTAGAACAGTCTGTATCCTCGCGATGTTCTTCTTAATGTTCCTTATAGCCATAGTGTCCTTTATCGTACCCGTTACTACTTGCGTCCGTAGCCTGATGAGCTCGCTCCTGAGCTCGTTCAGCTTCTGTTGTAACTCCTCGTCGTTGAGCCCTCGGATTTCCTTAAGGAAGTCGTTCCTCTTATGAGCCACTTACACCACCCCTTTCAGGTTGTCCTTCTGACGGCTGAGTCTCTTCGATGAACTTCACGTTGGTGACAGTCACAGATTCAGGCGGTTGCGGCGTTTCCTCCTTTAAGGTGATCTTGTCGACGCTCTTCATGGGCTTTGTTATTACGACCTCCACCCCGTAAACGCCCGGCTTAAGCATCGCCACTGCGATGGCCCTGTCGAGTATGTACTCTAAATGCCCACCAGTCTTGTAGACGACACCCTCCTTAAGCTTCTCGTATTTCGCTCTCTCGGAAGTGAGTTTGCCGCTCACTACTACTTCGGCACCCAAAGCCCCAGCGTTCAAAATCCTTCTAAGCGTGACGAATGCAGCCCTCCTGAAGTGGTACCCCTTTTCTAGGGCCTGGGCGAGCCTGAATGCCATCACCCTCGCGTTGAGCTCTGGGTTCTCCACCTGGGTCACAGTTATCTGTGGATTCTCCAGACCGAAGTATTTCTCGAAGAGTTGAGCCAATTGCTTGATGGTTTTCCCTCCCCTGCCGATAATTACGGCAGGCCTGCCTGCGTAAATGATGATCCTAGTTCCTATGGGGGTTTTCGTTATCTCAACTCCAGCATACTCGGCGGTATAGAACTGTTTCGCCAAAAACTCGTCCACCATGACTTTCGTTAAAGACCTTTGGAGGAAGTACTTCCTAACGCTTACCATCAGACCTCACCCACGACTATCTCAATATTGGAAGTGTACCTGAACTTCCTTGTGGATCTACCGAAGGCCCTCGGCATATACCTCCTTATCGTTATGCCCTTGTGAGCTGCAGCGTGAAGGATCTTCAACCTTTCCTCGGAAAGTCCCTTGCTAACGGCGTTTGCCTTCGCGTAACTTAGAACCTCGAGCACGTACTTTATCGCTTTCCTCGGGTATCTGCCACTCTTCACCTTCCACTTCGGCGAAATGTTCGATCTGTGAGCGGCCCCTCTCTGGTGCTTCCAGAAGGGCAAAGCCTGTTTTCCTTCCAGCACATCGGTCAGGAACTTCTCCGCTTCGGTTACCTTCATACCCCTAATTGCCTTACAAACGTTGTAAAGGTCCCTCAGCGAGACGGTCACGTTGCGTTTAACAGCCTTGCCAGTCCTTGCCTCATCGACGTTCAAGTTGGGATAAGTCCAAGAGGGAGGCATAGCATATCACCCTTTCATTGCCAGGAACAGGCTCGACTTGGTAGCCTTCAGTCCGGGCTCTCCGTGCTCCACCTTCTTCGTGGTTATTGAGAACTCGCCAAGGTAATGACCAATCATCTCCGGGACAACCTGAAACTCTACGAATTCTTTTCCGTTGTAAACAGCGAACTTCAAACCGATCATCTCAGGTAGTATTATCATATCCCTCACGTGGGTCTTTATTACCTTGTCATACTTGCCCGTTCTTACGATTTTCCTCGCTTTTTCTAGAAGCCTTTTCTGCTCCTCAGTAAAGCCTCTCCTAAGCGACCTCCTCTGTCTAGCTGGCAACAGCTTAATGAACTCGTCCATGCTCATGTTCAGCAGCTCTTCTAACGCCTTACCCCTGTACCTGAAGTTCCTCCATTCAGGTGGAATTTCGAACGGCATAACCGTAATCACCTCCTAATTCAGGCGGCTTCTGTCCCCTTCTTCCTTCCAGCCCTTCTGGCAGCTATATGACCTACCTTCCTCCCTGGTGGAGCTCTCCTGGATACAGTGGATGACCTACTCACGCTTTGATGGCTACCTCCACCGTGCGGGTGGGATATGGCGTTCATGGCCACGCCCCTTACATGAGGCCACTTGTGCGCCTTCTTCTTCCACTTCCAGTAGGCGTTGCCAGCCTTAAGCAACGGTTTCTCGGTTACCCCTCCTCCCGCCACGGTGCCAACTATGGCCAGAGCGTCGCCGCCTACCTGAGCTATCTTCCCTGAGGGCAGCCTTATGAGGACTTTGTTCCCTGCCCTTCCCACCACGACAGCGTAAGACCCTGCAGCTCTCGCGAACTTGCCTCCGTCTCCTCTCGTCTTCTCTACGTTGCTGACCAGGGTTCCTTCAGGTACTTCCGAAATAACCACAATGTTCCCAGCAGTGGGGTTACTGCCAGGACCAATTGAAATTGCCTGTCCCACCGCGAGACCTTGCACGGCCGGAACGTAGAACTCTTCGTTCTGGTCAGTTATGATTTTCGCCAGTGGGGCCACTTGACCTGGGTTGTGAACTATATCGACGACCACGCCCTGCTTGCCTTTGATTACCGAAGGAAATCTGGCCGGGGCTACCCTGGTCCATCCAGGGCTCCTGAAGTTGATGTTGCCCCTGCCCGCCCTTTGTTGGAGTAGCCTCTTACCCATTCATCACTCACCTCAGAGTATACCTAACTTGTGAGCCAAGTCTGTAGCCTTGTACTCCTTGGCGAGCTTCAAGTATGCCTTTTTCTCTCCTCTCGGTGTAATAAGCGTGTTCACCTTTTCTACCTTTACCTCGAACATCTTCTCGACCTCTTCAGCTATTTGCTTCTTCGTTGCCTTGAGGTCAACTAGAAACGTAATCGTGTTTTCCCTTTCTATTAACCTTATAGCCTTCTCTGACGCCAAAGCCCTGATCAAAATCCCCTGGAACTGGTATGGTTTCTTAACTTCCGACTTCTTCTCCTGGCTCATAACAATCTACCCCTAAACCTCTCTTCCAAGAGTTTAAGAGTGGGTAAGGTGAAAATCGTAAGCCTTCCGGGATGACCGCCGGGGGCCAGGTGAATCACGCTAACGTCTTTAGCAGGAACCACGTCAACACCGAGGACGTTCCTTGCGGCCTTAACTACGGGTGCTTCGTGAGAGCTCACTACTATTAGGGGGCCTTTCGCGTGCTCATACCTTCTCCCTCTCATTTTACCCTTCCCCGCCCTAATGCCCTTACTCTCCTTAACCCTCTCTAGCTCAGCCTCCAGCCCCAGCTGAACTAATGCGTCGTAAACGCTCGAAGTAGTGTTCAAGTTTTCGAAGTCTTGAACCACAACTATGGGCAGAGACGAAACTTTGTCGATTATATGTCCCCTGGCTTTGACGAACTCAGCCTTAGCGGTGGCCGCCAACGCGCTTATCACGGCTAAGCGCATTTCCTTACTGTTGATATCCTCAGCTATTACCTTCTCAGGCGTGGGTGGGAAAGCCCTCCTGCCTCCCCTAGTGTTGGGAGCTAATCTTGCACGACCTAAGTTCTTCACTCTAGGAACCCTCGCTAAGCCCAGGTTTATTCCGAAGCTTACTGCCGTCGTCCTCTTCCCTGCCATCGGGTCTCTTCCCTTCGGCTGTATCGACTTAGTTAGAGAGGAAATGAAGGCTCTCCGTATTAAGTCGATCCTAACTGGGTAGCTGAAGAACGAGGGTAGCTCGACCTCATTAACCTTAGCTCCTGTTAAATCATAGACGTTGGTTTTTAATGAGGTCAATTCGACGTACATTCCTATCACCCTTGCTTGCTGGATAAATCGATGTACTTGATTTCTGGTGCTCCCTTGGGCGTCCAAGTGGGCCTTATCGGATACCTCAAGAACAAGGGTCTCTTCACCGCGCCCATCAGGCTACCCTGAATGACCAGGTAGGTGTTCTTAACTAGCCCGTAATGCGGGAAGCCTCCGAGCGGGTTAATCATATTCGGATCGGTTCCGATTTTAAGGATCCTCTTGTTGTACTCGGTCCTCCTGTGGAAGCCCATTTTTCCAGGCTGAGGAACGTAACTCGGGGTGGGAATAGAAGGTCCTCTAGCTCCTACCTTCCTGCTACCTTTCCTATGCTTATGCCACCTGGGTAGCTCTACCACTCCGTACCTCTTGATTACTCCGGCGAACCCTTTGCCCTTGGTTACGCCAATCACATCAACGAGTTGACCCTCTTTAAAGACTTGATCGACAGAGACCTCCTTGCCGAGAACGCTTAGCGCGTAGTTTAACCTCTCATCAAGGCCTCCCCCGGCTATCTGAACCTCCACCAGGTCTGGTTTCTTCTTCCCCAAGGAGGGGATCTTGTGGGGCTGAGTCGCGACTACCAATCTAACGAACTCTATCCTGTCCTTCACCGTCTCGATTTTCTTCCAAATCTCATCCTTTTTGGAAACGTTCGGCTTGAAGAACTTGCCTATCGCTTTCTCCAAGCGGAGCCCTTGAGGGGATTCGGCCCAAAGCTCTGTGTAAGCTTGCGGCTCTCCCAACGCGTCTCTAACGTATACCCTCAAGGCGAGAGGAACAATGGGGGGCGTCTCGAGAATCGTGACGGGCATGTAAATCTCTTTCCCGTAATGAGGCGAGGTTTCCCTATCGTCAACCATGATCACGTGAGTCATACTGACCTTGTACCCAATGAACCCAAGCAAAGTGGGCTTCTCAAGCTGTAAATCGGGCCAGCTCCTAGGAGTAGGTAGGAGTTCCTCAGCTCTCTTCCTCGGCCTAAGCCCAGCCGATCCTCTCCTCGGCGACGAAAGCTTTCTATGGCCCATCTACGTCGACCTCGACGCAAGATCTAGTGATTAACCCTCTTTTAAAAGTGTCTATCCACCCGACGTCACGATTAGGGCCACTCCTAAGGGCTTAGGGCTAGAGGACGGAGTTCAGCAGAGCCAGCGCGACGGAAAGGGCCTCCTCGGTCCTAACGTCCCTTACGCCCTGACTCATTACGAAATTGACCCTATAGCCTAAGACGTCCGGAGGAAGCCCGGTGGGTGGCCCTATGATAAGTCTGATCCCACTCTCTTCGTATTTTGACGCTAATAGACTCGATATTTTATCGAAGTTTTCACCGTACCTGTCTCCAACAACCGTGAACCTTCCCTTCTCTAGCTCGTCCAATGATCTCACGAACCTCACTCTAGGGCCTTCGTAGAACACGTTCTCATACGGAACTGCCCTAATCGTCCTCGAATCCGTTACCAGGACGTATCCGCCCCTCTTCCGTACTCTCTTACCTAAACCTACCTCACCGTCCTTGACTTTCCTGATTTCGCCCTCCACGGCCTGCTTACTTACCACGTGTGAGGGTACGTTCATCGGCGGAAGAAGTCCTACGTATTTTAAGTTTTTCTTTAATGAAATAAACTTTTTAAGATACGGAACCTCTTGGGCGTAATCGGTTATTTCCCTAACAATATTAAGGAACTCGCTCCGATCGACGATCCAAGTGAGCTCACTCACCCTGAAGATGTTAACGTAGCGGAGTATAGTGCCCAATTTCATTGTGATTTCGAGAAGGGAGCTCTCCTGCGAGAAGGTTGATAAAAAGAGAACTACTTCCAACGGTTTCCTTCGTGGAAAGGGCATCATGCCCTTGATACTCCTATGAAGTAGACCTCGTTCTCTATGTCCCAGCCCTGCACTAAGTCACCGGTAACCTCCCCTTCTAAAACCTCGACCGCTCTGGTCTCCTTCTTTATGTAGTCTGCCCACTTGTTAACCAAACCCTTCCTCTCTTCCGGAACCTTTATGGCGACCTTAACGAAATCGGTAACCTGTAGCTTGAGCTGTTTTCTCATAACCTGGATCCTCCTTATGAGGTCTCTCACTATCCCTTCCTCTTCGACCTCAGGGCTGACCTCCGTTGAAATTACAACGACTCCCCCGTCGAACCTGGCAGATACGTATCCCTTCTGTACTTCCTCCTCCAAGACCACGTGCTCCTTAGTTATCTCCGCTTCAGTGGAATCCAACATCACTTTGTGATAACCGGATTCTAGGATGTCCTTAGCGACTAGCTCCGGGTTCCTTTCTATGTACTCGATCACGGCCCTGCTCATGCGCTTGAACTGAGGCCCGATCTTAGCAGCGTTCGGCCTAGCTAGAACCTTCGAGAACTTGGAATAGCCTTCGATCCCCCCTATTTCAAGATCCCTAACGTTAAGCATCAACTTGAGCACGTCGTATAACGCTTCCGCTCTCCTCCTGTCAACCTCAGAGGTCAGGAACACGTAAGCCTTCTGTAACGGCCAGCGGAGCTTTATTCCCGCCTTAGACCTGGCGTTGAGTGTGGCCTCCTGAATCGTGAGGGCGAGCCTCATAGCGTTCTCCAGCTCGTCGTCGATCAACTCCTCTCTGACCTCCGGAAGCAGCTCCATTGCGATGGTCGGTTTGGCGTCATCATAAATCGCCTGGTACATTTTCTCGGCGATAAACGGAATCACAGTAGAAGCTAAGATCAACCAGTTCTTTAAGACGAAGTTGAGCGTTGTATAAAGGGCGACCTTGTCGTCATTTAGGCCCTCCTCCCACGCCCTCTTCCTTATGAGCCTAATATAGAGCCTACTCACGTCGTTAAGAATGAAGTCCGTTAGAGCGTTGGCCAACTCGTGGACCTTATAGATGCTCATCGATTGGTCGACGTTCTTCAAAAGCCTGAAGAACCGCGATAGCAACCATCTGTCCTCCACCCTAAGCTTGGGATATACTTCGTCCAAGCTATACTTTGACGGATCGAAACCGTCCAGCGACATGTAGGTCGACGCGAAGACGAAAACGTTCCAAACGATCTGTAAGTTCTTATAAGTCTGTTCGATACTACTCCACGAGAACCTCGCGTCCTCCCACGTTGTGTTGCTAAGCAACCACAGCCTTAGAGCGTCTCTGCCGTACTTGGAGATTACCTCTCCTGGCTCAATGTAGTTACCTAAGCTCTTGTGCATTTCTCTACCTTTCTCGTCGAGCATGAAGCCGTGGACTAAGACTGCCTTGTATGGTGCCCTGTTCTCCAGTATCACGCCTGATCTCAGAAGGCTGAAGAACCAGCCCCTTAGCTGGTCGTGTCCTTCCAGGACTAGATCAACGGGGCCCAACTCTTTCCACTTCCTATCCCAGTCCTCGCCGAAGCTGGCGAAAAACGCCACGCCGCTATCCATCCACACGTCGGCGACGTCGGGCACTCTAGTAGCTTCCTTACCGCAGACGGGGCACTTGATCTTGACCGAGTCTATCCGAGGCCTATGAAGGTCCTCCGGCACAGGCGTTACAGCTAGAGATTCCAGCTCCTTCCTACTGCCAACTACGGTGACGTGGCCCTCCGGACAAACCCATATAGGTAAGGGTATCCCCCAGAACCTTTGCCTACCGATAGCCCAATCCCTTATGTTCTCCACCAAGTTCCTTATCCTCGTCTTGCCCCACTCTGGGATCCATGTGACCCTTTCAATTTCCCTCAACAAGTCCGATTTGAGTTGAGAAACCGCTATGTACCACTGGTCAACAGCCCTGAGGATAAGGGGGGTCTTACACCTCCAACAGATCGGGTACCTGTGCTTGAGCTTAGTAGCGTAAAACAAGGCCCTCCTCTGTTTGAGGTCCTCAATAATGACCTGATTAGCCTCCCTGACGCTCATGCCTTTGTACTTGCCCGCTTCCTCAGTGTACTCCCCCCTATCGTTAACGAACATCACGACGGGCATGCCGTGTTTCATCCCTATTTCGAAGTCTACGTCACCGTGACCAGTCGCCGCGTGTACTAGCCCGGTTCCCTCCTCTAGGGTAACCACGTCTCCAGCGTCAATTACAACGTGATACTGATCTAAACCCTTTTGAGCCCCCACTATATCCTTAAGAGGGTGCTCGTACCTCAGACCCACTAAGTCCTTGCCCTTAAGCGTGTTAATTACCTTGTACTTAGTGATCCTTGCCTCCTTCATGACGTGCTCTACTCTGGGCTCAGCGATGATTAGAACCTCGTCACCCACTTGAACCTCCGCGTACGTGCTGTTCCCGTTCACCATGACGAACACGTTTGCCGGAATGGTCCAAGGGGTTGTGGTCCAGATGAGGAGGTACTTGTTCTCCTCCCCTAACAACCTGAATTTAACGTAGATAGACGGGTCCTCAAGTTCGGTGTATTCGGAAACCTCATAATCCGAAAGCGTGGTCTCGCATCTCGGACACCAGTGAATCACGTACTTTTGACGTCTCAGGAGGTTGCGCTCGTGGGCCCTTTTGATTAAGGCCCAAGAGGCGGAGATAAACTCGTCCTTAAACGTGATGTAGGGGTTGTCCCAATCCATGAACACCCCGACGTTCTTGAATTCTTTAGTTAAACCTTCTAAGTTCGCAGTGGCAAACTCTTTACATTGGCTGACGAATCTATCTACGCCGTAGTTGTTGATTATTTCACTTTTCTTCTTTATGCCGAGTATCGACTCGACCTTCACCTCGATAGGAAGGCCGTGGGTGTCGTATCCGGGCTGATCGTAAACCCTGTAACCCTTCAGCCTCTCATACCTTAGTATACAGTCCTTGATCGTCTTGTTCCAGACCGTTCCTAGGTGAGGTACGGGAGCTGAAGCGTAAGGAGGACCGTCGATAAACAGGAACTTTTTAGGCCTTTTGGACACTTCTTCCTTCAGCTCCTTGTAAGAGTTTCTCTCCTCCCATATCCTAAAGACGTCGTTCTCTACTTTCTTGGCGTCATAGCTGGGTTCGAGAGCTCTAATTACTCCCACTAAGGATCACCCCAAGTAGTTGTAAATAGCCTCTATCATTTCCGTCGTTTTCAGTATCCCTCCCACATCTGGAGTGACCTTTTCGGTCTCATACGCCTTATCGATTGCCTTCCTCAAAGCCTCAGCCGCGTTCTTGTACCTGACGTCCTTCGACCTTTCGTACATGACGTCGTACATCATGGCCACAGAAAGGAGGAATGCGGTCGGATTGGCGATGTTCTTACCTGCAATATCGAACGCGGCTCCGTGAACAGGCTCGAACAGGCACTTTCCGTCGCCGATGTTTGCTGAAGGGGCTAAGCCGAGGCTACCCGCTATTTGGCTGGCCTCATCGCTCAAGATATCACCGTAAACGTTCTCCGTCACTATCACGTCAAACATGGACGGATCCCTAACAAGGTTCGCCGCGGCCGCGTCGACGTACATCTCGTTGTACTCGACCTTACCCTTAAGGACATCCCTGCAGGCCTTGGCGAACAGTCCATCGGTTATCCTCATCACGTTCGCCTTGTGAACGCAGGTCACCTTCTTCCTTCTCATCAACGCGTACCTCAGGGCCACCTCAGCTATCCTCTTAGAAGCGTTATACGTTATTACTTTCAGGCCTACGGCCGTGTCTGAGGAGACCATATGCTCGAACCCCTTGTAAAGGTCCTCAGTGTTCTCCCTGACTATTAGGATATCAACGAACCCGAACTTAGTGGGTACGTTAGGTAAGCTCCTCGCGGGCCTTATGTTAGCGTACATATCGTACATCTGGCGCAACCTCACCACCACGTCGGCTGCAGACTCGCCAACAGGGCCTTTCAATATGAAGTCTGACGCCTCTATGACCTCGAGGGATTCCTTGGGCAAAGGGTCACCGTACTTCCGAAATGCACCGTCTCCCGCCTCGATTTCAGCGTACTCGATTTTGAGATCGAAAAGCTGATTCAACCTCGCGAGAATCCTCTTGGCGTTCAGTACAATTTCTGGTCCAATTCCATCGCCAGGAATAAGTGCTACCCTGAACGACACGTCTCATGAAGCTTATCACAATTTATAGGCTTTCATTACCTGGCCGACAATTTCATCCACTATATTTGCAAGCTCTGGAGCGAGACGTTTGGCCGTTGAGAGCTCATAGATAAGTAAAATCCTCAGAGCTTCTCTGGTGTGAGGCTCCTCAATAGGCAAACGCGTCAAGTGTACTAGAGCGTCTATGAGTAAGGCGTTCGCCCTGTTAAATGCCGGGAACTCGACGATGTTCAGCATAGCTTCATGAGGCACGACCTTGAATGTCGCGGGGTCTTCGTCCTTTTCCGGGAGGCATTCGGCCAATAGAACAGCGTCACCATCTATAAAGGGAAATCCGTTTTTAGAAAATCTAACTTGATTATTCATTTCACCTTTTAATGCCATATAGAACTTTCTAGCGTCGAATGATATTGTTATGCCACATTTGGGATTTCTTACGAGGATTTCGTAAGACTTCGTGGACTTATACAGGAAAATTTTAAGGTCTGTGCCTCGCACGTGCAACCCCACGGGGGATACATTGGTTTCATCGCCGAAGCCCGTCGATAACAGGACCTCGTAGATCCCGTTATGGGCGAAAAGACGTATATCGTTGGTTTTCAAGCTTGACTACGCACCGGCTCAATGATAGTTGAGGTAATTAAGAAGCTCTCATCAATCGGAGAGGTCATAGCGGGTTCTAAAGAAGAGCGAAGGCTCGTCGACTTAATTAAGGAAACCTTTGAGGGCGTCGCCGACGACGTGAGGGTGGTTCCCGTAGACGTGTTAAATTGGCAGGAGAAGAGCGTCTCCGTTAGTTGCAACGCGAAAGCGTTGAGCCTGACCTACAGTCCCTCCGGTGCTGGCGAGGCTAAAGTAATAGAGGTGAAGTCGCTTTTCGAGATCCCTAAGCTCTACAGCCAGGCGATTGAAGAGGGGGTTGAGGCCGTAGCTTTCACCACGAATGACGGAACGTTGAGAAGGTTCGTGCTTAAACGTAGTCCTTTTTTGCAATATTACGGCGAGCCTCCCCCCATCCCTGCAGTGTTCTTGGACAGAAGGCCCAACGACGAAACGTGCTACGTCGAGGTGGAGACGAAGTTCGCGCCCAGCGTGGGATATAACGTGGAGGCCGTAAGAGCAGGTAAGACGGACGAGCTAGTATACGTGACGGCTCACCACGACCACTTCCTGAGTGGGGAGCACGACGACCTGGCCGGCGTCGCTCTTCTTCCGTTCATAAAGAATGAGAAGAGAACCTTGAAACTGGTGTCGTTAACGGCCGAAGAATCGGGTTGTTATTTCGACACCCTATCTTGGGGTTGCGGGGCTAGAGCTTACGTGTCCTCTTTAAGGGACTCCCCTAAGTTCGTCGTCGATTTGGACTTCCTTGACCCAACCTCGGTACTCTTCGTATCTCCCGGTCTTTTCAAGAGCGCTGTCGGTGTCGTTGAATCACGGATTCCGATAGAAAGGAGACCCCAGGCCTATACGAACAGCTACGCCTTCTTAAGGAAGGGGATCCCCACTGTGACCCTCTCTCCTAAGGAAGAAGTGAGTTATTATCACTCAAATAAGGACGTGGTCGAACCCCAGGAGGAGGAACTGCTTGAAAGGTTCGTCAACGTGGTAAGCGGGCTAGTGGACTCGTTAGAGTTTAACGAGTCGGAAATACTGGAGGACGTTAGGGAACTCTTAGAGTCCCTACCTCTTGAGGTTAGACTGAAATTAGTTATGGGATTAAGCCCGCAACAGTACCTGTCCTCGTTTCGTATGGTCATGAAGACAGGAAGGGCTAGGGACAGACCCTTCGGGGAGATATTAGGCATCGTTGAGTCCTTCTTCGATAAGGTAACCATTGAAGGTTTGGGTGAGTTCTCCCCACCGCAGGGACTATTAGAGGTTTTAGTGAGGATCAAGATCCTAAATGAGTTCTTGAAAAACGAGTTCGAACAAATGAACATTTAGCTGACGAGGAAAGATCAGAATCGCTCAAAATATCTCACTAAGTGTTGACAGGCTTGAAATCACATAGTCCGCATATAGCTCGGCATGCTTCACCTTCTGGGCCCTATCCACTAGTATGGCCTTCATTCCCGCCTTCTTCGCGGCCAAACAGTCCTTGACCGGATCGTCCCCCACCATCACGCACTCCGAAATCTTTAGGCCCAATTTCTCGCATGCGAGAAGGAAAGGTTGTGGGTTAGGCTTCGGACTTATGTTACCCTCCCCACCGATAATTATCACATCGAACTTGCTTATCAGCGGGAACCTACTTATCCTGGCCTTCTTGTCTCCTCCCTCCCCGTCGCTGTTAGTTATCAGGCCGACCTTGTAACCCTTCGCCTTCAAGTACTCTATCGCATCAATCGCGTCGGTGTAAGACTCGTTTTTCCCAGCTATTGACCAATAAAGCTGAGTCCAAGAGTACAGCTCCTCGTTGCTGGGCTTCACCTCAAACCTCTCGAGAGTCTTCAGCCACCACTCTTTCCTGTCGAAAACGCCTTCCTCGTCTAACGACTTACTTACCGAAAAAAGGGTAGACGTGAGCTCCTCGAGGCTGACCTTTAGCTTAGGGTAGTTCTCTGTTATATAATCGAACATGTCCTTAGCAACTTCAATTAAGGCCTTCTGAGACACGGAATCAAATTCGACTAGGGTGTTGTCATAATCGAAATATACCGCCTTGATATTGCCGAAAATCTTCGTTTCGCTCAAACCTCATCACGAGAGGAAGTCCTCGAGCTTCGGCAGCTGCTTCGGGAGTCCCTTCCTCTCCCTTATCTTCATTATTATATCCGTAAGTAACGCGTCAGGCACCGGAGCCCATCTGCTGAACTCCGTTCCCCAGAACGCCCTACCAGCGCTAGCTGCCCTCAGCTCGCTGGCGAGTTCGAATGACTCGCTCACTGCGATCTCGGCGGTCACCCTTGCTACGTTACCTACCTGAGACATGTCCAGAACCTTTCCTCTCTTCCTCGTTATAACCGCAGTCACGTTGCCAACGTAATCCATTGGTACCCTTATGTCGAGCTTCTGGAGAGGTTCAAGTAGCGTGGGCTTGGCAGTAAGCATGCCAGCGAATATGGCGTTTCTGACGGCTGGATATATCTGTGCGGGACCTCTATGTGCGGGGTCCTCGTGTATTACAGCGTCGTGCAGGACGACTTTCAAGCCCCTAACGGGCTCGTGGGCGAGGGGGCCCTCCCTCATCGCGAGCCTGAAGCCCTGAATCACCGTGTCCATGACCTCCCTGAGGTGTTGGACTCCTGACGTCTTATCCACGAATACGTTAAGGTTCTCGTCTATGGCTATTATCCTCTTGCCCTCTTCATAGTCCCAGCCGGCCTCGTCCCTCAGGATCTTGGCCATCTCCTTCGAATCCATATCCTCCTTAATCTTACCGGAGGCCAGTAAGTTGATGGTAGCCTCGTTAAGGGGCTCGACACTGATGTAGAACTTGTTGTGCTTGTTGGGAGACTTGCCCTCGAAAACCTGACTGGCCGCCCTTACGCTCTCCCTGTAGACCACGATCGGCGGGGAGGTGACCACCTCGATCCCGTAATTCTCTCTGAGTAACTGTAACGAAACTTCCAGGTGGAGGAAGCCCATTCCTGACAGCAGGTACTCCCCGGTCTCCTCGTTTATCTTCACCTTGAGGTTCGGGTCCTCTATGCTAAGCTTTCTCAGGGCGTCAATCATCTTGGTTAGATCCTTCGGGTTCTTCGGCTCGACCGAAATGGTCACCACAGGCTCAGAGACGTAGTGTAGCTGCTCGAACGCTCCAACTTCCTTGTCCTTGAGAGTCGCATCTATGGCGGTCTCGCCCGACCTGGCCTGGTCTAAGCCTAAGGCGGCGGCGATGTTGCCCGCAGGTATCTCATCGGCGAGTTCCCTAGTAGCGCCCATGTAAAGGCTGACCTGCAGCACTTTTTGTAACTTCTTCTCATTGATCAACCACAGTTCCTCTCCAGCCCTCAGAGTCCCCGAGAACACTCTTCCCGTAGCCACTAGACCCGCGTGAGGATCTACCCTCATCTCCGTGATCATGAAGACTGCCGGTCCGTTGGGGTCCGCCCTCATCATGGCCTTTGCTACGTCGCTGTCTAGATTGCCCTTCCATATTTTTGGAATCCTGTACTTCTGAGCCTCGGCGGGGTTCGGAACGAACTTGATCACAGCATCAAGTAGTGCCTCGTGAATCGGTACGGTCTTAGCTAGCTCCTCGACCTTCGATTTATCGGAGGCGGTGTAAGCGTTGATTATGTCCTTAAACGACACTCCCTTCTTTTGGGCCATCGGGACACTGAAGCCCCACTTGTCCTTAGCTGAACCGAATATTACGTTGCCCTCCGCAGGGTTTATCTTCCACTTCGACTTGAACTCCGGCTCGGCGTACATTTCGATGAGGTTGTTGATCTCCATTATCATTTGCGTCAGCTTTTGCTGCATCTCTTGAGGGCTCAGTTTCAACTCCTTAACCAGCCTGTCTATCTTATTTATGAACAGGATAGGCCTAACCCTCTCCTCGAGGCTCTGCCTTAGTACCGTTTCTGTCTGAGTCATGACTCCTTCTACTGCGTCAACCACTACAATTGAACCGTCAAGAACCCTTAAGCTCCTGGTTACCCTTCCGCTGAAGTCCACGTGCCCTGGGGTGTCTATGAGGTTAATCACGTAACCTTTACCTTCGGCCTCGTGGTAGAGGCTAACGTTAGCCGCCTTAACCGTGATACCCCTCTGCTGTTCTACACTCAAATAGTCGAGGGCTAGAGCCTCTCCAGCTACCTTGGGCGATATGATACCGGCAGCCGCCAACAACTGATCACTTGTGGTTGTCTTACCGTGGTCTACATGTGCTATAATTCCTATATTCCTTACCCTTGTAACGTCTTTCATTAAAGAAAGTACTTGTTCTACTGTCTTGTACTTAGGCAACCCAACTACACCCTCTGTAAGCTCCTCGCTAATCCGTAAGCCTAAGCGTATTTAAAGGTGAGCGTCTAGCGTTATCTACCCGTTCGAGTTCCCGATCTTACATCTGGGCTCTGTAGGTCATAAGGGGGTTAGCTTTCTCTTTCTTATCTTTCAGCATCAGACTAGAGCTTAAATTTCGGGAGTGGAGCCATATAATTTACGTGAACGGAGTTAACGAAACCTGGGACACGATAATAGTGGGAGCAGGAATAGCTGGTCTCAGCGCAGCACTTTACGCGAGCAGACAGAGGTTGAAGACCCTAGTCCTGTCAAAAGACTTAGGAGGTCAGCTCACCTTAACGGAGCTCATAGAGAATTACCCAGGGATCGACGCTGTAAGCGGCCTCTCCTTAGCGAGAAAAGTCGAGTCTCAAGCGAAGAAGTTCGGTGCGAAGTTCGTTTACGACGAGGAGGTCGTTGAAATCGAAAGGGTCCAGGACGGCTTTATAGTTAAGGGTATCCTGGGAGAGTATAAAGGGACCACCGTAATCCTGGCCTTTGGAAAGACCCCAAGAGAGCTGAACGTTCCTGGCGAAAAGGAGTTGAAGGGAAAGGGAGTCAGTTACTGCGCTATTTGTGATGCAGCGTTCTTCAAGGATCAGCCAGCGGTGATAGTAGGAGAAGGAGAGCCGGGTTTGGAGGCCATAGAGCTCCTCAGCAAGTACGCTAAACCGGCCTATTACGTGAGCAGATCGAGAACCCTTGTGGGAGAGGATAGTATCATTAAAGAGGTGATGCAGAGGCCGAACGTAACGTTATATCTGGGCTATGAGGTCGTCAGGATAATCGGTAACAATAAGGTCGAGGGCATAGTCGTCAGGAACCTCGAGAGCAAGGAAGAAGTGACTCTAAGCGTGAACGGCGTGATCATAGAAATGGGCTACGTGCTTAAGACAGACTTCCTGAAAGGTTTAGTTAAGCTTAACGAGAAGGGGGAAATAGTGATCGACAGGGAGGGCAGGACGAGCGTTGAGGGTATTTTCGCCGCCGGTGACGTGACGGATAGCAAGTATAAACAGGCGGTGGTCGCGGCTGCTGAGGGCGTAATCGCGGCCCTTTCGGCGTACAATTACATAAGAGAGAAGAAGGGACTTCCACCAGTGAACGTCGACTGGAAGGCCGAGAAGAAGAAAACGACAGTTAGTCTAAGGTTATGACATGAAATCCTCCAGAGTACGCTTGCTGGACTTACCCTTCATTTTCTCTAATTCGGAATCCTTTTCACCTTTTTTGATTACATTGATTTTTCGATTTTCCGAAGATTTATCGTTAAATTTACTGTTTATTAACTTGAATAATTCTTCTGCCCTCTTTTCCCCTAGAACCTTCTGAAGGTCTGATATTGAGGCGTTGCAAATATCCTTAATACTGCCGAACCTCTCGAGAAGTTTTTCAGCTAGTACTGGCCCGATGTTCGGGAAAGATTGAACCACGAAGAGTTGGGCATCCCTTAAGGTTGATAATTTGGGCTTTCTTACAAGGCTAATCGTCCGCCTTTGTGACTCCAAGAACTTTTCTCCCAATTTATAAATCAAATAAGCGGTGTCCTCCACATCGCTGGATAGGAGAATCCCTATACCGTAACCTACCTGGATCGAGACCAGTGCTCCCAGCACCGCGTTCCAATTACTCGTAAATCTTTTTGCTCTTTCTATACTACCTTCTAATATTATGAATGCATTGGAGGAAGTTTCTTTCAGTTTTGATGCCTGATCAAAAAGACGTTTGTCAAATATGGACTTTACGAAATCTGTTACCGACTTCCTCTCTATTATTACGCCTTCTCCGACTACGTAATCCCCTACTGAGAGGTTCTCCAGGATAACTAGAGCTCCAAGCTTTTTAAGAAGCTCAGGAACCCCGCTTTTCTCCTCGCGGTAATCGGCATAAATCCTCATGCCTTAGCGGCTCCACCCGCTCCCTGCGGATAATATTTGTTATAAAGCTCCTGTATCTTCTTCTGGAGATTCTCCAGTTCTGTCCTGAATGTGGCCTCTTGCTTTTGATAAGTGCGCGACCTTAGTTCGAGGATCTCTTTCCTATCGTTCAATTCTCTTTCTACATCCGCCTTATTCACCCTCACCAGCAAGTTACCAACTATCTTGTAAATTGTAGAGTCCTGAGGGATATTGCCTAGTTCCTGTAAAACTGTATTAATTTCTTTCAGTTCGGAATCGATGACTGACCTTTCAGCCAATAGCCTCTGTAGCTTGTCCTGAAGGTCTTGATAACGAGCTAAGGCCGTTTTCAGATCAGGAGGAAGAGCCTCTGCCACTCCCTTCTACCTCCGCTATTGTTTGTGTAACGGCATACGCTGAATATAAAACTGAATTTAGCAATGCTCTCGCTCTCGATACGGATCTGGCAGTGAACACGATTTCCTTCTTCTCCTCTATGGTCTTAAGATATTTCTTGTCGACGGTTTCAGCCGTTAACGACCTTATCAATAAGCTCGATCCATTTCCGCTGAATCGTATCGTTACTCTGATCATAGTAAAACCTGATTATCGGAGGTATTAATTTACCCTCGCGATTCCTAAAGGTCAAAACACAAATGTCATCCTCCCTTTTTGCGAAAGAGTAAACATTGCATTCGTCCATCAGTGAGTAGTTGAGGTTCATGAGAAGCTCCGTCACGAAAGGGCAATCGGACTCCTTTATACAAAACGTAACGCCCCTAGCGTAGGCGTTCGTTAAGTCGGCTACGTTATCCTCGCCCCTGAGATCATAAGATAGCGTGACACCCTTGATTCTAAGTACGTGAAGTAACCTTTTGTCCGTCCCGAAGACCAGAATGAGAGAGGGGTTTCCCTTGATCGTAGCCACTAAGATTACTTTGGAGGCATTTAGGGACCTTGCCTTGTTGAAAACCTCGCTTAAAGACGTACGGCCTCTGTTCACCCTAATTGAGTTGGGTATAACGTAGGAAAGCTCTCTAAGAAACCGTCTCGTCCTTTTGGAAGCGTCACGAGAAGAGGTCAAAACAACGTCAATACGGCGTGTAGGCAAGCCCTGCCCACTTGGTCTTGCACTTCTTACAGTACCATATCCCAGCGGCTATCCTAACCACTTTTCCCTCAGTTTTGCAATATGGGCACACGTGATCCGCGTAGCGTTTTTCCATTATTTCCTTCCATTTCCTCCTCAAAGACATTCCGTAGCGCGCTCCAAACCTTCCAGCGATCCCCGTCACTTTGCCCATAACTACACCACCTCGATCCTACGCTATGCCGAAGGTGTTTTTAAGTTCACTGAACAGCCTGCTGGCGGCCTTTCTGGTAACTTCCTCTATTTGCGGTATTTCTTCTAGCTTTATCGCTCCGCCCAGGCTCTTCTGTATCCCCACTATTCTCATGTCTGGAGTGTAAGATATCGAAAGCTTGGCGTCCGCGATTGACTCCTCTTCTAGATTAGGGTCTATGACTACGAAGTTCCCAATCTTTGCCGCAGTTAGCGTGACGACTGGGTAAGCTAGGGGTGTAACGTCAGTCCTTTCCGTGAGCACCTTGACCTCCTCACCGTTTACTTCTACTTTAGGCAGTTTCGTATTGTATATCGCTGCGACCGCCGCTATTGTACTGGCGTCCATTACGTTTCCAGCGAAGTCCAGCACGTAAACGTCAACCCACAGGCTCCAAACTTTCTTGCCAGGAATAATAACCAACTTAGATAAGTCGACCGCCTTGGAGTCCCTAAGGCTCCTGTCGACTACCCTAGCCAGCTCTATGGCGTTCTCGTCTGGAGGTCCTGGCTCAAAGGTCTCGTAAGCCAGCGGTAAGAGCTCCACGTTGACCATTAAATTACCCTGGTTGGGAGTGTCGGGAAACGGCTCGTCCATCTCAAGCTTGGTCCCCGCTAATACCATGGTATCTCCTAGTTTCACGAGGGCTGATCCGTCAGCCTTCTTAGCGTAACCTAAAGTTATGGACAGAGGCCTGTACTCGTCTGGTTTTCTGTTATCTAACCTAACTCCGCGTTCGAGGGCCTTCAGTATGCTGGCCTTTTTGACGTTGGAAACGATGGTTTGAAGTCTGTCCGACGTCGCAGACATTCAACTCACCTCGACGAACTTTTCCTTGATGGCTTTCTTTTCTAATTGGTAAATCTCCGCTATCCCTTTCTTAGCCAACTCCAACGCTTGCCTTAACTCTTCGGGCGTCATGGTCCCGTTCAGCTGGAAAAGCACTACCTTGTTCAGCGAGGGCATCATAGCGATAGGCATATCAGCCCCACCCCACATGTCTTCCGCTTCATTAAGGTCTAAGACCAGAACCTCATCAGCCTTACCCACCGCGACACCAGCTATCAGATCTCTCATAGGGATTCCGGCGTCAGCTAAAGCCATGGAGGCGGCCATCAAAGACACCAACCTAGTCCCTGCGTCTGCCTGTAGCACTTCCATGAACACGTCTATCGTCGCCCTGGGAAAGAGCTCTGTCAGAATAGCGCTCTCTAAAGCCTCCCTTATCACTTTGGACAGCTCGATTTCCCTCCTGCTTGGCGCAGGGTTCTTCCTTTCATCGGTCGAGAACGGCGTCATATGGTATCTAACTCTCAGTACAGTCCTGTCGGGCAACGCCATGTGCCTGGGATGCATCTCCTTTGGCCCGTAAACCGCCGCGATGACCTTAGTGTTGCCCATCTCAAAGATCGCGCTTCCGTCGGCGTTTTTCAGCACTCCAAGCTCGATCCTTATCGGCCTCAGTTCATCAGGTCTTCTACCGTCTGTTCTAAGGCCCCTTTCATCAATTAACCTAGGCCTCTGCTGAGCTGCTAACATTTGTCTCACCTAGTTTTGATGCAATAAATCTTCTTACTTTTTCCGTAAGATCGGAAATGCGAGACTCCTGCTCTATCTCTATGAGGGATATAGCCCCTTTTATTGCTTCCTCCTGAGCGGACGAGGGACATCTCATGTGAATCATCCCGTTGGGATAAACCATTAGGTGACAACCAGTCATCGACATTAATGTATTTAGCAAGCTCCTGTTCCTACCGATTAATCGCGATGTTTTGCTAGGGCTTATCGAAACGACCGTTCCGTCCGTAACCTTTCCTGTATCGCTCCCCCTGACCGCTAGTATCGGGTTCGTTGTTCTATCGAAAACCTCCACCTTCGCGACGATATAATCTCCGACGTCTAAATACCTACGAAGGTCCTCACCAGCAGTGACCGGTCTATTAAGTAAAGATGACGCGGGTAGGTACGCAGGGTAAGGAGCTCTGATGTCGACGGTCCATCCGTATAACTCGATATCCTCGACCATGCCGAGCACAGTATCGCCGACTCTCGGCCAGTACTTCGACCCCTTTAGTGGGACAACAGTAAACGTACCGTTCTTAACGTCAACAACACCCACTACTGATGCGTAGTACCTATTACTCTCCTTGTAAATGTAAGGAGACCATGGGATCTCAAAGTCGCCTTCCGCCAACAGATCTCCAGGACAAACCACCTGTTGATCCATCACGAAGATTTGACCGGACAAGTTCACTTCACCTGAAGGACTTTCACCTCGACTTCCCCTTTCGTCAGGGAGTTCAACTTATCTATGACTTCCTGCTGTGCTCCAGCTGGTATCTCGAGCTCCGCTATTAGAGTGCCATCGGATAGCCAATTAGTTTTCTTTACCTCACCTAAAGAATTTAGTGCTGATTTCACCCTAGAACTATACTGAGAAGGTACTTTGATTTCTAAAAGAGCTCTAGCTAATTTTATAGGCATTATCTTGCTTAGCTCTTTGACTATCTGGAGAGCCTGAGCCTCGACGTCCTTGTTAGGGTCGATCTGTATTCTAGCCTGTTCTAAGGCCAGCTCGATTCTCGTCCTAGGTATCGGCAGGTGAGTCTTGGGATCTACAGCGTTTCTCGATATGAAATCTATAATTTGTTTCTTCTTATTTTCTATTAACTCTCTCCTTTGTTCAGCCGTCAAAGGTAGCTCTCCTTTCATTATGATGGTTCTCGCGATAGTTTCGAAATCCGTTGTTCCGAACACTTTCTTGAGCGCCGCTGGAGAGGCCTTGAGGCCTTTCTTCACGTCCTTATATATTTCCTCGCTAACGACGATGTCTGAAATGCTGATTGACTTGCCGTTCCTCAGCTCCAAAGCCTCTTTGGGCTTTACCAGGATCTCGAACTTCTCGCCTCCAGCTTCATATTTGGCTATCACGTAGTTCTCTTTAGTCATACCTCTAACCCATCGCCTTCTTTAGAATCTCAAGCCTTTCGTCTAATGTCATTTTCCTGAATATCGGCTCCTTTACGCTCACATAACCGATCTCTATACCCTGGGCGGCCATTTTGTCTTCTGGCTTCATAGTCGAGTAAAGGGCCTTTATGCCGAGTATTATCGTCTCCTCTAGACCAAGGTCTGGCCTGTAGTTCTTCTCCAAGTACTCGTTTACAACGTGCTCTCCCTGGCCTATCGCGACGGCATAATAAGGCATAAACTGGCCGCTCGGCTCCGTCATATACAGTTTAGGAACGCCCTTGTCTACCCCTCCTATTAACAAAGCCACACCGAACGGTCTCACTCCGCCGTGCTGCGTGTAAACCTGCTTTACGTCGGAGATTAACTTGACCAGGTAATCGATCGAAATCAATTCGTCGTATATTAGCCTATGATTCAGGGCCTGACTGCGCGCGTAATCGATCAGAACCCTACCGTCAGGGGCGAGACCCGCGAAGCTAGCTCCCACGTGGTCGTCGATCATAAAAACCTTCTCTATTCCTTCTACGTCGATCAGGGCCCTAGCCTTCCTTTTCTCACTAATCAGAACGACTCCCGAGTCGGTTCTTATACCTAGAGTGGTCCACCCTTTCTTAACGGCCTCAAAGGCGTAGTCGACTTGATAAAGCGAGCCGTCAGGCGAGAATATCGTTATTGCCCGATCATATCCCATAGCGGCTGGTCCAAAGGCCATCCTTATCCCTCGAATCTACAACTCCGCTCTCGGATTTAAAGCTCATTAGACCATGCGTCAGATCGTCGCAAACACATCACGGTTCAGTCTGGAGCGGCGTCCTCATCCGATTCCTACAAGCCTCTTAGCCTTTTTAACGCTTCCAGTAATCTTCCTCGGAACCACAATTACGTTGTTGTCACTGACTTCCGCTACCTTGGGAAGACTCGCGAGCACCACCTTATAGCCAACTCTGTTCGTTGATATAATTGCCTTACTGTTCACGAAATAAATCACCTTTGGGTTAGAGATGTCAAGCCACACCTGGCCAAAGAGCGAAGTCACAGCGAGGCGAACGTTAGTCTCGAGCGTGCTTGTGTCGATAGGGGTCTTCGAGACGACGTCGACAACTACGTACCTTTTCGTCTTACGAACCGCACTGTTTTTAGAAGGCTTTATTATCAATAATTTTTTCCTACGCAAATCTATGAATAAACCGATTGAAACCGCTAGGGACGTGACGGAAAGAAGCGTGCTAGCGATCACAAGGAGTGTAAGAAAACTCAACTACCCTCAAGTAAACGTAGAAGCCTTAGAGGAGAAATAAACACGAAGTGGAACGCGTCTACCTCTGGAACTCCCAAAGACGTTAACAGGGCTAGTTTCGACAAGGGGTGCCAAACCTCCGCGACCCCCGAGGAGCATGACGAGATCAGCACGTCGCTTACGTACCTTGTGGAGTAGAGACAAACCGTCCTCAGTATATAATAGTTTACTTTGTTTAACGGAACCTCTAGTATCACATCGTATTGCCTAAACAGGTTGAGTTGACCCTTCCTTATTACGTTGAAATTGTCGGAATCTATCCTTATGACCTTAAAGCCCTGATCCAACACCCTTTTAACCACGGACCTACTTAACGGTTTCACGACCGTTATCCTATAAGGCTCAAGCCTGAGCTTCGGCAGTTCCTTCTCGCTCTTGATCTGAACGGTTACGCGTTCAGCCTTGATCAGTCTTCCTTTTCCCTCTAGGAAGACTCTGTCGTAATACATGGAATATAGCGGATATAGCCTTTCATCCCTAATGCAAGGTTCAACCGTCCTGAGCAATTTTGGACAACTCGGCCTTGAGTTCATCCTTAGCGGCAGCGAGGGACACCTGGATCTTCACCACATCGTCTCCATCTTTTATCCTGGGTTTACATTCGGCGATCAAAGCCTGCTTATCAACCCTAATGTGAAGCCTGCTCTTTTCGAGTCTGTTGTCCAACGTGGACAATAGGTAAACTATGTCAGCCTTATCCATCGAGCGTATTGTTCCTTGGAACACTTCCTTAGCCCTTGGTGAGGTGACGCTAGCCCTGAAGAGCCCTATTCTGTTCCCGTGGTGCCCTTCTAAGAACTCAGCGGAGAAATCGTTGAGGCTCAGGCCTGGGATACACTTAACTACGGAATCTAAAATCCTGGAAGAATCTTCGGTTTCGTGAGCGAAAAAGAAGATTGAGACCGAATGGATTTTCATTCCTCAACAGCGGTTAGCTAAGCTGATCTATTAAGTTAGTTCTCGAGCTCTTCGAGGCCTCGTGACGCTTCTTCTGCTCCCTCTCCTTCTGCTTTCTCTTCCACTTGTGCTTCACTGTGCCTTTCAAGCCGCGCGACTTCAGTAGTCCCCTGGCCTTTTTGCCTGCAGCGGTCAATCCCCTGAACACCCTTCCCCTGTTGGCGGGGTCGAGCATCCACTTGTATTGAGGGTCGTTGGCAATACTGGGGTTATGGGGATCCACTAGAATGACCTCATAGTACTTGTATAGTCCGTCCTCGCCAACGTAATAGCTCCCGAGCACTTCAAGGTTCGGGAACTTTCTGGCGGCCTTCTCCTCGGCTATCCACCTGTATCCTTTACTGGGGGAGTAACCGTAAACACCCATTCTTTTTGGCCTTCTTCCGCTGTTTGGCCTAGGCTTGTTGAGCCCTCCCCTCCTGACCCTTACCCTCGCTACAACGAAGCCCAGCTTCGCTTTGTAGCCTATCTCCCTCGCCCTGTTGAGCCTGGTCGGCTTCTCTACTCTAGTTACTACAGGATCCCTCCTCCACTGAATCAGTCTAGCCCTTAGAACCGTCTTCTTCCAATCCTTGCTCTGCCAGGTCTGCTCGATGTAGTGGTACATCGATAACGCCATAAGCGTCCGCAGGTCTGCTTAAGCCTTCAGCGATTAATAAAAGTGTTTCTACCCGCTCAAATGAAACCGGATTGATTGAGTTAGGTCTTGTAGGAAAGACGAACGTAGGTAAGAGCACCTTCTTCTCCGCAGCGACGTTGGTCGAAGTGGAGAGGGCGAACAGACCCTTCGTTACGATAGAGCCTAACGTAGGGATCGCTTACGTCAAGAACCGGTGCGTCCATACCGAGCTTCACGTGGTATGCAACCCGAGGAACTCCTTCTGCATGGGCGATTACCGTTTCATTCCGGTCAAGCTAATAGATGTGGCCGGTTTGATCCCAGGAGCTCACCTCGGCAGAGGGCTAGGCAACAAATTCCTGGACGATCTGAGGAAAGCCGACGCCTTAATACACGTGGTAGACGCTTCTGGCTCCACCGACGAAGAGGGCAGGCCAGTAGAGCCTGGATCCAGGGACCCGGAAGATGACGTGAAGTTCGTGGAGGGAGAACTGAACGAGTGGTTCCTATCCATCGTGTCCAAGGACTGGCAGAAGTTCGCCAGAACCGTCGACAACTCAGGAAAGGATCCGGTAGATGCCCTTCTGTCAAAGCTTTCGGGGCTCTCGATAACGAGGTACCACATCCTGTTGACCTTAAGGGAAACGAAGTTAGAGAACGTTAAGTTACTTCAGTGGGGCGAGGAGGACTTACGTAAGTTCGCCGTTACCCTGAGGCAGATATCTAAGCCAATTATAATAGCTACCAATAAGGCCGATCTCCCTCAATCCAAGGAGTTCATTCGGAAGTTAAGGGAAAAGCACGAATTCGTCGTTCCCGTAAGCGCGGAGAGCGAGCTAGCCCTCAAGAAGGCGGCTAAGGCTGGTTTAATAGAGTATATACCTGGGGAACCGACTTTCACGGTCAAGGCACAGCTTACCAGCAAGCAGAAGAGCGCCCTCGAGTACATCAAGACGAACGTGCTTGAGGTCTATGGAAGCACGGGAGTTCAGGAGGCGATAAACACCGCCGTTTTCAACGCCCTTAACGTGATCGTCGTTTACCCCGTCGAGGACGAGAGAAAGTTCGCAGACAGGAACGGAAACGTTCTGCCCGATGCGCTACTCGTTAGGCGCGGGACTAAGCCTAGAGAGTTGGCTGAGATGATTCACACTGAGCTGGCCAAGGGGTTCTTGTACGCAATCAACGCTAAGACCAAGACAAGGCTCGGCGAGGATTACGAGCTTCAGCACAACGACGTGATAAAGATCGTATCAAGCACTGCGAGAGGTTGAGCTTATCTTCTATAGAACTCTCCCTTACCAACGTCCCTGTCGACTGTCGATCCCGGGTAAATCCACGCGTAAGCCCCGATCTTTACGCCTGGCAAAATAGTGACGTTTATCCCAGTCTTAGCGTAACCCCCGATGAACGCGCCCAGCTTCTTCCTTCCGCTGCTCTCCCTCTTTCCCTTCACGGTTACTTTAACGGGCTGCTCGTCGAACCTCAAGTTCGCGATCAAGGTTCCCGCGCCTAGGTTCACGTGTTCACATATCACGGAGTCGCCGACGTAGCTCAAGTGCGGAACTTTCGCATCTTCCATAATAACGGATTCCTTGATTTCCACCGAGGCTCCTACCTTCGAGTTTTCCAACAGCACACTATACGGCCTCACGTAAGCGTTGGGGCCCACCGAAGCCCCCTTGCCTATGTACGCTGGCCCTTCTATGTAAGTTCCTGCCTTGACTTCGGCTCCCTCCTCTATAACGACCTTTCCCTTTATTGTAACGTTATGCTCCAAGTCCCCTTTGATCTCGCCGTTTACTCTATCTAATTCATGTTTGTTAATCTCTATTACATGCCATGGTCTAGAGACGTCTAACCACATACCACTGTAACTCACAACTTTGACCTTCTTCTCCCTAGCCATTGCCGTGACCGCGTCAGTCAGCTCCATTTCTCCCCTAGGGGACACACCCACGCGGTCCAAGTAAGAGAAAACGTCGGAGTCCAACCTGTAAACGCCTCCGTTGATTAAGTCGGAGGGAGGGTTCTCCGGCTTCTCTACAATCGCCGTCAAGTTATTGCTGGAGTCCGTCACTAGTACTCCGAACTCCTTAGGGTTCGGAACCTTGACGCCTAATATCGCGTTGTCTCCTGCGTCTAGTACGCTTTTAATGGCGTCCCTCTCTAAATAAAGGTCGCCGTAAACTATCAGAAGGTCGTCGGCTCGAATTCTGGAAACCGTCCTCAAGGCCGAGGCGGTCCCTTTCCCTTCCTTTTGGTAGACTACGCTAACCGGTAAACTCTCGAAATAGTTCCTGAAGTTCTCGTTACCGACAACGATTATGTCGTTCTCCTTTATGCCGAGTGACGTTAAGTGTTCAATCGTTCTTAATATCAGGGATTTGCCCAAAACGGGAACGAAAGGTTTAGGTCGGGTATGCGTGATAGGCTCTAACCGCTCCCCCTGGCCGGCCGCCAGGACTATAGCCTTCAATTCACGCCGATGCGGTCTCAGGCACTTTTAAGACTTTTGACTTCTCTATCTCAACCTTCCTTAACGGGTAAATCTTGTGGGCCTTTTCGAATATCTCGTTCGACATTTCGCCGAACATCATCTTATTCACAAACTCATCAAAGGTCAGTTCGGAGGCGTACTTGGCTACGATCTCCTCCATGGTCTTCCTAATCGCAGTCTTCTGCCTCTCGTGGCATCTGTAAGTGGTCAAAGCGAGGCCTTTCACCCTTACGACGTAACCGTCCTTGGTAGTAACGTCAATGACGTGACTAACCTTAGAGCTTTTCCTCCTTATGATCGACCTCAGGTAGTCCCTAGAAAGCTCGTGACCAGCGAACCTGGTCAATAAAGTGTCCCCCTCGTTTCCTACAACCTTAAAGTAGAGGTGGACGTGAACCAGGTTGAAGTCGCCGGTCAGATCGTACAGAGTAGTTTCCACCTTCCTATTGATGGTCTGATCCACACTGTAGGCTAACGTAGAGCCGAGGCTGACCTCCCCGAAGCTCTTCGGGGCCTTTATGGAGAACCATTTCTTCAGCTTCCATTTGTCCTTGATTTGTCCGCCAGCGACCTGCGGCGATTTGGAGGACATTCTCTCCAACCATCTAAGGGTTGAGTTATAAATCCGATGCTTCCGACACGCTTGAACCTTTAGCCTTCCACATGGACAGAAGAACCACGATTTTCCTCAAGGTCCTAATGACTGTCCTAGCCTCCTCCTCGTCACTAACACCCTTGATCAGTACTCTCTTTAACGCCAGATATATCGCTAAATCCTCTTCCGTTTTCCTTAACAAATTGTATATATCAAATGAATACTTATCCAGAAGTCTGATCGCCTCTGGGGTTACGTTTCTTTCCTTTTTCACGAAATTTCTGTACTTCCAAAACTCATAAAGTACTATTCCAACCGCGTGGGAGAGGTTAAGCACGGGGTACTCCGGGTTAGCGGGGATGTGCAGTAGGAAATCGGTCTTGGCTATTTCCTCCCTAGTTAAACCAACGCTCTCCCTGCCGAAGACCAAAGCGACCCTCTTCGACATGGTCAGCTCAGCCGCCTCCCAAGGCGTGATAGACTTCCTTAGGATATCGCCTTTGGAATCGGCTATGCTGGAGGTCGCTATCTTTAAGTCAACGCCCTCAAGGGCTTCGTCATAAGAATCAGTCACTCTCGCTCTCTCAAGGAAGTCCGAACCTTTCGCCGAGAACTCCTTTGCCTTAGACAAGTCCGCCTTAGGTCTCACGATCACCAGCTCGTCAACTTGGAAGTTCTTCGAGAGCCTGGCGATGAAACCTACGTTGTATTCCCCTTCAGGCTCTACAAGGACCACCCTAATCGTAAGGCCTCGCCTCTACGGCGAATATCGTCTCGTAACCGATGGTTTTGTGAACGCTTTTAACGATTTCAAGCCTTAAGGCCTTAAGCTCCTCATGCAGAGTGTCGAAGTCACTAAAGCTTGAATACACGAAATAGTACCTTTTCGCCTTAACAGTTCTCAGAAAGGCCACCAACACCTCGATACCGCTCTTGCCGCCCGACCAGGCGTAGTCGATCCACGAACGTATTTCCTGAAAGGGAAGATATGGAGGGTTGAAAACCGACAGGTCGAATTCCTGATCCCTGAAACAAGAAGATAAGTCGCAGTTCACTACGTTTACGTCCACTCCGTTGAGCCTGCCCGTGAGCCTAGTGGCAAGCGAGGCCCAAGGGTTTATGTCAACGGAAACGACCTCAGCCCCTAGTTTAGCTAATTTCACGGAGATTATCCCTGAACCGGAGCCTACTTCTAAGGCCTTCTCGCCCTTCACGGCCTCTACTATGTCTAACAGTAAGGCAGAGTCGTCCGAAGGCTCATAGACCTCATCGTTCACGCAATACTTAATCCCACAGCACTCAGAAGCTCTGTAACCCGGTGAGGGGCAAAGTCCCTCACCCTCTCTTCGCTCTCCGAGCTCAGGTCGCAAAGGTCCGCAGCCCTCCTGAGCGTCTTGTTCCTGTACCTCGATAAACACTTCAGTATTTTCGCCTCGCGTTCGCCCACAGTCCTTATCCTGTCGAGAACCACGATTTGCGAGTAGACCTTGGGCTTGGGCTCGAACGCCTGAGGAGGTATTACGGACTTAGGGTCGACTCTGAACGCGAGGTTTACTAGGAACGAGACGTAAGTGGAATAGCGTAACAGTTTGTCAACTACGTCCTTTTGGAGTATTAGGACCAGTTTCATTATTTCCCCGTCTAAGGATACGGATTCAAGAAACTCGAAGGTTATGTAGTAAGGAAGGCTCGAGACCACCTGTCTCGCTCTCAGCGGGGAGCTCCTCGCGTCCCCAACGACTACGCTGAACCCCTGAGCCTCGAGGAACCTCGCCAGGTCGCTGTCCAGCTCTAGAACCGCATCAGGTTGAAGCTCTCGAGTTATGCTACCTTTACCTCCCCCGATTTCGATAAGAGGCCGTAAACGTCGTTCAGTTAAGGACACTACCTCATCGACGTAGAGCTTCTCCACCAGGAAGTGTTGCCCCAGTCTCATGGGACCTTAGCTTGAACTTCTCGAGGTAACCCAAGTAAACTGGCTTTTCCGCCATTTTCTTCACCCTTTGTTCGTCTGGGTATACGAACAGGAAATACTTCTCCTCCAGGGACTGAAGCTCCCTCATTATCCTCTCCACCAACATCTTCACCGGCGCCTTCAGACCCCCTCTTTCCTCCACGTCCTTGAGGCTCTCGAAAGGCTTCTTCTTCCTTTCGTCCAGGATCTGTCTTAACGTTTTCTTACCGACTCCCGGTATGAGCTCGAGGGCATGGAGTTTGAGGGTTAAGGGGGCAGCTTGATTAAAGAACTCCACGAATAACTTCTCATTGTCTAATATTATTTTCTCTAGAACCTTAGGTAACTCGTCTTTCGCTAGCGCCGTAAGATCCTCATAAGAAATTACCGAATCCACCTTAACGGGGGAGTTCTCTACATCCAGTTCCAGCCTGTCTTCCGGCTTAATGTCCAGGTCTGGGACTTTAGGGCTCACCTCGAGGAGTGTGAAGTAAGTGTCGCCGATAACCTGGGCCACAGGCCTAGTTCTGTGGAAAGCGTGCTTGTCCATCTGATTCCCAGACCTCATGTAGTCCAAAACATAAACTACAGTCTCGTGTCGTTCATACCGCCTTCTGCTGTGCTCAGCCATAAGATATTTGTGGATCACGCTTATATAAAGAATCAGGTCTTAATGTATTTCGAAATTATCTGAACGATCTTATCCACGTCCTCTGGGGAGTACGTTTTGCCCGTATCCATTGCTAATATCGTCCTGACTTCGTCCGGCGTCGTTGGACAGACGCTACTTAACACCACCCTTACATCCTCATTCTTCACGACATCCTTAAGCTCCTCCATCACGTTGTTCGCGTCCTCGGAGCTGCACTTAGAAAGCGCGTTCAGGTAGTCGAACGCCCTCTGAATGGTCTGCGAAGAGTTGCCGCTCTCAATTAACGCCTTCAACCTCTCCTTGACGTAAGCGTACGGCACGGAGGACAACTCGACTATACGGTAAGACATAACCCGCACCGACCTTGCAAACGGGCTTTTCGGGACGACTCGCGAAGCTTAACTAAGCTTTCTGACCAGCGTCGCTGACCTTACCTTGCGGGTTGAAAGGCTCAAGGTGTTCAGGTCTAACGATCAGAGTCTTCATCTTCTTGCCTATTGTAAGCGTAACGATGTAAGCCTTACCTCTCTTGCCCACCACCTTCGCCACTTTGCCGTGGTATCTCCTGTGGGGCATTCCCTTGTGCGTGGAGGGGTTTATCTTAATCACGACGTACTGACCCTCCTGATAGTTGGCCATCAACTTACTTAGGGAAGGAATAGCGCCCCTTTCACGAGGAGACTTGGTTAGAAGCTTCCTAGTCCTGTTCCTATATCCCTTGGAGTGCTTCACCATAACTTACAATCACTCTGCTCAGGAAACTGTTGAGTAATTAAAATCTAAGTGCGGGGGGTGGGACTTGAACCCACGCAGGCCTACGCCAGCAGGGGTCTCACCTCATTGGGTCCTGAGCCTGCCCCCTTTGACCAAGCTCGGGCACCCCCGCAATTTGAAATAACGTCGCCATGTCTTTAAACGTTTCCCCCCCCCCCAGCATTATGGGTGAGTTCTTTTCACTTACATAAATTCTAGTTACTCAAATGAAGTCTCCTTGTAATATAACGCGTTAAACCGAAGAACTGAGCGCCGGGGATGGGATTCGAACCCATGCGCCCCACAGGGGGCAGCGGGTCGCTCTCCTTGGACGCCGGTCTCGAGCCCGCCCCCTTGGTCCGCTCGGGCACCCCGGCAAATTATCGATAACCAGATAGTAGAAATAAACGTTTATGCTGGCGTGCTAACGGGATTAGCGAGCGTGGATATGCCCTTAACCGCTTGTATTGTCTCCCTCAAGTACTTAGGGACGTTAAACATGTTGACGTGAGTTGCCCCGTCATAAAACCGCAGCCGTCCGTTCAACCTCGACCTGATACGGTCTTCCACCTCTTCCTGGCTCAGCTTTGCTGGATCTATAACGTCGGAAGCGTAGTTGAACCCCCATAGACCATCGAACGCGGGCACGTAAACTACTCCGTAACTGACGTTCCTAAACGCGCTCCTCAGAGTGTTGTGGATCACCGCGAAGGTTTCTAGCGAAAAGGACGGGGACGTTGACTGTGTGACGAACCCGCCATCGTCATTAATAATGCGTTTCACCGCTTGGAAGAACTCGAGAGTATACAGCCTCTGCGAGGGCCCACCAGCTATCGGATCCGTGAGATCCATTATTACGGCGTCGAACTTCTCCCTCGAGTTAACTACATAATCATACGCGTCTTGGAGCACTACTTTTACCTTTGGATCATCGAACGATCCCTGGTGCCATTCCTGAAGGTGTCTCTTAGCGAAATCGATAACGGTCTTATCTATGTCCACCATTACGACCTCTTCGACGGACTTGTGCTTAAGGACCTCTCTGGCTGTAGCGCCTTCCCCGGCACCTAGAATGAGTATCCTCTTCGGATTGTTCAGGCTCAGAAGGAGAGGGTGAACCAAGGCTTCGTGATATATGAACTCATCTTGTACCGTCGATTGGATCTTTCCATCAATTATGAGGGCCTTACCGAACCTATAGAACTCCACTACCATGCTCCTTTGGTACTGGCTTACTTCGTCCGCTATGACCCGCTTTATCGCGTGCCCGTGGAACTCGTAAGGGGTTTGCCACTCTATTTGCCAGCTCCAGCTGAACCCCTCGCTCATTCCTTACCTTAACCTCTCCCTGGTCACCTTCTTGGTTTGCCAACTGTACCTCCTAATCTTCTTTGACCTACCGAACCCACAGGCGGCGCAGTAACCCTTGCGCACGTTAAACGAGTTCCTGCCGCACCTTCTGCACCTTATGTGCGTCGGCGATCTGTTCATCTTACCGAAGGATGGGGTTCCCTTCATGTCTCACGCCACCCCTGCTGTTCACTGCTGTATGGGGGAGATCAGTATAACGTTATCCCCTCTTATCACTATCGTTCCTATTTTCTTACCGCTACCGTCAGGTTGAATTTCCTCAGAGTCGGTCAGGATAAGGTTCATGTGCTGATCATAACCTTTGAGTATCCCCCTGACTTCCTTATTTCCCTTAAGCTTGACCAGCACGAGGCCACCGATGGACTCCGCGAGTAGCCTATGGGCGGTTTCGGCCAAAGTTGTCCCCCTTGAGCACATTAGCCCCACTGTTCCATTAAAAACTTGTGGGCCGAACCGTTCAACCTCACAAAAAACTTAAATGATACGTTGCTCTGGTATGTATTGCACCCGCCGTAGCTCAGCCCGGTAGAGCGCCCGGCTGTAGATGGGGGGCGTGCAGTGACCGGGTGGTCCGGGGTTCAAGTCCCCGCGGCGGGACCTTTCCTTAACTCTTCTTTCCTTGCTTCAGGCCTTGAACGTACTTTGACAGGAATTGCAGGTCTTCCTTCAGTTTCTCTTGGTTAGTTACGTACAGCCACATTAGGCCTCCCGCGGCGTCCTCGATATGGTTCGAAAGCCTGAGCTCAGCCACCCTATCTTTCCAGTTAAAGACGTCCTTAGAGATAACCTGTATGTAGACGTCTCCCTCTTTCCTCACGTGAACCTTGCCCCAAAACTCGTTGCACGAATAGAGCAGTTCCTTCGCGAACGCCGGTCTCCCAGGCCTTTCGTAAACCTCGTACCAGTCTTGCGTCACTTTGCAGCCTGATTCGGTCAGGGCCTTCACTATATCATCGAATACCATACTCTCACACCACCCCCTTCTTCCTCAGAACCTCCAGCGCCAGCTTGGGAATTCCCAACTCCTCGGGAGTGAAGCCAAACGCCAAACCTAAGAGTTGCGTTATATAAATCGCAGGCAGAGGCTGTGGAAGCTTGAACCTCTCGACGACCTTAAGCTGAAGCGTGTCGAGCTGCAGGTGACAGAGGTTACACGGGTGCACAAGTATGTCTGCGCCAGCGTTCGTCGCCCCGCTCAGGACGTTATAGGCGAGCTTCAGTCCCACGTCGGGGTTACTTCCCATCAGGGGGAAGCCGCAGCACGCCCTTGCTTGGGGGAACGTCACTGGCGTGGCTCCCGTGATCGAGATCAGGGTCTCCAGGCTTCTAGGATTGAAGGCGGGCTCGAACCCCATCACCGACTCTGGACGGAGCATCTGACACCCGTAGTACGCTCCTACTTTCAATCCGGTCAAGGGCCTTTTGACGTGCTGTTTGAGCCTCTCAACCCCCACGTCCCTTAGCAGAACCCATACTATGTGCTCCGTTTCAACGGTACCGCTATACTGAACGTTAGCTCTATTGAGCCTCTTGTTAACCGCTTTCCTAACGTCGGAATCCTCCTTATACTTGTGCTGGGCTAGTCTGTGGCTGTGAAGACACACCGAGCACGGCGTGACCATCTTGTTGAGCCTCAAGCTCTCTACCTTCGATAAGTTCCTAATGCTGAGAGCCACTTGCCCTACCTCATCGTACTCGTCCAAGAACCCTCCGCCGCAGCAGTTCCAATCAGGCACCTCGACTAACTCTATCCCTAAGAGGTCGGCAACCTTTCTCGTCGCTATATCCACGTCCTTCGACAGGCCATGAGACGCGCAACCAGGATAATACGCGACCTTCATCTCACTCACCCCTCATGAGCTCCCTCACCTGTTCGACCTCCTTCACGGGCTCCACTTTCTCCAGCGCGTACTTCGCCTTGCCTGCCCTAAACGCGTACGTCATATCCACTAATGACCTAATCAGACCGTAAGTCTTAACGTATACGACTCCCTCGTTGATCTTGCCGTACGTGTAAATCGACTCGTACACCGCCTCCGAATGCTTATGCCCGACCTCCTGTGCCGGCCCCATAGGTTTGACGGACTTGAGTAACGCCCTGGTCTTCTTTATGGCGGTAACGGGCTCTATGTCCCTCGGACAGACGTGATAGCACATGTAACAATACGTACACCTCCAGGCGCTGTCGGCCAACACCTTAACCCTCTCCTCAGTTATGGTGTCCCTCGGGTCCCTCAGGAACCTGAACCCTTTAGCGTGGGCCGCCGGGCCCAAGAACAGCGGGTCCTCCTTAACTGCCGGACACGCGGAGACGCAAAGCCCGCACCATATGCACTGGGCGAACTTCCAGAGAAGCCTCTGATCCTCTGGCTTAAGCCTGTGCTCAGCCTTGTACTCTAGGACTTCTTTAGACGGGTAAAGCCGAGGCTTTACCCTTTCCATCCTATCGTAAAACTCGGTCATATCCACTACGAGGTCCTTGACTATCGGGAACCTATCCATTGGCTCAAGGGTGATCACGTTCGTGCCGAACTTCTTCACGACGTCGAGCACGAGGGTCTTACAGGCCAGCCTGGGCTCGCCGTTGATTTTCATCCCGCAACTACCACAGACCGCCATATGGCAGGAAGCCCTGTAGGCTAGGCTGGGATCCTGTTTCACCTTTATCCTCCTTAGCGCCTCGGTCACTTGGGTGAACCTGTCCACCTTCAGCTTGTACTCCTGCCAATAGTCGCCCTTCTCCTTGGAGTACCGCTTGACCCTGAAGACTACCTCCGCTTCCTGAAGGTCTTGGACCTGAACAGGAGTTGACATGCTCACATCACCTGATCTTAATCAATATACCCTTTCCTCGGGCTTCCACCTCGTGACCTTAACGGGCTTGTAAGAGATCTCCACGGTTTTACCCCTCAGGTAGGTAAGCGTGTGCTTCATCCATTCCTGGTCATTCCTCTGCGGATAATCCTCGCGGTAGTGCGCGCCCCTGCTCTCGGTCCTGTTGAGGGCGGCGTGGGCTATCACCAAGGCCAAATCCAGCATGTTCTTCAGTTCCAACGCGTTAAAGAACTCCGTGTTGTAGACCTTTGACTTATCGGTGACGTACATCTTGTTAATCTCACCCCTGAGCTGATCGATCTTGGACAGGGCGTTCCTGAGTCCCCCGTCGTTCCTGAATATCCCCACGTAATCCCACATGGTGGATCTCAGCTCCTCTAATATCTCACCGAAGTGCCTCCCGCTCTCGCTCTTAACCACCGAATAAGCCTGATCCACTGATCTCTCCACATCCTTAGCTACGTCTGAGGACGGCCACGAGGCGGTCTTGAGGTACTCGGCCACGGCTATTCCGGTCTCCCTCCCGAAGACGAGAGTCTCGAGGAGCGAGTTTGAACCCAACCTGTTAGCCCCGTGAACGGAGACGCACGCGGCCTCCCCGGCGGCGAAGAGCCCAATTAGGTCGGGGTTCCTGCCCTTGATATCTACATCTATTCCACCCATGAAGTAGTGCTGAGCGGGCCTAACGGGAATCATCTCCTTCATCGCGTCTACTCCGGCGAAGTTCAGGGCGGCCTCGTAGGCAAGCGCCAGTCTTTCTTTAATGTACTCCTCCCCCAAATGCGTTAAGTCCAGGCCGACGTATCCGCCCGGAAAGCCTCTCCCTTCCTTAATCTCAATCATAATGGATCTAGAAACTATGTCCCTGGGTGCCAGGTCCAGCTTCTTAGGCGCATACCTCGCCATGAACCTCTCTCCCTTGTTGTTCCTCAGCACCGCTCCCTCTCCCCTAGCGGCCTCGCTAATCAGGATGTCGGACGGGTAGAGGGCCGTCGGATGGAACTGCACGAACTCGGGATCCTTAAGGGCAGCCCCCGCCCTTAACGCCATGGCATAGCCGTCGCCGGTGTTAATGTAACTGTTGGTAGAGTGCTTGTAAAGCATCCCCATGCCTCCGGAGGCCATCACCACGGCCCTAGCCTCAAAGAAAGTCGGCGTCATGTTCCTCATGTCGAATGCTACTACCCCTCTCACCCTGCGGTCGGAATCGACTACTAAATCCCAGGTGAACCACTCGTAGTAGAAGTCTACGTTATCGGTTCCCGAAGCCCTTTCGTAAACAGTGTGAAGCAATGCCATGCCTGTCTTGTCCCCGACGAACCTGGTTCTGGGATACGTCTGGCCTCCGAAGTACCTAACCGCTATCCTGCCGTCGGGCTGCCTATTGAAGAGCGCCCCCCACCTCTCGAGAAGGTCGACTATCTCGCCCGACTTGTAGGCGAGGAGTTCCGCCGCGTCCTGATCCACAAGGTAATCTCCTCCCTTGATCGTGTCGTAAGCCATGTAATCGGGAGAGTCGTTGGGATCCGAGTTGCCCTCTATGTAGGCCGCTATGCCTCCTTCTGCCGCGGCCGAGTGGGACCTGGTCGGGAAAACTTTCGATATCACAGCGACCTTGAAGCCCTCCTTAGCGATGTAGTAAGCGCTCATTAGCCCCGCTAGGCCGGCCCCAACAACTACGGCATCGTACGTAGCCTTGTCCAAAGCAGGTCCGCGACTGTTCTCTCTTGTTTCGAATATAAGCATATAGTGATGACAAATTCGATCATTTTCATTATTTAATATTCAGATGGATTCCTATTTTTCATATATTGAATTCTTTTTTGAAATAATAAAGTGTAGGTTGGCGGAACAGTTACGACAATAGTTCCCTTGTTCTTTTCCCCTTACAGGCTCGGTCGTTTCGAACATACAGTCAACCATTTATCATGTAGGCCCCCCCCCCACGATCAACCCGTCAGAGCTAGGGCGTAACGGGACGGGCCTGCCTATCAGATATTAGGATCCTGAGATGACTACCAAATCATTGACGATAATTATCCGTCGCGGTTGATATTTTAACAGTCTATAAGCTTCTGTACCGTTATTATTTTAGTTTAAAGTATAGGATTAAAAACGTGGCGTTCTGATAGGATCCCTACTAGGTTTAAACTTTTCAATAAGAATTATTTAGTTGATACATTATGAAATAAAAGATATACGTGACGTCCAGCCAGTTTATCATTGATGATTTCTTATCCGTTTTTCCGCTACCCCATTAAAAAATTAAAAATGTTTAGTGCAAATCTCAGAATGCTTTAAAATTAGTTTAAGCCCGATAGGTTTTGATGACCAAAGAGAACCGGCTTTGGGAGAAGGGGTTTATTAGGCCCGCCATTATCTTAAGTTTAGCAATTTTAGTGATAGTTTTTTCACATTTGTCTTTAGCACAAACTACTAGCAATACTACTGCTGAAATTCAGTCTTTAAACCAATCCATTTTGGCTTTAGAGAATCGCACTGCATACTACCCTTCTGCAGCGGTACCTTCCTGGCTTGATACCGGGAGTAACGCGTGGATGCTCACAGCGGCCACATTCGTAGGTCTTCAGAGTATACCTGGCGTCGCACTCTACTATGCAGGACTCTCTAAGAAGAAGTACGCTGTTAATACCGCTTTAATGGTGTTCTACGCGTTCGCTGCCGTACTAATAGTCTGGATGATCGCTGGTTATAACGCAGGTTTCGGTTACCCTGCGTTCATTCACGTCGGTGAATACGGTATAATGGGTTACCCGTTACCGGCTTGGTCAGGCATTTATGAAGCCCACCAGGCAGTCTACGGACCGGGAGGCACGCTAGTTAACATTCCTATGTCGACGTTCATATTCTTCCAGTTCGTCTTCGCCGCCATAACCCCAGTATTGCTCGCCGGTGGCGTTCTCGAGAGAATGAACTTCAAGGCTTGGATGCTGTTCGTACCTCTGTGGTCTTTATTGGTTTACAGCCCCGTAGCGTATTGGTTGTTCGCGGGAGGTTGGTTAAACCAGTTAGGGGCTGTGGACTTCAGCGGAGGTTACGTAATTCATGTAGACGCTGGTGTGGGCGCTCTAGCTGCGGCGTTAGCCATAGGTCCCAGGTTGGCCAGCGAGAGGAAGTTGGAGGCCCACAGTTTGCCTTTGGTCTTGGCAGGTACGGGGCTTATATGGCTGGGATGGAACGGATTTAACGGTGGCGACCCCCTAGGGGCTACTATAGACGCTGCGATAGCTGTATTGAACACCAACATAGCCGCTGCGACAAGCGCCATAGCTTGGATGTTTATGGATATGGCGTTCTTCAAGAAACCCACGCTAGTAGGCGCTACCAGCGGCGCGATTACCGGATTGGTAGCCATAACGCCAGCAGCAGGGTATGTGAACGGTTGGGAGGCAATGGTGATAGGAATTGCGTCGGGTACCATACCGTGGCTTGCCTTGTATAAACTAGAGCCTAAACTGAGGGTAGACGACACGTTAGGAGTCTTCTCCACGCATGGGATCGCCGGAATCGTCGGTGGTTTACTCACTGGCGTGTTCGCTGACCCTAGCGTCACACAGTACGTGGCTCCAGGCTTAACCGGAGCGCTCTACGGTAACTGGTACCAATTGGCGGTTCAAGCGTTGGGAGCCGCGGTAGTCTTTGTGTATGACTTCGCAGCGACGTTCGGCCTGTTGAAACTCATAGGTCTGTTCGTACCGCTAAGAGCAGAACCCACCGAGCTCGCTATAGGAGATTACGCGATGCACGGCGAAGTGGCGTACTCCGAACTCTTAGCGACTATACCCGAGTCCGCTAAACGAAAAACGGAGGAGACCGCAGTAGTAGAAGAAAACGAGAAAAAGAAATAAGTAAGTGCTGATAATTTGAGAAAAAATCAAAATTTATAAATTTTTCTAAAACATTTGAGAGTACGCTGTTACCTTCTTTTTCGACCAATCATATTATTTCGAATTTTATCACTCTGGTGTTGAATAAAAAGTAACATCGATGCGTAACGTTTTACAATAGTTAGTTATCCCGTTACTAAGCCTTTGGTAAACAAGTTATTCCGATATATTTGAGGAGTTAGTAAAAATGGACAGTACTCCGGCAGAGGCCCGAGGAATTGTCAAAAGAAACGGAAGACTAATTAGAAAATAAATTTTTATAATTATTTTTATATTTTTATTTTTGATACTTTGTTTGATTATAAGAGAAATCATTACATAACAAGGCCTGTCGTAATTTTAGTTAAAAGCCTTTAGGATTCTTTTTTTAACTAGTACCTAACTAGAATAAAATTTTCCTAAGCTTAAGAAGATATCGTGTACGATAAATCTACAATCAACAAATGAATATTTTATCTATTAGACTAAAGGTAAAACAGTAACTATTTACTTCCAACAGTCTAATCTATAAGATAAAAATAAGTTATTGTTATACATTTTTACCATTTATTATGATAATTAGAATAAGAATCGAATGAAGCGTATTTTATTTCTGAACGTTTTGAAGTATAGATTTTATTTCATTAATAAGCATCTTTATGTTTTCCGCAGCTATTTCATCGCTTCTAAAAGGACTTAATATAGCTTCTTTATCCGGGCCGTTGTATTGGTATTCATGAATGGAGAGGGCTTTTTCAGTTAATAAATTTATTTCTTTCCCTAAGATTAACGAAAGTTCTTCCAAGTAGGAAGTGGGAACCACGGCTATTATCCAATCCGCAAATTCTATCTTTCTCCTCCCTAACGACTTCTTTTTAGGATATTTCTTGACTAAGACATCTCTTTTTTCCGTGAGTAATGCTGCTAACAGAGATTTCCACGCTTGGAACGCCTTACCTGCCGCGTTCCTTATTAGTCCTTCCTGAAGGAATTTTTCTGCGATTTCGACCTCGAATCTTGCCTCCTCAAGCCTTATCTTTTTATAAGCCTCCAAGTTAAACCATGGTTTGGGTAATACTTGCATATAGTAATTTAAAGTGAGGAGAGTATTTAACTGTGTCTAACATTATTATAGTTAAGATTAAGACCATCACGGACTTAATAAAGAAATCTAAATCTCCCGCGCTCTTTAAATCAAGGGATGAAGCCCACGAGATCAAATCATATTATTTTATTTAGGGTTATCGCTTCATAAAAAGTACGTGAAACTCTTTGAAAAACAACTCTCATTAGGCTTTATAGAAAGAATTTAAAAACAAAAAAAAGAATAAAGAGTATTTGTAGATAATAAATTTGTAATAAGACTAATGACGCCCACCATTGTGCCTAAGAGAGCAGGAAAGACCTCCCTTATTTAGAAGCTGAGGAAAGAAGAGTCTAACCCCTCTGTAGTAGCGTAAGCCTCTATAGGGGAAGGTCAAAAAGGTACCACATCAGGTCTATGGTAGCGTTAATTAAGTTAGTCACTCCGCTGTGAGAATAAATTAAATAGCGAGAAAAGCCCTCAGTTTCTGGATAAGTTTGAGACGACTCTATGTAAGTTAAACTATTAGTAAAGCAAGGAAGGATTCCGAATTATCCAAGCTATTAAGCTTCAAGGTCCAGCGTTGGACGCAATAGAGGGCCATAGTCCAGAAGAGCAAAAAATGGTAGTTCTATAACCTTGCTTCCGAATTGTGTATATACAATTTAATCGAAATCTGAGACACGTGTTGCTACGTAAGCCTTGCCCAGGAAAAATATCGTAGGTAAGGAAAGACGCTCAGCGTTCAACTACGTGTAGGGTAGGAATTCGGAAAAGGTTGTTCCAGTAAAGCATGCCTCCAGCACTGCCAGCGATAGCTTGCGAAGGCTACAGAGTAATTTCCAAGCTCGTATAAGGAAGGTAGTTATTTGTCAACGTAATGATCTTTTAAAATTTATCGCAATAATCACGATATATTATGTTTGGTATTTGTTTGTTAGTTATCTAATTTTCCTCGACTGCTACTCGCGTAACCTCTCTTTTAGGAAAGACTTTCTTTCCGATTTAAGGGAAAGAAGTACGCCGCGGCCGGGATTTGAACCCGGGTCAAGGGCTCGACAGGCCCCCATCCTGGACCGGGCTAGACGACCGCGGCGTAATAACCTAGACCTAACACTTTAAAAATTATCTCAACGCTTCTCCGGCTTAGCCGTTTCGCCTGAAAAGCGTGAGAGATGGTGAAGACGCCTTACGCCGGGGGCGGGATTTGAACCCGCGTGGGGATTACCCCCACTGGCTCTCCAGGCCAGCCCCTTGGTCCGCTCGGGCACCCCGGCAGTCTTATTCTTCGAGTCGTCCCATTTAAGAGTTTACCGAGGCCTTTAAGGGAGCAAATCGGGAAAACCAACCAAAGCGAGAGCTTGTCCTCTTTCGCTTCAAATCAGCTCTATCTCGATGTACACATCGTCCGGAACTCTGACCCTCATGAGCTGTCTCATGACCCTTTCGTCAGCCGCGATGTCGATCAGCCTCTTGTGAATCCTTTTCTCCCAGTGCTCCCACTTCTTCTTGCCCTCCCCATGAGGCAGCCTCATTACGGGAACCTCAAGCCTCGTGGTTGGTAGAGGTACAGGTCCCCTAATCTGAACGCCCGTTTTCTGCGCGATCTCCTTGATTTGAGTAACCACGTAAGTTAGGTCGTTCACGTTGGTGCTCCAAAGCCTGATCCTGGCGTGCGTAGGCATACATATCACCAGTTAATGTTAAACCTAGTCTGATGGAGAGTGAATAAAAACACACGTGTTCATTTGATCTCTACTTTCTTGGGCTTGACGTCAATGATGATGCCTACTCCGATGGTCTTACCCATGTCCCTCATGGCGAACCTTCCGAGCGGCGGGAACTCGTTGAATTTCTCGACCACGAGGTCCTTGATCGGCTTGAACTTGACTATGCCCGCTTCGCCCATTTTCAAGAACTGCGGGTTCTTCTCGGCCTCCTGACCGGTCTTCGGATCCAGTTTGGCGACCAGCTCGGAGATTCTGCAAGCTACGCTCGCCGTATGAACGTGAACCACCGGAGTGTAGCCGACCGAGATGGCAGTCGGGTGCCAGATGACCACTACCCTGGCGGTGAACTCATCGGCAACTGTCGGCGGGGCGTTGGGGCTTCCGGCCACATCTCCCCTCTTGATGTCCTTCTTCTCCACGCCCCTCACGTTGAAGCCTATGTTATCGCCAGGCTCCGCCTTATCCATCTTCGTGTGGTGCGTCTCTATGGACCTGACCTCTGCGACCTTCCCAACCGGCATGAAGACTACTTTGTCGCCTACCTTCAGGACACCCGTCTCGACCCTACCTACAGGCACCACGCCGACTCCAGAGATCGAATAGACCTCCTGGATCGGGATCCTCAGAGGCTTGTCCACAGGCTTGGGAGGCATCTCTAAAGCGTCGAGGTACTCCTCAAGCGTTGGTCCAGTGTACCACTTCATGTTCTCTGACTTCCTGGTTATGTTCTCTCCGGTAGGAGAGACGACAGGCACGAACTTGACCTTGTCCATCTTGAAGCCGAAGCTCTTCATGAACTTCGTCAGTGTGTCAACAATCTCCTTGTACCTCTTCTCGTCATAGGGAGGCTCGGTTAGGTCCATCTTGGTTACGGCGACAATTATCTGGTCTATTCCCATCGTCTTGGCGAGTATTAGGTGCTCCCTTGTCTGACCCTCGGGGCTCATGCCAGCCTCGAACTCACCCTTCTTAGCGGACACTGCGAGGATCGCGGCGTCAGCCTGGCTGGCTCCAGTTATCATGTTCTTTACGAAGTCCCTGTGGCCTGGGGCGTCTATGATCGTGAAGAAGTACTTCTTTGTCTCGAACTTCATGAAGGTTAGGTTGATCGTTATTCCCCTTTCCCTCTCCTCCTTCAGCCTATCAAGAAGGAACGCGTATTTCTCTGAATCCTTCCCTAACTTCTTTGCAGCCTCCTCGGCCTCCTTTATGGTCTTCTCGTCTATGAATCCTCTGTCCATTAGCAGCCTTCCTACTAGTGTGCTTTTGCCGTGGTCCACGTGACCTATAACGATCAGGTTAAGGTGAGGCTTTTGCGACATACCTTATCACGTCCTACGGGGAGGAAATGAAGGTGATATTAAAAAAGTTGAGGTGAGCCTTCACCTCGAGCTTAAAGCTATCCTTTCTATTTCTTCCTTCTTCCTAATGGCGAAGCTCCTCGGGTCGTTGTTGGCAGCAGCTATTATCTCTTCAGCCAAAGCTTCCTCAATGGGCTTCGGGTTATTGAACGACGATTCCCTAGCTCCCATCGCGATATGTCTCAAGGCGAGGTCCACCCTCCTCTGAGGAGACACGTCTACTGCAACGTAATACACGATGCCTCCGTACATTATTCTCGTGACCTCTTCCCTCGGAGCGGCGTTCTCGATCGCCCTCACCAGAACTTGAACAGGGTTCTGACCGGTCTTCTGATGTATTAGCTCGAAGGCGAGCTTCACTATGTTGTAAGCCAGCATCTTCTTGCCCTTGTTCCTTCCGGGCCTCATGAGGTTGTTGATCAACCTCTCGACGATCGGAACCCTGGCTTTCCCGAACTTCCTATGTTCGTGCCTACCGCCCGTGTGAGGTAGGTAAACCGGGATGACGTTGATGTACTTCTTTAGGCTCGGGTCTCGGACCTCCACCCTAGTGTCCCATTTTCCGAACAGCTTGATGTCTATCGTACCAATGTCGAGCTCACTCATTTTCCGCTGGAACGTCTCGTCGTCGCTTATAAGGTTATGCTTATCCTTCATCCTTTTTTAGTTACGGCGAGAGTTATTGGGCTGGTAATGAAATCTCCAGGCAGGGAAGTTCTAGTAAAGGACGTTGACGCTTTCATCTTTGACAATAGGATGCCTGTTATGGTTCTCCACCTTGAGGACGGTAGAGACTTCACTATGGTGAACGTGGAGTTCCTAGTCGTTTTAGCTTTGTACAAAAGGAACGCGGGGAGTGAAGCGATTAGGAGGCTCATCGACGACGATCGGTTGACCGCCTTCGATTTCATAGCTTCGTCCAATGTGCTAGTGGAGACCCTGAAGAACTGTATCGATTCGGTAGTTATCGCCGAGCTTAACGAGAGGCGCGGGACGTACACGGCATACATAAGGCTAAAGAAAGACGGTATAGTTGTAGAAAAGCCCATGATACCGAGTCATGCTGTTTATCTAGCGCTAGTAGCTAACAAACCCATATACGTCAACGAGAACCTCCTCGAAGACACTCGAAACTTCGAAGAACCCGGCTAAGTAGATTCGAATAAAACTAAATGCAAATTCGCTTTTAATTAGAAAATTAACCTTATTTTTATCTTACGGGTTTCTGTTTCTTTCCTTTGTATAAAGCGTCCAGAGACACACCGTTTACCATGATTACTTTGTATCTAACGCCTGGTAAGTCTCCCATTGATCTTCCTAAAGTGCCTCCGATTCCAGCGATTATTACTTCATCGTGCTCGTCTATGAAGTTCACTCCACCGTCTCCAGGAACGAAAGCCGTAACGACTTTACCGTTCTTCACCAGTTGAACCCTCACTGCCTTCCTGACCGCGGAGTTGGGCTGCCTCGACTCTATACCGACTTTTTCAAGCACGATGCCCCTAGCCATGGGCGCCTTCCCTAACGGGTCGTACTTTTCCTTTAAGCGTAGCATTCTCCTCTTGAACTTACGCTGACTCCACCTGAACTTCAGCCTCTTCAGACGCAGCTTCCTCGCGGCGAAGAGGCCCTTAGGGGACTTCTTGCCCATTGCTCTACCCCCTTAGCGCTTCACACAATAACTACTGAGTCGATATCGGCGTATCTTTTTAATATTAACCTCGCCCTACTTACGTTCCTCCCCGCCTTACCGATGGCTAACCCCTTGTCCTCAGGCTCAACGGTTATGTAAATGGTTTTCCTATCATTACCCTGAACCACCCTAATACTTTTCACCCTTGCGGGCGCCATCAAGTTCTTCACCAACTCCTCTAAGTTTTCACTATAACCCACCAACTCAATCGATTTACCGACCCTTTTCTCCAAGCGTTTAACGTTAGCTCCGTTCCTGCCTATAGCCACGCCCATCTTGTCTTGGTCTACGAGAAAGATTATCCTGTTGCTCTCCTCGTCTATAATGCAGTCCCTAGCCGTAATCCCTGTTTCTTGTTGGAACAACGACATGTACCTCAATTCTTCTGACGTGAGCTTTATCTGAGGCAGTCACATCACCCCTTTACCAGCTCGTTCAGCCTTGAGGCTCCTACGTCTAGAACTCCAAGGGCGGATACCATATGGGGCCTTCCCAGCATGGCACCCAACTCGTAACCGCTGCCTGGATATATGTAAACCGGTACTCCGCCGAGTTTAGCGTAGTACAAGATGTCGTCCTTAAGGTCCTGTCGCAAAGTCGACGCCACAATAACCATCTTTAGCTTGCCCAGTTTCAGTAGCTTTATTGTCTTCCTGGAGCCCTTAACGTATTTACCAGTCCTAATCAAAGTCCTGAGTTCGTCAAGAACAGATGAGGTTTCTGACATCTTTCTCACCTCGTAAGCCTCATGGTCAGTTCAACCATACCGGTACCGAGCCTAATAGGTTGGCCGATTATAATGTTTTCTACTACTCCGACGAACTCTTCTTTCTCCGCATGTATTGCCGCTTCAAGCAAGTGTTTAACCGTTACTTCGAAGGCGGCCCTAGCTAATATGCTCTCCTTCTCTCCCGTAACGCCATGACGACCGACCTGCTTTACGGTACCGTCCCTGGTCATCATGTCGGCAACTATTAGGATATGCCTGTAGTCAACATCGAGGCCCTGTTCGTCTAGAACCCTCTTTATTTCCCTTACTATATGAGCCCGCGCCGCCTCTATACCAAGGACTTTCTGTATCTCGAATATGTTGTTAGTCCAAATCCTGGTCGTGTCAACTTCTGGGAGTTCCACAACCGCTGCTAAATCGGATCCGTCGGTATAAATCACGTATTCATCTCCCTCCTTCCTTACTATCGCCCTCTTGATCCCTTTCAAGCCCTTGATCTTTGCGTTTAGGACCTTCTCCCTGAGTTTGAACAGCGTCATGATATCGGATAAATTAGTGAACGTTATCGTTATCCTGTTTTCCTCCTCGGACTCCTCTATTTCATGTTCGGGGAGCTTGAGCTTCTTCAAAGCGCTGACTACGTCACTGAAGCTTACTCCCTTGTCTCTCATCATATCTGGGTCAAGAGTCAGTATTAAGGCGAAGTTCGCTAAGTCTATATCTATGGATGATACTACGTTTTGCACCTTCGTGTACTCCAACCTTCTCGCTATTTCTAGAACTTTTTCGACGTTGTTTTTGTACTCCTCCTTCAGGTAAATCTTCATCATCGGCGTTGATGGAGTCTTCCTGGCGTCTACGATTTCTATTAGCCTCGGCAACCCCAGAGTGACGTTTAGTTCCCTGACGCCTGCGAAGTGGAACGTCCTCAATGTCATCTGAGTACCCGGCTCACCGATCGATTGAGCTGCGACGATTCCCACGGGCTCCCCAGGCTGCACAAGCGATTTCAGGTACTCCTCCTTAGCCAGCTCGAAAATCCTGTCGACTTCCTCAGGGGTTATATCTATCTCAAGTGACATTATAGCGGATTGTAACTCCCCGAGCTTGTTCTCTGGTATTACTTCTTTGTACTCTTCTACCTTTTTACTCACGTATTCTTTGATTTGATCTGAAACCATGAGATGTCACCTCTTCCATCCGACTACTCTTTCTATAATCCTGTTAACATCGAATGTCTTTCCGTGAGCGCTCCTCATGGGATCTACACCATCGTCTCCGTATATCACCTGGATTACGTCCCCGTACGTGGTTCTCACCATACCGTTGTACTCTACCCTAATGTCGGATAGTGCATTGATTAGCCTCCGCTGCATGTAACCGCTCTGGGACGTCTTTACGGCGGTATCCACTAATCCTTCGCGTCCTCCGGCGGCGTGGAAGAACATCTCGATCGGATTTAGACCCGACCTGAAAGACGAATATACGAAGCCTCTCGCCTCTGGCGATTTGTCGTTAACTTTGAAGTGTGGTAAAACTCTATTGAGATACCCTCTGCTTATCCTTTCGCCTCTGACCGTCTGCTGCCCTAGCATAGCGGCCATCTGAGTGATGTTGAGAACGCTGCCCCTAGCTCCCGTCCTAGCCATTACATAGACGTTATTGAATGGATCTAGGTCCTGGGCAGCTATTTCGCCGGCGGAGTTCCTTAACTTATCCAGCGTGTCTAAGATATAATTCTCTAAGCTTTCTTCTAACGTTCTTCCTGGAATCGGTTCTAACTTCCCTTCGTTGTATTTAACCATATAATCGTTGACCACTTCCTCGTGCTGCTTTATTAATTCCTTGGTTTTCGATTTAGCATCTTCTGAAATCGTTATGTCATCAAGGGTCATAGTGAAGCCGCGCATCTCGGCGTACCTGATGAACACCTTAAACAGGTTGTCCATTAGATACCTGCCGTACTCGTCGCCGTATTCCCTTATCAACCAATGGAGTATGCTTTCGGGCTGCTGATTTCCGATGGCGTTCTTATCGAAAACCCCTTCGAGGAGTATTCCCTTCTTTATGACTATGTAAGAGTCGTGCGGACAGTCCTCGGTCTTGCATGCCCTAGGTCCGCTCGATATTTTAGCTGTTCCGTGGAAGTTGAAGTCCTTAGGTAGGAACAGGCTAACTATCTGTTTTCCAGTGTAATACTCATTGGGAGCGAGTATCGCGGGCTCACCTAGATCCCCAATGTAGTCACTTACACCTAGTATCGTATAGGCTTCCTCCTTCGTTAGTAAGGTTGTCTTTACCGTAAGGAGATAAGCCCCGCTTATGAAGTCCTGTCCGGCGCCTATAATTGGGCCTCCGTACCTCGGAGTAAGTATGTTCTTCTCAACCAACATTAATTCCCTGGCCTCCGCTATCGCCTCTTCCGATTGAGGAACATGTAGGTTCATCTCATCTCCGTCGAAGTCAGCATTGTAAGGCGGACATACGAGTAGGTTAAGGCGGAAGGTTTTCCCTGGCAAGACCTTGACTTTATGGGCCATCATTGAGATCCTGTGCAACGACGGTTGTCTGTTGAACAGAACGATATCGCCGTCCACTAGGTGTCTCTCAACTATGTAACCAGGCGTTAAGGAGGCGGCCAGTTCCTTCCTGTCCTTCACGTATCTCAAATCTATCCTTCTACCGTCCGGTCTTATCACGTAATTAGCCCCAGGCCACTTATCTGGGCCGTTTATCACCGCCTGCCTCAACCTTTCGATATTGAACTTCGTCACTCTTTCTGGAACTGTGAGTATTTTCGCCACGTATATTGGTACTCCTACCTCATTAATGCTGAGGTTGGGATCGGGCGAGACGACCGTTCTAGCCGAGAAGTCGACCCTCTTACCCGATAGGTTGCCCCTGAACCTTCCCTCCTTTCCTTTGAGTCTCTGAGCCAGCGTCCTTAAGGGCCTTCCCGATCTATGCTTGGCCGGCGGAATCCCAGGGATCTCGTTATCGAAATACGTGGCGACGTGATATTGTAGCAGGTCCCAAAGGTCCTCGACGATGAGCTGCGGCGCACCGCTCCTAATGCTCTCCTCAAGCCTGTTGTTTATCCTTATTATGTCGACGAGTTTGTGCGTTAGGTCGTCCTCGGCCCTCATCCCGCTCTCGATCGTGATTGATGGCCTTATGGTGATCGGAGGCACGGGCAACACTGTTAGGACTGCCCACTCCGGCCTGCTATACTGCGGATCGAACCCCAATAGTTCCGCGTCCTCGTTAGGTATCTTCTCCAGCCTCTCCCTTATTTCCGTAGGCAGGAGCTTTACTAGCCCCTCCTTACGCTCCTCGTAAAACGTGTAAGGCTTCTCTATCTTGATCTTGTACTGTTTCGCGCAACAGTGGGGACAGACCTCCTGTTTAGCGGCGGTCTTCTTTACGTGGTCGATTAACCTCTTGGCTGCCAAGGGATACCTCTTCTTTATCGCCTTTAGTATCCTGTAGGCTTTCTCGAGCGTCAGCTCTTCTTCTTCCGACTTGAACTCCTCACATGTGGAACCTTTCTCCGGTCTGAGTTTTAGTCTGCCACAGTTCCTACACGTAGCCTTAAGCGTATCATATATCTCCTTAACGAAGCCCACGTGAATCACGGGTCTAACTAACTCGATGTGACCGAAGTGACCAGGGCATACGCCCATCGGGTTGCCGCATACAGGGCACTTTTGACCGGGCTCAATGACACCTAACCTCGGGTCTAGAACGCTTCCTTCGATGGGAGTTCCGTCCTCGTCGTAAACGTCTGGACTCTTGATAGCCCCCACAGACATCTTCCTTATCTCATCGGGCGAGAGCAGGCCGAATTGAATCCCTTTAATGATCTTTTCGGTCTCACTCATTACCGTCACCTCCTCCAATCGGGACCTTATCGCCTAGGATTAACCTGGGAGAAATACCCATACTCATAAGCTCTTGGAGCAAGAGCTTGAAAGCGTAGGATACGGTCACCGGGTAAAGCACGGTCTTATCCTCGTGAATCGGACACCAATACTTGTTCTTCTTGCGGTCGAAGTATCCAACGTATCCGCACTGGGAGCACACATAAATTACGGTCTTGTCCGAGTTGTCGAGCAGCCTATCCTTCAGCAAGCTGGCAGCACCGAACCCTATTAAGCAGTCCCTTTCCATCTCTCCGAATCTAAGACCTCCCTCCCTGGCCCTACCCTCCGTGGGCTGTCTCGTCAAGATCTGAACTGGTCCTCTTGCCCTTGCGTGGATCTTATCCGCAACCATGTGATGAAGCTTCATATAGTACACTATTCCGAGCAGAATTGTTCCCTTGACCTTCTGCCCTGTCCTTCCGTCATAAACCACCTCAGCAGCATTCGACAAATAGCCGTGCTCAAGTAAGGCTTTTTTCATCTCGTCCTCCTTAGGGCTGTAGTACCATGGGGTCGCGTCCACGCTCTTTCCTACGACCGCTGCGTATTTACCTGCCAGGGCCTCGAGCAGCTGCCCCACTGTCATTCTCGAGGGTAAGGCGTGTGGGTTCAGTATGATATCAGGGACTATGCCGTCGACCGTGTAGGGCATGTCCGCCTCGTGCAAAAGCATGCCTACAACGCCCTTCTGCCCGTGTCTAGTAGCGAACTTATCCCCTAGTTCAGGTATTCTCAGATCCCTGACCCTTACCTTGACCAACTTATTCCCTTCCGCTGTTTGTGTTACAACGACCAAGTCCACGGTACCGCTCTCGCCGTACCTCAGGGTGACTGAAGTGTCGCGCTTTGCCTGCTCGGCTGTCAGCTCTTTGAACTCCTGGAGGAACCTGGGAGGACTTACCTTACCTATTAGCACATCGCCGCCCTTAACCTCCACCTCGGGCGCGACAATCCCGTTGTCCTCTAACCGCTCGTAGTACTCCTTTCCCTTATACCCCCTAGCACCCGGTTCGGGAATCCCTATCTTGTCCTCTTGACCTCCAGGGTACTTGAGCTCCTCGGTAGAATACAGCCTGAAGAACGTCGATCTATACATTCCACGATCGACCGAGCTCTTGTTGAGGATTATTGCGTCTTCCATGTTGTAGCCCGTGTAGGTCATCACGGCCATCAGTGCGTTGGCCCCGGCAGGCCTATCGTTGTAGCCGATTACGTCCATGATCCTGGTCTGCACCAGAGGCTTCTGCGGGTAGTGGAGGAAGTGTGCCCTCGAATCTGTACGGAGCTGGAAGTTCGCCGCGTATAGGCCTAACGCCTGCTTGGCCATGGCGGACTGATACGTGTTTCTCGGCGACTGGTTGTGCTCTGGGTATGGTATTATCGAGGCGACTATCCCTAGTATTGCGGGCGGCCAGATCTCAAGGTGGGTCGTTTCCTCCGTTATGTCCTTAGGTTCTAGGGCGATGTAGGCGTTCTCCTCCTCTTCGGCGTCCAGGAACTCGATCTTACCTTCCTTTACTAAATCCTTAAAGGTCTTCTCACCTTTTCTAATGTTATCTATGTCCTCCTCAGTGACTAATGGTTCCCCATTCTTAACAACGATTAAAGGTCTTCTAACTCTACCCCCGTCCGTGTTGACGTGAACCTCATTAACGAACTCCGTCCTTATATGGGCTACGTTAACCTCGTCGTTAAGTTGACCCGACCTCCTAAGTTCCCTGATCCTATTCGCCAGCTCCGCCCCATCTTTATAGTATCCAACGAACTTCCCGTTAAGGAACACCTTAGCGTAAGAGGCTAAAGACTCGAGATCTGCCCTCCCTTCCACTACCTGCGTTATCGCCTCCTCTACGGGGATCACTCCCAATCTGAAGAGCTCTTCCTCAACTTCCTTATCGTCTATTCCAACGGAAATTTGCGCCATTAGAGCGAGGTTCTTTACCAGACCGCTGTTGGGTCCCTCAGGCGTTTCGAACGGACACATTCTACCCCATTGAGTCCCGTGGAGGTCCCTGGCCTCGAAGTTAGGTTGCCCCCTAGCCAGCGAGGAGACGACCCTTCTAAGATGGCTTAGCATTGACAGCCAGTTAGTCCTGTCAAGTAGTTGGCTAACTCCCGTCTTGTTTCCAACCCAGTTACCCGTCGCGAGGGCATGCCTTATCCTTTCAGTAATTATGTCTGATCTTACTAGATTGCTGAGGGTTAGCTTCCTTCCTCTTACCTTTGATTTTTCTAACTGATAAGTCAAGTCTTTCACGAAAGCCTTAAACGCTACTCTGAACAGGCTAGCCATCAGGTCTCCAGCCAGTCTGAGCCTCTTGTTGGCATAGTGATCCTTGTCATCGGGCTCACGACGGCCTAAGTAGAGCTCAATTAGTTTCGCTACGGCGGCAGCTAAGTAATAGGCCTTTAACTTTCTCGTTTCAGGCGTCGTTCCTAGGTGAGGTAAGAAATACCTATCAATAGTCTGTTCGGCCTTATGTATCCTGTTCTCCCTCTTTTGGCCTATTGCGATCCTGTCACCTATGAAAGCTAAAGCGTCCTCCATGGTCGATATGGCCCTCGCTTGCTCGAGGGACGGATAAAGCTCGTTCTGTATAGTGGGGTCGAAGCTAACGGCGAACGCGATGTCCCTGTCCGTGACCACTCCTAAGGCCCTCATCATTACCGCGAAGGGTATTTTGCCTGGCACGGACGCGAAGGAAACTTGAATCGTTCCATCCTTCTCCCTTTCAATTAACGTCTGGACCCTATAGCCAGGAGCTGCAGATGTGATTTTAGCCACGTGAGTCACGTTGGCGCCCGGCTTCCCGTAATCTACTAGGATCCTGTTTACGGCCAGATCTTCTTGTGTGACGATGACTTTCTCGGTTCCATTAATTATGAAATACCCACCGGGGTCCTTCGGGTCTTCCCCGATCTTGATCAGTTCCTCGGCACTCATTGTAGACGTAGGGTCTATAACGGACTTCAGCATGATGGGAAGGTCGCCTATGTAGATTTCTGTAGGTTCACTCTCTATGTTATTCTCAATTATGGTAATAGTAAGATAAATAGGACCTGCATACGTGAGATTCCTTAGCCTAGCTTCCATAGGCGTTATTTCAACGGCTGGACCTCTATCAGCCTCCCTAACTTTTGGCCTATCTACTCTAATCTTGCCTAGCTTTATCTTGAGCCCAGGTATTTCGGGAGTTATCTCACCCTGCTCATCGACTATTTGCTGAAGCTTATTCCTAACGAAATCGTCGAAAGAGTCCAGGTGCTGCCTCACGAGGCCGTTCTCTTTGAAGTAACTTTCGATCAGAGTCCACCTGTTCTCAACGTTCAACATGACCAATTACCCCACTACGACGAACCTATAGGTAACCACTTTAGTGCCAAAAGGACTAATCCTCTCTATCTTAATTATATCACCAGGCTTAGCCTTCAGTTGCTGGACAATCGGATCTGAAGCCTTTATCCACGGCAGTTTTTGCGGATGAATGCCTAACTCTCGGAGTACCTTCACAGCCTCCTCTAAAGGTAGAACCTCATGCTTAGGCACTAACTCATGCGTGATAGGATCGAATTGTTTACGTCTCGAAGAGGGCATGAAGTAAATCACCGACCCAGGGCTAAACTGAGCTAGCTTAATCGTGAAATTAAAGTTTGCCTATCGTGTACGTCGAAATGAAGTTCAATTACAATCATATGCTCCTAAGTTGTTTGTTCAAATATATTCCATGCTTGCTAAGGTCCTTCTGGTCCTCTCCAACATAGCCTTAGCGCTCTCATGTAGTTCCTCAAACGTTTTCCTGATTCTGGCAACTCCTTGGCTCACGGCGGTTACTCCGACTGCTGCTGCCACCCTGGGATAGACTTCCCACTCCGTCATTCTCGGAATTATGTAATCCTCACTAGCTCCCTTCTCCCTAACATAAGCGGCTAACTCCCTGGCTGCAGCTATAACCATCTCGTCCGTAATCGTCTTAGCCCTCACGTCCAAAGCTCCCCTGAATACTGCGGGGAAGATCAACGAGTTGTTGACCTGATTGGGCAGATCACTCCTACCAGTAGCCACAATCTTGGCCCCTGCCTTCTTCGCTTCGTCTGGCCATATTTCAGGCACAGGGTTGGCTAGGGCGAAAACTATGGGATCCTTATTCATCCTCTTGATCCACTCAGGCTTTATGACGCCTGGGCCGGGCTTCGAGGCAGCTATAACTACGTCCATCCCATCGAACGCTTTCTCCGTGGAGCTTACATTGTCCTTGTTGGTCTTCTTTAATAGCTCGTATTTCCAGGGGTTCTCTACTTTCATCTCTTCCTCATCGGGCCTGCCTCTATATAACGGACCCCTGCTATCGGTCACTATCATATTATCGTAAGGAATCCCGAATTTGTTTAGGATCCTTGCAGTAGCTATGTTGGCCGCTCCAGCACCGAAGAGGAGTACCCTCGTGTCTCTGGGGTTCCTTCCCGTTAGTTCCAAGGCAGTAATGAGTCCAGCCAACGTGGCTCCTGCTGTACCCTGCTGATCGTCGTGCCACACCGGTATCTCCATGATTTCCCTCAGTTTCTCGAGTACGTAGAAGCACTTCGGCGACTCGATGTCTTCCAGGTTAATTCCCCCGAACGCGGGCTCCAAGTACTTAACCGTTTCAACGATCTTGTCAGGGTCCTTAGTCCTTATCGGAAGAGGTACCGCGTCCACACCTCCTAAATATTTGAAGAGTAAAGCCTTTCCCTCCATTACCGGCATGGCTGCCTCCGGCCCTATATCGCCCAAACCGAGAACCCTGGTTCCGTCCGTGACTACGGCTATTACGTTCCACCTGTAGGTCAGCTCGAAGGATAGATCCTTATTGGACGCTATCGCTTTAGAAACGGCAGCGACACCGGGTGTATATAAAGCCGCGAAATCGTCAATCCCCTTTATAGGAACCTTGGGCAAAACTTGTATTTTACCATGATATTTTTGTGAAATCTCTAAAGCCCTCTCTTCAGGAGTTGGACTCAAACGGGCTCCTTTTCCTCTTACCCCTTAGGTATTATAACGTTTAGGCAACCTTAAGAGGTTGAAACATCAATGATTTCCGATATCACTTGACGCCTGAAACCGTTTCTGAAACGAGGAAGCTCAGGCAACCGATCGTTGTGGTTTTAGGCCACGTCGATCACGGAAAAACTACGCTTCTGGATAAGATTAGGGGTACCGCTTTAGTCAAGAAGGAGCCAGGAGAAATGACTCAGGAGGTTGGAGCCAGCTTCGTCCCCAAGTCGGTGATTGAGTCGTTGGCTCAACCCCTCAGGAAGGTAATAAACGTCAAGCTCGAAATTCCTGGATTACTATTCATTGACACCCCTGGACATGAGCTCTTTGCCAACTTGAGAAGGAGGGGAGGTTCCGTCGCGGATTTCGCGATTCTTGTTGTAGATATTGTTGAGGGGTTTCAGAAGCAGACCTATGAGTCCATTCAGATCTTAAGGGAGAGGAAAGTCCCATTCGTGGTCGCGGCCAATAAGATTGACAGGATCCCAGGCTGGAAGCCTCAGGATACCTCATCCGTTGTCTTAAGCCTTGACAAACAGAGTCCTCAAGTTAGGGATCTCTTGGACCAATACGTCTACAAGTTGGTTGTACAACTGGCGGAAGTGGGCTTCAACAGCGAAAGGTTCGACAGGATAAAGGATTTCACGAAATACGTGGCGATAGTTCCGGTCTCCGGAAAAACTGGGGAAGGAGTAGCCGAACTTCTTGCCCTAATAGCCGGTTTAGCCCAAGCCTACATGAAAGGGAAGCTGAAGTACGCGGAAGGGCCCGCAAGGGGAGTGGTGCTCGAAGTCAAGGAAGAGCCCGGAATAGGCCATACTATTGACGTAATCCTGTACGATGGGGTACTTCGTAAAAACGACCAGTTCGTAATCGCTGGCCTCAATGGCCCCATAGTGACAAAGGTGAGGTCAATATTTGTGCCAAGACCCTTATCCGACATAAGGTTCGCCAAGACCGAGCTGACCGCCATCGACGAGATCCAGGCAGCGGCTGGTGTGAAAATATCTGCTCCAGAATTAGAGGAGGCTCTGGCGGGCTCTCCGTTGATAGTGGCGAACAGTGACGCGGAAGTAGAGGCCGCGAAGAAGCAAATAGAGGAGGAAATTAAGGGAGTTCGGTTCTACGACTCGACGATAAACGGGATCATCGTAAAGGCCGACAGCATAGGTAGCCTTGAAGCGATAGTGAACGAGTTGCGGAGAAGGGGAATCCCAGTGAGGCTGGCCGATGTGGGACCGATATCTAAACGCGACTTGCTTGAGGCCGAGTTGGTTAAGAAAGAGGCGAAGGAATACGCCCTGATTGGCGCCTTTAAGGTGAAACCTCTTCCAGGGCTCGAAATACCTAGCGACGTGAAGCTCGTGAGCAGCAACATAATATACCAATTAATAGACGAAATTGAAAAAATTATACAGTTAGCGAAAGAGACCGAGAAGAGAAGAACTTTGGACAAGCTCATCTTGCCCGCCAAGTTCAAGATACTGCCGGGCTACGTGTTTAGAAGATCTGACCCCGTGATAGTTGGTGTAGAAGTGTTGGGCGGCATATTGAGGGCGAAATCGCCAATAATGGACTCCGAAGGAAGACCAATCGGTGAGATCCAACAAATTCAGGATAACAAAAGGCCCGTAGAGCAGGTCTCTAAAGGCTCAGAGGTGGCGGTTTCGATAAAAGGTAACGTGATGGTAGGGAGGCAAATCGATGAGGGTGACATACTTTACACTGACGTTCCGAAAGAGGATCTCGAGATTCTTCTCACGAAATATAGTGATATAGTGACCGACGATATGAAGGAGGTGATCAAGGAGATAATGGCTATAAAAAGGGCTAAGGATCCCACCTACGGTTTAGGGCTTAAGCTGTAATTACTTCATTTTCTTTAAAGAATATAGAAATTTCTCTACTAGCCTTCTCGGGGCTGTCGGAGGCATGTATTACGTTCTCCGCTTTCGATAAAGCGTAATCGCCCCTGATCGTTCCGGGTAGAGCTTCCTTCGGATCGGTCGCCCCTATCATCTTTCTCACTACGCTCACGGCCTCGTCGGCTTCAATAACCATGGCCACTACTGGGCCGGATGTAACGTATGATATCAACTCCTCGAAGAAGCCCTTGCCCTTGTGTTCTTCATAAAGCCTTTCGGCTAATGCCCTGTCCATTTTCACCATTTTCATTGCGACGATTTTCATCCCCCTTCTCTCGAACCTAGAAATTATTTCCCCGATTAGACCCCTCCTCACTCCGTCGGGCTTTATCATCACGAAGGTACGCTGAACCGCCATCCTTCACCTACCCTTCATGTAAAAGGCCGTCCACTTCAGCTTCTTCGGGTCTCTCTTCAGTTTCAACATGGACTTCCTACACTTGTTGGAGCAGAACCATAGGATGGTTCCGTCGTTTCTAACGAACATCATTCCGTGACCAGGGAGAATCTCCCTACCGCAAAAGCTGCACTTAACCTGTCTCCTCTCCGACATTACGAGGGTCAAATCTCAGTGAAGTATTTAAGTGAATCCTCACTTATCACGGCCAGGGACCCGAATGAGCGAGAAGCAGAAGCAGACGACCTCCCCAATAATTGAGGAGTTCGGCTTTCCGGCAGAAGTGATCCAGATCCTTGATAGGACAGGAGTAACTGGAGAGGTAACTCAGGTTCGAGTAAGGGTACTTGAAGGAAGGGATAAGGGCAGAATCCTTACGAGAAACGTGAAAGGCCCTGTCAGACTAGGAGACATTGTGATCCTCAGGGAGACCGAAAGGGAAGCTAGGAAGCTGACGACCAAGAGATAAACGGCGTTGTTTCGTTTAGCTCTTCACAGGCGGGGAGTAGAAAGGGATATCGTTTGTTCTACGTAAACGCTTGAACAGACTATATTTATCCTGTTAGGGCCTTAGGTTATAGAGAACGACTGTGGCCAAAATAGGCCTTGAGGTCCACGTCCACATAACGTCGCTGAAAACCAAGCTGTTCTGTAGCTGCCCCTCTCATTATGCGGGCAAGGAGCCTAACAGCGTCGTTTGTCCCGTATGTCTGGGGCTTCCAGGAGCTATTCCGGTTCCGAACAAGAAGGCGATAGAGGAGGCCATAAAGGTATCCCTAGCCCTTAACATGCAGATCAGCGATAAGGTGGTCTTCGTAAGAAAGCACTACTTCTATCCGGACATGGCCAAGAACTACCAGATCTCTCAGTACGATGGTCCCGGTACCACGCCGGTAGCGAAGAACGGTTTTATAAAATTGCGTAATGGTAAAACAATCAGAATTAGAAGAATAAATATAGAGGAGGATCCAGCTAAGATCGTCTATCCTACAGGCTCGTTGCTGACGAGTAAGTACGTTTGGGTTGATTATAATAGGTCAGGCATTGGAATGTTAGAAATCGTTACAGAACCCGACATTGAGGACCCTAAGGAAGCTAGGGAGTTCCTTGAGAAGCTTAGGTCCATATTGGAGCACCTCGGAACATGTGACTGCACCATCGAGGGCTCCATGAGAGTCGACGTTAACGTTTCAGTGCCAGGAGGAGAAAGGGTTGAGGTGAAGAACATAGGATCGATAAAGGGCGTTGAGGAGGCCTTGAAATACGAGATCGCCAGACAGGAAGCTTTGATAAGTCAAGGCCTGCCAGTGAAGAGAGAAACTAGACATTGGGACGATGTAAGGAAGGTCACCTTGCCCTCGAGGTATAAGGAAGAGGAGACGGATTACCGTTACTTCCCCGATCCGGATCTGCCTCCAACCACCATAACAGAGAACTGGATCAAGTCGATAGCGAGTTCTCTACCTGAGTTACCCGACGCTAGAATAAGGAGGTTCATGGTTCAATACGGTCTGAGCGAGTATGACGCTACCGTTCTAGTAATGGATAAGGGCCTAGCCGACTTCTATGAGGATGTTCTCAAGATTTATTACAAGCCGAAGGAGGTGGCTAACCTCCTCATCAACGACTACCTCAGGTGGATAAACGAGATGAACATTAGGCCCAGCGAGTCTAAGGCGAAGCCGGAGTACATAGCCTCCCTGCTTAAAATGATGGAAGAAGGGGTCATTACGATCAAGATCGTAAAGGAAATCCTGTCAGATGTGGTGAAGGGAAGCGATCCTAGAAAGCTTGTGGAGGAAAGAGGGTTGACGGCGTTAAGGGACCAGGAGTTCCTAATGGAGGTCATCAAGCAGGTCTTCGCTCAGGAACCAGACGCGGTGGAGAAAGCGAGAAGGGACCCCAAGGTGGTTAACTACCTCGTGGGCCAGGTGATGAGGCGTACCGGAAAGCGGGCAGATCCTTACCTAGTTAACCAGTTAGTTAGGAAAATGTTGGAAGGTTAAGATCTCCGCGTGGGTTTCTCTTCACCGATCAGAACTTAAAACCCCGATCATCCGTCTTTATTTCCTTGGTCAAGTTAATATGGCTACGCAGAAGCTCAACGCGATTCAGTTGAGGCTCACCGCAGTCAGTCTGTTGCGTGACCTCAAATCAATTTATACGTACAAACAACTATCCCAGTTGCTCGGTTTTCCTGAAAGTCTCTTATGCAGATACGTTAGTGGAACCACTATACCCAGTGAGTCGAATTCGCAAATTATTATAGAAAAGTTAAGTAATCCAGAAGTCATCGCTAGTGTCGTTCATGAGCTGATAAGCATAGAAAGCGATGGTTACGTCGACACCTCTAAAATTTACCTATACCCGCAGCTCCTGGAGCTTAGCCTAAACGTGTTGCTCACTAATAAAAAGTGTTCGGCCGACAGCTATGACAAAGTGATTACCGTAGTCCAGAACGGGGTTCCCCTAGCTGCTTTAGTTGCTCACCTAACAAAGAAACCCCTTGTGATCGTCAAGAAAAGGAAGGAGTCCGTGACGCAAGAGTATTACGAGGAGCCCATAAGGGAGAGCGACGGCTCGATATCTTTCCTGTACTTAAGGAAGGATCTCGTTCAGAAGGGCGATAGGTTCCTGTTCGTGGACGACCTAATAAGGACGGGGAGAACGCTGTCGTCAGTACGAAAGCTCGTCGAGAGGGCAGGAGGAGTCATCAATGGGGCACTAGTGTTAATTTCAGTAGACGAGTCCTTTAGCTCGCTTCAAGGGCTTAAAGTGTGTAAGCTGCTATGACTTCTATTTCTAGGTTCGATCGTACAGAGCTATATATCGTTAGCGAGACATATAACAACGAAGAAATAAACTACTATATAGTTTTAGATAAAGAACATTTTAATTTGATTATGGTCAATCCTATTTTCATCCACCATTCCATAGATTACATTATGGAATTGTTTGTAAGTAATAATTTAAGAAAAGTTATTGTACTAGTCTCTATTCCGTTAGTCGAAATTGTCAGGACTGCTTCTCTTATAAAGAATTTATTTCCTAATGTCCTGATAGTTTCTTCCAGTTACTTCGCTAATTTAATCAGAAGCGGTAAATGTGTAGACTCAGAGTGTGCTATGCTCGATGTAAACCTAGAAGTTAGAGGAAAAACCGAGTACGGGAACGCGTTGTTTATAGTGACGAACGTTCCGTACAGAGGGTCCACGTCCCTCAAATACAAAGAATTCCTCTTAGGTTACGAAATCAAAGCCTCGCCCTTCGGTGATGTCCGTTATATTTGTGACAAGCGAAGGTGTATTGAGGATGAAAAAGGATGGTATACGAGAGCTTCTGTGAAGTCTGTTGGGAACCTAGGGAGACGAAGAGATGTCCCATAAAGAACCTGAACGTTTGCGTGTACTGTTGCACTGCTTGCGAAATTAGGTCGACGTGTGAAGCCAGGGTCTGGTTCAGGTCTCTAGTGCCCGTAACGTTGCAAAGAACTAAACAGAAAGTAAAAAGTGACCTTACTCATGAGAAACAACGTCAAGAAACTAGCAAAAAACAGACCACCCTTTTCTAAGTATTAGACTTAATTATTAACCTTCTCTTATCTTCAAGAAGCGTTAGCGAAGGGTTTGTAGGTCTCCCTGTATATCTCAGAGTTTTCTAGTAAAGACGCCGAACGCCTGTACTTAATCGCGTCTCCCACGCTGTTCTCCCCGCGACTCTTAATCCACTCGCTAAGAGGTATCTGGTACTCTTTCAACACTTTGTCCCTATAGAGGTCGTTCAGAACGTTGTAGGTACAGAACGGTATCACTCTCCCGTCTGGAGTGGCGTAATGGATGTCGCATCTCATCACGCGCTGTACGTCGTAATTGTAGAGGTCCATGAAGTGCATCGTTCCTAAGAACAGGAGCCTGTAGTGGAACTCACCCAGGGCTGAATAGTCGTGCCTCGTGATGACGTTTATCAACATCTTCAATATGTCGACGTCTTTCGGTCCTTTTTCCTTGTCTATGAATTTCCTTAGGTTCATTATCAGCTTCATTCCTACCCAGTACTTGTTCGTCCCTTCCTTGATCTCCTCAGTCTTCTCCTTCAAGTACTCCAGCAAGCCCTCCAGGTCGATGAACCTGGATAGCGGGATGAAATGAGGAGCCCCATCCCTCCACTCCACGTAAACGTAAGTCCCCGCTCCGCAGACCGGGTGGTTGGCCATCTCGAACTGCTCCTTACCGGTCAACGCCTCAACGAGCTTAGAGAACACTACCGAAGTTCCTATAGGATACCAGCTGTCTTTTGTTATTTCTCCATCCGTCTGTTCTTCTATGTTCTTAATCACTTCAGGGATTGTGATTCTGAACTTGTTCCTCATATTCCTCTTCATCATTCCGGTCAGGCTGACGGGTTGGAAATTAACCGCCCTAACGACGTCCATGTTGTAGGCCGCGAACCTCACTATGTTGCCCAGGTCATGATCGTTAACCGTTTTGATTACCGTAGGGACGAGAACAACGCTTGTCATTCCTGCCCTTCTGAAAACCTCCAACGTGTAGGGTACTTCCCAGTGGTTCTTAGGGTTGGTTCTCCTAGTGGTGCCGTCAAAGCTCATGTAAACTGTGTTAACCCCCGCCTCCCTGAGAGCTCTCGCGTACTTTACGGCCTTCTCTGGATCCTCAAAGTACAACTTCGCGAACGTTCCTCCCCAGGTGTTAAGCTGAATGTGCTTAACCCCCTTCTCCCTGATCAACCTGACTATTTCGATTAAGTCCTCTCTGAGGGTCGGTTCCCCGCCAGTCAGTTGGATTACCAAAGTTATCTCCTGCTTCTTAAGCTGGTCGATCATGAAGGAGATCTGCTCTAGCGTGGGCTCGTATATATAACCGGCCTTTTCCGCGTAAAAGAAGCAGTACCAGCACGAAAGATCACACCTGTTAGTGATAACCATATTCACGAGAGCAGAATGCTGATGATGCATTGGACAAAGACCACAGTTGAACGGACACGGTGCCTTCAAGTCTACGTACGGAACTTTCGGTCCCTTGCCTTCATACTCCCAATAATCGAACTTATAGTAAAGTCCTGAATCGCCATAGTACAAGTCCTCGAACTCTCCGTGATCAGGACATATTTTTCTAATGTAGAGTCTATTCTCCTTCTCAAAAATAGTTGCAGGTAAGAGTCTATAACAAACCGGACACAGTGAGTGTGTGACGCGAACCAGCTTCTCGCCTTCATGGAGCTCGGGTATCGGACCGCCTACCTTGATCTCCCTATCCCCGAACTTGATGATGCCGTTTTCGAACTTGGCAGGGGCCTCAATCAGCCTGAAGCCTTTCGTTTCCTTAGCGGCCTCCATTCGTCTCGTGGTTAACTTCAGCAGATGCCTATAATAAATCAATTCACCGATTTTACGGCAAATAGGTTAATCATGCCCACCCCTTGAAAGAGTCCCAGCCGACCGGCGAAAGGGGACTGCCCTGATAGAAGACGCCTTTACCGGGCCTTCCGATAGCTATAGTCTTAGGCCGAAAACCCCAACGCTCCAAGATCCGCTTCACATGCTCAGTCTCCCTAGGCTCGACTACGAGAACCGTCACGTAATCCTCCCCTCCTTTAGCAAGGAAATCCTTTAACTCTGCTTTTTGTGCCACGCTTTCACTAGATAGTTTTTCTTGAACCTCATCGGCGATCGGTAAAGCGCTTATCGTTATTTCGAGGGAGAGCCTCCTTGATATGTTATTCAGCGTTACTAACAAGCCGTCACTGACGTCCGTAGAATACACGATGCTTTGGCACGCCTCCTCGAAAACGTTGATCAGCTCCTTCCTCACTAAAGGATGCTTCAACCTGCCCGAAAAAATCGAGTTACTGCCTATTTCACGCTCGGAGCTAAAAATTAATTCAGTATATCCTATTGGTTCTGTAATAATCAAATCAACGCTCGAGTTCACGAAAAGAGGAGGTTTGTAGCAGAAAGGCCTCGCCAGAACGAAGACGTCAATCCAATTACCCTCGTTCGTGTCGCCTCCAACCACTTTAACGTCGTAGTACTTGCACGCGTCTTCAACGCCAAGAAGAAGGCTTTCGGCCTCCCTTTGCGTCAGATCTTTAGGTAGGCCGAATGAAATTAACACATAAAGGGGTTTACCTCCTTTAGACAGCACGTCACTGACTGCCGCAGTAACCGCCTTCCACCCCATATCGTATAAATCCGCTCCTCCGGCCGTGTAGTCCAACCTGAAGCCGTCACCCTTCAGCATCAGGCCTAGAGCCAAGTCAACGTATACGTCATCATCTACAACGTTGAACCTTTTTCTGATGAAATCCACCAGCTGTCTCTCACCGATTTCACTAAGGGGCTTAGTTTTCAAGGGCTCCATAACTAACGCTATATGATACCGAGCATCCCGCGTTAAGCTTTCCTATTTTGAGAGAGGTGAAGCCGCCGGCGGGACTTGAACCCGCGACCACCGGCTTTCTGGACCCCTTACGACGTGTTTACAAGGCCGGCGCTCTACCGGCTGAGCTACGGCGGCGTTGTAGTTTTTGAATCTGTTAGAATAAATCTTTCTCCGCGGGCTTATTCTGGGAATTCCATGACCTGCTTGGCGTAATCTATGGCCCTCTTAATTAGCTCGTCATAGCTACCCAAGTACCTCTCGGGCGTTAACGCCTCACTTATCTCACGCTCACTGAGGTACTTCCTTATTTCCTCGCTCTTCATTACGGCTTCCGAGAAGTTCTCTGAGGTCCTCGCTATTTTCATGAGTAACTCGTGGGCCTCATGCCTCGGAAGACCCTTAAGGGTGAGCCTTACCATGATGCTTTCGGCCATTATCGATCCCTTAGTCAAGTTGAGGTTCTTCCTCATGTTTTCTGGGTAAATGACTAAGTTAGAGAGCAACTCTATTGTACTATCAAGCATCTCGTCCATCGTTAGGAAACTGTGAGATAGAAGTATCCTTTCTGAGGAGCTGTTAGTCAAGTCCCTCTCATGCCACAAGGGAATGTTCTCTAAGGCTGTCATGACGAAAGCCCTCATCACCTTGGCTAACCCGCCGATTTTCTCCGCGGTGACTGGGTTCGCCTTATGGGGCATAGTGCTACTGCCCACCCTTGCGGTGGCCGTGCCTTCGGCGAGCTCCATTATTTCGGGGCGCATGAGCTCTCTGACCTCTAAGGCTAACCTGTCCATTTGCGAGGCTAGAATAGCTAAGATCGCTATCAGCTCAGCGTACCCATCTCTAGGCGATACCTGAGTGGTTATTTCGTGTGGGGGTAGGTTTAGGAACCTGCAAACCTCCTCCTGGATTTTTAAACCGAGCTCTCCCCATGCCGCCATGGTGCCTACTGCGCCGGCGAACTTCGCCTTCAGAACCCTCTTCCTAGCCTCTTTTATTCTTTCTAAGCTTCTTGAAAATTCATAAATATAATTAGCAAATTTAAATCCCAAAGTAATAGGATCAGCGTGTTGACCGTGAGTTCTACCAACCATTATAACGTCCTTATATTTTTCTGAATATTCAATTAACGTCGAAATTATTTTTTCTAACTTCTTAGTTATTATGTCTAAAGCATCCTTTATAATGAGCGCATAGGCCGTGTCAACTATGTCATAACTAGTCGCCCCGAAGTGGACCATCCTTCCCTTATCACCGACGAGTTCCGACAGATGAACGGCCAAGGCCATAATGTCGTGACCCAACCGTGACTCCAACTCGTCCACTCTTTTCACGTCTATCCTCTCGGAGGCCTCTGCCACTGCTTTATACTCGTCCTCGTTGGCGAGCCCCACTTTCCACAGGGCGTACATCAAAGCGGTCTCGACTTTCGCGTACGTTTTTAGGATATTAATTCTAGAAAAGAGTCTTTTCATTTCAGGCGAGCCGTACCTCCATTCGAACACACAAACGCTCTCACTCATCGCAATTGGTCACCTTACACGTTGTTCTAAGCTTTTTTCCTTGACGCAAAGTCTAGCTCGATGAGCCATAGCGTCGTGACTATAGGGAGTCACTCGTCCTTACAGATACTTCACGGCGCCAAGAAGGAGGGTTTCGGCACGGTCGCCGTTCTCCCTAAGGGCAGGGAGGAGTTCTACTCACAGTTTCAGTTCATTGACAAGGTTCTCGGGTACAAGGACGAGGACGAAGCTGTAGAGTTGATCAACTCGATCGATAACGGAATACTGATCCCTCACGGTAGCCTTGTGGAATACATAGGCTCTGAAAGGGTGAAGAGTCTTCGTATACCTATATTCGGTAACCGGAACCTCTTCGAGCATGAGGCTGACCAAAGGAAGAAAATGGCCCTCCTCAAGGCGGCCGGCATTAGGATACCCGAACAGTTCGAGAGGCCTGAAGACGTCGACAGGTTGGTCATAGTCAAGCTTCCTGGCGCCAAGGGAGGTAAAGGTTATTTCGTCTCTAACGACAGAAATTATATAAAGTCCAAGCTTCAGGAATATATCGAGAAGAAAATTATAAAGTCGGTTGACGATGTAATTATTCAGGAATACGTCGTCGGCGTCCCGATGTATTTCCAGTTCTTTAACAGCGTCATGCTCAATAGAGTTGAGCTCACCGGAATAGACATTAGGTACGAAACTAACGTTGACGGACTGAGAAGGTTGCCGAGCCGATTCACAGGGTCTTACGAGCCGACCTTCGTCGTCGTAGGGAACCTTCCGGCGGTTGCCAGGGAGAGTCTGTTACCGAAGGCATACAACTACGCTAAATCCTTCGTGAAGGCCGTAGAGAAAATAGTGCCGCCTGGGATGATAGGACCGTTCTGCCTAGAATCGGTCGTTACGGACGAGGGTGAAATAGTGGTTTTCGAATTCTCCGGTAGGATAGTGGCTGGTACCAACCTTTACATAGACGGTAGCCCATACATGTGGTTCTACTGGGACGAGCCGATGAGTGTGGGTCGAAGAATAGCGAGAGAAATTAAGCTCGCTATAGGAAGGAACGAACTGGATAGGGTGACGACATGAAAATAGCGGCCCTAGCCAGTCATTCCGCACTCGACGTGTTCGACGGAGCTAAGGACGAAGGATTTGAGACTATAGCCTTGTGTAAGGTCGGCCGTGAAAGAGCGTACGTAGAGTTCAAGAGGATAGTGGATAGATGTGTAACATTGAAGGATTACAAGGAAATTGCGAGCGAGAGCGTTGACAACACGCTTAGCTCGGAGGGCGCGATAATAGTTCCGAACAGGAGCCTCGCTGTCTACGTAGGCTACGACGCGATTGAGAGGATGAGGACAAGGTACTTCGGCAATAGGAGAATGCTTAGGTGGGAGGAAAGGGTAGGCGAGAAGAATTATTACAAGCTGCTTGACGAGGCCGGCATTAGAAGACCGAGGGTTTACGAGCCTCACGAAGTAGACGGCCTAGTCATCGTTAAGATACCGGAAGCTAAGCGAAAAGTGGAAAGAGGGTTCTTCATCGCGGTAAACCGTGAGGATTACGAAAGGAAGTTTGACGAACTAGTCAAGAAAGGGGTAATCTCGCCTGAGGACGCGGATAAAATGGTGATTGAGGAGTACGTTCTAGGGGCCCACTTCAACCTGAACTTTTTCTACTCGCCTATCTTCGAAAGGGTTGAGCTCATCAGTGTGGACCGTCGAATTCAGAGCGATTTAGACTCGTTCTACAGGCTGCCTGCCAGCGTTCAACTACAGCTAAGTAGGTTACCACGTTATATAGAGGTAGGACATGAACCTGCTACTATTAGGGAATCTTTACTAGAAAAAGTCTTCGAAATAGGGTATAAGTTCGTTGAAGCCACAAGGAGATTAGAGCCGCCAGGTATAATAGGACCCTTCACCCTTCAGGTCATGGTCACTCCAGAATTAGACTTAGTGGTGTTCGACGTGGCTCCGAGGATAGGAGGCGGCACTAATGTTTTCATGGGTATAGGCAGCCAGTACAGTAAGCTCTATTTCGGCTATCCGATGAGCATGGGTAGGCGCATCGCCTTCGAGATCAAGGAGGCCATGAAACGGAACGAGTTGGATAGTCTGCTAACCTGACCTGGGTATGGTCTGTAATTAAGGATTAAACTTGTTCAAGCCGAATCTTCATCGTCCCTCTCGAAAGGATCTACCAATTTATAATGACGGATACACGTTAGCAAGGTATATATACTATGTAGGATAGACGGGCAAAAACGGGTTCTAATGCTTGACCTCGTCGTTGGCGGATTTTACGGTGACGAAGGTAAGGGCAAGGTAATAGCCTATTTGGGATTAAAGGACGACCCTAAGCTGGCCGTAAGGACTGGTTCCATTAACGCTGGACATACAGTGACGCTTGAAAAGAGAACGTGGAAACTGAGGCTGATCCCTTCCGCTTTCCTTAACCCGAACGTAAAATTAGCGTTAGGCCCTGGAGTTTTGATGTCGTTGGACGTTTTCATGAAAGAGGTTAAGGAAACTGAGTCCTGTAATAGGATTTTCGTGGACCCACACGTCGGGATAATCACTGCGGAGGAAATAGAGGAGGAAAGATCAGACGAGTACCTCATGAATGTTGTAGGGAGTACGGGTTCAGGCACGGGTATGGCAGAGGCTAAGAGGATACTGAGGAAGCTAAAGCTAGCGAGAGATTATCCAGAGCTCAAGAGCTACCTCGCGTCTGTACCCGACATGGTTCTCAACGTTATAGAAGCGGGGGGGAAAATATTAGTGGAGGGCACTCAAGGCACGTACCTTAGCCTATATCACGGTGAGTATCCATACGTTACTAGCAGAAACACAACAGCCTCAGGAGTGCTCAGTGAGGTTGGAGTTGGCCCTAAGTACGTTAACCAAGTAATAGTAGTGTTCAAGGCTTACGTGACCCGAGTAGGCGGTGGCCCATTAGAGGGTGAGCTTCCCTGGGAAGAGGCCCAAAGGCTCGGCATAGCCGAAATAGCGACGGTAACCGGCAGAAAAAGGAGGTCGGCTCCTTTTAATTTGAAGCTCGCCAAACACGCAGTACGGATAAACTCCGCTACGCAAGTGGCCATTACGAAATTGGACTCCCTGTTCACTGAGGCGAAAGGTGTGAAGGAGTACAGTAAACTGCCTTCGGAGGCTAAGAAGTGGATAGAGAACATAGAGGCCGAACTCCGTGTTCCCGTGACTTTGATCGGAACCGGTGAGGATGTTTATGATATGATTGACCTTAGGAAAGAGAAGGGGGTCATGTGAAATGAAGGAGATAGACGTAGCGATAATAGGGGCTGGACCGGCTGGGCTCTTCGCTACTTACGAGTTGGCGAAGCTCAAGAGAAGTAGAAACTCTAACGTTAAGATCATGCTAATCGACAAGGGGCTTAGGCCCCTCAAGAGGACTTGCCCCCTCTTTACCCCTCGCGAGAAGTGTACCTTCTGTAACCCCTGCAACATAACGTATGGGATTGGCGGAGCCGGTACCTACAGTAGTGGGATCATTAACTTGAGACCCGATATCGGCGGGGAGCTTCATGAAATCGTGAAGAGTTGGGATAAGGCAGAGGAACTGATCAACTACGTGGATAACGTCTTCGTGGAGTTTGGAGCCCCAAAGGATAGGTTATTTGAGCCTAACATGGAGAAAGTTAAGGAGATTCAGAGGAGAGCTGCTAAAGTAGGTGCAGAGTTCGTACCGATCAAGCAGAGACATATTGGAACGGACAAAACACCTATAGTTATAGAAAACATTCTCAACTTCATAGAGAGTTCTGAAATATACGTGAGTGAAGACGCCGATGTCAAAAGCCTCGAGAAGTCCAACGGAGGGTTCGTCCTCAAGACTACGAGGGGGGAGATCCAGGCCAAGTATGTGCTAGCCGCACCTGGTAGGGCTGGAGCGAATTGGTTCCTCGAGGAAGCCAGGAAACTAGGCGTGGACATGATACCTGGGCCCCTAGACATCGGCGTCAGGGTAGAGGTCGAGAGCTTCGTGATGGAGGAAATCACTTCCACCGTATGGGATCCTAAGATCATTATGTATACTAGAAAATATGATGATAAAGTTAGAACGTTCTGTGTCAATCCTAATGGGTTTATAATGAAAGAAGTTTATGACGACGGAACTATCGGCGTCAACGGACAAACGTTTGCGGACAGGAAGAGTAGGAACACGAACTTCGCCTTCCTGACCACAATAAAGCTGTCTGATCCTCTAGAGGACACGATAGAGTACGGCAAAAGCATTGCCAAATTGATGACTAGGCTAGGAGGCGAGAAACCGATCATCCAACGACTCATAGACTTCGAGAAGGGAAGGAGAAGTACGTGGGATAGAATATCGAGGTCAACCGTAAAACCCACCTTGAAGGACGTAACGCCCGGTGACATCAGCATGGGCCTTCCTTATAGGGTCGTAAGCAACCTACTTGAGGGTCTAGAAAGGCTTGACAACATAGCTCCTGGAATCTATTCGTCTAATACGCTCCTCTATGCGCCTGAGATCAAGTACTACAGCATGAAAGCTGTAGTTGATAGTAACTTGGAAACTGTAGTTGATAACCTATTTGTGGCGGGCGACGGTGTAGGTCTCTCTAGAGGGATAAACGTTGCCGCGGCCACTGGCGTGATCGCTGCTAGAGGAATAGCCATGAAGCTTGGCCTTTACTAAATTTGAGAAATATTGAAAAAATACAAATAATTAATATATTGTAGGTATTTTCATTTAACTTTCAATCTACTAAAGATTAATAGAAAAGATATATTGATGAGGTTCTGTCTTCATGACTGAAATGCTAGTGCTCAACGAGCTCGATAAGCGGCTTCTGATGGAACTTCAGTACTCCTTCCCGCTTGATCCGGAGCCTTTCAAGATTGTAGGTCAAAGACTAGGGATAAGCGAGAGTGACGTGATTAGTCGCGTGAAGGCCCTCATAGACGCGGGAGTCATAAAGAGGGTGGGAATGTATGTGAGTTTCAGGGCCAAAGGAATGGACAGCGCCCTAGTCGCGGCGAGTATTCATCCAGCTAATTTGGAGAAGTTTCGAAAAATAGCTCTTAACATTAAAGAAATTACACATAATTACATAAGAATTCATCCAAAATACAACGTTTGGTACGTAATTAAGGCCGAAAGCAGGGAGAAGTTGACCAAGTGGATCGACGACCTGATGGAAGAGGTGAACGCCGAAGATTATGTAATCCTTTACTCAGAAAGAACCGTCAAGCTCAGCGTGAAATACGACGTTTATAGAGGAGTGTCTTACAGCGAGCCCAACGTGCCGGCTGATGCCGGAACCGTTAGCGTTCCGAGAGAAGTCCTGACTGAGCTGTCAAAGCCTTTGCCTATAGCACCCAGACCGTTCATGGAGGTCGCGCGTAAAGTCGGTATGACTGAGGAAGAGTTGATCGACCTAATAGCAAAGCTACGCGACAAAGGCGCGATAAGGGACTACGGCGCCACTATCGTTGGAGAAAGTGTAGGAATAAAGGAAAACGGGATGATGATGATCTCAGCTGAGGACTGCGAGTCCACGTGTAATAAGCTGGCCGAGTTAAGGGAAACGACCCACGTGGTTCTCAGGAGCTCCAATAAATCTTGGAATTACTTATGCTACGCTATGCTACACGCGAGATCGAAATCGACAATACTTGAAGTAGCGTCTTCTATAGCGGAAAAATTGAACGTGAGAGGCTATATGGTCCTATTTAGTGTGGAAAACCTTAAGCCTGGTATCGTGGTTTAGATCTAATAAAACTCCCCTTGATGAGTAAAAGTTCAACTTTTGATCTCAACTCTTCTATGGCTTTTTCAACCTTCTTGGAACTTATAGATCCTTCGAATTCAAGATAGAAGTAATACCTCCATGGAATGATCTTTAAAGGTCTGGAGTATATCATCGTTAGGTTGATCCGGTGTCTTTGGAAAGGCTCTAAGGCTTTGTAGAGCCCTCCTGGCCTGTGCGGCACTGTCATAAAGAGTAACGTCTTGCCTCCGAATTTCCTCATAGTCTTCGATATGATAAAGAATCTAGTTATGTTGTTGGCCGATTGTATATTCTTTTCTACGATCTTTAACCCATAAATTTTGGCTGCCAACTCGGAGCATAACGCGGCACCGTCAGGGTCTTTAGACGCTAAAAGCGCGCCTTTCGAAGTGCTTTCGACAGGTATCAGTTCCTCCACATGGATTCCTAGCCTCTCGAGGTTTTCTCTCGACTCAGAATAGGCATACGGTTGCGCGTAAATACGTTTAATTTTTTTATAGTCTTTTACCGATTTATTGACTGCTAGTACTATATTAACCGCCAGTTCTATTTCTCTAGTGACATAGATACCATTCCTAACGAACAAATTATCTAGCGTCTCATGAACCGGACCTTCTATACTGTTTTCAATCGGAACTACTCCTATCGCGCTCTCTGAACGTTCAACGCTCTCAAAGACCTCCGTTATCGTCGACGCTTCGACCTTCCTACCTTTGACCTTCGATGCAACCAGATAGGAGTAACTCCCTTTGGGGCCTAGATAATAAATTCCATTTAGATCATGCCCTTACCTGCTCACGGATTTAAAAAACTAATTAGTTATTCAACTATTCTTACCTCTATGCCTTCAGACAGTAACCTGTTAGAAAAATCTTCTAAATAAGAAGTATCAGGGACCTCAAACAGTATATATATCTTTGTGTAGCCTGGTGGTACGTCGGAGCTTATTCTATCATGCATTACTTCCACTACGTTTCCCTTAATGGCAACCACATGACTCAAAATCTTGTTTAAGTAGCCTGGCTTGTCTGGCACAATTACTTTCACCTTAACTATTCTTTTAGACCTGGATAGGGCCTTCTCGATTATTTTTGATAATAAGGATAAATCTATATTGCCCCCGCTTATTATTGCCGCAACTCTACTGCCCGAGTCAAGTTTAATCTTACCTTTAAGCAATGCCGCCACTGGAGCGGCTCCGGCCCCTTCAACCACCGTTTTCGCCCTCTCAAGAAGAAGATAAATCGCTTCTGCTATTTCCTCGTCATCTACGAGTACTATATCATCGACCAACTCGTTTATTATACTGAAAGTTAGCTCGGAGGGTGACTTTACGAGTATACCATCGGCTATCGAAAAGCTGGGCTCTATTTCAACCAATCTTCCTAAGCTTTTCGACACTTTAAAAGAGGGCGAAGCAGCCGATTGTACACCTATTATTTTAACGTTGGGATTCCTCGACTTCGCGGCTATTGCTATGCCTGAAATAAGACCGCCTCCTCCAACAGGAACAACGATAGCGTCCAAGTTCTCTACAGGTAATTCAAGCCCTATAGTTCCTTGTCCCCATATTACCTCCTTATCCGCGTAGGGATGAACAAGAACGAGGCCCATTTCCCTAATTAATTCCTGTGCTTTTTCCATACTTTGATGTAAATACTGACCATAAAGTATTACTTGTGCTCCATAAGACTTAGTGGCCATATATTTAGATATTGGTGCGCTCTCTGGCATTACTATGACCGATCTTATTCCTAGCTTGGACGCTGCGTAAGCCACACCTTGAGCATGATTGCCGGCCGAAACCGCTATGACTCCCCTTCTCTTTTCCTCCTCGCTTAACCTGATTAACCTTGAGAACGCTCCCCTAACTTTAAAAGACCCTGTCTTCTGCAAGTTCTCCAATTTCAAGTAAACTTTGTATCCCGTCCAATTTGAAAAAGTAGTAGAAAAATCGAATGGTGTATTGTGAATGTAGCTAGAAATCAGTTCCTTTGTCTCGAGTATCTTTTTGTAAAACTCTTGAGTGTTGAATGAGACCATATCAGACAAACCCTACCTTCATCATAGTCATTTTTCAGAGATCGAGGGCCTCTTCATCTCCTCGAGGAACGCTTTCCTAATCTTTTCGTATGAAGACTCGAGCGACTCTGGTATAACCTTTGTCCCTCCTATTACCGGCATGAAGTTTGCGTCGCCGTTCCATCGCGGAACTACGTGGACATGAACGTGTGAGTCGACGCCCGCCCCAGCGACCCTGCCTAAGTTAATCCCAACGTTGAAACCGTCGGGTGAATAAACTCGCCTTAATACTTTCAGTGAGACTTTCAGTAACTCAAATAGCTCGAGAGCTTCTTCCTGTATTAACGCTTCTATAGAGCCGACGTGCCTATTTGGAGATATCATTATATGACCTGGGTTGTAGGGATATATGTTGAGTATTACAAAATTGTATTTACCTCTGTAAACAACGTAGTTTCTTTCATCCTTTTCGTCTTTCAAAGCACGACAGAATATGCATTCCTCAGAGTCTTTTCTCTTCGAGGCGTCAGCAACATACTTCGATCTCCAGGGAGCCCACAGTACGTCCATTTTGAAGGCATAAGCGATAGCTCGGCTGAAAAATGTTAATCTAGTCTTCAGCGTCTCTTACTCCTTCCTCAGTAATGGCGAACACGACTTCACCTTCAGGCAAGTGTGGAGCATCAACTATTCTAGCTATCCTCTTGTTGCCTCTGCTCTTTTTCAGTTGAACTCTAATTCCTGGCACGTGATATAGTGTGTGCCCTCCAACGGCCTGAGTCGGGTCTCCGTAGAACATATCCGGCCTAGCCATTACCTGGTTAGTTACGACAACAGCTAAGTTATACATTTCAGCCAACCTAACTAGCTGATGAAGGTGTTTGTTGAGCTTCTGTTGTCTTGCGGCTAAATTCTCCCTACCAGGATATTCCGCCCTGAAATGGGAAGTTACAGAGTCGACTATTACAAGCTTTATGGAAGGATCCTTATTGATTAGTTCCTGTAAGTCGTCAACTATGGCTATCTGATGATCCGAGTTTATAGCTCTCATATAGTAAATGTTGCTCTCCACGACGTCTGGGTCAAGATTCAGCGCCTTGGCCATATTTTCTATTCTTTCCCACCTGAACGTCCCTTCGGTATCTATGTAGACCGCCTTTCCGTTTAGTCCTCCCTTCTCGTAAGGCAATTGAACGTTAACACTGAGTTGGTGACATATCTGGGTTTTTCCTGAGCCGAACTCCCCGAAGAACTCAGTCATCGTCCTAGTCTCTATACCACCCCCTAGCAACCCGTCCAGCGCTTGACTACCTGTCGTTATTTTCCTAGTGTTAAGTCGCTCCTTCTTGATCTCCAGAGCGGTTTTGAACCTGATGTCAAGGGCTTCCCTAGCTTCCTTTATAATCCTTTGAGCAGTCGATAGGGGTATACCCGCAGCTACGCTCAACTCCTGCGGTGACGCTACAGCTATGGCCTCAAGCGTTGTGTAGCCGGCCTCGGTAAGCTTGTTAAGTATCGCGGGACCCACGCCAGATAAATCCGCTAGAGTCTTCACTTTCTTGGCTGCATTGAAGTTTGATACTTCCTCTTGTGTGGTCATGTTACCGTCTTGATTAACTCGCTCCATGTCCTAATAACCTATTTCCCTTCCCTTAAATACCATCCTATATCTAACAGCGGTACTATTCTTGCTTTGTTTTTGTAAACAAAAATCCTAGAAAACCCTATAGTGATTCCAGTATCGGTCTCTATCACATAAAGTTTTGATTTGTTGTTTTCGTGCTCACCAATATATGGGTTAATCTCATGCAGATCGACGTCTATCGGCTTCCCATAACTAAGTTTTTGGACGATTCTTTCATTTAAAATAATTTTATTTTTACAATTTTTTAAAAAATTAATTAAATTAAATAGTGGCTTTATTTTTATTTTTTTAGAATTTTTATGCTTGGTATACTTTATTATTAAAAGGGGTACACCCAGGCAATACGGATGTAACCCCTGGGCCTGAAGCCCTGTTAACGTTATCTTAGCCGCCTCAAGGTTTCCACTGAAGTAACATACTGTCAAGAATCCGTTTCCTAGTGCGAAAAGTCTTTCAATAGGTATATCTAGAGAATCACAGTTAAATTTCTTCTTTAAATAAGCTATAATAATGTTGTAAAGTTTAGTGTTAATTGAGTTAAATTCTAATTTCCTCTTCTTAGTTTGCATACGAAAAAGCCCTCGGTACCTGACTTGTGAGGGTAGAACCTTATGCAATGCCTTAATTCTTCCGATAGAATGTATTTCCTATATTCAGTTAATCCTTCCTCGACTGGATAACTACCTGAGATTTTCTCTACTTTCACGTCATCATAATTCTCCAGGAGGTACTCCACCACGAACTCATTTTCTTCGGGCGCAATACTGCAAGTAGAGTAAACCAATAGCCCGCCGGGTCTAACCATCTTATATGCATCATCTATTAAGACTAGCTGGGTCTCGAAAAACCTCAGAAGGTCCTCTGGGCTAGTTTTAGTCCTTCTAGCGGGATCTAACGGAAGTAGACCCTCGCCGGAGCAGGGGGAGTCAAGTAGCACCCTATCGAAGCGCTCGAAGAAAATATTCACTAACTTCTCTACCCTCTGGCGCAGAATGAGCGTGTTGGCAACGCCCAGCCTAGACAAGTTCGACATTAGGCTTTTAGTCCTATCCCTCGAGCTCTCTACAGCAACTATCAGGCCCTGGTTTCTCATAAGCTGAGCAATGAAAGAGGTCTTTCCGCCCGGAGCGGCCGCCATGTCTAAAACCGTGTCCGAAGGATTGGGGTTCAGTTCCACGACGGGTACACCCGACACTGGTGACTGTATGTAATATTGCCCGGACAAATACTCAAAGGTAGATCCCAGCGTAGGAGACGAAGGGGCACGGTTAACCCAGTAGAAATACTTTATCCATTTTACAGGTTCTAACTTGAAACCCTTAAGCTCTAACGATCTCACTAACCTCTCACAACTATCTAGCTTTAGCGTGTTGCACCTAATGGCCCTTCTCAACGGGAGGGAACAGGATCGAAGGAACTCCTCCGCTTCGTCTTTGAGGAAGTCGAGATACCTCTGCGCCATGTAGCCTAGAACCTTGTACTTCTCGGCCAATTTGAGGGCTCTGGCAGTCGGTGAGTGAACGAAGAGGTCCGCGTGCTTTTTAATATACTCATCGATACTTGATTCCACATGTGATAGAGAGAGAAGTTAAGCACATATTAACTATTGATCACTTAAGAGCCGTCGATCTGCTTTCTAGAGACTTAGGCAAACCTCTAATTGAGCATCAAATAGATATTTACTATCAACACCCGTCAAGGGACTTTAGCTCTACGGACGAGGCATTAAGATTAAGGAACGTGAACGGAAGGACAGAGCTAACCTACAAGGGTCCGAAAGTCTCTGCTATTACTAAGTCCAGGGAGGAAATAACGGTAGAAGTGAGCGACTTAGATAAGGCAGACCTTCTCCTGAGGAAGCTAGGTTTTGTTCCTGTCGCTAAAATTGAGAAAGAACGTTATAATTTCATTGATGGAAAATTTATTATCTCTATAGATTCCGTGGTCGGACTGGGAGATTTCATAGAAATAGAAGGTATAAATGTGAGTGAGGACGAGCTTTTGGAGCACGTTGAGAAGTTGAAGAAAACGTACGGTTTCTTTGGAGAGAAAGTGATTAAATCGTACCTCGAGCTCATTCTGCTGAAAAGAAGTGAGGCACGTAGCGATACTAACTGACTTTGGGACTTCTGACTCCTATAACGGAATTATGGAGGGTGTGATAAGAGGGATTTGTCCACAGGCTAAAGTCTCGTATATAGCTCCTAACGTGACGTCCTGGAGCGTAGTCTCAGGGGCGTACTTGCTCCTATCAGCTTTCAAGTATTTCCCCAAGAATACGGTTTTCTTAGTAGTTGTTGACCCGGGAGTTGGCACCAAAAGGCGAGCAGTAGTAATAAGGACGCAGAATTACTTTTTCGTGGGACCCGACAACGGCGTGCTTTATCCCGCTGTGAAGTCTGATGGTATACGAAAAGTTTATGAAATTCTGAATAAAAAGGTTATGCTATCTGATGAAATTTCTTATACTTTTCACGGTAGAGACGTTTTTTCTCCTGTAGCCGCTTTGCTGGCTTGTAAAATGTCGCCTGAAACGATTGGCCCCGAACTAAATCCTAGTGAATTAACCACCCTTGAGCTTGAGATCTATAGCGTCGAAAACAATTGCATAAAACTCAAGGCCGTACACGTTGACAAGTATGGGAACGTTGCGCTTTCTTTAAGGCCGAAGAACCTCATTCCAGGCAGGGAAGTTAAGATAAGGATTGGTAAGCGGTCCTTTGACGTAAAGACCGTAAGAACGTTCGGAGACGTAAATCCAGGGGAACGTTTATTATACGTTAACAGCTTTGGTTTCCTGGAGTTGGCGATAAACCAGGGGAACGCCGCATACGAATTAGGAATATCTACAGGTGATGAGGTCTGCGTAGAGCCTTGTTCCCAGGAAGATTTCAGCCTATTCATCTAGGACATATAGAAGTAATTAAGTGGACATTAGAAAAATTTGATGAAATTATAATAGTGATCGGCAGCTCACAAGAGTCGCACACCATAATGAACCCTTTCTCTGCGGGTGAAAGGATAGAAATGATAAGGAAAGCGTTAATAGAGTTTCACATACCGCTAGAGCGGGTTTACACAATCCCTGTCCCAGATATCCTGATGAATAGTGTATGGCCATATCACGTTAGGAGTTACACACCGAGATTTGAGGCCGTTGTGGCGAGGAACCCCCTCGTCGTGAGACTGTTCAGGGAGGCTGGTTATGAAGTTCTAGTACCGCCCGCCTTCAACAGATACGTTTTCAACTCCACGAACATAAGGTCACTGATGATTTCAGGAGACGAGTCCTGGAAGGAAAGGGTTCCCAAGAGCGTCTATGAGTTCATTAAGGAAATTAAAGGCGATGAAAGATTAAAGACGATTGCTGGGGTAGATAAGTAGAGCGGCACTTAGGTTAATGAAGTTAAACTCGAAAACCGTTATTATAGCGAGTTTCACTCTCCTTACATGAGGCAGAAATGAGAAGGCTAGAGACTTACTACAGCGTCTTCCCCTGGCACGTGAACCACTTTGGAAGCTTGCACGGAGGCATTTACATGTCTTGGATCATTGACGCTGGCGGTCTGTTGATGTCAGCGCTTAGTAAGGGAAACTATTTGCTGGCGTCGGTCGACTATATCTATCTAATTAGGCCCGCCAGGATCGGAGACCTAGTAAGGATAGAGGCAACCGCTACGGCGGCCTGGAACTCTTCCGCGGAAATCAAGGTTAAGGCGTGTATAAAGAAGGGCGATAAGGAGGAGCTGGGCGCGTTAAGCCTAATGACGTATGTAGCGGTCGACGAGCACAACAGGCCCAGGAGGCTTGTAACCGACATAAGTCACAATGAGGAAGCCGATAAGAGGCGAGAGGCTAGGCTGGAAAGGAAGATAAAGGACTCACAAGATCCTTCGGACCTACTTGACGGTATGAGTTTTGGTAAATACTACGTCAGAACAATCTATCCCGAGCACGGCTTCTCTAACGGGATACTATACGCTGGCAAAATGTACCAAATGCTTGACGAGGCGCTAGCGATAGTCGCCAAGCTCTACACAAAAGGTAACGTCTTCACTGCAGGAGCGGGATATGCCGACTTCATGACACCCGTGAGGATCGGTGACATACTTGAGATCCAGGGCGCTATCGAATATACTGGAACTACCTCGCTTGACGTGGGGGCCAAAGTGTTCGCAATAAACCACTTCACAGGGGAGAAGAGGCTTGTAACCAGGACGGTCTTCTCGTTCGTTGCGATCGATGAAAAGGGGAATCCGAGACCCATTCCGAAGCTAACACCGGCCACCGAGAAGGAGAAGAGGATATTCGAGGAGAGGGAAAAAGAACGGAAGTCGAGAATTGCTCTCTCTAAAGAATTACAGAAAATTGAGACCTGTGAGTAAGAACCTCGAGAGCTTTTTAGCTATTTCTGAAGTCACGCTTAGCTGAAACGGTACTTTAGAGAATTTCTGGGAAGTCCAAATCACCTCTCTCACTAAATCGAGTCCTAACTGAGAGAAAACGTAAACTTCTCCCTTAGGGGTAGGCAACCTAACTAGGCTCCTTAGCACCTTAATTATTGTGTCCTTTCTTTGGTCCCTAAAGTGCTTCTCCAACGCCCTCTCTACTTTGTCCAGATCGGGCCTATGAGTGAACACGACAACGTCGCATTCTTCTGGATCAATGTAATTGAAACCCGCGAAAGTTATCCCGTCCAAAAGCCTTACGTCCCCCTTTCTTAATTTCCTATACACTTCTGTGCCGTCTGCGCCATCGACGGTTATGAGGTCGAAGTCAAGATCCATTATCTTAGTTCCGCTGAACGTGGCTACTACTAAAACCGTCTTACCTTTCCCGCGTTTATACGACAAAGGAAAGTACCCGTCATCTACGCCCGAAATCCTCATTATATACCATCCAACTCCTTAACGGTACTGTCTAAAGCCTTAACGAGCGTTTCTACAGGCACGGCTAGTTTGACTTCCTTCGTCTTGCCGTACCTACCTCTGTTTACCACCTTCGCGGAGAGGATTCCGACCATGTCGAGCTCGTTTAGGATATCGCTTACCCTCCTTTGAGTGATTACCTCAAGGCCTAGACTCTTCGCTAACTTCGTATAAAGTTCGTAAACTTCCCCAGTAGTAAGCGATTTACCGCTCTTGCTTCCCTGAATAACTGCTAGAAGGACGAGTTTAGAGTGAAGCGGAAGGGTAGTGACTATTTCGAACACCCTGTCCCTTTCAATCTCCAACCTAGCCCTCTCAACGTCGGCTGTAGTCACAACGTTCCTTCCCTCCCGCTCAGCTATTTCCCCTGCGACCCTTAGCAGGTCTAACGCTCTCCTCGCGTCGCCGTGATCCCGCGCGGCCAAAGCGGCGCACAATGATATAACGTCCTCCCCTACGGCTCCTTCGACGAACCCGCTCTTCGCCCTCCTCCAGAGTATGTCCCTCAGTTCATCAGCGTTATATGGAGGGAAAACCAGTTCCTCGTCGCTTAAGCTACTCTTCACCCTCGGGTCAAGGGTATCAATGAACTTCACGTCGTTCGTGATTCCGATGATAGAAATCTTAGGAGATCCTAGCTCTGAATTCACCCTAGTTAGTCTATACAATAAATCATCACCGTGTTTCTTTACCATAGCATCGATTTCATCTAGAACTATAATGAGAACGTACTTAATTGATCGGAGTTGGCTCATGAGCCTTTTGAACAACTCGGCCGTCGAGATCCCAGTGAACGGCACTCTAACTCCGAGTCCCTCTAGGATATCTGCGAGTATCCTGTACGGTGTATCACTGTTTCGTGTGTTGACGTAAATATACCTAAAAGTGTCGGGGAACCTTTTGTGTAGATTGTTCAGGACGAACTTTGTTACGGCCGTTTTCCCGGTTCCAGTCAAACCGTAAATGAACACGTTACTCGGCTTTTCACCCCTATAAACCTGGACCAGTATGCTGGCCAACTTCCTTATCTGTTCCTCCCTATGAGGTAATTCGTCGGGAACGTAATCTGGTAATAGTATCTTCCTATCTTTGAATATTCTAGAAGTCTTTACCAGTGATAGAACTTCGTCGATTATCTCACTCAAGCCAGACATACTTCTTCTTCTTTTGTGTTTTTAAGAGAAGGGTTAACCGGGGAGTTAAGGACCCCTTTGTTTCCACTGGAGAAGGTCTTGCGTAAAATAGCACCTCCAAACCGCAGAATGTAAACTAGGGACCCCTTTGTTTCCACTGGAATTACTTTCCTAAATCTTCATGCAGTGAGTCACGACTGCTACGAGATTCGATTAACGTTTTGTATATTGGTGAAGTCATCCATAGAGCCCTAACGAAGCTTCTGAAGCATCAAATCTACAATTGTCTCCAGTGGAAACAAAGGGGTCCCCCAGAACGGAATAGGTAGGTATTAGTCAATTCTCGAGTTTAGTGCATGAGGAAACGTCCTGAGCTAAATGCTGCTTAGTTTTTACACTTGATGTCCGACAGGTAGTTTAGGTTTCAGAAAACAAGAGGAAGTAAATTGAAGAAGAAGTGGACCGGCCGGGATTTGAACCCGGGACCTCTCGGACTCTGGTCCTTCAGATTGCCAACCGAGCACTCTTCCAGGCTGAGCTACCGGCCCAATAGAATGATACCTCGTCCTCAAATAAAGTTTAACCCAGCCTTAGGGGCGAATAGCTCGCTAAGCTTATGTAACAGATCCTGGACTTCCTTTGGATCCGGTTCACTACGACTAACCTCAACGTAATCGAACCTCGTTAAGTGCCTAGGCCTTTGACTAACATACCTAGACAGAGTTAAACCTCTCGCTTTCGGTACCGCTACCTTATTCGATTTGATTACGAATCCGCACCTCCTGCACCTAAAACCTTTATTCTTTCCTAAAGACTCGGAGCTTCCACCGCAGACTGGGCACTTCGGGTTAGACAGCTCGTAATCGACTAGGTTAACTATCCTAATTGCCTCAGCCTCCAAGAGTAGGCCGTACTCTGTCGAGGGCTTCACTACGGCTTCTACCTCAATTTCGTCGCCGATCTCGAGGAGCTGTGCAGCTCTTGCAAGGGTTCCGGTCTCTTTGTAAACCACTGTAGTATAAACCTCATAACCGGAGTCTACTCTCATGAAAACGTCTCCCCCTGGCTTGATCTCCGTGCCAAGTACTACGCCTCTTACCTTGACGCTCCTATAAGGTCTAGGTTGGACGGTATCTGTTACGTGAACTCCCGTGTGTTGATTAGTTACGAAAAGCATCGCTCCGTCTAAGACGTCACGAAGCGAAGAGGATTTCACTAACTCCTGAGCTACACTAAGGAGGGAGATTGTGTCGTTCCCTCTGATTCCGATAAGCACGGGGTCCGGTCCTCTCGGCACAGAAATAGCAACGTTTTTCAAATAGTCATAGTTAAAGAATAATTTAGGAAATTCTTTTTCTTCCTGGGATTTTATTATATCATCTAAGTTAGGCCTTTCAATGTAACTCTTCCTGTAAAGGATTAGCTCATACGTAAACCCTTCGTTTGGGGCGAACCCTAAAGCGGAGACCGATCCGATAACTCCCCGGTTAAGCGTGAAGTACGTGTCGCTCAATTTCGATAATTTCGCGATGACGTCGCCCTTGATCACGACGTCCTTCAACCCTTTAATGTAGAACTGTCTGACGCTCTGCAGGTGGCTTGATGGCAACACTACAACGCCAGGCTGCCTACCGTACTTCTTTCCCTTAGAAAATTCCCTATCGTACTCTTCTGTCAGATTAACAAGTGAATAGAACAAATCTTTAGGATCATCTGTTTCGACTTCCAAAGCAAGAGCGGCGTTTCCCCTGGTTTTCCACGGGATAGCAGGGTTCAGTCTAACTAATCTCGGCAAGCTCAGCAGGCGAACTTCGTTTCGATCTTGAATTATAGAGCGGACGAATATCGTCGCAAAGTGAGTCGTACAGCCTCCTTCAGGCGAGTCGTGATCGTCCAAGCCTACTAGGACTCTCATTTCCTGACGTAGCTACGGTTCTCCATAACGATCATAGTCAGGGTGGACTTAACTTTCGGGATCCTCCTAATAGTTGAACTGATCACTTCCTTAAGGGAATCCATACTATCCGCCTCCACTTTGGCGACCAGGTCGTACACTCCGTAAACTATGTAGACTTCAGAGACCTGTGGGATAGTCTTCAGTTTTTCAAAGATGTCGTTCTCGGCCCCGCTCTCCGCGTTTATGAGTACAATAGCCGTGGGCACGCGATTTAAAAGATCACGGTATTTATTAACTTTAAGTGATTCGCGTCTACGTTCTAGACTATGACGAGGACGACCCGTCAAAGTGTACAGGGAAGAAAATGATTAGGATGGGGCTTGCGGAGATGACTAATAGATCAATGGGGATAGTTCTTAACCCCTACTCTAAGATCACGCTAAGCGTAGAGGATAGGCCTATAGCCGAGAAATACGGAATAACCGTGATAGATGCTTCCTGGAACTTCTTCGAGCCGTCGAAAATACCTAAAGCCAAAACTTCCCGGAGGCTTCCCTTGTTAGTAGCAGGGAACCCAATCAATTACGCGATAGCTTACAAACTGTCTTCAGTAGAGGCGGTGTTCGCATCATTGTATATACTCGGCTTCGTAGATCAGGCCATGAAACTCCTGGGAGTCAACAAGTGGATGAGGACTTTTTACGAGTTGAACAAAGAACTCCTGGAGGCTTACAGGGAAAAGACAAGGGAGGACGTAGAGAAGATAGAGAGCGAAGTGCTCGAGAAGTACAGGGAAGGCCCCTAGCTGTAACCCAGCTTCTGTATTTGAGGGCATCCGACTATGCGTTCTGGAGCCGATCGAGCCCCACTTCATCTCGGCCCCACTTGCTCCGAGAGGGACGGCCGTTTCAGCCCGCTGAAGGGCTCAATCCGCTTAAGGCTCAAGTCGCCTTGAGCCTTCGGCTTCATTTTCATCTGCGCCTTCAGCGGGTCTCGTTTCTGTGCCGTAGCCGTAGGGACTACCCACGCCCCTCAAGGGGCCTCTCTGGGGCTCGGAGGCTGGAGTTTCCTCGGCTTACGCCGTGAGCCCTCCGCTAGGGGCCTTCCCTATCAAATGGCCGGTAACGGGACTAATATGTCTAAAACGGCTACAGCGATTGCCAAACCTAGGCCAAGCGCTATGATAATATAAGGGCTAACCTTGATTTTCACCCTCTCTTCTTCAAAGTACCTGATGAGACCTGCCATAGATACTAAAGGTACTTCGGCTTTCTTCTTCCCTCCCTTACTCGACGGCATTTCTAATTCTTAGACCGCTTATCGCCTTAATAATTTGTATCGCCTTAATCTCATCCTTTTCTATTATGTTTCCAGTGATGATTATGTTGGCTCCAGCTTTCGCCAACTCTACCGCCTTTTCCGCCGATCTAATACCTCCCCCTACGATAAGGGTAACGTTAGTAGCCTCCTTCACGGCCTTAACCATTTCCGGTCTAACCGGTTCCGGAGCTCCTGAGCCCGCCTCCAAATAGACGTATCTCATTCCGAGCAGCTCCGCCGCTAATGCGTAAGCTATCGCTAAACTGGCATTTTCGTAAGGTATTGGTCTAGCCCTACCTACATGTGCTGCTGTACCGCCGTGACCGATTATGATATAAGCGGTGGGTAACGCCTCAAGTCCAGAGAGCTTTACTAAAGGTGCGGCAATTACTTGGGCTCCAATCACGTAATACAATTCGTCTGAGTTCAACATGCTCATGTACAATATTGCGTCTGCTTTATCCGAAATTAAATTTATATTGCTAGGAAATAAAATCTTCGGTATATCAAAATCTTCTAAAATTTCAAGAACAGAATCAAGAAACCTCTGTGATATACCCAAAGTACCTCCTATTAAAAAAGCTGAGGTCCCACCATCATACAAAAACTTCGCTGTTTGATATAACTTGTTCAAATCATGAATTTTTTCAGGATCAAATAGGGAAAAATGTAGGACCCTCCCTTCACTCATTAAGCTCTTCAGGTAAGCTTCCACTTTCCCCTTCAGCTTCACTGGAGTCCGTTGTAACTCGTTTGGATATTTCAATTTTCCCTTCAAGATACCTATCAAGGAATTTTGCATAGGCGTTGGCGGCGTCGAAGATAGGCGGCACCTCAAACTCATCTGATAGGCCACAAGAACCACATTTCACACTGGCCACCCCGTTCTTTATCTCAACGGTGACGGCGACCTTACCGCACCTGGGGCACTCGAACATTTTAGGTATTTTCGGCTTAGGCTTAAGGATCAGCTTTCTCCTTTTCTTCCTACCTCCCACGCCTCTTCACCTTCACATCTTACCTCTAGGTTTTTTACCTTGCGTCTGGACTCTGGTGGAAGAGTAACTCTCGGCTTCGGACAGGTAAGCGTAGGCAAGGCTCAACGCGAGCACGACGAGACTAGCCGTTAGAACTATTTGAATTCCGTTCATGATTAAGCCATAGCCTTTGTAGTATTAACGATTTTCCGTAGCTCAAGAGGTCCATGAGGACATTGTAGCAGGTCGTCGAGTCTATCCGCTTGACGACGATTTTATCGTTGTCTTCTGCGTAATTAAACGCTTTTATGTGATAACATGAGCCTTTATTGTTTTTGTATAAACTATATAAAAATGCCGGACAATTACAAGAGTTTCGAGATAACAAGTAAATTCTTTCATTCGAAATAAATACCGTAAAGGAAATCCCGTTGTCGCAAACGACGCGGAGTACTCTACCTTCCTTAACGCTTTTCACGACTCTCGGTTCTAATTCGGTCGCCCGTGCTACCCGGTCAGGGTAGTCTATCACATCTCCAGCGGCTTTTTCGAAGCTCAAGGATTGATATAATTCAAGCATAAAGCATATTTTAACCAAGATTAAGGAGTAGGGATACCTTTTGGGCCCGTAGCTTAGCCAGGACAGAGTGCCGGCCTCCGGAGCCGGTGGTCGGGGGTTCGAATCCCCCCGGGCCCGCTGTGGGGGTTAGGGGGACACCCCCTAAGACCCCCGCTTCCAACTTCAGTTTAATGTAAGTCTCGACGACGTCAATTAAGGGGCCGACGTAACGTTCCCTTACGTCAGTGTACCTATATCGCGTCCTTTCCTTTTTCGTTTTAGTAGCTTCCGATAGTTAGCAATACTTTAAAGTTAACAAATCGGCGACACCCTTTATAGAATGTAGAATTTAATACGCTATAGGGGGATTGACAAGCTACGAGTAAATAATTATTTAAGTCACCATCTTAGGCTAGCCTTGGGGTGCTTTTCATTATGTCCTTCGAAGAAGAGGAATGGGACGAGTTTGAGGAAGAAGAGTGGGACGAGTGGGAAGAAGAAGAATGGGAAGAAGAAGAATGGTAATATAATTCTTAACGTTTATTATAAAAACAATTTTTGTAGAGTTTCGGTAATATTAAGAGTATTTAGGTGATCATGAATGAGAATTGCAGTAATTAATTACGACAACTGTAAGCCCGATCGTTGTGCTCTTGAGTGCGTAAGGTTCTGCCCGATCAACAGGTCAGGTTCTAAAGCTATCGAGTTAAGCGATACTGTCAAAGGAAAGCCCGTTATCTATGAAGAGACGTGTATAGGCTGCGGAATATGCGTTAGAAAGTGCCCTTATGAGGCCATCGAGATCGTTAACCTTCCAGACGAGGCGGGAGAGCCCATACATCGCTATAAAGTCAACGGCTTCGCCTTATTCGGATTACCCATTATCAAAAGGGGTGTCGTAGTTGGTCTGCTGGGGAAGAACAGCACGGGAAAATCAACGATACTCAGGATTTTGGCCGGCGAGCTAATTCCAAACTTTGGCGAGCCTCAGTCACAACCTAGTAAGGAAAAAGTTTTAGAAAAGTTTAGAGGTAAGGAAATGTATGATTATTTCAATAAACTCTATTCTGGTGAATTGAAAGTAGTGCACAAAATACAATACGTTGAGGCAGCTGGTAGGTACCTAAAGGGAACGGTTAGGGAGTTGCTTCAGAAGGTAGACGAAAGAAGAAAATTAGATGAAGTGAAAGATTTGCTAAATATGAAAAACATTCTAGATAAAAACGTGAAAGATCTCAGCGGCGGGGAGCTTCAGAAGCTCCTCGTGGCCGCCTCAGTTTTGAGAGAAGCAGACGTTTACCTGTTCGACGAGCCCGCGTCTTACCTGGATGTGGCCGAGAGACTCAACATGGCGAGAACAGTGAAGGAAATGACGAAGAACAGGTATGTCGTGGTAGTGGAGCACGACCTCATAGTTCTCGACTATCTTAGCGATCAGCTGAACGTCCTTTACGGACAGAGCTCCGTCTATGGTAGGGTTTCTAAGGCCTACAGCTCGAGGGTCGGGATAAATAACTTCCTTAGGGGTTACTTACCGGCTGAGAACGTCCAAATAAGAAAAGAGGAGATAAAGTTCGAATTCCGCGACATGTCGGAACTAGACCTGCTGAAGAACGTCAAGGAAAAGGTTGTCTGGAGCCACATAAGGAAGGATCTGGGAGGGTTCAAGCTCGAAGTGGAGGAAGGAGCGGCTCGTGAGGGTGAGATAATCGGTGTGCTAGGACCTAACGGAATAGGTAAAACCACTTTCGCGAGGATACTTGTGGGCGAGATTCAGCCCGACGAGGGGTTCGTTAACACTGTCGGGCTTACGCTATCCTATAAACCGCAAAAAATACTCCCCGAGTATGACGGGACGGTTCAACAGTATCTGGAAGAAGTCAGGAAAGACGCTCTATCTTCGACCTCTTGGTTCTACACAGAGGTTGTGAGGAGGCTAAATTTACATAGGATCTTGGAGAGCAAAGTGACCGATTTAAGCGGTGGGGAGCTTCAAAAGCTATACATTACGGGGGCTTTGGCGAAGGACGCGGACGTTTATGTGCTTGACGAACCATCGTCATATCTAGACGTAGAAGAAAGGTACGTTGTTGCTAAGGCAATAAAGAAGATAATTAGGGAAAGGAAGAGTATATGCTTCGTAGTAGAACACGACTTAGCAATTCATAATTACATTGCTGACAGGATAATGGTCTTCAAAGGCGTACCGGGACTGGAGGGCCACGGCACTACTCCTCTAAGCCTAAGGTCAGGTATGAACGAGTTCCTGAGGTTGATGGACTTAACGTTCAGGAGAGACGGAGAGACCGGTAGGCCGAGGGTCAACAAACCAGGAAGCTATCTAGACAGGGTTCAGAAGGAACTCGGAGAGTATTTCTCGACGAGGGTAGTCAAAGAAGCGGAAGCGGAGTAAAAGAGCGCACCGTTTCGGGTTTTAAATATGTTTAAAACGTTACAAATTGTAAATAACAATAACAATAGTAAAAATTAGCTTAATGGTGCTAACAACTGGCAGGTAGAGAATTTAATAATACCTTAACTAACAGAGGACTTGAGATGCGAACCACAATAAGCGTAATAAAGGCAGACATAGGCAGCTTGGCTGGCCATCACGTCGTTCATCCGGATACTATGGCAGCCGCGAATAAAGTGCTAGCAGACGCTAAAAGTAAAGGAGTGCTAATTGATTATTACATAACCAACGTTGGAGACGATTTACAGCTCATAATGACCCATAATAGGGGCGAACTAGACCCAAAGGTTCATGAGACCGCATGGAACGCTTTTCAGGAAGCCGCTAAGGTTGCGAAGAGCTTAGGTCTATACGCAGCTGGTCAGGACCTCTTGTCGGACTCGTTCTCGGGAAACGTTAGAGGTCTAGGACCGGGAGTAGCGGAGATGGAAATAGAGGAAAGAGCGTCAGAGCCAATAGCGATATTTATGGCCGATAAGACGGAGCCAGGGGCATTTAATCTACCGTTGTATAAAATGTTCGCTGACCCATTTAACACTCCTGGTCTTGTGATAGACCCGACAATGCACAACGGCTTTAAATTCGAAATCCTCGACGTATACGAAGGAGAGGCCGTAACTCTTACGGCTCCTCAGGAAATATACGACCTCCTAGCTTTGATAGGAACGCCGGCTAGGTACGTGATCCGAAGGGTTTATAGGAACGATGACAACCTGCTAGCTGCGGTAGTGTCTATAGAGAGACTAAACCTTATCGCCGGTAAGTACGTAGGCAAGGACGACCCGGTTATGATAGTAAGGATGCAACACGGCCTGCCAGCGTTGGGGGAGGTACTGGAAGCGTTCACACTTCCTCATCTGGTGCCTGGATGGATGAGAGGGAGTCACTATGGACCACTAATGCCGGTAGCTCAGAGGGACGCTAGAGCCACCAGGTTCGACGGACCTCCAAGGCTGATCGGGTTAGGCTTTAACGTTAAGAACGGAAAGCTAGTAGGTCCGTCAGACTTATTCGACGATCCCGCTTTCGATGAAACTAGGAGGCTCGCTAACATTATATCTGACTACATGCGCAGGCACGGTCCCTTCATGCCACACAGGTTAGAGCCTACAGAAATGGAGTATACGACCCTTCCCCTTGTGCTGGAGAGGTTGAAGCCTAGATTTAAGAAGGAAACCGATATGTACAAGGTTAAAGAGAGTCAATATACACACCACAAGCCCTCGGAGGAAACACACGACTAGGGGGAAGCCGAATGGGTACGGTATATACGAAGGACATTAAGAGAATAGTACGAGAGATTTATGAGAAGTACAGAGATCAAGTATCCACTGACTTCAATAAGAACAAAGAGCTAGTGAAAAGTGTGGTCGACGTTCAATCCAAGAAGGTTAGAAATAGGGTTGCTGGATATTTAACAAGGTACGTAAGATCTCTCGAAAAGGCCGCCAAGTCCTCCGAGGAGAGCGCCGAAGAAACGCTTGAGGGCTAAGGATGAGAGTTAGGTTTTTCGGATCGTTATCGTCTGGAGGATCGAAGGAAATTAATATTTCGTTAGGAAAGTCTAGTATAAAACTGATTGATATAATGAGTTTTCTTCAAGAGAAGTATATAGGTGTGAACCTGATTTCGAACGGAAAGTTGAGACCAGATGTCATTATACTCATAAACGGTAAGGATTATCGGTTGTTAGGAGGTACGGATACTCAATTAAGCGACTTGGACGAACTATCCATAATTCCAATTAATCATGGTGGCTAATGCCTTGAGACCAGCCGTAGCTTTGCAGGCCTGTTACGTATACAATTTTTTATCAAAAAAATATAAATTCAAAATCCGTAAAGATATTGTACTGTTTAATCTCATTTTGAACTCTGAGACAAAAATTAGTAACATGAAATCTTTTCTTGAACCTAAAGATATATGTTATAATTTGAAAGTCGAGAGGATAACTGACAACGAAGAACGTATAGCGCTTACGGCAAACGCAATAGCTTTGATGGAGTGGCTCCTATATAATAATCCTCTTAACTGACGTAGAAGAATGTTCGACAAGCGCACAATCTTTCCATTGATACTAATAGTCTTGGGCACACTTACGCTATTTGGACAAAATGTAACAAATCTGTTTCGTTTATATCAGGAAACTTTAATCACAATTGTAGGCTCGTTCGTATCAATAATAACTATTCTTATCTTAATTTATAAAAAATATAAGAATGAAATATACATATTTTTTAAAAATTTCGAAATAAAAAATAACATCATTAAGCTCAACGTTAACGATTCGAATACCTGTCTGTTCTCTATTCTCAAACTGGAAGTAAAGGTTCAAGACCAGAAAAACCCGGTTTATGTAATGAAAAATTTTCATAATTTATTGACATCTATTGAAAAGAATTTGGATTCGACGACAAAAGCATATATAATAACTAGTTTGTATCCCGTCAAAGGTACATACCTTGTAGTATGCACGAATTCGGAGCCCAATGGAAGCTCTGAAATCGACGAGAAAAGGCATATCGATACTGTTTATAGACTGAAGGTCATATTGGAAAGTATAGAGCCAGATATTCGTTTAAATCCGATTTCATCATCAAAGTACAACGTCCTCTTATCTCCTAACGTACCAGCAACGCTAGTATCGCCTTTCTTAACGGCAACCGGTATTAAGCCACCATTCACGAGAGCCTTTGAAGTCTCAGGAGGGGACATCGAGCTTGGCAGGACTATCGATAATCAAACCGTCGGCATATCTCTTAATGACGTAGAGAGACACATATTGATCGTTGGTTCTACGGGGTCAGGTAAAACGAACACGGCAGCGGTAATTGCGGAAGGTGCCAAAGAGAAAGGGATTAAGGTCCTAATCCTTGATTGGCACGGCGAATATACAAAGCTTATACAAGGGGCTAAAGTCTACAGTAAAGAAGGCCTTCCACGTATAGATCCATTGGGCTCAAACAAGACAGAAGAGACGGTCGAGCTGCTAGGTGATGTACTTGATTTAACCGAACCCCAAAGGTTCCTTGCCTACGTAGTGTTACAACGTCTCGTGGCTATGCGTCAATTCGATTTAACCTCCTTCCTAACGGTCTTAAAGGAAATAGAAGACGATAGTTATTGGATAAGGGACGTTAAATACGCGTTAATGAGGAAATTAATATTCACTTTAGTAGGGGACGGACAGAAGCTCTTCTCGCGTGACGACTCCGTTAACGCGTATAACGTAGTGGAGAAGCTCTTCTATTCCAACGATGATCTGGTCGTGATAGACCTATCGGTCATAGACAGCGACGTACTGAAAAGGTTGTACGCTATGTTTCTGCTATTGTATGTGTCTCAATATTTGAAGAAGAATCCGAACTCATACAGAATACTCGTGGTGTTAGATGAAGCACAGAACTATTTCATAAATAAAAACAATATAATAATAGATAGAATTATCAGGGAATGGAGAAAATTTGGATTATTTCTTTGTCTAGTTACTCAGAGCCCATCTTCCATCAGTGAAGAAGTATTAAAGAACGCGAATACGAAGATCATTCATACAATAAAATCGAATATCGACAAAAAAATTATAGTGGACTCTACGGCGTTAGATAAAGATCTCGCCGATTACCTGGATAAGTTAGATGTGGGCGAATGTATCTGTACTTGTCCATCTAGAAAAGCCCAAATATTAATTAAAATTAAGAAAAAATCAGAATATTAGTTTTAATCTTCCTCCTTCTTCTCTTCCTTCTTCTCTTTCTCTTCCTTCTTGCCGGCCGCGATTAGATCGTCTATTCTAAGGATCAGTGTGGCGGCCTCTGAGGCTGCCTTAATAGCGTTAATCTTAACTAAGGCGGGTTCTATCACGCCTAATGACCACATATCAGCTATCGTGCCGTTGAACACGTTAATTCCATACCACTTGTTGGCCTCGTTCTCATGAGCGCTTCTGAGCTTCATGAGGAGGTCGATCGGATCGTATCCACCGTTTTCGATTAATATAGTCACTAGGCCTTCGAGGGCATTGGCATAGGCCTCTATCGCTAGCTGTTCCTTCCCTCCCACTGTTGGGGCATACTTCCTCAATCTCTTGACTATTTCAGTTTCAACCGCGCCACCGCCTGCCACTACCCTGCCATCCCTTACTACATCCGCTACGGTTCCTAACGCGTCTTTAATGGCTCTTTCAGTCTCATCTGCGACTCTCTCTAGACCCGCACGTATCAATATGCTAACGGCCTTGGGGTTCTTAGCTCCTTCTACGAACACCATCTTGTCCTCGCCCACTTTTCTCTCCTCAACCAGCGCAGCATATCCTAGGTCCTGAGGAGTTATCTCGTCGATGTTAGAAACGACCTTCGCGCCAGTAGCCCTAGCTAACTTCTCCATGTCACTCTTCTTGGCTCTTCTAACCGCAAGGATTCCCTTCTTCGCGAGGTAAGACTGGGCGACTTCGTCTATACCTTTCTGGCAAATTACAACATCTGCTCCCGTGGCAGCGATCTTTTCAACCTTCTCCTTAAGTATCCTCTCTTCCTCTTCAAGGAACTTCTGCATTTGGGTGGGATCATTGATCCTTATCTCAGCGTCCAGTTCGGGCTTCTCCACCTCTAATGGGGCGTCGATTAACGCAATCTTCGCGTTCTCTTTTCTCTTTGGCATTCCTGGATGCACTACCTCCTTGTCCACTACTATGCCGTAAACGAGCTGAGTGTCATTTATACTGCCGCCGTGCTTCTTAACTATTTGAATGTTGTCCAGATCGACGTACCATTTATCTCCTCTAAGCTCGGCGACCTGTGTTACGGCCTTTACAACGATATCGGCCAGATGCTCTCTAGCGCCAGCAACTGCCTTGCTTCCAAGGGAAGTTAACGCGACCTTCTTGAGGACGTCTACATCGTTAATTCCAACCCTTGCGGCGATCTCGTCTATAGTCTTTAATGCCACTTCCTCAGCTTTCTTATATCCGCTTACAATGATAGTAGGATGAATATCCTTGTAGATCAAGTCTTCAGCTTTTCTAACTAGCTCTCCTGAAAGAATGACCGCCGTTTTGGTCCCGTCAGCGGTTTCCTCGTCCTGGCCCTTCGCGATTTGGACTAAAAGCTTAGCAGCCGGGTGCTGTAAGTCCATCTTATCTAGGATTGTGGCACCATCGTTCGTTATCGTCACGTCGCCGAGGCTGTCAACGAGCATCTTATCCATTCCTCTGGGTCCGTAAGTGGACTTTAGAGCCTCCTCGACAGCTTTCACTGCAGCAATGTTAATTCTAAGGGCATCCTTTCCATAACTCCTGCTTGAACCCTCTTTCAGGATAATTACAGGTATACCCTCTGGTGTTGTAGCTACCGTAGCCTGCGACATGAACTAACACCTAAGCTACACAGGAACCGGTTATATAAAAAGTTGACTTATTTCGTTTAGAAGGCAAGGTTCTACGAGTGTGACGGACAAACCGTGCGCTATTATAAGAGCTTAATCTGTCGTGATTCTTTTGTCGAACTGGATTTTCAGCTTCAATAGTTTTTTTGAGCCTACTTTCTTAATAACACGATCAACATAATGTTCTATATACCAGTTTTTTCCTAATTTTTTCAGAGTTTTCTCTTTTCCGTTCGCTATAACGAGCGCCATTATAGCCCTATCTAAATCAGTTCTGAGGGTTCTGCTCCTGCTAACAAGGTCATACGCGATTAGGGATCTTTCGTCGCTGATGAGTTCATTAATATTAATTTTTTGTATAAACGATTCTAATTCACTTTTTATCGAATTTTTTTGAATTTTTTCAAGACGCTCTAAATCCACGTACTCAATTTCATATTTCCTATGAGAATTTGTATACTCTTTTTGAATTTTTTTCATACGATATTCTAATTTTTTAGGAGTTATAACCAACGTTAGGCCGCTAGTTCTGTAATAATCCGTTACATCCCATGAATACGTCCTATCAATGACTGAGCCGCATGAGGCACAGACCAGCTCGCCGAAAGGGTTCTGCACTATGTTCGTAGACCCGCAGTAAGGACAGGTCAAGCTCATACTCTCTGAGCTACCATTTCGTATCAGGCGTAACACATTTAACTGAACGTGGAAATTCAGTTAGTAACTCGCTGATGGCTGAAAGTTTCTCTGGCTGTGAAGGAAATCTTAGAAACAATTTCAAAATAGAAATCGTTAAAGCAGATTTGGCAAAACGGTCTAAGAAAGCGAGTTTAAGGGGTAAATTCCTGGCTATTCTAGATAGAGAAGGTAACCCTAGGTCACTCCTTTTAGTTATCGATGAGAACGAGTCAATAAAGACTAATGAGCTCCTGGAGTTCATAAACATAGCAAGACAGGTTTCCGAAGAGGCTTTGCTGAGTGTCGTTGATAAGTACGGCGACACGTTATATTACAAAATCGGTTTAATCGACCTAAAGAAGGGTTGATTGACATGGAAGGGCTAGGTACCGTGAGAGGGATGCGCGACCTGTTTGGGGACGAACTGAATAGGATAGAATATATAAGGCAAGTATTTGAAAAAAACGCCCAACTGTTTGGGTACTCTAAGATAGAATTACCTATAGTCGAATATTTTAAACTTTTTGAAGTAAAAAGTGGAGAAGAAATTAGAGAATCTATGTATGTCTTCCTAGACAAGGCTGGAAGAGAATTAGCTTTAAGACCAGAGATCACTCCTAGCATCGTTAGAACCTACATTGAACATTTCCAGCATCTTCCAAAACCAATAAGGTTTTACTATTACGGAACAGTATATAGATATGATGAGCCTCAGTATGGCAGGTATAGAGAGTTCAGACAGGCCGGTGTGGAGATGATAGGCTCTTCGGGGTTGCTGTCGGATCTAGAAGTCCTATTGCTGCTAGGTAACATCTACAAAGATCTTGGACTCATATCTAAAATTAGGTTAAAAATAAACAATATAAGTATCTACAGAAAACTATTTAATTGTGAAGGTATTAATGAAAGACAGCAAGAACACCTTCTTCACTTGATAGATAAGAATAGGAAAGACGAAGCCCTAAAACTCCTTGAAAATTCGAAAATATATAGAACTTTAGTCGAATTATTTGATGGTAATGAGAGTAACGCCATAGAGGAGTCTAATAAGGTAGGTTGTAGTATATCAGATAATATAAGTTATACAAAATTAATTTTAGAAAATATTAAGAATTTCATACCAAACTCATACATTAACCTGGGCTTCGTGAGAGGCCTAGCATACTATACAGGAATAATCTTTGAGGTTGAGCATCCTAGCGTACCGTTCAGTATTGCTGGGGGAGGAAGATACGATAATTTAGTAGAAGTATACGGCGCAACTCACACCCCGGCAGTAGGTTTCGCTATTGGTGTGGATAGAACCTCGTTGGTTCTAGAGAAAGACGTCTCTTCTCTCAATGAGAAATCCAATAGAGTTATTGTATTATTACTAGTACAAGATACTAAAACTATACAGCTGGGATTACAAATACTTGAGCTCTTACATGAGGCAGGTGTTGTTGCTAACTTCAGTCTCAAGAGTTCGACTTCGGTTTCTAAACTGATACCTGATTTTCTTAAGGAAGGCTACTCGCATTTAGTAATAATTGGAAACAAAGAGGTTGAGGGGGGATATGTAACGGTGAAAGATCTCCGAACAAGGAAACAATACGAATTGCGCATTCCCCTCTCCGCCGAGTCGCTGAAACAAATATTTTAGTCATTTGTACCGATTCACGCTTGAGATCATGGCCGAATTACCCTCGACCGCTGTGGGTGCCGTGTTTTCGGACGGCGTGATTCTAGGGGCCGAAAGGAGGTTAAGCTACGGCTATTACGTGCTCAGCAAGTCCGCTAAGAAAGTTCATAGGCTGTTACGATTCGGCATAGCTGGTGTAGGACTCTTCGGCGACATGCAGACTCTAATGAAAATTATGAATTATGAGATAAAATATTACGAAATGTATAATAACAGAAAAATTAGTACGAAAGCGGCGGCTAAATTGCTGTCAACTATTTTGTACCAGTACAAGTTCATGCCGTTCATCTCGGAACTACTATTCGCTGGGATAGACGATTCCAAGCCTCAGCTGTTCGTGCTTGACCCGTTGGGCTCGCTAATTCAGGACGATTATGCCGCTTTGGGCTCAGGGGCAAAAGTAGCGATCGGTATCTTAGAGGCGGAGCACAAGAAGGACATGAGCGTGGACGCGGGCAAGGAGATCATAATAAAAGCTCTGAGAGCGGCAATAGAAAGGGACGTCACGTCCGGTGACGGCATCGATCTCCTTATACTAAGAACAAACGGAAGTAGTGAAGAAGAAAGCATCCAACTTTAACTTTAATTTTAGGATATCGATTTGTTATCGACTTTCAGTTTAGCTTCTTTATACAAACATATACGTGATCCATCATGTTAAGTATACCACTCGATATTATTCCTGAATTAGAAACGATCTTTACGAGCAATCCATACAGAGAGATTAACGATACGAACGCGTCGTCGCTCTTTTTCTCGTAGAAAAGGTAGCCATGGGCGCAAAAGTCGTTCGGCGTGTAATTCGGTTTGTCTCTGCTCACGACGAAGGTGACTTCGTTACCCTCATCGAAGATGTCGATCTCCTGGACCAGATCTACCGTGGCAGTAATGTCACCACAATCGAGGTTCAGAAGTTTAAGGCCCTTAAGGCTCCCTGGGACCTTGGAAATCACTTTACACTCCTTCTCGATCTCCGGCATCCCGAAGGCCTATATCCAAAAACCTAAATATGGTTTACCGTTTATAGCCATCGATGAGCTATTCGCCCAGGAACATTAAGGCCGATCTATCGGCGATGTTAGATAAACTCGTCATAGTCAGGTTGACCAACAACAGGACTTATACTGGAATTTTGAACTCTTACGAGACAACTCCTTTCCTGATCAGTTTAACTAACGCAAAGGATAACGAGAATAATGCGTTCTACAAAGTGCTCATAAACGGAGAACACGTAAGCGAAATATTGCTAAAGAGCTCTCCCCTTTTTGAGCCAAGGGAATTCGCAAGCTTTCTCGAGAAGACCCTCGGACTAAGGTCGACCGACATCAAAGTCTATGACGAGGCGGGAGTCGTTGTGGTGCTCGATAAGATAAAGGTTACGGAGAACGGCGTAGAGGGAAGCGGCCCGATGGCACAAAAAGTTTACGACGTTTTTAACGATTATATAAAACGGAAGAAAGAAGGGAAATGATAGGAGACTTCGAGGTAAAGTATGAGGACTTAGCTGCTAGGATAGGTGTTTTAGAGACCAGGCACGGGAAATTCGAAACCCCCGCTTTCTTTCCAGTAGTTAATCCCTCTAAGCCTGAGGTCTCCGTATCGGAGCTAGCCGAAGTGGGTTTTCACAATTTCATCACAAACAGTTATTTAATTAAAAAGAACTACGGTCGAATTGGGAAAATCCATGATTTCTTTAAGTTGAATGACTTCATTATAATGACAGATTCTGGCGCTTATCAGATCCTTCAATACGGTAGTATAGAAGCGGAAAACAGAGATATAGTGAGCTACGAAATAGAAATATCGCCAGACATAGCGGTTATTCTAGATATACCCACGGGCGACGAAACGGACGAGGAGAAAGTCAGGCAGAGCGTCATGGAGACCCTAAGGAGGGCTGAGGAAGTCAGGGATCTCGTGGGAGCCAGCATGAACGAGATAGTTTGGGTTCACCCAATTCAGGGCGGAAGGAATTTAGAGCTTCTCGCCTATTCAGCCAAAGAGGCCGACAAGAGAGATTACTATAAGCTTCTCGCCCTCGGTAGCCCAACGGTTCTGATGCAGAACTACGATTACGGGACGCTTATAGATATGATATTCACGGCTAAAATCAACGTTAGTAGAGGAAAACCTTTTCACCTCTTCGGCGGAGGAGTTCCACACCTCATTCCCTTCGCCGTAGCCCTAGGGGTAGACTCGTTCGATTCCGCTTCCTATATACTATACGCGAGGGATGACAGGTACATATCCAGAGGGAGAGTTTACAGACTCCAAGATCTTCAGTATTTCCCTTGCAGTTGCCCCGTATGTAGGAAATACAGTCCGAAGGAGCTTCTGGAAATGCCTAAGGAGTTGAGAGTCAAACTATTAGCTATTCACAATCTTCACGCCATAAGGGAGGAGATAAACGCCACTAAACAAGCCATTTACGAGGGCCGATTATTCGAGTACCTCCAGGAGAAGGCGAGGGTGCACCCCGCCTTGTATACTGCCTTTAAGAAGTTACTAAGGTACGTCGAATATCTAGAGAAATACGATCCCAGGACCAGAGGCGAAGTGAAGGCCGTGTTCATGTACGACTTGGACTCCATGAAAAGGCCCGAAGTTCTGAGGCATGATAGGTACATAAATATATCGTCTAAAACGAGAGAAACCGCAATTGTGCTATGTTGGAAAGAGCTCGAAAGACCGTATTTTAACGACGAGAGAGTTAGGAAATTGAGCGAGCAAGGCGACGTGTACCTTTTCTTACCTTTTTACGGCGTAGTTCCCGTGGAAGTGGCCGGTTCTTTCCCCTATTCTCAAACCGAAATTCCGGAGGAACTCGACGAGGAGGTGATTACAGCGTCAGTAGCCAAAGCCAAGGAGACTTTAACGAAGAAGGGCTACATAAAAATCATATACATGGGTTGCGACGAAATATTCAAGAACTCTGACTAAAAGATTTAGATTTCACATATAGATTCTTCCTGATCCGCTTCCAGGTTGCATCAACTCTTTCTGGATAATCTCAAACTGCTTCTGTATCTCCTCTTCTATCTTCTTCGCCTCTTCGTATAGGCTGGCGGTCTCGAACTTTACGTTCAGCATTTCGTTGATCGTTTCGATGGCTATCGCGGCCGCTGCCGGATCGGGCCTGTCCCTATCCGCATAAGGTAAAATAACGACGCTCGGAAAGCCTTCAAACTCGGAATAAATAGTTAGAAGCGCGAGAGGACCCACGATGAATAGCTGTTTTTCCATATAGGGGTAGTTCAAGTTCCTAGTGCTACTCGAAGTTTTTAGCCACCTGAGCTTTTCGTTACCTTCAGCGTATCGCTTGTCCAAACCTCCTATAAATATACCTTCACTTATTTCGTGCTTCAGCGCCCATTCCACTATTCCTTTTGAAAACTCCGCCCATTCGGCCTGATGGGGTAAGAGGTGGTTTAGGATCGCTACGATTCTAAGGTCGTCATTAAGGAAGATCTCGAAGGGGGCCGCAAGACCGTATTCTTCAACGAACGCAACATCCCTCATTCTTTTGGTCTCAATGAACCCGACCCTCCTGAAACCGCCCGAGAGAATAAGATGTCTTACAGCTAAGTATCCGACTTCACCAATCGTCCTAAATCCCGTTATAAGCCTCGAGCCTTTTAGGGCGTCGGCGCTTATCCCTTTCAAAAGGAACTTAATCAACGTCCTTCGCACCTCTCCTTACATTCACGGCAACACCTCTCTTATATTGTTTCGCCTCTTCACCGGACACCCTCATCTTGCCCACGGCTACTAGTGCGTCGTTCTCGTCGACCACAACAACCTCATCACCCGCTCTCAATTTAGGATCTACATCTATCACGAACTTAGCGAAGACGCTTCTACCCTCCATGACGAAGCTCTTGACAGACGAAGGAATCACCACCCTTAGAGCGGGTGGGTTAGTACACTTCAGAATTACCTTAGCCGAGGCCTCCTGTAGGGAGAAAAGTAGGTCTTGGGCCCTTAAAACCAAGTAAAGGATTCCGTCAGGGGTTAACACGTTCCTGATTTTCCCCGTGTTGAGGGACCTCTGAACGTAAAACTCCCGATCGCTTGGAAAAAGACACGACGCGACTGAGCCGGAAATGAACTGGTACTCCGCGATTCTTCTTAAGACCTTTAACTCGTATTCGTTTATAGGCTCAGGAGGGCTGAGGTTTTCCTTAGGGATCATGCGTACTTTCCGCCCGTGTCCTTCTTGGACTCCTTAAACCTCTTCTTCTCTATTGTCCGCAGAGCTTCCATCAGGTCGTCGTTATTTATGCAAGTCCTGTCGTTCCTGATCGCCACGTAGCCAGCTTCAGTGACCACGGACTTTATCTCGGCACCGCTAAACCCTTCAGTTAGGCTGGCCAGAAGCTCTACGTTGATCTCCTCACACTTCTTTACTTTTTTCAAGTATATCTCGAATATTTCCTTTCTTCCTCTGAAATCTGGTAACGGTACCTCTATTAGCCTATCGAACCTTCCAGGCCTTAAGAGCGCGGGATCGAGAATGTCTAACCTGTTAGTGGCGGCGATAATTTTCACGTTATCTAGCGGCTTGAAGCCGTCTATCTCCGCGAGTAATTGCATCAGGGTTCTCTGAACCTCCCTCTCGCCGCTGGTTCCGAGCTCTATTCTCCTGGCACCTATCGCGTCTATTTCGTCAATGAATACAATTGCTGGAGCCTTCCTTCTGGCAAGGGCGAACACCTCTTTCACCATTCTAGCCCCTTCGCCTACGAACTTCTGGGCGAACTCCGACGCAACCACGTGAATGAAGGTCGCGTTACTTTCAGCTGCAACTGCCTTAGCCAACATGGTCTTTCCGGTCCCAGGAGGCCCGTAAAGGAGCACGCCTTTAGGAGGATCGATTCCCAGTTCCCTGAATAAGTGAGGCTTAACTAGGGGTAGCTCAACGACCTCCCTAAGCTCCCTTATTTGCTCCGAAAGGCCGCCTATCTCGGAGTACATCACGTTGGGTTTCTCAATTACTTCTAACGCTCTAACCAGGGGGTCCTCCCTGCCAGGTAGAACCCTAACTATAGCGGAGTTCCTTTGAGTGAGGGCCACGGAAACTCCAGGCACCAGTTTGGACCTGTCAACTCGGGGATCGATCTGTACAATTAAAACGGGCCCGGTCGAGCTTTTAACCAGGGCTAAGTCGTCTGGAAGCACCTCTATAAGCGTCCCCTCAATCAGCGGTGGGCTAGTGAGCTTCTCGAGCTCGTTCTTATAGTAGTTTAATTGATCGCGTAGTCTCTCGTTCTCTCTCATTAGCTCGTTGATCTTCTCCTCGTAAATCGCCTTGAGGCTAATGGGGTCGTATACCGATAGTCGTTCCTTAAAGCTATCAACGTCGCCAGACAAAGCGCACCTGTTGTGTTAGTTTAGCACAATAACCATAAAAACGTTTAAGCCTAGATGCGGATAATTTCAAGTGCTAGGCTCAGCGGTAAAGTACTGCGATCTGTGCGGAGCTCCGTTAAGAGGAAAAGGCCACACGGTGGTTTATGAGGGTGGCATAATCACTGTTTGCGATTCCTGTTACTCAAGGATAGCTAAGTTCGCGAAGCCCTACAACCTCGAGAGGACAACTCAAAAGACCCAGCAAAGGCCCAGGCAAACGAATAAAACCGTCGATAAGGAGCTCATGGTGGTCGACGATTATCCAACGATAATTAAGAACGCTAGGGAACGCTTGGGAATGACGCAGAAGGATCTGGCTGACAAGCTCAAGGTATCCGAAGGAGTCATTAAGAGATTCGAAGCGGGGAAGCTGAGACCGACTTTAGAACAGGCTAGGGAACTGGAGCGCGTTCTAGGCGTGAAGCTGATCTTTGAAGTTCCTTCGGGAGGGGAGCAGTCTAAGTATTCACGCGATGCTTTGACCTTAGGGGACGTGGCGGTAGTAAGGGAGAGGAAGTGAAGGCTATTCTGTTTACGCCTAAGGAGTACGAGGATGAAAGCATTAGTTTGGCCGAGACGGCGGGCTATGAGGTAATTAAAGTCTACTACATCAAAGGGGAAACTAACCCTAAGTACTTCGTGGGACAAGACAAAGTTGAGGAACTCAAGAATAGTGATTCGTTTGACACGTTGATAATCTTCGACGGCCTGAAGTCCCGTCACTTCATCAATTTACAGAAGGAGTTTCCGCAGAAAAGGATACTCGACAAAATATTCTTACTCCTGGAGATATTCGCGCTCCATGCGGGATCCGCCGAGGCTAAGCTCCAGATCGAGTTGGCCAGGCTCAACCACGAGCTACCAATACTAAAGGACCTTTTCAGGAAGGCAAAGCTGGGCGAACAACAGGGTCTGTTAGGCTCAGGAGTTTATGGGATCGAGCCGAAGATAAGGCTATACAAGAAGAAGATAGCCAGGATTAAGGAGGAGCTGAGGAAGCTGAAAGAGGTCAACGAGAGGCGGTCTCAAGAGAGGATGTATGGCTCCAACTTTATCGTTGCGATATCTGGGTACGCCAACTCCGGGAAGTCCACCCTCTTCAACGTCCTTACTGGCGGAAATCAGAAAGTGGACAGCAGCCTTTTCACTACCACTTCACCGAAGAGGAAGGCGGCTTACGTCAGCGGAGAAAAAGTAGTCTTCGTAGATACGGTCGGGTTCATCAGAGGTATACCGCCGGAGATAGTGGAGTCCTTCTACGTGACTTTATCCGAGATCAAGTACTCCGACCTCATCCTCCTGCTTTTTGACGTCTCACAGGAGGAGAGGACGTTACTGGATATGATGCAGTCGGCTTTCAGGACGTTGAGGGACATAGGGATTTCGGGAAAACCGATCATAATATGCCTCAACAAGGCTGACCTGGAGCCCAATTACGAGGAGAAAGCGGAGTTAGTTAGACGGAAGGCAACCGAGCTATATTCTCCCATACTCGACGTTTTGCCCATATCAGCCTTAAAAGGCATAAATATAGAACTGTTAAGGGATAAGATATCGAGGTTAGCGAACTCAAGGAAGTCTACGTCATTAGGTTACACCACAGGCCCCAGAGAGATAAAAGAGTCACAACCCACGTCATTCTGACCGCTAGGGCTTTCGGGGCTAAGGGAGTCTACGTCGAGGGAAGGGACGAGAACCTCGTCGAGTCCGCGAGGAAAGTAGTCGAGACCTGGGGAGGCAAGTACTTCTTCGTGGACTTCGTCGACAACCCGGTCAGCTTCATTAAGAGGTGGAAATCTGATGGAGGGTTAGTAGTACATCTGACGATGTACGGATTACCTCTAGATGAAGTCATAGAACAAATCTCCTCCACTAAGTCGAGGGTTCTAGTCGTCGTGGGCTCAGAGAAGGTCGAGGGCGTTTATTACGGACTCGCCGACTACAACGTAGCGGTGGGAAACCAGCCCCACTCGGAAGTGGCAGCGCTCGCCTTGTTTCTTGATAGATTTTATAAGGGTAGGGAATTATATCTAAACTTTGGCGACTCTAAGCTGAAAATAGTACCACAAGCCCGCGGGAAAAGGGTGGTCAGGAATGGCTGAAGAGGAGCTCTTCTTAGAAGTCGCGAGGAAAACAGTGGGCGAGGACTACTTAGACGTACTCAATCACCTGATCAAAAAGGGCACTGAAATAACGGATAAGGACTTAGCCGCTGAAATGAACCTCAAGGATAACGAAGTAAGGAAGAAACTTTATGTACTCCAAGAGTATGGGTTCGTAACTTACAGGAAAGTCAGAGACAAGGAGACCGGCTGGTACGTTTACTACTGGAAAGCGAACGTCGAGAGCCTCAACGAGATAATCCTCCAGAGGAAGAGGGAGGTCTTGAGTAAGCTCAAGATGAGACTGGAGGGGGACTCCTCCCAGATTTATTACGTTTGCCCCAACGATGGTTATAAGGTGGACTTCGACGCGGCCATGGAACAGGACTTCAAGTGTCCTAAGTGTGGCACACCTTTCGAAGTTTATGACAGCGACAGGTTTAACTCAACGTTACTTACTATGATAGAAAAGCTCGGTAACGAGATTGAAAATGAGACGAAACTCCTCGGAAATAAGAGTAGTTGATCTGTTCAGCGGGGCAGGGGGCTTCTCGAGGGGTTTCAAGGAGGCAGGGTTCAAGGTAGTTCTAGGCGTAGATATAAATCACGACGCTGTAAGGACTTACTCAACTAATTTTCCGGAAGCCATAGCGTTAGAAGAAGACATAAGGCACGTGTCAGGCGAGGACATAACGGAGCTGGTTGGTAGACCAGACGTCGTCATAGGAGGACCCCCATGCGAGGCCTTCACTGCCGCCAACCCATTCAGGATGCGTGAACCTCTGGAGAGGTTATATTTCGACGAAAGGGGAAACTTGACTCTCGAGTTCGTTAGGCTGGTCGGGGAGCTAAGGCCTAAAGCTTTCGTTATGGAGAACGTTCCGGCGCTAGCGGAGACCAAAGAATTGAGGGAGGCGTTGGCCTATGAGTTCAAGAGGGTGGGGTACGAGACGATTTACTTCAACTTCCTAAAAGCGGAAGACTACGGAAATCCCTCACGGAGGAGGAGGCTCTTCCTATCTAACGTACCCATCAGGCCTCAGAAGGTCGATAGGGAAGTCACGGTGTGGGAGGCGATAAAGGACCTAAGCGGCAGGATCGACGTTCCGAACAACGAGCCTTACGAAGTGAGCGAGAAAAAGCTCAAGAGGATCGCCAGGATGGAAGAATGGGATTACCTTACAATGTATAGGGCTTATGGGGACAGGAACATCCCGCTCTACGTGAGGCTTCATCCCGACGAGCTAGCGCCCACAGTCCTGGGAAACTCCAGGTTCATACATCCCTTCGAGGACAGGTTCCTGACTGTGAGGGAACAGGCTAGGCTGATGAGCTATCCCGACGACCACGTCTTTCTGGGTTCGAGGGACGAGCAGTACAACCAGGTGGGCGAGGCTGTTCCAGTAGCCTTATCAAAGGCTATCGCGGAATACCTAAAGGGGGTATGGAATGATATTAGTCCTCCATAACGTAACCAGCACTCAAAGGTTAATTGATACCGCTAGGTTGGCCTTTCAGAACGACGTGATGTTCGTGGTGACTAAAGTGGGGGGAACAGCCGCTCAGGCCGGCGTTCCGGAGGCGTCGAAACTGGCCTACAAGCTGGGTAAACCCTTCCTAGTGCTTCCTGACCTTAAGGACGCCGTTGACCTGCTCTCGCCCGATAAGGTCTTCCTGGTTACCAACTCGTCACAGAAGAAACTACTGGGGGAAGACTTGAAGGGGAAAGCGATGGTGGTGGTCTCAGGCGCGGAAAACGGCTTCTCTAAGTTCGACCTCAGTTTGGGGGAGAGCGTAAGGCTTAGCGACGTTGACGTCGACCAGAACCCGGTGGTTCAGGCCTCTCTCCTCCTCTACTGCCTACGGAAAACTTAAAGCGTGTAAGAGATAGACTCTTCCTGGGCCCGTCGTCTAGCCTGGTTAGGACGCCGCCCTCACACGGCGGAGGTCCTGGGTTCAAATCCCAGCGGGCCCATATTTTATTTCTAGATGATTTAATAGAATTGTACTTAATTTAGGGCTCTCAACAATAGTTTATCTCTCTTAATCGGGGTGACTACAAAGAAAGTACAATATGTATTCTTAAGAACTCAAAGAGGTCTTTAGGTAATCCTCTGGATCTTTTAACTTCTCCTGAATGAAACAAGTCGTGCTTAAGTACGTCGAGTATACACATCATTCGCTTTGCGAGCCTCTCCTGACTGTCAACGTTTATAAAAAGGTTGAGGACGGTAAAGTTGTAGCGCTACTAAAGATAATGTTGTACAAGAATCAGGGAATAGTAATATATGAGAACGACAAGCTTGACGGGGGCGATTTAATAGAAGTAATACCTAACGATATGGACGCGATTATAAACGTCGTAAGAAAATTTTATGACCCTAAGAGCGATGATATAACGGTTTTCGGCGAAAAGAACCTTGTGGACGAGTTTGTAGAGAAGTTTTCTCAGTGATGAGAAAACTGGGACACCAGAGGGGTGAAGAGCCATTCATGCGCTGATTTATCCGAAAATTAACCTTCCCCACTTGTACCGGAAGATCGCACCTATTATCAGGAACACTACCGCAATAGGCACCGCTATGTAAGGTACAAGCTGCCAACCTGGTACATGTTCTAGTACGTCAGCTACCCATACAGTGAGTAATAGGAACACCGCTAAAGGGCCAATAACGGCAAACCATGTCGTGGCACTCCACTTCTTGCCCATGAGTTCGGTTGAAGATGTTCGTACCAAAAATTTATTCGCTTAAAACTTTTGTAATTAACTCAGACGCGCTTACGTTCACCTCTTGTTTTTCCCAAAGATAGTTGGTAAACGTTTAAACAACGTTAAGGACTTTTGAGAGTCCGCACTAGGCATATCGATCTTTCCTTTGACTTACTAATACGTCATAGCCTTGGAGATCAGGAACCTAATTCCTCCGAGAGCCGTCAGCGTAAGAGAGAGTAGCGTGAGGTCAGATATAGCGCCACTGAGTATCGCGACGATTATCTCTCTAAGAACGAAAGCTGTGGTGGCGTCGATTACGTACACGACGCTTTTCCCCTTACCGCTCATATACGCTAGGATGAATTCCCTCAGCTCTAGGAATATTATGACGTTAAGCCCGTTAAGAATCAGATCCTTTAAAGCCCCTGAAGGGTTCGATTCCAGTACATCAAAAACGAGTTGGTACGCCGTAAAAATTACGAAATAAACAGCCCCAAACAGGAATAGAATCTCAAGAATAAGGCCTATTGTTTCGGCTATGAGGCTTTCTTTGATGAGATCCCTTAAGCTCCTCGTCAAGTTCGATGTAGAATACAAACACCAGAATATATTTTAACTCAATCTAAGTGACTTTAGTTAAAAAATTAGTTTAAATAAAAGGAAAGATTTCAGGAGACCGTTACGGTCACTTGAAACTCGGTTCCGTAAGCCTCATACTGACCGTCGGCGTCGTAAACCCTTACTATATAGGTTCCAGGGTTAATGTGAAACGGTACCTGTAACTTGACAACGAAGTTCTGGCCAAGGGGAGCCAGTATGCCCACGCCGTAGTTGCCTATGTGGATGGGTTTTGCAGGGTGCAGCGGAAACTCGTTAATTATGTCACTTTGAGGCAACATACCTAACTGCTGACCAGTCCATTGGTACAGGACCGTGCCGTTGGGGTAGAGGATCTGCACTAGGACTATGAAACCTCCGTAGGTGTCGGGCCCAGCCGTCCTAGTTACGTTAAGTAGCAGGGTTCCGTTAGAGTACAGCCTGGTGCCGCTCAGATCATAGGCCGGAGTCTTGGAGTAGTTGGTCAGATGGGTGAAACCTTGGAAGTTAATCTGATATAGCCCAAACGTGACGCCCGTGGCGATTAGCATAAATATTATCGCGATTATTTCTAAAGTTCTCATATCAACTCACCACAGAGGTATTCTTATTTTACCTATCTTAATACCGTCAGGATATTTAGAATAAAGAATCTGGTCGATAGATAACCACCTGCTGCCGGTCAGCATGAACATCAGCGCTGCTGCGCCTTCCACTGAAGCGATCTGCCACTCGTCTACGCAAGTCGAGCCTAGCCAACCCGCTGCCGGTCCCATTCCCCAAGCGAGCATAGCTAAACCAAAGCCTGAGAGTCTAGTGAAGAGGCCTAAAATCATCATGAGTCCGAAGATAGCTTCTAAAGCCGTGAACGTTATTAAGAAATCGTAAAGCAGTGTTGGGTTTTCGAGCACCCAAATCAGAATCCCTTTTACGGGACTCCAGGCGTGTGGCAGGAACGTTAGGATTTTACCTCCTACGTACAATGAAGACTGCGGGTTGAGTTTATCTGGAACGTTGATAACCCTTCGCACGAAGGCGGAGAAGAACATCCATCCCAGAGTTATCCTTAGGACAGGTAGGAACTTTTGTGTTGTTTCAATTGTTACCTGGGCCATAACTTATCGTCAATTTATAATTGTATGAACAAGAACTTAATAAATTTATCTTATAAACATGAAAGTTTAAAAAGCTTATTTTGTTCTGAATATATTTTTATATATATATACTTAAATTGATAATTAAGCAAATATTTTATATTTTATTTAATACGTTTTTAACTTCCTTAACGATCTCTGAGTGTTCTGAGTGTGTAGGTTAGACCGTCCTAAACAGCTCACTCATCTCCCTGAAGTTCTTCGCATGCTTCTTAGAGAATATTCAATTTTCTATACAGCTTTTCTGATGTTAGTTCTAAAACAGTTCTTATTTTCGTTCAAAAGAGGAACACAACCTCGGTCCAGATTAACGGATTGAATGGTTCCTATACTATATATTTGTACTTCTGTGCGCTATGACGCTTTCGTGCAGAGAATTTATCTAGAACAATAAAGTACTTCATCATGAACGAGTAGTTTCGGAGAACCGAAAGCTGTCTCAGTATCGTCAAATAACAATATATAAGACTTCGCTAAATGAGCTCCGTTCGTATCGGGCATTAGCTCTGAGAGTATGTATATACCTATTCTTACTGAGAGAAAGCGAGGGAGGACGATCTCGTTAATCTTTGTTATTGCCTTAATCTACCGGTTAACACAATATAATGTGAGAGGACTAGTCTAACAACTGCTTACCCTTCACAGATACGTTTACGAATACCTTATCATTTTCTATCAAGAGAAATGAGTGGGCCCGCTGGGATTTGAACCCAGGACCTCCGCCGCGTCAGGGCGGCGTCCTAACCAGGCTAGACGACGGGCCCGTCTTGTCTAATGTCCAGCTCCCTTAAAATAGTTTCTCGCCTTTCCCTCAAGCGAGCCTAACGGATTCCCCGATCTCGGGAGCCACTACCTCTAGTCTCGGGAACCCCCTCTTCACCTTCTCCCTCTCCAAGTACCTAATGAAGGAAGCTATGGAATTCCTTTCACCGTGATTTAATATGACCCTCTTTGGTCTGGGCGAGAGGTTCGCCAGGAAGTTAACTAGCTGCCTCCTGTCGGAGTGTCCCGAGAAACCCTCTATGGCCACCCTCTCCATCGCGACCTTAATAGTCTCCATCTTACCGTCCCTGCTCATGAGCTGAACCTCCTGCGCGCCGTCCCTCACTTTCCTGCCGAGGGTGCCCTCGGCTTGGTAGCTCACGAAGATTACGGTGTTCTTGGGGTCTGGAGCTAACGTCTTGAAGAACTCCACCGCAGGTCCACCGTTTAGCATTCCGGAGGTCGCCAGGATTATCGAGGGCTCACCTTGAGCTATGTCCTCTCTGTAGCCCTCAATCCTATTGAAGTGCTCCGAGAGGAACGGGTTCTCGTCCTTCTTCAGGATCTCGTCCCTAACCTCCCTGCTCAGCATTTCCGGGTAGGCGTTGTGGATGTTAGTTATCTCGTCCACCATGCCTGTTATGTAAACCGGGACCTCCGGTATCGCCTTCCTTTTCATCAAGTCGTTAAGCACCAACATTATCTCCTGCCCCCTGCCGACCGCTAGGACAGGAATGAGAACCTTGCCTCCCCTCTCTACAGTCCTCTTCACCGTCTCAACTAGTAACGACTCGGCCTCCTCCCTGGACTGCTGGTCCGTAGCGCCGTAAGTCGTCTCCATTATCACGGCGTCTAAGCGCGGTGCCGAGAGCTCGTCAGCCGCCCTGTCAAGGAGCCTGGTCCTGGCGTACTTGAAGTCCCCGGTGTAAAGGAGGTTCACCCTTCCGTCCTGTATGTAAAGGTGTACCATGGCAGAGCCGAGGATGTGACCGGCGTTGTAGAACGTTATCTTTATGTCAGGTGCCACGTCCGTGATCTCCCCGTAGTCCAGGGTTATGGTGTGGGTCAGTTGCTTCCTGACCTCCTTGGCGGAGTAGGGGAGAGGTCTCCCGTCCTTCTCGGCGACGTCCAAAGAGTCGAGCTGCATTAATGCCATTATGTCCCTTGTTGGCTCGGTGACGTAAACCGGGCCGTCGTAGCCGTACTTGAAGAGGTAAGGGACCATACCACAGTGGTCAAGGTGGGCGTGCGTCACTATTACCGCGTCCAGCTCGTCCAGCCTGAGTTCGTCTAGGTCGAACTTAGGGAAGAGGTCCTCTCCCCATCCCACTGAAGGGTTAAGGCCGGCGTCGAGCAGAACCCTACTGTTGGGGGTCTCCACGAGGACCGCTGACCTCCCGACCTCCTGGAACGCCCCTAAGCCTATGACCCTAACGTTCCCCGACTTGTAGATGACGTCCCTGTGAATCCTCTCACCGAACGTCCTTAGGTTCTTCGCCCTGTCCTCGGTCTCCGAATAAATGTAGCTCAGGATGTTATCGATAGTCCTCGATTTGATTGGGGGCTCCCTAACTATGACGGGCTTCCATTTGGTTTCGGCGAAGATCTTCTGCAGCACAGCCCCTCCTTTCCCTATGACGAGCCCCGGCTTCTTCGCTTTGATCAAAACCTCCCCTAGGTCGGTATCGAACTTTACGTCAACTATCTGCGCCTCCGGCGGTACTATTACCTTGATTATCTCGCTTGCCTCCTTCGGGTCCTTCCTAACCTTTTCGCTCGCCTTCAGCTCTATCCTTTTCTTTATTTCCTTAGCGACCTTCTTTACTATTTCCTGGTTCACTACGTCTGGATTTTCGACGTAAACCGCTATCTTAGGGCCCTCGAAGTCTATCCTTACTATCCTCGACTCCTTCGGGAAGTTCTGATATATCGATGAAATTATTTTGAGTCTTATTCCGCTCTGCTTAAAACTCAATAATCTCACCTAAGCTTCTTGGGACTGGTTAAACAGACAGATCATACTTTAATGTCATTCGTATTTAAAACTTGTACATGAGCGTGCAAGGGGCGACTGACGTCCACTCGATCGACCTACCCAAGAAGATCGTGGTGGGGGACGGAGTAATCGAGAGGGTGGGGACGTACTTAAAGGAGCTTGGGATAGCGGGGAGGATCCTGATAGTTACCGGCCCGGTCGTGAAGAAATTGGTGGAAGAGAGAGTCGTCAGTGACCTGGATCTGAGCCACGAAGTGATGGAAGTGACTAGAGCTGACTTGAACGCGGTGGAGAGAGTGATCGAGGCTTCGGCGTCAATGAAGGTCAGCGCCATAGTCGGGATCGGTGGAGGAACCGTGATAGACGTCGCGAAGTACTCAGCTTATAAAGTGGGAGTCCCCTTCATCAGCGTCCCTACAGCCCCCTCCCACGACGGGATAACGTCGCCCTTCGCCTCGATCAAGGGCTTGGGCAAGCCCACCTCGGTTAAGGCCAAGGAGCCCTTAGCTATTGTAGCCGATATAGAGGTCATGAGCTCCGCACCGAGGAGGCTGGTAAACGCCGGGATCGGCGACGCCGTCGGTAAGCTCGTTGCCGTGAGGGACTGGCAACTGGCGGCTAAACTGAGGGGGGAGTACTACGGCGACTACACGGCCTCCCTGGCCTTACTTTCCGCGAAGCACGCCCTGACGTGCACCTACACGATTAACAAAGACCTCAAGAGGACGGTGAGAACCCTCGTAGAGGCCCTGATCAGCGATGGGGTAGCGATGGCCATGGCCGGGACCACCAGGCCGGCGAGCGGCTCGGAACACCTGTTCGCCCACGCCGTGGAGATGCTTTACCCCAACTCGGCTCTACACGGGGAGCTCGTGGCCTTAGGGACTATAATGATGGCTTACCTGCACGGCCTCAAGTGGAAGAAGATAAGGAATGCCCTGAGGAACGCGGGGATCCCAACTAAGGCTAACGAGTTGGGCATCCCCAGGGAGGTCGTGATCAAGGCCCTAACCATAGCCCACTCCATAAGGCCCGAGAGGTACACCATTCTGGGCGAGAGGGGGCTGACCTGGGAGAGCGCGGAGAACTTGGCCAGGATCACTGGGGTGATTGACTGAAGAGCTCCTTGCTGAACGTTTCTCTGAACACCACCTTCGCCTCCGCATCGACGAAGTTGATGTAGTCCCTGGAGACCATGAGCTTCCTCAGCTGTAGGTTCTCGGAGAGCAGGATCTCCTTAGGGACGTCAACCACCACTTCCTTGCCGTTTATGGCGAACCTGATCAGCTCGGAGGTCTTCTTGCCGAACCACCTCTCCAACAGGGCCTTGAACTTGGACTCCTCGTCCTTCAGCAGCTTCACCACCTTAACTCTATAAATGAGGGTCTTTCCCGCCAACGGGTGGTTGAAGTCCACCACCACCCTACCCCCGCTTATCGACCTAACTATCCCCCTGCTGCCGTCAGCCGTCTCGAGTACCTGGCCTATGTAGGGGGTTATACCCCTCCTCTTCAGCTCGCTTAAGGAATAGACCTTGACCTTGGTCTGATCCCTCTCGCCGTAAGCCTTATCAGGAGGCACCTCGAACTCCTTTTCCTCGCCCTCGCTCAGTTGCTTAACTCCCTCTTCAAAACCCTTCACCCACCTGTTCTCCCCTACTATGTAGAGCACCGGCCCGTAGGTCTCCCCTTCCCTATAAAGTCCCTTTTCCTTGGCCACTTTCTCGTCGGTGGTGTCCAGGACCTGACCGGTCTCCTTGTCCACTACGGTGTAATCGATCAGGGCGAAGTCCTTCTCGGAAAGCACGAGCGTAAAGGCTTAGGCTCGAATTATTAAAATTGAGCTGAATGGGCCCGCGGGGACTTGAACCCCGGACCACCCGGTCTCCCGGGCTGAGCTTATGAGCCGGGCGCTCTACCGGGCTGAGCTACGGGCCCGATATACGTTAAGGAGCAACGAATTAAAAGAGTTTTTCAAGTGCCGTAACGCCACTGCTTGACGTACTCCTTTTGCTCCTCCGTCATCTGGTCTATCTCTATCCCCATCCCTCTTAGCTTGAGCCAGGCCACCTGTTCGTCTATTTCCTGGGGCACGTTGTAGACCTTCCTCTCCAACTCTTCGCCCTTTTTCACCAGGTACTCGACGCTTAAAGCCTGGTTGGAGAAGCTGAGGTCCATCACCTCGCTGGGGTGACCTTCCGCCGCAGCTAGGTTCACTAATCTACCCTCCGCGAGTAGGTAGAGCCTTCTCCCGTTGGGCAGGACGTATTCGTCCAAGTAGGGCCTAACGTTCCTCTTCGAAACGGCCAGCCTTTCCAATCCTTCCACGTCGATCTCGACGTTGAAGTGCCCCGCGTTGGCCAGCACCGCGCCGTCCTTCATCTTCAGGAAGTGGTCCGCCCTTATCACCTTCGTGTTACCGGTGGCCGTGACGAAAAGGTCGCCTATCTCAGCCGCTCTGGTCATCGGCATGACGTCGAAGCCGTCCATTACGGCCTCCAGAGCCCTCAGGGGGCTAACTTCAGTAACTATTACCCTGGCGCCCATCCCCCTGAGCCTCCACGCTATCCCCCTTCCAACCCAGCCGTAGCCCGCGACGACGGCTATCTTGCCCGCTATCAGAAGGTTGGTCGCCCTTAGGATCCCGTCGACGGTGCTCTGTCCTGTGCCTATCCTGTTGTCGAAGAGGTACTTGGTGAAGGCGTTGTTCACCGCTATCACGGGGTACCTGAGCACCCCCTGCTCCTCCATCGCCTTAAGCCTCAGCACCCCAGTAGTAGTTTCCTCCGTGCCTCCCAAAGGCCTCAGGTCGGGGTAGGACTCGTGTATCAGGGCGTGCAAGTCGGCCCCATCATCCATCACTATGTCGGGCTTCACTTTCAGAATCTCCCTTATGTTCTGCCAGTACTCCTTCACCGTCTCCCCCTTCCAGGCGAAGACCCTCACTCCCTCCTCTGCCAGAGCGGCCGCAACGTCGTCCTGTGTCGAAAGGGGGTTGCTCCCGGCCAAAGAGACCTCGGCTCCCCCGGCCATTAAGGTCCTGACCAACGCTCCGGTCTCCTTAGTGACGTGGAGCACGGCCGAGATCTTTATCCCCTTCAGGGGCTTCTCGCTCTCGAACCTCCTCCTTATCTCCATTAACGCGGGCATGTGGAGTTCCGCCCACTCTAACTGCCTCCTCCCCTGCTCCGCGAGCCTTATGTCCCTGACTTTGTACTCGCTCACGCCTTACAGGAGGCCTAACGGAGTAAAAGAGTTTGAGCGACCGGACTTACTTTACGTCTAACTATCAGTTACGGAAGTCCCTCACCGAATCGGGTCAGGTCAGCCACATCACGGCTCAGAGGAGGCGCATCCTAGTAAAAAGAAGGAGGTCTTGGAATAAAGCCCTTACCTTCTCAGGAGCAGGACGGCCGCGGCTATTATTACTACTACCACTACTGCGCCGATCACGATTTCGGTTAACGGGAGCGAGGACGAGGAGGTCGCGGTCGGCGTGGTAGGTGACGGGGTACTGCTAGTGGGGGTCGAAATTATCACAACGGTAGTATTAGTGGTAGTATTAGTCGCACCGCTCGTGGTGCTAGTAGTTGTCGTGCTAGTGGTGCTCACGGTGTAGGTTGTGCTCGTCTGAACGCTCGAAGCAGTTGTCGTAGTACTTGTAGTAGTCGTGCTACTGGTAGTAGTAGTTGTAGTAGTAGTGGTTGTGCTCGTGCTCGTCGTCGTAGTACTCGTCATGCTAGTAGTTGCCGTAGGGCTGGTGCTCAGCTGGACCGGGCCGGAGTAGTTCGGAACGAAGACGAGCAGACCGTCGGAAGAGTAAGCCACCTGAACCGCGCTGGAGCCGTAGTAGGTCACGCTCGAGGACATCCCGTAAACGTTGAAGGAGGCGCTCATCTCCCCTACCTGATAAACGTTGCCTCCCGCTATCACGTAATAGGTCTTGGAGGAGTTGAAGCCGGGTATCACGAACTGAGCCAAGGTGCCCCCGTTGTAGGAAACGGTGGAGTTGGAGTTAGAGAAGGGTTTGAGGCCGTAAGTGACGTTGAGTATCGCCACGGCCCAGGAGTATCCCACGGGCAACAAGGCGTAGGTGGAGTTGGAGACCTTGATGGACCCGATTATCTGGATCGGGAAGTAAACGGAGTAGAGCCCTTGGGCGATCCCGCTCGGAACTATCACGGCGTACATAACGGTGTTGGAGCTCAACTGCTGGTAGCCCACGCTGTACTGCGGTCCCTGCTCCATATCGGTCACGGGAGGTAAGGGGGACAGATAGTAACTGCTGCTCGGCAGTTTAACGCTCACCGAGAAGTACAGGTAGGACCCGGGCCTCACGTTTTGAACCACTACGACGCCCTCGGATCCGTTGATAGTCGCCGGTTCAGAGATAGCGGACGAGCTCGGTACGTAATTGACCTTGAGGACTTCCTCGCCCAGAGATACGGTGTTCAACCCTGGGGTCAAGCTCACGTTGACCAGCTGGAACGAATACGGAGCCAGGCTGAAGGAATAGCTCTGTCCGTTCACCGTCAGGCTGACCTCCACGGGCTCGTAGCCCTGGTTAACTACAGGTAAAGTGAAGGTGGGGGTGGTGGAGTTGTAGGTTACGGCCAAGCCGTTGGGAACGTTCGCGCCGCCCGGGTTGGTTATCGCGCTGACCGTCAGGGGTAAAGCAAACGCTAGCGCGGTGAGAGCTAACAGAACCGAGTACGCTAGAGCTGAGGCCTTGGCCTTGACCATGTCGGGTCGGTCTGACCTAGCTGAAGCCAGTAAAAAGCCTGTGGGCAACACCGTATTACGCGTGTGGTTACAGCCCTCAGTATTATCTTAATGAAGAGAAAAAGAGGTGAGGGCTCGGAACAACGCCTGAAACTGTATACACAAGTATACACCACTTTATAAACTCCTCAACCCTCTCATTGCATCAGAAGTGCTATGAATAAGACTCTAGGTTTAGTCCTAGCCTCCCTGTTCCTCCTCTCAATGGTAGTTGGATTCGTTAGTGTACTGCCGACCCAAGCGGCTGCCGGTGCCCCCATGATCGTGAAGATCTACAACCAAATGATGAACAACCAGCCCGTCGGTTGGGGCAGGTCCTTGATCAACGTCACTGTGTACAACCCATTAGCGGCTAACACTGCTGACTACGTGTTCCAGTTGAACTTCACCGGTCCTGGCCCGTTAACCGTGAACTTCCTGCCGGCCGTTCAGATATTCTCAGCAGACCAACTAGCCAGCTTGAAGCCGGTCGTTGGCTGGTACGAGTTCACTGGGAGCAATAACCAATACATGTTCAACTACACGATAGTGATTCTAACAACTTCGCCTATCACAAGCTTGACGGAATACTGGACAACGGGCAGCAGCATGCCAGGTGCTCCTGCTGGCTACAACACAACGAAATATTATTCAGTGGGGGCTAAATCTAACATAACAGTATATATCTACGCATTAACCTTCATCTACAAGAACGGCCCAGTGCCGAACCCGCAAACTACTCCCCCGTTCGGACAAGATCATGTCATTAAATACATATACTTCACGAACGCATCCGGCAAACAAGTAAAAGTTCCTGTAACTTATGTAATTATAAACTCCACCAGCACCAACTTAGAAATAAGTCCGCTGAACTGGACGGCTAAGAATTACCAAGTTTACTACCAGAACTTCAACCTGACAATACAGCCCAAGCTCCAGCTGACGCCGATTCCGGTCACGACGCTTCTCTCCGTGGCGAGCTATGAGGAGGTCCCTGCCAACGTGTTCAGCAGCCTCGGTAACAACCTATACAGCGGCTTCTTACTAACTACTCCTCCAGGATCCAACGGCATTACCTTTACCTACTACCTGACCGGTAACGACACTATTAGCAGCACCACAGCTTTGACCTACGTGAAGGCCTTGGGCACGATGAAGTTCGTTCAGAACGGCAATCTCAAGCAACTGAACAACAAATACTACCAGCCGGTGGACGCGCTGTCCGTGGAGGGTGTTATCGTGACTCCAGCTTACCCGTCCCTCAACGGTACGGCCTTCTCCGGCCTCGTTGTGAACGTGGAGACCTACACGACAATAATAGGAAATGCCACGTACGACTACGTGAATATCAACATAAACGCCACCACGTTAGTGGTGAACGTTCAGGGACCGAATACTGGTCCATGGGAAGTAAACGTAACCGGTTATAACTTCACCGGGCTGAATAGTAAGCATATAGTCCTGGGTTCAGGTCTACCGTTGATATACTCGCAGGAAGTGTACACAGGGAACTTACCGGCCGTGCAGACCATATCGCCGTCCGTACTGCAAGGAACCATGTCGGTCAGTCCTAGCATGTTCTACCAAGCTCTCGTGAACTTCGGCCTGTGGAGTAACCAGACCATCGTTTACGTCTCCGGTTGGATCGTTACAACTAATAATAGTGTGTATAAATTCAACAACACGAAGTACTTCCAGGCTAGAATAATACCGCCTTCAGTAAGTGTGAGTAACGTAACTCCGAGCTCCTTGACGTGCAGTAATTACATATGGGTGAACTTCTACAGCCCAGATGACGTACTAACCACAGGGTACTACAACGGACAGTACGCCTGGTTATACGTGAATAATATACCGGCTCCCGGCCCCAACGGCAAGGTAATCTACGTAAGCGGTGCTAAGCTGAACACCACAGGAGTATTGTTGGGACGCGCCTTCAATATCACCGCTGAGGCCTCTAACTACTTCTCTGGCGGCAGCTACGTCAATGCGAGTACGAGCACATTAAGTGACCTCAGTAACGTGATAACCAACTATCTGGGCCTTAGCAACTGGACGGAGCAGTCTGGCGTGCCTGGCGGGATGAACATCACCACATCACCCAGCTTCAGCTGGGTAGGGTTCACTCCAGGAACCATCGTGCAAGCCCCGAACGGCAACTACTACGTCTACGTGCCTAACGTCCTACCCAGCCACAACTCTACAACGAGTGTGCCAACTCCCAACTTCAACATCAGCGTCTACGTGAGGTACCAGTTCTACATGGGAACGGGCGCTAATATGATGACAATCAATCCTGGAATCTACTACGGACCTCAGAACACCTTCATCATAATCCTGCCGCCTAACATGACAGTAGGGACGAAGATAACCTTCTGGTTCGCGGCTGGCGATTACGCGGTTCACTACTACTTCAACAAGCTGATATGGAACAGGACCGTTACCATAACTATTCCTAACGCCACCCTCGCCCTCAAGGCCCCCAGCAGCGTGCCGCTGTACCAGACCACCGTACCGATACAGATAATTGAACCGTACTACGCAGCGCCATATCCAGCCCAGCTCTCTATAGGCACTAACACCGTTACTCTAGTAGCGAACACCTACACCTTGTACGGCGCTACGGTCTCGCCAGGCATGGTGGGAGTGGGCAAGATAGTGAGCATAACTATAACCTTCAGTAACGGCTCGACCGAGAAGATACTGCTGAACGGCAACAACATAACTACTCTGTTCCAGAGCGGTGTATTCAACGAGAACGGCAACTGTACCGGTGCGTACAACGCGACTCTGAGCATAACAGGCCTGATGAGCATATTGCACCTGACTTCCGTGTCCCAGCTGAACGGCTCGACCCTAACCATAACCTACTACGACAACATAACCCATGAGACCGCTAGCGCGAAGATCAGGTTCGGCGGGTACAGCGTTGCGGCCCCTGTTACTGCGAAGCCGGCCAGCATCTTCTACATCCTCACCGCCAGGTATATTAACGCGACATACGGAACTCCTGTGGCCTTAGCTCAGAGCGTTGCAGTACAGCCATACGTCTCCCTGAACGACACCTTCCTAGCAAAGTCCTTGCCTGGAGCCATAACTAACCTGCAGGTGATAAACGTGACCATAGTCGACCACTACGGCAACAAGTACAGCATATACTACAACTCCACGAGCGGCAAGACAATTGTGACTAAGAACGGCAATACAGTGAAGTCCTACGCGGGCAACTTACTGCCTACCATACCTGAGACAGCCCCGAGCAGCGGTATCTTCAACGGTACGCCCATCACCCTAGTCATAAACGAGCCAGGAACGCTCTACATCAACGGCACTGTGTTCAACGGAACCTTGGCCGTCAACCTTGGTGGCAACACGGTGACCTTAGGCCCTGCCACCAACTTCGCCCTGCCGGTCTACTCCTTCGCTGGGAAGCTCTTCGGTTACAACAGCACGATGTACATAACCGTGCAAGACCCAGCGTCTGGTAGCACCGCTACACTGAAGACCTACATAACCGCGTTCAACATAACTCCGATCAGAATAGCCCCCGTAACTATACCTGTGCCCTGGCCTAACGCCAACAAGGTGGTCGAGTACGTGAACAACAGCTACGTACTGACCCCGACGAACCAGTACATAGTGATACACGTGACCAGCATAGTGAACTACACCTACACGTTCTACATCGCCACGGTGGTGACTCCTGGTCAGAACAGCCTCACTACTGCGCCACTGCTGGTGAACTTCCAGACTGTAGTGCCCGTGCCTGTGATAGGCCCAGGGATAGTTGCCCAGGTGCCAGTGCAGTTCTCGCAGATCGGTGCGCTGAGCAGCGGCTACTACACGGTGAGGATGTTCGCTGTGCCTTTCGCTGGCGGCCCAGTAATATCGCTCTTCCCAGCGCAGATAGTCTTCACTAACGTGTACATCAACACAACGATGGTCTGAAAGGTATGATTTTTTCTTCCCTTTTTAATGAAAAACGTTTTGAGGTGGTTCGGCTTTGAGGATTCCCGCCTCAGCTCTCGTAATTCTCCTTCTCGTAGTGATCCCCGCTATATCCCTGGCTATAGCCTCAGCTTCAATCGGCGGAATAACTATACTCTCCCCCACGCAAGGACAATCCTTCAGCGCTGGGCAACCGCTTGTTCTGGTCGTCAACGCGACAGGTTATGCTGGTCAGGTCGCTACGGTCTACGTCTACAACCCAGGCGACTCGATAGTATACTCCGGCACCTTCCAAGTCCAGTCTAACGGGATACTCAACGCCACCCTGTTCGACTGGCCCGCCACTACTAGCGGCAAGTTCCCAGCCGGTACTTACACGATAGTAGTACTGATAGGTTCAGCCGCGGCTGCCAGCGTTCAGGTGTACTGGGCTCCCGGAATCGCGAACTTAGTGGTAACAGTGGTGAACGGGCAGACTGGCCTACCGATGCCTAACGCTCCCGTGAACGTTTACAACGCCTCCAACAACATGTTGTTGGCGAGCGGCATCACGAACTCCAGCGGCATGGTGACGCTTCATGTAGTGGCTATTCCGAACGTCAGTGAGACCTTGAAGATAGTAGCGATGCCACAGGGATACCCGCCTCAAGGAGTGCTGTATACCGTCAAGGGACCTGGAACATACGCGATAACTCTCAAGGTCTATCCTACGTCGCTGGCATTGAACGTACTAGGTGCCTACATAGGCACGGTCCAGGTCGCGCCGGCTCAGGCCAGCTCAGTGACCGCGTCGGAAGGTGAACCGCTGTCCCTGATAGTCCAGGCCACTTACGAAGGGAGTCCTGCCTCGAACGCTACTGTGTCAGCCACGATGCAAATCGGGGGAACCAACGTCACTGGCACGGTAGTCCCAGTAGGTAACGGTGTGTTCAACGTCACCTTCATGGTACCCTCAGTCGGTGTGCCTCTCAGCGGCTATATCGTATTGACTGCAAGCTACAAGGGGAGTACCGCCCAGCTGAATATGCCGGTTGTGGCTCAAGTGAATTACGGTACGTACCTGAACAACATAAGCTCTAGCGTCGCTCAGGTGAACAAGACCGTGGCGACTCTGCAGAAAGAGCTGTCGGCCTTCAACACAACTGTGACGAACGTTCAGAATCAATTGAAATCGCTCAGCGCTCAGATGTCCTCTCTCAACTCCAGCATCGCCAGCCTCAGCTCCCAGCTGAATCAGCTGAGCTCCCAGGTGTCGTCACTAAGCTCTCAATTGAGCAGCAGTCAAAACATGGTTTACGCCGGTCTAATCGTGGGAATAATAGCTCTGATAGTAGCTATAGTAGCGCTAGTTATGGTGTTGAGGAAGATAAGCTAAAGTCACACTATTTTTTATCCACCAACTTGTTTCTCATGATTCAGCAGGATAGTCTCTTCAATATCAACAAGTAGAGCACAAAGTAGATAGAATTCCTTGGTCGATCGGTCTCTAGATGAATGAGCTGTCTTAATTATTCGTTAAACTTCTCTCGCAGAGGCTGTAACGACACGATCCATTCAGGTTATTAAAACGGCAGTGCAACCTCTAAAGGAAGTCACCACTTTGTATGCCCTTAAGTTCGGGGAGTTTTTACAGTGAACGAAAATGACACGCGAGTTTTGGCCTATAAGCCAACCTCTGTAGGTATCACAGTAGATGGGTGTTTCGGAGGCCAGGCTCAAATAAATACTGTTTCAAGTAATTAGTCCTATACTCTTCAGCCTATCCCTTATGCTGTCCGCGTTCTCCTCGAAGTAATCCACGTGGGACAGGAGGTATTGCCTGTCGATCTTCAATTTCCCTGTGCCGATAAGCTCCACTATCCCCTTTAACTCGTCCTCATCCTCCTCCCTGAAAGCGTTAAGCTTTAGAAGGATGTAATCCTCGAGCCTCACTACCTTGAACTTATACTCGCCTATTCTCTCCGAGACCGCTGACTCTAGGATCACGCGCGGCACGTAGAAGTCCTGTATGTTATCGTAGAAGTCTACCTGAAGCTCCTTATCATCAACGGTCGCAATAACTCTTGGCGTATCGATGGGCGTTTTACCGTAGTCCCAGCCCTGGGAATACGCGAACTCTCTTATCTTGTCCTCCTCCGCAAAAGAGCTTATCTCCAAGGGGAAAATGTCCACATCGCTGTCGGTTCCCTTCCTGTTTAGAGCCAGATCGACGACGGTGTCGCCGATAATCACGAAGTCGCCAAGGCCCTGCTTGATGACCTCTAGGACTCTTCCGACCTCGAGGAATGTTATCACGTGCATTTGTACCACCTGAAGGATTTATTTTTAGCAATGACGAGGTTTTTACGCCGGCGTAGCTCAGCATGGTCAGAGCGGCGGGCCGCAGAGTTCTGAGCTGAGACCCGCAGGTCCCGGGTTCAAGTCCCGGCGCCGGCTTCCCTCACACGATTTTAAACCTAATATAATCCCTTTGATTTCCGTTTCCTGCGGTCAATAATGGCTCAAGCCCCTAAGAGGAAGGAAGAGACGGTTGGGAAGGAAATGACTGGAGATGAGGCTTTAGCGTATGTTTTGCACGAGCTCAAGATCTCGAAAACATTCGTTTCGCCTGAAGTTCCGGAATTCCTCAGGGAGAAGCTAAAGGGGAATCACGTTGAGATGGTGGAGGCCCCTTCTCCGAGGGACGCGGTTATTCTGGCTGACAGTTACGCCAGGTCGGGAAATGACCTGGGCGTAGCCCTAGTTTTCCCGAGTGCGAGGATCTTGGAGGCTATAGACGTTGTAGCCCAGGCCTATTCGGACAGCGTCCCCTTGCTTATTATAGGGACGCTGAGGTCCTACAGGGACACCGGCAGGGCGAGGCTGAACGAGTTGAGGACTCAGGACGACGTGATGGCTAGTCTCGCTCCCTTCGTTAAGACCAGGGAGAGGGTAGTCACTATTGAGGAGATAACGGAGGTCCTAGAGAAGGCATGGAAGGATGCCTTAAGCAACAGGCCTAGGCCGGTCTACGTTGAGATCGCGGAAGACCTTTTCAGACTGAAGGCTTACCCTCTGGCTACCGCGGGGCAAAAGGTAGAGAAGAGGACTCCGGACAAGGCCACGGCTGCTAAGGTGGCCGAACTCTTAGTGAACTCGAGCAACCCCGTCATAGTCGCGGGTTACGGCGTCTTGGCCTCTCAGGCTTGGGACTCGGTGAAGGAGCTGGCGGAGCTCTTAGACATCCCGGTGGTGACGACAATAAGGGGCAAGGGCTCGATCCCCGCCTCACATCCGCTCTTCGCAGGAGAGGGCCTCGGACTGTTCGCCTCCGAGGGAGCCTCTCATTTCCTCGACAAGGCCGACGTGGTGTTGGCCGTAGGCACCAGGTTCACCCAGGCCTCGACCGGAGGCTGGAGCTTCAAGTTCAAGGGCTACGTGGTGCATAACAACATCGATGGAGAGGACGTAGGGAAGGTCATAGTGCCGCAGGTTCCAGCCATCGCTGACGCGAACCTATTCCTGAGGGAGGTCATAGCGAACGTGAAGCAGAAGGTTAAGGAGCCGATAGATAGGGGAACTAAGTCTGAAGTCTTCGCTTACAGGAAGTCGCCCTCATCCGAATCCCACTCAGGCCTATGGCCCATCGATATGCTCTACGCGTTAAGTAAGACAGGTTATGAGAAGGTTTACGTAGATCTCTCCTCAACTACTTTCGACCTCATCAGGCTCCCGATAGAGAGACCGTTCCAGTGGGTGACGAGCGAGACCGCCTTAACTCCTAGCGTCGCAGTGGGAGGGGTGGTGCTGTCCGGGAATCCCAACGTGGTCGGGGTAACCACCCTGGAAGGAGCGCTTAGGAACTTCGGGGTCCTTAGGTCGTTCATGAACGTCGCTAAGGGGAAGCTGATAATAGCCAACGACGGCGGAAGCACGTACTTGGACACCTTCAGGAGCGATGTACCTTCAATCGGTAGGAAGGGTATGCCGAACTACATGGACGAGGTTCTGGAGGGATCCTTTAAGGCTATAACCGTCGAGACTTACGGCGAGCTGGTCAGTGCGCTGTCGGAATCCTCGGACTCACTCGTCGTGATAAATGCCAAGCTTGCGGAAGGGTTCAAGTCAACAGTTTTACCCTCATAAACGATTTAAGTGGAGAATGAGGAATAGTGCACGGGCCCGTAGCTCAGCCAGGTAGAGCGGCGGGCTTTTAACCGTGGGTGGCGGGAAGCCACCCGTAGGTCCCGGGTTCGAATCCCGGCGGGCCCGCCACATCATTTCTCAAGAGCTCTGGGATCTAAACCACGTTGTATCTGCAGGATATCCTATTTCCTTAAGTAATTCTGCAAAACCACATATATCATCTTGATAATCCTTTGCTTACTCGCGACTTTGTCCACTAAGATGGCTCCATCCTTACGCGTCCTAGGATACCTCTTATTCAGAGGCACGGGGTTAAGCCCTAGTTCTTTCGTTGCCTTAATCAGCTCTTCCAAAGTAACCGGTCTAACGAGTTTCTGGACTCTCCTTCCACGACTTCTGGACTGCGCGTTAAAGTACTCCAGCCAAATGATCACCTTACCTTCTAGCCTCAAAAAGGCTCACTCCTTCAAGAGTAAGGCGTTAACCGTGCCATCCTGTCCAGGCCTAGAAGTGACCACCGCTTTACCTATCTCTGTTTGAATTATAGTTCCTTTAACGATTATCCCTCTTCTGGCGTACTCCCTGTTTGCGGGGGTCTCAAGCACCGCGGTAATCTTGACCTTCTTGCTCCTCTTTTCAACGGGGTCATAAACGTTCGCGTACTGCGCGTAAACCACTTTAACCTTCTCGTTACCGCCCATAACCCTCTCTACTTTGACCACGTGCTTGTCACTTAGCTTAGTCTCTGTAGGCATGGAGCCTAGTTCGTACTTCCTCTTGTCCCTGTAGGACCTTTTCAGACCACCTGTTACCTTCCTGAGATCGTTACCTTGATAAATTGCCATCGCTAAAAGGATCGGTGTTTGCTATCTTAAAAGTTTACGAAGCCCTATTTCCCCCCTCAGGCCCCGAACCTCCTCACCCTCTTTTGGTAAGACCTGATCGCCCTCCAAAGGTCTATCTTGCGGAATTCGGGCCAGTAGACGTCGGCGAAGAAGAGTTCCGAGTAGGCTATGTGCCATAACAGGAAGTTACTTATTCTCACTTCACCTGATGTCCTTATTACCAAGTCCAAGTCCTCCAGCTCGGGATCGTAGAAGTACTTCTTGAACACGTCCTCCTCAAGCGAGTCCAGCTTCACGACGCCCCTCTCGATGTCCTTAAGCAAGGCCCTCATCGCGTCAAGGATCTCCTGCCTTCCCCCGTAGCACACCGCTAGCGTCAATTTCCTGTCGTGATAAGGCTCCGTTACCTTCATGAGCTCGTTGGCTAGCTGGACGAAATCTTCTGGAAGGGAGCTGAGCTTGCCTATAACTTTCACCCTTACTCTGTACTTGTGGATCAGATCACCTGTAAGCAGTTCTTCCAAACCTTTCTTTATGTATCTTAAGACCACGTTTACCTCTTGAGTTGACCTCTTGGTGCAGTTCTCCGTTGATAGAGCGTAAACTGAGATGGCCTTCACGCCGAGATCTAGGAGCCAAATTAGGACCTCCTTGAGCTTCTTGTATCCTTCCGAGTACGCCTCCTCGAAGCTCAGCGAGTTCGTAGAGGCCCATCTCCTGTTCCCGTCTGGAATTATCCCAACGTGCTTAGGTACGGGGCCGTCTTTGATTTGAGAGTAAAGCCGTCTCTCGTAAATGTAATAGATCGGCTTTAGGATTAGGTTTGAGAGTTTCGGCATAATTCCTTAACTGCGTTGTAATAGGTCATCGTACCTATATATAGCTCCTCGTAAGTGACGCGTTCGTAGTCTGTGTGCTCCAGCTTCGAGTCTCCTGGGCCGTAAGCGGCGATCTCCTTCGCTATGGGGGCCAAAACGTTCATGTCGCTAGTCCCCCACTTCCTCACGGGGCTCGGCTTGAGTCCCAAGCTTATTAATGCCCTCGAGAGCGCCCGATACACTGCGGTGTTCACACTAGTCTTTACTGGGGGAAGGTGTTCGATCAACTCCACCCTGCAGTCCTTGAACGTCGAGGAGATCCTCTGATAAATCTCGTCGAAACTGTTACGTACCGAATACCTCACGTCGAAGTGAACGTAAGCCTCCTTAGGAGCGACGTTCATCGCACTGCCGGAGCGGAAGATCGTGGGCACTATGGAGGGCTTATCGTACTCCGAGGCTGGCGAGTACAGTTCGACGATTCTCCTAGAGACGTCCTCTATGAGGTTATACTTCAGTGAGGAAGAGTGTCCCTCTCGAGAGGTACAGTATATATCGAAGTGGGCCACCCCCCTGTACTCAATGGCTACGCCAGAGGTACTGGTCGGTTCTCCTACGATGACGTGGCTGAACTGCCTCCCCTTCCTGACCAGCGCTTTGGCCCCAGCGCTTAACCTCTCCTCGTCCGAAAGCCCCGCAACGAGAACGTCGCAGCCGTCCCCCTTTAACAGATGCGAGGCAACTATCATCGCGGATAGAGGGCCTTTGGCGTCCACCACGCCCCTACCGGAGATAGCACTCCCTTCGTCCTTAGGTTGGATGAACCCAGGAACCGTGTCGATGTGGGAGGCTAACAACACCTTCGACTCCTGAGAACCCAAATAATAGGAGCCAGTCTCGTCGATCTGAAGCGGTAAATCGAGTTCTTTGGATATTTGAAGCATCACATCTTTCGCGTTGAGTTCCTCGCCGCTGGGCGTGTAAACTGAGGACAGCTTAAGAAGTACTCCTTTGACTAAGGAGAGTACCGACTCCTTCCCTAACCGCATCGGCTATTGCCTCCATGTCCTCCGCGTTGATCAAGTAAGGCGGTAAGAGCCTAATAGTCGTCGTTCCGGCCTTTATGGCCAAAACCTTCTTCTTTTCCTGCATCACTTGAAGTGCTGGCCCAGGGGGGAACCTGACGTCCACCCCGATCATTAGACCTTTCCCCCTGATCTCCCTGACGGCTTTAGAGTCAGCGAGCCTGTCCCTGAGCATCCTGATGAGTGTTTCACCCTTCACGGCCGCCTGCTCTGGGACATTCTCCTCTTTCAGCACCTTAGCTGCGGCGGTCACGGCAGCCATCGCCAACGGGTTCCCCCCGTAGGTGCTTCCGTGATCACCTTCCTCCAACTTCTCGGCGATCCAGTCAGGTAGGAACACCCCGCTTACTGGGAAGCCTCCCCCGAAGGCCTTGGCGGCTAAGACTACGTCTGGCTTGATCCCGAAGTGCTGATGGGCCCAAACCTTGCCGGTTCTTCCGAAACCCGTTTGGATCTCGTCGAGTATCAAAAGCGCTCCCACCCTTTCCGTCACGGCCCTAAGCTCTTTCATAAAGTTCTCATTCGCTGGGATCACCCCTCCCTCACCCTGAATCGGTTCCACTATGACTGCGGCCGTTCCGCTATCGATCGCCCTCAACGAGTCCACGCTGTTGTAGTCTATGAAGTAAGTTTCGGGAACCAGCGGCTCAAATGGCTCCCTGTAACGCTTGTTCCACGTGACTGAAAGGGCTCCGGCAGTCCTTCCGTGAAACGCGTTTTTGAACGCTATGATTTTCTTCCTCCCCGTGACCTTCCTGGCAACCTTTAGGGCGAACTCAACCGCTTCAGTGCCGCTGTTTAATAATAGGACATTATCAAGCCCCTCGGGCTTTAGGGGATCCAACTCCTTCAGCATCTCTTCCCTAATAGGGGTCGAGAACGAGGGGTTAAGCGTCATGATATTATCCATTTGCCTCCTGATGTATTCAACGACCTTAGGGTTCCTGTGGCCTAGAAAGGCAACTCCTATCCCAGTATGTGCGTCTACGTACCTGTTGCCTCGAGCGTCGTAAACGTACTGACCTTCGCCCTTGACTATTATCAGTTTCCTATCGCCGTAGAGCCTTGGGAACAGAGCCTTCACTTTTTGATCACTTCCGCGAGCTTCTTAAGGAGGAAACCAGAAACGTTGAAGTTGTTCACCCTGACTGTGTTCTTATACTCCGGAACGCCGTTCACCTCGTTCACTACATAGCCCCTATCCGGATCCTCAAAGACATCGATGCCCAGGAAGAAGCCTCCTATCACGTCCTTGACTTTCATCGCTAACTCCCTGAGTTCGGGGTCGATCTTTAGCGGCTCAGCCTTCGCTCCCAACGCGGTGTTAGTCTTCCAGTTGGCCTTGTTCACCCTGTAAATTCCCACGGGGGCCTCGTCGCCAATAACGAAGATCCTGATGTCCCTATCTGGCTTCCTGACGAACTCCTGAATCACGTAGGCGGTCCTGAACTGTGACGTGGTGTAGTCTTGGTACTCCATAAGACTGTAAAGGCTGTCATCGTCTACCGCCTTCGCGACCATCCTTCCCCAGCTGCCCTCGATCGGTTTGATAACCACCGGGTAGCCTAGTTTCCTAGCTATTTCCAGAGCTTTCTCTTTGGAGAACGCTATCGCGGTCCTTGGTATATTGACGCCTGATTTGACCAGTAAGGAAAGAGTTATGGCCTTGTTCTCGCACCTCACTAGGGTTAAGGAGTCGTTGAAGACCCTAAGCCCCTGGCTCTCGAGGAGCGTGGTGGAGATCAAAGCCCTGCTGTGGCTGACTCCCCTTTGGATTACCGCGTCTAAGTTTTCGCCTATAGAGTTCCCTACTAGGTCAGCGTAATCTTTGATATACAATGGCCTGACGTCGTATCCTAGCTTTCTGGCCTCAGAAAAAAGGTCTCTCTCCTCCCACCTTAGAACGTCGTAAGCTACCCCTAATCTCACTCTCCCCAGTCCTCTCCTATCTGCTCTGCTACTCTTAAGGCCAGCTTCCCGTCCTTCATGTAAACTTCAAGGAGAGCTCCGCACTCGTGCTCTATTACCTCGCCGGGGAGAGCGTTATCGTCCACCTGAACGTCTCCTCCACACACAGGGCACTTCAGGAGTACCATAAGGTCTTACCTTGATGAGTCCTGAGCAGAGTATTAATAAGCTCTACTCTACCTTATCAACCTTAATTTAAGGCTTAGTACCAAGTCCTCAGGATTATAGTGCTGTTCGTCGAAATTATGCCCTGAACAGCCCTTATCTCGTCTATGGTCTTGTTTATGCTCGTTATGCTCGGTCCCCTCACGAAAGCGATGATGTCGTATTCTCCTGTGGTTTCATAAACCGTCTCTACACCTGAAATCCTGACCAATTTCTTGGAAATCTCCGGAGTCGGTATTTGAGGGCTTGTTTTGATGAACACGAAGGCCCTAACTTCATTCTCTAACTCATAGTCTATCGTGAACCTCTTGATTATCCCGTGGGCAATCAGCTTGTTTATCCTTTTCCTCACAGCGGCCTCGCTAATTCCTAACTGTCTGGCTATCTGCGTGTTAGAAGTCCTGGCGTCCGACTTGAGGATCTCGATGACCTTCAGGTCGGTGGAGTCTAGCTCCATGTCACTCTACTACTGTACCCTTCCCTAGTAAAGCTTGAGAGATGGGGTCGTCGACTAGGCCGTTAGCGATTATCACCCTCCTTACTCCCGACGACACGGTCTCGGAAGCCATGAGCAGCTTCCTATTCATGCCTGGGCCTATCTTGAACGACAGCTCCTTGGCCTGTTCAGGACTTAACCTCTCTACTACCTTCTGATCGACGAGAACTCCGTCCACGTCGGTTAGCAGTAACAACGCGTCGGGCTTGAGCTCCTTCGCTAGGGCGAACGCCATCTGGTCGCCGTCCACGTTAAGTAACGTTGGCTCGGTCGGGTCGTAAGCCAAGGGTGCAACCACGATGACGTCAAAAAAATCCATCAGTTGTCTGAAGAGCCCCCCATTAACGCTGGTTATCTTCCCCGTGTAGCCGCCCTCAATGATTCTTTTCTTACCCCTTTCGTCCATTATCATAATTCTTTTCTTCCTCTCCGCCAAGACCGCGTTCCCGTCTGCGCCTGAGATCGCTATTGTCCTCTTGGTGGTAGACAGCCTCTCTACCATGTGTCTGCTTATGGCGCTCATCACCATTATGAACACTTCCAGCTCCTCCTTGGTGGTATACCTAGACCTTATCCCCTCGGGGGATACCACGAACTTCGGCTCTATCCCTAGCTTTTTGCTCGTCTCAGTCACCTGATCTCCGCCGCCGTGAACGAAAACCACCTTGTCGTTGACCTTTCTCACGCTCTCTATTAGCCTGTCGAAGTTCCGCTGAAGCACCCTGCCGCCGGCCTTAACTACAAGCATGCTAAGCCGGTCTTAGAGGCGGGATTTTTAGGCCTTCGTCCTCGGGCCAACCCCTGGAGACGTTAAAAGCTTGTACCGCCTGACCCGAAGCCCCTTTCATAAGGTTGTCTATTGCGGAGAACATGGTCACCCTCTTGAGCCTCGACTCTATTGCGAAGCCTACGTCCGCGAAGTTACTCCCTATCACGAACTTCGAATCTGGCAGAGGATGTAGGCCTCCGCGTATGATCCTTATGAACTTCCTCCCCTTGTAGAACTCCACCGTTTTCTTCCAGAGCTCCATCTCATCTACAGACGTCGAAAGCCAGCCGTGAACGGACGCGAAGGCTCCCCTTATCGAGCTTACTGCGTGAGGAACTAGGCTCACTTTGACGTCTCTCTTGGCCACCAGGGACAGCTCCTGCTCAGCCTCTGCGGCGTGCCTGTGACCATCGGCCTCATAAGGCCTTATCGTGTTCTCCCGTTCGGGGTGATGACTCCCCTCTCTTGGCTTCATGCCTCCCTCGCTACTGCCGACCTTGACGTCGCTGATGAGGTTGTAACTTTCAAGAAATCCTAAGCTCACTAAAGGTGCAGCTGCCAAAATAGTAGCCGTCGCGTTGCACCCAGGGGATGCTATCAGCTTCGCTCCCTTGAGCTCATCGTAATGGAGTTCTGGAAGCCCATAAACTGCCTTCTTCAGCAGGTCTGGATGCGGGTGTTCGTAACCGTACCAGTACTTGTATTGTTCTGGGTCCTTCAGCCTGAAGTCAGCGCTTAAATCGATCACCTGAAGTCCCATCTCCAAAAGCTTCGGCACGTACTCCAAGGAGACCTTGTGTGGGAGGGCTAAGAAAACCGCGTCGGCCTTCTCACCCACCTTGTCCCACGAGAATTGCGAGAAGGTAAGCGTCGTGAAGCCCTTGAGGTTTGGGTGAACCAGAGTCACTGGCTTCCCAGCCCACTCCCTTGAGGTGACGTAAGTTACCTTAACTCTGGGATGAACGAGTAGGAGCCTGAGTAGCTCCCCTCCCGTATAGCCCGAAGCTCCTATGATGGCTACCCTCACTTCTTCGGAGCTCATTGAAGGTAAATAATGAGGTCCTGATTTTAATAGTAACTAAGAAATGTCGGTTAACCTGGACGATCTAAAAAGGTTCGTTGAGGAAAAAATAGCTCAGTGCAAGAAGGAACTGGAGATCTATGAGTACTTCTTGAGCCTCATCGAGACGGGTGAGCTAAAGCCCACCAGCAAGGTCTCTAAAGGGCTAAACGAGGTCGTCAAGTCACCGAAAGGGGAGGTTGTCGCGGATATATATTACTACCCGCCGAAGGTCAAGATAATCCTGCGCAAAAGGACTAAGGTCCCGAAGCAGGTCATGAATGTAATCGAGAGAATCTTAGTCACGGAGAAGAACGACGATAAGATCGATTACTCGTTGAGCGCCGACGAGGACGTACTCAAGGAAATCACGATAGACAACGTTACCAACGATATAGTCTATCTAAAAATAGCCTCAGCTCTGAAGCCCGTCCTCGAGAGGCTATGAGACAAACGTATCCAAACGGACTAATAAGGGTCTAGGGTCGTTGGATAGTCTAACTAGAGCCTCCCCTCTCTTGAGGTACATCAGTTTATTGCGTATTTCTTCTTTGGAAAGGAAGACGAACCTTTGACCCACGTCCTCCCAGAACTTCATGTCGCCGTTGCTCAGTATCACCAGGTTAGAGACGTTCTCCAGAACTAAATCCTCTAGCCCCTGGAAGTCTGAGACGTTCTGAGTCGCGAGGAACACGGCGATTCCGTGACCCCTACCCCTCTTTATTATGTCCCCCAGGACCCCTCTCGCCATTTGTTGGCGACTAACGACCGTCCACGCCTCATCGAGCACGATCACCAGCCTAAGGCCTCTATCTACGGATCTCCTGAAGTGAGTGTAGAGCCTCGTTAGCATCGCCAGTATGACGTACCTCTTAGCCTCCTCAACGCTGAGATTCGAGACGTCGATTATAAACAGCTGAGGCTCGCTTTCGATCTTGCCCACATCTAACGCCTTTCCGGACTCGAGCTCCCTCACGACTACTAGTGCCTTCCTGATTCGGGCCTTCACTGAATCATCGTAGTCAAGCTCGTCCAGGGTGCGGAACACGGAGTTCCACGTTCTCCACCCGTTCCTGAACGTCTCGAGGAGAACGTAGAACAGCACTGAGGAGGCCTCCTCGCCCAGCTCGAATGTACTACTTATCACGCCCTCTACCGCAAACGCCTTGAGCTCCGGCGTCTCTTCCTCGAGATCTAAAAGTCCAGGGCTCACCACGAGGGGATTTAACCTCTTAAACGGAACGTTGTATTTCGTCAGCCTTGCCGTAATATCGCCCTTGGTGTCGACCAACACGACGGGGACGTCATAATGGGAAGTCAACCTAGCTGACAAAGCGATGAGGAACTCCGTCTTCCCGCTACCTGTCGGGCCTAAGACCAGCAAGTGGGGGTTCAACGACTTCCTTACGTTCCACATTACAGCCCTGTTGATGAGCAGCTCGAAGCCCAACAACACGCCATCAGAAACGAGCTCTACGCGAGGATACCTCGTCAGGACGAATGGTGAAACCAGGGGCAGGTTGGAGGGCAACGCGACTTTTACTGCTGAAGTTCGAAAAAACAGTGCCTCCGAAAGCTCATTAATATCTGCTCCCCTGGCCCTTATCCCTATACTGGCTAGACCGCTCTTCAACAACTCCAGCTTACCGGCGACCTCCTCCTTAGTAGCCCCAGGCACGATGAAATAGATCTTATATTTGAAGGGCGACTCACCCTCCTCGATTTTCTTTATGATCTTCTCCAGCAACCTGATCTCCGCTTTAGCCCTCTCGTTGGTCGGGTCGTTCTCGACCTGTACTCTCAGGTTCTGGAGCTTCACGTAGGCCTTCGAGAGGAAATCCCTCTTATCCAGGGACTGTCTTACAAGAACGACGTTCACGTCCTTAATCGAGTCAAGGATGCGGTTGTAATTAACAATCAGGCTTCTCAACTCGCTATCGTCATGGTCCCTGTAATCAAAGGGTACATCGTCCACTACCAGCGCCTTAGCGTAACGGTTGCTGAAGACGATAAAGCCGTCATCCGAAACGTTCAGTCCAGCACTATTGCGCTCACCTAGGATTTGTCTAAAAACTCTCCTTATGCCATCTTTACCCAACTTTTTATAAACGTAAATCACGGCCAGGACTCCGGCCACCGCGCCTAAGAACGGGCTCCTTAAGATCGCCGCTAAGAACGTCGATAGCGTCACCACGATTAGGAAACTCTCTACCTTCGGCCTCACACGTCAAAGAGTTAAATTAAAACCCAGAGGCTTGGGCGTTATAATTCAATGTTCGCGTGAACCAGGCGAAGGTCCTCCTCGGTCTTCTTCAGCCTTATCATTAACTCTGCAACGATCCCGTCGAGGACTATCATAGTGGTGTCCTCGAAGAGAGTCCCCAAAGGTGCTAAGGGCTCGGTCATGCCCAAAATTTGTCTCGCGAAGTAGTCGGTCTCGTTCGAGTACTTCGTTCTACCTGGGACTTCAATGACGAGATCCGCCAGCCTCCCGAGGGGGCTGTCGGGATAACTGGTGACCGCTATGAGCCTCGCCTTGGCCTCCTTAGCGGCTTCGGCCGCAGTAACAATCAATTTCGTCTTTCCAGAACCGGAGATCGCGATCACTATGTCACCTTCCCTGATGGCAGGAACAATGGTCTCGCCCAGAACGTAGGCGTTATAGCCAAGGTGAAGCAACCTCATCGCGAAGGCCCTACCGACTAGCCCGCTCCTGCCAGCCCCCATGACCAGAATCCTTCCTTGCTTGTTCTGGTAGAAGTCCACCAGCATGTCTACCATTTTAGAGATCATCTTCACATCGAGCCTCTTTATGGCGGATAGTATAAAGCCAGTTAAGTCGTACATGGTTTTGAGGGAAATTGATGAGGAGAGGTCCTCGAGAGAGTTCCCCAACTACCCTCCTGTCAACTTCTTGTTGCTATAAATTAAAAACATAGGGCCCTAGTTATCCCTGTCCACCAGGGTGCCGCCTTAAATAACGAGAGCGTCACATACTAAATCCAGGTCCCCGCCAACATGTCGTTACGTTGGACTCCAAAGTGGGTAACCAAGGTCGTATCAGTGGGCGGTAAAGACGTTGAGGTCTGTTACGATGAGGTCACGAAGCTTTATGCATGCCCCTTCTGCGCGCCGCATTGTAGGTCTGGCGGGCTAAGCGATAGGGGTTCTTATTTCTTCAGCGAGAAGGACTTGATTGAGCACATCAAGGCACACAAACTGGCCTTGTGGGAGCACAGGAAGTTCGAAGAACAGGAGCTGGAAGAGGAGGAAGAGGAAGAAGCGGATGAGGAGGAGTGAGTCCATAACAACAATTAAGGTCGTCGGAGCTCTCACAGAAGACGTAATTGGAGCGGAAAGGAGAACAGGAGGCGGCGTCTACTACTCCTCCCTTGGCGTTCTAGCCTCTGGGGCTAATGTGGAAGTCGTCGCAATTGGAGGTTATACGAGCGTTCTAGCCTCGATGGGTTTGCCCCTTTCGGGCTTAGTGGCGATAAGAGGGAGGCGCGCTGTGTTCGAGATAAGCCACGAGGGTGGCTCTAGGAAGCTAATCCTTCTCAGAAAACCCATTCCAACTCTATCTGTCTCTTACCACGACCAATGGGCTGTGGTCAATCCGGTCTGCGGGGAGATCAGAGGAGTCGAAGGGGATCACGTGTTCATCGACGTCCAGGGGTTCGTAAGGCTGTGCGAGGAGGGTCGCCCGATAGAGGTTGACAGGACGAGGAAGCTAGGCTTCAAGGTCAGAGGAGCCCACGCGAACTACACGGAAGTTCCCGAAGGAGGGTTGCCAGGTAGGGAAGTACTGGTTTCGTACGACGAGGACGGTTTCGACATAATAATAAAGGGGGAGGGTAAGCACAGGATAAAGCCTTCTATCGTGGGTGATTACGGCATAGGGACGGGCGACTTCCTCCTAGGGGCCTATGTGGGTTTCAGGGCCAAGGGGTTGAGACCTTTGGACGCAGCAGTTAGGGCCCAGAGGGAGCTGGAGAGCTTCAGCACTCTTGGGCCAGACGAATGGATTCGCAGAACCCTGGGTTTGTCCAGTCAGCGAACCTACCGCAGAGCCTAACGTTATCAGCGAGATCAACCCGCTCGTAAGAACCTGGAATCAGTATTCCATACTTTATAATTCTATAGCGGAAATCAATGGATATCAAGTCGAGGTCCAATTTCTCGAACCTTTTCACATCACTTTTAATTCTATCCCAGCTGGGAGGGTAATTCCTGTAGTACTTCTCGACATAGAGTAAGTGGTGCTCGCCAAAAGGAACGTGGATGAGCCTGGTGTAGAGCTTCGAGGTGTCCCCGGAGACCTTTATGTCCCAATCCTTGTCCCAGGCCCTAACTAGGGCGATTATAACCGCGGCACTAACATAATCCCCACCGCTCAGGCCCAGCTCCTGGGGAGGCGCCGCAACGTAAAGCCTGTCGAACTCCAACGACTTAGACAGGGAGGTGAAAGCTCTGTTACCCACGATCCTTCTGACCCGTGCCCTTATCCAGCTATGCCTCTCGAACTTGGGCAACACGAGGTACCTGACATTAGATAACGTCAACCACTTGGGGCAGCTTCCGCCGCAGATCTTCTCCTCGAGGTACTCGTCCTTCTCGAACGCGATCCTTGGGGTGAAATCGATAGCGTTGAAATCGCCGCAAACCGAATCCGAAAGGACGGGCTCGCCCGGAACCTTTAAAACTCCCAGATCCACGGGGGCGTGGATCCCTCCGAGCTCGGCCTTCTCCTCAATTACCCTAGCCCCCTTCCTGTCAGCTACGGTTATTCCTGATACTCCCCCGCCGACGACGTAGTCCAAGCCTTCGTCACTGAAGGGTAACTAGCTAGAGCTCAAAAACGTGTGCTCCCCCCTCGAGGGGCTCCCAGTTTCGCACCTGCGCACTCACGGCATCGCTGTCGTCCCTCAGGCCCGAAAGGAGGCTCACTATTGACCTCTCCAGGTCCTCCCAGGCGTGAAAGACGCCCTTTTTCTTAGCGCCTCCCTCCTCCAGCTCCAAAAAGTAGTACTCGTCGCTGAGGCTTAGGTCCATCTCCACGTGTAGCTTGACGCCGTACAGCACGTAAAGCCTCTCTATGAGATCGAGGGTCAGTGGAGGCGAGAAGTACGGTGAGACTATAAGCCTGACTATCGCCACGGTAAACCAACTGGACTCGGTTAGGCTTATTAGGGCTAACGCCCTGGCCCGCCTTAAACATTACGGCCCACATGATCCACATTTCATTGGCTTCTGAGCACATTGAGTCGATCCGGATTACGTGAGTCAAGGAGCTAACCGTTTTTATGGGGATTTCAGCTGGTTAAAGAGGTGAGGACGCCCTTCGGCCAAACGGTGAGGAACTGGGCTGGGGTTTTCGCGATCTGTGAGAGCTTCGAGGAAGCCGAGAGGTTGAGGAGAAAGTTAGAAGTCGTCTACAAGGACTACAACGTCTACGTCGTGAACCTGAAGGAAGGCGATAGGCTTAAAGTCATAGACCTCGACCCTGACCTGGCGGACCTGAGCGAGGGGTACGCGGTCGTGGTGGAAGCCTCCGGCGTTTGAAACTCCGTAGAGCCTTATAACTCAATAGGGAACGAAAACGAGAATAGTTATGGTGAAGATAAGCCTTCGGTCAAACTTATATGAGGCGTTATGAAACAAATCAATTGGGCCCGTCGTCTAGCCTGGTTAGGACGCCGCCCTTACAAGGCGGAGGTCCTGGGTTCAAGTCCCAGCGGGCCCATATTTCGCTTCTACTCCTTTTAAAATATTACAAGGATTTGACTTGAGGTTGAAGGACTGTCCTTAGTGGCAACGGAGGCGTTAGGTTCTAGAAGCCTTCAGGACTTTTTATGCTTTTTATATCAAAATCAGCGATATTTTCATTTCTTAATAAAAATAAATACAAAATTGTACGCCTTTAGATCCCAGCCTGAGCCTCGTTGACTCTCTCCAAGCTCTGACCGATCGTGTTGGGAAGGACGAAGATCAGGATGATTCCCATAATAACCATAGGCACCTGGAAAACGGTCCACACTAACAGGGGGTTCTTGGTTGCGTCTATCGCCGATAATATCACGGCCGTGGAGATCGCTGCACCCAAGTGAGCGGCTCCGTCCGATATCGCGAAAGAGGTGGCCCTCGCGTACGTCGGAACGTTCTCAGTTCCATTGAGGTAGTTAAGCTGGTTGCTCCACCCGACTCCTATGAAGTTGGTCAGCAACATGCCGACGAAGGCCGCGTAGGGGTTTCCAGCTATCGTGAGAGCTATGGTCAACGCTACGCCCATAAGCATGCCGACAGTATAAGCGATTGTAGTGAGCACCGCCCTCTTTACTCTCTCCACTACGAAACGCAAGGCTATGGCTCCGAAGAACGTCGCTACTCCCGCGAGCCCGAAGAGGAACGTGTACGTGTTTATTTGAGACGAAGGAACCGCGGAGCCCGCCCATAGGAGGTACTCGGTTAGGTACGGATACTCGCCGAAATAGAAGAAGAAGATGGCCAGCATTACTGCGATAATCCTCACCGCATACGTTCTGTTAAGGAACACTGAGAAGGGGTTTTTCTCCTCTACCCTGTAGTTCAGCGGGTTGTAAGGCGGAAGCTCGGATAGTCCAGTCTTCTCCTTAGCCCTCTGCTCCATCCTAGCTACTATATCTTCCGCCTCCTTCAGCTTGCCCTTCAGGGCCAACATCCTTACTGTTTCGTCCGCGTGGGATCTGATGATTAGGACTATGAAGGCGAGTGTGGCGCCTATGAGGAATATAACCCTCCAGCCTATGGCCGGGTTCAGGAGGTCGATGACCGAGGCGAGGAAGGGTCCCAAACCCAGTCCGGCCCATCCCGCTATGTAGACCAAGTTGAAGTATTGTCCCCTCCTCGCAGCCGGCACCATTTCAACTATGTAAGTGGGAACGAGAATCAGGTCGCCGCCTATTCCCATCCCGGTAATGAACCTGAAGAGGGCGAACGTCGGGAGGTTATAGGAGAAGGCGTTACCCAGACTACCTATCGCGGTAAGTAAAGCCGTGAATATGAGCATGGGCTTCCTTCCGTACTTGTCGGCGAAGTATCCAAGAAGGATAGCTCCGGGGATGTAGCCGAACAGTCCCATCGAGACGACTGTGGCTGCCTCAGATGGCGTTAATCCAGTATAGGGTAAAGACGTTCCCGAGAAGGCGATACCTACATCGATCACGTCATAGAGGGCGATGAAATATCCGAAAGCAAGGGCTAGGATGACTGAGGTGGGTAATACCATTGCTGGTAGCCTGTCAATCCTCGCGGTAAGTTCTGCAGCCTTCGCATATCGATCAGCCTTGGAAGGGTTGGACATTACGTTCTGTCATTACATTAAAACTAGTTTAAAAGTATTGAAGTGTTTATTCTAAAATTGTTATACTCAAAATTACCATAATTGTCATATAAAATTGTTATATAAACTATAAAGCTGGCATGAATCAATATTATGATTATCCTTGAGCTCGACCCCTTAGAATAGAATTGTTAGTAGGACATTTAGATAAACAATATCTCTCCTATTTTGTATACACTAGTCTTCTTTAGTATAGCTCTTTGGGTCTGCTACGGTCAGAGCGTCATGTCCCTAGCCGTTACCCTTTCTTCTGCGGTAACTCTTTCTTCTTGGGCCTCAAGTTAGTGCTGTGACATCTTCTACACTTAGTGGCTCTAATCGAGTTGAGAGCGCCACAGTTCCTACATACTTTCTTGAGGAAGACCCTCTCCTGAACTATCCTCAGCTTCTCGGGATCCGTGAGCGGCATTTTTAAGTCGTCAGAGAAATTGGAGAGTCAGATTCAAAAAAGTAATGGTGCTTTTGTGGGGTAGACTGATAATGAAGATCCCGCTGGACTACATTTGCGTGAGGACCGGCAGCCTTTGTAACAGGTGCCAGTCAATAGTGGACTCCGGTCAGGTGGAGCCCTTCGAGGTCGACGTGATGAAGGTTCTTTTAGACATCGAGGAGTCCCAGGTGAAGGAGCTCAAGGACAGCGTTTACCACAAGGCTTACAAGATCGACGATAGGCTCCTGGTCCTCGTGGTCAGTAGCGGTCCTAGGATGACGCAACAGCTTTGGATCAAGGTAGCGAAGATACTTCAGGAAAGGCTCAACATCAAGGTGAGGATAATAGAGAAGACACCGAACGTGAAGGACTCCGCCATCAGGTTACTGTTCCCCGCTAAGATCCTCGGCGTTAATACGGTGTGGCTACCCGACGGGAGCGTGCAGTACATAGTGAAGCTTCCCAAGAACGAGAGGAGGTACCTCCCCGCCAGCCCTCTGGACCTCGAAGAGGCCCTTTCGAAGATTCACTCCACTCAGGTGAAGATCAAGGTAGAGGACTAAGTGAACAGGAGAGGGTCAGCACGCAGGATTTCCCTGAGGACTACCGTAGCGTACATGCCCCTGTCGAGTGCGAACGAGATCCTGTTTTCTTCCATTTTTAGGTTCCTGATTCTCATCATCTTGGGCCTCTCGAGCTTACCTATCTTTATTTTAAGCTCCGGCACGTCGAGGTCGTAGACTCCCTCGCTGAGGAAGACCTTTCTACAGACGGGATCGGAGGGGTCGTACCGACCATGAATTATTATTTTCAATTGGTTGGAGTCAAGGTTCTCAGAGAGGCACCTGTTAAATAAATAGGCCTGGAAGGCCTCAACGTAGAAAGATAGGGGGATCCTGCTGGCTTTAAGAGCGTGGAAGCAGTTACCGCTGGCAGTTAAGGCCTTAAGCACTGCCCTTTCCTGGTAGAACCCCTTGGGGATAGCTTCTAGGGCTGCCTTGAGATCTCCGCTGTCGTACAGCGACCTGAACTGTTTTGCGACCTCACTCTCGTTCGGGAAAGGCCTGCCCACTATGTAGTCAACCGCGCCACACCAGTCCCTCTGCACGAGCTTCTTGCCTACTATGTGGGTTGTTGGTCTCCTTGTCCCGAACCTCTGGTAGCCGATATATGCTGGTAGCTCCCCAACGGATGAAACGACCCTAATCCTCTCCTTGAGCTCGTCATAAGGTTCCCCTATAAGCTCGATAGTGATCTCGAAAATGTTCCCAGTGTGGTTGAATTTACCCCTCATGAACCCGAGGAACTTGAGTGAGATGTTGCCCTCACTCCACTCGGTCACTTCCGGGGGCTTGCCCGTCGTGTCTATATAGATTAATTGGTGAGTGATCGCGTTTGCGTCCTTTATTCCCGCATAGAACACCTTCCTTTTCAGCACTGATTGTACCTTCGAAACGGCGGAGAAGTGGTCGATCCCTTTCTTGGAGAGGAGGAAGACCGCGTACCTCCCGTTGGGGTCTCCCCTAAAGGCCGTGCAGGGTGTATAGTTCACCTCTTCGACAACTACGAAGCCCTCGGGCCTCGGGATGGTCGCGTTTAAGGGCCTCCAGTCCTCCTCGATATAATATCTCTCCATACCGAGGGCGATGTCGATGAGGGGAACGGTTACAGTAATTTGAGATCACCCGTCACTTTATCTATAACCTCAGAAGGGGCGGGCCCAATTCCGAGACAAGTGACTGTTCCAGGTTCCACCTGCGTTTTGCCGGCATCCACTATCACTTCTGTGGGCAAGCCCAGCGTCTCGGCCTTCTGCTTCCTCTGCATCAGCTCCTCGAGGCTTTGGACCTTCACAACGATCTTTGGTTGTCCCTCGTTCAGCCACGATTCCAACCACCTCTTCCAGCTCTCATTACGTGAGTTGAGGACCTTTAGCACTAAGCTGACCGCCGCGTGGGCAACCTGCGCTGCCACCTTGCCCTTACCCATGTCCACGTCGGTCCTGACGACGATCACCATTTTCTCGGTCAAGACAAACTTTATTACAAGGTCGAGCTTTTAGACGCTAGTCATGGCCTTAAGCTTTCGACTGAGTCTCAGGGAGGAAACGGAGCCTCCAGTCTGCTCTAGCTGCGGAAAGCTCCTTCATCCGCGGGAGAAGGGCGTAATGTTCAACTGCCCCAACTGCGGCGAGGTTCTGATCATAAGGTGTAGCCAGTGCAGGAAAGGCATAGTGAGCTACGTTTGCCCCAAGTGTGGGTTCGAGGGTCCTTGAGGTGGTGGTGATGCCATCGAAAAGCGGAAAAGTAATAGCCGTCGTCAAGGTGTTCCCAGAAGGGGACGAAGTGAGCTTGGATGATATACTTAACCAGATCAACCAGAAACTGCCGAAAGATAAGTACTCCATAGTCAAAACGGACACGGAGCCCATCGCTTTCGGTCTTAAGGCCCTGGTCCTCTTCGTTCAAATGCCAGAGGAGCTCGAGGGCGGTACGGACGAGCTCGAGAGTCTAATCAACGAGATAAGCGGAGTATCTCACGCCGAAGTGGAAAGCGTATCAAGGCTGTCCTTCTAGCAAACTCTTTTAGGCGTATTGAGCTTACGATATCGGAGGTCAGTTTTGAGCTTAGGGGCTGAAGAACCACCCAAGAAGGAGCTAGTTCTAAGGGTTGCAGAGGCCAAGCAAAAGGACGTAAACAGAGGGAAGGTCAGGATTGACATTGAGCTCCTGGCACAAATTGGGGTCTCTCCAGGTGACGTCGTTGAGATAGAGGGTACTAGGAAGACAGCAGCGATAGCCTGGCCCCTCAGCTCTGAGGACATAGTGAGTGAGGGCGACCGGTACATCATAAGGATGGACGGAATAACCAGGAAAAACGCGGGGGTCTCCATAGGGGATAAAGTGATCGTGAGGAAGGCGAATTGGAAGTTCGCCGCGTACGTCAAGCTCGCTCCCTCTAACTTCACTATTACAATTGACCCAGGCTTCGTGTCTTACGTTAAGAAGAAGCTGAAGGACTTCCCTCTAGTCGAGGGGGATACAGTCCTCATCCCCGTTCTGGGTCAGGCAATTCCATTCGTGGTAGTTCAGGTGAAGCCCGCAGGAATCGTAATGGTTACCGACGAGACGGCACTCAGCATCTCCGATAAGCCGGTGGAACAGGCCAGATACCCGAGGGTCACCTACGAGGACATAGGGGGAATGAAGCACATAATCGAGAAAGTAAGGGAGCTAGTCGAGCTCCCGCTTAGGCATCCAGAGCTCTTCAGGAGGCTCGGAATTGAGCCCCCGAAGGGCATTCTGCTTTACGGTCCTCCTGGAGTGGGGAAGACGCTGTTAGCCAAGGCTGTCGCCAACGAGACCGAAGCCTACTTCACCTCCATTAACGGCCCCGAGATAATGAGCAAGTTCTACGGAGAGAGCGAGCAGAGGCTGAGGGAGATATTCGAGGACGCGAAGAAGCACGCCCCGGCGATCATATTCATTGATGAGATAGACGCCATAGCCCCCAAGAGGGATGAGGTAATAGGGGAGGTTGAGAGGAGGGTAGTCGCCCAACTGCTGACCTTAATGGACGGTTTGGAGAGCAGGGGTAACATAATAGTCATTGCCGCCACCAACAGGCCCAACGCCGTTGACCCTGCGTTAAGGAGGCCAGGAAGGTTCGACAGGGAGATCGAGATTCCGCTTCCAGACAAGCAGGGTAGGCTGGAGATATTACAGATCCATACGAGGAACATGCCTCTGGCCAAGGACGTCAACTTGGTTAAGCTGGCCGAGATGACTCACGGATATACTGGTGCCGACTTAGCGGCACTAGTAAGGGAGGCCGCCATGAACGCCTTGAGGAGGTACTTGCCGAAGATAGACCTCAATCAGGAGAGGATACCTCCCGAGATCCTAGATGAGATGGTTGTGACGTTCGACGATTTCATGAAGGCTTTCAAGGAGATCGTGCCGAGCGGCCTTAGGGAGATCTACGTTGAGGTACCAGAGGTCAGGTGGACTGACATCGGCGGTCTAGAGGACGTCAAAGAGGAGTTGAGGGAGATTGTGGAGTACCCGCTGAAGTATAGAGACGCCTATGAGGCGTTGGACATAGAGGTTCCGAAGGGAGTGCTTCTCTTCGGCCCTCCGGGAACCGGGAAGACTTTGTTGGCTAAGGCAGTAGCCACGGAGAGCGGGGCCAACTTCATAGCCGTCAGGGGGCCTGAGGTGCTGAGCAAGTGGGTAGGGGAGAGCGAGAAGGCCATCAGGGAGATATTCAGGAAGGCGAGGCAGGCGGCTCCTACTGTGGTCTTCTTCGACGAGATAGACGCAATAGCCCCGGCAAGAGGGATGGGAATAGACACCGGAGTAACTGAGAGGATAGTAAACCAGTTATTGGCCGAAATGGACGGCATAGAGAAGCTGGAGAACGTAGTCATAATAGCCGCGACCAACAGGCCCGACATACTGGACCCGGCGTTGCTTAGGCCCGGCAGGTTCGACAGGCTGATATACGTGCCTCCACCTGACAAGCAGGCGAGGTTGGAGATACTCAAGGTCCACACTAGGAAGGTAGCTCTGGACGAGGACGTATCACTGGAGGAGCTAGCGGAGAGAACCGAGGGCTATACCGGAGCCGACTTAGCGGCGCTAGTAAGGGAGGCCACGCTGAGGGCTTTGAGGGAGGCCATGAAGGCCTGCGGGTCCAAAGCTGAGAAGGAGTGTACAGACCAGTCCTGCAAGGACACGAAGATTCAAGAGTGTCTGAAGGGCTCGCTAATTAAGGTGGGCAAGAGACACTTCGACGAGGCCTTGAGGAAGGTAAGGCCGAGCGTGAGCAGCGAAATGGTGCAGTTCTACCAGACGTGGCTAGAGAAGGCCAGACAGCAGTTGCCTAGGGCGTACATGAAGCCGAGCACTTACGTGTGAGCCATGTGGCGTACGTTACCACTCGATTACGTGATTTTAGAGGTCTTAGTGAAGAAACCAGCCGGCACTACGCTTACCGAGAAGGAGCTTTACGATGAGGTAACTAAGGTCGTTGACTACGAGATTCCGTACTCCGATTTTCTGAAGGCATTACTGAAGCTCGAGATACACGGCTTCATTAACGTGATAACGGTTAAAGAGGGCTTTAGACACATAGTATACTTTGGAGTGAAGAACGAACGCGGTGAGGAATAATTGGGGTACAGTTAGGTGACTTAGTTGAGGGAATCGCTAAGGAAGTCGAGCCCACTGTTCTTAAAGGGAAGAAGGTCAGCATAGACGCTTATAACGCCCTTTACCAGTTCCTCGCCGCCATAAGGCAGCCCGATGGGACTCCCCTGCTGGACAGCAAGGGCAGGGTGACGAGTCACCTTAGCGGGGTCTTTTACAGGACGATCAACCTGATCGAGGAGGGCATAACACCTGTTTACGTGTTTGACGGTACGCCACCAGAGGAGAAAGCTAAAGAGATAGAGAGAAGGAGGAAGGCGAAGGAGGAGGCCACCAAGAGGCTTCAACAGGCTAAGGAGATGGGTGAATCGAATCTCAAGAAGTACGCTCAGGCCACCACAAGGCTCACAAACGAGATGGCTGAGGAGGCCAAGAGGCTTCTGAAGACTATGGGCGTACCGGTGGTTCAAGCCCCTTCGGAGGGCGAGGCCGAGGCGGCTTACTTAAACAAACTGGGCCTCTCTTGGGCAGCTGTAAGCCAGGACTACGACTCCATACTGTTCGGGGCCAAGAGACTAGTGAGGAACCTGACAGTAACCGGTAAGAGGAAGCTGCCCAACAAGGACGTTTACGTCGAGATAAAGCCGGAGATCATCGAGTCTGACGAGCTGTTGCGCAAATTGGGTTTGACCTTAGATCAGCTCATCGACGTCGCGATCCTGATAGGCACCGACTACAATCCGGACGGCGTCAAGGGAATAGGCCCTAAAACGGCGTTGAACATCATAAAAAGGTACGGGGACCTGAAGAAGGCTATAGAGAAGGGGGCTGTGCCTAGGCAGGAGGTCGACTTCGACGTCGATAGGATACGTGAGCTCTTCAAGAACCCCAAGGTCGTGAAACCAGATTTTAGCCTGGAGCTCGGCAAACCTAACCCGGACGAGATAGTGGAGATCCTGGTCAAGGAACACGACTTCAACGAGACCAGAGTAAGCAACGCGATAGAGAGGCTAGTCAAGGCGTCTCAGGAGGCTAAAGGAGCGTCTAGGCAGACGGGTTTGGATCAATGGTTCTGATCTTCCGTAGGTTCAACTGTCTTTCTTTAAATTCCGATTCGGACGATAATGATAATGACTGATCGGTGGTCTACGTTCCCGTCTTCATCAGGCCTCAGAGTCTCAGAGCGTTGATCGTTGGTTCCGGTTTCGTCGGAACCTCAAGGGCGAAGAAGTTAAAGGACTTGGGGGCTGAGGTGACGGTAGTCTCATTGGAGGACGAGCCGAAGCTCAGGGAGTACGGGATCGACGTGATTGTGGCCGACGCGAGGGAGCTTAGTGAGGAGTTCTTCTCGCGGTTCCACATAGTATTCGTTCACACAGGGAATCCTAATGTGAACAGGGTGATCTGCGAAAAGGTTAGGAGGTCTGGGAGGCTCTGCGATGATCCTTTAGATATGTCCGGATCCGACTTGATATTCCCCGTCTATTACGCCAACGATGTTGTCCAAGTGGCCGTGACCTCATACGGCAACCTCACCCTCTTCGCTGAGGAGGTACTTCAAAAGATAAAAGAGTTTCTAGAAAATGAAAAGGTAATCAATTTGGGTAAGGCGGTAACGGTGTTAAAGCCACTACTAAAGGACAAGGTCAAGGACCCTAAAGTTAGGAATAAATTGTATCGGGTAATTTACTACGATTCGAAGTTTCGAGAGCTGGCGGAGAAGGGGGAATTCGAGGAGGCTAGACTTAGGGCCTTGGAGGTGATCGGGAACGTCGTCGAGTGACTTTTGGGCGCTCTCGGTGAGTTACAAAACTATAGGGCTCAAGGAGCTGGAGCATTACTCTCTTCGCTATGACGCCTTCAAGATGATAAGTAACTTGATTCCTCTCGAACTCTACCTCCTTCAGACGTGCAACAGGGTTGAGGTTTACGCTTTCGGTTCAGAAGAGGACTTTCAAGCCCTTCTCAACCTCCTTAACGACCTCCATGGTAAAGACGTCGTACATAAGGGGACAGTGCTTAAGGGACGAGAGGTCGTGAGGCACGCATTCGAGGTAGCTTCGGGCCTCGATTCGCTAGCAATCGGTGAGTACGAGATTTTGAGGCAGATGAAGGAGGCCTTGGAGAGCTCTAAGAAGGCTGGAATCTCCGGCCCAAACCTGGAGTTCCTAATCACTGAAGCCATCAAGGTGGGAAGAAGAGTTAGGATCGCCACTGGGATCTCGAAGGGTAAAGTAGGCACTTACGTTCTCGCGGTGGAGGAGGCTAAGGAGAAGCTGGGCGACCTTAAGGGGAGGAAGGTTCTGGTCCTTGGGGCCGGCGAGATCGGAAGTAAGTTGGCTCTGATCCTCTACAACGAGGGCGTGAAGGACGTATTCCTGATGAACAGGACGTTCGAGAAAGCGGAGGCCCTTGCGGCCAAGTACGGCTTCAAGGCAGTTCCCTTTGACCTTAGCAGGCTAGAGGAGTTCGACGTAGTCTTCTCGGCGATCGATTATCCTCAGAAAATTAGAACCAACGCCTTCGTTATTGACCTGAGCGTACCGAGCGTGTTCGAAGGGCCTAGGACGATAACGCTTGCGGATATAGAGAGGAGGGGAATTCTCGAGAGGACGAAGAGGATGAGTGAGGCGTATGAGGCCTCAAAACTGATAGAGAAATACGTGAATGAGTTCTTCGTTAAGTTCAGTAGGTTTACCGATGGAAGGGCTTTAAGTGTGATCATGACGAGGGTCGAGGACCTCAGAAGGCGGGAAGTGGAGAGGGCTTTACGCGAGTTGGCCAAGCGTGGTGTAGAGGACAATTACGTGAGGGAGATCCTGGACAAGATGACAATGTCCTTGATAAAGAAGATCTTTGACCCCTTCTTTAAGGCGTATTACACCTCAACCGAGAGGGAGAAGGAACTAATGCTCGAGATAGTTAGGAAGGTGCTGACAAATGGTAACGTTTCCAGTCCTTAGGCCGAGGAGGCTTAGGCGAACTAAGCTGATTAGGGACTTGGTGGCGGAGACCGAGCTGAGGGTGGACGACTTAGTACTACCGGTCTTCGTTAAGGATGGCATAAACGAGCCGGAGGCAATACCGAGCATGCCTGGAGTATTCAGGTATCCCGTGAACGACCGTCTATTGAAATTCCTCGAGAGCGCCGTTGAGAAGGGAATAAAGGCGGTCATCTTCTTTGGTATCCCCAAGGAGAAGGACCCGTTCGCCTCGAGCGCTTACGACAAAAACGGCGTGATCCAAAGGACCTTAAGGATGGTCAAGCAGACCTTCGGCAAGAGGCTAGTGCTGATCGCTGACGAGTGCACCGACGAGTACATATCGCACGGTCACTGCGGTGTGGTTAAGGAGAAAGGGGGAGAATTGATTGTAGATAATGATGAGAGCCTGGAGGTTCACGCCAGGATCGCTTTGAGTCAGGCCGAGGCCGGGGCGGACGTGGTGGCTCCCTCCAACATGATGGACGGGGTCGTGGGCAAAATTAGGAGGGCGCTCGACGAGAACGGCTTCACCGACGTTCTCATAATGTCCTATAGCGTTAAGTACGCCTCCACGTTTTACTCGCCCTTCAGGGAAGCCGCCTACTCTGCGCCGGCCTTTGGGGACAGGAAGACGTATCAAATGGATCCAAGGAACGCTTACGAGGCCATAAAGGAGGCAAGGCTCGACATAGAGGAAGGTGCCGACATCCTAATGGTTAAGCCTGCGCACACGTATTTGGACGTTATTAGGCTAGTTAAGACCACGTTCCCCGAGTACCCGTTGGCGGCGTACCACGTGAGCGGCGAATACACTATGATAAAGGCGGCGGCCCTCAACGGATGGATAAACGAGAAGGTAGCGGTGATGGAAGTCACGACCGCGATAAAGAGAGCGGGGGCGGACCTGATTTTAACTTACTACGCGATGCAGCTGGCGGATTGGATTAAGGAGGGTGACCCCTTCTGAGTGAGGCCCTTTGGAGGGAGGCCAAGGAACTTTTCCCAGGCGGTGTGAACAGCCCAGTAAGGGCGAATGTTAGGCCTTTTCCGTTCTACACCGCAAGGGGCTACGGCCCTTTCCTATATACTGAAGACGGAGAGAAGCTTTTAGATCTGGTTCTCGGTTACGGTCCATTAATCCTCGGTCACGCTCACCCCAGAGTGCTTGACGCTATACTTAAGCAAGCGGAGAGGGGCTGGCTCTACGGCACTCCCTCGAGACTCGAGGTGGAATTGGCGAGGAAGATAACTACTCATCTGCCCTCAGCTGAGATGGTAAGGTTCGTCAATAGCGGCACGGAGGCGACCATGCTAGCGATAAGGTTAGCAAGAGGATTTACGAAGAGGAGTAAGATATTGAAGTTCACCGGTAACTATCACGGTGCACATGACTACGTCCTAATTGATGCCGGTAGCGCGGTGGCCGAATACGCCGTTTTCACCTCGGAAGGAATACCTGAGGAGATCAAGAGGACGGTCGAAGTATGCGAGTACAACGACCTCGATTGCGTTGAAAGGAAGCTGAGGACCGAGGAGTTCGCGGGAGTCATTGTGGAACCTGTGGCAGGGAACATGGGAGTGATCCTGCCAGAGAAGGGTTTCCTCGAGGGGTTAAGGGAAATCTCAAAGACTTACGGAACCGTCCTTATATTCGACGAAGTGATAACCGGCTTCAGGCTGGGCCTCTCGGGAGCTCAGGGCCTCTTCAAGGTCACGCCAGACTTAACCACATTAGGGAAGATCATAGGCGGGGGGTTACCAGTGGGTGCAGTCGCCGGAAAGAAAGAGATCATGAGGAATCTGACTCCGGAGGGAAAGGTGTTCAACGCCGGAACATTTAACGCTCATCCGCTTACTATGGCTGCCGGTTTGGCGACGTTAGAGGTCCTGGAGTCAGATCCTAAGGCTTATGAGACAGCCAACAGGGCGACGAAGATCCTAGTAGAGACCTTGGAGGATGCCTTGAAGGGCAAGGAGTACGCGCTGAACGAGATAGGCAGTATGATGCAGTTCTTCATCGGCGTTAAGGAGGTTAAGAACTCAGCGCAAGCCAGGCAAGCCAGAAAGGACGTTTACTTGAGGTTTCACGAGGAGGTCAGGAAGGCAGGCGTCTTCGTAGCTCCCTCGCAGTTCGAGGCTATATTTACAAGCGCTGTCCATACCGAGGAGATAATGAAGGAGTACTCCGAGAGGATTCGCAGGGTTTTAGCGGGGCTGAGTTGGTGAAGCTCAGGATAGCGGCGAGGGAGAGCCTCCTCAGCAGGATCCAAGTGGAGATGGTCGCCAGGAGGCTTCACGAGCTAGGAGTAGAAACGGAGTTCGTCGGAGTGAAAACTAGGGCGGACTTCTTTCAGGACAGACCGCTACAATCGTTGGGAAAGGGTGTCTTCGAGAAGGAAGTGAACTTGGCCGTGATAGCTGGGCAGGCCGATCTGGCGGTGCACAGCATGAAGGACCTACCTTCGCAGATCGATGAGAGACTAACGATCGCAGCGGTACTTCCGAGGGATCCTCCTTATGACGTTCTGGTTTCCCTTAAACCGTTGGAATCCCTCCCGCTCAACTCCGTCGTAGGCACGAGCTCGATCAGGAGGGAGAACTTCCTCAAGGTGTATAGAAACGACTTACAAGTCAAGCTGCTGAGGGGTAACGTAGACACCAGGATTAAGAAGTGGAAGGAGGGGCTTTACGACGCTATAGTCCTCGCGGAGAGCTCGATCACCAGGTTGAAGCTGGACGTTCCGTACCACAGGATAGATCCACACTTGATGGTTCCAGAGCCGACCCAGGGGATAGTGGCGGTGCTCACCCGCAGGGATAGGACGGAACTACTCAAGTTGTTAAAGGAAATAAGTGACGGGAGAACTTTCATGGAGGCGACCTTCGAGAGGCAGACTGCGGCGGAAATAGGAGCTGGCTGCCACGTCCCCCTAGGAGTTCTCTTCAGGGTTGAGGACAATGGCGTGAGTGGAATTGCTGGTATTTCGGACGGGCGCAAGAAAGTCGTAGTGGAGAGGGAGTTCAGGATCAACGAACCCGAACCCGGGAAGGTTCTTGCGAGGGAGCTGAGGAGGGCGATGTTGAATGAGGGTGTTGTTCTTAAGGCCTGAGGGTGCTGAAGTCCCCTCGTCTTGGAGGGGAATGGAGATAGTGAAGATCAGTATCTTCAAACCTAAGTGCTTAGATTACGAGCTCCCAAAGAACGAGTATTCGGCAATAGCGTTCACCAGCGTTAACGGCGTCAGATGCGCCAAGAAGCTCCCCAAGTTCTACAGAGTCTACGCCGTTGGTCCAGCGACCGCTGCTGAAGTGGTGAAGCTCCTCGGAGTTAACCCGTTGGTTCCAAGAAACTACGAGGTCTCAGAGCTCGTTAAGGAGATCTCCGAGGAGGACTCTGTGCTGATGTTCAGGAGTCAGTTGGCCGACGTCAATGACGTAAGGGTGGTCGCGGACAAGGTCGACGTAGTCAGGAACTACACGTTGGAGCTGAACGGAGACGCCGTGAGCGCTGTCAGAAGGATCCTTGAGGACTGTGAGGTGGATGTGGTGGCGGTAACCAGTCCTTCGATCGCCAGAGTCGTTGCAGGCTTCCTGAAGCCGTGCGTGTTGGTCGCCTCAATAGGTCCAACCACCTCGAAGGTACTCTCTGAGGCGGGGGTCAAATTCATAGAGGCTGAGGATCACACCATAGAGGGCGTGCTTAAGAAGATAGAGGAGGTAGTTAGGGCGTGAACGAGGGCGAGGCTAAGGAACTCATCGCCTGGGCCCTTAGGGAGAAGGGAGTACAGTTCGACGAGGCCTCCCTAAAAATAAGGTATTTCGAGGATTCCTGGGACCGACTAGACGCCTACGGCGAGTTCGTCAACTCAGAGGGCTACTTCGAGTTCGCTGTAAGCGTCGAGGGTAAGAAAAAAATCAAGAGGTTCCACGTCAACATGATAATGCCGAGGAGCGTTTATGAGGACATGAAGAAGTTGAAGAGGGAATGAGTTGAGGGCCTTACTTATCATAATTGATGGTCTGTCCTACGAGCTCCTCGAGAAGTACAGGGATGAGCTACCCAACATACGGACCTTAATCAATGAGGGGGCTTACGGGAGGCTGGAGTCCGTCTTCCCGGCCCTGACGCCTGTCGCCATTGCCTCATTGATCACTGGAGTTACCCCGAAGACCCACGGCGTAACCGCGCCCAAGATCTTCGTGAGGGGCAGAAAGCTCTCTGACCCCATTTCCGCTTTCTCCAGCGAGGGCCTCCTTGTTGACCCCATATGGTATCATTTAGGGAAGAGAGGCAAGAAAGTCATTGTAGCGTCCTCACCTCAGGCATTACCCGACAGGTGGAACTTACCCAACGTGAAGCTGATCGATCCTTTCAGGATGAAAGTGAGGAAGTGCAGTGAGGCGTTTTTCCTGAGAGAGGGGGAGTGGAGGGTCCACGGGAAAACGTGGCTCGTATCGAAGGAAGGTTCGAGGTACGAAATAGCCTACCCAGGCGAGACCGACTACTCGATAATAAGGATCAACGTGGGGGAGCGGGAGGGTCCAGTAGTCTTCAGGGCCAAGTGCAGGGACAGGGAGCTTACGGGTCTTGCATTCTTGGCGGCGAAGGAAGAGGGGGTTTACGTCTCACCCGCCGCTTATCAAACCTACGAGTGGAGCAATGACAGCGAGCTGATGGACGAACTATGGGAGAGGGTTTTCAAGGTCAGCGGCGTTATGCTGGACTCCGATCACCATTCGTTACAGAGGGGACAAATCACCCTTGATGACTTCATGTGGACGGCCTCCTTAGCCTCCAGGTTCTTCACATCCTATTCCAAGTATTTACTCACAACTAGAGATTGGGACTTCGCAGTCACTTACTTCCCCGTAGTGGACAACGTCCAACACGTCCTCTTCGGATTCTATGAACAATACGAGAGCCAGATCCTCCAGGCATACCGGATGGCTGACGAATTCGTCGGTATGCACGCGGACTTGGCTGACGCTGTTTTCGTCGTTTCGGATCACGGAATAGCTAAGATCACAAAACGGTTCTTCCCAAACAGGCTCCTCATCGACTTAGGACTTTTACAGCTCAACGATAAGGGCGAGGTCGACTGGTCTAGGACAAAGGCGATTTACGTTGGAGGGGGAGTAATAAGGCTCAACGTTAAGGGGAGGGAAGAAGGTGGGTTCATCAGTCTTCACGAATACAAGAGGATAGTCAAGACCATAGTTAGGGCGCTGGAGGGCCTCGAGGGAGGGAAGCTTTTCGCTTCCATTATCGAGAATGAAGTTCCCTCAGGGGACAGGGAGGGCGACATAGTCTTCGTCGTTAACGAGCCATATGGAGTGAGCAGTTCCACTAGGAAGGACGTGAATATCATCGAGGACGTCGTACCGTTCAAGTTTGCGAGTGGCGATCACGGGTATTTCAGGAAGAGTGACTTCGGTGGGGTCATAATCTCGAGGCTAAAGGGGGTCAACTTGAGGAAGAGGATAACGAAAGCGAGCGTGATAGACGTAGTTCCCACTATTCTCAAACTCTTCGGGATAGACGGGGTTAGGACCGAGGGACGGCCCGTTTTCGAGATAATCCAGATGCTCAGTCATCGACCTCAGTCGACCTAATCGCGTCTTTCACCGGTTTCGGCGATACGTAGACCTTCTTATTCGGAGAGTTCCTCTTTATGTAAGCGGCTAAAGACACGGCATAGGAGGATCTATATCCGTCTATGACGATGTGATCGGTCGTCGAGTTATCTATGTAGTAAAGGGTCTCCTCGAAGTCAGCGTGACTTGAATAGCCCACTACCATACTCTTAGGGTCTATTTCCCTGAAGGGCTCCTTAAGCTGCCAACCCGAAAGCGCGAAGTGGTAATACTTCCCGTCCCTTCTCTTGAACTCGTGGTAATGTTTGAAGACGACATACCAATTGTCCCTTATAACCTCTCGGCCTTCTTTGGTTCTCGGAGATAGCACCGTGCCGAAGTCATAGCCCTTTGACTGTGCCAGCTTAGTTATCTCCCAGACCTTACCATCAGCGATGAATGGTGCGTCAATGCCGTGCTTCCTTAGCACCAGCATGACCTCCTGGATCTTGCCATGATACGCGTAGATCGCCACGGGTCCTTGGATGAGCTTATCCCTGACGTAGTCCGCCAGCAGGAGCTCTATCTCGTTCCTGAAGTACCTCCTCATGGATGGGGAACCGTAGGTGGCGTCTATAACTAGCACGTCTGGGTTAAGGATCTCCGTGCTTTTCCCAGGGTTCTTGAAGTCCCCGGTGTAAGCGTAGGAAACGTCGTCGCTCCTAATCTCAAACTGGGCTGAGCCTATAATGTGGTCTGCTTTCTTCAGCCTGACCCTTTCGCCTAACAGCTCTACTTCGACTCCGTAATCCAAATGGAGTTTCTTCGATTTTGGTATCCTTTCGCCTAGGATCTCTAACGCCTCCAGCGTTATCTCCGTACCTATAACGAACAGTCCGTCCCTTACGCTCTTCCCGATATCTATTATGTGATCAGAGTGGAAGTGCGTGACGCCCCTGAACGGTCTCTTGGCGTAGCCGTCTATCTCGAAGTTACGTCCTAGAAGTATAGCGCCGCTATCAGTTACCAGTTGCAAACGCTCCACCCTACGATCGGCGGGGCTAGCAATAAACGCAATGAAGTTATCCAATAAAAACCGCTGACTAGGATTGCTGAGGCTGAAAGCCTTTAAAACGGATTTAGGCCTCCGGCTGGGGTCTCTCCTCGATCTTCTTGAGCTTAAGCTTATACATCTCGAGGATCTCGTTCACCGAGGTCGCGTCCTCGGGAGCTTTGTCAGGCCTCCACCTTATGAACCTGGGGAACCTGATTGAGAGTCCCGCGTCCTTCTCGACCTTTCCGTAACAGCACGTGTGTAGCGGGGATAAAGTGATTTCGGCACCGATCAACTCCGCCACTAGTTGGGGCTCCACCCAAATGTCGGGCTCGAGCTTGGAGACCACTCTCGGGTGCTTGGTGGGTCTCTTGATCTCCGCTAGCTTCTTCTGGAGCTCCGCGTACTCCTCGTCGCTGAAGCCCGTGGCGACCTTGCAGACCGTCTCGAAAGTGTCGTTGTCTGGATTGTACGCAGCCATCAGGAGGGAGCTGAAAATCCCGCCCCTCTTGCCCTTACCCCAGAAGGCCCCGACCACAACTAGGTCGACCGTGTCGGCCATCTCGCTCTGGTAATCACGCTTCAGCTTAATCCACAGGAACCCTCTGGCTCCAGCCTGATAAATGGAGTCCTTGTTTACGCTCTTCGCCATTATCCCTTCCGCGCCCTCGGATATAGCCTGGTAGAAGAACTCCTTCAGGCTCTCGACGTTATCGGCATAGATGTGGTGGGCTATCTTCACATAATCCGAGGGCTTTAGGATCTTCTCCAGGGCGGCCCTCCTTTCTGGCAGCGGTTTTATAGTGTAGTCTACGCCCTCTAGATACATCAGATCGAAGAGATACACGTTGACTGGGTACTCCTTAACTGCCTCGGCTATGTCAGTCTTTCTCTTCCTATGCATCAGCTCCTGGAATGGCCTTATTTCGCCGCTCTCAGGATCTACCGCTACTATCTCTCCCTCCACTATGACCTCGTTGGCGTTGATGTACTCCCTCACGTACTCGACCACATCGGGATACTGGTGGGTTATGTTCTCGAGCCTTCTGGAGAAGATGTAGACGGTCTCGCCCTTCTTGTGTATCTGCGCTCTTTCCCCGTCATACTTATAATCCACTAAGGCCTTCCCCCCGAGCTTTGCGAGGATCTCCTGAGGGTCGGTAAGCCTTTCTGCTAACATAGGCCTGATTGGAATACCTATCATGGGAGTTACGTTCTTAAGGGCCTCTATGCCCTCGGTCGCCACTATCTTCGCTATGTTGCCTAAGTCTGCCCTCATGTTGTAGGCCCTCTCCAAGATGGGCCTGGCCACCGTGCCTCCGGCGTAGGCCGAAGCGAGGGCATCTAGTACCGTTGCATCACCTATACCTACCCTCAGCCTCCCGTCAACGAACCTCACAATGTACTTAGCCTCGATGGGCGAAGCCTTCTTGAGGAGTCCCGCCAAGATCCTTATCTTAGCGTCCCTGCTCCCCTCACCTTGAGCTAAAGCTATTTTCGACAGGGCGTCGTAGGTTTCCTCAACCGTCACTCCCTCCTGCTTGCCACCGATAAACGTGTAAATACTAGCTTGTTTGCCACCTAATCCCGCCTTAATTCTGTAGGCCACCTCTCCAGGGTCGCCGACCGTTTTGACTTGACTCTCCACATCCTCCTCCTTAACGCCGGTGGCCAAGGCTATAGCCTTTATCAGGAACTTCTCTCCCACGCCGAGCTCTGGGTAACCGTAGAAGTCCGGCCACAGCTTACCCTGTATTAAATAAACTACCTTATCTATCGCGTCAGGTGGAGTCTTCTTCAGTAAATCAGCCAAAAGCGCTGTTAGCTGGATACGTGAGCTTATCCTCTCGAGCTTGTCGAAGTATTCTGCTATGAGTCTGAATTCCACAAAAACAATATTTAGAGCCGTAATTATTAAGCGAATAAGCGATGATGATAACCTGGCAAGCCAGAGCAGTGAAGAGTCAGAGTTACGCTGATCGAGCCCACTCATTTAATTCCGCTTGAGCCCCGAATATCATATGTGACATGATTCTAGGAGACAGGGACCTCAAGTACTACTTAGAGAAGGGCTGGATAGTCATAGACCCGCTCAGGGACGACACTATTAGGGAGAACGGGGTAGACTTAAGGATAGGCAACGAGATAGCCAGGTTTAAGAAAACTGAAAATCCCTTCGACCCCGAAAACCCGGATCCGAACTATTTCAAAAAGGAGAGGGGAGAGGAGTTCGTAATCTACCCGAACGAACACGTTTTGCTTGTCACTGAGGAGTACATCAAGCTGCCTAACGACGTCATGGCGTTCGTGAACTTACGTTCCTCCTTTGCGAGGTTGGGTCTCTTTATTCCTCCTACTATAGTAGATGCGGGCTTCGAGGGTCAGCTGACCATTGAGGTGATAGGCTCGGAGTTCCCCGTGAAGTTAAGGAGGGGGACCAGGTTTCTCCACTTGATTTTCGCCAGAACTCTAACGCCTGTGGAGAACCCGTACAAAGGGAAATATCAAGGCCAGAGGGGAGTCACGGTGCCGAAGTTCAAGGATAGTAGAGCGCTTGAGGACATGGCCTCGGATTAAACTAATAGTTTCCAGGCGTGGCTCTCGCTGTCGAAGTAGGCCAAACCTTCTGACACCAACTTCCTGAACAGCTTCGCTTCCTTCTCGTCGAGAAGCTTCGCGGCCTCATTAACGTCGGCCGTATGTATGTTACTCAGATCATTTACGAACTTTGCGTAGAAATCCGGGTGCACGGCGATCCTCTCCTTTTCGGTTATGATGATCTTAGCTCCCTCGTTCTCCAGCTTCGTGAAGAACGCGTCTGGGTTCCTCAAGCTCAGTTCGGACTCGAAAACAGCTCCCTGCTCCTTCAAGACGCTCATGGCGGTCCTCTTCTTCTCTGCGGCCTTCTCAGACGGGGCTGTTTCCTTCATCTCCCTTTGGGGTTGCGGCCTCTCCTCGTGCGAAGGAGCTCGCGTCTCCTGCGTTATACGGGTGTTGGCCGAAATCTCGTCTAATTTCTCGTACACCATGGCTATTTGCTTCTTCAAAGTGTCTATCTCGCTGGCGAACGGCATCAGAACGTCCTGTATCTTCCTCTCTATTTTCCCAGTGATCGCCAAAACGTCGATTTGCGCCTGAGAGGTCGATCCACTACAACTCATAAGTAAGTACCTAACGTAGTCGCTCAGGAGGGAGTAACCTTCCTTTTTCGCTCTCTCCACTAGGTCGTTGTATTCCTCGTCGGTTAGCTTGATTATAAGGTGCTTCATCCTTACAGGTGAATAAGGTTATGAGGTTTGAGCAAAAAGTTTGTTCCGTTTAAGAAACCAGTGTTACGTTCTTTGCTTCTCAAGTAGGGTAGTAATGAAGTTGTCCTCATAAGGCACTCCTATGAACTCCACGGACTCGTTGACCGCAACGGTCGGGACTGACATCACTTGGTACTTCTCCGCTACGTCTTGGTTCTCGTAGGCTTCGACCACGTCCGAAATAACGTTGCATTTCCCGGCCTTGCACGCCTCGTAAGCCACCATGTGCGCCATGAGGGCCGCATAAGGACAGTACGGACACGAAGGGGTCACTATTGTCTCTACCTTGACCCTCCCGTTCAGTTTCTCCTTAATGGCCGCCTTGGTTTCCTCGCTTAGCCCGCTGTCTCCGATTGACAGCCTGACGGTAGTTTCCACCAAAGCCTTAATCTCCTCACCTAAAGGCGCTCCCGTCCACCTTAGGTAGCCCTTATAGAACGCTACGGTAGGAACCCTTTCTACGTTGAACTCCTTGAACGCGCTAGCGCTACTGGGGTCGCTCCTGTCATAGATATATACGCGAAGGAGAGATTTACTGTCGTCACCTTTTGGTGCGGCGTCGCTCATGAATAGAAGGAACTTCTTAGTCACCTCACAGTAGTGGCAGTGGGGGTCGTTTGAGTCTATGAAAACGTGTACGTCCACCGGGTTCTTCATGTCCTTTAGGGCGTCGACTAACGCCTCCCTTACTTCGTCCGTGAATAGTTCAGCGAACTCCTCTTCCATGACTAAAGATGCATTCCTTTCAGTGGAGATTTAAGGTTGTCTTTAAGCTCAGTACTTCGGTGTCTTCATCTCCTCTAAAAGTTTGCACGGAACGTCTTTAGGATTCAGCACTGAAATATCATCACTATTCGGATAGATCTCTCTAAATATTATTCCCTGGAATTTCTTTACGGTGACCCTTTCGTCGAGCCAGCAGTCGGGCAATAGGCCAGCCTTAAGGCAGGTCTCCGCGAGGAACGTCTCCTCGTCCCAGCAGTACTCCACGGGTACTTGTGGCAGCAAAAGCCCCGAGTGAGTTATGCCACGCTCCACTATCAGCCCGTCCCATCCCACCCTGATTTCCTTGGGTAGATACCGCCTGTCACTCACCGTTATGGGCTGGGGTTTGGTGAGTACCGTGACCTCAATTAAGACGGCGTCCAGCTCGTGTTTCGATAAAGGAGGGAACCTGGGGTCGCTGAAGGCGGCGGCCTCCGCGGCTCTCGCCACTATTTCCTTAATAGGGGCGACCGCCTCAACGTAGCCTATGCATCCCCTTAAGGAAGTGGTGGTACCGCTATAGGTCTCAAGCGTTACGAAGGCTAACCCTTTCTTGTTCAATACCGGGTCGTTGAACTCCTCCAGGTTCAGTCTTCCCAGCCCCAACCTCTCCGCTATAGCCATTCTTGCTATCCTTACTAGCTGTTTCCCCCTTTCCTTGTCTAGCTCTGAGATCTCGAGGAGTGTCAACTTCCTTTTCCAATTCGCTTCTAGCTCTAATAAGTATCTGAGTGATGGTAACCCAGTGTTTACCCCTCCAGTAGAGTTGTCCACACTTCACACACCTCCAAGTTCTCTCGTCGACCTTCTCTAAGATACCGTTGTCCTTAGGACACCTACTGACGCTGAAGTCGACATTCAGATCTATCTTGAAGGTCCTAGCGAGCATTGCAAGCACTTTAACTAAGTCGTAGTCAGGCTCTACATAGAAGCATGGTAAGGACTTCTTCCTAGCCCTGTTACAGAGCCCCCTGTCCCTCGTTATGATGATCCTCTGATCAGCTTCAGCTATCTTAAGAACCTTCCAGTCCTCGTAGTCCTTGTTGTACTCTGTGTCGTAGCCCAGAATCCTCAGCCACCTGGCTAGCCTCCCCAGCATCGCGTCGACGACGAACTTCTGCCTCTGCATCGCTTTATTGGAAGAGGTTGTAGATAACGATAAGTATTAAAAGCCACGCAGCGAAGTAAACGTACGTCGCCCTAAGGTAGAGGTCCCACTTCGACTGTGCCCCCAAAAGCCTCGCGATGACCGCTGAGGCACCGTACCCAACGATGGGAAGCGTGAAAGCTAGAGGAATCGATATGGATAAGGTTAGAACCGACAGGACGCCCACTACGCATCCCAGGACGCCCCTCATCACGGTGATTTTATCCTGAATGTCCACGAGGATAGAGAGCGGAGGGGGTTTAATATAACCGTCAAGAGGAACATGAGCTTCTTCGACCTCCTGGCGTGGCTCGTCGAGAACGCTGAATCCATCAAGGGGTGCAGGATAGACAACGTGAGCTTACTGAGCGGACTCGAGGCATACGACCTTAAGCTGCACTGTAGGGACGGTTACAAGGACCTAATCCTCGAGCCTGGGAAGAGCGTATTCTTGAGCAAGACCTCCAGGCCCGTTGAGGTTAGCGGTAAGGTGAAGAACCTGAGGGCTTTGATCAGGGAGAGGTTCATCAAGGAGGTCGAGACTTTAGGTAACGAGAGGATACTGGTGTTAAAGCTCTCCGACGGGAACTCAATACTCGTGGAACTCCTAACTAGGGGGGTTCTCGCGGTTCTGTCGCAGGACGGGAAGATCCTCTTCGTGAATGAGTCCAGGGAAATGAAGGACCGCGAGCTCAAGCCCGGATTGCTGTACAGGCCACCTCCTCAGCAGGCCTTAAGCCCGGAAGAGGTGCAGAAGCTCCTCAAGAAGGGCGACGTAAGGAGGATATTGGGAATCCCTCAGGAGATAGTCGAAGGGTTGAGGATAAAGGCTACGACCCCCGAGGAGCTTGAGGCCGCTAGGGCTAAAGTCCAGGAACTCATCGAGAGGATAAAGGTCGGCAACATAAGGCCGTGCTACTCCGAAACCACCTTCGCTCCCGTAGAGTTCCCTAACTGTAAGGAGTACCAAGGGAGTTTCAACGACTTAATAGACGAGTTCTTCGCCAAGGCGGAAGAGGAGGAGAGGGAGAGGAAACTCAAGGAGGCGTTAGAGCAGGAGAGAAGTAAGCTCGAAACGACGATAGACGAGGTGAAGAGAAGCATTGAGGCTTACGAGGGTGAGGCGAAGAAGCTCAGGGAGTTGGCGGACAAGATTCGAGCGGAATACCCCGCTTATGAGGAAATGCTGAAGGACAAGAGGGGGAGGGTCAAGGTTTCGATTGACGGGATAGAGGTGGAGCTCGACCCTTCCATCGGGTTGAACCGGAACTTAGGACTCATCTACGAGAGGGCGAAGGAATTGGAGGCGAAGGCGAAGAAGGCGAGGGAGGCCCTTCACGAATTACAAGCGAAGCTGACGAACTTAGAAGCACAAATTGAAGAGAGAGTCTCCGAGAGCAGGATCTCCGTCAGGAAGAGGGAGTGGTACGAAAGGTTCAGGTGGTCCTTTACCAGGAGCGGCCTCCTAATCTTAGCAGGAATAGACGCGGATCAGAACGAGAGTATAGTGAAGAAGTACCTGGACCCCAACGACGTGTTCTTACACGCTGACATACAAGGAGCGGCCGCTACGGTTCTGAAGTGCGAAAAGGAGCCGACAGAAGAAGACATAAGGGACGCCGCGACGATTGCGGCCGCTTATTCCAAAGCCTGGAAGGTCGGTCTCAGCTACATAGAGGTCTTCTGGGTGAAGGGTGATCAGGTCTCCAAGAGCCCTCCATCGGGGGAGTATTTGCCGAAGGGCTCCTTCATGGTATACGGGAAGAAGAACTACTTGAAAGTGCCTTTAGAGCTCTACCTCTGCCTCGAGAACTACGAGGGCTCGTATAGGCCATTCGTGGGAAGCGAGGAGTCTGTGAGGAGGAGGTGCGAGAAGTACGTTAAGCTGGTTCCGGGCGAAGAAGACCCCTCCCAGGCAACTGAGAAGGTAATCAGGGTGCTACAGAAGGAGACTGGGCTAAAGGGACTCAGGGCACTTAAGAAGGACATCGAGAGGCTGTTGCCCGGGAGGACGAAGGTCTTAGCCGTGACTAAATAAAAGGTGAGTTTTCGAGTTTACAATAGGGTTGAGGCTCAGCGTAGTCGAGAGAGCTGCTTTACTCGATGAGATGGAGGAGAGGGCCCTGGCGTTCCTAGTGGATCAGGCCAGGAGCAGGGAGTACGTCCCGGTCTCGATGCTCAGGAGCAGGTTCGGCTTTACGGAGAAGGAGGCTAACGTGGTTTCCGACCGCCTCTTCAGGTTGAGGCTCGTGTCTAAACAGCTGATCATGGGCGAGGTCTCACTAAAACCCACCTTCTCGGGACTTGATGCCTTGGCCATAAAGGACCTGATAAGGCGTAAGGTCGTTAAGGAAGTGAGCGCTGTAATAGGCGAGGGTAAGGAGAGCGCGGTCTACTTGGGTTACTCGTTCAACGACGATCCGCTCGTCATAAAGTTCCTGAGGATAGGTAGATCCAGCTTCAAGAACGCGAGGAAACTGAGAGGCCTGCCTGAAAGGGAACCTTGGATAATACTGAGCACGGAGTCGGCCAAGAACGAATTCGAGACGCTGGACTGCGTCAAGAGGAACTACGGAAACGTTCCGACGCCTTACGCTTACTCTTATAACGCGGTAGTCATGGAGTTCATAGACGGACAGCCACTCCAGAGGGTCAAGGAGCTCCAGGAACCAAAGAAGGTCTTGGACGCCATCTTAGCCACGGAGAGGGTCGCCTACGTTGAGTGCAATAAAGCCCACGGGGATCTGAGCGAATATAACGTGATAATCATGGCAGAGGAGCCCTACGTTATAGATTGGCCTCAGGCCAAGAAGGACGAGTGGCTTCTCGAGAGGGACGTGAACAACATATTGGGCTTCTTCAGCAAGAGGTTCGGGATAGAAGAGGACCCAGGCTGGGCGTTAACTTACGTTAAGGGGGAAGCATGAGGGTCCTGGGGCTTGACATAGAGCCCGGTAAGAGTCCTCAGGCTAGCTCCCAGCCGACTTACTCAGTCGTCGTTATCGATGAAGAGAAGATCCTGCTTAAGGAGGAGAACGTGAAGCTCAGCAAGTTGATAAGGCTGGCTTGGGAGTTAAGGCCGAACATAATAGCCCTCGACAACGTGTTCGAGCTAGGCTCAAACGAGCGGGAAGTCGTCAAGGTTCTATCGCTTTTGCCCCCTGAGGTAAAGCTGGTTCAGGTTAACCTCAACCAGGGCAAGTTCGACGAACTAGTCGAGGTCGCCAGGAGGTATTCCATCGACGTGCAGGGCAAACCCAGGCCGATTAAGACAGCCCTAATTAACGCGATCCTTGCCCTCAAAGGCGTCGGAACCGTAATAAACGCCTACGAGTCTAAGACTAAGATCATAATCAGCAAGGGCAGGACGACCTCCAAGGGCGGGATGAGCAGTAACAGGTACAAGAGAAACGTCAGGGCAACCGTTTTGAGAGTCGCGAGGAAGATAAAGGAGGCTTTAGACAACAACGGGTTTGATTACGATTACGTGGTCAAACGGAGCAAAGCGGGCGTGGAGAAGGCAGTCTTCATAGTCTACGCCCCTAGGGAGAGCCTTTACGGCTTAGTAAGGAAGGTGAGCACGCAGTCTGTCAAGGTAGACCTCAAGCCAGTATACAAAAGCAAGCTGATCTTTCAAGACGAGAGGAAGAGCGAGAGGTTACTGATAGTAGGGGTGGATCCAGGGATAGAGACGGGCATTTCGATAATAGACGTCTACGGCAACCCGGTCTACTTCACGAGCAGGCGTTCCATGGACAGACTCGACGTGATAGAGATCATCAGGAAGTTCGGTAACCCAGTGATAATAGCCACCGACGTCAATCCTCCTAGCGACACGGTCAGGAAGTTGGCTAGTCAGCTGGGGGGCGTCAAGCTGTTCTATCCAGAAAAGTCCTTAACGGTCGAGGAGAAGGCTCAGATGGTTCAGGAGTACGCTAACGAAAACGGTCTCAAGATAGATGATACGCACGTCAGGGACTCCCTCGCCGCGGCCCTGAAGGCCTTCAGGGAAATAAGCAGGAAGCTGAGACAGGCCGAGTCTACTTTGAGGAAACTGGACATCGACATAAATGAGGACTCCGTGATATCGTGCATCATTTCTGGAAGAACCGTTGCTGACTGCGTGGAGGAGCAAATAGAGAAAAGCCTCGAGAAAACCGCAACCGAGGCTAAGGATATAAAGAAGGTCGGAGGGCCCGTCGAGTACAGGCCCCCCGTTGAGTTGATCAGGGAGCTCGAGCAGCTCAAGGCGAAGGTGAAAGCATTAGCGAGGGAGAAGGCTGAGCTAGAGGAGAAACTCACGGAGTTGAAAACCTTTTACAAGGTCGAGGTGCTTAAGGACAGGAAGGTCTATGAGCTAAGCGAGCGCGTCGAGTTCCTAAGGTCGAAGCTAGAGGATCTGGAGAAAGCCCTCGAGAGGGAAACGCAGGAAAGGTCTAAACTAGAATCGTTAGTCCAGGAAGTCCTATCGGGCAGGAAGGTCCTCATCAGGCCTGGTCAACCCGGTGTGATCGAAATAAAGGACGGTAAGGCCTTCGCGCTAGGGGAGGAAATCAGCGCTAGGATTTTCGATTACTTCGGGAGAGAGATAGCCATAGTAGACGTAAGCGTCTTGAAGGACCTGGAGGTCCTCAAGGTCGAGCTCGAAAGGGAAATGTCGAACAAGAAAGGGATTCAGACGAATGATCTGGTTAAGATGTTAGAGGAATATAGAAAGAAGAGGTGGGCTTCTTAGAAGAGCTGAGCCCTCCCCTCCAGTATGTCCTCCGTGAGCTTAGTGACTTTGGCAAGTTGCTCGTCCGCTATCCCCTCGATTTCCCTCCTTATGTCAGCTGTCAGCTGACCGGAATAAGTGTGAACCTGTACGTTAGTTATCAAGGGGTCGTCGATCGGCCTGCCTATCTGACCAAGGACCTCGACCTGGGCGCTCTTCACGTCCTTAACCTGTTCCACAACTTTCTTTGCTATCGCGTTAGCCAGCACGTTGTACATCTTGCCGACGTGATTCACGGGGTTCTTGCCGGCAGTTGCCTCAAGTGACATGGGCCTCATCGGGGTTATGAGTCCCGAAGCCCTGTTACCCCTTCCCGTCATCCCATCGTCCCCGTGCTCCGCAGAGGTGCCAGTGACAGTCAGGTAAAGTATACCCTTGTCCACCCTATCTCCGGTGTTTACGTTAACCTTCACGTTGTAGCTGGGAGCTATTTTCGAGGCTAAGTCCAGGACAGCTTGTTTGACCTCCTCCTTCACTGCTACGTAATTATTCACGTCGCTCACCAGCTTGCTGATCACTGCCATCGCGATGGTCAGCTCTATGTCCTTTCCCTTCCTCAGGCCCATTACCTTCACGTCCTCCCCCACTTCTGGGATCTTCGCTTTGAACTCCTTAGAGTTCAACAACCTTTCCGTAGAGTAGACAAGGTTCTCGAGCGTAGAATAGGGATAGAACCCGACGCCGAAGCTAGTGTCGTTCGAGAGCGGAACCCCCTTTGAGGCTTGAAAGATTCCGACCAGATCCGCACTGCCCTTACCGATCTTGTAGTCAACCACCACGTGCCTTTCGGGGTCGAGGTAACGGAAGTTGTTACGGAGCCAGTCCTTTACAGCCTCAATTATTATGGTTCCGACCGGAACGCTTTCCACGCCACTCTCCGTCTTCACCTCGGTAGTAGCCCTACCTGAGACTATGATGTAAATCGGCTGGACGACTTCACCTCCCTTGAACCTCGGAACTGCCTGTCCTCCCACTAACAAGGTCTTATCAAGGTTGTGATGCAGGATAACGCCGTAGTTCTTTAAGTAATATAATGAGAGCCTCCTGCTGGCCTCCTCGGAAGCGGAGTCCGCTATGAAGTCAGGATGGCCCGTGCCTTTCCTCTCGACCAGCTCAACCTCCAGGTTATCGACGTCCGCCCAATGGCTCAGCTGGACGTGGATGTTCCTCATTGGGTCACACTCGTCAGCTTTCGTTTAAATGTTCATGTGTTTATTTCCCCACGATCGTCTCGTAATCCACGCTGACGTAAAGGACGTTGCTTCCTCTAATTAGAACCCTCCCGTACTTCGCTTTCATGTCAGTCCCGTTTTCGCTGATCTCCACGCAGTCCCTTAAGATCAGGTTCATGGTGGAGTCGCTTTGCTCCAGAGTTCCTATGTATCCTGAACCGTCCTTTAGTTTGACGAACACCAGCTTGTTAGTGGCCAGCCTCAAACCCCTGAGGGGGTTCTCGACTTTCGCCTGCAACGCTGACTCAGAACTTTGCTTCCGTCATCTGCATATAAACCTAACCGCCTTAGTCCTGAAAACTGTTCACGAGAGGCTGTTTCCCTTTTCAACTGAAGGCCATGTGAAGATTTCGGTCTGAATGGATCTAGTGGTTGAAGACCTGGAGGACATAATGAAGGTAATAGAGGCCCTCTCGTCCATAACGAGAGTAAACATACTGCGAATGCTCTACGAGGAAGAGTTGAGCGTGACCGAACTGAGCGAGAGGCTCCGATTGAGCAAAGGGACGGTAAGCACGCACATAAGCGTGCTCGAAAGCGCTGGCCTAGTTGAGTCGGTCTACGTCCCTGGGGTTAAAGGGGTGAAAAAGGTGATAAGGCCTAAGGTCGAGCGGGTGATAATCGTCCTAAAGCCCAGCGGCGGCCTTGAGGAAGCCTACGAATAACGGTGAGGGCGCCAGCGGCTTACTCTTGAACTCCGGATGGGCCTGTGTAGCCACGAAGAACCTGTGGTTAGGCAACTCTATGAACTCCACTAGGCCCTTCTCGCTTACTCCGGAGATCACCATCCCGTGCTTCTGCAGGAGATCCACGTACTTGGGGTTCACCTCGTACCTGTGTCTGTGCCTCTCGTAAATCACGGAGGTCCCATATAGCTTGTGAACTGTAGTCCCCTCCTTCAGGATAATCTTCTGCGCCCCCAGACGCATTGTACCCCCGACTTCCTTGACGTTCTTCTGGTCTTCGAGTAGATCGATCACTGGATGAGGCGTGTTAGGGTCTATTTCGGTCGAGTGAGCACCCTTCAGGCCTACGACGTTCCTCGCGAATTCCACCACGCTCAGCTGGAGACCGAAGCATATTCCCAAGAATGGGATGTTGTTCTCCCTCGCTACCTTGATGGCCTTTATCTTCCCTTCCGCCCCCCTCGCGCCGAACCCGGGCAACACTACGATACCATCAAAGGTGGTGAGCCTCTTGAGGGCCTCTTCGTCCGTCTCTAACTCCACGGAGTCTATCCACTCCATCTGAGGCTTGAGCCCCAGATAGGCCGAGGCATGGATAACGGCTTCCTTTATGCTCAGGTAGCTATCCTTCAGTTTAGCGTACTTTCCTACCAAAGCGATCCTCACGGGTTTATTCGCTTTCTTGACCCTGTCAACGAACTCCTCCCATTTGGACAAGTTAGGAGTCCTGTATTCTATGTTGAGTTTATCGGCGAGGGCCTTGTCGTACCCTTGGGCCCTTAATGTCAACGGAACTTCGTAGATCAGGCTAACGTCATAGCTCGAGAAAACGTGTTCAGGCTTCACGTTCGTGTACAACGCTATTTTCTTACGCGTCTCCTCGTCCAGAGGGATTTCGGACCTGGCGACTATGATGTTAGGTTGTATGCCAATTCTTCTGAGCTCCTGCACGCTGTGCTGCAAAGGCTTAGTCTTGAGCTCTCCGGTGGCCTTCAGATACTCGACTAAGGCGACGTGAACGAACACAACGTTGCCCTCCTCCTCGAGGGCGAGCTGTCTCATCGCCTCTAGGAAGGGTAACCCCTCGATGTCTCCCACCGTTCCTCCTATCTCAACTATGACCACATCAGCCCCGCTGTACTGCTGTGCTGCTCGGACCATCTCTTTTATCTGGTTAGTAACGTGTGGAATGATCTGCACCGTTTGCCCCAGGTAATCGCCGGCCCTCTCCTTCCTGATGACCTCGAAGTAGACCTTGCCCGCGGTTATGTTGTTGTACTTAGTCATTATGACGTCGACGAACCTCTCGTAGTGGCCGAGGTCGAGATCCGTCTCAGCACCGTCCTCCGTGACGTATACCTCGCCGTGCATGTAAGGGTTCATGGTGCCCGCGTCGACGTTCAGATACGGGTCGATCTTGACGAGCGTGACGTTGTAGCCCATGGACTTGAGGAGAAGCCCTGTCGAGGCCGAGATAGTGCCCTTACCTACGCTCGACAGGACTCCCCCCGTAATTATGACGTACTTAACCAACGGAAATCACAGCTCAAATTCGCTTTACTATTGATTTAAACTTTAACTGGTTCGACGTTAAGTACTAGTTTCGTTTACTTCGCGTTAGGGATGCCGATAAGCGGTCTGGTTTCCAGGCTGAAGACGGGGAGGCACCTCCAAGTAGCGCTGGATTACATCGATTTGGAGCCCGCGGTTAAGACGGCAAAGGAGGTCAGCAGGGCTGGGGCCACAGTAATTGAGGCCGGAACTCCGCTGGTGAAGTCCCACGGTATAGCTGGAATAAAGGCGATAAAGGAAGCATCAGGAAGTGACAGGATAATACTAGCAGACACGAAAACGGCGGACGCCGGCGACGTGGAGGCGGAAATAGCCAAGAGGGCTGGAGCTTCCATCATGACGGTGCTCGGCGCAATGGATGACTCGACGATAGAGAGCGCGGTCTCGAGAGCGCACGAGTCGGACATACTGGTCCAGGTGGACATGATAAACGTGAAGGACGTGGTCAAGAGGGCCGAAAGGGTCGCCGAGTTGGGCGCTGACATCATTGGGCTTCACGTGGGTCTGGACGTTCAGAAGGCTAGGAAGATAACGGTCGCCGACATGAAGAGGGAGATTGAGGAGGTCGCGTCATTAGGGGTGATGGTCTCAGTGGCCGGAGGGCTTAACGCCGAAAGGATTAAGGAGCTCCTTCACCTACCAGTTTCGATCTTCGTCGTGGGAGGCGCGATCACCAAATCGAAGGACCCCTACGCCGTCGCTTTGGAGATAGTTAACATATTAAAGGGATATTAAGAAGGAAAAGCCAAGGGGGTAAGTTTGTCTCAGCCCGGAAGCCAGACGAAGTCGAAGGAGCTTAAGCTCGTTACGAAACAGGTCGTGACTTCCGACTCCGTAAAAGAGGATAAGAGGAAGCTCCAGCTGCTTTACCTCATAAGCAACTTCGACGGCATATCCGAGAAGGCCCTCCTATACGCCATCAGCGAGTTGAAGAACAAGGGCCTCGACCTGGGCTATAACATAGTTACGTTAGGGAATAACGTTACGAGTCCGCAGGTTAAGGATGATCTGACAGCCTTGCTTTACCTGGGCCTCCTAGAAAACGATCAGGCTAAAACGCTGAAAGTGAGTTCCAACGGCAAGGACTTCCTGGAGAGCAACCCCGTCGACGAGGCCTTCAAGAACCAGCTGACTTCCTTAATTCAGGAATTGAAGGAAAAGATAAAGGCGATCGACGAGGAACAAAGGCTGAGATCCAGGAGGAGAGGAAGAGGGTTTTAAACGGTTGAAATAATTAAAATTTTAGGTTAGTTTATTTACATAGAAATTAATTTGATGTCGGTTCTCACATAGTGGTGAAGGGTCCTCTCCTGCTCTGTTGGCTCTCCTCGAGACCCAGTGGCCTGTTCCAGATGAGCGGGTCCAACTTACCCTCCTTCCCTAGCTTGGCGACTAGTTCCCTGAACTGGCTTGTGTGTCTTATGTCTAACTCCAACAGCGTCTCGAACATGCTCCAGACCGTCTTAAGTACGTCCTCCAGCATCTCCTTCGGCATGTGCTTGAGCACCATGGGGTCCTGAAGCCAGTTATCGAAGGCCTTAATCGTCCTCATCATGTGTTGAAACGCGGTTCTAGTTTCTAGGATCATGTCGAGCCTGTCCATCTCCTCGGAGTTCAGCTTCTTCTCCATCTCCTTAGCCGTTTCAAGTAGGTTCTTCTGCATCTTGATCCATTCGTCTAGGTTGGCGAGAAATCCTCCTTCCATTCCGGTACCCTTACTATACTATCGCCTGACTAGGCTAATAAATCGATAATACGACGTCGCCTCAAGCTCAGGCGAAAAACCCAGCGTGTCGCCTTAGGCGGTCTTCAAGTTGAACGGGAGACCCTCTTCGAGGAGGCTCTTGGGCAACTTGGAGGCGTGCTTCTTCAGGAAGGCCAGCTCCTCTTCCTTCTTTCTCAGTTTGTCCGGCAACATCCTCGGTATCTCATCGATTATCGGGTACCACCTCTTGCAGTTGGGGCAGTAAAGGAAACCCTCTACTATCTCCTTCTTGTAACACTCGTCGCACGGCGGGTTCTGTAGCTCCGAGGTCTTCACGTTTCTATAGCCGCAGTAAAGCTCGCATATGGGCCTCCTTTGATCCGGCGGACTCCTCTCGACGGTTTTCTCCGAGAGCACTATTAGATTGAGCGGGAAGGTCTTGCACATGGGGCAGGCTAAGAGATCCATTAGCCTGTACTTCACTGCGACTCACCCACCAGCTTGATCAGCTCGTTAGCCAGCTCCTTCGCCAGGCTCTCGTCCTTCGCCTCTACGAATACCCTAACTATGGGCTCCGTCCCGCTCTTCCTCACGAGGAACCAGAAGTCGTCCGAGATCACCTTGATGCCGTCTATCGTTATTATTTTCCTGGCTGAGGAAGAGAAGGCGTTCCTGACACTCTCGTAGGCCTTGTTGACGTCGCCTTTTAGAGGCACCTTAGTCTTAACCAGGTAGTACTTGGGAAGCCTCGAGAACAGGGAGGAGAGGCTCTCATTCTCGAAGGCCATCAGCTCCAACATTAGGGCCATGCTCATTGCGCCGTCCCTAACGAACTGGTGGGGCGGGTACATGAAGCCGCCGTTCTCCTCGAAGCCCGCCACCCCTCCTTTCCTTTGGAGCTCTCTAGCTATCCCGACGCTCCCGACTTTGAGCCACTCCACTCCGATCCCGTACCTGCCCAGGTACTCCTCAACCAAGCTGGAGCTGGAGACCGCCGTGAATATCCTCTTGGGCAGGTTAGGGTTCTTCTCGTGGGCCCAGTAGGAGAGCAAGGTGCCGCTCCTGTCGCCCCAGTGTATCACGCCGTTCTCGTCCAGGAATATCGCCCTGTCCGCGTCGCCGTCGTGGGTCACGGCGAGGTCGGGCCTGAGGGCCTTAACGACGTTGGAAGTCTCGGTCAGGCTCTCGAAGGTGGGCTCCGGAACCCTCGCGGGGAAGAGCGGGTCGAGATGACCATTGATCGTGTAGACCTTAGAGGCCAACGCCCTAGCCACCAAAGGACTAGTTATCGCCCCCACGCTGTTGGCTGGGTCTATCAGCACCCTATAACCCTTAGACCTAACCTTCGCGGTGTCGACATGCGAGAGGATCCCGTTAACGTACGTCTCCACGACCCTGTCCTCCTTTCTCACCTCGCCGTAGCTCTCTGACCATGAGGTCGTGTTGAACCTGTTCTCGAAAAAATACGATTCGATGTCTTCCTCGATTTCCCTGTCCACCTCTATACCGTCGTTGGCAACAACCTTTATCCCGTTGTACTCCGGAGGGTTATGGCTCGCCGTGACTATCACGGCTCCATCGTATCCGAGGGTTTTGGTGGCGTACTGAAGGGCCGGAGTGGGAGCCATGCCTCCCTCGAAAACCTTAACGCCCACCGAAAGCAGACCCGCCTCAACGGCCTTAACTAACATGTCGCCCCCCGACCTCACGTCCCTGCCGACCAGAACCTTGCTACCTCTGCCGAACTTGGTTCCGATGGCCTTTCCCAGGCGTAGCGCTAGGTCGGGCGTCATGTCCTGGTTAATTACTCCCCTCACCCCGTCCGTACCGAAGAGCCTCGGCATTTGGAGACATTTCTACCCACTCGTAATAACTTTTCTTCCATCAGCTTGGCGTCTGTAGGTAAACTTTAAACCGTGTGTTAAGGAAATACCCTCGGGCCCGTAGCTTAGCCAGGTAGAGCGACGGGCTCTTAACCGTCCATAGTGCGGAGGGGTGACCCGTAGGTCCCGGGTTCGAATCCCGGCGGGCCCGCCACACTTTGCTCCTTTCCTCTTAATCGATTGATCGAAGTTCTGGGCGGTGAAATCTAACGGACTACCGCGAGCGATTCAACCATACGAAAGGACAAACTTAATATTGCGTAGGACGAAAATTCACAAGGCGGGGTAGGGTAGCGGCGTAGGGCAGCCTGGTAGCCCGCGGGGCTCATAAACGCCTCACACGGCGTGGGGAAACCCCGAGGTCCCTGGTTCAAGTCCAGGCGCCGCTATTTCCCCCCGCCACCATTTCACGAGGAGTTAAATAATAAGACGTAATACAAGGCGCGATTCATTACTAGTGTGATGAGAAAGAGCCGAAAGGATCGGTGACTTCTCTGTGGGCAGCCACTGAAACGAATTTATAGAGAATGGGGAGTAACATCCGTGTAGGTCTTGTCCAAAAGGAGAGAGAAGGAATCACACAAGCTGGTTCCGCTGCCAGAGTCCGTCTATGAAGAGTTCAAACAGTCCGTCGAAAGCGTAACGTCTGTCAAGTCGTATAAGGACTCTAACAAGGCGGAGGAAGAGATAGTTAGGAGTCTACTGTCTTCATCCTTGAAGGAGTCAGCCAAGATCATGAGGTTCGAGGGGAAATACACGAGCTTCGGGAATTCCTATATAGCGCAAAGGACCCTCGATAAGCTGGGGATAATTAAACTCCCTCTATCCGTCCTAATGCCCTTGCTTAAAGAGGTAAGGAGAGTGAACGGCGAGGCCTATACCTCGTTCCTAGAGGAGGTCGAGAAGTTCACGAGGGGGCTGGCGGTTTACTTGAAGAACGACGGGTTGGTCAACGATCATAACGATATGCTTGATTTCTTGAAAGTCTTAACACCTTATCTAGAACTCCTCAGCAACAATAAGAACGATGACCAGATAGAGGCCGTTTTCAAGGCTCCGCTCTTCACGGAGGAGGTCTCGGACTTCGCTTACAGGACTATCAAGGGGTTTCTCGAGGCTTTTGGGTACTCGATAGTGTCCTTCTCGAGCTCAGGCGGGTTGGTGGTCGTTAAGGTCGTTAAGGGGAAGGTCATAACGGCTGGGGAGTAGGCTGTAGTATTGTATACACTTATATACATAACCGCATAAGGCCATAGGGGGTTATTTTTGTCGGTTAAGAGCTCGAGGTCACCATGCTTCATGAGATCCGACGTTTACGAGGATCTGAGGAGTTACGCTGAGTCCGCCGGAATGAAGGTCTACACGCTCACCAACTTGCTAGTCGAGACCGGTCTCAAGATGCTCAAGGAAGGTATATCCCCCAGCGAGGTACTCATAATGTACAAAGTCCTGGACACCTTGACGCGCTTCGCCGAAATAAAGCCTAAGGGGGGCTGGAGGGAACTGGGACAAGCCCTCGGCACCGTCCTCAAGGGAACGTTTAACGAAAGGGACCTCGATATGGCCGTGATGATGGCCCTCGAGATCATCGCCATGTCCAAGGGGAGTAAGTCGGGGTCTAGGACCTCAGTACAGTTCATATTCCTCAGCGACACCGACGCAGAGGAGTTCGAGGCGTTCGCCGACTCGCTCATAGAAACCACTGCTGCGAAGCTGAGCGTGGAGAGGTTAACCAACGTGGTCAAGGTGTCGTACGTTCAATGACCTTCGCCGGCTTCGATCCCGGCACGGTCTCTACAGCGCTGGCTGTGGTCGACGATAACTGTAGACTGATTAGGTACTACGAGTGGAATTCGTTCAAGTTCCAGAAGGACGTTCACGAGATAGTTAGGCTCCTTAAGTCGTTCAGACCCAAGGCAGTAGCCCTACCATCAGGCTTCGGGCTTCCGTTCGTTAGGGGAAGCGAGATAGACGACGAGAAGATCTTCCTGATGAGCCTTGACGATCCCAGGAAGGACGGTCCCCTCAGGAGCTTCCTCAGAGTCTCCAGGACCATAGAGAACTCGTTCACGATACCCGGCGTGGTGGAGCTCACGAGCGTCCCCGAGCACAGGAAGTTTAACGTCGTGGACATGGGTACTGCAGACAAGGTCTCCTCGGCGATCTTCTATATGACCATGTACGAGAGCTTCGTCCTGGTGGAGTTCGGCTCCGCCTTCACGGCAGTGGTAGTAGTTAAGGATAGGAAGATCATCGACGGCTTCGGGGGCACGATTCTTCCGGGTTACGGGAGCCTGGGCTGTATAGACGGGGAAGTGGCACAGCTGGCAGGACCTCTGGGGAAGTCGGACATTTACAAACCGTCTAACCCCACTAGGGTGATCGAAATAACCAGGATGATCGCGGAGTGGTACTCCAAGGAGATCGGGGCGCCAATAATAGTCAGCGGGAAGAGGAAGGAGGAGTTCCCCGTGGGGATAAAGCACAGTTTCCCCTTCAAGGAGGCCGCCGTGGGGGCGGCGATCATAGCGAACGCGTGGTACGGGTCGAGGTGCTCCTACCTCATGGACTCCTTGAGGGCTGATGGCACGCCGCTGGATCACGTCGCCTTACCCTTGAGACGGATACAAGAGCTGTTGAGAGAATGACGAAAGCCTCACATGGGGGTTAACGATGATAGCCGTGATAGAAGGGCTTCAGACCCTCGATAAGGACGCCCTGCTCACGAGAGAGGGAATGGTCTACGTGGTCTTCACCAACTACAACCCTCCTGGTTACAGGTTCGCCTACCTGAAGTACGTTTACACCGGCAAAGGCCTTTGGAGGGGCTACGAGAGAGCCCTCAAGAGGTACGGGGTTCACAACGTCTTGAAACTCAGCCAGGAGTTCCTCTTAGAGCCATGCTACGGAGTCAGCTTTCCCGTGGTCAGGCTCAGCGAGGTAGTGAAAGCCTTCAGGCCGCTCGAAGCGATGAGGAACCTCGTGAGAGGGAACGCCCTGCCTCAAGTCGCATTAGAGCTAATTCAGCTCCTGGGGTTTGAAGGCCTGGGCGTTGGGGGATCCTACATGCTCGGCATACAGCACGAGGGGTCCGACCTAGACGTAGTGGTTTACGGCCAAAGGAAGGCGTTCGAGGTGCTAGAGTCCTTCGAGGGAGGCGAGGTCGACCGGCAATGGCTTGTGGAAGCCGCAGAAAACTACGGTCTGGAGGCGGAGGAGGTTAGGGAGCTTTACAGCGTGAAGCTAAGGGGAGTATACAGGGGCCTCAAGTACTCCATAGGCTTCGTCGACCCTCGACCTAAGGGTTACTGTAAGGACGTTTGCACTAAATTGGGCCCGTTTGAGGGAGAGGTGGAGTTGAACCCGAACCAGTACGGGGCGTTGGTTTACCCCTCGGAGGTGGAGGCTAAGAGCGGAGTAGACAAGGTCGTCTCTTACGAGGGCATATTCTCGTGGTTGCTCTACTCCTCAAGAAAGGTTAAAGCGAGGGGGATGCTCATGAAGTGCGGGAGTGAAAAGGTCTTACTACTCGGGGACAGGGACGTACCCGCCAGAGTTAGGAGAGTACTGTGACAGCGTCGCTTCGCTGGCCTCGACCGCTACCTTAATCGAGACGAGCGAGAGCAAGCCCGGAAACGCCAGCAGGTTCAGGGACATAGGCTCGGTGACTTACCTCGACTTGGTCGCCTCCGCTACTCTTTCGACGGCTTATTACGCCAGGGCGTGCGTGTACGGCTATCTAGGCAGGAAGGGCGTGTATAAGCCCATGTACGAGTCCATTCAGGAGGTGACGAAATTAGGCTACTCCTACTCGATCCTGGGCACCGCAATCCTACTTTATCCTTTGCTTTACGAGTCCCCTAACGCGTCCTCGAGCGACGAGCTCGTAAAGAGGGCGTCGCAGCTGGTCAGGGCGTTGGACGAGGAGGAGGCGGACTGGTTCCTCAAGGCGATATCGCTCGCCCCTCCCAGTTACTTGGGGACGCTCGAGGTGGGTAAGGATTACAGGAGCTACAAGGGAAGCCTGAGCGAGCTCCTCCTGGATTCCTCAAACCACGACGAGATAGTCAGCGACCTGGTGGGGGGCTACAGGCTGACCTTAAGGGCGCTCGGGCTGTTGAGGGAGGTCGGCTTGGTTGGGGCCTTTCTGCAGTTGCTCTGCGAGCGTCCGGACGGGCTGATAATGAGGAAGCACGGTTCTAGGACCGCCTTATTGGTCTCAGAGATGGCCTGTTCCGCCCTCAAGGGGGAAGTAACAGTTGAGGAGCTAGACTCATACCTGATCTCCAACGGCCTTAACCCGGGCTCGACGGCTGATATAATAGCGGCCGCCTCCTTCTTAGACCTGTATGACAGGTGGTGGTCCCTTCACCCTGATTACAAGGGCTACCTGCGTAAGGGTTGCTCGAGGGTTTCCAGGTCAGATAATTAGCTTGGGAGACGTCGAGTGCCCGGAAAGGCTTAACCTGGTTTACGGCATACCAGGGGAGGCCGACGTTCCCTCGGTTCAGAGGTTCCTGAGGCCCCTCAGGAGGCCCGAGATCAAGGCTCACCTGTTCCACTTCCCACCCTTCGGGTTACCTCGGTTCGGGGTCAAGTCCGGGTACCAGGAGGTCCTCGCTTTCATACTATCTGAGAAGCCCGACCTCGTGTTTCACGGGCACGCGGAACAACAGCTGGAGTACAGGATAGCCGACACAAGGGTAATCTCCGTTGGGGCCCTGGACAGAGGGTACTACGTCGTTTACGACGACAAAAGGAACTCTTACGAGCTGAGCTTCACCGCCATCAAGTAAGCGTCCTCTCCGTCAGCGTAATAGTACTTCAACACCTTCATCTTAAGGAAGCCGAACCTCTCGTAAAGCCTAATCGCGTCCAGGTTGCTCACCCTGACCTCCAGGTAGACCTCGTTCACCTCGTAAACGTTCTTCATGGCGTCCATGAAGCGGGAGAGCAGGGCTGTACCTATGCCTCTCCTTCTGTAGCCGGCTAGGACGGCGAAGGACACCAGGTGGCCCTTCTTAACGTAAGCCTTCGGGTCGAAGAAGCTCATCCCCCACTCCACCCTCGGCATTATGTAGCCCACTATCTGGCCGTCCACCTCGGCCACGAAGAAGGCCTCAGGGTAGTTCCTTATGTGGTCCTCGAAGAAGTAGGCAGGGTAGTTCTCTGGCAGAGCGGCCCTGTTGACCCTCATAACGCCGTTGATGTCGCTGGGCCTGACGTTCCTTATGACCACGTTTGATTCGTTTCCCTTTACGGCGAGCTCCATGAGCTTAAAAGACCCCACGACGCCTAAAAACCTTGCATGCACCCCTCTGAAAGGATAATCGGCGAGATCAGCAGGGAGCTCGACGGCAAGAGGGTCCTCCTCGGAGTCACAGGGAGCGTTGCCATCTACAAGAGCGTGGATTTCGCGAGGGCCCTGATGAGGAGGGGGGCGAGGGTGACGGTGATCATGACCAGGGACGCGGAGAGGCTGGTCAGCAAGGAGCTCTTCTCCTGGGCCACGGGGAGGGAGGCGATCACGGAGCTCACCTGGAGGTTGGAGCACGTGACCCTCGAGGAGGAGCACGACGCCTTCGTAATAGCGCCTGCCACAGCCAATACCATAGCCAAAATAGCGAACGGGATCGCAGACACCCCAGTAACCGCAACAGCCCTGAACTTCCTCGGCGACGGGAAGCCGATAATCGTGGTGCCCTCCATGCACAAGCAGATGTACGTAGCCATGAGGGGGCAAATAGAGAAGCTGAGGTCGATGGGGGTGGAGGTTGTTGAACCCATCCTGGTCAGGGACGTGGCACACTACCCGGAGCTGGACTACTTGAGCGACTTCACGGTCAGCTACCTGTTGAGGGGGAAAGACCTCAAGGGCCTTAGGGTCTTGGTGACGGCGGGCCCGACCAGGGAGTACTTGGATCCTGTGAGGTTCGTCAGCAACCCCAGCTCCGGAACCATGGGAGTCACCGTAGCCAACGAGGCCCTCTTCAGGGGAGCCGACGTCGTCCTGATCCACGGGCCTCTATGTACAAACCACAGGCCGTACTCCAAGACCGTGAGGGTCGAGACTACCTCTCAGATGGCGGATGAGGTCGAAAGGCACGTCAACGCCGGCTATGACGTGGTGATCCTGGCGGGCGCCCCCGCCGACTACAGGTTTAGGACGGTGGCCGAGGCGAAATTAGATAGTGCAACCCAGGTCCCGACGGTAGAGTTCGAGAGGACCGAGAAGGTCTCCGCCAGGGCGAGAAGGCAGGGCGTGTTCCTAGTAGGCTTCGCCGCGGAGACCGCCAAGAGCGACGAGGAATTGATCGATAAGGCCAAGAGGAAGAAGGAGAAGCACGGTTTCGACGTAATAGTGGCGAACAACGCCTACAGAAAGGACATAGCCTTCGCCTCCGAGTACAACGAGGTGATAGTGATCACGGACTCGAGGGTGGTGAAGCTGGAGAAGGACTACAAGACGATCATCGCGAGGAAAATCCTGGACATCGTGAAGGAGGAGTTGAAGGGGAAGGGACGCGTTTAACTTTAATTAACGTAGAGCCCGATTGATATCTTGGCTGGCTCCGGTAGCTCAGCCTGGTTAGAGCGTCGGGCTGTGGACCCGAAGGTCCCGGGTTCAAGTCCCGGCCGGAGCCCTTCTTCAGTTGATTTCCCTTCAACAGCAGATTAGATGAAAATCTTCACTATCAATATATCACTAATGCTATTCAAACTCTTAACACAGTTTTAAGTGTAATACAAAAATATAAAAACTCAAAAGAATATCTCTCTGTTCTCAGGCTAAAGGTTTATATGCGGATTATTATCCCTAAACCACTTAATGTCTGGTCAAGGCCAACCAGGTGGTGAAGCAAGAAGGGCTGGAGACATAGGTGCGGAATCTGACAAATTACTCAGGAGGTCTCTGGGCAAGTTCGAACTCCTGTACTTGTCCCTCGGAGGGATAATAGGCTCGGGCTGGCTCCTCGGGCCGTTAATCACCGCCCAGTACGCTGGAGGCTCCGCGATCCTATCCTGGATAATCGCCGGCATTTTTACCATCTTCATAGGACTGGCTTACGCCGAGCTGGGCTCCGCGATTCCCAAGAGCGGCGGAATAGTCAGGTATCCGCACTACACTCACGGAGGCATCGCGGGCTTCATCCTGACGTGGGCCTACTTCCTTTCCGCGGTCTCAGTCCCAGCAATAGAGGCCATGGGGACCGTGACTTACCTGTCTTCCCTCTACCCTCCGTTAACGTCTAACGGAGTGCTAACTCCCTTAGGCATAGCGGTAGCTTACCTCCTATTGATAGCGTTCTTCATAATCAACTACGCCGGGGTTAACGTACTGGGGAAGACGATTCACGGCCTTGGCTGGTGGAAGCTGATAATACCCGTCATAACCATTGTGATCCTCCTGGTCACGGTCTTACACCCGAACAACTTCACTCTGGGAGGAGGCTTCTTCCCGAGCGCGGAGTACGTGGCCGGAGGCTCCTCCGGGATAGCGGGGTTTGCGGCTGTCTTATACGCCATTCCCACCACAGGAGTGATATTCTCGTACTTAGGGTTCAGGCAGGCAGTGGAGTACGGCGGAGAGGGGAAGAACCCCCAGAAGGACATTCCTTTTGCGGTAATCGGCTCCCTGCTGATCGCGCTGGCCGTTTACACGCTCCTCCAGGTATCTTTCATAGGGGCAATAGACTGGAACCACCTCAACGTTACCCCTGGCAATTGGACAGGACTGGGCAGCTCCGTTCTGTCGAGCGGACCGTTCTATGAGATCCTGAGAACCAGCCCGGTGACGGGTGCGGCGCTAGCGTTGTTCACTGTCTGGGCTTACATACTCCTACTGGACGCGGTGGTCTCGCCGAGCGGTACTGGCCTAATTTATCTCGGGACCGGTGCCAGGACGGTTTACGGCTTCGCAGCGAACGGCTACCTGCCTGAGGTCTTCCTAAGGATCGGTAGGACGAGGATACCGATACTGTCGCTGATAGCTGCCACTGTAATAGCCGCGATATTCATGCTGCCCTTCCCATCCTGGCAATCCCTAGCTGGCTTCATCAGCTCCGCGACCGTCTTCACTTACATAATGGGAGGAATAGGCCTGGAGACCCTGAGGAGGACGGCTCCCGAGCTACAGAGACCTTATAGACTGCCTGGAGCTAAGGTGTTAGCGCCTATAGCCACGCTCGCCGCGGGTCTAATAGTGTACTGGTCCGGGTTCGCGACCCTCTATTACGTGATCAGCGCCATAATGCTCGGCATGACGCTCTTCTTCGCTTACTACACCTACAAGTACCTCGGTATGAACAAGGGCGCGAGTATAGCCATAGGAGTGATCAACCTCGTCGCTGTCTTAGGGTCGGCGTATTATCTGTACAACTCCACGAGCGCCCTCTCGACTGCTAACAACCTGGCCTTCGCGGTCTACATGACATCGCTGTTGGCAATTACGGTTCTGGACCTGGCAGTTCTGAGGTTCCTAGCAAAGACCGATGAGGCCAGGCGGGAGGTAAAGGCGAGCGTGTGGTTGTTGGCTTACATCCTACTCATAACGGTATTGTCCTACTTCGGCAGCTTCGGGCTTAACCCGATTATCCCGTTCCCGACGGATACGGTGGTCGCAACCGTCCTAACCTTGGGAGCTCACTACGGCGCTGTATATACAGGCTTCAGGACTCAGGCTATAGAGGACGTATTAGAGGAACTGAAACAGTTGACTCAAAGCTAAGCTTAACGCATAAAAAAGTACATAAAGTAATAATTTTTATATTTAATCAAATTTTTATAAATAATAATAATATTATGCGTCGACGTTCTTCTTTTTCGGCCTGAAGGAGTGCGCGTGACCGGGATCGTAAACGCTAGACCTCACTAAGTCTTTATAAGCATCAGGATCCGCGACCTTGCCCACTATTATCACCGCGTCTTTGAAGATCTTCTCCTCCTTCACCCTCTGAACCAGTTCCCCGACCTTACACCTGACGACCTTCTGATCGGGCCACGTAGCCTTATAGACCACTATGGCCGGTGTGTCGTCGCTCACTCCCCCTTCCTTCAGCTCCCTAACCACCTTCTCGATTATGTGAACACCCGTGTAGATAACGAGGCTAGCTCCCCTGTTCACGAAGGGGGCGTAGTCCTTGATCGACCCCTCCATCTCAACCCTGGCTGAGCCCCTGGTTATTATGACCGTTTGGGATATCTTGGGAAGGGTGAGCTCTATCCCCGCCACGCTCGCGGCGGCTAGCGCAGCCGTTATGCCTGGGACGAACTCGTAGGGTATCCCCGCGTCCTTTAACGCCCAGACCTCCTCCATTAGCGCGCCGTAGATCGAGAAGTCTCCCGACTTCAGCCTGACCACGGTCTTGCCCTCCTTAGCCCTCTCTACCATTATCCTAGTTATCTCCTCCAGGGTCAGGTTGGCGCTGTTGACCTTCTCCGCGTCCTTCCTCGCCCACCTGTTCACTATCTCCTCGTTGACCAGCGAGCCGGCGTACACTACCACGTCCGCCTCTTCCAGGGCAGTCTTTGCCTTAACCGTTATCAGCTCCGGATCCCCTGGGCCAGCCCCTACGAATATCACCTTACCTACCTTCCCCCTCACGCTCCCACCTCGCGATGACTAACGAGAAATAATCATCGTCCTTAACCTCAGAACCTATCTCCTCTCCTTCCATGTAGCATCTCCTCGCGTAGGTTATCCTGTAACCCTCAAGCAGCTTGGTCGCTTCGGTGAGGCCAAGACTGCCCTTCATTACGATCACCGTCTCGAAGGCGCCTCTCGCCAGCTTAATGAGGTCCACCCTGTGGGCAGGGACCACGGCTATCCCCTCGTCACCTAAAGCGAGGTTGACTTGAGCCCTATTGGCACAGGCGGTGATGCTCGTGACCCCGGGGACCAGATCTAGCTCACTCACGCAAGGCATGCGTGAAGCGAACCTGAAAACCGTGCTGTAAATCGTGGGATCGCCTAAGGTAGCGTAGACGGCCTCACTTTCCCCCTCGAGTTCCTTACACAGCTCTTCGGCTATGGAGTCGAGCTCCTCCCCTCTTATCTCCTTCCTCATCGGGAGCCTTACGGCGACTATCCTCGCCTTCGAGGAGTACTTCCTCACTATGCCCTCCGCTAAGCTCGCGGTCCTGTTGGAAGAGTAGGGTACGACGACCGTCCTCGCCTCGCTCAGGACTTTGGCCGCCTTTACAGTTACCAGCTCAGGGTCCCCTGGGCCGAGGCCTACAGCTATCAGCCTCACCTTTTCTCACCAGTGATTATAACGATGGGGTTCCTTGCGAGTAGGGCGTAACCCGTGCTCGTCTTCCTTCCCTTGCTAATCGTGACCATCGTGACGTCAACGTCGTACCTCAGGAGCTCCAAAGCCTTGATCGCCTTGTAAGCCGTCTCTATCTGGATTGCGTCAGTCACTATCCTCGCCCCCTTCCTCAGTCTCTGGTCCAGGATCCTTATGGCCTCCTCTATCTCGTTGGAGGCACCTCCTATGAACGCCCCGTCTATCCTGACCTCCAGGTTCCTTAGGACCTCCAAAGCGTCGCCGAACCTCACGTCAACCCTCTCTAGGACGCCGAACCTCTCCGCGTTCCTTTTAGTCAACTCTACCGCCTTGGGGTTGTTGTCTATTGCAATCACTTTCCCCATCGAGCCCACAGCCAGGGCCATCTCCACCGTCACCGATCCCGTCCCGCTCCCCACGTCAACAAGCGTAAAGCCCCTGGCTATTCTCAGCTTGGAGAGGGCGAGAACCCTTATTTCCTCCTTCGTCATCGGTATTTCCTCGTCCCTTATGAACTGATCGTCGGGGATCCCGTAAGTCGAGTAGGGCCAGCTCATCCCTCTGCCACCCCCAGAACCTTGGTCCCCTTCTCGTCGAGCGCCACGACCTTCACTTTCGCGTCTACGACCCTCTTGACGACCTTGAGGGCCTTCTCGGCAACCACCTTCATCGTCCTAGACGCCTCGTCCTCACCCAGTTTATAAAGGGCTTCGGAGACGCTTTTGACGTCGAGGATCCCCTTAACCTTCTCGAAGCCAACCCCAGCCAACAGGGCCGAGTGAATCAGCGACTCTATCCTGCAATCGCCGTACTTCGAGTGGGTGTTGAGCATCCCGCAGGAGAGCTTCACCAGCTTGCCTGGGAGGGAGACCAGGATCAGGTTCTTAACCCTCCTCTTCTTCGCCTCGTCCAAGGCTACCCCTATCCAGTCCCCCACTTTGACGGCGTGCCCGAAGGCCTTTACGGCGAAGTTGTGGGCCGTGTTGCCTGGAGCTAATACCAGCTCACCGTTATGAGCGCTCAAGTCCTCGCACACCATAGCCCTCACGTGGGCCTCGAAGCCCTCATCGCTCACCGGCCACTCTATCCCGGTAGTCCCGAGTATCGAGATCCCTCCCCTAACCCCTACTGTCTCATTCATGGTCAGCTTGGCCAACTCCTCCCCTTGGGGCACGCTTATGATCACTTCGTACTCTCCTCCTACCTCTTTCAGGGCGGACTCTATGAGTCTCCTAGCGCCCTCGCTTATGGCGTATCCACCGCTACCCCTGACCCACTCGCCTTCCGCCCTCCCTACCCCTTTCCCGCCGAGGATCACGGTGCTTTGCGAGGGCTTAACGCATGAAACTATCTCCGCCCCGTCTAGAACGTCGGGATTATCGCCCGAGAACTTCCTGACGGAGGAGCAGTAGTAATCGCCCTCCCGCCACGTTCTCTCGACATTGACCTCTATCCTCAAACCTATCGGGGAGGGGACTACAACGGAGCCCACGGTTTCACCCCTCGAAGCTAGAGCAGCTGCTTTACTGGCTGCTGCCGCCGCTAGACCTGTGGTTATTCCGAACCTCCTCCACATATCTAGCAAGCTCATACTTGTTCCCGTAACCCCTTGGTGTTATCATGAGCCTCCCGCACGTATAAGTCCTAGAGTTGCCCACTATGATGGTCGTCACCATGTTGATCTGATCCGAGTAACTCTCCCACTCGCCCAGGGTGGTTAGGGCGATCCACTGGTCGTCCCTGCCGACGGCTTTCGCGATGCCCACAGGCGTTCTCGGGCTTCTGTACTTCGCTATAACCCTCATGGCCTCCCTCAGCAGGTTGGGGTTTATCGGGTTGTAAAGGGCTATCACGAAGTCCCCCTCCGAAGCCAGCTCAACCTTTCTCAATATTTCCTCCCTCGGGGTCAGGAGATCGCTCAGGCTGATCACCGCGAAGTCGTGGGCAAGAGGGGCCCCGAAGAGAGACGAGGCGGCCAGGGCCGCGGTGACTCCAGGAAGGACCTCGACCTCAACGTCGAAGCCGCCTAGGCAGAGGAGCTCGAGGACCGGTGACGCCATCCCGTAGACTTGAGGATCGCCGCTGCTCACCACGGCCACGGTCTTCCCCTCCAAAGCCTTCTCAATAGCCACCTTAGCCCTCAGGAGCTCCTCCTTCATGTTGGCCGTTATCACCTCCTTCCCCACCGTGAGGTCCTTGATGAGCTCGGCGTAGGTCTTGTAAGTCACTATCACGTCGCTCTCCCTGATGGCCTTGAGGAACGCTTCGGTCATGTTGGCCCTATCGCCCGGCCCTAGGCCCACAACGTAGATCTTCCCCCTCTTCACCCCGCCCACCTCACGAGCTCGTTAGCTATCGCTACCGCGAGGTTGCTCCCGCCCAGCGTTCCCCTCACGACCAGGCTGGGCAGGCCGGTTTTAATCAGCTCCTCCTTGATCTCCTCGGCGTTGGTGAAGCCAGGAGGCGTGGCGATGAAGAACGCGACTTCCTTCCCCCGCTTCACCTGTCTCAACGCCTCCAGCAGGGCGGTGGGAGCGTTGCCCACTACTACGGCCTTCAAGCCGTTAACGGCCTCTAGGGCCCTCCTCATTCCGTCCTCGACGACTGTTCCTTTAGCCTCCTTATCGGCGAAGTCGAGGGCGCACAGCTTCTTGCTCCACCTGAGTCCCGCGTGGACCATCCTCACGTCCGCTACGAGGCTGGCTTCCGCCTTTAAGGCCTCCAACGCGACGTCTATGGCCCCCCTTGAGACGTAGAGTGAGTTCACGACCTCGGGGTTGCCTGACGCGTAGATCAACCTGGCCGCTATCTTCAGCTCTATCCCGTTCAGCTCAGGCCTCCTCCTCAAGGCCTCCTCCTCAGCTATCCTCATGCTCCTGCTCTCGATCTCCTCCGGGTCCTCGACGTAACCCTCGTTCAGTTTCGGGACGTCTAAGGCCTTCATGACCCTCAACCTGAGGGCCGATTGGACTAGAGCGGAGTCCGCTAGGGGCCTGGTAAAGTAGACCGAGATCTTCCTGCCCTCCACCTCTACCTCCTTCCACTCCTCCAATGTCTCTACCCCTAGCGACCCGGCTATGTCCCTGAAGACGTGGTTCCCCCTGCCCAAGAAGGCCAAGGCGAAGACTATCCTGTCGTAGCCCCTCTCGACCAGATCCCTAAGGACTTCCCTCCAGTTGGGGAAGGAGTACTCGTTGTGGGCCAGTATGACCTCCGCGTTGAGCCCCTTCAGGGCGTCGCTTATCTTCTCTAGATCCTCCAGGAACTCCTTTCTCCTTGACCCGTGAGTGACGACGACTATCGCGCTCGAGCTCATGGTATCACCATGGCTACGAGGTCTGAGTTCCTGTAACCGTTGAGCTCGGAAAGTCTTACCTTCACGACTTTCTCGTCAGGATAGGTCAGCCTCTCAGCCACCCATACCTGCATGTCGCCGAACCTCTCAAGAAGGTGTTTGGCCACCCTCTCCACGCCCTGTTGGTCAGGGGGCGGGAAGAGCAGTATCGACCGTCCTCCCTTACATTCCATCAGCTTGTCCAGTTCCTTGAGGAGTTCCCTCTCGTTTGCCCTCACGTGCATGGTCATGTAAATCACGTTGCTCAAGTCAAGGCCCAGCCTTGCCATCAGGGCGTTCACGGAGCTGACTCCTGGGATCACCTCGACCGAATAACCCTTACTCTTCGCTGTTCCTTTCACCTTCTCGACGAACTGGAAGTCCGAGACCGAAGGGTCCCCGTGGTTCAGCACGCAGACCTCCTTCCCCGAGCTGAAGGCCTCCTCTAGCTTCCGGACCTCGTCCTTGTAGGTCAGCTCGATCACCCTAGCGTTTTCCTTAAAGAAACCTGCGAACCTTTCCAGCACGCTCCTCCATCCGACTATAACCTCACAGGACTGAATCAGCCTCAGGCCCTTAACGGTCAATAGCTCCGGGTCCCCCGGACCTACACCTATTATGTAAGCCCTCATCCTTCCACCGCCCCGGCCACCGCAACCGTGAACTCTTTCTCCCTGACCTTCCTTACCAGTAGCTTCCCCCTTGGGCCTGCCATGAGGAGCGCGACGGCCTCAGCCACGCCCTGTAGGCCCAGCGACGACAGGGTCTCAGAGGCCGGGCTTAGACATTCGTGATCGAACTGTCTGATTTCGTCGAAGCTGAACAGCCTGAACTCGGTCCCGAGAGCCTTGGCGACCTCCTCGGCCTCCTTCCTGACGGAGCCCACCGCCTTGACCCTTTCGCGCGGAACCCTAAGCTCATCCAAAACCCTCAGGACGCCGTCCCTCAATGAACGCGCCTCCCTCTTCGCGCCTATACCTATGTAAAGCCGGTAGGGCTTAACGCAGAGGTAGCCCTCCTCGCAGTTCCCGTAGTAAATCCTGAGCTCGCAACCCTCACCTTTCTCCAGGTAATCGAAGCCCTCCGGAACGTCGAAACCCACGGCACAGGCCTTCTCCCCTCTCAGTATTCTCGAGTAGTACTTCGCTATGAGTTCCTTAGGCTGGAACTCACCGTAAAGGAGCTTAGCGAGGTCCTCCAGGGGCCTCATTCCCTTCCTTTCGGCGACTGTAGTTATTACGGCGATAGACCCCAGCTTTTCAGATACAGTTTGGGCCAACTCGTTGGCTCCCCAGTGGGAGTTGATCAAAGGTATGGCGAACTTTCCCAACGGGTCGACTACGACAACGGCTGGACCCTCTCCCTTCTCGCTCATCCTCTCGCAGACCAGTCTCACCGCCCCTCCGAGCGACATGACCAGAACGATCCCGCTGTAACACGCGAAGGCCTCGTCCAAAGCGTCCCTCGAGTAGCCCCCCAAGAGGTAAGCGTTAGGGAGTGCCCTAGCTATCTTCTCCGCGACCTCCCTCCCCTCTGAGGTGCTGATGACGGCTATGCCTCTCGGCCAGTCGAAGAGATTCACGGATGGATTAAATGTCCAATCGGTTTATAAAGGAAGGATTAAGTGTCCTTGAGGCCGTTCCGAAAATCGTCACATGTACTCCCATATTCCCTTACCGCGGTAGTTGTAGACTATCGTCTTGTAGTCGGTCAGGTACTCAACGGTGTACCCTATCCCCTCCCTTCCTACCCCCGAGTCCTTCCTTCCCCCGTACGGGAAGTAGCCGATGCCGTGCTTCGGGTACTCGTTCACGTAGATCGCCCCGACCTCCAGGAACCTCATTAACTTCCTGATCTTGTTTATGTCGCTCCCGAAGATGGCCGCGTCCAGGCCGTACCTCCTCCCGTTGACCAGCTCTATCGCTTCATCTAAGCTGTCTATCGCGACGAGCAGCGCTACCGACAGGAAGACCTCCTTCTTGTAGAGGTAGAGGTCCTTGACCACGGACTTGTCCACCTCTATCAAAGTGGGCTCTATGTAGGTCGGACCGAGCCTCCTCCCTCCGGAAATCACCCTCCCTCCCTTCGACACCGCGTCCTTAACCGCCATCTCGAACTCGTCAACCGTCTTAGGATCTATCACCGGCCCCATCGTCGTACCGGGCTCCCTGGGATCCCCTACTCTCACCTTCTTCAGCTCCTCGATAAGGAGGGCCTTCAACTGGTCGTAAATCTCCCTCTCCGCCAGGATCAGCTTTATCGAGTCGCACCTCTGCCCCGAGTAACTCGTTATTCCTGTGACGATCTTTTGCGCGGCCGTCCTCAGGTCAGAGTCCTTGAGCACTATTGCTGGATCCCCTCCTCCTAGCTCCATCACGTACCTCTTGAGGCCTCCTACCCTGACGACGTGGTCGCCCGTGTCCGCGCTCCCCGTGAGCGCGATACCCGCTATCCTCTTGTCCGCGACTATTCTGTCCATCTCGCTCCCAGGCACCGTAATCACAGCGAAAGACTCCTTGGGAAAGCCGGCCTCCACCATAAGCCTAGCGAGCATCAGGGCAGGAATAGGGGTGGCGGAGGCGGGCTTAATCAGAATGGCGTTCCCGGCGACCATGGTAAAGGCCACTTTCGCTGCCGTATCGAAAAGCGGGTAGTTGAACGGCGACACCCCTAGGACTAAGCCTATTGGCTCTCTCTTGACTATCGCCTCAGCTTCCAGGCTCTCGTGGCTCCAATCGCCCGGGACGTACTCGCCGTAGAGCTTCCTCACGTCCATGTCCGTCCTACGGAGCCTCTCTATCGTGGCGTCCACCTCACCGTTGGCAGCAGCCCTGGTCTTACCGTTACCGATCATTAACACTTGGACGAAGTCCTCCCTGTACTTGTCCAACAGGTCGGCCAGCCTCTGGTAGGCAGTCCTCCTCTCCTCCCCTGGCATGTCCCTGATGGACCACCTTCCTTTGATGTAGAGCTTCTCGATCGCAGGGTTCACGGCCTCGTAAGTCAGCCTAGGGACGTAAGCGTAGGCCTCCAGGTCTATCGGAGACCTCACCTCGGTTAAGCTTTCCGAACCGACCCACTCCCCTGCCAGGTAGGCCTTGAACACCTTCGTCCCGTCGGGCCTCTCGACGTAGATTTCCGAGAATATTGGGGATAAGTTCCCTAATTTGGCCATGAGGCTCTGTTAAGCTAAGGACTCGGGAAATAATAAGCGTGCATAATAAGCGAGCGTTGACCTGAGAGCTTCGTCGGCCCCCGCCGTCGTCTACAGGGATCCGAGCAGATAATGTAAAATATATTAAGGGAAAATAAAGGGACTACTGAAGGGGCTACTATAATGGGAGTTACTAAAAGTGAGATTCTTTTAGCTAAGCTGAACTCTCTCTTTCGGCGTATTAATCCTATACATATTTTCAGTTTAGTTTATTCTTATTACAGAACTTACGAGAATTATAAGGACGTTTTGCTTAATGTGCTAAGGGAGAAATATCCGTTTCAAGCCAAGTTAAGAGATGGGAGAGTTGTGGAAATTAACAATAATAATCTTAGAGTAGTTTATTTTTATAGAGTATTCTTCACTAACTTACATGTCACAAGACTTGAAGATGATGTTATCGAATTCATATTCGATAACAAAAAGGTCATTTTTTATGATTGGGATAAGGGAGCTATAGCTGGTTCCTTTGTTTATCATGATTATGATTTCCTGGATGTAACGAACAGGACAGTCATTGATGTCGGTGCTAGCATCGCTGACACCGCCATTTATTTCGCGTTAAGAGGTGCGAAGAGAGTTATAGCGTTCGAACCTTTCCCGAAAATCTTTGAGATTGCAGAGAGAAACGTTAGGGCCAACGGGTTAGAAGATAAAATAGTTTTAGTTAACGCTGGTTGTGGCTACGATGGAGAGGTTCGAGTTAAAGAAGACGTAGAGAGCTACGCTTCAACACAACTAAAAGACTTTGGAGAAGGAGTCAAAATACCAATGTATAGTCTAAATACGATAGTGTCAAAATACAATGTAGAAAAAGGTTCCATACTAAAAGTAGATTGTGAAGGTTGCGAATACGATCTATTCAGAAACGCGAGTAAGGAAGCATTAGATCGATTTGACCAAATCGAAATAGAATACCACTACGGATATAAGGAGTTAGTAAATATATTAAAGAAAAACGGATTTGAAACAAAGAATACAATTCCGAAATATGATCATGGTACAGGAATGATAGTAGGTTATGTATACGCACGGAGGCAATGATATTGACAATAATTCCGTTTTATTGAAGAATGGAAATGAGCTAATGTTTCCAGCTGTAGAGAGTGTATCACATCAGACCAAAAAGACCTGTAGTCACGCCGAATTTTCAAATTGCGGAGCACGTTTGCATTTAAGTGTAAGGCGTTTAGAACAACCTAGTCAGAGGGAGAGCAGTACCTCTCGGTTACCGCATCATAGCGAGGTATTAGTCCCGAGAGCGAAAGATTAATACGGCTGTATTGAACCGTACGGCTCGAGTGATGAGAAGAGGGTCGCTTGACCGGTGAAATGCGCTGGAAACGCTGAAGTTCCAAAGATCATGAACGACACCCTTAGTATCCCGAAGGATACTGTCTGAGTTCTGAGCTTACCAAGTCGTCCATCAAATTCCGGGTTAGCCATTGTTTTCAGTTCTTCTAGGCTTTCAGACACTTACTTTACAGCGAAAGAGACGATTGACCTCCGGTCAGTTTGATATCTCTAGCACCGCATACACTACGTTGCTTCACATGCCCGACCAAGTCACGATCGACAGGGAGAAACTCATCAAGGCGACAGCTGAGGAGGTAGCGAGGTCGTTATCAGTAGACCTGGGTAAAGGCCTTAAAGAGGACGAGGCTCAGAGGAGGCTGAGCCAGTTCGGTCCGAACGAGATTCAAGAGGAGAAAAGGAATCCCGCCAAGGACTTCGTGGAGAAGTTCTGGAACCCTACCGCGTGGATCTTGGAGACGGCAGCGGTGCTTTCGTACTTCCTAGGGAAGACCCTCGACTTCTACGTTATAATCGCCCTCTTGGTTTTCAACGCCGTTCTGAGCTTCATCCAGGAACAGAGGGCAAACAAGGCCTTGGAATTACTGAGGCGGAAACTTCAGGTTAACGCCAGAGTTCTGAGGGACGGCCAGTGGAAGGTCCTTCCGGCTAGGCTGTTGGTTCCTGGAGACGTAATAAGGGTTAGACTGGGGGACTTCGTGCCAGCTGACGTTAAGCTCTACGACGGCGAAGTAGAGGTGGATCAGTCCGCGCTAACCGGTGAGTCTTTGCCCGTTTACAGGAAAAAGGACGACGTGATTTATTCCGGGTCGATTGTGAGGAGAGGGGAGGCGACGGGAGTAGTCCTGTTCACGGGTAAGTACACTTACTTCGGTAGGACCGTGGAGCTCGTGAAGATAGCGAAGCCGAGGCTGAGGATCGAGAAGGTCGTGAACAGGGTGGTCTTCTGGATGATGGTTATGGTGGCCACTTTGCTGGCGGCGTCAGCGATCCTGATTCTCGTGAGACACGAGGATATCTTCTCCTTTATCCCGTTCTCGTTGATCCTCATCGTGGCGGCCATCCCCATAGCCCTTCCAGCTATGTTCAGCATCAGCTTGGCCTTAGGAAGCTACGAGCTCTCGAGGGAGGGCGTCCTCATCACTAAGCTGGACGCGATTGAGGGAGCCGCCACAATGAACGTCCTGGCCTCCGACAAGACGGGAACGATAACCATGAACCAGTTGAGCGTCTACGATGTGATTCCGATAAACGCGGATAAGAAGGAAGTCCTGCTTTACGGCGCTTTGGCCTCCTCCGAGGCCAGTCAGGATCCCATAGATATAGCGATAATCGAGAAGGCTAAGGAGGAGGGGATAAAACTCGCAGAGTGGAACGTAGAGTCCTTCAAGCCCTTCGATCCCTCCACAAGGAGGACCGAGTCCGTGGCTTCAAAGGACGGAAGGAGGGTTCGTTCTGCCAAGGGCTCCATAGACTCGATAAGCAAACTCTGCGGGATTAAGAGCGATCCGCTTTACGAGAAAGCCGAGGAGGTAGCAAGGAAGGGATGTAGAGTACTGGCGGTGGCGAAGGACGAGGGCCAGGGCTGGGTTCTGGCGGGGCTGATAGCTCTCAGGGATCCCCCGAGGCCGGACTCCGCCGAACTCGTGAGAGAACTGAATGAATTGGGGGTAAAGGTAGTGATGATCACGGGCGACGCGACCCCAATAGCCAAGGAGATAGCGAGGGAGGTGGGAATAGGCGAGAGGGTCGTCAGCCTGAAGGAGCTTAAGGAGAGCCCGAATCTAGTGGATAAGGTAAACGGAGTAGCTGAGGTATTCCCGGAGGATAAGTTCACCATAGTGAAGATACTCCAGGGGGAAGGGAAGGTCGTGGGTATGACGGGGGACGGGGTGAACGACTCCCCCGCCTTGAGGCAGGCTGACGTGGGGATCGCCGTAAGCAACGCTACCGACGTGGCTAAGGCTGCGGCCGCAGTCGTGCTCACCACTCCCGGGCTGAGGAACATAGTGGACATGGTCAAGACTGGCAGAAGGATTTACGAAAGGATCAACATATGGATACTAAGCAGGATAACTAGGACCTTTGAGAACGTCGTGTTCGTGGCCTTGGCCTATTTACTCTTCGACAAGTTCGTGATCTCCACGTTCGGTATGGTGCTCATGTTGTTCCTCTTCGACTTCGTAACCTTAACCCAGTCGACCGATAACGTTCCCTATCCAAGGTCGCCGGCCCGTTGGGACGTCACCAACCTAGTGAAGATAGCGTCGTTAATAGGGTCCTTCATGGTGGTCGAGTCCTTCGTGCCCCTCTTCACGTTCATGAGTTTGCCCCTTAAAGAACTCCAGACGGCCATGTTCTCTTACTTACTCTTCTCCAGCATATTCAACCTGCTCAACGTCAGGGAGAGGGGGAACTTTTGGGCTAGTAGACCATCGAACGTCATGATAGCGGCGATAGCCTTGGACATACTAGCGACCTTGGTACTCACCGCGCACGGCATCCCAGGCTTAGCAGCAGTGCCGATTGGTGTAACTCTAACGGCTCTAGCCTACGCCGTCCTGTTCAACCTTATAATCAACAACTTCGTCAAGGTGGGATTCAGAAGGCTATTAAACCTAGAATGGTAATTGAAGGCTTCGAGCGACTGACGTTCATTTTGGGCGCCCAGTTATCGACAGAAGTCTATAGGATCGTCTGGCAAACCCTTATTTAAGCCGGTCCCGAGGTCAGTTCGAGGTAGATAGAATGATTTACTTTTACCACCTGATAGAAATGGACGCCGAGCTTTACGAGCTAATGTCGGCGATGGCCAGCTGATCGCTGACCAAGACTAGCCTGGACCTGAAGCTCCTCAAGATCTCCAGGGCTCTCTCCTTGGGCTTCAACAGCTCTGGCACCTCTATTATAACCACGTCCTCCGGCTTGGCTATTTCTAAGGCTAGACCCATCACGATCTCCTCTATGACGTCCGGCGTCAAGGAGTTCAGGGGCACCTCGTCGCAGTTTATCGGTATGGAAGGGCTACCGGTGCACGTCATTCCCTTGACCCTCTGCCTGAGTTCGCCCATAGTCACCAGGCCGTTTATCATGGCCGCTGCGATTCCTAAGGCCTTAGGTATCCCCGAGGGCCTCTCCTCTGTGGAGGCGAACACGAACTGCCCGAAAGCGTAGAAGAAGCCTACCCTTTCGAAGGGGAGGATAATGGGGTTGAGCTTCAACAGATCCCTCTGCAGCTGGTAGTCCAAGCTGAGCATCGCTGAGGGGCCCGAGCCCTGTACCTCGGGGGCCTTCTTAACCTCCACCTCCACCCCTAAGGCGGTCCTCACTACCTTCCCCCTGACGCTCAGGGACTCCGTGGAGATCTCGAAGTCCATCTGTGGGTAAACCTTGGTGACCTCCGTCTCGCCCTTCAGCAGGCTCAGGAACCTGTTGAAGAACTCCCTCTTCCAGGACTCGACGGGGTCTCCTGAAGGGATGCCGTAGATGCGGGGTATCCCTTTAATCACCCTCATCAGGAGGTAGAGACCTCTCACTGCGGTTATCGCCTCAGGGCTGTAAGGGACTAGTATTACCCTCTTTGACATGTCGAACTCGAACGTCTTCCCCCTCGTGGAGATCGTATACTTCAAGGCTGAGCAGAGTAAAGGGGGTAACAAATAAAGCGATTACAACGAAGGTCTTCTCGATGTTTTAATGCGAGTGGGGCTTCCTCAGGTAGATGTCGGTGAGCCCTCCGACTCCCAGCGAGGCTAGGTCCCTCTTAGTCAGCCTTTCCCCCGCCATGAGCCTGGTCAAGACGACGTCCATTGAGTTCCACTCACTGTAATAGATTCCTCCGGCACTAATCGCGAATATCGGCCTGCCGGAGAGGTAGGCTACCGCGGTCATGGTAGTGGGCTTCATTGGAATGCCGTAAGCTACGAGCTCCGCGCCTAGGCTCAGTATGGCGGGGATAGTCCGGTCCGTGGCGTCAACCGACATGCCTCCCGTGACCACCACAGCCTCCGCTCCAGCGTCGAAGGCGTTTGTTATGGCTTTCGCTATCCTCGACTCGTCATCTGGGGCGAACTCATGGTAAACTAACGTCCACCCGTACTTGTCACACTTCGCCCTTATTATGGGCAAGTAGGCGTCCTTCTTCCTCCCCTCATATACCTCGGTGCCCGTTACGACCGCCCCGAGCTTTCTCAGCTTGAACTCCTCAAGGCTGAGCATTCGTGAGTACTTGAGGGACTCCAGCTCCTCTCTCCTCATCTTGAAGGGAACGACCTCGATCACTGCAGCTAACTCGTCCTTTCCTAGGGCCCTCCTGTCGTTATGAGTGATCACGAGGACCTTACCGTTCTCGTTGAACTCGGTCAGCCTCTCGGCGTCTACCCTGAGGATCCCGGGGACTTCGGTCTTGACCCTAGTGAGCCCTTGGCCCGCGTATTCGTAAACGAGGTTCCTCCCTATTATCCTCTCGGCCACGTAAGGGGTGATGTCCCACTCGTAAACGTAGCCCGGCTCCTCCTCGCCGCCCTCAATCCAAACGTAGTACACGCCGGAGTCCTTGAGCCTCCTCACGTCTTCCTCAGTTATGACGTGTCCTCTCCTCAGGAGCACGGCCGCCTTATCTGGACCAACGTAGGTGGTGTCGTAAGCGAGGACCTTACCTACGGCGTCCTCTGTCCTGACCTTGAGCATTCGAGTTCGGCTAAATATTCACAGCCTTACACAATAAAAGCGAACGTCAGTGACGGGGGTAAGGAAAATGAGGTAACTTCAGGGTTTTCGGATCCTGCTTAAGACGAGGGTGAGGACTACCACTGCAACGACGGTTATAGCCGCGGAGCCGCCTATGTTGAAAGAGTTATAGCCCGTGGTCACCTCAACCTCCTTCCACGAGGATTGGCCGAACGCGTCGACTACAGACACGTTTATCGAGTTCGTCCCCACAGGTAAGCTCAGGGTGTAGCTCTCGTTGGGTCTCAACTGGGCCACTAATTTGCCGTTGAGGTAAACGTAGACGCTGTCGTAAACCCCTCCCACCACCACGGGAGTTACGGTTATCGTGTTGTTATAAGTCAAGAAGCTGCTCCCTGTAGTTGTCAAGAGCGATATGGTCGGCTTTGGAACGGCGTTTATGAGGAAGCTACGCGTCACCTCGCCTCCTACCGAGTCCTCGACCACGACGGTTAAGTTATAGGTTCCTACAACGTTCGGCGTGAAGGAGCTGGAGTTCAGCTCGGTTCCGTTCACGTAAGCCCTTATCACATAAGGCGGAGTACCTCCCGTCACGTTGACCCCCAAGGTTAGCCTCACCCCCACGTCAGCGTAACGCGGGACCTCAACGTCGACCGTCGGGGGCGGGTTGACCTTAACCTCTAGATCGACCTCTGAAGTGGCGTTGAAAGCGTCCTTGGCGATTACCATTATCGAATAAACGCCCGGCCTATCGAAGGCTAAGGACGTATTCGCCGGACTACCGTTCACTAAAACGAGGAGCTCGTAAGGTCTCGTGCCGTACTCTATAGAGTAGCTCAATTTAACTGGAACGCCCACGTCTGTGACGTTAGGAAGGGAGGCCTTGAGCACGGGTTTCGGGACGACCTGAACGATCGCGTGAGTCGTCCAGTTCCCGCCCAGGGAGTCCTCAACGACGAGGACCACCGATAAGTTGCCTAAAACTGACCCGGTGACGTTTACCTCGCTACGATTGGCCAAGGTCACGCCATTAATCACCCAGGTGATGTGGTAAGGTCCTAAGCCTCCACTGACGTTAGCTTTCAGCGTCATTGAGGAGCCCTGATCCAACGTCATGTAGGGGGCCACGATTACGGCCCTCACGTGGGGGACTAGGGTGACTTCAAGGAGTTCGCTCACCCTGCCTCCTCCCGCGTCTACGACCGTTAGGTTAAGCCTCACCTTCCCCGTCTCGTTCAAGGAGAGCTCAATCGCTCCGGGGCTAGTTTCGGAGCCATTGACGAACAGCTTATAGGGAGGAGTCCCCCCGCTAGCGTTTACCACCAACCTGAAGGGAACACCTTGCTCGGCCGTGACGTTTAAAGGAGCGATGACCTCCAAGGGCGGGTTGACCCTGATCAGGACGTAGCCAAGGGCCCTCAGCCCGTGGGAGTTAACGATCACAGTCACGTTGTACGTTCCTGGCTGAGGGAAGCTTATCGTCAAGTTCTGTCCCTGTCCGACCACTTTGCCGTTCATAAACCAAGTGAAGTTGAACGGAGGAGAGCCCGTGATCACCTCTGCGTGAAGGGTAAAACTCACGTTGACGTCGACCTCAGTATATGGGGAGACTATACTGACGGAAAGGGGAGGTAGGACGTCTATTAGGACGCTCTTAATCGCCTTGACACCCCAGGAGTCCATGGCTATAACGGTCACGTTGTAAACGCCTGGAGCGCTGAAAGTATGGATTAACGTCTGCCCCGAACCCACATACGTCCCATTCACGAGCCATATGAGGCTAACGGGCGGGGCGCCTCCGGTCACGTTGGCGGTGAACTCGACGGGACTTCCCGAGACGTACACCGAGGAGTTACTCGTCAAGAAGACGGAAGGCGGAGGCACGACGGTGAAGGTGAAGTTCTCAGTGACGGAACTACCTTGGGAATCGGTCACCTTGAGCTGAGCGAAGTACGTTCCCGGCTGCAAGTTGTTCCCTAGGTTAACGTCGATCGTACCGTAACCGTAGGGGCCGTTAGAGTAGCTCAGGGCGAAACTCCTCTCGTAGTTGGGACCATTGACGTTCAGAGTCAGGCTGTAGGGCTGAACGCCCCCGGTGACGCTAATATTAATTTGCAGCTTTGACAGGAGGGAGTCAACGTAATTGCTGTAGCTGAAGTACGCTATCTTGAGGGGAGCGACTACGTTCTGTGAAGACACGTAAGGGGTATAAGAGTACCCGACCTGCACGTTCCCTCCGGAAGCTGTATAGAGGTCCTCGGCTCCCTCAGCCGTGTCTAAGCCGAACATGAAGAGCGTCTTTGGGTAAACAACGCTACCTCCGGACAAATAGTACATGGAGAGGCCCACGTCAGCCGATGTGAAGTAATAGTTAGACCCATTACCCCCTCCCCCTAGGACTAGCTCCGCGTCGAAGGCGTGGTAGTCCCCAGTCATCTGGTTGCCTGAGACGAGGAAGTAGGCGCCGTTTACCGGAGAGCCGAAAGTCACGGTCACGTTGTCGTACCATTGTACGGGTTGATTGCTCAAAGCGTAGCCGAAGGATATCGTTACCTGATCCGACGACGTTTGTTTGACGCTCATCATTAGGCTAAAGGCTGAGGGTAGTTGCATGGGTTGGGTAGAGTACGCATAAAGGCCCCTACCGTTGTAGGTGATCACGCTACCCTTTCCCGATACTGAGGAGGCCTGCACGCTTGCCCCCGGGGCGGTGAAGTTCCATATGTTGTCGACGAAAGCTACCTCGTTCCCATTCACTTGCGCGACGTCCTGGGCCCATAGCTCCTGGTAGCCGTTTTGGGTCGATACGAGCACGACGGCGTTCAGCTGTATCGTATAGGCGGTGCTGGAGGAGCCTACGTCATAACCCCCCGTTGGATCGAGGACGTTCACTTGGCCGACTACTTCATTGAACGTCACCGTGTACGGCGTCAAGTCTCCGCCGGAATACGCTAGGCCGTAGTCGGCTATCCCTGTGGGGGCGGGCCTCGTTATCGCGAAGTAAGAGACCTGGGTTGGGGACTGCGAAACGTTGTCGTAGAGGACTAGGTAATACTGCCCGGACGAGAGATTGAGGAAGGTGTTGATGGAAGTCCCGATCGCGGAGTAAACGGCTTGCGACCCATAACCTGCCTGAAACGCGGAGAACTGGCTAGGAGTCATCACCATGACCGTTAGGGGATCGCTCGAGTAAACTATCAAGGCGAGCCCATTACTGACGTTAATCGAGGCAGATACGTAGAGCTTGGGCTGGATGGTCGTGACGTAGTGCCACGTTCCTGCCTGGCTGTGAGACGTGAATAAGACGAGGGCTACGAAGCTTATGAGTACGAGGAATAAAGGGAGTTTCAGGTCAAGCCTCACGACGGAGTTTAGGACTAATTAAAATAATAAATAATAAACACTGAAGAGACGTTATACGACCTCCCTAACTGTTCTACCCTTCCTGGCCTCCTCCAGCCACCTCTGCCAAAGCCTCCCGTTCTCGTCCATACCGGAGGTCACCTCGTAGCCCATGGACATCCAGTAGGCCATCCCTCCTATCATGTAATAGGCCTTCTTCCATAAGTGAGGGGCTCCGTAGGTCGCGTAAAACGCCCTGTTGCCGTGCTCGCACACCACGATCACGTCTTTGTCCCTGACCTTGTGCGCTAAGACCTCAAGGTGCTCCATAGGCACCAATATGGCCCCGGGTATGTGGTGACTCACGTACTCGAAGGGCGTCCGTATGTCCACCACTATCGCTTTGCCCGTCTTCCAGAGCTTCCTCGCCACCGAGGGCAAGACGTCGATCACGTTCTTGACGAAGGGGGTCGCCTGCTGGTCGTTTATCAGCATCGTTTTCTGCTCTCTCGGCTCCAACTTAAAATATTAACTTTCAAACTAAATCAAGGAAGTTTAGTATTTACTTTATTAAATGAACGATCATCCGTCGCGGAGCTCAATGAAGTCCCTTGAAGAATTTCGAGACCTCTAGGGCGGAAGGCCTCTGGGACCTTTCGGGGGCCGTCATCCTCATGACGAAGTTCACCACCTCCTGGGCCCTAGCTGAGTAGATAGAGGACTTGAGGGCCTCCATGAGGGGCCTATAGTCCCTTGTGGAGTAAAGCCTAAGCCTCTCCCTCCTTATCAAATCCACGTCCTTACAGTCCTTCACTGAGTTGATAGTCGCGATCATTTCATCGGAGTTCAGAGCGGCCCTGGTCAGTAGGCTGAAGGCCGTCGCTCCCAGGGCGTAAACGTCGTCCACTGGGAGCACACCCTCGGCGGGATCCGACCTACAGACCGCAATGACTTGTTCAAGGGAGGCGTACTGAGGGGTGAAACCTATCGGGGACCCTCCGCTCCTAACGGCGTTGCCCAAGTCCCCCAGCTTAACCTCCAGCGTTCCGCTCCTTAACGCGTTCAACAGCTCTTTGCCAGTCAACGGAGGCCTGGAGCCGAACATCACGTTCTGCGGCTTAACGTCGCTGTGGACGAACCCCGCCTTATGGATCTCCGCCAGGGCGTCCGCGATCTTAGATACTATGATGAATACCACCGTCGGCCACTCCTCCGAGTAGAACAAGACGTCGTTCATCAAGAGGTCGTAGGCGTTCCCGCCCTCCATGAACTCCATTACTATGGCCGGAGGCCTCTCGTAGTAGACGTTCAGCTTGCCTGAGGCTATCGACTTCAAGTCCTGGTAGTCCACGAAAACGCCCAGGAGCTTCACTACCGGGGCTCGCCCGCTCAGGGCCAGTGAGAGCCCCTGGACTTCTTTAAGGATTTCGGCGAGCTTGTCGAGCGATCCCGATCCCATGATCGTTTCGAGCTTGGGTACCTTCACGGCGAACTTGGAGCCCTCTTTCAACGCCTCGTAAACGTGAGAGAACCCTCCCTCCCCTACTCTCCTCGTTATCGAATACCCGTAGACGGTTCTGCCCAAGAAGGGGTCACCTGGTGTGACGGATGGAGGAGCGACGTTAGCCTGATTTGACTGGACGGATACGGGAGGCTGGTAGACCTGAACGGCCCCCTGGACCCGAGCCTTGGGCGAAGGAACGAGGTCGAGTTGGGCCTCCGAGAAGCAAATGCCTTCCCTAACGGTCGCCCTGTAGGATTCGCCCTTGTCGAGGAACTCGTAAACGCCCTTCGAGACCCTCCTGAGATTGGCGGGCTTGCCGTCGACGCTGGCGACGAAGGCCTTCGGGTCGTAAGGCTTGTCGCCCTTCCTAACTTCGAGCCTGACCTCCTTACCCACCGTGAACAACTTCAGCGAGATAGGATCCGGTATCTCGACCTTTCCCAACTTGAACGTTTTGCCCCTGAAGCTCGCCCTTATCGGGTACTTCCCTCCTCTGTCCACGTTCCCCGAACCCCTATACTCCGCCTCTGAAGCGCTCGACCTGTTGAGCACCAGGGCCCTGTTGAGGCCGGATTCGACCCTCAGTAAGTCGGGGATGAGGACGTCGAGATCTCCCTTGAGGGTCACCCTGATGTCAACGGTTTGGCCGGAACACGACACCTCGTACTTGTCTACCTTAACGTTGACCCTCTCGACGGCCGCGATCAGGGAGATAAGCGCGAGTATCGAGGTGCCCAAAAGGGGACTGCCGTTATCGTAAAGGAGGGCCAGCGCGCCAGCGCCCGAACCGGCCATGATATAAGACCTGGCTCTCTTCTTCGGGTAGAGGAAAGCGACCAGCAGGAACGCGGCCAGAGGGAAGAGCGCCTTAAGGAGTGTAGAAAGCGAGTAGTCGAGGCCAACTGAGGGAAGGATTAGGTAAGCTAGGTACGCTGAGAGGGCCCAGGGTCTCTTAATTGCGGCCAAGAGGGCGGAAGACGCGAACAACAGGGATAGGGTGATGAGCGGGACAGGGCTGGACATCAGATCGGTTAAACTGACCGGGCTCAGAAGGGCTTCCAGGCTTCGGGGCGACACCAATGCGACTGCCCACGCACCCGCCGATAGTCCGGAAGCCACCTTAGCTAGGACGAACTTGCGGTACGAGTCCAAGCCCTTCGCGTTTTTACACCTCGGTTCATTAAATATAGCTGTTGAGGGCGAGGGACGTACTGAACTTCGCCGAAGAGCTCCTGGAGAAGGGCTACCTCGAGGCCTCGTGTGAGACGTTCTTTAACGCGGCGGTTGAAGCGATCAAGGCCATCGCCGGAGCGTTGGCGGTCCCGTGTATCACCTGCTCCCCGGACGAGATCTTCGAGGTGGCCCTCAAGGCGGAGTCCCAAGGGATAAAGGTGATGAAGTACTTGAAGACCGCGATGGCTATCCTGAACTGCGATCAGCCACCAGGAGCCCTCAAGCGGATGGCGGAGGACATAAAGACCCTCGTCGAGATAAGTGAGAATCTTAACAGGAAACGATAGGCGACATCCCTTCGTTTTTAGCTTACCCGGCGTTTCAATACTGTGACTGAACGATGAGGAGACTCATCGCAGCGGGGATAATCCTCATGATTGTGGGCTCCTTGACTTACTTCATTTCGAACTACGAACTAGCTGGGCTGAGGGTCGAGAGGAGCGTCCTCCTAGAGCCTAACCAATCCATCTCGTTCTCCGTGCCTTTCAGTGAGTTCTACTTCGGCTTCTACCCTGGAAACCTGAGCTTTCACGTCGACGGGGGGAGAGTGGTGAACTCCGTGCCCGCGGTGATCCCGTACAACGGGACTAGCTTGAACACCACGGCTTACGAGGTGCTCTCGTACGGTACCTCGGCTCAAGTGAGCATCGTCAACGACTTAGGTCGTCCAGTGAACGTCGTTTACGCGTATAAGGAGTCCGGAGCGTCCTACGCGATACTCGCGATATTGAACCTCTTCGGCATCCTGCTGGTTCTCTTCGGGGTCGTAGCCTTCATCTTGGGCCTGCTGGTCAGGAGAGTAAGCGATGAGGGCACCGCTAAGCGGTCAGAATAAGCACTATTCCATATCGTTTAATTAACTAGGATTTGTCTTCTGAAATTGATGTCGAATTTGAAGATAAGCCTCGGCGTGAAGGTTCTCGACGAGGCCCTTTCCTCAGCCGAGGAGTACGTCGTGCTCCTTTACGGCCCTGTGGGCAGCGGCAAGAGCTTGATCGTGAAGAAGCTCGCCGAACAGGTCATTAAGTCGGGCAAAGAGGTCGTTTATTCGGCCTTCGAAGAGGACCCGAGAAAGGTAAAGAGGTGGTTCGCTCAGAAGGACACGTCCATGCTTAACCGCTTGAAGATAGTCAATTACTTCAGCGATGGGGTCAAGGACCCGGACATAATTCAAGGCTCTGACGTGATCTCAGACCTCAGGTCTTTGGTCACGGACACAACGGGGCTCATAATCGTCGACTCCATGAACGAACTAACGTTGAGGTATGACGTCAACCAGCTAGTGCAGTTCATAAAGGGCGTCTCTTCAATCATCTACGGAAAGGGAGCCCTAGCGCTCTTCACTTACAACTCAGTCAGCCAGGAAATCGACATCTCACTAGAGCTAGTGAAGTTCTTATTTGACGGGTTGATCCAGTTGAACGTTGAACCAATTCCCAACACCGTGATAAGGTCGCTGAGGATTGAGAGGTTTAAAGGGGTAAGGGTTGACAGTGGCTGGTACTTCTTCGCGATAAACGAGAGGGGGGATCTGGAGGGCGTCGACGCCTCGTCGATAGTCTCCTTAATAAGGAATCTACAGTCCCAGCAGATGTGAAATTCGATATACATTTGGTATACAAAAGTATACACTTACACGCTAAAGTATATAAATGTTCATATTTGTAAGCTTTTTCTATAATTATTTACACATAAACTAATTTAACTTAAGAATTTCAGTTAAACCTGGTGAATAAGCTGTGGTAATGAGGGCCTTGTCTGGGAGAGAGGTCGACGTCCACGAGGTACTGAAGTTCCTGTATGGCCTCTCGGAGAGTGACATAAGGGTGTTGCACTATCTGATGGAGACCGGTAAGGCTACCACCATCGAGGAGTTAAGCAAGAGTCTCAACGTCTCGAAGGCCTCCGTAAGCAAGAGCCTCAAGAACCTGTACGAGATGGGTCTCGTGAAGAAAGAGAAGCAGGTTGAAAAAGAAAGCAGGAAAGGTAGGCCTAGCTACTTGTACAAAGTGGACGTCGGCGAGCTATACGAAAAGGTCGTCGGCGACCTGGAGGAGCTCCTGGGGGCCACGAGGATACAGCTGAAAGTGCACTTCAAGCTCGGCGACACGACGGGAATTAAAGAAGAGAAAGCTAAGGCGGCCTAAACTAATTCTTTTCATATAATCAAAATTTCAAATCAAACATTAATTTTTAAAATTTTTAAATAACGCTATTTGTTCTTTTGGGTAGCTGTCTGCTTTGATTTCTTCCTGGCGAAAAGCTCATCCTTAGGCAGGGATCCCTTCTGGACCCTTATTTCCGCCGTCATTTTGGTGTCTCCTTTCGAACACTCTATCGTCCTAACACCGTTCTCGAGCTTCGGCTTACCGCACTCCAACCCCTGCTGCTTGGCTTTCTCTTGGACGACCTTAAGCGCCTCGCTGAGGGTCGCGGCGACTACCTTCTCCTCCCCGTTCGGCGACTTAACGGTCACCTCGTACCTCTTCAACGCGTGCTTGATTATCCTAACGTTAGCGCTGACGTTAGGCCCCTTACACTCCCTCACCAACTCCCCTTCCTTTTCCGTGAAGGGTGTGCACTCCAGTCCTTTTATCGTTTCAGAAACGAAGTCCCTCGCGTTCTTTAACTTCCTAAAGATCCTCCTTAACTCCACGCTCTGATCCTTCTTAACGATCTTAGCCACGACTTCGTACTTCACCACCTTAGCCATGGGCGTAAGTGAGGGGGCCTCGTAATAAATTTTTAACTAGGCGCGCATCCAAAGAACCAAAGGATGACAGCACTCGCCCTACCTTCCAATATAACCGAGGCCGAAATAGTCCAGCTGGTAATTTCGTTCCTTTTGGGCCTGCTTATAGGCATACTGATTCGTAAAGTCCTTGTTGTCGCGTTAATCCTCCTGGCTATAGTGATTCTATTAATGGTAGCCGGCTACGTCAGCCCTCAGCAGATAGAGGCCTTGCTCAATTCCTCCCTCGTGAAGCTGCAGAGTTACGCGGGCGGCGCTCAGGAGATCGTGAAGTTCATTCCTTATAACTCGATCGCCTTCATAATCGGTTTCGTTATAGGGCTCGCTAAAGGCTGAGGCCGTACTTCCTCAATAGCTTGTTCAACATCTGAACCCTTTTTGCAGGATGGGGGTGCGTGGAGAACAGATCCATGAAGACGGAAGTTTTCTGGCTTAGCCACTCCCTTACCAGTTCGAAGGGTTGGTTTGTAGGTATCTTAACCGCGTTCGCCGTCACCACAGTCCCCGTGAAGGGATCCACCCTGACGTTTTGCATGTAAATCACTATCTTCGCCAGCGCCGTCGCGAGGGGAGCGGAGTCCCTCCCTAAGAGTTGGAAAGCGTGTAAATCAGCGTAGCTCTCTCTGAGCCTGTTGAACCACAACACGAAAATCTGTAGGAAAACCGTGATCGCGTAAAGGAAGGCGCCTATCGCCAACATGAGTAATCCGAAAATTAAATCCTCTTCCACGGTCGCGAAGACTAGGGCCATGTATCCGGCGTTCATGAGGAACCAAGCGACGTAACCGAGGGCAGTAGGGATAAGGCCGATGGCTATGCCCAGCTCCACGTCCCTGTGCTTGAGGTGGCCAAGCTCGTGCCCGATGACAGCCCTCAGCTCCTCCGGGGTCGCTATGTTCATCAGGGGCATAGTGACGGCGACTCTGTTACCGGATATCACGCTCCCGAACGCGAACGCGTTAGGAAAGGGCTCGTCGGCGACGAAAACCCTAGGGGGCTTCTTGAATCCGGCCGCGTAGGCCAAGCTCGAGACCATATCATAGAGCCAGCCGTACTGCGCGTCTCCCGGCTTTACCTCAATCAAGTTCCTACTCAATATCACCGGCCCGATCAAGTACTGGAAGAGGAAGAAGATCCCTAGGAAGGGTACGGTGGCGATGGCGGGAATTCCAACAAGGCCGAGAAGGAACCTGAGAATCAGGTACTCAAAGACAACTGTCATTATCCCCGCTATCGCTATAGTGAGTTTGAGCCTACCCTCTACGTCCATTACGCCGGCACTCCGTGCTACTCTCGAAAAAAGGCTAAAGAAATCTTACGGGAGCCGTCAGAGAGCGGTCAACATCTGCTTGATCTTCTCGAGCTTCGACCTCAACTCCTCGTTCTCTTTCTGAAGCCTCTCTAGGTTCTCCCTCGAGGCACACTCGTCCTCAGGGACGAAATGTTGGATCCTGATATTCGAGAACTTTATCTTGTTCTCCTTCTCGTCGTACTCCGCGTCAACGACTATCCTAATCACGTCCAGCTTCCCGATCTTCCTTTTGTTGACTATCTCCTCGTAAAGCTCCTGATTGAGCTCGGCAACGTCCCTCAGCACTACGTTCCTGTCAACCATCTTCCCGAAGGCTACCAGGGCCACCCTCCTCAGCTTGTCCGCGAACCTGGCCGCAATGATTATCCCGGTGCTGAGCTCGAACTTGTTGGTGCCGATCGCGGAAGCCCTCATGGTGGTATGCTCGTACTCCTCGGCCCTCTCCAGATCCCTCTGTTCGTCCTTCTGATACTGTCCGGTTTCCCTCTGGGGCATAGCTTATCACTTTAAGTTCTCGATGAGCAAGATTAAATTTCTTTTTATTTCTTGAACGAGTCCCACTTGCCGTCCTTAAGTAACACCCTCCAAACCCCGTTGTCGTAAACGAGTTTGGCCACGTGGTCTCCGTATTCCCTCATCAGCTCGCTCGCGGTCGGCACAGGTAAGTCCAAGTTATTCGACAGGGCTTGGGCTATCCTGTCGAGGGCCCAAGTCGTGAGCTTGAGCTTGAGCCTCATCATCATGAGCAAGTCCTTCATCTCGGAGCAACCGGCAAGGTTCAGCTCCTTACAGCTACTCTCAGCCTCGTCGTTGGAAACTATCACCCTGTTCTTATCCCTACAGACCCTGTAAGCTACGGAGAGCTTAATCGCCTTGAAGGCGTACCTCACGGAGTTGAGCTCGTCGGAGCGGAAGTGAGATTCTATCGCGAAACAGAAGCTGTTTATCGCCTGATCCCTGAGCTTCCTGCAGGTTCCGTCAGTGAGCTTGAATGATACTCGGGGGAGCGAGCCGCACAGGACCTTCGAGTCGTAAAGCACGTAATAGCACAGGGGGTCGCCGGCCTCACACAGTTGTCTTAGGCTCTCCTCGTCGAGCATAACCGGCGAGTACCCCATGCTCGCCAGCTCTAGTAGTAGCTGCTTATCCCTCGTCAGGGCGAAGACGTTCAGGTCTGATACCCCCTCGACGTAGTCCTTCGCTCTAACGTAGCTTCCGAAGACCGCGATAGCCTTGGCTCCCTTTTGGCAGAGTCCCTTGAGCTCCTCTAGACTCACAAATACGTTATAAGACGTTAAATGTAAAGAGTTCACCGCGGTTCAAATGTTCAAGGACGCTCAGGGCAGCTTCGGGGGCAAGAGGGCTTACTACTTCCCCCTCTCCCAGCTCGAGGAGCTCGGGTTGAAGGTAAGCAAGCTCCCCTACTCCCTAAGGGTTCTCCTCGAAAACGTGATGAGGAACCTCGACGGCTACAAGGTGTCGGAGCAGGACTTCGAGGTCCTGGCCAGAAGGAAGGTAGGTCAGGAGTTCGCCTTCATGCCGACCAGGGTCATAATGCAGGACTACACGGGAGTCCCCCTTCTGGTCGATTTGGCCGCCATGAGGACGGAGCTGAAGAAAAGGGGCAAGGACCCCTCAAGGGTGAACCCGGTCATTCAGAGCGATTTAATAATTGACCACTCGGTCAGCGTCGATTATTACGGGACCGCCTACTCCCTCCTCCTGAACAGGGACTTGGAGTACAGGAGGAACGAGGAGAGGTATAGGTTCCTAAAGTGGGCTCAGAGGGCCTTCAGGAACCTCAGGGTCTTCCCGCCGGGGTCGGGCATAATCCACCAGGTGAACCTGGAGTACTTGAGCAAGGTGGTGGACTTAAGGGAGCTGAGGGGGAAGCTCTACGCTTTCCCCGAGGTCGTGATCGGCACCGACAGCCACACCACGATGGCTAACGGGATAGGAGTCCTGAGCTGGGGCGTGGGAGGACTTGAGGCCGAAGCGGTGATGCTGGGCGAGCCCTACTACATGACGGTGCCCGAGGTCGTTGGGGTCAAGCTGGTCGGCGAGCTCAACGAGGGGGTAACGGCGACCGACTTGGCCCTGTACATAACTGAGCTGCTGAGGAAGAAGAACGTGGTCGGGAAGTTCGTCGAGTTCTTCGGCCCAGGGCTCTCCTCTTTAACGGTCCCCGACAGGGCGACGATCGCTAACATGGCCCCCGAGTACGGGGCGACTGTAGGGTACTTCCCGATAGACGAGCAGGTGGTCGAGTTCCTCAACCGGACCGCCAGGAACGGGGAGATCGTCAAGGACTACGCCGAGGTCAACTCCCTTTGGTACGACGGGAGCGAGCAGCCGGAATACTCAGAGGTGGTGGAGGTCGACTTAAGCGAGGTGGAGCCCTCCGTCGCGGGACCGAGGAACCCCGACGAGAGGGTCCCACTGAGGCTACTGAGGGATTCTGCTCCCGTGAGGAAGCAGAGGAGGCAGGGGAAGGAAATATTTGACGGGGCCGTGGTGCTGGCCTCTATAACCAGCTGTACTAATACCTCCAACCCCAGCCTCATCCTGACGGCCGGCCTCTTAGCTAAGAGGGCGGTGGAGCTCGGCCTGAGGGTCCCCGGTTACGTGAAGACCAGCTTCTCGCCCGGCTCCATAGTGGTCCAGGAGTACTTGGACGCTTTGGGCTTGACCCCGTACTTCCAGGCCCTGGGCTTCCACATAGTCGGCTTCGGCTGTATGACGTGCATAGGCAACGCCGGCCCGTTGCCTCCTAAGGTAGAGGCCGACATAAGGGAGCAAGGGATAGAGGCCTTCGGGGTGATAAGCGGGAACAGGAACTTCGAGGGCAGGATAAACCCCCTCCTGAAGGGGACCTATTTAGCCTCTCCCCCGCTGGTCGTGGCCTTCGCCCTGGCTGGCAGGATAGACGTTAACCTTTTGGAGGACCCGATAGGCTTCGACCCCAACGGGAGGGCTGTCTACCTCAGGGATCTGTGGCCCAGGCCTAGCGAGGTCAAGGAGCTCTACCTCAAGGCGCTTAGGCCGGAGTACTTCCTGAAGAAGTACGGCAACATTCTGGAGGGGGACGAGAGGTGGAAGTCCCTGAAGGCGCCCGAAGGGGAGCTGTACGAATGGGACGAGGGGTCAACTTACATAAGGATGCCGCCCTGGTTCTCCGAGAGGAGGAAGAACGACGAGGACGTCGTCGACGCCAGGATACTCCTGCTTCTGGGGGACAAGATAACGACGGACCACATCTCCCCTGCGGGTAATATAGACCCAGAGTCGCCCGCCGGGAAGTACCTGAGGGAGCTGGGCGAGAAAGACCTTAACACCTACGGCGCCAGGAGGGGGAACCACGAGGTCATGCTCAGGGGCGGCTTCGCGAACCCCAAGCTCAGGAACCTAATGGCTGATAGGGAGGGAGGGTTCACGAAGCTCCTGCCCGAAGGAAAGGTCGTCACGGTCTACGAGGCCGCCATGGAGTACAAGAGGAGGGGAGTCCCTCTGGTCCTAGTCGCGGGCAAGCAGTACGGCTCCGGAAGCTCAAGGGATTGGGCCGCCAAGGTGACGGCACTCCTGGGAGTCAGGGCCGTTATAGCCGAGAGCTTCGAGAGGATACACAGGAGCAACCTCGTCGCTATGGGCGTCGTACCCGTCCAGGTGCAGGACGTGAAGTCGCTGAACCTCACGGGGGAGGAGCTGGTATCGATCATAGGCCTGAAGGACCTGACCCCGAGGAAGGAGGTGACAGTCGTGTTCAAGAAGCCGGACGGCAGGGCGATTGAGGTCAAAGGAGTGGCTAGGGTCGAAACCAACGTGGAGGTCCAATACATTAAGAGCGGGGGGTTGCTCAACTACGTCTTCGACAAGCTCCTGGCGGAGTGAGGTACATACGGCAACCCCTACTTCTGTTACCTTTTCAACGGTTCGAGTCAAAGCTACGATAACAACATCGAATTCGAAAACCTTAAAGTTTTTCATTACTTTTACTCCTGATGCCATTTGAATTTGAGGAACTAGGCTTAGGTGTGATTTTGATAAAGCCTAGAGTATTCCCAGATAATAGAGGGTATTTTAAGGAAATATTTAAGGAGTCCGAATTCAGGAAAATGGATATTCCTGCTCCAAAACAAGCTAACGTTTCGTTTTCCAAACCCGGAGTCGTGAGGGGCCTACATTACCAATTACCGCCGAAGGAGCAAGGTAAGATAGTTACGGTGATGAAGGGGAGGATAATAGACGCAGCAGTAGACATAAGGAAGAAATCAAAAAGCTTCGGTAAATACGTTCAAGCCGAACTGAGTGATGATAACCATTACATGTTGTGGATACCTCCAGGATTCGCGCACGGCTTTCAGGCGCTAGAGGACTCTACGGTATTATATTTCGTAACACATAACGAGTATTCACTGCCTCACGAGAGGTGCGTGAATTACACGACGATAGACTGGCCTATAAAGAACGTGATAGTCAGCGAAAAGGATGCGAAGTGCCCACCGTTAGAGAGAGCTGAGGTATTTGAGGATTGGGGATGAGTTGACCTAAAGTTATGAGAAGTGGTTCTTACTTCTCACACCATTAAGCTCTGAACCGAATTGATGTCTAGTTCAGTTACACTATCTTAACCAAAACCCTTATTTTTTCTGTTTTAAATCGTTCATATCATGCGAATATTGATAACTGGTGCCTCGGGACAGTTAGGGACTGAGCTCTCTAATGTGTTAAAAGGAGACGTCATCAAGGTCTACAACACTAAGGAAGTGCAAGGCGGTCACAAACTCGATTTAACTGATTACTCGGCGGTGGAGGACTTCATTATCAAGAAGAGGCCGGACGTCATAATAAACACGGCCTCACTAACTGACGTGGATAAGTGCGAGGTAGAGAGGGGTTTAGCCTTCAAGGTAAACGCTGAGGCGGTGAAACACATCGTTAGGGCGTCCCGCGTTGTGGAAGCTTACCTAATCCACATAAGCACAGATTACGTATTCGACGGTGAGAAGGGGCTTTACAAGGAGGAGGACTTGCCAAACCCTATCAATTACTACGGCTTAACCAAACTCCTCGGCGAAACTTACGCACTATCTTACGACGACAGCCTCGTTATAAGGACTTCAGGGGTGTTCAGGCATAAGGGTTTTCCAGTTTACGCATACAGGACGTTGAAGGAGGGAGGGGAGGTTCACGCGTTTAAGGGCTATTATTCACCTATTTCTGCTAAAAAATTGGCTGAGGCGATCTCCGAATTGATCAACCATAGGAAAACGGGGGTATTGAACGTCGCGGGAGAGAGGGTTTCTAGAGTAGATTTGGCGACGAAGATTAAGGAGAAGTTCAATCTACCTGGCGGGGTTAAAGAGGTGGACTACGTAAAGGGGTGGATCGCGAGGAGACCCTTCGACTCCTCTTTGGATATTACTAAAGCAAAGAAAATGCTTTCAGTCGACTTCTATTCATTAGACGAGAACTTGCGTTACATGGTGGTTTAAATGCAGGGAGTGATCCTACACGGCGGTCAGGGAACCAGGTTAAGGCCTCTAACTCACACGGGGCCTAAGCAGTTGATAAAAATTGCAGGAAAGCCCGTCTCCCAATGGGTCTTAGAGCAGTTGAGGGATTCGGGGATCCGCGATGTTGTAATAATCCTGGGAGATAACAACCCGAATAAGGTTGTAGAGTATTACGGTGATGGCTCGCGTTTCGGGGTTAAAATAACTTACGTGTATCAAGGCAAGGCTAGGGGGTTGGCCGACGCCGTTTACAGAGTTAAGGACGTGATAACTGAAGACAGGTTTTTGGTTTACTTAGGAGATAATATAGTTCCTTACGACGACCTCTCCTCATTCCTTTCCTTCAAGGGCTCGGCCTCAATACTTTTAGCGAAGGTCGACAACCCTAACCGCTTCGGCGTGGCTGTGATAAAAGAGGGGAAAGTGGTTAAGCTAGTTGAGAAGCCTAAGGAGAGGATTTCAGACCTCGCCCTAGTAGGGGTTTACGGGTTTACGAAGGAGATATTCGACGTTATCGAAGACCTTAAACCCTCTTGGAGAGGCGAGTTAGAGATAACTGACGCGATACAAGGGCTAATCGACAGGGGCAGGGAGGTCGAATACAGGATAATAGACGGCTGGTGGAAGGACACTGGCACGCCTAAGGACATACTTGAGGCTAACTCCTTCCTTTTGGACAAGTACGCCGAGAGAAGGATAGAAGGAGAGGTCAGGGACTCATCAGTTGACGGCAGAGTGATAATAGAGAAAGGGGCGTTGGTTGAGAGCTCGACCGTTAGGGGCCCTGCTTATATAGGGAAGGGGACTAAGGTAATGAACTCCTACGTAGGCCCGTTCACTTCAATAGGGGACGATTGTGAGGTGAGGAACAGCGAGATAGAGTACAGTGTAGTTCTGGACAACGTGAAGGTTGAAGGCGTGTCCATGATGGATTCTCTAGTAGGTAACAATTCGAGCGTGGTGAAGGGTAAGAGATGGGTTAAGCTAGTAGTAGGGGAGAACTCGAGGGTTGAACTATGAGAATAGCGGTTTTAGGCGGTGCCGGTTTCATAGGCTCCGCCTTCGTGAGGGAATTGAACAAGAGGGGGATTAGGCCGTTAGTCGTAGACCTCTTAACTTACGCCGGGAGGTTGGAGAACTTAAAGGACACCGACCACGAGTTCGTGAAGGCCGACGTTAGGGACCAATCCATACACGAGATCTTGAAACAGGCCGACCTAGTGGTCAACTTCGCTGCGGAGACTCACGTGGACCGCTCTATTTATAAACCTCAAGACTTCGTCACCACCAACGTTTTAGGCACGATAAACGTTTTAGAAGCTGCTAGGCGTTTCGGTTTCGAATACGCTCACATCTCCACCGATGAGGTTTACGGTGAGGAGTGCGGTAACGAAGATTCCCCTCTTAACCCTTCTTCCCCTTACAGCGCTTCCAAGGCCTCTGCGGACCTCTTCGTTAAGGCCTACGTCAGGACCTATAACGTTAAGGCAATCATCATTAGGCCTTCTAACAATTACGGACCTAGGCAGTTCCCTGAGAAGTTCATCCCGAAGATTATTATTAGGACTCTGCTCGGCCTGCACGTCCCGATTTACGGTGACGGTAGACAGGAGAGGGATTGGATTTTCGTGGAGGACACCGCGAGGATAATAGCTGACTTACTGGAGAGGGCGGAGTGGAAGGGTGAAGTTTACAACATTCCCGGAAAGCAGACGGTTAGTAATCTTGAGTTAGTCAAGTTATTAAGTGAGGTCATGGGTAAAGAGATTAAAATAAAGTTCGTTTCCGATAGGCCGGGGCATGACAGGAGGTATTGTATGAGCACTAGGCTTTCTTACGAAACAACTCCTCTGAAGGAGGGCTTGAGGAAGACCTACGAGTGGTACTTGGAGAACGAGTGGTGGTGGAGGCCACTGATAGCTGATAAGTTCTTTAAGGAAGACGAGCCGTGGAAGTGAATTACAGAAGATCGAAGGTCTCACCCCTTTACGGTAGACCCAAAAACGCATAGAAAACTGACGGGATAACTATTACTTGCTCTCCTTTTTCCACATTAAGACCTCGCCTCTCAAGGCCTTGAATTGCGCCATTATTAGGAAGAACTGGTTGGGTATCCAGGCCTTCACCAACTCCCTTGATTGAGGTACGACTAAGGTTATCAACAGCACTAACAGCAAGAAGAGGAAAACCTTCGGCAGATAAACCGCCGTTAAAACTATACCGAGCGCTAAAAATCAGGGGTTTACTAAGTGCAGGTAAAACTCCTCGAGAAAAATAGCCTTGTATTTATTGTTTATACTCTTTAATACTTTAGGCAAAAAGCATATGAAGTGCATCACGAAGTGTAGCCCCTTCTAGTCTTCCAACTGAAGTAATTTAACCCCTTCGGCGAGTACTCGAACGCCCTCACTTTAGTGCATACCGCCCTATACCCCTTTAGAGCGATGAGCGTAGCAATGCTGCTGTCATCGGCACCGGCGTTAGGGATTTCATCCGCCGAAAGCAGGCTCTTCCTGAAGGCCGTTAACTCACCGTGGAAGATCGGAGTGGAGTAAACGGCGGACTCGGACAGCTTATATTGTATCGTTAATATCATATTCGCCCAATGATGTTTTAGATTTAACGAAAGGGATTAAAGTCGGTATAAAGGAATGTCAGGCGAGGTTTATCCGACGAGGGGTCAAGGTAACTCGTAACAGCGACATTTAAATAACGGGAAAGGGACGATGGTTGTGTATTTAACTAGGAAAATCAGAGTGTTACTAAAGAGCAGAGAAATTATAGATAATTGGCTATTATCGGCTCTAGAATACGTGAAAAGAAAGGAGAATATTAGGATTAAAGTAGGCGGAAAAGAATTCGTCGTTAGTAGGTGGTTTTATTCTGACATTGTTAAAATGTTTTACGATAAGGAAATACAGGGGCTAATAGCAGAAGGTGATAAGCTTATAATAAAAACTAAAATTTAAGATTTTCCAGTTTATGACAATATTTTCGAACAAGGATTTAAAGTGATATACGAGGCCTCAAAAAGGGGATGGAAGTATAAGGACGGTATTATAGAGAGAAGAGACGGTTCTGTTAAATTTAAGTATATCGGCCCTTCAGTTTTCGAGATATTCGACGAACATGTATATAATGTAGACGTCTACGATAAAGACGTTGTTGACATAGGTGCTAATGTCGGTGATTCCTCAATTTATTTCGCATTGAAAGGAGCTAGGAAAGTGATAGGAGTTGAGCCTTTACCGAACGTTTACGCTCTAGCCATAGAGAACGTCAAGCTTAACCACTTAGAGGATAAAGTATTTCTAATAAATGCTGCTCTAGGTTCTAAGAGTGGAAAGCTTAAAGTGCCTTGTAACACGTCAACGTTTACCTCAGTCGGTTATTCTACATTAAAATCTAAAGGTGAATGTGAGGTTCCTACAGTAACCTTATCTGAGGTTATGAAACAAATTAATGAGCCCTATCTTCTCAAAATGGACTGCGAAGGCTGTGAGTTTGATGTGATATTGAATGACTATGAACATGTTAGGATGTTTGATAAATTAATTATTGAACACCATACGAAATACACCGGTATCGAGTATAGGAAATTAGTAGACAAGTTATCTAGCGACTTTCACTGTGAATTGACTTCAGTAGTGTCTTCGATCCCAAAGGAAGAACAAGGGTTATTATGGTGTAACAAAGTTTAATAGATAAAATCTCTAGAGTATTTAAACAAAGAATGATCTTGTCTACATAACACGAATATTTTTTACTTTTTAGATTTGTGTTAAATTAGGTTTTGAGTAAGATGGATTACGGAATAAAAATTAAAATTTTATAAGATGATAATGAAAGAATGGATAGAGAACTTTCCCTTAAAAAAGTATTAGAAAATATTCGATATAGATAGTAAATATTTTAACCAAGTTTACTAATCCGTAGGTTACTACTTCGAAGCGAGCTCTCCTTATCCTCTCATTGCGAAAGTTATAAGTTAGCATAAACTGGGCATTGAAGAAGGTAAAAGCCATTCGGTAACGTTATTATCCTCTTTTTTGCTGTTCTTTTTGTGCCCTTTATATCAGTTATAATTACTGCTCATAACAGGAGGGAGTTTCTGTTAGATGCGGTTAACTCCGCTCTGAACCAAACGCTACCGAAAGACGAGTATGAAGTAATCGTTGTGAAGAACTTCGAGGACGAGAGGATCGACAAGTTCCTTGAAGATCATGGTGTGAAGAATATAGTAACTAATAATGGACCCTTTGGCGCCGACTTAGCTAGAGGCGTTGAAGAGAGTAAAGGTGAAGTAATTTCGTTGCTTGATGATGACGACTTGTGGTTACCACAAAAATTAGAAAAGGTAAAACAGGTATTCCAAGACGAAAACGTAATATATTACCACAACAATCTTTACAATTTTTACGGGTCTCTTAGTATAGATTCATTAATAGATAAAATTAAATCCAACAAAGATTCAGGAAAATTATTGAAATTAACAGTTCATGATATGAACAAGAGCCTTTCACCTCCTGTCAACAATTCCTCCATAGCTGTAAGAAAAAAGATTTTTAGTAAGAACGCACTAGATGAGATCAAAAACGTTCACCTTATGGCTGACAATTTACTATTTTACTTAGCGTATTGTAACAATGGTTATTTAGTATTCGATGATGAAATATTAACTTTAAGAAGAATCCATACTGCTAATGCCAGTGCAGCCAAAATGAATGATTATGAGTCTTGGCTTGCTTATGTCTCTAATTTGGTTAAAATATACAAGAATGACTACCTGACTTTTTTAAACATCTTCACCCATTATGATAAATGTGAAATACCAGATGAATACAAGAAGAGACTAATTTCTCACCTTGAAGCTTCATATCTAAGATGGGTTATTACCTACAGTAGGCTACCTAATACTAAGAACGAGCTTACGCTAAGAGGGCTCATTAAGTATCTCGGATATCAACTCAAATACAAGCGAAGGTTATTGCCATTTTTGTACGGATTTTCACCTTTCGCACCTAAAATAATCAAGGATTACGCAGCCAAAAGATGGCACAAAAATTACTTACGAAATATGGGATCAAATAAACAGTGACAAGCTTTTCTTGGTTGATTACGCATCGATATACACTTAATATTGACAACGACACAATTGGTATTTACCTGTAACAATTCAGATACAAGTTCCAAACACCTTTTAGATATAGAAATGTGGTCAAAATTTAGGTCACCTCTTCCCATCATTGCTTATCTATTTACACAACTCACAGTTTGAATTAAGGATATCGCAACTGCAAAACAAAGTCTAACAACTGGTCATCAATTTATTCCCCTAGTTGTACATAGAGATGATTATTGATTATAGGCTCTGGAGCCAACGTTTGCTCTCTGAGGGAGCCCAGAACCTATATCTCGATATGGAAGCGGTCAGAATAGGATAACCATAAAATCCAAGTTTATAACGCCCTTATACACAGTGTCCCTCTGTGAAGATTCCAGGAATAGCCCTCCCAGCTCTTTCCCTCCTCGTGATCGCTCTTTACGCTTACGGTCTTTTTCTTCTCCCCTTAAAGCGAAATCTTCCAGAAAGTAGCCGTTTTCGCAATGATAGCCGTGCTTTTCGGCGTAATCGGTTAGATAGACTACTCGTTGGTTGCAAGCCCCTAAACCGAAGGGCTTAAGCGAATTAGGAAAAGGAGCTCGAGGAGATCGTAAAAGAGAAGGAAGGTGAAGGGTCAGTGAGCTACGTTTCGGGGAAATCATTGACGGCAAGATTTCACTTGTTTCCGATGAGCTTCTCCACTTCCTCCAAAACCTCCTTCATCGAGGGTCTGCTGGAAGGGTCGGGATGCGTCATCCTCTTTATCAGACCCCCTAACGGGTCCTCTAGGGAGTCCCAGAACTTCCTGTACTCTTCCTTCGCTCTGACCATGTGGTTGACCCACTCGACCCCGCCAACTACGAAGTCGTCCAAAGCGTTGCTGTAAAGCCTCACTACATCTGGCGGGTTGAAGTGCCTCCCCGTGAGCAGGGCGTAAGCTGTCGCCCCCAGCGAGAAAACGTCCATGGACTTAGACGCCGTGCCTCCCCTTATTAGTCCCTCGACTTGCTCAGGGGGCGAGTACTCCAAAGTCACGGCGAAGTACTTGCTTCCCTCCCTGACCGCTGAGCCGAGGTCCCCCAGCTTCACGTCCCCCTTGGCCAAAAGCTTCTCGAGACCCTCCTTGCTCGAATAGGGCGTCGAGACGAAGATGTTGGACGGCTTAACGTCTAGGTGCACCAGGTTCACCCAATGGAGGTAGCTCAGCGCTGACCCCACGTACCTGAGCACGTGGAGCACGGCCTCCTCGCCCAGCGGGCCGAACTTACCCACTGCCTGGCCTAAATTGCCCCCTGCCATGTACTCGAACACGAGGAGCGGGGGGTTGTTGATGAAGGTCTCCGTCCTGCCCGAGAGGATCTCGCTTATGGCGACTGAGTCTATGTAAACGGCGAAGACCCTCACCAGGTTCCTGTGGGAGAGCGAGGTCAGGAGGGACGCCTCCCTCATGAACTCGGATATGTTCCTCCTGGTGAGAGTGGTCGTCCCGGAGGAGGAGAAGAGCTTGAAGACCTTCAGGGCGTACTTGGGTTCCGACTTCGGATCCCTCGAGGCTGCCAACACGTATCCGTTTCCTCCCTCACCCACGAAGGACTGTACGTAATAGCCGTAAAGGGTCTTCTGAATCCAGGACTTCGGGCTGAACGTTTCCAGAACGGCCATAGAGAGCAAGGTCGGGTACTTGAAGGTACACCTCGACAGCCTATCCCTGGGGTCTATGACTGCGGAACTCCCTCCCATTAACTCGGTCATCTGGAGGTTAGTCTCAGTCGCGGCCGACTTCACGATGTTGAAGGTTACTACCCTTTGGGGATCGGGCAGGCCTTCGGCCTTCAGTCTGATGGGAAACCTGGTCTTGAAGTTGGTCACCAATTCCGCCAACGCGCCCGCGTCGTACTTGGTCCTGTTCCCCATCGCCTTACTAGCTAGGGTCAGTGCGGTGGCGGTCGCCACCGTAAACGCGTTGACTGTAGGGAGGGAGCTCCTGGCGAAGAAATAAGCTGCTAAGACGTCGCAGTCCGGCTCGAACCTCGTCTCCGGCACTATCTCTACGTTGCCCTCCACGCTGGTTATCCTTATCAGAGTCTCGTCACTCTTAGCCATGCCCTTGCTCACCAGGGCCTGGAAGTAGGCCTGATCCTTATCGAAGTTAGAGGAGTAGTTCGAGACGGTCTTGTAAAGCCTGTTGGAGTCGAGGTCGTACACCATAACCTCCATCCCTTGGAGGGTGCTGACGGGCCTTATTTGGAAGTCGGTGAGGAAGTCCACTACCTTGTTCACCTTGAAGTTCGCCTGAGGAAGATAAGGCGAGGCGAGGGTGGCCAGTATAATGAAGGGCAAGTGGAGGGGGGTTAGATCCATTCCGTAAAAGACGTCGCTGAGCGCTATCACCCTGTCCAGCTTGTCGCTCCTGACGATTATCGCCGACCTCATTCCCATGTCCGGAGACTCTAGGATCAAAGGGACCTGCTCCAAGCCAGGAACCCCCTGAAGCCTTAGGGAAAGAACTATTCCTTAGTTAAATCTTTAGTGAAACCTCTTATGCGATTTACAAGCCTAGGCCTTACGGTTTCTTCCTCTTGACCTGGCTCAGGAGCCTCGACAGCACCTCGTCCGCCTTCCTCTCGATTTCGTCGGGAGCCGCTACGTCCTTCGGGTACTCCTTACCTCCGTACTCCTCGGGGAGCTTACGGGTCGCGTCTATGCCGAGCTTACTCCCCAGGCCCGGGGTTGAGGGCGAGGGGTCTAGCTCCTCCGCGGGGAAGTCCTCTAAAACCACGACGTCCCTCCGCGGGTCCACGTGAGCTGAAACGGCGTAAAGCACTTGCCCCCAATCCCTGACGTCTACGTCGTGGTCCACGACTATCAGGATCTTACCTATCAGGGGAGTGAGCCCCCATAGGGCGCTCATGACCTTCCTGGCGTGGCCCGGGAACCTCTTCCTGATCGAGACCACGAAGACGTAGCTTAGGCCCTCAGGAGGCATGTAGAAGTCGACTATTTCTGGTAGGATCGTTCTGAGCAGGGGCTTGACGACCTTTTGGCCGAAGAGTATGAAGTGGCCGTCCTCGAGGACGGGCTTACCGGTTGTGGTCACGGGTATCAGGGGGTTCTCCCTGGAGTAGATCGCCTTGACTCTAACCACTGGGTAGTTCTTGACGATCGAGTAGACGCCGGCGTGATCACCGTAAGGGCCTTCCGGCGCGGTCTCCCCCGTCAACTCGCCCTCAATCACGAGCTCCGCGTTGGCGGGGTACCTCAAGTCAACGGTTCTGCCCTCGACGACTTCCACCCCCTCCCCCCTCAGCACTCCAGAGACGAAGAGCTTCTCCAGGGGAGGAGGCACGGGGACTCCGCCCACGAGGGTCGTAACGGGGTCCATGCCGAAGACCACCGCTACCTCGACCTTATCTTGGCCGAAGGCGTAGGCCTCGCTCCTCCTCCAAGGCATCCAGTGAACCAGGAACTTGTCCTTGGCTATCACCTGAAGCCTATAGTAGCCGTAGTTGATCGACTCCCCCCTCCTAACGAAGGTCGCCCCAAAGGTCAGGAACCTTCCTGGCTCGAGGGGCCACTGCCTGATGGCGGGGAGCTTGAAGAGGTCAATCTCCTTCCACTCCACGTCCATGGGAGTCCTCGAAGTCCTCTTGGGGAAGTAGGAGGCGACCTTCCTCAGCTCCCCCAGGCTCTTCATAGCGTCAAGTATTCCCTCGGGGGGCCTGAAGGCCAGGAGCTCCGTCAAGGCCTTAGCCTTTTCCTCAGGGTCAACCCCTTCAGTAGTTAAAAGGATCCTCTCCCAGGTCCCGAAGACGTTCCCCACCGCGGGAAGGGTGTTCTCCTTGATCCTCTCGAAGATCACCGCCGGTCCCTTGGAGTAGGTCAACTTCCTGAGCACAGCGGCCATTTCCAAGTCGACGCTGACCTCCTCCTTCAGCCTGACCAGCTCCCCCTTGTCCTCCAGAACCTCCAGGAACTCCCTGAGGTCCTTGTACGGCATGGCTTGTGGCTGAAATCTAATGCGGAGGAATTAAGCTGACAGTTTTATCCTACCGATTCGCTCATTACCCCGACCTTGTCTCAGGCTGTCCAGGCCGGAAGAGCCCCAGGGAGGTTCGAGAGGGCCCCCCACCTGGTCTTCTGGGAGATGACTAAGGCCTGCCCTTTGGCCTGCAAGCATTGTAGGGCTGACGCCATAGAAAGGCCCTTACCCGGGGAGCTGACGACCGAGGAGGGGAAGAGGCTCCTCGAGGACATAGCCCAGTTCGGGAAGGTGATCGTGGTCTTCACCGGCGGCGACCCCCTGATGAGGAATGACCTCTTCGAGCTTCTGGATTACGCTAGAGGCTTGGGGCTGATAACCTCGGTCGCCCCCGCCCCCTCGCCCATGCTCACGAGGGAAGTCATGAGGAGGTTCAAGGAGGCGGGGGTTAGGTACGTATCGATAAGCCTCGACGGTGCGGAGCCCAAGACCCACGACTGGCTGAGGGGGTTCGCGAGCTATAAGCACGCAATAAACGGCATCAAAGCCGGCCTGGAGGAGGGCCTGAACGTTCAGGTCAACACGGTGGTCTGGAAGGGAAGCTACCCCGAGCTACCGAGGGTAGCCAAACTGCTCAAGGACCTGGGCGTGAAGGTCTGGGAGGTCTTCTTCCTCATCCCGGTCGGTAGGGGCACAGTAGAGCTCGACGTACCCAAAGAAGCGTACAGGGAGGTAATAGAGTTCCTCGTGGAGGTGTCCAGGTACGACATGGTGGTGAGGACGGTGGAGGCGCCGTTCTTCAGGAGGGCCAAGCTGGAATATTCGGGGCCCAACCTCAGCAACAAGCTGATCAGGGAGCTGAGGAGCCTCTTGGGCGAGCCGATTAGGGGAGTGGACAAGTCGTTCGTCCCGACCATGGACGGTTCGGGGATCCTCTTCGTGTCCTACGACGGGCAAGTCTACCCCAGCGGGTTCCTCCCGTTACCATTAGGGAACGTGAGGGAGAGGAGCATAGTAGACATTTACCGCAACAACGAGGTGTTGGTCAAAATAAGGGGCGCGAAGCTGGGCGGGAAGTGCGGGATCTGCCAGTTCGTGAACGTCTGCGGGGGAAGCAGGGCCAGAGCCTACGCCGTTTACGGTGACCCCCTGGCTGAGGACCCGGCCTGCCCTTACTGAACCTAGCGCTTTAAGAAGGCTTTGTCTAAATTAATTTTCTAAGCTAATTTTAAAAGGATAAGG
>APJY01000001.1 GCA_000389735.1 Sulfolobales archaeon Acd1 | reverse complement strand
GGGGGGCGGAGGTCCAGGAGGTTAACAGCGATAACAGGGTCGTGAGGACCAACGAGGGGAGCTACGAGTACGACTTTCTGCTTTTCGACCACCCGATCTCGGCCCCTCCCGAGTTCGCTGAGGTGGCAGTCGATAAGGGGTTCGTGCCGGTCGACAGGGAGACCTTAAGGGTCAGAGGGTACCCCGAGGTCTTCGCGGTGGGCGACGTGAACAACATAGCGAGTCCCCCGAAGAACGGGGCCGCGGCTCACTTCCAGGCCATGACAGCTGCCAGCCAGATCCTCGCGGAGACCCTGGGGAACGCGGAGGCGGAGAGGTACAAAGGGCAGGCTATGTGTGCGGTTTACGCTGGCGACAAGGGGGCCTTCGTGTTCATGAACGATGAGGGGAGCTACGTTTACCCGCCGAGCCCGCTGTGGAGGACGATGAAGAGGGCGTTCACGGACCTCTACTGGGCCACGCTCAGCGGAGGCGTCGACTCGATGTTCAAGACTATCAGCAGGTACTTCTACAAGAGGGTCGAGCCGGTCAAGCCAGGTCAGCAGTAACCTGTTTTCGCTACAGGCTCTCGTTTACATTTCGGCTCCCTCGATCCGATCGCCGGGCTTCAGTAGTCCTCGTCCTCCCGGTCTTTCAGCTGAGATCTAGTGAAGATCTTAGCATGTTTAGGAGCCCCTCTGAATCTTCTGAGCATAAGTTTATTAACTCCTTTGTACAATGTGTTTGTAGTGTGTCTTACAAGACACACAAGGAGAGGAGAGCAATTAAGAGAGTTCAGGTGACGTTCACAGAAGAACAGTGGAGACTTATAGAGAAGTTCAAAGGGGTTATGGGCAGTGATGACGCTGAAATTGTCAGAAATATTGTGCTCGCATGGCTCTCAGAAAAGTCTGTAGTCGCCACAAGCGTTAAAGAGAGCATGCACGCTGAGCAGGGGGGCCGCACGTGAAGAGATTCAAAGTAGCATCACTGTTTTCTGGCGCAGGCGGACTTGACGCAGGTTTTGTTCAGAGCGGATATTTCGACATTGCATTTGCTGATGACATTCTGCTTCCAGCAATGAAGACTTACTCAGCCAACTTCGGCCTCAGGCTTTCTACATGCGATAACGGCAGGGCTGAGGCTCAGGCAGGCACAGCTCTGGCGTGCGACATAGAGCGTGTAGATCTCCGCTATCTGAAAGACGTTACTGTTGATATAGTTGTGGGAGGACCGCCCTGTCAGGACTTCTCAGTTGTGAGAGGACCGGAGTGGGAGAGAAGAGGTGTTGAGGTGAAGCGCGGAAGGCTGTATGCGTATTTCGTCAATGCTCTAGCTCTGCTTCAGCCGAAGGCGTTTCTTTTTGAGAATGTGCCTGGGCTTGTGTCTGCTAACAGAGGTCTTGCATATAAAGTCATTCTTGAAGATCTTTCTAATTTGAATTTGCGATGGGATGAAGTCAAAAAGACAATTGGAAATGAGGATAACATTAAACCTGCAGAAGGTTATCACATTATTCATTCTGAGGTTTTAGACCTTTCATATTTCGGTGTTCCTCAAAGACGACAACGACTAATAATAGTAGGGATAAGGAAAGATCTTGTGAAGAATCTTGAGAAATTATGGCAAATCAAGTTCGCTTTCTCTAAGGCATTAAAAGAAAGTATGGGATTGTTCCCAAAATATCCACTTACTTCTATCGAAACTTTTGAAGGTAGAAGACTTGACGAGCTTGATAATGTATACAAAGATCTCATGAAAAAGTGGGAAGGTGTGTGGCTTGAAGTGAACAATGAATATGCATGGAAATGGAAGGCTAAGGTGTGGGATAAGCTTACGTTCGATATTGTGAAGGACTACCTCGTAACTAATGAGGTAAAGTCTCCGAGAAAGGAAGAGCTTGAAGAGGCTCTGAAGCAACATGAAGAAGTTCTTAGAGAGTTAGGCTATTACGGAATTCCTGTACATGCACTAAAACCTATCGACGGAACAAATGATCCTCTAGACGACGACCCAGCAGTAGTTGAGCGCATGAAGAGAATACCTTTTGACGAGAACCACGAGTTTGTGCGCGGAACAAAATGGGAGGTTGAGGGGAGAGGCATAAGTCTTGTGTACAGAAGACTGCATCCTCTAAAGCCGTCGTACACTATTGTGGCGTACGGCGGCGGAGGAACGCACGGATATCATTACGACAGAGACAGAGCAACACTTACGCTGAGAGAAAAAGCGAGACTTCAGACATTTCCAGACACATTCCTCTTCTCAGGCACAAAAACTCGGATAAGAGCGCAGATAGGAGAAGCCGTCCCCCCTCTAGCAGCTAAAAGGCTCGCACAGGCGCTGGCAGAGATCTTGTTAGATTTTGAAATAGAATAATAGAGAGATCCTAAAACAGCTCGACTAGAAATACTATATATATATATGTAATAAAAAATTATTAGAGTGTTCATCAAAGTACGCTTTCTTAATATCATCCTGCAGAATACTTATTAATTATGAAAAACTTAAGAGACCTCTAAGTATTGAGTAACATAGATCCTGAATGAATGCTTGTAAAACTCCTATAGCTTCTGTATAAGCTCCTCCCAATCTTCCTTTCTTTTCTTCAAGACTCCCGAGCTTGCTATAAAATGCAGTGTTTCTGTAAAGTCTCCTATGCCTTCAAATTCTATCTTCATATTATCTTTGATGCTTTTGCCTCTAGACTTCAGCATTTCCCGCACGGCTTTCTCATATTCCGCCCTGCCAGGATGCCAGAAGCCTAAATACTTGTTCACGACAGCTTTCTTAACTTCTGCGTCTGCCTCTATTATGCTGAGCCTGCTCTCGATTTTTTCTGCAACCTCCAGCTTATTGAAAAAACCCGCTATGCATGCCGGTATAGAGGTGAAATCCGGAACTGCATTCCATATCTCGCTGAGCTCTTCGTCACGCAGAAGCCCTCGACCTATAGCCTCCTTCATAAGCTTGTCTCTTATCACGCTTATCTTTTTCAGAAAAGCCACAAAATGCTCTCTGGTAGTGCCGACTCTCACTAAAACAAACACGTCGCTGTGATCTATCTGTGCGCCGGGGATGTCCAGCCATATTCCTCCCAGCTTTGTAGTCTTAATGCTTATCTTCAGACGAGGATCTCTGCCGTTGACTTTTTTGACGTCTGAAGGCAGAAACTCCTGCAGAGAACCGCGTCTGTAATCAAGCTCTGCACTTACGCCAAATCTCTCATGCAACCATTTAACAAACGCTACCTCTCCGAGAAAGCCTCTTATAGCATCTGTCCACAGCTGGCCGAGATCTCTCTGCCTAGCCGTCCCATAGTCTGTGGCCGCTATCTTAGGCGCCAGACGAAGAGCATGAAGTGCCGCTTTAAGGTAGTCATTTTCATCCAGCACGACAGAGCTCCAGCTCAGCCATCTCATCCACTCATCATAACTTCTGAACTAATCTATGTCAAGCCCTCTCACAGCTCCCTCGCAGAGATCTTCCTCAAATCCTCTGAAGGCTTCTGACAGCTCTCCTCCGCTCACAGCTGTGCTTAATCTGGCAATGCAATCTCTGATTTTGGCGCTCAAAATGTTCGGCCTCTCTTAAACTTCTGAAAAATTATAAGTCAGCGTCATTAATAAAGCTACTTAAGCTGTGTAATGTGTAGCAGAAAATACGAAGGTTCTGGCTGATGCAGGAGAGCTCTCAGATTCATGAGAAAATTGAAGAGTTCAGAAAAAGGATCATTGAGTGGTATGAAGCTTGGGGAGACAAGCATCTGCCCTGGAGGAACACTAGCGACGGCTGGGCTGTTCTTGTAGCTTCATTTCTGCTGAGAAAGACCACAGCAACTCAGGTCGCCAAGATCTACACAGAATTTCTCAAGAGATATCCCAGCCCGCAGGCTTTACTGACAGCTAGTGAAGATGAAGTGAGAGAGCTGATAAGACCTCTAGGCATAGAGCATCAGCGCTCCAGACATCTGCTGGAGCTCGCCAGAGAGCTTGTAGAAAGATTCAGTGGCGGAGTCCCGTGCGATAAAGATAGGCTTAAAGAACTCCCCGGCGTAGGAGACTACATAGCCTCAGAGGTCATGCTCTCAGCATGCGGTCATCCGCAACCTCTTCTAGACAGAAACATGATTAGAGTTGTAGAGAGAGTGTTTGGAGTCAGGTCTGCAAAAAAGAGACCTCACACAGACAGAGCTCTCTGGCGCTTTGCCGAAATGCTTGTTCCTCAAGATCCTGAAAAGGCAAAAAAATTCAACTTCGGCGTGCTAGACTTCGCCAGAAAAATATGTACAGCTTTAGATCCCAAGTGTACAAAATGCCCTGCCAGAGATCTATGTATTTCAGCAAAGTACTTTAAGTAACTCAGCAATTATTCCTACCTCTATACATTACCTTTATAATTGCAATACTGAATCGACGTATCCTAATTTTCGTCTTAAATCATCTGTTTTATATGAATATATTAATACATAAAGCTTAAATACTACTATTTAACATAACTTTAAACGGGGTTCGACAGTGTCGAATCACATCGAAATTGCGTGGAGACCGAAAAAAAGCCGCGGACCTGACGTAGAGATGATCCTGCCTCTGCCTATTACCGTAGCTGTCGAATCGAAAAATACTGTAACTGATGCACTAGACGATTTTGACCAGATCATTAGATACATAGAGAGCAAGAATTACGATTCAGTGCTCATAAAGATCTTGAAATACAGTAATAAACAGGACGATAGCGAGAAATTCAAGACCCTGCAAGAGCTTGCCGACAGATTCAAGGTGGGCATATTGATAGGCGAGGATCCTTATGCCCCATTGATGGGCAATGAAAAAGTATTAAAGAGATCGGGCTTAAGTCTCTACTCTGATCCTGCAGAATTGTTAAAAAGTATGGGGTCACAAGTCTTAAAAAGAGAAATGTCTCTAGACAGATTAGTTTTATTTAGAAGATTTTTTGAGGTGTGGTAATGTGGGGGACGTCGCGAAAAGAACAGTTGAATACATCGTATCGGATCCTTTCGTAGATGCGGCGTTCGTGAGCTATCTCGTTAGCAATCAAGAATGGCTCGAAGTTTTAACTACACAGGCCAAAATTTTCAGCGAAATTGGTGATTTAGGAGAGCATCTATCGACGTTTTATGTATATAAAGAAAAAGCCAAGTCGTACATCATTGATAGGTTTAAAGGCGTTTATAACGAAAAGTTGCTCGAGAAAGAGATCAAAAGAATTGGGGATGAGAAAGCTAAAAGAGCTTGGAGAGCTGTAATAACACTTTTAGTATCACAGCAACTTATGAAGAAGGCGAGAACAGGACTTGGAGAGTTGCTTCCAGAGGAGTATAACAAGCTAGAATATATTGTGCCTGTTCTTAACGATCTTATTGAAGAGAAGATTAAGCAGAAAGGCAGAGGTGCTCATAACGCGGTGAGAGAGATCTTTAAGAAGTATGGCAAAGAGCGCAGTTTAAATTTAGCTCCACTTCTCTGGTGGATCAATTTAATCATGGAAAGCGAGGCTTTTGAGGGAGTATTGAAGTATCATTTTCTAGTCTCAAAAGAGTTGGTGCCGATGAATGTTGTAGAAAGGTTAGAGGAGGAGTTGTCGAACATAGAGGGACATAAAAAAGATCTAGAGTATATGAGGCAAGAGTTTTTAAAAGCGCTTCTAAGTCGTTGTGCAGAGCTTAGAGGTCAGTATATAAACAAGCTTCAGTCAGCAATACTGTTCGTGAAGTTGTGGAGAGTGAGTGTAAAGAACCCAGAGGCGTGGGATTGGTTTCTCAAAAAAGAGATCCTTACATACACCTTACCAATCTATCTATCAGAGCTTCAAAGCCTTATAGGATTAGCAAAAATTAAGCTGAATATCTCAAGCCTAATACTTCCTAAAAGCGGAGTTTACAGTGGCCTAGCTTCTACGCTCTCAACGCTTATTTTAATGTCCCCACTATTCATGCAATATATTATAGAGGCTCAACATGTTATAAAATCTGGAGGTGAAGCCTCGATTATGCCAATTACGCCGGCCGATATAATAGTCGCTATAGCAAGAGCTGTAAAATCTCACGGCGAAACAGGGAGCTTTATCATTGACGTTCGCAATCTTATTGAAGACATAATCAAATTCTGGAGTGAAAAAGGTATTCTGCAGAGGCTGGAAGATCATCTGAAAAGCAAAATAACCCCCGAGACTCTCATCACTAGAGGGACATTTGTAACTTCGCTTGCCTTAATTATCAACACAGGCATTTGGGGAGTTTACACTATCACCTATAAGAGACCTGAGTTTCGCTTACCGCCAAGAATGGACGGATTCGATTCTATCTACGTCAGAGCCGAGGAGTTTTTGCCTATTTTAAAATCTGTTTGGGGGTGAGATGTATGACCTCGTCTTCGTGCATTGGAAGCTTCACAAGCTTTGTTAGAGAAGCAACAGGCAGACTTTCATTTGATCGGCTAGAGATGATATTTAAAGAAGCGCTTGACGAGAATCCAGTCTTTGCTGAGATCGGCAGGTCAGGGGCGCTGGGCAAAAACATAATCATAATATTGGGAGGCAGAGGTTGCGGTAAAACACTGCTACTGAGATACTTGAAGTACAGGCTCGATAAAGAAGGCTGGAAATTTGTATATATGAATGCAACAGATATAGCAGGGTTATCACAGAAGGAAGCTGAAAAAGAATTTCAAGATTTAATAAACAAACACTTATCAAGCCTAGCCTCAGATCTTAACGAAAAGATCGCGATCGCAATAGACGATATTGGCGAAAAAGCTGATCTAATAAAAGACGCGTTGAAAAAGGCCGTAGAGGAAGTTAGAAGATATGAGGGAAGGCTCAAACTGATCTTAGCATCTCAGACAGAGCGTCCAGAAACGATGTCACTGCTAGAATCAATACTGCCCGAAGCCTCCGTAGCTCATATGTTCTTTGGCGAGAGTCCTGCCCAGGCAATTAGGGATAGCTTTACTAAAAGTTATATCAAAGGAATACCCGTCATCCTCTTCAGAGGAGCCGCGCTTATAAATTTAGATGCGTACTGGTCTAGACTGAGAAGCTTAAATAAAGTTGCAGACTTAGCCGAGATAATAGAAAAAGTTGCGGAATTCTATGTTAAGAATGTTAAGAATATGCCTTCTAAATGTATCGGAGAAGTGCTCGAGAGTGTTAAAAGGATAAAAAACGGATTGGCATTTGTCGCTCTATCAAGTCTGCCTAAAGTAAGATCACCGCCCGGCGATATAATATTTGAATATAAGGGTGGCCAGGATCAAGCATTAAATGGATTAGGCATTGCAGAGCTGATTTACAGGTTTTTCGCAGAACATAACGAGCTCGGTTCCATTGCGGAAAGTGCCGAAAGATTTTACAATCAACTGAAAAATGCTGTTAAGGAAGATATAAATGCTGATGATGTCGAAGAAGTACTCCTCATAGCTTCTGAGAGATCAAAACTAGATTACCTAAAGCCTCTGAGAGGAGCGCAAGTTATAACTCTTCTGCCTCTTGAGAAGGTGCAACAACTTCAGCAACAGCAAATGAAAGAGACGGGAAAAGGGAGGAAGCGAGGTCCCCAGGCAAACATTATAGAAGTAAGAATGAAAAGTGGAGGGCAGGAGATTTTGAGACATATAATATTAGCTAGTCTGAGAACAGATAAGAGAGGATATACAGCTTCGGAGTCTGTCAGGAGGATCAGAAGGCTCGTAAGCATGGGGGCTCCTGCTGAAGCCGAGAAGAGATTCTTAGTCGTACTTATTACAGACCGCAAACAGCTCAAAGATCTTTATAAAGCTATAGGCTATGAAAACATACACAGAATAGGACGAGACATACTGCCTATTTACTTGAGCGGGCTCAGTGAGACTGAAAAAGCCTTCATACGTTATGTAAAAGCAGGAGCTATACCTCAAGAGGTGTTTGAACAAATATACAGAGCTGTTATAGTCACATTATTGCTAAGCCTCAGAGACGACCATGATATACCCCGCTTAGCTTATCTCATGTTGCCTCCAGTGTCCGTTGCTCGTTAGCTCTTAAAAAGCCGGAGCCGACTTTACAAAAGGTTCAAAACATTTATGTTTAATATCTTAAAAATAAATGTTTCTTCTGTTGATCCTCTCTTTCCACCATTTGGAGACTAATGCTGAAAAATTGCTGTTAATCTGCCGAGAAGTGTATAGACAAGATGCTTCCAGCTCATTTCGAAACCTCTTAAACTTGCCAATCTCTAAATAAGCTATTCCTTAATAAATCTCTTTAACATTATATCGCTTTTTCGTCTAACGCATCACGAGATGCATTAGCATGTGCCTTAGATATTCCCGATGATATTCGTCCGCTTCTCCTAGAAGGTCTTTATACCTAGCCTCAGAAATCTTAAGATCTCCAAATCCGCTCCGAATAAATCTGGCTATCTCTCGATACAATGTCTTTATCATTAGTTTCCGAGACTCTCTGCGAAGCAGTTGTGTATTAATAGGTAAACATATGATTAGGAACTGCTATGTAGAGCAGACTGCATATGAGCTTGCGTGGATATAAACATGAAAATAAAGTCCGATCTGATATGAAGATGGGAGAGCATTCGTATCATACGCCTGCGGGATACTCATATCGTTGTACCCTTACGAGGCGGCAACCGAATTAGCAGGTGATACGCCCTCCGATCCCTCAACGGTGAGTCCGCCCCGTCCCTCTCGAGTCCCTAAACCGTTCTAGCCTGCTTCCTTAATTAGCGCACCCGACCGAACATGAACGAACTCTTTATCCTTATAGATTAAGGGAAGCCATCTCTTCCTCTTGTCGATCGAAAGACTCGCTATTACCGCGATATTGTCCATCTATATTCTCGCTATTATTAAGTTTAGACCAGGCTTTGGCATGATTTCGTAACGGTGAGCTCTTCAACAAGAAAAACGCGTTAGAAGCCTTGCGAAATCCCTGATTTTATCCTAACGCTTCTAAATCTCGAACTAGTTTATCGCTGATCTTAACTCTGCACTGTGAAAGGGAGTGCGCATCATGGTTTAATGTAGCGTTATGGCGATCCTCCACGCGAATCGATATGTAAATAGGGAGACTATTAGGATATTACGCGCCCTGCCTATCCCCGCCGAGGTGACCCTCCTGGGATATATCCCGGAAATCGAAAACTTTATGCTTGAAAATTTTAAAAATTTCAAATTAATCTAAATCTTTAACTGAATAAAATATTCGATATAAAGTAATTTGTAATTGTAAGAATTTTTACGTATATTTTGAGATGATTTTCAGCGGTTTTCTTCCTGCTGAGTTCCATCCGTAAATAAGTAATTTATCCCTTTTGTTTCCTAGGTCAAATTCACGACTGCATACTTTTCCTCCGACCGTTAATGTCATGAGTCGGGATCATCACTACTGCGATATTGACGGCCGAACAAGCGAAATTCCATAAGTGTTATTAGCTTAAGTGATTGAACTTCGGCTTCGTCGTCGTTGATGTCATTAAAGTAAGTGACTACTTTTCATCTAGGAGCTTCACGGCGTGAACGCCCTAATTTTTTCAGCTCTAATATCGCCTTGGAGACGCCGAGGGCCTCAGTCCTCCTTAGACGACTCTAACCTCCCTTTAGCAGCACCCGTTTCTAAGGAGAACCGCGTCCATGCCTTCGTAATGAGTTCGCGCGTGAGGGCGGCTTGCATTAGCCTAAGAGCGTTCGTCGCTTGATCGATTCACTACTCTGTGAAGGTCCCGCAGTTAAACAGCGTGGCCTCGAAGCTCAGTCGTCCCTTTCGGAACCCTGGGGTTTTGAGATCTGGATATAGCCCCCGGGAAGGGTTTCTCCCCTTGGCCCGGTAGGGAGCGTGTTACTAGGGCCGCCCTCGTTTTCCGCCAGACCTCCGTTTCCACTGGAGATGAGGTCTGTCCCAGTCCCCTCAAGAGGCTGGCGAGATAACCCCGAGTTATCTCGACACTTTGAGGCAACCGTTGGTCAGCCCCGATATCTGAAGGAGGTTCAGGGGGATCCCTCAGGTCCCACGTACGCCTCTTGGGGTGACCGCTTCTTCTGGAGGCCTGAAAACGTTGAGAAATCGGGCTAAAATAGGGCGTTTCGCTCACACCTTCGAACACTATTGTATTTTATGAGAAAAACGGGCTAATTATGGCGTTTTTCGCGTAACACTGCCTCGGGAATCCCTCGGGTATTAGAGGGCTCAGAGTCTAGAGTTAGTAATTCTATACAACGTAAGATTAATATATATTCGTTTAATTTCTCTTTTTTGAGTTGGTTTAAATCTGCTCCCCTCGCTGGACTTCGCTTGAGCGGTATCTCGGTTCGTTTCTCCTGAAAACTTCAAATTAATCTAAAACCAAAAAGTTTATCTCTTGAAATTGTTTTACTTATGGTATATATCATCGGGAGGCTATCCCTTTCCCCCCGAAGTCTTAGGGGGACCCCCAGGGCACGTCTTACCCTTAACTCCGAGGATAACCTGAGTCAGTGAGGGCTTGTATTGCTCGTCTTTGGCGAAATCAACGCGACCCATGAGCGTTGATTATAAATCTAATCTCACCTTAATGATTGTGAATTAACCTAAGAGGTCTCAGCGACGTTTACCCAACCGTTTTGTAGTTCGATACGTTTGATATTCTTAGTGTATTTAATACAAATATTCCAAGTTGCATATCTTTCAATAATTTGGAATTTCAAAAGTAAACGGGGTTTTCCAATATGATTAAAACGGATATTTACCAAAATTTTAATATAATTCATTAAAATCACGCGTTCGAAACTTAATCTGTGATCCTTGACTGAAAGATTTTACCCTTCGCGTTCACAGGAACCGGGAGGATGTGCCTGGTCATAGCCGGTGAGGCGAAGAGGTCGAGGGTTTCGGAGGACGTCGTCCTGCTGGAGAGGGAGGACTTCGACAGGCTGAAGGACAGCAACTACCTCAAGGTGCTCATGGCCAGGGATAAGCCTGAGGAGATAAGCAGGAGCTACCACTACTACATAATGAACAGGCTGAAGTCCCTGGGGCTGTTCTTCGAGGGTAGCTACTCGTTCTACGCCGTGGTCCCCTTCGTGAGGAAGGAGGCCGGGATGGCGTTGGAGAGGGCGTTCCTGGTGATAACCAAGACCAAGAAGCTCCTGCTCTACGACGAGGAGGCCCCGGGCGAGTGCAGTTGCGATGAGAGGTGCGTCGACGCCCTCAACGACCTCCTTGACGACCTCAACCTGAGGGTGAAGAGGGAGACGCCCAGGGAAGTCCTTCAGGCCGTGGCCCAGGAGATCGTCCAGAGGGTAAGCGAGAACGGGGCCTTCATGAGGCTCCCGGGTGAAGTCCTTTGGACCCGCCGTTCCTGAGGGTCTACGTTATCTTAATAGTCCAGTTCTTCGCCACCTTCCTCTCCCTCTACCTGTTTCAGGACGCGGGGAGGCCGCTCGGCGATCCCCTGAGGGTGGGGCTGAACCTGCTCGACTTGGCCTTAGCATTGTCGGTCTTCGTAGCTTCCAGGGGGGTGGACGTGAGCACGCTGAGGAGGGTTGGGGAGATAGACTTGCTTCTAACTTCCGCCGTGAGTCTCATGAACCTGGCGCTTTACGACAACCCTTCCGCCCAAGGGGTAGCGAACTCGTTGGAGCTCTTGGCCGTGATAACCCTGGCCTTCGCGATCGGGTTCCTTCACGCCCTGAGCAAGGTGTTCACCTGAGGTCGTCAGGCTCCTGACCTTACTTTACAGATAATAGTAGTTGAGTTGGCCGGGGGCGGAGTGCGCCCCTGGGGGGAGGCGTCAAAGTCTCCCCATACCGTTGGGGCGTCTCCCCCCTCAGGGCGCCAAGGCGTCGCTGGAGGCAAGGGATTTCAGGGACTCCCTGCATCCCTTATGTGAGCGGTGCCAGCGTGCGATAATCACCTTATCGAGAAACGCTTATGCGACTAAGGGCGTAAGAGGACAGTACTACCGCGGGTCCGGATCCCCTGGGTCTTAAGGGACCTCGTAGAGCGGTTTCCTGCCCTCCAGGGCCAGTATTAGGTTCCTGACGGCGACCTCGGCCATCCTCTCGCGGGTCTCCCTGGTGGCGCTCCCTATGTGCGGGGTCAGGACGACGTTGGGCAGTTGGGCCAGCGGGTGGTCTTTACCGATCGGCTCCCTCTCGAAGACGTCGAGGGCGGCTCCCGCGATTAACCCCTCCTTGAGGGCCCTGACCAGGTCGTCCTCCTTGACCACCGCTCCCCTCGAGGCGTTTACGAGGAAGGCGGTCCTCTTCATCTTACTGAGCTTCTCGTAGTCTATTAGGTGATATGTCTCGGGGTTGAGGTCCACGGTCAGCACGACGAAGTCCGACTCCCTCAGCAGGGTGTCCAGGTCGACGTACTCGTAGTCGACCTCCTCGTGCTTCCTCCTGCTGTAGTATATCACCCTCATGTCGAAGCCCTTCGCCCTCCTGGCGACAGCCCTCCCTATCCTGCCCATCCCTACTATGCCCAATGTGCTGCCGTAAACCTCCTTACCCAACATGAACTCGGGGCTCCAGGGCTTGTTCCAGTTGCCCTCCCTGATCAGCCTGTCGCCCTCGACTATCCTCCTAGCGACGGCCAGGAGGAGGCCGAAGATCAGGTCGGCCGTCGCCTCGGTGAGGACCTCCGGCGTGTGAGTCACCGTTATCCCCTTGCTCCTCGCGTAAGCCACGTCGATGTGGTCGTAGCCGACGCTGTAGGTGCTGATGACCTTCAGCCTCTTCGCCCTATCGATCAGCTCCCTGTCGACCCTATCGACCAGGGTAACCAGGATCCCGTCGGCGTCCACCACCCTCTCCAATATCCAATCCCTGGGGGCGGGGCTCTCGCCCTCCCAGAGGTCGACCTCGGCGACCTTCCTTAACTCCTCTACCCACCCTCCGGGGAGCCTCCTGGTGACCACGACCTTGTGGGGCACAGGAGCGATTGGGGCGTCGGAATCAAAACTCTATCCCTTCGTTAAGGTGAGTTCTCAGCTCTAGCACCGATGAAGTGAGGGAAATCGGAGGTGGACCGGCCGGGATTTGAACCCGGGACCTCTCGGGTGCGAACCGAGCACTCTTCCAGGCTGAGCTACCGGCCCGTTCTTGGTTAGGACAGCTGAGTAATTAGCGTTTTCCTCCCCCGCTTAAGACGTCCTCGACGTTTACCCCCTCTAACTCGAGGAGCTTCCTCTTCAGCTCCGCGCCCCGCCTGTAGCCTCCCAGGCCGTTCTCGGCGACCACCCTGTGGCAGGGTATAAGTATCAGGACGTTGTTCTTGCTCAAGGCCATCCCTACCGCCCTCGGGCTGGTCCCGAGGCTTCGGGCCACTTCCTTATAAGTCCTCACGTGGCCCCAGGAGATCTTCCTCACCTCCTTGAACACGCTGGCCCTGAACCTGTTAGGGCCGTAATCTATCGGGAAGTCGAACTCCGCTGGCTTCCCGCTGAAGTAGCGGTCCAGCTCGCGGAAGAGGTCGGAAAAGAAGGAGTTATCGAGCAGGCCCCGCTCATAGCACTCGCAGAAGTCCAGCATGGATATGCCGTTCTCGCCGTAGGCCACCGTAATGGGGCCGAAGGGCGAACTGTAGAGGCCGTAGACTACCTCCATGGCTCACTTTCCCGAGAGGGCCTTGATCGCCGTTTGCTCCAGGGCCCTCGAGGCTATCTCCTCGCCGAGCGCCCTCACGAAGTCCTCAAGCTTCACTCCCCTGACCTCGACGTTGTTCCTGCCCCTGACGGTTACGGTGCCGCTCTCCTTCTCCTTCCTTCCGACGATTACCAAATACGGAACGCTCTCGGCGTAGGCGTCCCTTATCTTCTTCCCCAGGGTCCCCTCGCTCGCGTCTAAGTCGGCCCTCACCTTGGCTGACCTCAACTTGTCCAGCACGGAGTTGGCGTAGTCGAGGACCTCCTCGCTTATGGGTAATACCCTGACCTGAACCGGGGAGAGCCAGGTGGGTAGCTTGCCCCTGAAGTGCTCCAGCAGGATGGCCATGAACCTCTCTATCGAGCCGTAAATCGCCCTGTGTACAATCACCGGCCTCCTCCTCTGGCCGTCCCTGTCGACGTATTCCAGGTCAAACCTCTCGGGGAGGTTGAAGTCGACCTGAATCGTTGAGAGCTGCCACCACCTGTTGAGGGAGTCCCTGATGTCGAAGTCTATCTTGGGCCCGTAGAAAGCCCCCTCCTTCTCCTTAACCCTGTACTTCAATCCGAGCTCGTTCAAGGCGCTGATCAGAGCGTTGGTAGCCTTCTCCCATTGCTCGTCCGTCCCTATGCTCTCGTCGGGCCTCGTGCTCAGGTTTATGGCTATGTCGTCCTCCTTGAAGCCGAAGGTCCTCAGCACCTCGATGGTCTTGCTTATCTGCATCCTCACTTCGTCCTTCAGCTGGTCCTCGGCGCAGAATATGTGACCGTCGTCCTGGACGAGCCCCCTAACCCTGAGCAGGCCGTAGAGCTCCCCCTTCTTCTCCCACCTGTAGACGTGGCCGAACTCAGCGAACCTCAAGGGTAAGTCCCTGTAGCTCCTCATCCTGGACTTGTAGATCAGGATGTGAGCCGGGCAGTTCATGGGCTTTATCCCGAGCTCGTCGCCCTCGTGTTCGAAAATCAGCATCTTGTCCCTGTACATGTTGTAGTGGCCGCTGATCTTCCAAAGGACCGTCCTGTAGACGTGCGTGGTGTAGACCTCCTGGAAGCCCATGGAGGCCTCCACTTCCTCTATGTACCTGATGAGCTCCTTCCTGATTATCTGTCCCCTGGGGTGGAAGAGGGCTAATCCCGGTCCTGCCTCCTCGTGGAAGGAGAAGAGGTCTAGCCTCTCGCCTATCAGCCTGTGATCTATCTCCTGGGCCTCCTCGAGCCACTTGAGGTAGTCCTTTAACTCCTCCTCCCTCTCGAACCCGACGCCCCTCACCCTGACGTACTGAAGCCCCGGCTCAGGGTGGTGGACCGAGACGTTCAGTATCTCGAAGTGCTTCGGCTCAGCCCTTATCGACGGCTGGTAGGCCAAGTTGAAGGAGCCCAGGGGAGTGTCGACCCTGCCTTCGGCTACTGTATACTCGTAAGGGGGGTCGAACTTCGCTAGCTTCTTGGCCTCGTCCAGAGAGAGGACGTTCCGGGAAACTATGTCGACGTAGAAGTCCCTCTCCCCGACCCCCACTTCTGCGACCTTCATTCCGGCCTTGAGGGCGTTAATCGCGTATTGTATCCCCGCAACCGCTAATACGTCCTTGTTTACGTCCATATGACGTAAAGAGCTTCAATTGAGATAAAACGTTTGATGCGGAGGATCCTTATAATCGCGAGCGGCGGGGGCCACAGCGGCTTCGCCAGGGCGATAGCCCAGTATCTGCCCTTCAAGGCGGACTTCGTCGTGCCCACCGGGGATACCTTCACCCTCGAGATGGTGAAGCCCTACGCGGGGAGGGTATACCACGTCGTGAAAGGGAGGGAGCCCGGGGACCCATTAATGAAGCTCTTCTTCGCCATCCCTGAGGCGGTTGAGGAGTCCTTTAAGATCCCGAGGTACGACGTGGTCGTCGCCACGGGCTCGAACCATTCCTTATTCCCGAGCGCGGTTCAGAGGATAAAGGGGGCCGGGGTCTACGTCGTTGAGAGCCAGGACAGGTTCACCAGGCCCGGCAAGGCGGTCAAGTTGATCTCGACGTTCTCCGAGCACGTGTTCCTCCACTGGGAGGAGCAGAGGAGGCTTTACGGAAGGAAGGGGTTAGTTGTGGGGCCGATAGTGGAGAAACCCAAGTACCAGCCTAGGGATGAGGGCTACCTGTTGGTGACGACCGGTTCCATGGGCTTCATGAGGCTCTATAGGGCCCTGGCCTCTTTAGGGCTGGACGACATCGTGGTTCAGACGGGGAGGGTGGACCCGTCGGAGGTTCAGAAGCTTAACCCGAAGTGGAGGGTGTTCCAGTTCGACCCTGACATAGAGAGGTGGATAAGCGGGGCCTCGGCGGTGATAACGCATCAAGGAAAGACCGCCATGGAGAGCGTCGTGATGTACGGGAAGCCTACGATTATCGTATACAACAGGGACTGGAGGTCAGCCACCACCATTGAGGACGCGAGGACTTACGCCGAAGTGCTAGGCGCCGAGTTCCTCGACGACCCGCTTACGTGGGGCTCGACGCTCGAGTTAAAGAGGGCTTTGGACGAGAGGAGAAGGCCGAAAAGGTTTGAAATCGGGACGCCGAAGCTCGTCGATGAGATCCTCAAGTGATGAGCCGAGTGCTCTCGGATCGGTGAAGAGGTCACTGCACTCTGACCTCTTGCACGCGTTCCTGAAGGAGAGGGAGACCCTGAGGAAGGCGGGTTGGGTAGTTTCCGACCAGGAAAGCCCTGCCTGGTGGGACGACTTAGAAAGCCCTCACGAGATAGCGATAGCCGCGGTTCTGGTCCAGCTGAACTCTTGGGAGAAGGTCAAGGAGGCCGTTGTCTATCTGAGGGAGAGGGGCTTGGCCGACCTGAGGGCCTTGAGCGGGTTGAGCGTCGAACGAATAGATTCCCTGATCTCTGGGATCAACTTCCACAGGAGTAAGGCGGAGAGGCTGAAACGGCTGGCCGAGCTTTACCTGGAGAAGGGGGATGAGCTCTTCAAGCAGTATGAAACGCTCAGGTCAGTCAAGGGGATAGGGGAGGAGACAGCTAGGGCGATAACGCTCTTCGCCGGCAACGTCATGACCGTCCCGCCCTCAGATTACCTCTCCAGGGTCCTCTCGAGGGTCCTGGGAGTTAAGCTCACGAAGGAGGAGGCTTCGAAGGAGGTCCTACGAGCGTTAGGGAGCCTCTTCGAGCTGAAGCTGTTCTACGCGGGGATAACGACGGTGGGGAAGCTGTTCTGCAAGCCCAGGCCTAGGTGTGAAAAGTGTATAATCAGGGCGTACTGTAAATACGCCGATGAAGCTCTACGAGTGGGAGGCGAAGCACCTGCTGGCGTCGCTGGGGGTCAGAGTTCCTAAGGGCCAACTGGTCAAGGACAAGTTCGAGGGGAAGGGGAGGTACGTCGTTAAGGCGCAGGTGCTCGAAGGGGGTAGAGGGAAGAGGGGGCTCGTAAGGGCGACCGACGACCCCCAGTCGGCGATAGACGAGATGAGGAAGTCGGGCGTAGACTTGTTCCTCGTCGAGGAGTACGTCCCGCACGACAGGGAGGCCTACATCTCCGCCCTCTTGGATAGGGAGACCGGCGAGCCCATGATAGCCGTCTCTCCCGTCGGGGGAGTGGACGTAGAGTCTATGGCACAGGTCAGGACTTTCGTTATTCCCATGGAGAGGGGGGTGAGGGGCTACGACTTGATCAAGATCGAGAGGCACATCGGCATAAAGGGGGTTGGGGACGTCGTAAACGCCTTGTATAAGCTGGTGACCGAATACGACGCCGAGCTAGCTGAGATAAACCCGCTGGCGGTGACCCCGGAGGGTCCAATAGCCCTGGACGCCAAGGTCATAATAGACGACAACGCCCTCTTCAGGCACCAGGACCTTTTGAGTAAATTCAACAGGGCGTATAAGCCCGAGAGCTACGTGGACCTGGGAGGGGACATAGGGATAATCAGTAACGGGGCTGGCCTGACCATGGCGACAATGGACATGGTGAAGCTCATGGGAGGGGAACCAGCGGACTTTTTCGACGTCGGAGGAGGGGCGGATAGGGCCAGGGTCAAGGAGGCCCTCCTGAGGGTGGCCAGCAACCCCAGGGTTAAGAGAATCGTGATCAATATCTTCGGAGGGATAACGAGGTGCGATGAGGTGGCCAGGGGGATAGTCGAGGCGATCGACGTAATCAAGAAGCCCGTCTTCGTGAGGCTCTCCGGGGTCAACGAGGAGGAGGGCAGGAAGATACTGGCGGAAAAGGGGATCGAGGCTTATTCCAGGGCCATAGACGCCATAGGTGATGCGCTACGCTCGTGAACAGGAACACGAGGGTCATAGTTCAGGGAATAACCGGGAGGGAAGGGAGCTTCCACACTAAGCTCATGCTCGATTACGGGACGAGGATAGTCGCTGGGGTCACGCCGGGTAAGGGAGGAACTTACGTCCACGGGGTTCCTGTGTACGACACGGTTGAGGACGCCTTGAGGGAACACGAGGCCGAGGCCAGCATCGTTTTCGTTCCCGCCCAGAGGGCTCCCGATGCGGTTTACGAAGCCGTGGACGCCGGGATAAAGCTGGTAGTGGTCGTAACGGAGCACATACCAATCGTGGACTCCGCGAGGATGATAAAGTACGCTAAGGCGAGAGGGGTAAGGATAGTGGGTCCCAACTCGCCCGGGATCATAGTGCCTGAGGAAACCCTCATAGGCATAATGCCCGTGAGGAGCTTCAGGAAGGGGAGGGTTGGGATAGCCTCGAGGTCGGGGACGCTGACCTATGAGGTAGCCGAGGCCGTGAAGGAGCTCGGGCACTCCACGGTGATAGGAGTCGGAGGAGATCCGATAGTGGGAACCCCGTTGGACGAGGCCGCGCTCATGTTCGAGAACGATCCCGAGACCGAGGCCATCGTGATCATCGGCGAGATAGGCGGTACCTCGGAGGAGAGAATAGCGGAGTACGTGCTGTCCGGGAAGATAAAGAAGCCGGTGGTGGCCTACATAGCCGGGAGGACCGCGCCGAAGGAGAGGAGGATGGGCCACGCGGGGGCGGTGGTTTACATGGGGCAGGGGACCTTCGAGAGTAAGATGAACTCGTTCAGGAGAGCTAACGTCCCCGTCGCAGAAACGCCCTACCAAGTAGCAGAGCTGTTACGACAACTACTATGACGGCTGCGGCAATTCCCAGGTAGACAGCGTAGTTCTGTCCAGTCGGAAGCGGGCCGGACTGGGTGACGCTGGTGAGGCTAACGGTAGCGTTCGGGTTGCCGAAAATCAGCGTGGCGTTCCCCCCGTAGGGGAAGAACATGTAAACGTCGTTGCCTAGGATGGTCACGAGGAACGGGTTGCTCGTGTTGGCATACCCCACTTCGAAAGGTGAGAGGCTAACGAAGTACTTGGATCCGTTGTACAGTAGAACGGCTAATCCCCCGATGCCGGAGACCGCGTACCTCGGGAAAACTATCGTTAGGAAGCCCTTTCCGACGAAGGAAACGCCGTTCAGCTCTACCGTCTTATTGACGATCGGTGAGTAGACGGAATAATGGGCCACTGTGTAGTTAACGAGTTCAGGTGTCAAGACCTCGATGCTGAGGCTGCCCGAGACGTTACTGAAGTCGTAAACCTTGTAGCTGCCTCTGTAGAACGAGAAAGGACTCTTGATCAAGGTGAAGTTAAACGTGGCGTTTAACTGCCCCTTGAACCCGGACCATTTCCCCGCCAAGGGCACGCCGTATTGTGCAGATATGATGATGTAGTTGTTTCCGGAGTAGAGGGTGATGGAGGGGATCGACGAGTTGTAGTAGCCGTTCGACGTTTCAGTGACCACGAAGTACGGGAAGAAATCAGTGGTAAGCGTGTACCAATCGGCGGGTTTGCTGGAAGTGAGGTTATAGCTCAGGTGCCTCACGCTTGAGCCGTTTATGAAAGTGTAATTCACGACGCCTGTAGCGTTAAAGCCCTCACCTACCCAAGTCAGGTTCCAATAGATGTTGCCCTCGAAGGTTTGAAAGCCGTTGGTTTCCGTGAAGCCGTAAACGTAAGCCAAGTGAGAGCCCACTAGAAGGAACAGGAAGAGGCTGACTAAGTTCATCGAAATGCCCACGGCCTTGCCTTAATTAAGCTTAATCGGGAACACGGGTCCCAGGAGGATTCGCTTGAGACGTTCAGTCATTGCTTACGGTTAGATTGCGGGCTACTTGTGATGTTTCGAAAACTGGAACCACAGAGATAATGAAAAAGAAACAAGTCCTAAGTGGGGCCGGGGGGATTTGAACCCCCGATCACCAGGGCCCGAGCCTGGCATCCTAGTCCAGGCTAGACGACGGCCCCCTGAATTAGCTCGTCAGGAACCCTTATTAATGGTTTTCCCGGGGAAGAGTACCCTCGTGTAATTTTGAATTATCATCGCAAAGTTTATAGATCTAATAGAAACGGATTGGTTGATGCCTACCGCTTCCTCGCTGAAGGCAGTTATACTCGCTGGGGGTTACGGCAAGAGGTTGAGGCCCCTCACCGATGAGAGACCCAAGCCCATGGTAGAGGTTGGGGGCAGGCCTATTGTGGAGTGGCAAATCCTTTGGCTTAAGAGGTTCGGCATTAAGTCGTTCATTTTCCTGACTGGATACAAGAGAGAGGTTTTGATCGACTGGGTGTCGAGAAACGCCGAGAGGCTAGGGATTTCTTACATGTTCTTGACCGAGAACGAGCCTTTAGGCACGGGGGGAGCGGTGAAGAGAATAAGGGACTTCATAAACGAGGACTTCCTGGTGCTTAACGGTGATGTAATAACGGACCTCAACGTAGAGAAGCTGAGGGTTAAAGACGGCGAGGTCGCCGCCCTAGCTCTAGTGCCCTTGAGGAGCCCCTACGGGATTGTATACATAGAGGACGGGAAGGTCAAGGCGTTTATAGAGAAGCCCGTGCTTAAGGAGTACTGGATCAACGCGGGAGTTTACAGGTTCACCCCGAAGATCTTCGAGTACTTGCCGGACAAGGGCGACATCGAGAGGACTACCTTCCCCACCTTAGCTCAGAGGGGCCTACTGGGAGGGGTACAGTTCGCTGAGGCCTATTGGAGGTCGATAGACACCATGAAGGACTTGGAGGAGGCGAGCAACGAGGTCTTGGAGGTGTTCAAGAACTCTCCATCTCTATGAGAACGTCAATGTCGTCTTCAATCCCGTACCACTTAGCCAAGGCCTTATCTAACCCCAAGGCCATAGCGTCCCTCGCGAACTTCTCCGCCACTTTGAGCAGGATTTCCCTACAGTCCTCAGGCACGTGTTCAGCCAAGGCTTTCACGACTTTCAGGGAGATCGTCAGTTCGTTCACGTTAAGCTAAACGGCTTATTTAACGCACACACCACGATGAAACATTAACGGGATAAGTAACGGCTTATCGTAATAAGTCTCGGGAAGGAAAGGGAAGGAAAGCTAGACAATTATAAATCTCCGAAGGAGACTATGTAACTGGGCCGGTAGCTCAGCCTGGAAGAGTGCTCGGTTTGCACCCGAGAGGTCCCGGGTTCAAATCCCGGCCGGTCCATCAGATGATGCTCGATGGGCGGCCTGAAAGGTGAGGAGGATTTCTCGTGCCTGACCCGACTTAGACCGTTTAACTTTAACGCGCTTTCCGTACCGACACGCGAGGCCGAAGGCTTTAATTGCTGTTAAGCCATGATATTGCCCGGGCCCGTAGCTTAGCTTGGTGGAGCGCCCGGCTGATAGCCCGCCGGGCGGAGACCGGGAGGTCGGGGGTTCAAATCCCCCCGGGCCCATCGATTAACCTTTTAACTAGCCCGAACGGCTATTGCCTGATGTCCTCCACGGCGAGGCCTGTTAGGCTGAAGATCGACCTCAAGAGGCCCCTTGACGCCCTAGTCGTAGGCGCCCTCGCGTTAGTTTCGATCCTCATCAGAACCGTCAGCCTACTCAACTACCCCCAGTGGCCCGTAACGATGAACGAGTTCGACCCTTGGTACCTCTTTTATAACGCCTTGCTGATCGCCCAAGCTCACGGCAATTGGTACGCGGTCCCCCCTGACGTTTTAGCGTGGTTCCCTTGGGGCTACGCACTCGAGCTGGGAAACACGATAGGCCTACCGTTCCTAGTCGCCCTATTCAGTCTCCCGTTCTATTCGACGTATGGACCCGACGCGGTTTACACTGTGGCGGTCTTCTCCGACGTGTTGCTCGCGGCCTTGGGCGTCCTCGCGGCGTTCGTGGCCGTGGAGTCCATAACCAATTCCAGGCTCGGGGGATATCTGGCGGCGGCGTTCGTGGCGGTCTCGCCCGCCTTAACCTACAAGAACCTTCTTGGGGGACTCCCTAAGACCTCCTGGGGGGCCGTCTTCATCCTAATCTCCACGTACTTCCTAATACAGGCCCTCAGGCGGGATAACTGGATACTGAGCCTAGTCTCAGGCGTCTTCCTCTTCCTTGTGGAAGTTACCTGGGGCGGGTACACTTACGTCGACCTCAGCCTGTTCGTCGCGGCCTTCCTTCTCGTTTTAATGAACAGAAACGACGATCTCACCGCGAAGCACGTTTCAATTATGGCCGTGACCACCGCTTTCCTTACCTCCTTAGCGCCGAACAACATAGGTTTCATGTCGGGCCTCGCGCACGGCCTGGCACTCGTAGCGATCTCTCTCTTCCTATACCTCGACCTTTACCTGAAGAGGGTAATCCCCTCAGAAATCACCGAAAGTAGGGCGCTGATAATAACAGCAATTCTCGTGTTGATAGTAGCGGCGGGCTTAGCTGTGGCCCCGTTGCTGGGGTTATCCCCGATACCAAGCAGGTACTACGCGATAATTAACCCGTTCTTCCAGTTCACCGTGCCTATATTCAGAACGGTCGCGGAGTACATTCCGCAGTCGGCGCAACAAATGGTCGCCACCTTCGGGCTACCCCTACTGCTATCCGTGGCGGGAATCTATTACGTCCTGCGGAGGAACGCGAACATAGCGTCGCTGTGGCTCGTGGTGTTGGGCGTCGCCAGCGTGTTCGGAACGTCGGAGCAACCTTACTTATTCAATTACACCGCTTACATCGTCGCAGCCCTCGCAGGGGTAGCTATAGCGGAGATAGGGAAGGACTTGAAGAATGGCGGGAAGGGGAGGATTGCGGGCGTCGCGTTGGTTGCCCTAGTCGGCGTTTCGATGGTCGCTGACGCCTCTTTCACAGTAGTGCTCAGCGACGTTCCCACCTCCATCACCAACGCGGGTCTCCCCTTCGCCGCAACCAATTACGCTTGGGTTGCAACTCTTGATTGGATTCACAACAACACGCCCCAAAACGCGTTCGTCCTCTCGTGGTGGGACTACGGCTACTGGATACAGGTGAACACCAACAGGTCAGTTATAGACGAGAACAACACGCTGAACGGGACACAAATAAGGCTTATGGCTGAGATGTTCCTCAATAACGAGACTTTCGCGGCCGACGTGTTGGAGAGGTATTTCCACCTGTACCCGTTGGGCAACCCCAACTACACGGCGCCCGTCTACATAGTCGCCTACGATACCGCCGTCTTATACTTCCCCAACTCCTCAATACTCGGTGCGGAGTGGTTCATCGGGATCCCCGTTAATTTCCCAGGAGAGTTCTACGGCTACACGACCAGTGACGCCGATATAGCGAAGGCCATGGGCGCTATGACCGTGATTGCCGGTTACAACCAGACCGATTACATAAACGTTACTCTGGTCAGGGAAACCGTGCAACCGATCATAAACGTGCTGAACAGCTCGCTCGCCGCTCAGTTGCCTCCGAGCACGATATCCACCTATGAGGCTCTCCTCAACCAAATACAGTCCGCGTCGGTCACCGCTTGGACCCCGAGGGCTTACAACTCGTTGATAGTCAGCATGTTCGTTGAGGGACTACAGGCCACCGGCTTCCCCGTGGTCGCACCCTTCACGGTGCCTTTACCGACTCAGAACGAGTTCGCTCTACAGGGCTATAAGGTGCCCAACGTTTACCTCCAGTACTTCAAGCCAGTGCTAATAGAGCTCTACCCGCTCGGTCAGATCCCGGCCGTGGGAGGCACGGCCACAGTTTACGTAGTGGTAGTGGTGTACCAGTTCGTAGAGCCCTGGGTCGTCGTGACGCCTCAAGTGGTCACGTTGAGCCCTCAAAGATAATCCTATCCTAATCTTGTATCTAACAGTTCAGGGGCCTTCCTCTTTTCATCTCAATCCTGTATTTTACGTACTTATCTACGGGAGAGAACCTGGGCGGGTGCGGCACCTTAGTGGGAGTTCCGCACTTAGGACAAACATCCTGAAAGGTGTAGTTCCCACACTTAGGACACTTCCTCAGCTTCCACTTCACTTCTTAGCCACCATGAAGGAAACGTCGTGACTCTTGGCGAGACTCTCCATCTTCTTGAGAAGCCTTGACAGCTCGGCTCCTATCTCAGCCTTATCCGTGCCCGTGATCTCGACCATATACCTAGGGGCACCCACGCTGAATATCCTTAGCTCACCCACGTCATCGTTGAAGGTCTCCTCAGCAGCGCCGAAGAACGACTTGATCTTCGCGACGCCGTCGGGAGAGTTAGACCTCACGACGACGATCTGTTGAACCTTATACCTCTTCTCCTCGATGTGTTTCCCTATTTCCTCGAGCAACGGCTTTATCCAAACGTCCGGTACCCCGGCCTCCCTCAGTACCTTGTCCCCTTCCTTGGCCGCCCTTTCCAGGACCGCGAAGGCGTCTGTGTTGTACTTAGACTCTAGCCTCCAAGCGACCTCGTCCCAAGCCTGTCTCTCGGGGAGGTTCAGCCTCTTCGAAACTATCTCGAGTATCTTGTCAGTCCTTTGCAACCTCTTCCACTGGGCCATCTTCTTCTTCTTCTCGTCCTCCGTCACCTTCTTCAAAGAGACGTCTACTGTTCCCTTCTTGCGGTCTATCCTGATCACTTTCACCACTATCTTCCTGCCCTCGCTCAGTACGTCCCTCACGTTCCTAACCCATCTGCTACTCACCTCTATCCAGGGGAGGTAGGCCTCCAACCCGCCGTACTCGTCGAGAGTAACGTAAGCTCCCTGGTCGAAGACTTTCTTGACCGTCGCGATGAGGATCTCGCCGTCGTCCGGAAGTGGTTTTTTCGGGAAAATCATTTCTGTCCGTGATTCTCGGGGTCTTCAGAGCCTTAATTTTTACCTTTCCGAACGTGAAGGGGCCATCGGCCTTAAGGTCGAACGAGTTCACGATGAGCGAGTCGGCGAAAAACGAGGATTAATCTAACTCCTTGATTATCTCTCCAAGGGTTTTGGCCTTACCTCCCCTCGGGACGACGAGCTGAGTCCCGCAGGACGTACACCTGACCGGGTAGGTCGCGTGGCTGAAAACGATCTGCTCGTTACCGCACTGAGCGCATTTAACCCTCAAGAACTTACTCCTCGGCTGAGGGATTAGGACCTTAAGCTTGGCCTTCATTTCGCCACCTCCACCAACTCGAGCTTCTTCAGCCTTATTCCTTCTCTTACAAGCGTGTAACCGCACTTCTGACACTTCAGTACAAGCGTTTGCTTCTTGGTAGTCTTAGCGAACCTCTTCTGCTCGGGCTTCCTTTTGCTCCCGTAGCCCAGGTTCTTCCTCTCGTACCTTCTCTGCCCCTCAGCTAGAGTCCTCCTTTTACCGCCCTTATAGAGCGAGACCGAGTGTGGAGTGTGAGTCTTACACTTGGGGCAATAAGTGTTGATCACTTTAGGAACTTTCATCGGTCTTCACTCTCGTCAGGCTCACTAAGTCCAGGTAACCAGCGATTACCGCCTTTAAAACGTTATTCAGTTCTGAAACGACGAGGTCACCCGGCTTAACAAGGTAATTGTGAACCACTGTGGCCTGCGTAACCCTGAAGAGCGCCCTCGTCCCCGAACCCGCGTAATTCCCCGTAACGACGTCCTTGAAGACCTCCTGAACCCTTGCGATCACGTTATAAAGCTCGTGGTCAAAGCCTTTCACTTCCTTCCCGTCGAGGTACTTGGCCAGCCTAGAGCTGAACAACGCCTCGGCCAAGCTCTCGTAAAGCTTCACCTCGGCCGCGTGTATGTCGTCACTGTAGGTAGCCCTCACCCTCCTGAGAGCGTTTATCAGTCCTTCTAATTCCCTGAGCTCTAATTGGGTCGGCTCTTTTCCAGTGAGCTCGGCCTCAACCAGGCGCGGTAAAACCTCACTTGACATAAGCGGTCAGCCTCACCAAGCCCTTAAGGGCCAGATATATTCCGACTTCAGAGTTTATCGTAACCTTTAAGTCCTTCTTTAGGGTGACCCTCACGTTATACACGTTAAGCTCCCCCGTCACTAGGGGTTGTATAACCACTCTGGAGCCTTTGAAGGGTGACCTCGAGAGAAGGTCGTCCAGTTCGGAGGCGCTACTTATTCTAAAGACGGGTAGGCCCGACTTACCGTTTATCGAGCCCGGGATCCTCCTGAGCCTGTGAATGTCTATCGTCACCTGCTCGTCTAACTTCAGAGGTCTTACTCCTCTTGCTAGCCTGCCCGCCCATCCGAAGTCGCTGGGGCTCCCTGGCTCCACCCTCGGGTCAGTTAGGTACTCGACTATCTTCTTCCTGTCCTCCCTGTCTAGAAGAGCGCAGTCCCCGTAACAGTTCACGTTCACGTGAAAGCCCCTGTTGCCTGAGAAAACGATTTCCCCTTCCAGCCCGAAGTCGTCCTTTAATACGTCTTTCAACAACGTGGCCTTGTCGTAGACCTGCTTCAGGCACTCCGCGGTCACTTCGGAGTAAGAGACTACGTTGGAGACACACTCGTCGCCTAAGACCTCCTCCCCCGTGCCCATACAGAACCTCCTGACGTTCAGCTCACAAAACTCATCCGCGTCCAAGTCGAACATGAGGTCTGACCCCATCCAGCCCTTGCTCTCCATGTCGGGAGCCGAGGGGGACTGATACTTCCCCGCCGAGAAGTAGACCTGTAACGGAGCCTTCTCGATTAGGAAGCTCCTGAGCTCCTGCTCACTCGTAAAGGATAAGTGCCTGACGTAACTCTCGGAGCTGAAGGGTTGAATCGCGAACTCCCTGAGCTCCATGTCATCGGGTAACTCGAGCTTAGCCGTTTCGTAGTACCCTCTGAACAACCTTCTCAGGATCTCACTCCGCTCTGGGGGCGATGTAGAAGTCGTTGTAGCCACCCTGAGGCATCTCGTACCTGAGCTTGAGGGGTAGTTGCGTCCCGAACCTTATCTCCATCGACCCACTCGCTCTCTTCAGCCTAGTCGTGTTAGCCAAGTACTCCAGGCCGTAAACGCTCTCCGCGTCGCTACCCTCGGCTTCGAGGAGACCCCCGTTCTCGGTGCTGAGCTCAATAGTGCTCTCCACCACGTCGGAGTAGGCCGTCAGGGTCAGCTTGCCGTCATTGGACTTGAACCTCACGGCGTCGGCTCCCAAGTCCTCGAAGCCGGATATTATCTCGGTGAAGGTCGGAGTTATCAACTTGGCCCTGAAGGGGAACTCGAGGTCCGTTTGGGGCAGCTCAACACTCTCCACTTGAAGCCTGGGTATGGCGAACTTCCTGTAGTACTCCCCCTCGATCTCAATCGTGAGCGTGCTATCCTCTCCTGATAAGGCCAACGAGTCGTTTTTCGTGACGCCAGATAGCAGATCCGTCAAGTCCTCCAAGTTAACCCCTGCTTTTTCCTCGCCACTAACGTCATACTCGTCAAAGTAGCTCTTAGGTAGGAACACGTTTATGAGAACGACCTTTGAAGCGTCGATGCCGCTTATCTTTAGCCCCTCCTCCGTGAAGTCGAGGGTGACTTCTGGAATGAACTCGTTCAAGGTTTTGAAGATGTCGACCATCGAAACCGCGTCTACTGTCTTTACTCTCACAATGTCCAATTTGTCTGGAAAATTTAATAACGCTACAGCCTCGGATTAGGCTCCTCAGTCAGGAAGTCCTCTCCGCCAGCCAAGACGTTCTGAACCTCCCCATAAAGGTCGTCCAGACCCTCGAACTTCGTGGCTGAGACCGGAACCGGGAAGGAACTCAGGTTCTCTATCAAAGTCTTAGCTAGCTCGAAAGAGTACTCGTCGATCTTCCCCAGCTCGTCCAGTAAGCTCTCCCCCTCACTCCACCTCTTGATCCTCTCCAGTTCGGCAGGGCTTAACAGGTCGACCTTGGATAGGGCGTTCAGCACTGGAAAGTCCATCCTGAACCTGACGGCTGAAGAGAGTAAGAGGAGGGATACGAAGCTTCTCGCCTCCTTGCTCAGCACCCCGTCCAGAAGGAAGACACCCACCGCCTTGTTGTCGCCCTTTATCAGTGACGCCATGAGCCTCCCCGTCTCCCTGAAGGCGAAGAGCTCTATCTGCCCGGGCGTGTCGACGAGCACATAGTTAGCCCTTATCTGATCCATTTCGTCCTTGATCTCCTTGGCCTTAGTCAGGGCGAGATCGATAGAGGTTATCAGCGCGGAGTTAGGTCCAAGGCCGAATCTCCTCATCACTTCATGAGAGTCAACGTGCTCCCTGACGTCCACGTCGGGCACGTAGGGCAAGCTCTCCACGGCTGGGTCGATGTTTACGATAGCCACATCCATGTCGTTGTCCTCAAGGTAGTCGGCAAAGGCTTTGACGAGGGTCGTCTTCCCTGATCCCGCAGTACCAAGGATGAAAATGTAATACATTTTCGTTTACCTTTAAAGCCGGCCCCTAATTAAGGCCATAATGATCGTAATAGGCGGTTCCGCTCACAACGGCATAGGTCAGTCCCTGGCCAAAATCCTGGGAGTTAAGTTCTACGAGGTGGAGCACAAGGTCTTCCCCGACGGCGAGTCTTACATTAGGATTCCCATGGACGTGATGGGAGAGGACGTGGTTGTAGTCCAGAGCACTTACTACCCTCAGGACAAGCACGTGATGGAGCTCCTGTTAATGTTGGAGGCCTTGAACGCGCTTATGGTCAGCAACGTTACCGCAGTAGTGCCTTACTTGGCCTACTCGAGGCAGGACAGGAGGTTCAGGCACGGCGAGGCCCTCAGCATCAAGGTCGTGCTTCAAGCGATAAGGCATTCCGGCGCCAACAGCCTCGTCGTCGTCGAGCCTCATCATCCCGACGCCTTAGCTCACTTCGAGGGCGATGCCAGAATAGCCGACCCGATCCCGGAGCTGGCCTCAGCCCTTAAGGGCATAAATGACCCCGTGATCCTGGCCCCAGACAAGGGCGCTTTGGACAGGGCTCAAAGGCTCGCGAAGGCGTTAGGGGCTGATTACGATTACTTGGAGAAGTCGAGGGACAGGGTCACAGGGGAGGTCTCGCTTGTCTCAGGCCCGACCGAGAAGCTCAGAGGGAGATCGGTGATCCTAGTCGACGATATAATAAGTACGGGAGGCACCATGGTGCTCGCCGCCAAAGCGTCCTACGAGGCCGGGGCTAAGGAAGTGATCGCGACGGCTGTTCATGGCCTATTCGTGAGTGATAACACGATCGAGAGAATCAAGGCGGCTGGGATTAAGAGGATAATAGTGACGAACACCGTGCCTCAGACCTCCCCTCATGTTGAGGTGGTCGACGTATCGCCATCCATAGCGAGAAAGCTCTGAACTACGCTGTCCTCAGGATGGATTCCCCTTATTTAGCTCTGGAAGAACTGAAGGCCTTAGCTGAGCCAGAGGAAGTCCACTACGTTTCTGGGGTAGCGCTCTTCGAGGGAGGTAAGGTGGAAGCGCTTTCCAAGGCGTCCTACGTGAAGCGATCGGGTCAGGTGATAGCGATAACCAATGACCTGAACGAGGTCTCCAACGAGCTGAACGGGGAGTGCTTTCACCTCCGCGTCGACTCGATAATGGCCAGCGATAAGAACAGAGTTCAGGCAGAGCTGAGCAAGCTCAGGAAGCGGATCAAACTCGGCAAGAACTGCCCCGTGCTTGATGTCCTGTTCACTGAGGGCATGATAATCCTCGGCCTGCAAAGGGCAGAGAGGGACACGAAGAGCCTGGAAAGACATTCGAACAAGCCGTTCAAGCAGTCTGGGACTCTCAGCTCAGACCTGGCCAGGGTTATCGTCAATTTAGGTAAGCCCAAGCGGGTCCTTTACGACCCATTCGCCGGCCTCGGGAGCGTTCTGATAGAGGCCGCGTGGGAGGGGCTTTACTGCGTGGGGAGCGACATAGACCATAAGTCGATCCACAAAGCGAAAGTCAACTTGTCCGCCTTGGGGTACCATTGTGACCTGTTCGTGGGAGACGCCACCCAGAAGAACCTGTACGAAGTGGAGGCAATAGCCACGGATCCGCCCTACGGAAGGTCGGTGAGGGCCAGAGCCTCGGAGCTCATGGACCTCTACAGGGCTTTCATATGGAGGTCGGCAGAAACTTTGAGGAGCAAGGGCAGGCTGGTCTTCGTCACGGACTCCAGGTACTGGTTCTACGACGACCTTAAGGATGCTGGGTTTAATGTCCTTAGCGTGTCTAAAGTTTACGAACACAAGAGTTTGACCAGAACTATCTACGTGGCTGAAAGGCCTTGAGGAAGTTAATATTCTTAGGAGTGGGTGGCGGCGCACCCAGCAGGTGGGGGCTACCTGGGATCTTGCTGATCAAGGACGGGTTCTCTGCCCTTTTCGACTGTGGTGAGGGAACTCAGCTCAAGATCTTGGAAAAGGGCTTGGGGATCAATGTGGACGTCGTGGCGATAACTCACATGCACGGGGATCACGTCCTGGGACTTCCAGGCATGATACAGACAATGGGGCTGCTGGGAAGGCAGAAGGAGTTGATCATCCTGGGGCCAAAAGAGCTCAAAGACTTCCTGGAGGAGTCCTTCTCCAGGACGAAGTTTGAGCCCAATTTCCCCATAAAGTTCGTGGACTCCTACGAGGGCCCCGATTTCAGGATCGTACCGTTCGAGACATGCCACACCGTTGAGTCGAGGGGTTACGTTTACGAGGAGAGGGAGAGGAGGAACCTCGACGTCGAGAAGCTGAGGGCGGAAGGGATATGGGACTACAGGGTCTTCAGGGCGCTGAAGGAGGGAAAAACTGTTCAGTACGGCGGGAGGACGTTAATTCCAGAGGATTACCTAATCATAACTAAGGGTAAAAAGATAGTTTACACCGGCGACACTAGGCCTTGTAACAACATAATTGAAGCTTCCAAGAACGCTGACGTTCTGATACACGACTCCACTTTCGATAACAACGAGGAGGCACACCTATACGGACACTCTAACGCGTCGGACGCCGCCGAAGTGGCCTCTAAAGCAGGAGTAGGGACACTAGTGCTTTTCCACTACAGCGCGAGGTACACGACGACTGAGCCGCTCCTGGACGAGGCGCTGAAACGCTTCCCCAGGGCCGTTACCGTTGAGCCCTTAGACACCGTTTTCATTCGTTAGGCATCGGGTTCTCCCAGAGAGGAACCCCTTTCGCTGTCTTGGGAGCTAGCCAGTCTACGACCGCTAAAGGGTTCTTACTCTCCACCGTTATCTTTATCGGCCCTAGAGGGCTCTCCCTATCGCTATCGGCGAAGACTACCTTGCCGACAAATGCGACCTGCTTGTTAAGCATGAAAACCAGCTTGTCGTCCTCCAGTCCGTTCAGCAAGTGTTTCCTGGCCGAGTCGAGGATTCTCTCCTCCCTGAGCATCTTGTGGAGCTTCTGAAGGCCCTTAAGGCTGTGAGACACCGCGATCAGCTTCACCGCATAACCCTCCCTCTCTTCAGTCAGCTCTTCGTACTCGAAAACGTTGTTCAAGGCCTGGATCACTTTGTTCCTGTCCTCGGAGGGCCAGACCAAGACCTCAGCGATCACCCTAGGGATCTCGGCTCACCTTCTCGACTAGCTCGATCCCCCGCCTAATGAAACCTTCAACGTCGCCCTCGTTCGTCAGGACGTAGTCTGCCATCGCTATGACGTTCCCTATCCCCATTTGGAGTTCCTCGAAGTCCCTCTTAGCTAGGTCTTCGTACTTCTTGTCCTCGGCCCTACCCCTCTTGATCAACCTCTCGTACCTGGTCTTGGGAGAGGAGTGAATCGTTATTATCACGGTCTCTCCCACCCTCCTGAAAACCTCCACTTCCTCCCAGTTCCTAACGCCGTTGATCACGACCACCTTATCTTTAGGATCCAACTTCTCTAAGGTCAGCTCAGCGACGAACCCTCTGCCCCTCTCCCTCCTCATTCTGAAGGCGAAGTCCATAAGCCTCTCTCCGGGCAGGGCCTCCTTGGCGTACCTCTCCTTCAGCACCTCGCTCATCACTATGACCTTAAACCCCCTTTCCTTGATCGCCTGGGAGAGAGTGTCCTTACCGGAGCCGGGCATGCCAGTGAGCAGGATCAGCTTAATAGCGCGTTCACCGATCTGTCAGATTTAGGGTGAGAAATTAGTTGTTACGCCTCTTCGTTGGCGTTGATGTGCCTTACAACGCCGAGCTCGACGCTTTGATGAAGTTGGTCAAGTCCTCGGGGGCCGACATAAAGCCGGTCGAGCCTGAGAACATGCACATAACCCTACTCTTCATAGGCGAGGTCGAAGAGAGAGCTCTCACCGACGTCAAGCAGGCCGTCTCCTCAGTCTCGTTCCCGAAGTTCACGTTGAGACTGGCAGGCCTAGGGGCTTTCCCCAATCCTTTCAGACCCAGGGTGGTCTGGGTGGGGGTCAGGGAGGGGGTGGAGGAGCTCAGGTCAATCCACGAACAGCTCAGGAGGAACCTGATCGCGAGAGGAGTGAGGCCGGAGGACGAGAAGGAGTTCTCCCCCCACTTAACCTTAGCAAGGGTCAAGGGAGCCGTGGGGACCCTCCCTCAGCTCATAGTGAAGTACCAGGACTACGAGGTGGGAACGAAGGAGGTAAGCTCAATAAAGCTGTTCAAGAGCACGCTAACTCCAAAGGGCCCCATCTATGAGGTTCTGATGGAAGTGAAGGCGAGTGATCGAGGAAGAGGTGCTGAGAAGGATAAAGCCAACTCCGGATGAGGAGGCCAAACTCAGGAACGTAGCGGAGAGAGTCCTCAAGGACTTGGAGGGTCTCGACGCTAGTTTGGAAGGCTCCTTCGCTAAGGGCACCTGGCTGAGGGGGGAAGTGGACCTAGACGTATTCGTCTTCTTCCCCAAGAGCTACGGGAGGGATTGGTTAAAGGAGAACGGCATTAAGGTGCTGCTCGAGAGACTGTCGAAGTATAAGTACACGATTTCCTACGCGGATCACCCTTACTTGACCCTGGAAGTGGACGGCGTTACGGTTGAAGTAGTCCCGGGCCTGAAGGTTGAGAGCGGCACGGAAGCGATGACCCCTGTAGACAGAACTCCCTTCCACACGCGGTTCGTGATCTCGAACCTCACCGAGGAGCAAAAGGATGAGGTCAGGCTATTGAAGAAGTTCATGAAGGGTATAGGTGTCTACGGCGCCGAGATCAAGGTCAAGGGGTTCTCAGGCTACGTAGCCGAGCTCCTCGTCTATTTTTACGGCAGCTTCAGGAACGTCCTTTCCGCCGCGACGGGCTGGAAGCCCCCAGTTAAGATCCCCACCGCGAAGCCCCTGAAGGAGTTCACTGAACCTCTGGTTATTCCCGACCCGGTTGATCCCAGGAGGAACGCGGCGTCCGCCGTGTCGATAAAGAGACTCGCCGAGTTCGTCGTGGCTAGCAACCTTTACCTGAAAAGACCTTCCTTGGACTTCTTCTTCCCACCGGAAGTCGAGAGGGCAGAGGTCAGGGGGGACGTGTTCCTGATAAGGCTGAAGCTGTTGGAACAAGCGGTCGAGGACGTTATATGGGGACAGATCTTCAGGAACTTGGACTCGATCAGAACCTCGTTGATTCAGGCCGGATTCAGGGTATTGGACTTGGGAGCGTGGGTTAGAGATGACGAGATATTCATGGCTGTTCAGCTGGAGTCGAAGGATATAGGACAGTGGTACCTGAACGAGGGACCTCCGTTTTACGAGTGGAAGAATGTCGAGGACTTCCTGGCCAAGAACGACTACGTATGGGTAGGCGAGAACGGTAGGCTCTACTCGATTAAAAAGAGGAAGAACAGCGATCCGATCGCCGTGGCCCTGAACGCATTAAAGTTCAAAACGAGAGTAGAGGTTCTGGGCTACGAATGGGTTACAGCTCCAACCTCGCCAGAGCTAAAGAGGTTCCTGGCGAAGAGGCCCCCGTGGTTGAAGTAGAGCGCGCCATCTACCCTCATTCGGACCGATCTATAATCGAGGAACTCAAGGCCAGAGGGATAAGGAAGGTCCTCTCTTACGGCCCCCTGGAGTTGCCCAACGGCGTTAGGGTGTTGGGGAAGGGTAAGACCGGAATCGTTGTGTTAACGGAGGACTTTAAGGCTCTCAAGATAAGGAGGGCCGACTCACCTAAGGAGACCCTCGAGATAGAGGCTAAGATCCAGGCCAGAGCCGAGGGTGTTGCCCCAAAGGTGTTCGACTTCGGGAGGAACTTCATTCTGATGGAGTACGTTAACGGCAGACACATAAGCAGGGAAGACGTCGACGTCCTACCTAAGCTGGTTGAGAAAGCGCACGAGCTAGACTCGAGAGGGATACAGCACGACGAGCTAGTGAGGCCGTGGAAGAACGTCCTTAGAGACGAGGGCGGTAACGTGTATATCCTCGATTACGACGACGCCTCCATAAGGCCAAATCCCAGGAACGTGACCTCGGTGCTCACGGCATTCGGTCTGGTGGACTTGGCCAAAGAGTACTCGAGGGTTAAGGACATAAAGTACGTGCTCGAAAGGCTAAGTCAATTCTTTCACGCGTAGAACGGCCCTTAGGCCCATAACTCCTAACGGTCTAAGACCTCACGCGCGGCCTTATCACTATATCGTTCAAATCCGGCACCGAAAGCTCGTGGCCGCAGTAGGGACACTTCCCTCCGAACATGGCCTTTATTTCTGAAGGCGTTCTAATGCCGTAGAAGTCCTGACCGACCTTTTTGAACGAGAAAATCTCCCTCCCGCAGCTCTTACACGCGTACGTTACCGGGATATTACACCACCGGGAAATTGATTAGGTGTTACTAGTTAAGCTCAAATCCCTCGTAATATTCTCCCGAAAGTCGAGGGAGGGACAACTATAACCTAGTGGGAGAGAGTAGGCCGAAAGTAACGCGTAACACGCATCAACTATTTTAAAGTCAGAGAGGATCTCTTGAGCGGGGCCGTCGTCTAGCCTGGACTAGGATGCGGGCCTGGGGACCTGATCCCCAAGGCTAGATCGCCCGTGGTCGGGGGTTCAAATCCCCCCGGCCCCATCTTGACCGTTCGAAAGCCGAATTATTTGAAGTATAAATGAAAACAAATAGGACGGATAACTTGAAATCAACTCCTCGTAGCCGCAACGTAGCCTATCGCTGTTCCCAAGAGGATCAGGATTCCCAGGAACGCCCACGCCCCCACTTGCGGGAGGCTGAACCTTTCCGGAACGAACGCTAATCCTTGATAAGTCTTCACCGTAACTGTGTATGAGGACTGCAGGACGGTCAGATTCACCCTAGTTATCGAGGAACCCGCGGGGTTTGAAGCAACCACGTAGTACTCCTCAGCGCCGCTCAATATGGGCTGACGGATCAAAATCGTCCCATTATCGCTCGAGCCGAGCTCCACGCCGTTGTAATAAACGGAGTAATTCACGGCGTAGTCGCTACTGACGTGAAACACGAGCCCACGAGGTGTGACCTCTACGCTTACGTTAGGAGGTGAAGGCTGTAAGTAATAGACCACTTTGACGCTACTTACTGCATGCCCCGCGGGATTAACCGCCATGACAGTCACGTTGTAGATGCCGAAGGGGGCTTGATAGGTAAAGGAAGCGTTTTGGCCGACGTACTTCTCCAACAACAGTTCGTTACCCTTGTAAACGTAAACCGTAAAGTTGGCGGGGTAAGTCGTGTTCCACGATACGGTGAAGTAGTTAGGCGTCTTAACGACGGAGGTGAAATTGATGGAGGGAGGCGCCAGAACGTAGAAGTAGGCCGAGCCGGGGGTGCTGTTGCCGGCCTGGTTGTAGGCTAAAACCTCCACGTAATATCGGACTTTCGGCTCGAGGCCCGTGAACGTGTAAGAGGAGTAACTTGGGGGTAAATTGAGGGATTGAACTACGCCCGTTTGGGACACCAGAGTAACGTAGTACCCCAGAACTTCCGCTCCGTTGGAAGGCACGCTCCACGTGACGGTCGCGTTCCTGTCGCCGACTTTCACCTTCACTATGGGCTGTAAGGGGGCCGCTTGGGGCGTGACCTCCACAGGCACCGACATGGGGCTGAAGCCGTAGCTATTGAACGCTTGAATCGTCACCTGATAAATCACGCCGTTCTCTAGACCCGTCACAGTAGCTGAAGTCACGTTGCCCACCGTGTATGTCGTGACTAACGTCCCGTTCTGGTAGACGTAAATTATGTAGCCCGTCGCGTTGACGTCGGCCCAAGAGATCGTGAACCCGTTAGGTATGGGCTTGATCGAGGATATGACGGGCACTAGTGGCGGGAAGTGAAAGCTGTAAACCTGAACCTTATCGGAAGGCAGGTTCTGAGAGCCCAACCCTCCGATGATTACTAGCTTCGAGCCGATCTGAACCGAGGAGGCGAACGAAGTGGGGTACTGCTCCTGCTGCTGGCTAACCGTCCAGTTAGTCCCGTTAAAGATGAGGATCGCTCCAGGCATCGCGCTACCTTGGTAGAGCACGTAACCGCCCACAACGACATAAACCCCGTTAACGAAGGCCACGGAGCCGTAGCTAGCTGAGGCAGGCGCGTTGGGTAGCTCAACCCACTTGTTCGTTTCCGGATAATAGAGAAGGGTCTCAGAGCCGTATGAGCTATAGCCTATGTAGCCTCCTGTGACGAATAGTGCGGACCCGTTGAAGTAATAGTCCGCCCCCGCGAAAGGCACCGGGGACTCTCCAATTACGCTCCAAGTGTTGGTCTTTGGATCGAAGACCTGTATTTTATTGGAAGGAGGGTAGTAGAACGCGCTCACGGTCCCGTTAAAGCCTCCAATTACGTATATCTTACCGCCGTAAGAGAAGGCTGCCGCCGCGTATACAGGCACGGGCATGAACCTCGAAACCACTTGCCAGGACCCGTTTACTAACTTCAGAACGTAGGGGGAGATTCCCGAAGAGTTCTGCCCCCCTATGACGAAAATTGTGCCGTCACACACGACCACTGAGGGGAAGACTAGGGCGAAGGGCAGTTGGGGACCCTTTTGCCAAGTGCCGTTGTGGTAAACGTATACCGTGTTGAGTATCCCGTTGTTTCCCTCACCTCCAATCAAGTATATTGAGCCGTTGAAGTATACTGCGCCGGCGGCGTAGATGGGTTGAGGCAGCTGTCCTACGCTGTCGAGGTTCACGTATACCGTATAGTAGGCGGAAGCTGTAACGCTGAACGATAAGCCGATTATCAAAGAAACGAGTAATATCACAGGGAGCTTCTTCCTCATTAGTACGCAAGCTATTGCTTCATTCGTTTTAAAAAGATCACAGCCCTGGCGGCGGTCGAGACCAACAGCCCGACCGCGATTAGGATGGCCGAAGCGGCCACGGCGGCCTGAAGGCCCTGATACGAGAAGATGTCGTATATCATGACGGAGGCGTACTTCGCGCCGTTGAAGGGGGGTGTTAGGACGTAGTACGCCACTATGGCCACGGAGCCGAACTCGCTGATCGCCCTTCCCATGGCCGTTAAGGCCGAGTTGAGAACCGAGGCTTTGACCTGAGGCAACGCGACGTTAACGAACTGCCTCCATAGGCCGAAACCGAGGGTAGAGAAGGCCTCGAACTGCTCTTTAGGCAAGGCCGAGAAGGCCTCCCTCATCGACCTAACGTAAACCGGTGCGCTGACCGTTACGAGGGCGAGGAGCAGACCCAAGAAGGTGTCAAAGATGTTCAAACCTAGGCTGCTTGCTAACTGACCGATCGGCGTGTATTCGGAGAACAGGAGCAATATGCCTATGCCCATAACCGGGTGGGGAACCGAGGCCGGCACGTCTACTAAGGCCTCCAAGACCGCGTTCGGTCTCATCGAAAGGTAGAAGGCCACGGGGGTCAGGACTAGGCTTAGGCAAAGGGCGGCCAACCCTGAGGCGACCAACGTTAGAACTACAGGCGTGAGCATAACGTCGACTATCGACGGGCTGTTCCATAACAGACCGTAAAATATCACTGAGAACGTGGGTAGCACGAGTAGGGCGACCATTACGTAAGAGTAAAGCCTCACGCGCTTGTTTGGAATCTCCTAAAATATTACTTTTTTGCCATATATACTCCTCTGAACGAAGTATGTCAGGGATTGGAGGCTCAAGGCCAGCTTCAGGAAGTACGGCTCTATCAGGAGCTTGGAGGGAACGTAAATTTCCCTCTTGCCCGTCCTTATGGCCTTCCATACGGCCTTAGCGACCCTCTCAGGGGGAACGGCGAGAATGTTGAACTTGGGCTCCGTGTTCTTGAACGAAGGGTGAGAGGTGAAGTCGGTCTTGACGGGGCCGGGGTAGACGCCGGAGACCTTCACGTTAGTGCCTTTAAGCGAGGCCCAAAGGCCGTTAGTGAAGTGGGCCACCGCGGCCTTAGCGGAGGAGTACACCAATAGGGTGGGCATGGAAACGTAGGCTGCCTCCGAGACCACGTTGACGATCGCGCCGTAGTTCCTCCTCAACATCAGGGGGAGGACCGACTTGGTGAAGTAGATCACTCCCAACAGTAACGTCCTCACCTCATACTCCTCCTCGTCCAGCGGCGTCTCCCAGAAATAGCCGTAGACTCCGAAACCCGCGTTGTTGACCAGCACGTCGATCCTCCCGTACTTGGAGACGACGTAATCCACGACTCTTCTCACTTCTTCCTTCGAAGACACGTCCGCCCTGAGTTCCTCGTGAGCCTCGCCTCCCCCTGACCTAGAGACGCCTATCGTGACGAACCCCTTCTCCTTTAACAGCCTAACGGTCGCGAGCCCTATACCCTTAGAGCTCCCCGTTACAACGGCTACCTTACCTTCCGAGGCCAACTCGCGTAACGAAGAAAAACACGTCCCTTTTGAGACTAACCGTAACCTCAATACTGTTCGACTACATACACCGTGGCGGTCGAGTTCAGGTCCTTTATGACCAGGAAGAAGTCCTGAGCTAGGTTGAGCTCAGCGCTCACGCGCTCTCCGTGTCCCAAATCGACTGCTTTAGTTCCGTTGATCACGTTCACGCTCACGGGGTTCCCCGAAATCACCGTTATGTTCACGAGTCCTGGTTCTGGCAGAGTCACCTCCCTGTAAACGGTGGCCTGGGCCGAGGAGCTCACCGTTATCGTTTCGTTAAACAGGTGAGCTAACGTTATCTTCCCGCTGGCCAGCCCGAAGAGACCTGTAGAATAGGCGAGAATCCCGATGATTACGACTATCAGCAGAACTAAAAGGCCCCTCACGATTGGAGATATTAAACCCCCTTAACCGCTTATAAGGGACTAGGTAGCAGAAGGCCTGCTAACCCCGCTTATTAGAACTACTTATGAAACAGGAGGACGGATTGGGCGAGCTTCACGAGGTCCTCAAGATCTGGGTAAAGTTCGTGGTAGTTTACGCGATCCTCTACGCAGTAACGTTTCTGATAGACCTCCCGTACTTCAACGAAATCTTAAACGCCTCCCTCGAGGGGCTTCCACTCAACGCCTCCCAGGCTTACGAAGGCTTGCTCGTAGCCACTTCCCCCTTCAACCCCATTGAGGACTTCGCGTACCCCAGTCCCCTAACGGGGTTCTTGTACAACTTCGTGCTGGGCGTGGTTCTGTATTCGCTCTTTTCGTTTGTGGGGACTTTCGCGATGGCTAGCCGAGGCAAGAAAATTAAAAGCGTGATTATCTTTTCTGTTTTAACGCCTTTATTATCGAGTTATATTTACGTTAGTTCTGTATATTTACTGACCGATAGAATAGTTACTGGCACCTCAGGATTCGGGGTGTCAACGCTCTTCGCCCCCGTCGTTTCGGCTCCGTTAAGAGGGCTTTCCAGGTTGATCGTAATAGCGCTCAACGCCCTGATCTTTACGTTCTCTTTATTGATGATCTACGCTAGCTCTGGTGCTGTTCCTATCGTTTTTATCGTGACTCTTTACGCGACGTTTTTCGTAACCGTTACGCTCCTACTTATTGACGCTTGGATGAAACAGAAAAGCATTGTAGCGTTGGGTATCGGCGTGATCGCCGTATTCCTGGCGTGTTACTCCTACCTGATACCGAGCCCCGAGGGAGCGTACGTGAGCCACTTAGTGACCCTTTCGGTTTTCTTTGCTCTGTCATCGATAATGGCGTCACTCATTAATAGAACTGAGTGAGGAAATGGGACCGTCACGGTTAAACTTACATAACCGTTAGCTTGAAAGCGGTGCACAATGAACGCGTTAGACCCAGTAGTTATCGGCGTCGTTCAGGGCTTTTCGGAGTGGTTGCCCATAAGCAGCAAGACTCAGGTGCTGCTCGTCTCCACTCTACTCCTAAACGTTTCGGTAGCCACGGCCTACGCCTTCGGGCTGTTCATGGAAATAGGGTCGATAGGCTCAGCGGCGACGTACTTCTGGAGGGACGTGCTTAGGGTCTTCAGGGACAGGAAGCTGTTGACTTACCTCGTCGTGGTCACCGCGGTCACCGGATTCGTTGGAGTCCCCCTTTTCCTCCTTAGCGAGAAGGCTCTCTCAGGCGCGTACAACGTGGGCTACCCGATGCTTGCTTTAGGGCTTATCCTGATCGGCGACGGGATTTACATCATGATTTCCAGAGAGAAGAGGAGGGAGAAGACCTTCAGGGAGATGAACCTGAGGGACATGATAATTATCGGTGCGATGCAAGGCCTAGCGGCCCTGCCGGGAGTGAGCAGGAGCGGGATGACCGTCTCGACGATGTTGCTGCTGGGCTACTCCCCAGAGGACGCCTTCAGGTACTCATACCTGGCCTACATACCGGCAGCCTTAGGGGCCTTCGGAGCCACTTTGGTCTTCACCAGGCACCAAATAGGCTCAGTGGCCTCCCAGCTGACTCCCGAGGGCCTCGTACTCGCCGTGTTGACCGCCTTCGTTACAGGGCTCCTGGTCATCGGGGCCTTGCTGAAGGTGGCCAAGAGGACGAAAATATACGTCATCGACTTCGTCCTGGGCGCGTTAGCCATCGCGGGGAGCCTCATTATAATCGCGAACTACAGCAACCTCGCCGCGGCGAACGCGACGCTCTCGTGAGCGGCTTTGGAACGCGCTTAAAAGTCAAGGAGAGGATCTCCGTCGAAGCGATGAGAATCGTAACGCTAGTTTTTATAGCGTTTCTAGTCCTCGCTACCCCTGCCGTCTCGTTCTCGGGGACCTACGCCCTCTCTAGGGGGATAGCGGAGTATTCTTTCAATCCCGTTTATACTACTCAGGTCTTCGGTTGGATGAATTTATCGGTAGTCAAGGTCTACGGTGAATACTTTAGGAACGGAACTTTCTTAGACAGCAATTCCTTCAGCGTTCAGCTCAACGTTTACACGACAGACGGACTCTGGGTTCAGGACGTCCTCCTAATCAGCGTGGTAGGAAACGAGGTGAACGTGACGCCGGTGATAAACGTGTGGAACGTCAGCGGCTCCACCTTACCGCTGGAAAACTATACAGCTTACGACGGTCTGGCGGTCTACGTAGGCCTGGGAAAACCTTTCTTGACCAGCCTCCCCCTGCGCGTGTTCCTAAACGTCAGCTCCAGCTCGGAAGGGATCAGGCTATCCTATTGGGTCAACGGGATCAGTAACTTTACGTTCTTACCCTTACGCAATTCGACCTTCCAGATAGGGGGTCTAGTGAACGGTCTACCAGCGGACGCTGAGTTGGTGATAGGCGGCTCAGGAGGGGGGTCTGTAGCTTACCTTTACCTGGAGGGTAACTCCTCCTTGTTTTACTTAAGCCACAACGGTACCGCGGTGGCGCCCCCAATAGCTATCAGCAAAGGCCTATCGACGGGCGAAGGCGCCTTCGGCTTCAACGTGACTAGCCCCTTAGGGCTTGAGGGCGTAGCCCTCCTCGGCAACTTCAGCGATAACTACCTCCTGTGGCCGCACCCTTCAAGCCTCTCGTTAAAAAGAGTAGGGTCCGACCTTTGGGTAGCGAGGCTCTGCGCGGATGGAGAGCCCCTCAAGGGACAAGAGATTGAGGTCTATTCGCCCTCCCTTCAAGTATCGATGAATGGGAACGGAACGCAGATCTCCCTGGTTAAACCCGTATTCGTGGGCTACACGAACTCATCGGGGGAAATATCGTTTAGGTACAACGGCTCGGTGGTCCTAGCTTACTACCCAGGCAACTCGTCCGTGCTTCCGTCCTTCGCCGTCAGCGTGAAGGGGAGTTCCTCGTCAAATTACTTCAACAACGCGACTAACGAGTTGTTAAATAAGCTGAAGTCCCTAAAGTGGGCGAACTTGAGCTTCCCGTCACAGTCCAGCCATAAAGTTTACCCTACGGGCCAGCGGAACTCCCAGGCAGCTGTGAACGTATACATGATATATCCCGTGGTGGGATACTCCTTAGCTGCCCTGTTGACCCTCCTAGTAGCAATAGCGCTTAGAGGCCGAGGTCGTTAAGCTTTATATCGTTAAGCGTATGAGAAATAATTGCGGCCGTCGTCTAGCCTGGATCAGGACGCTGGCCTCCCAAGCCAGAGGTCCCGGGTTCAAATCCCGGCGGCCGCATTCTCTCGTTTCTTTAGCTTTACTAAAAACGGAATGAATGAAACTGAGACCGAATGTCCTCAGACAGAGATAAAGACTATTCCTTAAGTTGGCGTCACTTAGAGTACTCCGCCGAGGCCAGCTCGAAGGCCTCGTTCAGCTGATCAACAGCGCTCTGAACAGAACACGTTTTAGCGGTTTGAGGAAGTGAAAAAGAAATCCGCTCTTAGGTCGTGATTTAATTCACGAGAACTGTTTACCTATCGCCTTGAGCAGTATCATTAAGACCCCGAGGCCCCTCTGAACCTCGGGATCCGAGAGCCATTTCAGGAGGTTGCCCAATTTAACCTGCGGTGGGCTCTCTAACGCTTTCGCGGTCTCTTCCGAGGCGACCGCCCTCATCACCTTCTGAGCGACATCGCTCATGGCGATCTCCAGGAACTCGTTAACCGCAGGATAAGACTCGATGACTATGGAGACGAATTTGGAGATCGCACCCAAAGCCTCGTCGTTTAGCATGTCCTTCAGGCTTCTAGCACCGTAGGCCAGGTTCACGAGGACGTCAAGAGTCCCAGTCCTATCTAAATCTTCCAGTCTCGCGACGAGCCTTTCCAGCGTGTCGGCCCTCCTTATGACGCCTTTAAGGGCCTCCACTGAGGTTGAGTCCAACGAGCTGGCCAGCTCAAGGGCGTTTGAGGCCATTTTACCTAGTTTATCCAGTGCCTCGTCGTTCAGCATGTCCTTAAACGTCTTAGTGACGTAAGCCAAGTTCAGAGCCGCGTCTAGGGCCCCGGTAGACTCTAAGACCTCGACCTTTTCTAACAGCCTGTTCGCGACGTTGAGTCGAGAGACCAATGCTTTAAGGCTCTCCAGATTCGACTCGTTGAACGAAGACATTAGTTCCATAGCGTTGGAAGCCATTTTTCCCAGCTTCTCGACGGCCTCCTCGTTAAGCATGTCCTTCAGGACCTTGGCGGTATAGGCCATGTTGAGGCCCGCGTCTAATGCCCCGCTGAGCTCGAGCTCCCTCAGCTTCTCCAAAAGGTCGTTGGCTACCGAGATGTTGTCCAAGAACCTGCCTAGCTCCTCCATCTTCTTCTCGTCTATCTTGGCTATCAACTTGTCGACGTCAAGCTGTTGGGTCAGGAGGCTTCACCCCTTTTTGGATGAAAAACGGAAAACTCAGATGTTCGCCTTGGCCGTGACGGTCCAGTACATCTTGTTGTACATTACCTTGCCCCACCAGTGTATATAGGAGGGCGGAGGCGGGCTTTCGTTCATCGTGTAACTGAACCTAATGTATGTGGCCTGATCTGTGCCGGTGGCTATGTAGCAGAGTACGTCTCCTCCGTAGTGTTTCACTCCCAGGTTGCCCTTAATGTCGTTGGCCAAGTTGTTCGCGACCACGTAGGACTCGAAATCGGCCGTCGATCCGGCCTTGGAAACGGGGAGGTCGGTGGCGTCGCCTATCACATAAACGTCGGAGTGATTCTTCATCCTCAACGTCAGTTTGTCTGTGGGAACCCACCTCCTCCTGTCGCCTATCCCTGAGTCGCCTATCACCTTAGCGCCCTGGTTGGGTGGCACCGCGATAAGCATGTCGAACTTTATCTTCTCACCCTCTTGGGACTCGATTATTTTCTCGTTCGGATTGACGGAGGTAACGTTGAAGGGCGAGTGTACCTCTATGCCCCTCTGCTCGAAGATCCCCTTCATCATTTTGTTGGTTATGGGTCTCGCGAACACCCCCTCTACTGGGTAAGTGTAAACTATCCTCGTCTTCTCCCTGAGGCCCCTCTTCCTAAGGTAATCGTCAAGCATCAGGGTCGTCTCTATGGGGGCCACCGGACACCTGTGAGGCAGCTTGGCGACGTTTATCACGACCGTTCCGCCCTGGAAGTTCTCAAGGGCTTCCCTCATCTTCAGGGCGGAGTCGAACTCGTAGGGAGTTAGGGAGGCCTCTTTATAACCCGGTACTTCTTCCCAGGTGTATTCGACGCCCGTGGATATCACTAGGTAATCGTACTTGTGAGGCTTACCGTCAGCGGTGATTACCTGTCTGTTCTCCACGTCGATCTTCGTCATTGTCCCCGCGTCCCCGTGGAGGAACTTTATCCTCCTGTCCAGGAGGCTCCTCTCCTTCCTTACCAGCTCGCCGGGAGTCTCGAGGCCGAACGCCATCAGTAACTGCCCAGGGAGGTAAACGTGTTCTTCAGACTTGTTCAGGACCACTATCTCGACCTCGCCTTTATTCAGCTCCTCGTCCAACTTCTGGGCGAGCCTGTTGGCGACTATCGTTCCGGCGATGTTGCCTCCGGCTATGATGATCCTCTTCGCCACTTCACCCACCCCCTTCCTTCCATTATTTCGCGATGAGCATGACGTATTTCTTGCCCTCTTCCTTCACGTCGAGTACCTTGAAGCCCTTCTTTTTCGCCCACGACTCGACCAAGAGTTTCGACTCCTTACCTTCCAGGATGACCTTCACCGCCTCGCCCTCTTTCAGATCGCCTGCCACTTGGTTCAGCTCGCCTAGAGGACCGGCACAGCCCGCTGAGGTCAGATCCAACTCCTTATAGATCTTAACCTGGTCCATTTTTACCGTCGAGTTAATTTTCTGTATTCCGCTATTTATAAATATTTCCTTGAAAAATAAAATTCGCTTGTATATCTATTTATTATAATTTAAATTTCATAAACTAAATTCACAATAAACAAAATATTTTATGAACTCGATACTCGACGGAAGTCAGAGGTACAGTTTAGACCGTTGGGAGCGTGAGGAAAATCACAAAAATCCTAAGGGTAAAGCCGCGGCCGGGATTTGAACCCGGGACCCCTGCCTCACCAGGAGAGCTTACCAGGGCAGTGCTCTGGCCAGGCTGAGCTACCGCGGCAATTATTGCCTTTCAGTTGAGAGTTAAAAGCTCTTAGCCCTGATATTCGGTGAGCGGTCGAGCCCAATGTTGTTTTAATAATTTGGTATTTATTTACAAGTGGCTCACCTTTTCCGCGATGAGGCTAGTAGTTGGGACGAACTTCGACGATAAGCTGATCGAGGAGGCCTCCCGTTACCCCGTCAAGTACCTTTACGGCTCTCATAGGGCCACCCTAACCGGCCACGGGAGGGTCTCCTTCGTGGTGCCCGACGTGAACGATGAAAGGCTCAGGGAGCACATCTCGCTGGCCCACTCCAAGGGCATCAAGTTCCTCTACACCATGAACTCCCCCTCCTATGGGGGGTTGGAATACAGCGACGCTTTTTGGAACAGGCTGAAGGCGGAGCTGGAGAAATTAGTCAACTTAGGGATAGACGGCGTTATAGTCGCCACTCCCCTTCTTTTAGAGTACGTTAAGAAAGAGCACCCCGAGCTCGAGGTCTCCATCTCCTCCTTCGCCAGGATAAGCAACATCAGAGAGGTGGAGAACTACATAGAGCTGGGGGCTGACACAGTAATCCTTCACGAGGACGACAACAGGAAGTTCGACCTTCTCAGCTCGGTGGTCAAACTCGCTAAGAAGCGGGGTGTAGACGTTGAGGTTATAACTAACAACTCCTGCCTTTGGGGCTGTGCCTACAGGAGGCACCACGACGTTGAGACGGGCGAGCTCTCCAGGGAGACCGCACCTAAAGGGGTCTGGTTCGAGTACCCTCTGATGTTCTGCGCTACCGACGTCAGGAACGACTTCGCCAACCTGATAAGGATGAGGTGGATCAGGCCCGAGGACCTGCATTATTATGAAGAAATAGGCATCGACAGGTTCAAGATAGCGAGCAGGAACAAGAGAACCGAGTGGATATTGAGGGCCATAAAGGCCTACAGCGAGAGGAAGTATGAGGGTAACCTACTGGATATAGTGAGCTACCCGCAGGGTAGGGCGACACCTTACGCTTTGACCAAACTGGGGGCGGGGCAAGAGTACCAGGTTCTCACTAAGGTTTACGTGGACAACGCCAAGTTCCCGTCGAAGTGGTTGGAGTTCTTCAAGACTAACGACTGCGACACCAGGCCGTGCTCGGAGTGTAAGTACTGTGACGTCGTGGCTGAGAAGGTCATAAGCGTCGACGGGAAGCCTCTCAGTGAGGTCAAGCTACCTAAAATCAGGGCCCCCGTAGAGCTCATACCGAGGTTCATCTCCGATGGTGCGGCTCACTAGTAGGGTCAGAATAGCGGAGCTCGTGGAGCCGGACTTCTTCGGGGGCTTCTTGAACCAGAACGTCGTCGTCATAGAGAGGGGGCCCAACGGCGGCCTGATGCTAGTCGACACGGGGCTACCTGAGCTCTTCGAGCAGCTCGAGGCTAGGTTGAAATCCTGGGGGTTCTCAATAGAGGACGTTTCTGACGTGGTGATCACGCACTGGCATCAGGACCACGCCGGTAACGCCGAGAGGATCAGGAGGGAGGCTAAGGCCAAGGTTTACGCCCACGAGCTGGAAGTCCTCAGGGCTAGGAAGTTCAACGTTCCTTACGAGGCGATTGCTGAGGAGCTCAAGGTACCTCTCGAGGTCGTTAAGAGGACCATGGACAGGATAAACAAAGTGACTTACGAGGAGCCGAAGGAGTTGATAAGGCTGAGAGGAGGAGAGGATCTGGCGGGTTTCAAAGTCATACACGTTCCAGGGCACACGGAAGGACACATAGCCCTCTTCGACGGCGAGACGTTAATTGCCGGGGACGCGATCAGAGGGATTAGGGGGGTTTACACGCCTCCTTTAAGGCTATTCTCTCAGGATCACGAAAGGGCGATCAGCTCGTTCAACAGGCTAATGTCGCTCCCTTATAAGTTCCTGATCCCATTCCACGGTGAGGTCAAAACCCCCTGGTGAGGGGCTTGATAAGCGTCTCGAGGCTATTAAGGGATAAGCCCGAAACCGGGGATCACGTGAGGTACTCCGGGAAGTCGAATCCCTACCCGCTGGTTTTGGTGTTCAACGTTACAAGAAACTGTAACTTGAGGTGTGTCCACTGTTACTCGAACTCCGGGACCAGGAGCTACCAGGACCTGCCCTTGGATACCTGGCTTAGGGCCGTGAGGCAGGCCGCGGACATGGGGGTTAAGCACATCCTCCTGTCGGGTGGAGAACCCCTGATGAGGAGGGATCTCCACTTGATCGCCAAGGAGGCCCACGACTACGGAATAAGGGTGGAGCTCTCCACCAACGGGACCATGATAACTGAGGAGAGGATTAGCGAGATAAAGAACTACATAGACTACGTCGGAGTGAGCCTAGACGGACCCAAGGAGATCCACGATAAAGTTAGGGGAGTGGAGGGGGCCTTCGAGAGGGCGCTTGAGGGATTGAAGGTGGCCAAGAAGTTCGGCCTTAAGACCGGGCTGAGGATGACCCTCACGAGGCTCAATTACGCTCACGTGGACGAGGTCTTCAGGATTATGAAGGAGAACGACATCGATAGGATCTGCTTCTATCACTTGGCCTACGCGGGGAGGGCAGACGCTAGTCTCGACATACCTAACTCCGAGAGGCTTAAGGTGGTAGAAAAGATAGCGGATTACGCGAAGAACACCGACTTCGAGGTACTCACGGCCGACAACCCCGTGGACGGCATATTACTTTACAAAATGACCAGAAGCCCGACAGTCTACGAGCTGCTGAAAAGGAACGGAGGGAACAAGAGCGGCGAGAGGATCGCTGACGTCTCGCCAGAAGGAATTATCTATCCAGACCAGTTCACCCCGATTCCTATAGGCATCATTGAGAACCTTAAGGAGCCGTGGGACAAGCCTCATCCCTTAGTCGCGAAACTCAGGGACAGGAAGAAGTACGTTAAGTGTTCCTCCTGCCCGTTCTTCGAGGTTTGTAACGGTGGCTTAAGGGCCAGGGCCTACGCCGTGACCGGGGACTTCTGGGAAAGGGATCCCTCCTGTTACCTTGACGAGATCCAAAAGAAGTACGGATAACGACAATTCTCGCTAACGTAGTCAGATCAAAAATTCTATGAATTTAGATCCTATACCCGAACAGCCTCTCCAAGTAAGCCTGTTCCCAGCGGTCCTTCTGAAGCGTGTAGTCTCTGCTCAGCTTGGGATCCTTGTTAACCGCTGGCGGTTGCTTGGTGAAGTCCATCTGGAACTGGAGGCTCAGGGTCTCGAGCTTGCCCTCCTGGTTGCCCATGTAAGTCCAGCCGACGAAGGCGTATTGAACGGGAACCCTTTCGCTTAAGCCCTCCATCTCCAGGATCTTGTTGGCCGCGAACTGGGAGCTCTCGAAAGCGATCTCCTGGTTCTTAGGGAAAGGCAGCTTGGCCGCGTCTCCCGCCGCCAGCACGTCGTCGTACTTGGTGTGCCTCAGATCCTGAGGGGATCTGACGTCGAAGTACGGCGACCCCAGGCCGGCCTCCTCGATGAACTTGGGTGGCCTGTTCGGCTCTAGCATGGCGAGGATTGTGTATGGGATCTTCTCTCCCTTACTCGTTATCACGCTGTTATCCGTTATCTCCGTTATCTCGGAGTTGGTGATCAGCTCGATGCCTGCCTGCTGGTACACCTGGGACACCACGTCGGCTATGGCCGGAGGCTGGGTCTTGTCGTTTGCATCGATGTGAATGATCCTGAACTTGTCCCTAACGCCCCTGTGCTTAAGGATGGTGTGGGCGAGCATGGCGGTCTCAGTGGGCGCCGGAGCGCACCTGTAGGGAAATTTAGGGGCGTAAACGACGAGCGTTCCAGAACTCTCGCTCCAAAGCCTCTTCTTTAGTACGTTCACCCTCCCGGGGTCGTAGACGGTTGTGTTCTTGTACCAGTACTTATCGTAACCGACTATCTTGGAGCCGTCGTAGACGACGCCTGGAGCTAGAACGAGGTAGTCGTAGTTCAACATCTTAGGCGAGCCCATGGAGCTCTCTGTTACGGTTACGCTCCTGTTGTCTGGATCGACCTTAGTGACGTTGCCGATTACTACCCTTATCCCCTTGTTCCCTACCTCCTCATACCCCCTGATGATCCTCTCGTACTGCTGCTCACCGGTAAGGAGCAACGGCCTTGAGGGACCCGCGAAGTAAAAGGCCTCCTTGTTGACGACCGTTATTTCGGCCCCTTTCAGCTTCTCGGCTAGGGTGTTCGCTACTCCCAAACCCGCTATTCCGCCACCTACGATTAGAATCCTTTTCATCTCAAAACGACTCTGATCATTTTGAGGATTATAATGTGAACCGCCCTAGATAGTTTATACTCACACTAAGATCCTTTAATTAACCTAAAAGCCCAAACGTTTTGTTTTATCTCAAGCGACCTCCTCTGTCTGTGGGAGTATCGTTATGGTGCCGCTCTCTTCGTCGATCCTAACTATGAACTTCGTCCCGAACCGTTCCACTACCGACTTCGGGATGTAAATGTTGAGGGGTAGCGTGTAATACTCATACTCGTAAACCTTCCCGTTCACTACCTTCTTACCGATTATCTTCTTAGCCTCAACCACTCTTTCTTTCATGCCTCCTTATTTAAACGCGCGAGCTGCTCTTTAAAAGTGGTCGTTAGGGAGCTTAAACTTAAGGGCTAGTTGACGTTCGAGTTAAAAGTCGACCGTAGGGGAGTAATGGCACGGGATGATGAGCACCGGCTGAAAAGAACAATGATTTAACCGTGGGGTACCGTTTCTGACGAGTGAACCCCGTTCACATACTGGCGAAGAAGGGCGATGTAGCGGAAAGGGTAGTAGTCGCTGGCGACCCAGGGAGGGTCAAGCTGCTGTCTAAATTATTGAAGGATCCGGTGCTCGTCAACGAGAACAGGGGCTTCCTGGTATACACAGGATACTACAACGGTGTGAGGGTCTCGGTAGCGACGCACGGCATCGGGGGCCCCTCTATGGCTATTGTGCTGGAGGAGTTGGCGATGTTGGGAGGTAAGGCGTTCGTCAGGCTAGGGACTGCCGGAGGTCTAGTTCCCGAGCTCTCCTTAGGCGACGTGGTCGTCGTGACCGGAGCGTCCTATAACCCCGGAGGCTTGATCGCCCAATACTTCGGAGAAACGACCTGTCCAGCCGCGACCCCCGACTTCGAGTTGACTACTGAAATCGTCAAGTCGTTGCAGGCCAAAGGAGTTAGGTTCTTCCTCGGGAACGTGTTCTCTAGCGACGCGTTCTACGCCGAGGACGAGCACTTCGCCCAGAAATGGTCGCAGAGGGGGAACGTGGCGGTCGAGATGGAGGCAGCAACCCTCTTCGTGGTAGGGAGGCTGAGGAACCTCAAGACGGCAGCGACGGTCGTGATAAGCGACAGTCTAGCGAAGAAAGAGTGGATCTCTAAGGAGAAGCTAGAGGAAAGCGTTATGAAAGCCGCTGAAGCGATATTTCTGGCCTTGACGAATTACAAGCTGTGAAGCTCATAAGGGATCCAGTACATGGCTATATCGAGCTGGACGACAAGCTAGTAAGCGTAGTTTCCGACCCTTATTTCCAGAGGCTTAGGTACATCACTCAAACCGGCCTAGCTTACTTGGTTTACCCAGGGATGACTCACAGCCGGTTCGAGCACAGTTTAGGGGCGATGTTCCTCGCCTCAGAGTTCTTGAGGTACATAAGGAGGAACTCCGAGGTCGACTTCATAAGCGAGGACTACATATCGCTGGTTTCCGCGGTCGCCCTCCTTCATGACGTCGGCCACATGCCCTTCTCTCACACTTATGAGAACGCGCTGGAGACCTACTCTAAAATTTACGGGAAAGTGGAGGGTTATTCGGGCAGGAAAACGCACGTAGAGCTGGGCATTAAACTGATAGAGGAGGAGATGTCCTCGGCGTTAGAGAAGGCTTTCGGGAATACGTTTTCCGATCCCGTGGGCTTCATTAAGAGGGTGCTGAGGGAAAGTCCGAGGAATAAAGAGGAGAGGCTGGCAACCCTAGTTATAAGCAACTTCATAGACGCCGACAGGGGCGACTACCTGCTGAGGGACAGCTACCACGCGGGAGTGGAGTACGGGATTTACGATGTTGAGAGGCTCAAGAGGTTCTTGGTCTTCGTCGACGGCAAGCTGGCCGTCTTCAAGAAGGCCAAACCGATCGTGGAGCACTTCTTGTTGGCCAGGATGTACATGTATCAGAACGTGTACTTCCACAGCGTCGTGGGGATGTATAACGCCATTTTAGCCCAAGGTATGGCCAAGCTCTTCGCTTCGGGGAAGTTGGAGCCGATCCCAGACGTGAAGGACTACGTCAACTACGTCGACTTCAGGGTGCTGAACCTCCTGAAGGACCAAGAGCCTTTCGGCGAGGGCGTCATTTACAGGAGGGGGTGGAAGAGAGTTAAGGTAGACTTAAACGAGGACTGCGCTAACCAGATCAGGGGAAAGGTCGAGGACCTGACCAAGGCCTCGGAAGGCCTAATAATCCTCCACGAGTTCAGGGACGTCCCATATAAGGAGAGGGAGAACGAGGCGTTCTACGTATATGACGGTGAGCTTCACGAGCTCTCGAAGGTCTCCCAGATTGCTAGGTCGATCTCGGACATAAAGAAGGCAGTGATAGTCTACCACTCGAGCTACGAGAGCGCAGTGAGCCCTATAGTTAAGGAGGTAGTCGAGTGTTTGAGGACGAAGGCCTAAGGAATAGGTCATAGGAGCTCCTGAAACTCGAACAACAAGGGCTCAATTCTGAAACCGATATAACCGAGGGTTGACTCACGGTTCGTGAACGAAGGCATGAAGATAGTGATAGAGAACCTCGAGCCTCTCGGCAAGTGGGTGCTTTACGAGTACGAGCATTCCTACGAGGTCGCAGGGGATCTCCTGCTCATAACCAACGCTAGAATCGAAGGGCTTCCCTCGACGGAGAGAAGGTTCTATGAGGTCTTCGACCTCAACAAGGTCATAATCTTGGACCCTAAGGCGGAGAGGAAGCTGGAACCTGAGGACCTCGTCAAAAAAGACGCGGTAGTCATAGGTGGTATCCTGGGAGATCACCCGCCCAAAGGGAGAACGTGGCAGCTCCTCTCGTCCAAGTTCCCTCAGGCCGAGGTAAGGAACCTCGGCAAGCTACAGTTACCTATCGATAACGCCGTTCTCGTGACTAAACTCGTCATAGAGGGTAAGAGGCTCGAGGAGATAGAGATAGCTAGGGGCCTGAAGTTCGAGTGTAGTTTTCTGAGGGCGAAAAGAACCGTCTTATTGCCCTTCGGCTACGTCGTATATGAAGGAAAACCCTTCGTATCCATGAAAGTCCTAAAGTTGCTGGGCTTTAAGGACGGCTGTAAGCTCTCCTGGAATCTGACCGACGAGGAGATGTCGGAAGTGGACTCACTTAATCAGGCTAGAGAGTCTCTTTGAGCACTGCTCAACCTTCTCCTTTATCACCTTCTCGAAGTCAGGACTAACGGAGAAGTAGTACCTCGGCCTTCCCGTCCTCTTCGTCTGATCCTTCTCCCTCACTACCAGGGCGTTTTCCAACAGCCTCCTCATGGAGTTGTTCACGGTCGTCTTGCTTACCTTGAGGCGCTCAGCTATTTCCTCGCTGGAGGCCTTCCCCATGCTCATCAGGATCGAAAGGACCACTAAGTCCGTCTCGGAGAGCTTGAAACAGCAGGTTAACGTCTCCTTAAGGGCCTCCGTGAGTTCCACTAACTTAAAGTTTAATTTCAAAAATTAAAAGTTTTTCAAAGATTTAATGATGTCACTGGAGGAATTTCCCTCGCCTTCTCGATCAATCTCATGTACTCCCTGTACATGCACTTGTCCTGAATAACGATCAGTCCCGCCACCTCGGCCCTCTTGGCTGCCTCGTCGTTCCTGATGCCCTCTTGCATCCATATCACCTTCACGTCGCCCCTGGTATTAGCCCTCTGAATCGCCTCTTCCACTATAGGTGGGACGTCCTTGGACGGCCTGAATATCTGAACCACCTCGACCTTCTCGGGGATTTCAAGAAGGGATTTATAGGACTTCCTGCCCAGGATGGAGTCCACCGTGGGGTTGACGGGTATCACGTTGTACCCTTTACTTATCAAGAACTTAGGGACGGCGTGGGCGGGCTTCGTGGGGTCCTTGGAGAACCCGACTGTTGCGATGTTCTTGTACTGAGTTAATATCTTTAAAATCAGCTCGTCCTCGGAGCTTTTCGCCATGTTTTTAGCCCTCCCTGAGAACCTTGCCCAAGTCCTCCGCGAGCTTCAGCATGGCGCCTAGGGCGTACTGCGTGTCCTTCTTGTTAACCTCCATCATCAGGCCGAACGTGCCCACAGGCTTAACCTTGGGTAAGTCCTGAACCCACATCTTTAGGGCCTTGGCCATTTTGTCCATAACCATCTTCAAGGAGTCAAGAAAGTTCGGATCCGCCATTATAGTCATGAGCTCCAGCATCTTGTCAAGGGCTCCCGTCTTCTGCATCTCGAGCATCTTGTTCATTAGTTTCAACATGGAGTCGACGTCGATTGAGGTTAGGGTCTTAACGGTCTCAGGGCTGGTGAGCTTCTTGAGGAGGGGAGTCATGGAATCGGCTGCGGATAGAAGGGAATCGAAGTCGATGCTCTCGAGGAGCTTCAAGGTGCTTTCGCTAGTGAGCTTGTTCATTACCGGTAACAACCTCTCCGTGGCGGTCAGTAAGGAATCTAAGTCCAGCCCTTGAATCAAGTTAAGCGCCCTTTCGCTGGTGAGCTTCTCGAGGAGGGGCCAAACGGCCTGAACCTTGGGGAGTTGGTCCATGGAGAACTCTATTATGGCGTCCACTAGCTCAGCCCTCTGAACCGCGTCGAGCAAGTCCAGGCCCTGCTGCATTAGGTTGAGCAAGTTGTCGAGCTTGCCGGACTTCTCAAGGTTAGTTAAGAGGTTGGAGAGCTTCTCGAGGGCTGGGAGGGCTTCAGCCATTCTAGCTAGCCTGGAGAGGTTGTCCTCAGTCAGGATCTGTTCTAGAGGATCTTGGACGACTGACATGACTCTTTCGGACTACATAAGCTCTTACGGTCAATAAAATCCGTTTCGGTTCGAACGCTTTCTTGAAAATGGTATTAGCTCGGTACAGCCTTACAGCTCCCTTATGACCTTCCTTTCCCGTCAGTCGATCGGTGATTGACGTAATCGATGTAAACTCTGTAAAGTTTAACCGTGCTTTCCCTCACCAAGGACCTAACGATCGCGTAACTGCGGAAGCTCCGCACGTAATAGTACATGGCCACCGTGCCTAGTGCTATCGAGAACCCCGCAGATAGATAGACCGAAGCGTTCTGTCCATCCGACAAAATCAAGACGATCAAAGCGAATACCGAGGTAGATAAGGCCAAGAACGAAACTATCATACCCTGAATGGAGTACTTATTAAGAGTTTTCCAGTTCTTTTCCAATAACGTCCTCGCCGAGAACACCCTGAACAGGCCCCTGATCTCTTTCGCAACGTCCTTAACTACCTTCGAACTGACCTTCACTGCTTTATCATTATCAAAGACGCCCAACTTCTCGGCGAGGATCATCTCCTCCAGGGCGTTAACGTAACTCTCGTTGCTGACTATCCTAAGCAACTGAGTGAATATCGCTAAATCGAACAGCTTTCTGGCCCTATTGACTTTCTCGACCATCCTTTTTCTCTTAAAGAATACGTAGCGTCCGAACAGCAAAGCGAAGGTGAATAAAGCAATGATGTAAATTACTAGCAATTGTTCGAACGCTAGGAGAAGCCCTGAGTTGATAGCCTCGCTTATATTCAAACCTCTTCAATCTCCCTAGCGAGCTCGGCCATTATATACATTAAGCGCGACTCGAGGCTTGTAGCTTCCTTTAGGAGCTCGAGGACTCTCCTTCCCTTTTCCGTGAGGACGTAACCCTTATCGCTCTCAGCAATTAGTCCCTTCTCACTCATTTGAGTTAGATAAGTCCTCAAAGTTAAGGCTGATAGTCCTACGTACTTCATCAGGGCCGATAAAGTGTTCCTGCCCTTTCCTACGTTATCTAGAATGTCCCTCATTATGTCGATCCTGTCCCTTTTGGTCCTCACTGATATCACCCGTTCGATTTAGTCTACACGGATTATCTCGAATGATTTATGTTCTCTTACGTCTATTTAAATATTATGCGTAGTCGTTCTTATCGGAACCCTGGTTTCCATCCACTGCCTTCTTCTGTCTTAACAACGCCTCTATTGCCCTGCTCTCTGAGTCACCCAGGAGCTTCTTGGCTAACGTGAGGAACTCCTCAGAGGTCACAGAATCAGGAACTATCTCAACCCTTAGGGCGGAAAGTAACGGAGACCACAGCTTCTCAACCACCTCGACGAACTCGGGAACCGTCAGCTCTGGCGTGGATCTGGCAAGCGTCGATAACGATTGTCCCAATAGCGCCCAGATCTCGAGACTTATCCTCCTTTCCTCGTCAGCTTTCTTCTCTGGAGGTAATCCGACCAATTCCTGTCTCTTGGAGGCCAAATTCTTTATGTAAGCGGCAAGCTTAAGCTTCTGCAACTCGAGGACGAGTACGGAAAGCCTGACGTTCTTAGAGGCTATTAACTTAGTTGAGTCGCCGTCCCTTAGGACGTTCACGTAACCTCGAGCGATTAGGTTCGTTATCGACTTCGCCAACGAGTCCCTGTCGAATATCAGCGAGAGGCCCCTGTATACGTCCTCCACCTCTGCTCCCTCGGGCCCCTTAGCGGCTATGTAAGACAGGACTGTCCTAGTTATCTTATCCATCACTTCCATGAGGACACCTCCTTGAACGCCCACTCGGGCAGGGTAACGTTGGCTGACCTCACTATATCGTCTATGTGTTCCTTCCTCTCGGCCTTAGGTATCGGGACAGCCCTAGGGATTAAGTAGGCCAGAGCCAAGTTGGTCGGGGTCACACCCAGCCTCTCGGCGAGGCTTTTCACCCTACCGTCCGCGAAGACTCTCCCCTGAGCCAAGGGCGAGTAGGCTATCACCTTCACCCCGTTCTTCTCAGCGATTGGTAGAACCGTCCTCTCCGCCCTCCTTTCAAGCACGTTGTACAGGACTTCGTTAGCCTCTATTTCGTACTTGGAGACGGAATATATCGCCTCCTCGAAGAGCTCACCTTCGAAGTTGCTCACCCCTATGCAGTAAACCGTCCCCTCGTCGATCAGCTCCTCCATAGCCCTCACGCTCTCCTTAAGGGGAACCGAGGGGTTCGGCCAATGAATCAATAATAAATCAACGTGCTTGACCCCCAGCCTCCTGAGGCTGGCCTTAGCTGAGGCCTTGAGCTTTGAGGGCTCCAGATGGTTGGGCCATACCTTAGTTATGATAACCAGCTTCTCCCTATCTGACTCCCTTATCGCTCTCCCGACGAGCTCCTCCGCGTGCCCGTCGCCGTACATCTCGGCCGTGTCGACGACGTTTATCCCCTTACCTAAGGCGTACCGTATAGCCTCAACCCACTCCTTGTCCCTGCTCTCGTCCCTCCTCCAATAGCCGCCCCCTATTCCCCAAGTGCCGAGGCCTATTGGGAAGACCCTCTTGTCACAGAGCTCATTTACCATTTAGCATCTCTTAGCGATGAAGCACTAAATGATTTCGGCTCCCGGCAAGGTGCTGTGGATAGGGAGCTACTCCGTAGTCTTTGGCGGGATAAGTCACGTGATAGCCGTCGACAAGAGGGTGAGGTGTGAGGCCGAGGAAAGCGACGAGTGGGTTTTCGAGACCAGCTACGGGACGTATAAGGGCAAGGGAAACGAGCTGATCGAGAGCGTCTTGACCGTGCTTAACGAGGAGCTCGGCGACTTTGGAAAGTTCAGAGTAAGGCTGATCAACGACCCAGAGTTCTCGATAGAGGGTAGGAAGACCGGGCTGGGGAGCAGCTCCGCCTCGACCGTGGCCTTAACTGCCTGCCTTTATCTGAAGGCTAGAGGGAGGATCGACAGGGATGAGATCCACAGGCTCGCCCAAAGGGCCAACTTCATAAGGCAGAAGGGTATAGGGAGCGGGTTCGACATATCTTCCGCGGTCTACGGCTCCATCGTTTACAGGAGGTTTTCATCTATCGAGAAGATGGACTGCTACTGCGATCCCCTGAGCTTGGGGAACTACCAAATGGTCCTGGGCTTCTTGGGGGAGAGCGCCGAGACTGTAGGCTTAGTCAAGAGGTTCATCGAAGTCTCCGAACGCCAGGAGTTCAAGGAGTACATGAGTATGATAAACGAGGAGAACGAGTGGGCCGTGAAGTACTTGAGGGCGAGGAGGATCTACGCCGCCGTCCAGCACCTTAGGGTGGCGAGGGAGTTGCTTAACGCCTTGGCTAAGTCCCTGATAGGAGTCGAAATAGAGAACGAGAGGACGAGGAGGTTAGAGGCGATAGCTTACGCCAACGACGCTATAGCCTCGCTCTCCCCCGGAGCCGGTTTAGAGAGCGTCTTCGCCATAGCCGAAGACGTCGAGCCTATTGCAAGGGCCTGGGAGAGGGAAGGAGTTAAAGTGATCAGGTTAAGAGAGGATGAAGGGCTCAGGGTTGAGGAAGGCTAGGGCGGAGGCGCCTTCCAACATAGCCATAGTCAAGTACTGGGGGAAAAGGAATAAGGAGCTCAACCTCCCCCTTAACTCCAGCTTCTCGATCTCGCTCGAAGCCCTAAGGGTAGATACCGAGGTCTCTGTGGAAGACGGTCCCGGCACAAGTAGACTTTTCATAGACGGGGAGGAGGTCACCGGGGAAGAGTTCGAGGAGTACGCCGGTAGGGTTCTAGAGGCGTTCAGGAGGCTTTACGGCGACTTCCACGCCGTCATTCGCTCTAAAACCAACTTCCCGAAGTCCGCTGGCCTAGCTTCGTCTGCGGCAGGGATTGCCGCCCTAGTGGTCGCCCTCAATGAGGCTTTAGGGTTATCTCTGAGCCAAATAGAGCTCTCTAAGATAGCTAGGCTCGGGAGCGGGAGCGCCTGCAGGAGCACGACGGGAGGCTTCGTCCTTTGGGAGAAAGGGACGAGGGATGACGGCGAGGACAGCTTCTGCTACCAGGTCTTCCCCGAAACCCACTGGCCGGAGCTGGTCGACGTCATAGGGATCGTCGGGAGACAGAAGAAGAAGGTCTCCTCTAGGAAGGGGATGCTGAGGGTCTCCAGCTCCCCGCTGATGGAGTGCAGGCTCAAGTTCGTCGAGGAGACCTTGCCTAAAGTTATAGACGCCGTGAGGAGGAAGGACGAAGGGGAGTTCTACTATTGGACCATGAGGCACAGCAACAGCATGCATGCGGTCATTCTGGACTCCTGGCCCTCCACCTTCTACCTGAACGATATCTCCTTTGCCTTGATTGAGAGGATCCAGGAGAGCGGCATAGCTGGCTACACGTTCGACGCCGGGCCAAACCCCCACGTGTTCACTACAGAGGACGAGGCGGAGGAGGTCGTGCGCATAATGAGGGAGGTAGGAATAACCGAAATAGTAATCTCGAGGGTTGGTCCTGGTCCCAAAGTCCTGGATTCCAACAGGTAGTGAGCCGAGATGAGCGAGTCAAGGGTGAAGGTCTTCAGGAGAATCATGGGTGACTTAAGGGCGTTAAACGAACTCCTCGCCAACGACCCCATAGCGAACCACTTAGGGCTAAAGGTATTGGAGCTGAGCGAGGGGAAAGTCGTTACCGAGTTCCCCTATAGGGAGAGCTTGACCAGGCCGGGAGGATCGATCCACGGCGGCATGATATGTGCGGCCGTCGACTTCACAGGGGGACTAGCGGTTCTAACGGTGAACGATAAGGACGACCAGGTGACGGCGGAGCTCAAGGTGAACTTCCTCGAGCCCCTTAGGGAAGGACCCTTTAGGGTTATGGCGACGGTGACAAGGAAGGGTAGGACACTCGTGGTTGTGGAGGCGAGGGTTTACGACTCGAGGAATAGGCTGGGGGCGATAGCTTTAGGTACGTGGTTCCTCATTTAGAGCCCATGCCTAGAGCGGTAGTCATAGGCTCGGGCCACAACGGGCTCATCGCGGCTAGGGAGCTGAAGGAGGCTGGGCTGGACGTAATTGTCCTGGAGGCCAGGAAGAAGATAGGGGGCCTCACCGAGACCACGGAGCTATGTAACGCGAAGGTCAGCAGGGTCTCTTACGTCCTGGGACTCATGCCTAAGGCGCTCGTCGATAAGTACAAGATCCCATTAGTCAGGACAGACCCGTTTCAGGTCTTTCTAGTCTCAGGGAAGGTAATTCCCTTCTTCGTCAACCCCGAGTACAGGAGGAAGGTGCTGAGGAGTTTGGGATACGAGTGCCTGGCCGAGTTCGACGAGAAGCTCATGAAGGTCAGGGATGTGCTCTACTCCAAGTTCCTCTTCGTGGAGAGGCCGAGGAGCCTGAGCGAGCTGAGGGAGGAGTTGGAGAGATCAGGCCTCGAGGAGTTCGCGACCCAATCGGCCAGCGAGGTGCTCAAGAGGTACGTCCCTGAAGAGTTCAGACGTTTCTACGTTTACCCCAGCTCGCTCTCCGCACCGGCGGTCGTAATCGCTTACTACTACTCGCCGAACTGGTCACTGGTCAAGGGAGGTAACGGTACAATAGCTGACGTCCTCGCGGAGGGGCTCAGGGTGGAGACCGAAGCGGAGGTGATAGAGGTGGTCGAGAAGGGCGGGAAGGTAGTGAGGGTAGTGACGAGGGACGGAAGGGCCTTCGAGGCGGACTACTTCGTCTTCGCCGGGAGCCCCGTAGCGCTGTGGAGACTCTTGGGCAAGAGGGTTTCACCTTTGGGCACCCCAGGCTGGAGGAAGGTGAACGCGGTGCTCGAGGAGCCCCCTAAGATCGAGGGATTGGAGAGGTTCATGCAAAGCATAATAGACTCGGAGTACGGCGAGGCGTTATTCCCCGGCTTGGCTGACCCTACTAGAGGGGGCATAACGCTCGAGATGATGGGTGACTTCGAGGACTTCGTTAAGGACCTCAGGCTGAAAGTCAGGTGTTACGAGGAGGTCACCCCCGAGGAGGTCGAGAGGGACTACTTCCTGCCCTATGCCCAGGTCAACCACCTGCCCATGACTAGGGAGTACCTCTTCGAGAACAGGCCGGGTTATCACACGGAGTTCGAGAACCTCTTCCTGGCCAGCGCTGGGGCTTATCCAGGAGGACAAATACTTGGAGTACAAGGCTACAACGTAGCGAACATAATCAAAAAGAAAGTCACTTCCAGTAGTTAACCAGCTCCTTTGAGGTTATGACCGGGAAGAACTTGGCTAAGTTGGCTAACGACCTCTCGTGGGCTTCCCTGTCGTATGAGGACACCGCGTCCCTCACTATCACCGGGATGAACCCCAACGCGAAGGCGTGCCTGGCGCTCGTCTCGACCCCTACTTCCGTCGCGATCCCGGTGAACACCACGGTCCTTATCCCGGCGTTCCTCAGCAGGAGCTCCACGTTCGTCCCCACGAACAGGCTCCAGGTGTTCTTGTTCACTACTATGTCGTTCCTCATGGGCCTAACGGCGAGGTCCAGGTCCCTCGGGCCCCACCTCCTGGACCTGAAGACGTACCTGGACGCTTCGGGCTCGAATCCTCTGGGGTAGGGAGTTATCTTGGTGAATACAATCGGCACCTTGGCCTTCCTGGCGGCGGAAATCGTCTGGTTCAACGCGTTCATGAACTCGTCCCTGTTGAAGATGGAATTCACTAGTGCGTTCTGAACGTCCCACACCACGAGGACTGAAGCCCTAGGGTTAAGGATCTCAGACAGGTTGAAGGAAAGCCCGCTCACGAATGGTCGAAGGTGTAATATGGAGGAAAAACAAAATAAAATTTAGGTCTTCAGGTCGGGGCTAACTTCTTCACCTTCTCCGCTTCCTCCTTGGGGGCCTCGCTGTAGGTGAACCACCAGGCGTAGCCCTTGTACTGCTTCAGCCTCAGGCCAGCCTCTTCAACGTTACCAGGCGGGGGCACTATCAGGTTGTCGCCGATCAGCTCGTTGTTGGGCCAGTTGGCAGGAGCTACCCTGCCGGTCTTATCGAGAATCTGGAGGGTCGCAACTACCCTCAGGATCTCCTTTATGTTCCTGCCGAGCTCCATCGGGTAGTACAGTATCGTCCTTACGATGCCCTTGTTGTCGACCACGAACACCGCCCTAACGGTTTGGGTGGCGCTCTGGGCGTGGAGCATCCCCAGTTTCTTCGCGACCTCGCCTAGCTGGTCAGCTATTATGGGGAAGGGAACCTTCATGCCCAAGGTCTTCTCTATCCACTGCACCCACTCTATGTGGCTGATGTTGCTGTCCACTGAGAGGCCTATCAGGCCGGTGTTGAGCTTCTCGAACTCGGGGTAGTACTTGGAGAAGCTGTAGAACTCCGTAGTGCAGACCGGCGTGAAGTCAGCAGGATGGCTGAACAAAATGAACCACTTACCCTTACTGGTGAAATAGTCTGGCAGTTTGAGCTTACCGTGGGTGGTCACTACCTCTAACTCAGGGAACTTCTCTCCGATTAGGGGAATCCTTTCACTGCTCATTTTTGTCCGAGATAATTTGTAACTGATCTCAGTTAAAAATCTTTCCAATCTAGTAGGACGCAAAATCCTACTTATTAACTAGAGAGACTAACGTGAGCAATACATCACGAGTCTCCCGAGTGGGCTGTTAATCGGTTCCGACGCTAAGCTCGCTTAACGCTCTTCTACTCAATACTCAACTGCCTCTACCCAAGGCTACGTCTCCGTTGTCACGAAGAAGGGGGAGGAATGCTAGCGGAAACGGAGGCAGAGGTTAAAGAAGGAATTGAAGGAACTTAGAAACTGCTAAGACGGCTCAACCGAATGCCAGTAATTTCCGTGTATATTGACGCTTAAAGTAGGGAAGGACTTTGGCCCGATGACGCCGGCAGGGCTACCTTTCGTCCGGCCATCTAGGGATCTCCCTTAGGGGCTCCCCCGATTGGGAGCGGCGGGCTGAGCCCCTCGGGCTTTCGCCCTCGGGACTTACACCCCCGCCCCATCAACCCCCTGTTCTAGGGGAGGGGTCACGGGGGTTAACCCCCCACGGGGGCCTCTTTTCGGGGAGGGGTTCCCGCTTAGATGCTTTCAGCGGTTACCCCTCAGGGCGTAGCTGCCCGGCGCTGCCCGGCAGGACAACCGGTAAACCAGAGGCCCCGGTACCCTGTTCCTCTCGTACTAGGGGTACCTTCCCCTCAGGCCCCCAGCACCCCCGACCCTTAGAGTCCGACCTGTCTCGCGACGGTCTAAACCCAGCTCACGCTCCCCTTTAACGGGCGGGCAGCCCTACCCTTGGGGGCAGCTGCACCCCCAGGGTGGGAAGAGCCGACATCGATGTAGCAAACCGCGGGGTCGATGTGAGCTCTCACCCGCGACGACCCTGTTATCCCCGGGGTAACTTTTCTGTCATGCCCGGCCCCCACGTGTGGGGGCACGAGCGTTCGCTAGGCCGCGCTTTCGCGTCGAGGCCCCGTGCTTTGAAGGGCCTCGTCAGGCCGGCTTTTGCCCTTGCACTCTACGGCGGCGTTCTGTACCGCCTGAGCCGACCTTTGGGCTCCCGTGTTACTTTTTCGCGGGAGTGCCGCCCCAGCCGAACCGCCCACCTGACGCTGTCCCCCTTGCGGGGTAAGGCTCCCGAGGGTCCATGGGTGGTGTTTCACTTTCGGGTCCACCGCCCCCGAAGGAGCGGCTTCGACCCCTCCCACCTACGCTACGCATGAACCCCCGGGAGCCAACGCCAGGCTGCGGTGAAGCTCCACGGGGTCTTCTCTCGGGGTCGGGGGTTGCCGGACTGTGCACCGGCTCAGGGCGTTCACGGGGCCCCGGGCTGGGACAGTGGGGACCTCGTTGATCCATTCATGCGCGCCGGAACTTACCCGGCAAGGCATTTGGCTACCTTGAGAGGGTCAGAGTTACCCCCGGCCTTCAGCGGGGCTTCGCCCGGTTGAACCCGGGTTTCACCTACCGCCAGTGGCCAGGATTTAGCCCCCGTACACACCCTTACGGGCTAGCGGGGACCTATGTTTTTATTAAGCAGTCAGGTCCCCCTGGTCACTGCGACCTACCGCGGCGGAGTCACCACCGCGGTAGGCACCCCTTCTCCCGAAGTTACGGGGCCAATTTGCCGAGTTCCCTAGCCCGGGTTACCCCCCAGACGCCTTGGGCTTCTCACCCAGGGGCACCGGTGTCGGTTCTCGGTACGGTCCCGGGGGATCGCTGCCTGCCCCCTTTTCATGGGGACCAGGGATCAGGGGAACCCTCCTAACGGAGGGCCCGTCACCCTTTCGCCCCCTTCTCACCATTACGGTTCTCCAGGGGCTTCAGGGCTTGGGCGGGCGGTGGCCCGCTCCCCCTACCCCGATCCGTCGGAGGCAGGCCTTGCGTTGCCGCACCTACCCCCGGGGCAGGGGAATATTAACCCCTTTCCCTTTCGGCGGGTACCAGTTAGGCCCCGCCTTAGGACCGGCTCACTCCCGGCTGACGACCATTGCCGGGAAACCCTTGCCCTTCCGGCGGGGAGGATTCTCACCTCCCCTCGCTGTTACTGCCGCCGGGATCTGCACCTGCGACGGGTCCAGCGGACCTTACGGCCCGCCTTCTGCCCCGCCGCAGCGCCCCCCTACCTGGTGAGCCTCAAAGAGGCCCACCACCCGGGTATCGGCGCCCGGTTTGAGCCCCGACCAATCTTTGGGGCCCCCAGCCTCGGCGGGTGAGCTGTTACGCACTCCTTAGAGGATGGCTGCTGCTGGGCCCACCTTCCCGCTGTCTAAGGCTGGGGACGCCCTTTGATTGGCACTTAACCGGGACTTAGGGGCCTTAACCCGGGTCTGGGTTGTTCCCCTCTCGCCGCCCAACCTTACGCCGGGCGACCCACTCCTCCCTTCTTCGGCTCCGGCAGGTTCGGAGTTAGACTGGAGACCCCGAGGTTTCCCTCGAAGCCTCCAATCTGTAACTCTACCCTGCCAGATACCTCCGGGAGGGCTGCGCTAAGACGCATTTCGGGGGGAGCTAGCTATCACCGGGCTAGGTTGGTCTTTTGCCCCTAGTCCGGGGTCAAGGGAACGAATTGCACGTCAGAACCCCTATTCGGCCCTCCAGCGGGGTTTCCCCCGCCTTCGGCCTGCCCCGGACTAGATCGCCCGGTTTCTAGCCTCCTGCCAGTGACTCCAGGTCCTTGCGGACCCCGCCCCTCACCGGGTTTCCCCGGCTGCGAGCGCTCGGTTTCCCTACGCCTTCGGGGCTGACCCCCTTAGGCTCGCCACTGGCAGGAACTCCCCGGCCCGTGTTTCAAGACGAAACGCAGGACCCCGGTCCTCCTCCCTCGTACTCGAGGCTCGCGCCCCTTTCCTTCGGGAGGACTCATCCCTTTCGAGCCCTGCGCTGTGTGACCTCCCGGTTTCAGGCTCTTTTCACCCCCCGTTAGGGGTGCTTTTCAGCTTTCCCTCACGGTACTTAGTTCGCTATCGGTCTCGGGACGTATTTAGCCTTGGAGGCACGTGTCCCCCATCTTCCCACCCCCAAACCAGGGGATGGTACTCTGCCCTGGCTCAGGCCCCCGGGTAGCCTTTAGCCTACGGGGCTGTCACCCTCTATGGCCCCCCATTCCAGGGGAGTTCGGCTAGGCCCCCGGGTAGCCCGGGCTCCGCCCACCGCCAGGGCAAAACACCACATCTCCCGAGACCTTACGGCCCCGGGATTTGGTTTGGGCTGTCCCCCTTTCGGTCGCCCCTACTCGGGGGATCTCGTTTGATTTCTTTTCCTCCCCCTACTAAGATGTTTCCGTTCGGGGGGTTCCCGCCCCTTACGGGGCGGCGGAGCCTGTTAGGCTCCGCCAGGAATTCCCATTCGGGGATCCCGGGATCAACAGGTGCTTGCCCCTACCCCGGGCATATCGCCGCTTGCCGCGCCCTTCGTCGGCGCCCGAGCCGAGCCATCCACCGGGAGGCTTATGCCCCTGGGCGATCCCTAGATGGCCGTTGGACGGGCAGCCCTGCCGGCGTCATTGAGCCCTATCCAAGCGTGAAGCTTGGAATCGGGCCCTTTGCCCTTCGTTCCCCTCGGGCCAAGGGGAACTGCATCGGGTGAGGGGTGCACGGGATTGGACGAGCCCCTTACCCCTTAGATATGGGCGGGGGAGATATGTGAGGTGATCCAGCCGCAGGTTCCCCTACGGCTACCTTGTTACGACTTCTCCCCCCTCGCGGAGGTAAAGTTCGACTCCCCACTCGTCGCAGGGAGCCTCACTTCACCCCCGCTCGGGTGGAGCGACGGGCGGTGAGTGCAAGGAGCAGGGACGTATTCACCGCAGGTTGGTGACCTGCGGTTACTAGGGATTCCTCGTTCACGAGGGCGAGTTGCAGCCCTCGATCCCAACTGAGGCAGGGTTTAGGGATTGCCCACCCCTCTCGGGGCAGGATCCCGCTGTCCCTGCCATTGTAACCCGCGTGCGGCCCGGGGGTTTCGGGGCATGCTGACCTGCCGTGGCCCCCTCCTTCCTCCGCCTTACGGCGGCAGTCCCTCTAGTGTGGCCCTGGCCCGGAGGCCAGAGTACCAACTAGGGGTGGGGGTCTCGCTCGTTGCCGGACTTAACCGGACATTTCACAACACGAACTGGCGACGGCCATGCACCTCCTCTCCGCGAGTCAGGCAAGGTCATTAGCCTGGCCGTCATCCTGCGGTCTCCCCCGGTAAGCTTCCAGGTGTTGACTCCAATTGAGCCGCAGGTTCCACCCCTTGTGGTGCTCCCCCGCCTATTCCTTTAAGTTTCAGCCTTGCGGCCGTACTCCCCAGGCGGCCGGCTTAACGGCTTCCCTGCGGCACCGCGTGGGCTCTAAGCCCACGCGACACCTAGCCGGCATCGTTTACAGCCGGGACTACAGGGGTATCTAATCCCTTTTGCTGCCCCGGCTTTCGCCTCTCACCGTCGGGCGCGTTCTAGCGGGGCGCCTTCGCCACTGGTGGTCCTCCCGGGATCTACGGATTTCGCCCCTACTCCGGGAGTACCCCCCGCCTCTCCCGCCCCCTAGCCCTACAGTATCCCTCCCGGTTCCCGGGTTGAGCCCGGGCCTTTAGGGAGGGACTTACAGGGCCGGCTACAGGCGCTTTAGGCCTAGTAAGCGTCCCAACCACTCGCGGGGCTGGTATTACCGCGGCGGCTGACACCAGACTTGCCCCCCGCTTATTCCCCCGCCTTTTTAGAGCGGGGAAAAGCCCCCTTTCGGGGGCACTCGGGATAGCGCCCTCACGCTTTCGCGCATTGGGGACGTTCCGCGCCTGGTGCGCCCCGTAGGGCCTGGGCCCTTGTCTCAGTGCCCAACTGGGGGCTCCCCCTATCAGGGCCCCTACCCGTTATAGGCTTGGCGGGCCGTTACCCCGCCAACTACCTGATGGGCCGCAGCCCCATCCTCGGGCGACCACGAGCGGTAGCCCGTGGCCCTTTCGGGGAAGGGGCGTTCCAGCACCCTTCCCCTATCAGGGATTATCCCCAGTTTCCCGGGGTTATCCCTGTCCCGAGGGTAGGTTAGCCACGTGTTACTCAGCCGTCCGCCACGCCCCCTTCGACCCGGGGGCGTACGACTCCCATGGCTTAGCCCTACCCCGATAGCGGTTGGGTCCGGCAGGATCAACCGGAATCGGGGTAAGGGGCCTTTCGTCTCCCGTGCACCCCTGTCAGAGATGAGGTTTGCCGGGGTTAGGCCCTCGACGGGCTCTGTCCCGGCGTCCTCATCCCTCCACTTGTGAGCGTCCCGCTCCCCCGGATTTCTCCGGCGGGAAGCGTGCGATTAGTTACTCTACGTGTCTGTGATTTAAAGCTAACTCTCTTTCTCCGCGGGGAATACCATCATAAGCTACCGAAGAGGCGCGATTAAAGGATCGAAAGTATTAGCCCCGCGTGAGGGCTAAGCTTTTACCCGCGGAACCTATCTTCCTCCGTGCTCGAGGACCTCTGCGACTACCTGAGCGAAGGCGTGAACGGGATCGACGTCTTAGGCTTAGGCACCGGGAGGACGGTCAAAGCGATTATTTCCTGCTTGCACGAGAGGGGGTCACTTAAAGGGAAGAGGCTGATCGTCAGCTCCGTCGACACCGAGCTGGCCTTGACTGAGCTGGGCTACTTCGTCACGAACCTTTCGTCGAGGCCGCAGCTGTATATTGACGGGTTTGACGTGTTCCTCGAGGATCGGTTCGCTCTCATTAAGGGCGGGGGAGGGGCGATGACTAGAGAGAAAGTCTTAGCTTACAACAGCGCGAGGAGAATCTACGTAGGAGACTCTTCCAAGGCGAGGAGTCCCAAGTCCTTTAGCCTCCCTGTGGAAGTCCTGTGGTTCACCCTTAGCGCTGTACTGGACGAGCTCAAGGGGAAAGGGTTCGAGCCGTCAGTTAGGGTCGGCCAAGGGAAAATGGGGCCCGTAGTGAGTGACAACGGCAACCCGATAATCGATATCACCGTCCAGAGGGAGAGGCTGGAGGAGTTGGTCAGGTTGCTCGACTCCATCCCGGGAGTTGTGGAGCACGGCTACTTCGGGAGGGAGCTGCTAAACGAGGTGATACTTTACGACGAGAAATCCTTCACCGTGAGGAGGAGAGACTGAAAAGAGCCGGTAAGTGCGGGGGGTGGGATTCGAACCCACGCAGGCCTACGCCAGCGGATCTCTTACGGGGGTCTTAAGTCCGCCCCCTTTGGCCAGGCTCGGGCACCCCCGCATGCTGAAGTTCAGGGTTTCGCGATTTAAACGTTGTCCTGGGAAAAACTTACATCTTCTTCAACACTATGCTGGTTAAGGTCGAGGCGACCCCCTTGACCCCCCTGATGGCCTCAATCGTTTGATTGAGTTCTGCCGTGTCCTTGGCCTCAACCCTGACTAGGACGTCGTAATCGCCGCTTATCTCCATGACCTCCTTAACTCCTGGGACCACGGAGAGCCTCCTGGCCACCGAGGTGGTGTAGACGTTGGAGTCGCACTTGACCTCTATCAGCGCCTCTATCCTCTCCGGGGGCCTCGGCTTCAGCTTCCTCCCCGTCGCCTCCTCCGCGAGCTCGAGCAGGTCCTCGTCCCTGAAGAACCTAGCCGTCGAGTTGGCCTTTATTTTAGCTAAGACCTGATCTAGCTCTGCGTCGCTCAGCTGGACCCCCAGCCTCTCGAACCTGTTCTTGAGGGCGTGTTTGCCCGTGTACTTGTCTATCACGTAGTCCCTCGACCTGCCGAAGGTCTCTGGGGGCATGAACTCGTAAGTCCTGGGATCGTTTAGCACGCCGTGGACGTGAACGCCAGCCTTATGAACGAAGGCGTAGTCCCCAGTTATGGGGAAGTTGGGGGGTATCGAGATCCCGCTGTACTTCTCGATTAACGCAGCCACCTTGGGAAGAAGGTCGAGCTTGACCACGTCGATGCCGAAGTGATACTTTATCGCCGCGGCCACAGCCTGGAGCGGGGTTATCCCGACCCTCTCGCCCAGCCCGTTCACGGTGGCGTGGATTATCGTGGCTCCTCCCTCCACCGCTGCCAGAGAGTTGGCGACCGCCATCCCCAGGTCGTTATGGGCGTGAATGTCGTACTCCACGCCGGGGACGTCTCTGACCAAGTTGGAGAAAAGCTCCTTCGTCTTGCTGGGGTAGAGTATCCCTACTGTATCGGCTATACTCACCCTGTCGGCCCCAGCGTCCCTGGCGGTCTTGACTACCTGGACTAAATAGTCGTAATCCGTCCTCGTGGCGTCCTCAGCGGTGAACCTGACCTTCAACCCGTGGCTTTTGGCGTAGCTCACGTGTTCTGCTATAACGTTTAGGGCTTCCTCCCTTGAGGCCTTATGCTTCGCCTTGAGGTGGATGTCGCTGACCCCGTAGAATATTGCCACCCTATCCACCTCTAGCTCCGCCGCGGTCTCTATGTCCCTCTTCACGGCCCTGCTGTGGGCCAAAATTTCAGAGGTGATGACCCCTTCCCTCTTGAGCTTCATGATCCTCTTTATGCCCTCGTAGATGTCCGGGGAAACTGATGGGTGCCCAGCCTCTATCATGGCGACCCCTAGGTCCGAAAGGGCCTTGGCTATCTCCACTCTCTGCTCCACGCTGAAGACCACTCCGGGGGTCTGCTCGCCCTCCCTTAATGTGGAATCCAGTATTCCGACTTTCACGAGTTCGAACTTTATGGTCAGAAGGTTTTAAATTAGATACCTGTTGAAGGTTCGAAATTAGTAATTAGATGTACGAAAGAATTACGGAGATCGCCTCTGGGACGCCGAGCTTCGACGACAGTACTTCCAGGGCTCTAGCGACCGCGTTGAACAGCTCCCTATTCTCCTTAACTATCGTTGAGTTCTCGGCGTACGCCACAATGACGGCTTCCTTGACGCTCTTACTCCTATAGTACTCGTCCAAGAGGTCGTTCAGCACCTTCTCAAGGACCTTCTTATCTACTCTTCCCCTGAACTTGTCCAGCATAGAAAGGGCTTCCTCGAGGCTCATTCCGGAACTACCCTCGATCCGACATCCTCGCCCTGCAGGTACCTCCTCATGTCCCTATAGTGTAATACCCTAACCCGTATCTTAGCCCTCATTAAGACCTTAGCGGCCAGCGGGTCTATCAGTTCATAAGTGCCGGCTCTCACGTCCTGGTCTCTAGCTAGTATATCCATGAGCTCGGACAGTCTGACCTCCTTGAGCGGCCTCGCGTTGGGGTACTTCCTCGGGTCGGCGTCGTAAACGCTGTCCACAGTGGTGGCCAGTATAAGCTCCCTAGAGCCCGTGGCTTCAGCTATCAATGACGCCACTCCGGCGGTCGACTGTCCAGGCTGGAAACCCCCAGCCACTACCGGCCTTTTGAAGCTCCAAACCGATACGAACTCCTCCAAACTTCTCGGCACCCCCTTATAGCCGTCCAAATAAAGGGCGACTAGGAGGGCGTTCATCCTGGACGACTCTATGCCTAGTAGATCCAAGTAGCCCTCATTGAGCCTTAGTGATCTGCCAACAGCTATGTACCTCCTCGCTAGCCCTCCCCCTCCCGTTACGACGGCCAGGTCCTCCTTTTCGGACAGATCCTTAACGGCCTTAAGGACGTCAACTAATTCGTCCGACTCAAAAAGCTTGCCGGTGAGTTTGAGGGTAAGCGTCACAGGATACAGACGACCCCCGCACAATAAAGCGTTGAACCCTCAGCTCACTGGATAGTCGTCAGGAAGCTTCGACCTGAAGTACCTGCCAGTCTCTGGGTCCTTAAAGAGGCCGATCTTTACCCCCTTCCTCCCCCTGGGCGCCAGCTCCCAAACCTTCTCGGGTACGAGCTCGACCTCCTTACCGCTCGGCGTCTTTACCTTAACCGGCTTCCTTGACATCAATTCCTCACTTGGTCATGGAGATTAAATAAAGATTAGGGCCTAAACGCACCCGCTTGTCCCGCCGTCCACGTCTATAACGGCCCCCGTTATGTAGGAGCCCAAGTCGGAGGCCAAAAAGATCAGTAGGGGGGCCAGATCCGTTCCCACGACGCCGAATCTCCTAACGTCCGTCCTTCTTATTACCTCCGCCTCTATCACCTCATCTAAGCCCCTGCCCGTCCTCTTGGCGAGCTCCTCCAGGCCCTTAAGGGCACCAGGAGTCCTGAAGCTCCCCATCCTGACAACGTTGAACGTCACGTTGTACTGGGCGTAATGATGGGAGAGGATCTTGGCTAACTGGGCGAGCGGGGCCCTGGCGACGTCAGCCAAGACGAATTGCGGCTGAGGCTCCCTGACGGTCCATGACGACAAATAGATTATCCTCCCCCACTTCTGCCTCAGCATGTCCGGGAGCACTGCCTTGGTGATCGTGATGGCCGAAAGCAAGTAAAGCGAGACCGCGTAGTCCCAGTCCTCCAAGTTGGTCTCCTCGAAGTAAGAGGGTTCTCTGGGTGGGTTCCCGAAATTAAGGATTAACACGTCTATCCCGCTCATTACGTTTCTGGCTTGAGCTACTAGGTCTTCGAGGCTTTTCCTGTCGGTCAGGTCGGACCTGAACCCGTACACCTGAGGGCTTATAGCCTTCAATTCGCTGAGGGCGAGCCTGAGCTTTTCCTCGCTCCTCGAGCTTATCACGACGCTCGCCCCCTCTGAGAGGAAGGCCTTAGCCACTTCCTTCCCTATCCCCTCGGTTGACGCCGTGACCAGAACCCTTTTACCTGTTACGCTTATCCTCAAGCCTCCTCACCAGGAGATCTACGAACCTAGCGGAGGGCCCAAAGGACTTTATCATGTCTACGGCTATCACGTCTTCGTCACTCAGGCCCAGGGCTCCCTTAGCCTCGTCCCAATCCTTGGCAGTAATTACGGTTTCGCAGATCTCGCCGTAAACTCTCACCTCGGTGGAGGTCTTACCGCAGAGGTGCAGGACCCTGTACTGCCTTAGGCTTGGCCTGAGACTGAAGGCGGTCTTCAGTTCTTTCCCCCTCAGCTCCCCCAAGTCCTTCATTACGTAGCCCATCCTCTCCCCCTCTAGGGGCTTTGGAGATATGAGGAGGAACTCCTCAAGCACCCTCACCTGAGACCTCTCGGCGTAAGGGACTTGGAGGCTCCCAAGTTCCGACTCCAGCGACTGTCCTCCCCTAGCGTACCAGGCCGATACGGGAACGTTCCTGGAGAGCTTCAAGTAGGCTATCGCGTGCCTTCTCCTAATTTCCGTCACTTTGACCTCACGAGTCTCGAAGTCGTAAACGACCTCCACCTCGGGGTCATTGGGATCGGGCATGTAGCCTGCCTCAGCCAACCTCTTCCCAGCCTCCCTCTTCAACTCGTCCTTTAGGGGCTCATAGTGTGCCAAGTTAGCCTCGCTCACCAGGTTTGTCTCCCTCTCCCTGATCCAGGCCGGAACCCTCACACCAATTACGAATCTCCTCCCTTTAGGTACCTTGTCCCTGACTGCTGAAATCAGCTCCTCCAAAATTTCCCCGAACTTGCACCGGCAAACGAAGCACTCCCTCTTAGGCATAGACAAGCCGAAGTAGAACTCGTAAAGCCTCTCGGAGTGAGATATCATGTTTTCGAGGACCGACCTCAAATGTTCCAGATCGGGAACCTCCTGATCCTTAACCCTCCTGTCGAGTTCCAGGAGCAATGCCACCTTGACAGCCCTACCCCTCTCCTCATCCGAAAGCCCCGTGGCCAGGTTAGAGAAAGCCCTCCCGAGGCAATGGTCGCAGAGGGGGTACTTGCTGAGAAGTTCGAAGGCCTTATCTAAAACGGATTCATTGGCTTGAGATATACCTTCCAAACAGCCTCGCGAGGTTTTTCCTCTTCTTAAGCATTTTAATCATGTTGTTGGTCGTCTCCAACTGACGTACCAACGCCTTAACGTCGTCCACAGTCACTCCTGCTCCCTCAGCTATCCTCCTCATCCTCGACCTATTATGGATCAGGGACGGCTCGTCTAGCTCCTTGTAGGTCATAGAGTCCATGATCGCCAGGAATCTTTTAATCTGCTCCTCTCCGAGCTTCAGGTGCTCCTCCTTAACGCTGAAGAGCGTGCCGAAGCCCGGTATCATTTCGAGGAGCTTGCTCAGACCGCCCTTCTTGAGTGACTTGAACTGCTTGTAGAGTATCCTGTAAGTCAGCTTGCTCTTTCCCTCCAGAACGTCCTCCATCTCCTTTTCTACTTCCTGGTACTCGTCCACGCTCCTGAGCCTTTCGACTATCCCCTGGATATCGCCCATCCCGAGGATCCTGGAGACGAAACGGGGGGGCTCGAAGGGCTCTAACTCGTCTATTTTCTCTCCGGTGCCTATGAACTTTATGGGAGCGCCCGTGACTACCACGGCAGTTAGCGCTCCCCCTCCTTTGGCAGTTCCGTCGAGCTTCGTGACGATGATCGAGCCTATCGGGGAGGCCTCGTGGAACTTCGAAGCTAAGTCATAAGCCTTCTGGCCTATAGAAGCGTCTATTACCAGAATCGTCTCGTCGGGGTTTATCGCCTCCTTTATCGCCTTCATCTCGTCCATCAGGGCCTTTTCTTGACCGTAGCCGTGCCTCCCCGCCGTGTCGACTATAACGATTTGATAGCCATCCTTTATGAACTTCTCCACGCCCCTCTTGGCTATCCCCACGGCGTCCTTGCTGTCCTTCTCGCCATAGACCGGAACACCTATTTTCTCGCCGAGCTGAGCGAGCTGCTCCAATGCTGCTGGCCTATATACGTCGGCTCCGACCAAGGCCACTTTGTATCCTTTTCTCTTGTAAAAGTAAGCCAACTTCCCAGCGGTAGTGGTCTTCCCCGAGCCCTGAACGCCGACCAGCATGATCACGTAAGGGAGTTTAGGAGGGAGGACGTTGGGCTTCCTCTCCCCACCGAAAAGGGAAACTAGTTCCTCGTACACTATCTTCAGGAACCACTCCGTCCTGTTGGCGTAGGCGGGTGGCTTCTCTTCCTGGAGCCTTTTCTTGATCCTCTCAGTGAGCTGATATACGACCCTCACGTTTACGTCTGCCTTGATTAAGGCTACCTGGAGATCCTTAAGGAAGTCGTTTACGGCCTTCTCATAAGGGGAGGAGCCAGTTAAAAACTTCCTTACCGCGTCCCTTAGGCCTTCAAGCACCTTCTTTAACCCTCATGATCTTCTTCCTTCCCATTATCTCCCAATACTCTATTTCGACGCCGTCGGCCAGCTTGCTAGCTATTTCGGGCTCCTTTGGCATCTCCATCTCGAACGTCTCGTAGGTGTTCAAGTCCATTACCTGGAGCTGATCGCCCATCACCTTCAACACTTGACCCACCTTCTTCTCTATTATCGGTACCTCCACCTGAGAATCCACAGGAGCCATGAGGGTCTTCTTGGCCCCGGTAAAGAGCCCTATTGCTACGACGTTCGCTTTGGCGCTTCCGTGCTTCCCAGTCTTGGCCTTGGTTATTTCGACTACTCTACAGGGCTCCCCGTCTATGACTACGTAACTGCCTACCTTCAGGTCACCGACGGTCGCGTACTGAATGCCCATTAAGGATCGTTAAATGAGTGGAAATAGCGAACAAATAACTTTGTTGCTCCGAGCTTTGGCCCCTCATCACTGTTCAGATGGACAACCTCGTCACAGCGGGATTTTTTATCGCCTGAAAGGTTTTAGACCTTATGGGATGGAGGGTCAAGTGCAGAGTCTGCGGAACAGAGCGGGTCATAAGGATTAGCTTCGATATCTCGAAACAGCCGGCGATATTCTACTATTGTAACGTGTGTAGGAGGAACACTTTTAACGACATCCTGGAATACGTAGATGAGGGATGAAGAGGCTCCATGCTTTGAGCGATGAAATGACCTGTCTCGGCCGACCTCAAGCGATGTAGTCGTTGTTCTTGATCTTCTCTGGGATATAGTTAAAGGCCAAGAACTTAAGGCCCTTGCTCGCCATAGCCTCTATTTCGAGCTTAGACTTCTTCTCTAGGAACATCGATACTTCCTTCTCCCAGGCCTTGGTCTTGAACCACTCGTAGCTCTTCAGCTCCAATGCCCTCTTGATGTCAACGTCCTTCGCTTTGATTATAAAGTTCTTCCTCTCCTGTTCGGTCAAGTAAGGCTTCTTGGACCTGTCGCCGAATATGTCGGTCATCGACACTCCCAGGAACTTAGCGTCAGGCGTAGCCAACCTCTCGCTCTCGTGGGACAGCTGTATTGAACCTATCCTGAAGACGCTGTAAATGTACCACCCGTAAGGATCCGCATCGGTTAAGATGTAAACCGGGAGTTTGAGCTCCTCGTTAAGTCTCCTCACGAACCTTCTAGTGGCCCTGTCAGGCTGGCCGGAGCTGGTTATCAGAATGGCCTTGTACTGCTTCCAGAAGCCTATCCTGTGAAGCTGTTGGAAAACGGCGTCCTTCTCAATCACCAGAACGAACTCCGCGTTGTAGTCCAGGAATTCTATGAAGTCGGGAGTAGGCTCGATGGCGTAGGCGCCGTGACCCATCTTGCTCAGGTCTATCACGTCGTTACCGCTCCTTATCCTCATGTCGCCTACTACCTTGCCCTTCTCCTTGCTTAAGATCAGCATTTCCTCTCTCAGCAGCTTCGTGTAGACCTCGATGTCGACGATCACATCGTCTGACTCGTCCTGCTCATCCCACGTGTTCTCCTCGTAGGACTTGCCGCTGGGCTCCCTGAGAATTAAGGTGTGCTTACCCCTGTAGTAGAGGTCACGTATAGTGGGGTACTCGTCGTTAACTAAGGCCTCATAAATTATGCTCGCCATTAACACGGTCTGCATGAACTTCTTGGCCTCATTGAGGTCTAGGAAGTTCCTCCTCAGCTTCTCAGGCCCTAAAAGCAGGAGCTTCCTTTCCTTATCGTAGATAGTGTTGGTCAGAGTCCTCTTAGGTATCTCGAGTACTGGAGGTTCCTCTCTCTTTACTTGTTCTATTAGTTTTATGTAGTGGCTTCTTAACAATTCCGCCGCTTGTTTCCTCTTCTCTTTATCGATCTTGGAGACGAACTCGGTCATAGTTCCTCCACCTTATAAGCGTCCAACTGAAGCTTCTCCACGTCGTTTAGGTTTAACCTCTTCAGTACCAGGTTAGTCAGGGCGGCTTTAAGCTCCTTGTAGACGTCGCTCTGCATGTCCCTCTTATTCGCGATGAAAGTAGCCAAGCTCTGGCTCACCTCGGGGATGTACTTGAGGTAAGTGATTAGCTTCATCTTGGCCTCCATTTCCTTCTTCTTCTCGGAAATGTACCTCTCGAGCTTCCTGGCCACCTCCTGGACGGCGTTCTTTATCTCCCTCTCTATCTCCTCCACGTCGGACACGCTCTCCTTACCCGCGCTCTTGTAGGGCACCTTTGTGCTGCAGAGATGTATCATAACGACGAGCGGGTACTGATCCCCTTCGATCCCGTACCTCTTCCAGTCTATCTCCTTAACTACGACCTTGTACATCACGTCCGAACCTTCATCGTAAATGAGGGGTATCTTGTTAGCGTACCTAAGGACCACAGGCTCTGGTTGTGGCGTTATGGCTCCCCCGTAGGCGATCCCCACCTCCACTATGAAAGGATGCCCTTGATAGGCCTTGGGCTTTCTGGTGACCGCCGCGACGAACTCAGGGTTGAAGCTCTTCCTCAGGCCGAGCTCGATTAGGTCCTCCCCTATGACGGAGAGGGCCTCGGGGGACGGGGGCTTAAGCTTCTCCAACTTCTTCAGTGCCTCAACGAGCCTAGCTATGTCGGCGTCGGTAAGTTTCGATATCTCTAGGCCTGCTCTCAATCCGGACTTGTTCAATATCTCCTCTGCTGTAGCCTCACCGACATGCTGGAACTCCTTTATCAGGAACTCCTTAAGCTTCATGGGCTTGCCGTCCGTTTGATGTATCATGTACTTGATCTGTTCGATATCGACGCCATATGGATGAGGTTTCACCTCCTTGGGAGGCTTCGGTATCTTATTGGTTAACCTCTCGAAGTAGTACACGTTTCCCTCAGGGTCCTTAAAGACGATCTCCGCGTAGGGAGTGATGATATAAGTCCTTTTAATATACTCGAGGATCTTGGACTTAGACCTGATCCAATCGCCCACCAAGTGGATCGTGACGATGGTACCGTGCCAACCGGTAGGGTTTTCGACCGACCTCCTCTCTAGGATTATGGGCTCGTTCTTAACTACGTCGATTTTCAGCTTAAACATATAAAGCCTCTTTGATCCTTTGGGGGAACTCACGACCTCTAAGGGTCTCTCCTGATACATCTGACTGTAAAGAACCGCTGCCTTAACGCCCAGACCATACATTCCTCTACTCTGCCTAAGCACGTACTTGGAGCTGTAGAGTACCCTAGCGAAGGCGTTAGGGATCACATGAGGAGGAATACCTATACCGTTATCTTCCACGCTAACTCTATAGATCTGCCTGACCTCATCGACCAGGGCTATCTCGGTCTTCAAGCTGGGCAGGATTCCGTGAACATCGGTGGCGTCCAAAGCGTTCTCCACGAGCTCCCTTACGGTTTGATACAGTGCCCTACTAGGGTTAGAGAAGCCCGCCAGTTCAGGGTTCCTCTTGAAGAACTCGGCGGGCGAGATAGTAGCGTACTTTTCTTGTGACGACATCAGTGAATACGACCATTACTTACTTATACTTTATACCCTTAAAGTTATATCTCGGACTATAATTCCGTTAATACTGAGACTATTATTGGTATTATCACTGTAGCGTCGCCGTAGACCGTAACGTGTTTCGATGAGGGCTTAACCTTGTTCCAGCTGATTGCCTCCCTGGGCTGAGCCCCGCTCAGGCTCCCGTCGTATTCCTGGGCGGTTGTGACGTAAATGGCGTAGTCTAAACCATCCTTGAATTGGTTCCACCAGATCGTGTGGTGTTTGCTTATCCCGCCTCCTATTATTAAGGCGGCTGATACTTTGCTCTCGAACACCATGTCCTTTATGAGCCTCTCGTCCTCGAACAGATTGAGCTTAAGGCCGTTGAGTTGATACTGTATGAAGAGGTTAGTGCCGAAGGATCCGTCCAAGATTCCGGGAACTATTATGGGAACCTTAGCCTCATAGGCGGCCCTCAGTATGGAATTCTTATCGTTTATTCTCTTTCCGAACTCCCAGAGTATCTCATAGCCCGCCCACTCCTTTTTCTCCTTCAAAAGGTCAGGGATTACCTTCCTTACAGCCTCCTCGACCTTAGTGCCGTAATTCTCGAAAGGTATGAAGACGTTACCTAGTCTATGGATTCCAAGCTCCCTGAGCATGGCGTCGTCGATAGCGAAAGTCCCCTTGTAGTACTTGCCACCGAAAGCCCTAGCTATGTCGTGATCTACCGTCCCTCCAGTCGTTACAACCACGTTGAAGTACCTTTTCCTGATAAGGTCGGCGAAAAGCCCCCTGAGACCCGTCGAGACCAGGTTGGCGGTGAAGCTCAGGAATCTCAGATCTGCCTCCTTCACCGCCCTCTTAAGAACGTCAGCAGCTCTCACCACACTCTCCGCGGTGAAGCCGTAAACCTTCGAAAGCACGTTAATGTAATTCCGTACCTGTGAGAGTTCCTCTAACGTTATGTCCTCTATGGCCTCAACTAAAAGGTCCTCCCTTCTCATCCTTTCGTTACACCTATCGGCCTCAGCCTCGCTACCAATTTAGCTATTTTCACCTCGTGTGCCACCCTGGCCACTCTATCGACGTCTTTGTAGGCTCCAGGAGCCTCCTCCGAAATGACCCTTCTGGTGGCGGCCCTCACTACGATGCCCTTAGAGGCTAGGGAGTCCACGACTGAGTCGACCGGATAAGTGCGGGTGGCTGCGGCCCTCGACATCCACCTCCCGGCTCCGTGAGGGGCGGTGTACCACGTCCTCCTCCCTTCTGGTATGCCAACCATTACGTAGCTGGCGGTCCCCATGCTGCCCGGGATTAGGACCACCTGGCCTATGTTCCTGTGGTCAGCCGGGATCTCCGGGCTTCCCGGCGGGAAGGCCCTCGTCGCCCCCTTCCTGTGCACAAGAACTTTCTTTCTTTTCCTGTCTATGTCATATTCCTCGATCTTAGCTATGTTATGAGCCACATCGTAGACTATGCTTAGGTCGAGCTTTTCGGGATCTATCTTGAACACCTTGCCGAAGCTCTCCCTGACCCAATGCGAGATCATCTGCCTGTTCGTCCAAGCGAAATTCGCCCCGGAGGCCATGGCCCTAATGTAGTCTTGGGCCTCTCTGGTCTCAAAGGGGACGGCCGCTAGTTCCCTATCTGGGAGTACTATGTTATACTTCTTCATCGCCCTCTCCATGATCTGTAGGTAATCGCTGGCTATCTGATGGCCCAGGCCTCTGGAACCCGTGTGAACCATAACGGTGACCTGACCTTCATGCGTTATCCCAAGGGCTTTCGCCACCTCATGGTCGTAAATCTTATCGACCAATTGAACCTCAAGGAAGTGATTGCCTGCACCGAGCGTGCCCAACTGAGAGGCCCCCCTCTGTTTCGCGATGTTGCTAACCTTGCTGGGATCCGCTAGATCCCAGCTCCCGTGTTGCTCCATGTGCTCCATGTCCTTTTCCCAACCGTAACCTTTCTCGATGGCCCACTTCACGCCGTGGGCTAAAACCTCATCGAGCTCTCTGAGGCTTAGCCTAACCTTACCCTCGCTTCCTACTCCGCTGGGTACGTTGCGGTACATTTCCTCAACTAAGTCCTTCAGCTTGTCCTTGACGTCCTTGTAATCCAAGTTGGTCCTCAATAGCCTTACGCCACAGTTGATGTCGTAACCTATGCCTCCAGGACTGACCACTCCCCCCTCATCTATCGCAGTCGCCGCTATCCCTCCGATCGGGAAACCGTAACCCTGATGACCGTCAGGAAGGACGTAAATTGACTCCTGGACTCCTGGAAGACATGCGATATTCATCGCCTGCTTCAACGTTAAATCCTGTTTCATCTTCTCGATCAGTACGTCGTCAGCGAATATCGTGGCTGGAACCTTCATGCAGGGCTGGGCGCCCCTATCTATCCTCCACTCGTAAGGCCCGACCCTCTTCAAAGGTATATTTGAAGACACGTTACGTTATTAGTACCTCGTAACTTAAAACATCAATCTACTATTATGGTTTCGGAAATCAATTTGCTTGAGACTGTGAGGATATGAGGAGTGTGGCGGACTCTGAGACGAGTGATGACAATACCCGACTGATCCACATATGCTGAAGTTTTTTATTTGTTATATATGTTAAATCTTCTTAACAGCTTTCTGTTTTCTTTTCTCTACTAAATCCTCATATTTCTTTATAACGTCTTTAAGGTTCAGACAGCTAGGGTCGGAAGCAGCAATCAAGTCCTTGAAGAACTTATACGCACACGCTTTGCTGTGAAAGTAGAGCTTGTCGCCCTTCAAGGTATAGACTATGCCCTGACCCTCGTAGAACGTCCTTCCGCAAACGATACATTCGTACTTGTTCTTCATTTTTCGAAGGAATTCTCATCAAAGCTTTAAAAGTAAGCTTCGGAATGAATGGCGGTCTATCTCCAAGGTGTTTTCCTAATGTCACTAGCGATTCACTCGACGCTACAAGCCTTAATAAAAGAACGAGGATGGGAGGAGCTAACCGACGTACAGAAACTAGCTTACGAGCCGATTTCGCAAGGCCATAACGTCCTCATTATAGCGCCTACAGGATATGGTAAGACTGAGGCCGCCCTTTTACCAATCCTTAATAGCCTCGTTCAAGAGCCCCGCGAACCCGTAGCTGTACTTTACATAACGCCGCTCAAGGCCCTCATAAACGACCTAATGGTCAGGATCTCATGGTGGACCGAAAGGCTCGGTCTAGTGGTGAGCAGGAAGCACGGAGAAGTGTCGCAGTCGGAAAAGAACAGGAGGCTCAGGAAAATTCCCCATATCCTAATTACGACAGTTGAGGGCCTTGAGATAGACCTGGATTGGGCCACACGCTTCAGGGAGTTCCTGAAGAACGTGAGATGGGTAATTATTGACGAAGTTCATGACTTAGTGGGAACGAAAAGAGGGGCCCAGCTAAGCATCTTGTTAGAAAGGCTCAAGGACTTCTCCGGATATGACTTCCAGAGGATAGGCCTCTCGGCTACTGTAGGGAATATAGAATCCGTCTTAAGGTTCTTGAACGGTTCGTCCCAAAGGCACGCGAAGGTCATAAAAGTGCTCGACAGGAAGAAGATCAACCTAAAGATAGTCCTACCTCAGGGAAACGACCTTTGGAGGAACGCGGCCACATACGTTAAGAACGTCCACGTCCCTCCGACTCTCCTCTTTACTAACTCCAGATACGCGACCGAAAGACTTTACGAGTCGTTTGAGCAGCTCGGCCTAGACAACATATATGTACATCATTCCTCTATTTCTAGAGAAGAGAAAGCTAAAGTTGAGGAGGCCCTGAGGAACGGAAACGGTAGGATAGTAATATGCACTAGGACGCTCGAGCTGGGTATTCACGTGGGCAACATTAAGAAGGTCTTCTTGTTCCGCACTCCCCCTACCGTCATGTCGCTCCTGCAAAGGTTGGGCAGGTCTGGTCACTCCATCGGGAGCGTCTCGGAAGGCGAGATCCTTTGCGCCGATAACGCCGACCTGCTAGAGGCTCACGCGCTGGTCAACCTGGCCTCAAGGGGAGAAATTGAACACCCCTCTTTCTATCCTTACTTAGACGTAGCTGCCAGGGAGATCACGGCTATGGTGATGCAATATGAGAGGGTTAAGCTCTCCCACGCATTATCGATCATAAAGAAGTCTTACGTTTACTCCCGCCTGAAGGACTCGGAGCTACTCGAGACCGTGGACGAGTTAGTCAGGAACGGGATACTCGAGATGAAAGGAGACGAGCTAAGACTAGGAAAATCTTTCTTCAAGCTCTGGAGGTTCGACAAGAACAACTCAATTCCCTGGCTGAAGAGCTTTCAGGAGTTCTTCTCGTTCGTCAGCTCGGACGAGACGTTCAGCGTTGTCAACGAAGGCAAACAGATCGGCGAAATAGACGCTCCTTACGTGTACAAGCACGTTAGATCAGGTGACGTGCTGAGGATTGCCGGCAAGATCTGGAAAGTGAAGTCGATAGACAGCTACAGGCTGCGCATTGAGGTGGAGAGGCTCCAGTCCGCCCAGGCGGAGATACCACTATGGAAAGGTGACGTGATACCCAAATCGCCCATGGTTGTTAAAGAGCTCAGGAGAATCTTCAAACAGAAGAACCTACCTCAGGAGTTAAGCGGCTTCGTGGATTGGTTTAAGGCAAACAAAATACTCGGGAGTCGCTTCCTCATTAAGGAGCGTTACGAGGACGAATTCCTTTACTCCACGTTGATCGATGAAAAGGTCAGCAACACTTTAGCCCATCTACTCATGCATTTAGCCGTTAGCAAATACGGTACTGGGGTTTCAGCTAGGGAGTCCATCTACGGCTTTAGCATAAAGGGTGTTAAGGAGGATCTCTTAGATGCACTCCTAAAGCTAAGCGAGAAGGACCTCAAGAAATTGATACTGCGGGTAGTGACCTCGTCCCCCTACTTCGTCAGCACTATCAGGGAGATCGGTCCTAGCTTTGGCAAGATCAGAAAGCCCACTAAGGAGGATAAAGTGATCCTGAAGGAGGCGCTGAGACAAACCCTGCTGAAGAACTTCTCCATAAAGGGAACAATCAAGTTCCTAAAACTGCTGAAGGAAGAGAAAGTCAAAGTCTACGTTAATAACGGTCCCCTGAGCCCGCTGGCAAAGATTCTACTGAACCAGGCGACGATAAGGCCTTGGATAGGAGGTTACACGCAGAGAATATACGAGGAACTGCGTGATGCTCCTCTGACCCTTGACGAGCTGGCTGAAGTAGTGGGACTTCCCAAAAACGTTCTGCTTAACAAGCTCAAGAGGCTCAGGAAACCTGGATCGCCCTTCAGGGTCGCTTCGTTCTTAGACATCGAGACCGGAGAGATGAGATGGGTAGCAGTGGACACGCTTGAAAGGGTAGCCCAGAGCCCAGAATTCATGGCCTCTTTCAGTCCCAGCGTGAACGATGAGACTTACATAGTGTCTATTAGGCCGGAGTATGGTGAAAGCTCATCGATGGAATTCATAGTGAGGGTAAGCGACCTCTACAAACCTGATACCATCTTAAGCAAGACCTCCGTGGATGAAATAGGGGAGTTGAAGGTCAAGGATCCCTACGATAGCTACATTAACCAGAACGCGATAAGATTCTATTCCGTGCCTAAGAAGATACTGCCCTATCTAGTGTTAAACGCTATTACCTACTATCAGAACTTGAAGTACGGGTGATGAGGCCCTTAGGCCTTGACGTGTGAAGAGGGTCCGTGTTGCTGACCCGAGTTAATGTTAAAATGTAAGGGACTCGTTATGTGACCCGATGTCGATGTCGAGAAAGTACGTTGAGGTCGTTGTTAGCAGAACTAAGAGCGTTTCTGACTACGTGCTCGACATCATCACGCTCATGAATCAGGGGTTCGACGAGGTGAAGATAAAGGGATTGGGCAGGGAGATCTCGAAGGCGGTTGACGTCTACAACTCCCTTAAGAGCAGAATGGAGAATGGTATAGAGCTGAAGGACGTCCAAATAGGCACCGATAAGGAGAGGAAGAGGACGTCATACATACTCATAACTGTCGTTAGGAAGTACTGACTCGAAATAGCTTGCCACGCTTGACCTTATGAGGTCTTCCGGGTTGGCCGCTCCCTGAGCTACTTTGTCTAGAGCGTCGAGAAGTCTCGCAGTTGTGCTCTCTTCCAGGAGTTCTGGGAACTTGGACTCTAAAACTCTATAGGCCCTCATACCTTTCCTAGTAATGATCAACTTCTTTGCTCTCTTGCTTTCTATTGCATATCCGTGTCTCATTATCGCCTGTATAGTTCTTACGTAAGTGCTCGGTCTCCCTATCCTATATTCCTTCATTAGTCTCACGACCTCAGGGTAGTCCAATAATTGTATCGCCGACCCTAACGAGACCCTGACGGGAACCTCGAACTCGCCCTCCTCCAAGCGACCCGTTTTCAGTGGGTAAACGCTGACGAATCCGCCTCTAGCTTCTGTTACGATTTCGACGACCCTCCTCTCCAGACCGTCGAACTCGACCTCGTAATTCGCTATCCTCGCTGTCGCTGGTCTCATCTGGCTGGCGATGAACCGTCTGAAGATCAGATCGTACAGTTTGAGGTGAGCTGTGGTGAGCCTGTTAAATACGGGGTTAACTAGAACCTGCTCACTTAGTGTCTTCGCGTCCACAGGTGATGTCGGCCTTATTGCCTCGTGAGTCCCTGGCCCTCCCCACTGTCTCGGCTGGAACTCGGAGAGGAGGTCGTTACTTGTTAGGTAATTCCTCGCTATTTCGATGCCGTAGGAGCTCACGTGACTTGAGTCTGTTCTGTGGTACGTAATTAGGCCTGTCTCGAAGAGATCCTGAGCCAGTCTCATTATCTGTGAGGGGCTCCAACCGAACGTCTTGGAGGCCTCCTCCAAAAGCTGGTCAGTAGTGAAGGGGGGCTTGGGACTGATGACGGTCGTCGTTTCGTCCAGTTTCCTCACGATTATCCTCAGTCTCTCCTTCTTCTCCTTCCCCAGGAACACCCTGAATCTAACGTCACCTAAGTTAACCAGACCGACGTATCCCTTGTTCCTCAAGTAGTCCTCATAGCGCTTAGCTATCCACTTCAGCACGGGGCCCTGAACTCTCCCGCTGCCGTTATTCGCGTCTGAAAGCTCGTCCTTAAGGACGTTACTTACTTTGAAGCCCACTATCCTGTCCTCCGCCCTCCTCACGAGGTGCGCGTACACCGATCCCATATCGATCGTTCTGGGCGACCTAAGCGCCGAAATGATCCCCTGTTTCGTTACCTCATGGTACGTTATTCTCCTCACGTTTGTGTTATAGAAAGCTACTACGTTAGCTACGTCAAACGCTATCTTTTCGCCCTCCACGTCGGGATCCGTGGCTATAAGCACGTCGTCCACCTCAATGGAAAGCCTTCGGAGTACCTTCGCTACCTTTTCGGAGCTTATGATATCCGCGCTTCCACAATAGGGACAAGAATCAGAGGACGAAGCGAACGTCCTTCCGCACTTCATACATCTCTTTAGCCAGCTGTAGTGCATTCTGATCCTGGAGCCGTCCGTTTCGATACCGTAAAGTCCCACACTATCGGTGGTTAAGTCGGTCAAGTGGCCCTTGGTGGCCACGACGTTGACCAGATAATAACTGTCCTCCTTCACCGGGATAATGGTCTCATAGACCCTCACCCCGCTTATCGTCCTGGAAGTGGATTTGCCGAAGAGCCTAGAAATCGTTCTGGCCTTGACGGGAGACTCGACGATCAAGAGAGCGGTTTTGATCTCTACTTCCTTACCCCTTTTCTCCCTTGATTCTCTCATCTTTTCCTTTAGCTCTTGGTAGTCCAGACTTTCCCACTCCACTGGATTAACGCTAACGTTAAGTGACCTAAGCCTCTTGAGTAATAGCTCGTAAATCAGATCGTCGTCGACTATTGTCAGCGAGAGTCCTAAGGTCAACCCGAAGGGGGTCAGCCTGCTCGCCCTGCCCGAGCCTTGCAGATAGGTCACGTGATCTGGTACCTCGACTATCACGTTCCCTTCAACCTTCCTGAAGGCTGTAAAACCGATGAGTAAGGATCCTTTTACTTCAGAGCTCAGCGCTTCCAGTGCTTCCTCCTTCAGAGCCCTAGCCCTTTCGGCGAGTTGCTCGAGCTTTCCGGTTAGCTGACTATTATTCTTCAGGGCTAAGCGTATAGCGGTTAACTCACCGTTGGATAGTCTAAGAAACTCAGAGATCTCGTTTATAGACAGTTTATTTAGGCCTACTAGAGTCTTTATTGAGTTCAGAGGGTTATTGAGGTAATCCTCCACCTTAAACCTGTGCTTCGGAACGCCGTAGAACACCACGTTGTATATCATGTTCGGCTCGTCGATACCCCTCACCGCGACGCCGTACTGCGAAGCGGAGCCGATCAGAACGTCGTATTCACCCCTGCTCAGCTTATCGAGGAACCTCCTGCCTGAAACGGCCAAGCCCACCCTGAGGCCTAAGCTCTCCGCCAGTTCTTTGGCCTCGCGTATTCCGCTCTTTCCCTTGTCTTTGGATACGAGAACGAGGGTCCTCTCCTTGAGGGTCTCGAGGACTTCCCTGAGGCTCCTCTTCGTAAAGGCATCAACTACATTCCTAGTGTATAACTGCACCGTGGAAACGTCGAAGTTCAGTAGTTCCCTAAGTGCCCTCTGTTTCGCTCCTTTAGGCCTTAGGGTGGCACTGGCCACTAACAGCTGGGCAACGTCCTGGGTGTTGGTTAGCTCTCTCGAAATCTGCTCAATCTTTTTGCGAATCTCCTCCTGCTCTTCCTTATTTTTCTTAGATAAGAGGGCCAGAGACTTCAACCTAACGAGCTCGATGGCGTTACGGTAAGCCTCAACGCTGAACCCCAGGACCTCGACGAGTTTGTCGGTCGATTTGCCGCTCTTAAGGAAGGCGTCCGCGTCATCCAGGATGACAAGCTTGGGTTTGAACGCCCTTATTTCGTCTACGTTTCTGTTCATGTAAGTCGACGTAACCACCCTCACGTTATGGACGGCTTCACTACCGTAAAGCTGCTTGAGCCTCGACTGGATCTGATCTCTAAGAGAGGCCGTTGGGACGACGAACAATACGTTCTTCCTAGCTAGGGCAGAGTAACCCGCGTAAACCATAAGGGTGGTGGTTTTCCCCATCCCAGTAGGGGCGGATAAGGCGAAACTCTCCCCGCGGGCCATTCTGAACAACCAGTACCTCTGTAAGGACCTGGGTTCTAGGCCCGTCACCTGCTTGAAGAAACCAACCAACTTGTTATATTCCGAGATTTCTATATAATTATCCCACAAGCCGAGCAACGAATTAGTGCCGATTAAGCGTAAATACGCGTCAACCACCCTCTCCCCTCTGTCAGGAACCGCCTTGCTGGGTAGTCCGTTCGTATCGTAGTTCGGAACGCACCTCTCGCAAAGGAGGCCAAGAATGGCCCTGGTGGACGTTATCGGGCCGCCGCAGTTGGGGCAGAGGTTCGGGTAAACTACTTCGATCATCTGTGGAAGTGCTTATGTTCCAAGGATTCGCTTAAAAGCGGAGGGTTGAAATGTTACCGTTTTAGATAACTTTATAACTTCACGCTTTTTCGTAGATCTAGCCTTTGGGTGAAACCATGAGCACCAGTCCCAATCCAAGCAACGTGGTTCTAGTAGGTAAAAAGCCAGTAATGAACTACGTCCTAGCCGCCCTAACCCTCCTAAACCAGGGCGTACCAGAAATCGTAGTGAAGGCAAGGGGTAGGGCCATAAGCAAGGCGGTTGACACGGTCGAGATAGTAAGGAACAGGTTCCTCCCAGACAAGGTCGACGTCAAGGAGATCAGGATCGGAAGCCAAGTAGTGACCAGCCAGCAGGACAATAGGCAGTCAAGGGTCTCCACGATAGAGATAGTCCTAAGGAAGAGGGCCTAAAAAGGCAACAAATACTCATGTTTTTATCCTTTACCTTCTCCCTTTACTTCGATGGACACTCCGGCCTATAGGGTTGAATTTGAGGGTAAAGCCAAAATCGGAGAAATCTTCGGCAATATGATATCCTTTCAGCTGAAGCCCGAAGACCTAACCAGCCCTCTCGCCGTTCAGATGGCCATTTCGAGGCTGTACGAGGAGCTCATGAAAGCCTTGCAAGGACCTCCTACTAAACGCTACGTGGCTGAAGTACGCTTCTCGGATTCCACCGGAACCCCGGTCACCATCGGCGTTGACCTGGGACAAACCTTGCCTCCTTTAAGCAAACGCGAGGTCAAAGTCAAGGTGATAATCGAGTTCTACGACGAAGACGCTCAGAACGCTTAATTAGATACGGAATAACCTCTTCTTCAATAACTTCGCTAATCGATTTTACCCTATAACGATCCTCAGACACCTTTATTATAATTCCTGTTTTTATGAAGTATTTTATTCGATTTCTAGCGACCCTTCTACCAAAGAACACCTCTAGCAAGGCAAGGGCTTCGAAGAACGTGAAGGAGGATCCGTAGAATTTGGAGTTAAGGAGGTAAAGCATGGCTATCTCGCGTTTCTTCAACCATTTCAAGGTTCAACAGCCTAGTTATTCCTCACCGATCAGACCTTACAAGTTCTATCATCCGAGCTAAAAGTTAAACGCGTCGGCTAAGAAAAGGTTTCGGATGTACCTAGACGTGGGCTACAGGATCTGCAAACCTACCGAGTACTCCGACGTCGCACTGGGTGACGTCGTTCTCGTTAACCCTGGGCTAGTCAAGGCGTCTAAGAGGACACTCATGTTCCCTCCCCTCTCTCTGGTATCGCCTAACTGCAATAATCAGGTGGAGTCGCCGGCCTGGATAGACGGATTCAGGGTTAACGGGAAGGAACCAATAACGGTGGTAAATGGCAGCATTCAGGTAGAGGGTCCTCTAAGGGTTGAGGAGCCGCGATTCCTTCCTGGTTACACATATCAGAAACTGGAGACCCGCGATTCCTTCCTCCTAGCTAAGGAGTGTCCAGGAATGGCACTAGTTTCCGTAAGGGGCTTCGCATTACTGACCGTCGAGAAGCGGGAGGTCTACATCTGTACTCATGAGTTGACTCCCCTGTTAAAGGCCCTAGCCTACGCCGCCTTGTACTATTTGAGTCCTTCGGAAACGTGATTCGGTCAGAGGAGGGCGAGATCGTCTATACCCATCGACTTCCTCTTTTTGGCCTGGTACTCTTCAGGAGTCCCTTTAGCTATGATCTCGTACATAATGGCCTGCTTTCCCTCCTTTGGCCTGAGGAGCCTTCCCAGCCTTTGAGTAAATTGTCTTCTAGAAGACGTTCCGCCAACCAGTATGCCGACTTCGGCATCTGGGATATCTATCCCCTCGTCGCCGACCGTGGTTACCACGAGCACTCCAGAAGGCGCAGATTTGAACACCCTAAGAACCCTCTCCCTCTCCGACTTACCCATTTTCCCAGTAAGTAAAAACCCTCCGACTTCTTTCGCTATCTCATCTGCCTGTTCTACGAACTGCGTGAAAACTATTATCTTCTTTCCTTTGTTAAGCTCAACTAACTCCTTGACCTTCTTGACTTTCGCGGCTGAAAGGTTCACTATTTTCCTCGCCTCATTTAGGGCCTTAAGCGCATTGATAGCGTTCTCGTCTCCCTTCTTGGCGAGCTCCACGAGTTCCTTGACTTGCTTCCCGTTGGACAGCTTCTTGTAAAGGTTGAGTAAGTTCTTGACCTTCTGTTGCTCCTCAGGGGTTAAGCTCACTGGAACCTGAATCACCTGGTAGGACGCCAAGTAACCCTTGGCGGCCAACTCTGAGAAGCTCTTGGAGTATACTACGCCACCCATTAGGCTAAATAACTCCACGTGTAATCCGTCTTCCCTGATGGGAGTAGCTGATAGGGCCATCCTATACGGAGCCACTAGGCCCTCTGCTATAGTCCTGAACTTCTCTGCGGGTAAATGATGGGCCTCGTCAATTATCAAGAGCCCGAACGAGGCGCTTAGCTCTTTCACGTACCTGAAGGCGGTCTGGTACGTGGTGATCGTCATTGGTCTTATCTTCTTTTCCTCCGAGTAAAACAGCCCTATGTCGCTGGGATTGGCTGTAGTGAACTTCAATATAGTGTCCCTCCATTGGAGAACCTGCTCCTTTGTAAAAGCGACAATTAACGAGGGTACTCCTAACCTCGCGATCGCTGCTACTCCCACGACGGTTTTACCGGCCCCAGTGGGTAAAGCTATAACGCCCTTGAAGTTGTTGGCTTCCCATTTCTCCAAAGCCTCTTTCTGGTAGTCCCTGAGCTCTCCTTTCAGAGTGTAGGTGAACTTCCTTTCGTTAAGGTGAGAGAGGGAGTCGGCGTAAATCGACCCTTTTTCTTCCAAGATCTTGATTAACTTAACATAATTATATGGTTTAGTGTAGAAAATTTTTTGTAACTTATCGTATTTTAAGAACTTTTTTAGTTCTGGAAATTTCTCATAAAGATATATGTAGGATTTGACGTAGAGTGTTCCGTCCTTGACGAATATTTCTACGTCCTTATCAGGGAGCGACCCTCTCCTTATTTCCTCCTCAAGGTCCTCAGTTATCTCGACGCCTAGACCTTTCAGTAGCTCGAGGATCTCCCCGGCCTTCACGCCGTTCTTCTTGGCCCTCTGAGGGTCGAAAGCGAAATATGAACCTTGAGAATCCCGAGAGACAAACCTAGAAAACGTAAGTATCTTCTCGAACGTCTCATTATCTACCCAACGCTTGATCAAGAAAGTCTTCAAGATTACCCCCTATTAGTTCATAGTGAACGATCTTCCTCTGCCTGAAGTATTCGCGTACCTCACTTAAATCTTTGAACGAACATATCTTGAACGTGTATTCCCTGTTATTTTTAGTGAGCTGATACAAGGCGAAGTCGTTGCAAAAACTAAGAGTTTCATCTGAGGAATGTATAGCTAATATTTCTTGAACATCTTCATTTATTTGATTGACTACTAGTATAAGACCGTTTCCGTCGTCGAGGAGTATTCCGATATATCTCTTGCCCAAATGAACGGCCTCGGAGACCGCGTACAACAGCACGTCGTAGATTCCAGGAACCGTTATTATCTCAGAGACCTCTAGGAGGTTCACGAGATTTAATGGCTGAACGCGAGTATACAATTGTTTTCTCCACCGTTGACTCGAAGAACTCCGCCGACAAAATAGCGGAAACCCTTGTGGCCGAGAAGCTGGCGGCATGTGTCAACGTGGTAGGGCCAATAAGCTCCGTTTACTGGTGGGAAGGCAAGATCGAGAAATCGGAGGAGTACCTACTAATCATAAAGTCTAGACGTGACCTGCTAGACGCTTTGATGAGACGGCTTAAGGAGGTCCACCCCTACAAGGTGCCCGAGATATTGGCCGTGAAGGTGGACAGAGGTAATGAGGATTATTTAGTCTGGATAGATGAAAGTGTCAGGCATGGTTGAGGTTAACGAGGAACTCATCAAGAGGCTCGAGAGGTTGAGTCTGATTAAGCTCACGCCCGAGGAAAGGGAGAGGATGATTAGGGAAGTGAAGGCGGTGCTGGATTTCTTCGATAAGATCAACTCGCTCGATCTGAGTAACGTCGAGCCTCTTTTTCACCCCCTCGCTGAGAGCAGGTCAAGGGAGGACTCGCCGATAACCGGGCTCTCTCAGGAAGAGGCACTCCTTAACGCGCCTAGGAAGGAGAACGGCTTCATAGTCGGGCCTAGGATATATAGCGGTGACCAATCTTGATTCAGGAAATTCAGAGGAACTTAACGGAGGGTCGTTTGGACCCAGAGAGTTACGTTGAGGCTTACTACGTGAGAATCGAGAGAAGGGAAGCTAAGGTCAGGGCTTTCATAACGCTAAGGCCTATGGAAGAGGTAATTGAGGAAGTAAAGAGATCCGTTGAGAGGTTGAGGAGCGGAAGGCACGGAAGACTCGAAGGGATCCTCATAGCAGTTAAGGACAACATCTCGACCATGGGCATCAGAACCACGTGCGGCTCGAAAATGTTAGAGACATACGTTCCTCCATTTGACGCTACTGTAATAGAGAGGATCAGACGGGAGGGAGGAATAATCGTTGGCAAGACGAACATGGACGAATTCGCGATGGGCTCTACCACTGAGACCAGTTACTTTGGACCCACCAGGAACCCTTGGGACTTAAGCAGGACTCCGGGAGGGTCATCTGGAGGTAGCGGAGCCGCCCTAGCAGCTCACTTCGCGGAGCTCGCTTTGGGGAGCGACACCGGAGGATCGATAAGGAGCCCAGCAGCCTATAACGCTGTCTTGGGCTTGAAGCCTTCCTACGGCACGGTAAGCAGGTACGGGCTGATTGCTTACGCTAACAGCCTGGAGCAGATAGGCCCTATGGCCAGGAACGCCAACGATCTAGAGGTCCTGTATTCTGTCATAGCGGGGCCTGACGAAAGGGACGCGACTACGGTGAGCGCAGTTCTAGAAAAGAAGGAAGTCCGCCTTAACGGGCTGAGGCTCGGCGTTCTGGACGACATGATGGAAGTATCGGAAAAGCCCGTGAAGAGCGTCGTTAACGACGTGTTGAACAAACTGTCCAGCGAAGGGTCGGAGCTCAAGGAGGTTAAGCTAGGCTACCTGGATTACGCTTTACCTGCATACTACATAATAGCGATGTCCGAAGCGAGCAGTAACCTCGCTAGATATGACGGCGTTAGGTACGGCTATAGCTCTGGAGAGGAAGGGTTATGGACCGACGTTTACTCTATAAACAGAGGAGCTGGGTTCGGGTGGGAGGTCAAGAGGAGAATAATGCTAGGAAGCTTCATGCTGAGCGCGGGTTATTACGAAATGTACTACATTAAGGCACTGAAAATAAGAAGACTGATTTATGACAACATTGCCTCAATCCTTAAGTCCGTAGACCTCATCCTTTCGCCCACAATGCCGATCTTACCGCCGAAAATAGGCGATGTAATTAACGATCCGATAAGACTTTTCGCCATGGATGTCAACACAGTTGTAGCTAACCTGGCAGGGGTGCCGGCCATATCGGTGCCTGCGGGCTTTCATAACGGGCTACCGGTGGGGCTTCAGGCTATTGGACCTTACCTGTCTGACTACTCTCTGATAAGCTTCGCGCGCGAGCTCGAAAAAATAACCGGTTATAGGGATCTAACGGCTCCCGAATAGACCACCCTTTATTAAGTCAGAAGGTAAGGCTCTCTGGAATGGCGTTACGCGTGGAGACCTTCAGCTCCATCAACAGAGTCCTCGAAAAGGAAGGGTACCGTATAATCGGTAGCCACAGTGCTTACAAGAAATGTCATTGGACTCACGAAGCCTTAGTTAACAACAGATATTGTTATAAGGGAAAGTTCTACGGAATTGAAAGTCACAGATGCATTCAAATGACGCCGACGTCGTCCTGGTGCTGGTTCAGGTGTATACATTGCTGGAGGCTGGAGCCGGAGGACGTCGGAATCGAGTGGGACGAGACTAAACTCCCTGAATATGACGATCCGGAGATGATAGCGGAGAAATCGATCGAGGAGCACAGAAGGGCCGTCTCGGGATATTTAGGACGTAATGACGTGGATTTAAATAAAGTTAAGGAGGCTATGGAACCTAAGCACGTCGCCATAAGCCTAACGGGAGAGCCCACGTTATATGAGAGGCTAGGGGAGCTCATAGCGGAGTACCACAGGAGGGGACTAACCACTTTCCTGGTAACGAGTGGTGTGAGGCCTGACGTGTTGGCCTCGCTGGAGGAGGAGCCGACACAACTCTTCGTCAGTATTCAGGCCCCTAACGAGAGGAAACATAAAATGATAAACAGACCCATCATCGCGAACTCGTGGAGTTTAGTCATGAAGACTTTGGAGATTCTTCCCAGCTTCAGCTCGCCCACCGTCATCAGGATGACCATGATCAAAGGGTTTAACATGTCTGAAAACGACGCAAAGGAGTTTGCTGAGCTGATCGAGATAGCCCAGCCGACTTACGTAGAGGTCAAGGCTTATATGCACGTGGGCCCCTCTATAATGAGGCTGACCAGGGACGCTATGCCGACCCACAACGAGGTCAAGAGATTCGCCAGAGTCCTGGCCGAGTACACGGGCTATAAGCTACTATCCGAACACGTGCCTAGCAGGATAGTTCTGCTGAGCAGGTTAGACAAGCCCATCCAAATCGGCGAAGCTTGGACGGAGAGGTGGAGCTGGAGCACGCCGGATACGGAGGACGATAGTAGCGGAGAATATAAAGGGCTCTAAAAAGACCCTTTAGGCTATGGATAAATCGAAGTGTGAAGCTCTTTGTGACCTCTATTTATATACTTCTAAGTTCGCTTACAGAACCGTTAAGCAAGAAGAAATAGCGAAAGCTTTAGGAGTTTCTCAACAAACAGTCAGCAGAGTCCTAAAGGAGCTCGAAACTTCTGGATGGATAACGAGGGACTTGACGAAAGATGGAGAGTTCATTCGACTAACGCCTGAAGGCGAAGCGAAACTTCTGGAAATTCTTGATGAAATCGCGAACGTTATAACGAAACATAGAACTCTGAAAATCAAGGCGAGAGTTGTCTCCGGGAAGGGGGAGGGAAGCCTTTACGTGTCCTTACCTTACTATAGGGAGTCGTTCGTCAAGTATCTAGGCTTCGAACCTTACCCTGGAACGTTGAACGCCATAATCTACGACAGGACATCTATGGAGAACAGGGTCTTGCTGGACATGCATAAGGGGATTGAGATTCCAGAAAAGCGGGAGCCCGACAGGATTTTAGGAAGCGTTAAGGCCTTTCCGGCCTCCGTGGGAGGGATCTCTCCTTCTGCTCTCGTGATACCATCCAGGTCGGTTCACCCTAAGAGCGTCATAGAGTTGATCTCACCGATTAAACTGAGGGACGCGCTCAACCTAAAGGACGGGGATGAAATCGAAGTCGAGGTTTACGTCTGACTTTCGCTATTCGGCTTACAGAACTTTTCTAACACGTCCGATATTATTCGGGTTGAACTAGAGTGATTCCACGCGTTGACCCTTTCATTCATTCTGATTATTTGAACTTCATTCAAACCCCTCCTCTTCAATTCTTCTTTAAGGAAGTTCTCGTCGACCTTTTGATCAGGTCCCAGGAAAATTACGTCGGGTCTAACCCTCATAACGGAGTCCAAGAAGTCGTTCTCGTGGCCCAGGAAAGCCTCATAAACGTAACGGATAGCCTTAACTAGCTCTAGACGTTCGTCCTCGTGCATTACGATAGGCCTCCTTTTTACTCTCTCGGCGTTCTTATCCCTAGATATGGAGACGTAAACTCTGCCGTACTTAGCGGCTTCCTTCAAGAACTCCACGTGCCCAGGATGAAGCAAGTCGAAGGTTCCGCCAACGAACACCTTCTTTGACACGTCGCTTTCTGGGTCCTTGCCAGATAACATCATAACGGAATCCAGCAGCCCCTCGGCGTAAACAACGTCTACTAAAGCGGTTATTTCGTCGCCTTTCGATAGATAATATTCGGCGTCTTCTGTATACTGCCTCGACAAATCCAAGATCTTGTGTAGCTTCTCGTCACTTACGTGCACTTTCGAGAGTCTCTCTTTCATCCCTCTAATGTACTTCGTCACTCTATCGCGGATCTCATCAGCCATTGAAGACCCTCTTCCTCCACGAAGTGTAGCTTACGTGCGGGAAATAAGAGTATGTGAGGCGGCTCGTTCTTTATCATCTGTTGCACTTCGGAGACGCTTGAGACGAATATCCTTTCGTCATCACACCCCAACCTTTCTCCCACTATTACGAGCCTTTCTGGGTAAATCACCCCCTCCCCGAACCTTTTTTCCAATTCAAGCAGAATTCGTATGGCCTCCTCGGCCCTCATCATCCTCCCGTCCTTGATGTCCAAGAACATCACGGTGTGGAGGCCTTGCTCGTCGTTGGCCTTTAGAACCCTATAGGGTGTCTCAGACATAACGTTATCGGGAAAGGTGACGGTTACAGATCTGCCCAACTTATACGAGGAAAGCCCAGTCTTAGACAGGAAGTAGCATAACACGGAAACGCCAGGAACTATCCTAATTTTGTGACCGTGCTTCGCCGCTTCGATTGCGAGTGCTATGTGTGTGGTAGCTATTATAGGATCCCCTACTGAAGCGATTGCTACCCTTTTCCCTTCTTCGAGGAGCTTTATTATTTTATGGGATTCGTTTTCTAAGTCTTTCCTGGTTGCTTTTATTACGTTAATCCCTTCATTGAGAAGTTTGTTTTCATTGATATCGCAAGAATATGAAGTATAGCTGTCGAAGTACACTACGTCGCTCCTCTTGAGGGCCTCAATCGCCATGGGTGTTGTTAGCTTCCATGAGAGGCCCAGGCCGACCAGTAAGAGATGACCCATGTTTGTAACGTTATTATGGTGGCACCGCATTTAGGGTTAGCGAAATTGGTGGAAATTCTTCCAGGAATAGAGATAGCCGCCGATTTGCCGGCTGTATATATTAAGCCTGCCAACGCCGTCGTCATTTCGGACACGCACATAGGATACGAGGATGAAATGGCCTCTCAGGGAGTTTTCATCCCTAGAGTACAGAAGAAGCGAATGATTGAGGCCTACACTAAGGCCTTAAATTACTTTAAAACAAGGAAGCTCGTCGTAAATGGTGACGTCAAGCATTCTTTTTCCAGATTAACCAAGCAGGAAAGGGAAGAGCTCTCTCAGATTTTCACGGATCTGAAGGAGAAGGACGTGGACGTAACTATAATCAGGGGGAATCACGACAATTACCTCGCCCAGCTCGCCGAGAAGTTCGACGTAAGGATAGAGGAGAGTCTCGTCTTCGACAATATCGTGCTGTATCACGGGCACACCGAAGTAGTACCGGAGAAGGGCAAAATCTACGTCATAGGCCACGAGCACCCCAGGATAAGCATAAGGGACAGCCTCGGGTTCAAAAGGAGGTTCAAGGCCTTCTTAGTCGTTCCCCTGAAGGAAGGTGCTACCGCACTCGTCTTGCCCTCGACAGGGATTTATCAGCCCGGCAACGACATCTCGCTTATACGATCGAACTACCTATCCCCCCTAATAAGGGAACACGCGACCCTCGAGAAGGCTAAGTCTTACGTGATTGTAGAAGGAGAAGGTATAATGGAGTTTCCCGAACTAGAGCTGATAAAGGACTTGATTTAGCCTGGTTAATATTTAAATAACGCTTAAAAAACCCTTTATAAGGTGGGTACTATTTCCGACGGGACTTCAGGCCAAAAGGCCAAGCGGCTCATCGTTAACATAGAAAATATAGTTGCCACAGTGTCGTTGGAACAAACGCTTGACCTTTACGCTATAGAAAGGAGCCTCCCTAACGTAGAGTACGATCCCGATCAGTTCCCTGGGCTGGTTTTCAGACTCGAGAAACCGAAGGTTACAGCACTCATATTCAAATCGGGAAAAATGGTCGTAACCGGAGCGAAAAGCACTGAGGAGTTAATTAACGCGGTTAAAAAAATAATTAAATACCTAAAGAAGTACGGAATAGAAATCGTTGGGAAACCGAAAATACAAATACAGAACATAGTGGCTTCAGCTAACATTATGGTTAATGTGAACCTCGACATGGCGGCATACCTTTTGGAAAACAACATGTATGAGCCTGAACAGTTTCCCGGGCTGATATATAGAATGGACGACCCCAAGGTGGTCCTCTTGATTTTCAGTTCTGGGAAGATGGTTATAACTGGGGCTAAGAGGGAGAAGGAAGTATTTGACGCCGTCGAGAAGATTTACAACAAGCTTACCGAGCTGGGTTGTACCCAGGAGATCCCCGAAGAGGAGCTAGAACTTTAAATTATGAGTCATAACCTCTTTTTTGGGAAGGTCATGCTGAAACACAACAAGTATGTTTACGTAGAGGTAACGAAGGAGGAAGGCAAGAAGAAGAGGATTTATTACGTAAAGGTGCGAGTCCTCAAGAGCAGAGACAACTCGGACCCACAGAAATATATCGTTCTCGACCTAGTAAGGACGAGCAAACCTAGAACCGCGAAAGTCTTGAGCGTTGACGTTCTTCCTACTGATGTGAAACAATTAATCCTATCGAAAGTTTAGATATGCTTTGCTTACAATCTAATTTAGCTTGTCTTTAACGAGAGCTTCTTCTCTGTGATCGATAAAACTACATACGTGAGAATGAGTGCAACAGCCCCTAACACCAGGTCCATAAGTATGTTCTGTTGGTTGGATATGACGCTGATCACGTCGGCTTTCTGAATCCCGTAAAGGCTCTGGTTTAGTATCCAATAAATGAAACCCACTGCGACAATTTTGTAAATGTCGTGCCAAACTCTATACTTTTCCCCAGAGGAGAGTAATTTTGATACGGATCTAGCCGTAAGAAAGATCACTGCTGATAGTACTAAGAACGGTAAGAACGCTTGAGCGTAGGACGCCAGGTATACGTAGTCCGGCTCCTTTGGCGACATTACGTTGGAAACCGTTACGAACGAGTAGACCCCGCCCAAGAGAAGTATAATTATAGATATAAGTCCAGAAACGAACATTAACGGAGAACTCTCCCACCATTTTTCGAATAAATCATCTATGTTATAGCCTCTAATTATAAAGAAAACTCCCAGTACTACGAGTGAAATCGGACCTATGTATTGCCCTAGCCCCAAAAGGCTTAATACTCCTATTAAGAGAAAAACCACTCCTGGCACCCCGATCGCTATTCTCGAATATCTCGGCTCCTCAATGATTTTCTTCAGATATCTACCCAGGAGCGCATAGGTTTCCTCCACGCTTCTCGACTGTTCGACTATCACGTGTTTTATGCCGACTATCTTAAGCCTAGACTGAATGAGTGGTATAGCCTTAGCGTCTTCTGGACTATCATAAACTACGTACGCCTCATTTACGTTAAGCTCATTTATTACGGCGTCCAATTTCCTGGAGAACTCTAAGGACGCTTCCAACCCCGACCTAGATGAACCGGATATGAAGACTATTTCGGCCTCAATCCCACTTTCTTTGAGCTTTTTGTATATATTTAGTGCCGCTATCATCGTATTGAGATCTGAATCTTCTGGATTGTATTCCATAAACTTAAATATTGCGCTCTTGACGCTCTCCTCGCCTATCAACGGGGTTTGAATTCCAAGCTTACCTAAATCGTCGTCCCAATCAACGTATATTACGGCCGTCCTCTCCCTTTTGTTCCTCTCCATTCTCTCCTTTACCCTCTCCGTAAAGTATTAGTAAGTCCTCAAATGAAAGCCTTGCTCCCCGCTTGAGCTTCGTCTCCACCTCTTTTCTCTTTTGCTCCAATATCAGTGTCTCCTTTTTCGTCCGTTCTTGTTCTTGAACCTTCTTCAGCTCGTTGACTAGAGCATCTCTCTGAGACTTAAGTTCCTGGATTCTCTTAGAAACTTCTTCTATTTTAGCTTTCAAGTCCTCTATTTCCTTCTTTAGGTCACCTATTTCTTTAAACAGATTGTCCCTTTCTTCCTTCAATGATAGGTAAATTTTCCTTTTCTCTGTTACTTCATTAACTAAAGCCTGCAACCTTTCTCTTAACTGATTTAATTCCACTTTTCTTGCTAATAATTCAGCTTTATTTTCTATTCTCTTCTCTTTTATTCCCTCTCTCTTCTTGATCAAAGCTAGCTTCTTCTCTAGAGCTACGATTCTCAATATTAGCTTCTTCTCTTCATCGAGATTTAGAGTACTAGTTTGAAGCTTCCACTCGAGCGCCCTAATTTTACGCTCTAACGATGCCACGTCTACGTCGCCGAACTTAGCCTGTAGCTTCTTGGCCTCCTCCAGTTCCGTTCTAATTCTTCTTACTAACTCCAGAAGCTCGCTCTTTCTCTGCTTGAGCTCTTTGAGCTCGTTGAGTCTCTGCTTGAGCTCCTCTCTTACCTGAGCTATTTGTTGCCTAACGCTCCGCAACCTTTCCAGCTTCTCGTTCTTCTTTTGCCTAATCCTGCGAATCTCTGAAACGAGTTGCCTCCTCTCGTTTATCGCATCAGAAATCTGTCTCTTCAGATCAGCTATTTTTTCCAATAGCTCCTCATCCGTGAGTGACATTAATGCACCTCCAAGGAAACGGCTCATCTTCTCATTAAATGTACCATATATAAGAGTTCTTGCCATAAAGCCGAGACAAGCAAGGAGCCAGGTGGCCGGCTCGGAAGCTTAGGACGAGGTAACCGCTTACGATGAAGTAAAGGTATACAGGTAGAGTATTACCGTTGAAAATACTAATACTAACGAACCCTTCCAGGAGGAATTGTGACACGCGTTAGAGTAATTGAGCTGGGCAAGGTAGAGAGGACCGTTTTGAGGAACAAGGTTCTGATTAGGGCGAGGAACGACCTGGATTTCGAGAAGAACGACCCGACTGGATTAATAGTCCTTAACGAGAAGGGAGAGCGTGTCGCTAAGATCCTCGACGTCATAGGCAATATCGAGTCACCTTACGTACTCGCCATGCCTTTGGTCGAAAGCCAGGTTTCAGGCAAGGTGTACCTTGAGGTAATAGAGAAGCCTCAGAGAGCTAGAAGATCTAGGAGGAAGTGATCAGTCGTGAGCCTTGACTCTGCCCCAGAGATCTTCGACTCCTCAAGCTTCTGTCCAGTCACTGGTGGTCAGCATCAACCTATATACGACGTTGTGAGAGGACAATTAGTATGCTCCGCTTGCGGTCTAGTCCTAGAAGAAAACATAGTAGATACGGGTAGAGAGTGGAGGTCCTTCTCGCAAGATGAGGAGGTGGAGAAGTCGCGAGTGGGCGGAAGAGTAACTTCCAAGGTACATGACGGCGGACTTCACACGGAAATCGGTAGGGCCAGGGTCAAGAACGAAAGGCTCAGGAAGATCTTCTCTAAGCTAAGCGCCATAAACAGAGGGGCTAGGGTTAGGCCCCAGGATCGTAAGTTAGTGAGTATGCTCCACATAATGAATCAGGAGGTTTCCAAACTGGGCCTGCCGGAAACCGTTAAGGACACCGCGGGTAACATAATTAGAGAGCTGCTAAATAAGAAGCTTGCGACCAGGTTTTCTAATCATAAGATATTGATTCTGGCTACAATATATTATGCCGCTAAGATTAACGGCTACCCTCTTCCCTTCCAGGAGCTTATGGACAAAGACGGTTATCCGCTGGATGTCGAGAAAGAGAGGCTCTGGTGGGAAGCCCTTAATAGAGTACAACTCGCCATGAAGAGCTTGAATCTCAGGCCAAAGGTGAGCTCAATTAACTACGTCCCTCAAATCGCCAGTAGGTTGAACCTGTCACAAAAGGTAGCGACTAAGGCATCGGAGCTCGTGACAGCAGTGGAACGGCGGGGATTGGGGAGCGGTAAAAGCAAGGTCAGCCTCGCGGCCTCCGCCGTTTATATCATGTCTGTATTATTTGACGAAAAGAAGACCCAGAAAGAAGTAGCTTCAGTTATAAAATTAACGGAAGTCTCAATACGGAATAGATACCGAGAAATTATAGAATCTTTCGATATAATTGTAAAATTATAATTTTTGATTTTTTGATGAGCAACTTAACCCGTTATTTGATTCTAATCGTCTAAAAGGCTTAAAAACAGACAAGACCATATAATATTTTCAGCGGGGAGAGTGTGTCTGGCATGGAATCAGAGACAGTGTCGTATGAAGACCTAGTTCTCCAGAAGGTTCGGGACGCCGGAGAAAAAGGAATAACCCAAGCGGAACTCGCAAAGGAGCTGAGGTTGCCCGTGAATATAATAAGTAAAACTCTTACCCAGTTAGTGAAGAAAAAGAAAGTTGTAAAGAAGTCAGTGAAAGACGATAACAAAACTGTTATCAAATATTTCGCTACCGAAAGCGGGAGTATCGGTCTTCTTGTAAGTTTAAGGCTAGTGGAGAAAATCCCTTGTTATACTTGTAAGTTATTATATAAGTGTGGCAATGGTTCCGTCGTCAGCCCTAGCTCCTGCTCCACGCTTACTAACTTCCTGTTCTCCCTAGACCCAAGCACTCTTTGACCTTTTCTGGAGGTTTGTTCGTCTTAAACCCCTTAGGATCGAAGTGAGTCCTCGCGGCGCTACCTAGACACTCTATCATCTCAGTTACCTTCTTCGGCCTAGTCCTGTTCGTTGAAGCGAGGAAATCCGTATTGTAATAAGGATCGTTGTATATGAGTTCTGCTCGAAGGACTTCTAGGAATTTCCTCTCACGCTCGTCAGAAACGTTTTCCGAAATCTTCGTTATCACCTCTTGGTCACCCAAGGATCCTAACCATATTGGGCCTCCCCCTTTCATCGGAACCTTGCATATGGGGCAAAATAACCTACAAGCCTCCTCAGACTTTATCCTTAGACCACACTTCGGGCACTCGTAGTAAAAACCCAGGTTCTTCAGGGCCTCGTTGGCCTTTCCCGATCCTCTCTTGACCTCCACGAAGACTCTGTAATAGTAGTCTTTATAGAACGAAAGTAGCGGGATAACCCCTTTCTCGAGTACCGCCGCATCCCTCACTATCCTGCCTATGAGCGCCCTTAGCCCGAACTCCTTGGAAAAGCTCACCTTTCCAAAACAGGTGAGATCATATTTGCGCCTGGCGGACGAGGCTGAAGAGCATTCCAATGCGGTTAAATCGGTGGCCGTTATTCCGAGGTACCTTACGGAGGACCAGAGGGCGGACAACAAGAACGGGGCTGGTGTGCCGAAAGGATCGATGTCCACGAACTCGGCTCTCTCCTCGTAAAGGAGCGCGTTGACGTCCTTGCTATAAACTAGAACGTCTACCTTATTGAGCTCGACGTTCTTTCTTATCAAATCCACTGCCTTAGGGTCCTTATCGTTAGCGATGACCCTTTCGACTCCCGACTCGATCTTGTACCTTAGGGCCCTCACGCCAGAAGCGGACATCCCATCGATCGCACTCCTCGGCTTCACGGCCTTCAGGAATGCGACGCTTACGTCACGATTAAACTTCATTCTAGGGTTATAGAACACGGGCGCCCAGGACGGGTCAAAACGGCCCTCCTTAGAGTACTCTGACGGATCAGGTATGAGGAGCTTTACCTCTCCCTCGCGTATTTCTCTTAGCTTCATAGCTTCATATCCGCTATTCTACTTGCTTTACATAAAACTCTCCGCCAAACATAGATACAATTTTTCTTGCGTTCTCTATTTTCTCTTCGACTTCGGAGACCACTATGACCATCCTCTTCCCCTCTTTAACGGCGGTGACATCCGCTGGAGAGTAAGAGTATTCGTAAACGTTATACCCTTTCTCGGCTAGTTCAGCTGAGATGCTATATCTATAGCTATTACTACCCTTAGTCTTAACGCTTTCGAGTTCAGGAACTTCGAAAATGTCTCCTAAGATTTCTTCGCCAAACAACTTTACAAGCTTCTGCGCGACCTCTATCGAGACCTTATTGGTTATACCCCTCTCGTACTCATAAACCGACATCCTAGTAACGCCTAGAAAGTCCGCCACCTCACCTAAGCTCATTTCCTTCTTTAACCTCTTGCGGTGTAACTCCTTCGGGTTTATTCTCACGTAAATGTTTCCCTTGCTATAAATCGTGAAGAACTTCTCACCTGCCAACCTCCTTTCTAATGTCTTAGGGTGAACTAAAGGCACCCCTTTGTCTATCGGTAGATCCTCGTCTGTGTTGTCACTCGAGATAACGACGGGTTTGCAGGAGAACGAAGCTGCCAACCTTTTCAACTCGTCAGCCTCGACTTTCTGCATTCTCGAAACGTTATCAATGACGCGGATGACGAACCTCTCATCGCCCTTGACAACCAAGACGTCAACAGACTTCTTGCCTCTTTTAGGATAGTCTACGATCTCGTAACGTGAACCGCTTCTCTCAAACACTTTCTCTATTTCAGATAACGTCCTACTCACCAATCCTGCTGTCCTCTTGAGAGTTACTTATCGAAACAGATAAATTAATAAAAATAGCAGTACCGAACTTCCTTAATAAACTCTCCACTTCTCCGACCCTTAGTACGCTCACTTCCTCCTTGTTCAGGACTATTTTTAGAGCCTCCCTGTTCCACTTGTAATCTTCCACAACGAACTCTCCACTGTTCCCGCTCTTGGTAATGATTATGGGTAGCTTAACCAGGTCCCACAGGTATATCGGGACGGACTTCCCTAAAGCCTCTGCGATATTTCTCGGGATCTCTATCTCGCTCCCGTCGTCAAGCCTGACCACCGTCTTACCCTTAAGCGCCTCAGCTAACGTGATGCGCTCGGATGGGTAATAACTCAATAGGCTCTTTAGTCCTAGCTCGACGATCTTATCTAACATGCCTCATCCGAGTCTTGCCAAAACCATTGCGTGGTCCTTGTCGTAGGGCTCCAGGTCTACTATTTCCAGAACGTCGAAGCCCGCGTTCTCAAGCTTCGATGTTTCGACCTTGAAGATCTCCTTCGGGTCCTTAGTAACATCTATAGACCTGGCCTTTATGGCTAGCAGCATACTGCCCCCCGACTTCAGGAATTGCCTCGCGTTTCTGATAGCTATATCCGTCTGATCTGGCTGGGCTATATCGATGTAAAGTACATCCACGTCTTCCACTAGTGGAGCGTAAACGTTAGGGAACCTCGCATCGGCGAGTACAGGGAACATATTAGGCCTAACTTGCGCTACCAGGAGGAGCTCCCTGACTATGCGCGCTGAGAACTCGACCGCGTAAACCTTACCCTGTAATCCTACGATATCTGAAACGTGACTGGGAGTGGTTCCTGAAGCAGCACCTAGATAAAGTACCTTTGAGCCCAGCTTTATAGGCATCTTCTTAAGTCCTTTGAGTATAGCTCCAGCAAGCTTCGACCTGTAAGCGTTCCATTCCCTGTACTCAACGTCTTTGATCCTGTAAAGCTTCTCACCGTAAACGCTGTGCCCTGGGGCCAAGTTCTTCGTGCATAACTTCGAGGTGCCGTCGGGGGTTTCACAGAAGTAGACGCCCTCAAATTGAGTTTCCTTTATAGTGATATTCACCATGAAGTTTCACCTACCTTTTCCTCCCTGTTTTTCTCCAGATTTACCTTTTACCTCTTTCGACTTCTCCTTCCTCTCTTTCTTTTCTTTTGCCTTCTCCTCTGGTCTCCTAACGGCCTCAGGCCTCCTGGGCGGCGGGCTCGAGTACTTCGTCTTAATCTCCTCGATCCTCTTCTTGAGCTCTTCGTTGAGCTTGTCTCCGATGTACCTTCCGCTGAAGTAGTCCACCCTCGTTGCTATAGCTAACTTAGCTGCCAACGCCCTCGCTATCTTACCCCTTTGCCATCTAGGCGATCCGTGAATCTCTGGGTACTGGAATATAATGCCGTGCTTTGGCGGCTTCCCTCCCTTCCTCAGCGCCCTGAAGAGTGCCTTCTCCGCCCCAAGCACCTGGATAGTGCTAGCCGGCAACTTCGCTAAGTCTTCGAGGCTTCCCGCCAGGCTTAACAGTCTCGCTCCTATCGTAGGTCCCACCAAGGCCGTTACGTTCGGTGCCACCTCCTTCATAACGGACTCTAGGTAGGAGACGAACTCCCTTCTTATGGCGTAAAGGTTGAGGATCTGTGAGCTCAACATCCCTAAGGCCTTCGCGTCCACCTCGCTTATGTCGGCTCCGATGCTGTTCTTGGCGGCTTTGACGATCCTTTTGGCCAGATCCTCATTGATCCCGAGTTCCTTCAAGGCGGATTCGGTGAAGTTTTCCCTTAGGCCTACCTCGTTGACAATCTTCGCGTAAGTCTCGTGATCCTCGACCAGCTTGTCGAGTTCAGGGAAATGAATGCTGTACCATTCCCTTAATCTCTCGCTGAACAGGTTGATTGTCTTATCAATATCGTCGATCGCCCTTACGGTTTGTATAGCCAATAAGTCCCTCTTCTGGGCCTCGCCCCTTATTTTCCTCCTAGTGTATTCGAAACTCAGGCTGTAGAGGTAGTTGTAAACCTCGTCCTTGTTGGCGAATAGTCCTCTAGAAACAGCCGTTTCAGCCATAGACTCCCTGAAGCTCCTAGCCCCTACGTGATGAACTTCCACCTTGACCTTGTAGCCGAGCTTTTGTATGGCTGGAACTATAGCTTCGTTCTCGACTACTACCTCCTCAGGCTTTAACTTCTCTAGAAGCTTGACCGTCGAGGGGAGTGGTTCCCCCTTTTCGTTGTTTATAAGGTACTCGGAAACCTTACCTATGTCCTTCTCAAGTGGAACGAAATCAAGTAGGTTGCCGGACTCATCATATCCGAAACTACCTAAAGCGTGTTCAACCAGGTAGAGCTTCATCACGTCATCGCATAGAGTCTTCGCCGAAAGCTTAAAATTTAGCTGGTAGTAAAAGTCTCTTAAGAATGCCTTCTCACGGATCATTAACGAAGGCCGGGAAAGTAAGGAACCAGACCCCTAAGATCCCGAAGAAGGAGAAGCATAAGGAGGTTCCGAGGGTAAGGAACAGACTCGAGTATGATAGGAGGGTGCTAAAGGCCGAGAAGGCCAAAGCTCCTGCCAGATAAGCTGTTAAAGCTTTTTTGTAACGAAAGCCACCTTACGTCATGAACCTAGAAGGATATAGAGGGAGCGCGCTAGAATTCTTGAAGTCTAAACGACTAAACGTCGGAGATAAAGTCAGGTTACGTGCAAAAGGATTACAGTTAGAAGGAGTTCTAATGCCAAGTTATTCTAACGATGATAGAATCGTCGTAATAAAGTTAAATAATGGTTATAATATAGGAATTTCCATCGAAAATATTTCTGAAATTGAACTGATAGAACACTTCCAACTTAAAGAAACTGAAACTAAAACATCGGATCAATTTAAGAAAAGTGAAGTTAAGATAATAAGCACCGGAGGTACGATAGCCAGCAAGATAGAGTACGAAACTGGAGCCGTTAGGCCCGCTCTTTCGACGGAGGAGATCATCGAGTTCGAGCCAGAGATTCGGGAGATCGGAGAAGTCTCCTCAGAGGTTCTTATGGCCATCCTAAGCGAGAACATGAAGCCCGAGTATTGGGAAAGGGTAGCTGATGCCGTAACGAGGGCTTTTAATGAGGGGAATGTAGGCGTGGTCGTAGCCCACGGTACGGACACGATGACGTTCACCGCAGCGGCGCTAGCCTTCTCCCTACCTTCGTTGCCTGGTCCCGTAGTGCTAGTCGGCTCCCAGCGAAGCAGTGACAGGCCCAGCAGTGATGCTCCGATAAACCTCTACGCGGCGGTCTATACAGCGAAACACGCTCCGTTCGGGGAGGTCGTTATAGCCATGCATGGCACCACCGCCGACGACTACGTCCTAATTCACAGGGGCGTCAAGGTAAGGAAGATGCATACCAGTAGAAGGGACGCTTTCCAAACGATAAACGGTTTGCCCTTAGCCAAGTTTCTCTGGAGTGAGAAGAAACTGAAGCTCCTGTCCTCCGACTATAAGCGTAAGGGAGAGCTGAAGGTAGACGCCAAGTTCGATCCCAGAGTTTTCCTGCTAAAGTTTTACCCAGGAATGCCTGTTGACATTGTTTACTGGCTGACAGATCGTGGGTTCAAGGGTATAATAGTTGAGGGCACGGGGCTGGGCCACACCGCTTCGGAGTTCGCTGAGGCCTTCAAGTACGCAACCGAAAAGGGAGTTTTCGTTGGGATGACCTCACAGTGCCTCTTCGGTAGGGTAAACATGAACGTTTACACCACTGGAAGGCATCTACTGAGGGCTGGGGTAGTGCCCTTGGAAGACATGCTACCTGAGGTTGCTGTGGTTAAGCTAATGTGGGGGTTAGCGCATCATAAGACCATGGAGGAGTTGAAGTCCTTCATGATAACCAATGTAACGGGGGAAATCAACGCCAGGCACCTGGAGGAATACTTCCCGAGGTGGCATCATGGAACTTGACTACAAAGCGTTAGGGCTTAAGGTCGGCTTGGAGATTCATCAACAAATCAACACGAAAAACAAGCTGTTCTGCGCCTGTCCCACCGAAAGCGAGGAGCGAATACAAGGCGAAATAAGGAGGTACTTGAGACCATCGTTAAGTGAAACGGGCGAAGTGGACGTAGCCGCTTTGACGGAGTGGAAGAAAGGTAAGCGTTACGTTTACCTATTGCCCGACAACTACTGTATGGTCGAAACCGACGAGGAGCCTCCTCACTCCATAAACAGAGAGGCCGTGAAGTTGGCCTTAAGTTTCGCCTTGGCTGTAAACGCTAGCCCTGTGGACGAGATTTACGTCATGAGGAAGATAGTCATAGACGGCTCGAATACCTCTGGCTTTCAGAGGACAGCCATAGTGGCCCTTGGTGGACAGATTGAGGATAAAGAAGGACCCGTAAGAATCGAGACCATAACCGTGGAAGAAGACGCTGCGAGAAAGGTGGAGGATAGAGACGGCGAGACGGTCTTCAACCTAGATAGACTCGGGATCCCCTTAATCGAGATCTCGACCGCCCCAGACATCCACAGCCCAGAGAAAGCGATGAGGGTCGCCCTAACGATAGGGCAGATCCTGAGAATGACTGGCAGGGCCAAGAGGGGCCTCGGTACGATAAGGCAGGACCTTAACATCTCGATAGCTGGGGGAGAGAAAACAGAGATCAAGGGGGTTCAAGAGCTCGAGTTAATTCCGAAGATAGTAGCGGAAGAAGCGAGGAGACAGTACGAGCTCCTGCGAATAAGGGACGAGCTAAGGAGAAGGGGTTTAGCGCCTGAGAAAGTGAGGGAGGCCTTCCAGCCCACGGATCTCACCGACTTATTCAGAACCACTTCGAGCAAAGTGGTTAAGAAAGAGCTCGATAAGGGAGGAAAAGTCTACGGCGCGAGAGTGTTGGGCTTCAAGGGGATATTCGGATGGGAAGTGATGACCAAAAGGAGGTTCGGGACGGAAGTTTCGGACTACGTTAAGGTGTTCGCAGGATTAGGGGGTATCTTCCACTCAGACGAGTTACCTAATTACGGCATCACCGCGGAAGAGGTTGAGTCTGTTAAAGCGAGGCTGAATGTCCAGCAGAACGACGCTTTCGTTCTGGTCGTGGGCCCTGAGGAGAAGGCCAGGGCCGCCATGGGAACGATACTTAACAGAGTGTTGATGGCGTTCGAAGGGGTTCCTAAGGAAACCAGGGCCGCCCTCGAGGATGGAACCACCAGGTTCATGAGGCCCAGGCCGGGAGCCGCCAGGATGTATCCAGAAACGGACATTCCACCATTGAGGATAGACGAGAACTTACTCGAAGAGGCTAGAGCGCTTGTCCCCGAGTCGCCGGAGGCCAAGCTGAAGAAATACATCTCGTGGGGACTCAGCGAGGAGCTCGCCAAGTCCATGCTCAAGAACCCGAACTTCGACCTCTTCGAGGCTCTAGTGACCAAGTACGGCAGTGTGCTGGCTTCACTCATCGCCAACATATTCGAGAATTATATCAAGTATGCTAAGTCCAAGGGAGGCAAGGTGGAGAAGCTGAGCGATTCCGACATCGAGAAAATCGTTAGAGCGGTATCTGAGGGCAAGATATTAAAGGACGCCGTCCAAGACGTGATACTTCAGTATACGACCACGAACCTCACCCTAGATCAAGTTTTGGAAGAGTACCGAGCGATAAGCTATGATGAACTGAGGAAGATAGTTAGGTCCGCAATAGCGGAATTGAGTGACCAGATTAAGGCTGATAAGAAGAAGGCTTTCAACGCCGTTATGGGCAAAGTAATGAGTAAAGTTAGAGGGAGAGTGGAGGGAAAAGTAGTAGCCGAGATTATTAACCAGGAGCTACAAACGTTAAGCGAGTGACGAGTTACCCCCGATCCTGAGCGGTGAAGAGAAGGCATTTGGCGGATCTATGCTTCCCTCGGAGTGATGAGCTTGACCGCTGTTGACTTAGATGAAATGATTAAGGTAGCCGCTGACCGGAAGGAATTAACGGAGGATCTACTGAGGCTAGAACAGCTCCCTCAAGTAGCCCTGTATTATGGCCTCAAATTGTCGTACCAGAAGCTCGCCATAATAGGGCCTGACGGCACGGTTCTGGGCGATGAATCGGGTCGAAAGATCGAGTCGCCTTTGATAGATGATCCGGTAGGTTGGGAGTTCCCAAGAGTAGACTTTGCTGGGCTAGAGGGACTCGTCGGCGACACAGTCGGTTGTGCTGAGGGTGGAACGATCGGTTTAACTATAAACCCTTGGCCTGTCGCTCTCGAAAAATCGACGATTCGTCCGTTCCACCTACTTAAGGGCGATAACGGCCTTTCGGTGGAACGCGTTAACGAAATAGAAGTTGAGATCCTTAGACCCACTTTGGAGATATTGACGCCTTTTTATAGGCGTGTGGTAAGAAGAAAATCTTTCTGCTGCACCTCAGTCGTAATCGTTTCCCCCTACTCTAGTGAGAGGCTGGGATTAGTATCGGATAGAGCTTTCGGCTTCCGTGAAGAGGACGGTAAGATCATTACTAGCGTTCCCGTTCTGGCCTTAAAGGGCGTCTCACTTTGGGAACCCTACAAGGCTTCGTGGTTCCTAAAAAACGGCGTTAAGACTTTGATTTGCAAACCTAAATATGATGTACCGCTAATCAAAATCGTTCCAGACACCGTTTTTCCGCTTAAAGTCGTATACGAAGGAAAAGAACTCAAATTAGACCTTCTCAACTTGGACGATAGGCCTCATTTAGTCAATGTGGTGGGTGCTTTCAGGATTAGAAACGCTAAGCTCACGTACCTAACTGGAGAGGAGGAGAGCTTATTGACGGAGTTCGATAGGGTTAAGTTCGTTATGGGCAGGTGGAAAATCGTTAAACTCTCGTTAGAAATCAGCAAACTTATAGAAGCTTACCTAAAGAAGAAGTCGTACTTAATGAAGTAAACTGGTTTCGTAATAGCACGAGGGAATCTCGACGCCTGTCCTTTTCAGCGCTTTCTTGCCTTCCGTGCAAAGGACGCAATAGTAGTTCTCGAACTCTGTGGTCTCGTCGACTAGAAGCTTATCCACAACGTCGTTCAAAACCTCCATGAAATCCGGGTCTTTCTCTAGGAACTCCCTTAAGCTAGTGCCGCGTTTTTTCTTAACGTAGTTCTCCACGGCCGCCGGTGAGATTCCCAGGATCTTAGAAACTCTATATAGGGAAATATTTCTCTTAATCATAATCTCTGCTAACATAGACCTAATGGCGGGCAGCACTTCTTTGACTGACATTTCACAGGGAGGCCCTGAATGTTTTCTATTCACAATACATTGTTTAGAAGCCTTAGGATTAAAAAACAAGTATAAATCGAGACGGTCTCAAAGCTCGCAGGTCTTACAACCGCCCGCGTAGTTCTCAGCCACTTCGACGAACTTCTTCTCAATCCTCAGGCCAGAAGGCAGGAGCTGGAACTTCTTCTGCTCCTTCGCCTCCTCCTTCTCCTTCTTTATGCCGAAGTATATCACTTGCTGGCTCTTGCTCTTGTCCCTATACACCGTGACGCCTTTGATCCCCAGCTTCCACGCCATCATGTAGACCCTCTCGACTGTCTCGACAGGCTCTTCGTTCCTGAGGTTTATGGTCTTGGAGGTCCCGGAGTCGTTCCACTGCTGCCAGCAGGCTTGGTGTAGCAAGTGGAACTCGGGTGAGACCTCGTGGGCCGTCCTGAAGAGCCTCCTGATGGTCCTCGGCATGTACGGGTTCTCGCCCACGGTCCCCGTCTCGGCGACCTTCTCTATCACTTCGGGGGAGTCGAGCTCGTACTTCCTCAGGTACTCCAAGAACAGAGGGTCTATCTCTATGAACTTCCCGACAGCGACGTTCCTGACGAAGGCCAGGGCGAACAGGGGCTCTATGGACGAAGACGTGCCGGCGATTATCGATATCGTCCCGGTCGGGGCTATGGAGACCACGGTCGCGTTCCTCAGGCCGTACCTCAACCTCTCGTCCTTAACCCTGCTCACGTCCAACTGCTCCGCTGCCCCAGCGATTTCCCTCACGTAGCTCGAGACCTCTCCCTTGACGTCAGCTATCTCCAAGAGCTCCTCCAAGGGCTTGGCCGTCTCGAATATGTCCCTGTAGAGCTTCGCGTTGTAGGCGGGGAAGCTGCCCTTCTCCTTCGCTAACTCTATCGAGGCCATCATGGCGTGGTAGTAGATGAACTTAGCCAGCTGGTATGACAAGTACACCGCATCGACGCTGTCGTAAGGGATCCCCAGCCTCACGAACATCCTAGCCAAGCCCATTACGCCCAAGCCGACTTTCCTCGTCCTCTTCGTGGCCTCTTCTATTTGCTTCAACGGGTACCTGTTGGCGTCTATCACGTTGTCCAAGAGCCTGATCGCCGTCCTTATCGTCTCGGCTAGACCGTCCCAATCAATGGTGGGCTTACCATCGACCTCCTTGACGAACTTCTCAAGGTTTATTGAGCCTAGGTTGCAAGATTCCCAAGGTAGCAGAGGCTCTTCTCCACACGGATTGGTCGAGTTTATCTTGCCCAAGTACCAGGTCGGGTGCCTCCTGTTGATCGTGTCTATGAACAATAAGCCTGGGTCACCGCTGTCCCACGCTCCCTTGACTATCTCCTCGAAGAGCTTCCTGGCGTTCACCCACTTGGCTATCGCACCCTCCTTTTCAGCGATCGCTAAGGCCTCGTCCACGGCCACAATTACTGACTCGTCAAGCCAAACGGAGCCCTTTTCCTCCAGCTCGGAAAGTATCGCCTCTTGTATGTACTCCTCATTCATATAACCCCTGGCCTTGACCATCAGGTACTCATGATCCGTCCCCGGGGCCTTGGTCTTTCTGGGATTGACGAGCGGTAAGTCTTCCCCTCTCTCGACCTTCTCCATGAAGTAATCGTAAACGCCTACGGAGATGTTGAAGTTCTGGAGCTGGACGTCCTTCAGCTCTCCGCTCTTGGACTTCACGAACTCTTCAATATCAGGGTGCCAGACGTGCATGACCCCCATGTTGGCCCCTCTCCTTTTGCCTCCTTGTTTAACCACGTCGGTGCTTATGTCGAAGACCTTCATGAAGGAGACGGGCCCAGAGGCTACCCCAGCCGTGGAGGCTACTATATCTCCTTTAGGTCTGAGCTCGCTGAAGTCGAAACCGGTACCTCCACCTTGTTGATGGATCAACGCCATGGCCCTCAAGGCGTCGTAAATGCCGTCGCCCTCGGGGGTCGTCATGGAGTCCCTGACCGGAACCACGAAGCAAGCTGAAAGTATCCCCATCCTAGTACCTGCATTCATCAAGGTCGGCGAGTTAGGCAGGAACCTCAGGTCGCTCATGATGGAGTAGAACTCCTCCTCTATCTTCCTTACCTCTTCCTCCGACTTGCCGTACCTCCTCTCCACCTCCGCCAAGAACCTGGCGACCCTCCTGTACATCATCTGCGGGGTCTCGATATATCTCAACGTGTTGGGGTCCTTGAGGAGGTACCTGGACTCCAGAACCTTGAGGGCGTTGTAGCTTAGTAAAAGATCCTTGGGGTCGAAGTCCTTCCACTTACCTTTACCATAAACGTGGTTGTAGATCCTAGCCAGCACGAACTTCTTAGCGAGCTCGAAGAACCTCGCGTCCTTGACGCCGTTCTCTACGAGGTTCCTCTCGATTATGTCAGCCACAGTCCTAGCCTCGATCACCCCGTCCTTGGAGGACTTGGCTATGTCGTTGAATATGTTGTCCGCTATTTCGTCGGGGATGGGAAGCTTGGAGAGTATTTTCTCGGGCTTGAACTCTTCCCTTCTTCCGTCCCTCTTTATGACCGAGACCTTCCTCAGCTGTACGAGGATAGTGGACTCCATAGTGACTAACCCTAAACTAAAATTCTGAGTAGATAAGCAGAATGTTTATCTAGCACTAGTATTACCCTGACCACACTGTTTCAGATCTTCAGAACACCGAAAGGAAAGTAACGAGAAGCGCTGAAACTCGGAAAGCTTCAATGAAACCAAAGGTTTCGTTTTTTCTCACAATTATGAAAACACTTGCAACGCCGTAGGGTTGGCAACCATTTAGTGGAAGCGAAAACAACGAGTTAAGAATCGGTTCTCATCCGGAAACTCATGATTACGTTTTGAAGTCGGAAAACGGGGAGTGCGGGGGTTTATCCCCATAGCGGGCCCGGGGGGATTCGAACCCCCGACCACCGGCTCCGAAGGCCGGCACTCTGTCCTGGCTAAGCTACGGGCCCAAGGGTTCTCTCAACAAGCTTACTAAAACGTTTCACATCCTCTTGAGTGGAGTTATTCCAAGAACCGAGAGGCCGTTATGCAGGACTCTTTCTACTCCCTTAACGATTAACAACTTAGTGAACCTCTTGCCTCTATCTGGCTCCTGTAGCACCCTCTCGTAGTTATAGACCTTGTTGAACACGTCCGCTACCTCCCTTAAGTAAGCAACTAAGTCCTCCGGCCTAAGCTCGTCGCAGGCCTTCTTCATAACCACAGGGAACTTGGCTATCAGTATCAGTAAATTCCTCCAGTCGCCCTTTATATAGTTCGGATCAGCCTCGCTCACCGAAGGCTCCTCGTTCGCCTTATCGAGGATGTTGTAAGCCCTCGCGTAAGTGTACTGTAAATAAGGACCGCTGTTCTGCTCGAAGTCGGTAACGGTCTTCACGTTGAAGTTGAGCTGTTTGTTGGCCGAAACTGAGGCTATCGCGTACCTGATAGCCCCAGAGGTTACTTCAGGAATCACCTCCCTGTTGCCTCCCTTCTCGTTTATCTTCTGCTCCACGGAAGCCTTAACGAGTTCGTATACCTCGTCGAGGCTGACGTACTTCCCTAACCTACCGCTCATCTTCGACCCTTGAAGACTAACCATCGCGTAAGAGTAATGAAACAGGTTCTCGGCCTCCCTCTTATGTCCGAGGAGGTAAAGAGCGGCCCTCAGCTGCATTTGCGGAACGCTCTGTTGCTCCGCTATTACGTTAATGACCACTTCCGCCCCCCTCGAGAACTTATAGAGGGTATAAGCTACGTCCCTCGTGGTGTATAACGACGTGCCGTCTGATCTCATTATAACCAAGGGAGGTAACTCGAGTCCCTTCGGAATTTCAAGAGCATCCCTTACCCTCTCGTCTTGAACGTTCACTTCGAGAGCCAACGTGTCCTTATATGTTATCCTGTAAGGGGAGGACATCATCTCTTCTATGACCTTCTTCACTTCACCCCTCCAGAGGAGGTCGCTCTCGTAATCGAACCCGTCGAACTTGACGCCCAGTTTGTCCAAGCTTTCTTGGAACCCTTTAAGAGCCATGTCGACCAACTTTCTCACGGTCGAGACGATCTCTTTGTCCGTTCCGCTCTCGTATTTCCTCACGATATCGGCTATGGATTTCTCAGGGTCCGGGTCGGAGTTAATTGCGTCGACGAGCCTATAGAACGTTTCCCTGTCCCTGGACTCCAATGTGGCAGCCGCAGCGACGAGCTCGTCAAGCCTCTTGATGAGCTCCGCCCTCCTGCTCTCGTCCGCGCTATTAAGCTCTCCCTTTATCTTCCTTATTTCTAGGACGACGTTCGTCACGGAATAGATGAAACCTAGCCACGAGTCGGCCTTAACTCCTACAGGAGGATCGGGCTTGTTCAGTTTTATGTAACCGTAGGTGAGTATAGCGACCTGTCTTCCCGCGTCGTTTACGTAAAACCTTCTTTCCACTTTGTGACCTCTACAGGATAACATTCTTGATATAATGTCTCCCAGGATAGCGTTTCTCATGTGACCTATATGTAGTGGGTGAATAGGATTAGCACTAGTGTGTTCTACGATTATGTACTTAGGGTTATCGACTTTAGTTATTCCATAGAATTCAGATAAATTCTGGAATAGAGACTCAAAGATCTCCTTCTCGTCCAGGTACGCATTGTAGTAAACCTTCTCCTTCTTAACGAGCCTTACGAATTTCTTACCCTGAAGGCTTTCGGGAAGGGCTTGAACGTTCTTCACCCCTAAGGAGGGCAAAGCCACGCTCAGATCGCCGAACTCCTCCCTGTTCGAGAAAGTTACCTCCTGTGCGACTTTGCTCGCGTCGGCTCCCGTAACTCTCGCGACTATTTCGACGAACTCCCGTATGGCGTCCTCGATTACCGACATGCGAGGTTTATGAGGTTATGGGGGATCGCTTTTAAAACGCTTGACTCAAGGAAGATAGGTCTCGTGAAGAAAGTAGAAATCCTAATAGTAAACGCTCTAGACAAGGAGGTTCCTGAGGACGCAGTTGAAAGCGCCATTAGAGAGAACGAGAACGCTGAGGTCTTCAGGATACACCTTCCTCTGAACGCGGAGGACCTGGACGATCTTTTCGGAGTTCACGTGGTAGTGAGGGAGGTTGCAGAGGCTTAAAACCTGTCCTTATTATAGGAACGGGTTTTGTGTCTCACCCATATTAGGCACGCCGACGGACTATGTTACTGACAGCTCAAGATGTATAGGGAACTACACTACTTGTAGGTTTTATCCAGGGGGTGAAAGCACGTCTAAGAGCGAGAGAGGGCTGTCCAACTATATTGAGGAAGAGGCAGACAAAGAAGTGAGTTACTACTCCGCGATTAACGTACTGGACGCACCGATAGATAGCGGATGTAAATATTTCCATTTAGTCAGAACGTCTAAAGGCCTGGTTGCGAGATGCGAAGTTCAGAATAGAATACTAACAAAAGGCCAAGCGCTTCTTTGCTCCAAATACTATAACAACTGTCCCTTTCTTCTGATTTCATCCTAATTTAACGTATTTTCCGTCATCCATTAGAGCTACCTTTTGTTGCTCCGTTAGTTCCGTTAGGGCCTTTCTTATCTTATCTTCACTCGCTATCCCAGAAAGGTGTGCGTGAAGTTCCTTGAGGTTCATAGGCCTTTCCTCAAGTAGGTCGAGGAGGATTTCTTTAAGCTCGTCCTCGTTAGGGGCGGTCATCACGAGGACTTCCTTGTCATCGTAAATCACCTGTAACCGACTTTCGACCTTCGAAAGGCGAACGTCGGACGTAGAACTCGTCTCATCGGTCCTGACGGATGTTTTTGAGGCTTTCCTCGACCTTGACATAACGAAAGGCATTATAAACTTTAGCCATACAATTTATAAGCGTTTTCCTTAATATGAGAAACTGCGGGCTTAACGACCCTGTTAATAGAATCGTTTATATGTCGTCGCCTCCGGTACTACATTTTGAGGGTCTTTGGGCGCAGAGAAGCAGGAAAAGAAGGAATATCCCGACTTTTTGAGACAGGTCGTAGTTAGGGTATTGACCCCTAACAATCTGGATCCGGCCAAACTCGAGGACGCCAGGAAAATCCTCGGCAAGGCCGAGACTAGGTATAAGTTCTCCTCGTTCGGAGGCGACCCTCAGAACTTGGTCGCGTTCTTGCTAAGTCCCGAATTCACCGATCTAATCCTAGTCATTGGAGTGCAACTGTCCCTTAAGCTTCTAGATGAGATCGAAAAGGAATACGACATTCCTGCAGTGAAAGAAGCGGTGAAAAAGATTAGGGAAGAACTTCAGGGTTATGACTCTCTTATCAATGAAAAAATTACCTTAAATTTATAAATTTAAAAAACTAAAAATTTAATTAAATTTAAATTTATTCACTAGTGGAAGTGGAGCTTGAACCGCTCTCCTCTTCCTCCTTCTTCCCTTCGCCGCCCTTCTTCTCGCTCTTCAACGGCGCGGCCGCTACCAGGTCGTCGATCTTGAGGATGGCCGTGGCCGCCTCGGTCGCGCTCTTAAGTACCTGAGCCTTGACCCTTATGGGCTCAATTACGTTAAGGGCCATCATGTCCTCGGCTAGCCTGCTCTTTAACACGTCGACTCCGGCGTTTATCAGTCCCTTGCTGTGCATGGCCCTCAAGTCCATTAAAGTCTGTATAGGCTCCATTCCTGCTGTCTCCGCTAATATCATCGGTATTTCCTCCAGGGCTGAAGCGAAGGCCTCGATAGCAAGCTGCTCCTTCCCTCCGACGGTTCTGGCGTACTCCCTCAGCCTCATAGCGAGCTCAACTTCTGTGGTGCCACCTCCTGCCACGACCTTGGGCTCCATGAGGACGTTCCTGAGCGCGTAAAGTGCGTCGTTGACGCTCCTCTCTTCCTCGTCTAAAGCCATGTCGTTGGAGCCCCTAAGTAAGATGTTCACGGCCTTCGGGTTCTTGGCCCCCTCGATGAACACCATCTTCTCGTTTCCGACCCTCCTCTCCTCAACCAGTTCGGCATAGCCTAAGTCTTCGGGAGTGGCGTCCTTAATGCTGCTAATTATCTTAGCTCCTAAGGCCTTCTCCAGCTTCTCGATGTCACTCCTCTTGACCCTCCTAACGGCCATTATCCCTCTCTTTGCCAAGAAGTGCTGAGCTATGTCATCGATTCCCTTCTGGCAGATGACGACGTTAGCTCCTATAGAGGCTAGCTTGTCAACCATCTCCTTTAGGTACTTGGCCTCCTCGTCTAGGAACGCCTTAATCTGATCGGGGCTGGTTATGCTTATCTTGGCCGAGATCTCCGGTTTCTCCACCTCGAGGGCGGCGTCCAAAACGGCTATCTTAGCCTTCTCGATCCTCCTTGGCATTCCGGGATGCACTACTTCCTTGTCGAGGACTATTCCGTTGACTAACATTGAGTCCTCGGCGGATCCACCCTTCTTTTTGTCTATCTTAATCAAGCTGAGGTCGACGTTGTAGCCTCCATCAGGCTTGGGCTCGGCAACCCTAATCACGGCGTCTATGACGATGTCCATTATCCTATCCAGCTCCTTCCCTTCAGCAACGAACTTGCTAGACATGGTAGTGTAGACTATCCTCCTGAGCTGTTCCCTCGCCGCGGGGCTGTTAAGGTCACGGAGGTCTAAGGGCTTAGCTATCTGGTTCAGTATCTCAATGGACTTGTTGAGAGCCTTCTTGTAGCCCTCGATTATGATGGTTGGATGAATGTTCTGGTCCAAGAGGTCCTCGGCCTTCTCCAAAAGTAGGCCCGCTAACACTACAGCTGAGGTAGTTCCGTCTCCTACTTCAGCGTCCTGAGCCTTCGCGGCCTCCACTAGGAGCTTCGCGGCGGGGTGCTGAATCTCCATTTCCTTAACTATCGTGGCTCCGTCGTTAGTTATCGTGACGTCGCCGAAGCTGTCTATCAACATCTTATCAAGGCCTCTAGGTCCTAAGCTACTCCTCAGCATCTCCGCGAGGGTCCTAGCGGCGAGGATGTTGTTCCTTAACGCTTCTCTCCCAGCAGTCCTTTTAGTTCCCTCCTTAAGCAGTAAAACGGGTACGGACATCGTAGTCACCTAGCTGGACTTCGTTATGATCGGTTATATATAAATCTGATTCCCGCTATGTTGTGTGTATAGAAGGCTTGATGATCTGCCAATCCTGTTCGAAAAGGCCCGCCTCAGTGAAGGTAGGAGGTAGGGTCCTGTGCACGATCTGCGCCAGGGAGGAAGTACTGAGCAGGTTCAAGTCTATCCTATATAGGTCGAAAGTTCTTGGCTGGAGGAAGAGCCTAATCGTGGTCGTCCCCGAAGAGTGGTTCCCGCTTAAGGACGTCGTCCTAACCCTCACTAAGAAGTCCTGCCTCAGTTGCGAGCTAAGCGTGTCTCTGGAACTCCTGAACCTTCGCGATCTGAACGAAATAATAGAGAAAATAATCCTGCTGGCCTCACGGAGATCCGTCCCAGTGATCACGCCTTTCACGGCCGAGTTCTTCGCCGCCTACTTACTATATTCTTTAGCCAAGGGGATGAAGGACCACCTTCCCATTGTACCACCCGTTTCCGAGTTTTCCTCCTCGAAGGTGATATCGCCCCTCTCTACAACTACCCTGGCCGAATTGGAGGCATTCGGTAAATTCGAATTGAGGTTTGAGGATCAGCTCTTCGATGAGGTGTTCCAGTGGGCGAGGGCTTACTTCAGGGACAGTCCAGAGCAGGCGAGGGCTTACTGGAAGTCTTTCTCCCTGTTCAAAAGCGCCAGATGTGAGGACTGCTAAAGCTCGTGAAGAGCGTGATGTCCGCTTTCAAGAACGTCAAGTGTTCCTTATTGGCCTTAGAATTAGGTTTTAAGATCCCAGGTGAGCCGCCGTAAGTTTGGGTCTAGAAGCCTAAGCGGCCCTGGTCTACCGTTTTACCTCTAACGCATAGGAATACGGTGGAGTAAACGCCGACGCGTTCGACTCTTCAACTGGTTGTGCGGATAAGATAGGAGATCCAACTGGGGCTGAGAGGAGTTATGAGATGACGACCCCAATAGTGAGTAATGAACCCTGACGAGGGTTTTTCCGCATAGAGTCAACCAAGTAGAGTAGTGATAAACCGCGCTGTGGAGTCTATCCTCACGCTAAGCTAGAGGCTATCAGAGCGGTGACCCCTAAGGGCTTTGATTTTTGCTATCTATGTAAAAGGGTTTAAGCGCCTCCTTATCAGCTTTGGATAGCACTACTTCGAACAGTAACTCCCCAGTTAACCCCTTCGCCTTGCTGGGAGGAATCACCCCTTGCCAGCCGTAATAGAAGTAGCCGGACGTATATATCTCCCTGAACCCTGAGGGGTCGATCTTCGCGTATTCCACTAGTAGATGAGGCATCCCGATCTGCTTCTTCAGCTCCTTATCAGGGACGCTGTAACGGCAGATGTAGCAGATGTAATCCGGCATCACTGCGTTGAACCCGCACTTCGGGCACTTAACCGGGGAGTTAATTCCGTACTGAGACCATTTCGATCTAAGTAGGTCGATCAGGTCGTCGCGTTTCCTTCTTACACACTCCTCATAAAGCCTAGGGCCCAACCCTTTTATGGCTTCCTTGATGTAATATACCACAAACTCCAGCTGCCCGTCGGTCATCTTGTTCAAGTCCCTCATTACAGCCAGTTTGGTTGCGAGGACCGCGAAGAGATCCTCCCTGTTCGCGCTGAGCCTGCCTATTATGGTGGAGACCTTAGGTTTCGTCTTGACCTCTCCGACGGCGCTTATGAAGGGTTCCTTGATGAGTTCCTTGTACTCATCCTCGCTGAGGCCCAAATAACTGAGCCCTAACGTGGATATCACGTCGTTCCAGTACTCGTTAAGGAGCTCCAAAGGATCTACGAACTTCTCCTTTTTGGTCCTAGTCTTTCTTTTCTTTTCTGTCTCCTTACTCTCTGATTCCTGCTCCTTTTCCTCTCTCGCCTTTCTGATTCTCGGCAACCTCATGAAATTAAGAGAGTTAGAAGTTTTTCAGATTGGCTGACCCAAGTCTAAGAAGTCCATCGGGAGGAGCTTCTTTTTAGACACGTACTCGTTGTACTTTTCCTCCAGGAAGTTTATGAAAATCGGACAGTTATCGTACTTACCGTCCCTAGTACATTTGTTACCCACCTGAAGGAAGCATTGGTTGGACTTCTTATCGTAGTAAGGACAGAGCTTATAATAGGATTTCGCGCTCTTGAGCATCCTCTCGATCCATTGCCTCTTGTGGTCCTTTTTCTCCGCCTCCTTTTCGGCCTTCGCTAACATTTTGTTCATATCCTCTTCCGATATTTTCAAGGACTTCCCTGGATCTGACATCTTGCTCCTCCTGGCACTCAGCTTTGCACGACTGGTTCTAATATATATTACTACAACTATATTGTCACCAAAAGAACCTTTAAGGCGATTGATCTTGTACCATAGTTTGTATAATTTCAATGATTTATTAAAATGAAACGAAAGAAATTGAGCGATGTTAAGCTTTAGATCGGCTTAAGATGTTGGACGAAATATAAGAAAAGAAGTGACTGACACGAATCGGAGACAAAAGAGAGAAGTTGAAGTATATCACACTTTTGAAAACCAGTCTTTCTCTACTGAGAGTAACATTCCTCGAGGAGCGCCTTAACGTTCTGCGTGAACCCCACCCTGACCCCGAGCTTAGGATCATGATAGAGGTACAACAGTTTCTTGGTCTGAAGCCTCCTCAAGACCTTGAAAAGCCATCCGACATCGGCACCTGTCTCCTCCTGGATCTGATCGACGTATAGGTAAGTCGACTTCCATGCGGAATACTTTGACAGAAGGAAGCTCATTATCTCCCTCTCATCCTCATCAAGCTTTTGCAGGATCTCCTTTAGACAAACCTCAGGGTTCTTGTTTTGTGTTTCTTTGTTGACAGATTTGGTTTGATTAACAAAGAACGACAAAACATTTTTCGCCGCTTTTTTCGTCTCTTGTTCAACATTGTCGTTCTTTGTCTGGCTTTCAGGTTTTACCATTATCAAACGGGCTAGGGCGAGGAACTCGTTAAACCGAGCGTTGTTCACCGATTCTATTATTTCCTTGGCGATCGTTTCACCCTGAGGAGTTAAGTACCACCTGCCCCCTTCCTGATAAACGAGGTTCTTCTTCCTCCAGTAGCTCATGTAGCTGCTGATGTACTTCGAGGAGTAACCGAGGTGCGAGGCTATTTCAGAGGTCCTTAAGGGTCTGGCGTAAAGTAGGACTAATATCGCTTCCATAAGCTTAGATCTGGGTCCGGACCTGGTCGTTAGCCTCTCGGCCAGCTCGATACCGCGGATAGCATCAGCATCCTCGCTCGGGTTCATTGGTTAACCTTGGCCAACCCCTCTTATATCACGATGAAAAGTATTCCACGTATTTACTTGCTGAAGGTTCTAAGTTGTATTACTCGCATGTGGTGACGGCGTAGAACTCGTTGTACCCAATTAACACCTCGTAAACTCCTGAAAGCTCCCTATCGACTTGGGGATCACCAGTGTCGATCCTCAAGCATTCGAAGCTCCTGAGCTTTAACCTGGTTGAGATCACTACTATTCTATGTTTACCAACCCTTCTGAGGAACTCCGGCCCTATTTCCTGATTCCCTCTACCGAACAGAAAGCCCTGACCGCCTATGGGGGTCACCACCAGGATTAACTCCCCGGTTAAGCCGAGCAGGTCGTCGTAGGAGGCGTTAGCAATTCGTAGCTTCCCGTCCTTCACAACGTCCGTAGACAGGAAAGGCCCCGAAGCAGAGAACAGGGCCCTCTCGACGTACTTGACTGTGCTCCCCGGACCGAAAACATACGTTACGTCCGGCCTGTAAAGGCGTTCACGAAAGTACGAGGCTATGCCTTCCAGCTCTTCCTCTTCCGTATTCACCTCCACTTTGGACGCCACCACATCGGAGGAGCTGACAGTTGTTACGACGAAGTACCTCCTAACAACGTACACCCCTATCCTGTAGAGGTCCTCGTCGACGTCTACTATCTCGCCGGGTCTTAGGACCGTTTTACCGGAAATAAAGGAGTTCAAGACCTCTGCAGCCTTTTCGGGTGTCTGGGCGAAGACGCCACTGTGCATCTTAACCCCTGTGGGTATCCCGAGAACGGGAACGTTGGCGTTGACCTCCCTTAGAGCCTCAGCGACATCCCTGGCAGTTCCGTCGCCTCCTGCGAACACTATTATTTCGACCCCGTTCCTTACGAACTCTTTCACAGCGTTCATCGTGTGGTACCTGGTAGTTCGGGTTTCTTTCCCAATACCTATGTCAACGAAGCGGAACTGGCCTGGGAAATAGGAGAAGTAATAGCTCCCCATGAGGTTGGATGCGGTAACGTAAAGGACTTCGCGGGGAGCCAGGCTTAAGAACCTTCTCATTCTCCCTGGGGTGTCTGCGTTAAGCTCGTACAGGTCATCGCTTCCCTTATGACCGCTCCTACCTCCGGAGCCCGCGTATGGATTGACGACAAGGCCGACCTTAATCAAGCAGCTTCGCGTAGCTCAAAACGATTCTGCTGAGTAAAGTCTTATCACAAGGCGTTACTAGGGTCAAGAGGTCTCCGTCTTTCAGGTCGAACTTCTTTGCGATCTCGATCCTTATTGACCTAACTGTTTCGTCCTCGTTAAGGGACCTGGGAGGCATCACGAGTTCCCCTCCCTCCTTCACGACGAGTAGCACGGCTTGTGCTCCTAAGGAAACGCCCAGATCCCTGAGCGATGAAACGCTCATCTTGTTAAGCAACTTAGCGCCCTGAGATATGACGGCTCCAGCTGTAGTCCACCCTAACGTGGTTATTTCGATACATTCTTTGGAAAGGGTGACAACCGACTCGACGGACTCCAGGACGCTTTTCCCCTTTTCCGTGAGTGAAAGCCCTAAAACCCTATCCGAGGTTACTAGGCCAGATTCCTTCAGCCTCTTTATGAGCGTCTTGGCCTGGGCCTCGTGAAGGTTTAACGACTTCATGAGGCTCGGCCTGCCTATCGTCTTCTCCTCATCTATCCTCATTAGGGCTAGCATCACAGTCCCCGAATCGAAGGAAGGTTTAACGCCGTGTTTAGACCTCGCGACATCCTCTATGATCTGAATGGCTTCTTTCGGTGCAATCATTATTACTCGAATCTTATCCAACCGTAGTTAGTTAAAGATGACTGCAGTCAATAGCCTGCTGTGCCTCCTTGACTTCAAGAGGGAGGAACTGGAGAGGTTCATTAGGAACGCCTTCCTGATGAAGGATTTGTACAAAGTTAACGCCGTCCCGAAGAAGCTGAGCGGTAAGAGCGTGGCCCTCATCTTCGAGAAGCCGAGCACCAGGACCAGAGTCAGCATGGAGGTCGCAATCAACGCCTTAGGGGGCCATCCTATCGTGTTGAATAAGAGCGATATCCAAATGAGTAGGGGTGAACCAGTGGAGGACACCGCCCGCGTGTTGGGAAGGATGGTCTCGGCGATAGGCGCTAGAGTCTTGAACCACTCCACGCTGGAGAAACTGAGGGACTACTCGGGCGTCCCCGTCATAAACCTGCTGAGCGACCTGTCCCACCCCTTACAGGCCCTCACGGATTACATGACTATATACGAGAAGTTGGGAAGGTATGAAACCGTAGCGTTCGTGGGGGACGGCTCGGACAACGTCCTCGTCAGCCTAATGGCGTTCGCCAGCGTCATGGGGCTCAGAATAAAAGTCGCGTCGCCCAAGGACTTTAGGCCTAGGCCGGACATATGGAAGAGGATAGAGGAGAAGGCCGAGGAAACTGACGCTGTAATTGAGTTCTATGAGGATCCCTATGAGGCCGTAAGGGGATCGAGGGTCGTTTACACTGATGTGTGGGTGAGCATGGGCCAAGAGAGTATGGCGGAGGAGAAAAGGAAGAAGCTCAAGGAATTCAGGGTGACGAAGGACCTCATGAGGTACGCCTCTTCAGACGCGATCTTCATGCACTGCCTTCCGGCGGTTAGGGGCGAGGAGGTTGACGCGGAAGTCATAGACGGCCCACAGAGCGCGGTTTGGGATCAGGCGGAGAACAGGCTTTACACCGCTCTATCCGTCCTATCGCTTTTAGTAAAGTAACCAGTTATCTCCTTTTGAGCGACCAGTTTCTTTACGCTCGGGATCTCGAATAGGTTAACCTTAACTAACAGCCTGGATTGGACTTCCTTCAACGCTTCCTCCAGGCTTCCTGCCTTGAATATGGGGTTTCGCATCGCCCTTCTAACTGTCTCTCTTATGTGCCAGTTACCCACAGGGGCGAAGTACTCTTTCGTCACCTCCCTAACTATAACGAAGCCCGCCTGCCTAACGTTGTTATAGAGGTACTCCAAGACCGAGAGTCTCGCTGCCATGTAACCTCCGTCGAGCGTGTCGTACTCCCCCCAGAAGTTCTCGTAGAGATCGACTACGGTAACTTCGTCAGCCCACAGGGACATAGGGTGCCATATCTCGACCCAAACACCCCTGTATTTGGAAGGGAAGAGGACTACGAAGAACCTGTTGCCTAAATAGGCCGAATGATAAACCGTAATATCGTTAACTTCCGGGAAAAATTGAATTTTTCTAAGAAGATGTTTTCCAATTATCGAGTCCACGGCTGTAATGGCCCATCTAGTAGGTACCAACTTCCTGTTCTTCCTTCTGCCTAGCAGTCCCATGGACAGGCTGGGAACGATTGAGTAGACGTCCTCCCCCGCCTGATAAAGCTCAATTACAGAGTCCTCCGCCTTAACGTCGTCGAAGATAAGGCTCTCCATTTTCTTCGAAAGCTTGGGGTTCTCGTCCACCTTCACTTCCTCAGCCTTGAGGGAAGGTCCCCTAGGGACCAGAACCCCGTCGAACCTGAGCTTAGGGACTATATCGCTCTTCGAAATAACCTCGGTTTGAACAGGGTCCTTGGACGCAACGGCTAAGGATATCTCCTTCTCGTAAAGCTTCCAGGGGTCGTTCACCTTAACGCTCTCTATAACGGCTGAGACTAAGGAAGACCTCAATTCTATTATCTCGTTGAGGCTCTTCCGTCCCCACCACCCTTTCGGGTCCTCGAACTCCTTGGCCTGGGCTCCCGTCACCTCGGGAGGCACCCCTATTATGACCCTAACGTTAGGGTAACCCCTTTCCCCGACGATACCGCTCGGAGGAGTCGAACCCGTAATCACGTCCTTAGACGACAAAACCCTAGCTACGTTGACCAGAGACCTGAACCTCGACATTATCGGGCACGAGGGGAGCCCGCAGAGGAGTTTGTAACCTTTACATTTCACACAGAGTTCTGCAGGGATTTTCCGCAAGCCTCAGCTTCCTCACGAAATACCACTTCACTATGCTTAATTTCGCTTTCGCGCTCAAGCCGACAGGGACGGGCTCCACCTTGCCTTTAAGTAAAGCCTCTAAGACGTCTTCCGGCCTAGCTTCGGAGTCCACTAGGTTGTAGGCGGACCCTAAGGCCTCCTTAACATGAGCGTCCGAGTTGGCTAGACCTATAAGCCCCTTACTTACGGCGAGGTTCTTCGCTTTCCCATTAGAACTGGGGGGCGCTTTGGAGTTGTAAATCTCGACGAATTTAATCCTGTCGATTATCTGGAAAATTACCTTACCTATGCCGGCCCTGGTCACGTCGAATGGATGGGAGGGAAAAAGGACACACGAGTTCTGGTCTGCGTAGTCAAGGAGGTCGTATAGTCTCCTGGGAGGGTCGGGAGGGAAGTTGCAGATTATAACGACGTGGCCGTGCTCCGTCGTAACTTCCTGTCCTAGCAAGGCTTTCCCTCTCACCCTTATGGCTCCTTCGGAGGTGTCGTGGTCGGTTATCGCTATCAGATCCAAGCCGACCTTGCGAGAGTACTCGACTAAAAACTCCGGCGTTTCGCTTCCATCGCTGAAACAAGAGTGGACGTGAAGGTCCACCTTAATCATACGTAACCCAGCGCTTTCATGACCTCCAGGGTGAGCACCGTAATTCCGGCGGCGCCCCTTACGAGGTTGTCCCCAAGGACGACCATTCTCAGGACGCCGTTCTCATGCCTTAACCTCCCCACAGTGACGGCCATCCCGTTCTCGTTACTTACGTCGAGTATCGGTTGGGGCCTGTCCTCCTCGTCCCTAACAATTATTGGCCTCTCGGGCGCAGTCGGGAGTTTCTTAATCTGAGGCAACGACTTGAAGTTTTTCAGCCTCTCCTTAATCTCGTTCAGGTTTATCTTCTCGTCCCCAGCGATCACGTTAATTACGGCCATATGCCCGACTCTAGTGGGTACTCTAGTGGAAGTAACGCTAGAATCTAGGCTCTCATGTACTATCTTTCCGTCCTCGACCCTGCCGGTCAGCTTGGTCAGCTCCTTCGCGATTTTGTCCTCTTCACCCTTAATGTAGGGTATTACGTTGCCCTCAATGCTCATGTAAGGGACTCCGTTATAGCCGGCCCCGCTTACCGATTGGAGCGTGGTTATTATGACCTTCTTGTTCCTAAATATGTCAAGCAAGGGCTTAATCGGCAAGGAAATTATGGCCGCCGTACAGTTGGGGTTCTTCACAAGAAGCCCTTCCCATCCCTTTCTTTGCTTCTGATGCTTCAGGAGCTCCAGATGCTCCCAATTAACTTCCGGGTTTATGAGAGGGACGTCCGGATCCATTCTGAAGGGGCTGGCGTTCGAGATGACTACCTTTCCTTTTCTCACGAGCTCCAGCTCAATGCTCTCAGCTATTTCGTTCGGGAGGGCAGATAGGACAACGTCAACGTCCTTGTGGTCTTCGTAGTTGGTTGACACAACGGGGAGATCCGCTACCTCTTCTGAGACGTCACCCGGCTCTATCCACCTGACAGCCTCCCTGTACTTCTTTCCGACCTTGCTGGGAGAAGCGCTGACCTTAACCAGCTCTAATTGAGGGTGCTTCGCAAGCAACTTCACCATCTTTTGGCCGACCATTCCAGTGGCTCCTAGCAGGGAGACCTTTAGTTTATCCACTTCAGGACCACCTCGTGAAGCTCCTCGGCTAGCTCAACGGCTTGACCTCTCTCCGCTATAAATGTTAGGCTTACCCTTCTCATCCCTCTGGATACGGAAATCGGGTTATATGCAGCTGCCGAAGAGATCACCTTTGAGGCTATTTCGGGCCTCTGTAGGCCACACCCTACAATACTCACTGCATCAACGTCAATAGCGCTTATGTCTTTGACGAATTCCTTAAGGCTAGCCAACCTTTCCTGAAGCTTCTTCGCGTCCGAGGAACTCACGACCAACTGAATGGACGTCTCGCTGGCGGGCTGGCTCATCGCGATTATGTTAACGTTAGCCTTCTGTGCTTCCGTCATCACTGCGGCGGCTGAGCCAATTCTTCCGACCATCCTGGTACTTTCCACATCTATCAGCGTTAAACCCTCTACAACGGCTATTCCCTTCAACACATCGCTGGGTGTACAGGCCCCCTTGACTACCGTGAACCCCTCATCGTAAAGCCCCTCGACGTAAACCTCTATGTCCGTGTCGAAGACCGGGTCGAACGTCTTCGGGTGCAACCTCTTGGCCCCTAGCTGAGACAACTCCACTGCCTCTTCGAGAGAGAGTCTGGGGATCGTCTTGGCCCCCTTGAACTTCCTCGGGTCGCCCGTCATTATGCCCGGGACTTCCGTCACTAGCCTCACTTCCTTAACGTTGAGGGCCTTCGCTATGACGGTAGCTGAGTAGTCGCTTCCTCCTCTACCAATAGTAGTGTATTTACCCTCCGGAGTTATCCCTATGAAGCCGGGAACTACCACGACCTTCGACTTCACGGACTCAAGCAAGGCGTGTAACCTTTCTTTAGTTTCCGGAAGTAGGACGTTAGCCTCACCGTAATTGGAGTCGGTTATTAAAGGAGGTTCGGTGATGGGCCTCGCGTCAATTCCGTAACTCCTCAAGGCCTCTCCTAGGATTATGACGGCCATCCTCTCGCCGAATGAAAGCACGTAATCCCTCAACCTGGGGTTGTTCTCGCCGAGCATTCCTATCGCCCAGGCAACTTTGGCCAACTCATCTGTGACCTTCGAAAGGAGCTGGAAGCCCTCTTCGAACACTTTGCCGTTCGAGACTTTCGAAAGCATGTCATAGTGCCTGTCTATTATTTCGGAGACCTTACTCACGGCCTTCTCGGGCTCGTTAGTGACCTGCAGTAACTCGTTAGTCACGTTCTTCAGGGCCGACGTGACAACTATTACTTTATCATCTGTAAATTTCTTTATTTTTTCAGCGATCAAATGATAGTCATTAGGATCTTTCTGAATGGATCCACCTATCTTAATTATTCTCATAGCCCGAGATCACCTAAAATCAACTTGTCGAGATGTTCTGGGTTAACTAAGATCCTTCTGGCGTCCGCCTTAATCATCACGTCTGGGTCCTTGAGGGCGTGTCCGGTGAGCACGATAACGGTCGTCTCGTCCTCCGAGATTTTACCTGAGCTTAAGAGCTTCTTATACCCCGCGAGGGCCGCGGCGGAGGCGGGTTCTGCTCCAATTCCATCAATTCTCGCTAATTCCTTCTGAGCTTCTAGAATCTCATTATCGCTCGCTGTAATGGCGCTCCCCTTCGACAGCTTTATGGCCTTGAGCGCCTTCTTCCAGTTGACGGGCTTCCCTATCCTTATTGCAGTAGCGACGGTTTCAGGGTTGTCGAGGAACTCGGGTTGGTCAAGGCTCTTCTCTACTGCCTTAGCAATAGGAGCGGCACCTTCCGCCTGTACCCCTATCATTCTGGGAACCCTGTCGATTCTACCGGCCTCGTAAAGCTCGTTGAACCCCTTCCAAATCGCGTAGATGTTACCCGCGTTGCCTACAGGCACGATCACGTTATCAGGAACGCCGAGTTCCTCAACTATCTCGAACGCTATCGTTTTCTGCCCCTCTAACCTCCAGGGATTGAAGGAGTTCAGCGGATAAACGACCCTGTGCTCTTTATACAGCCTCATCACGCTACTCATCGCTACGTCGAAGTTGCTCTCGATTTCTATTATGGTCGCCCCGTACAGGATAGATTGAGCTAACTTCCCCATAGCAACCTTGCCTTTAGGCAAGATGATGTAACTCCTCAACCCTCCCCTGCTAGCGTAAGCGGCCGCGGAGGCAGCTGTGTTGCCCGTTGAGGCGGCTACCACGACTTTATAACCGTTGCTCACAGCCGAGCTTACGGCTACCGTCATTCCTCGATCTTTGAAGCTACCTGTTGGATTAGCGCCCTCGAACTTGTAGTAAACTGATTTATAAATTCTAGATTTTATCAGTGGAGTAGCGCCCTCGTTTAACGTAACTATCTTAGAGTACTTGCCGGCGATGAGGTTCTTGTAACGCCAGACACCCCTACCACTTAGGTTCCTGAAATCAACGTTCCTATGCTTTACTATTATCTCTAGGAGTCCTCCACACTTAGGACAGAGGAGTAGGTTCTGATCAAGTTCGTACTCGGCTCCACAGTCTAAACACTTCAGAAGCTCTTCTTTCCCGTTTCCAACAATACGTCACCAGCCGGGGTAATACTTAGCGGTCGAATAAAAAGCTTTCATACTTCATGATCCTCCCGTAGTAACTGGCCGTCTTCTTCGTATATGACCGAAACGCCTACGACGTTCGTATAGTAAGTCCTGACTTCAATCGAGGAGTTAGGCATCAGCGTCGTGTTAAGCCTCATCTCATCCGAGATCTTCCTGACGGCAAACCTCTCCTCAGGAGTGATTACGGTCGTTTCTACGAATATCCTCAGCTCTTTGATCAGGAGTGGTTTATCACTTTTATTCTCAATAATAATTTTATTATCCTGGATTTTTGTAGAAAACTTCATCAGGAAGCCTCCTCAACTCCTTTATAAGCAGACAGCCCGCTTAAATCAATTTAGCTAGTGCCGTCTTACAGGTGTGTAATACGCAGAGTTCGTGCTCGTGGAGGACATAATTAAAGGTTTAGTAACTTAAGACGGGTTTCCTGCGTAAGGGTACAAACGACCATTATGGCCTCTAAAGTAAGTGAGTTCATAACGAACTGGCAGGGCAAGAACGAGCCCACTCTGGCTGAGAAGATCAAGACGACCTTCAAGCCTTCAGCTCCGTTGAGGCACAGGATAATAATGGCGAACTACAAGCTAAGGACCATGATCAACAAGCTTGAGGCTTATATCAACAAGCTTCAGGAAAGGGATAGGGCGCTCTTCGAAAGGGTTGTGGAAGCCCAGATGAATAAGGACGTTGCCAGGGCGACGATGTACGCTAACGAAATCGCGGAGATTAGGAAGATAACGAAGCAGATGATGGTGACTCAAATAGCCCTCGAGCAGGTGCAACTTAGGCTAGAGACTGTTATGACGATTGGCGATGTAGTTACGGACCTAGTGCCGGTGATCGGAGTGGTCAGGGAGCTCAAGAACTCGATAAAGACTCTCATGCCAGAGATGTCATTTGAATTGTCGGAGATCGAGGATAGCTTACAGGAGGTCATCCACGAGGTCGGCGAGTTCATGCCGGGTGGAGCGGAGGTCGTAACTGCCTCACCTGAGGCTAGGAAGATCCTAGAGGAAGCGCAGGTGATCGCGGAGCAGAGGATGAAGGAGAGGTTCCCGTCGCTGCCCACGTTCGTTACTAGTGCTCAGCAGGTAAACCAGAACGGTTCGTCCAAATGAAATCTTTACCATAATATTTCAAATTTTCAAATATCTAAAATTTTTAATTTAGCTGAGTCTAATTCCTCCTGAGCGATCCCGTACTAATAAGGTTTTTATTGATTCAGGCCCTTATTACCTTGGTGCCTGGTTAAGCATGGAGGTTGTTCAGGGTGACCTCGTTCTCGACCTTAAAGACGTTAGGAAGGACATGATAGAGCTCGCCGGTGGAAAGGGAGCCAATTTGGGCGAGTTGATTTCCATCGGCGTGAGGGTTCCGCCAGGTTTCGTTATTACCTCTAGGGCCTTTAAATATTTCGTTAATTATAATAAACTTGCTGATAAAATATTTGAAATTCTTAAGACGTCTCAGGACGAAGAGGAAGCAAGTACCAAGATCAAAGCGCTAATAATGAGTGCAAAAGTCCCCGAAGATTTAGAACGAAGTATAATGAAGGCTTACGACAGGCTCGCTAAACTGGTCGGCAAGGACCCGCTAGTAGCCGTCAGATCTTCAGCGACGGCGGAGGACATAGAACAGGCAAGCTTCGCAGGCCAGCAGGATACTTATCTCAACGTCTCTCGCGAGAGCTTAATAGAGCACGTGAAAAAGGTCTGGGCCAGCCTGTATAACGCGAGGGCCATAGCTTACAGGAACGCGAAAGGTATAGACCATACTCAGGTATCGATGGCGGTCGTGGTTCAGAAGATGGTTAACTCCAGGTCCGCGGGAGTAATGTTCACGCTTAACCCGTCTAACGGAGATCCGAACTATATCGTCATAGAATCGTCTTGGGGACTTGGAGAGGCAGTAGTTGCTGGGAAAGTAACGCCCGATGAGGTAGTGGTGAGAAAGTCCGACCTAAAAATTGAGCTGAAGCGTGTGTCTAGAAAAAGAATTAAGATAGCTTACGACCCACAGAACAAGAGAAACGTCGAAGTCAGCCTTGAGGGGAGCCCTGAGGCCGAAGAGTTCTCCCTCGACGATAACGAGATCATCGAGCTAGCCAGGATGGCTTTGGCTATTGAGAAGCATTACGGTAGGCCGATGGATATCGAGTGGGCCGTCGATGCAGATATCAAGTTTCCAGACAACGTCTTTATAGTTCAAGCAAGGCCGGAGACGTACTGGTCTGCCAGACAAGCAGCAAAGGGAGCCGAGACTAAAGTCGAACCTACGAAGGCCAAAATCCTGGCCAGAGGCCTACCAGCCAGCCCGGGCTTAGTTAGCGGCAGAGCCCGTATAATTCTAGACCTCCACCAAGCTAAGGACTTCCAGAAGGGGGACATACTAGTCACTAAAATGACCGACCCCGATTGGGTTCCCATAATGAAAATGGCTTCGGCGATAGTGACTGACGAGGGAGGGATGACGAGTCATGCATCCATCGTCTCAAGGGAGTTGGGCATCCCGGCGGTCGTTGGCACGGGCAATGCGACGAGCGTCATAAAGGACGGTCAAATCATCACGGTTGACGCTCATAGGGGCGTCATTTACGAGGGCGAACTCGAGACAACGAAGCCTGAAGCGAAGCAGGCGGAGCTCCCGGCCTCCGTTGGAGAACTGAGCCTGCCAAGGGACGTTCTGCTCAGCCTCTACCCGATAACGGCGACCAAGATTTACATGAACTTGGGACAACCGGACGTAATTCACAAGTACCTGAACCTGCCCTTCGACGGAATCGGCCTAATGAGGATCGAGTTCATAGTCAGTGAATGGATCAGGTACCATCCGCTTTACCTCATTAAAATAGGGAAGCCTGAGCTGTTCGTGGACAAACTCGCTGAAGGAATAGCAATGGTGGCGTCAGCTATTTACCCAAGGCCTGTAGTAGTGAGGTTCTCGGACTTCAAGAGCAACGAGTACAGGAGGCTCATCGGAGGGGAGGAGTTCGAGCCAGAAGAGAGGAATCCGATGATAGGCTGGAGAGGCGTCTCCAGGTACATCAGCGACGTCTATCAGCCCGCGTTTAGGCTAGAGGTGAGGGCAATAAGGAAAGTCAGGGAGGAAATGGGACTAAAGAACGTTTGGGTGATGTTCCCGTTCGTCAGAACGACGTGGGAGCTCCAAAAGGCGTTGAACCTGATGGAAGAGGAAGGCCTTAAGAGAGGGAGCGAGTTCAAGGTTTGGGTAATGGCTGAAGTACCGTCTGTGATTATGCTTGCCGACGAGTTCGCTAAGCTGGTTGACGGCTTCAGCATAGGTAGTAACGACTTGGCACAGCTCACCCTCGGCGTAGATAGGGACTCGGATATACTCGCCAGGATGGGCTATTACGACGAGAGAGATCCCGCTGTCCTTAGGTCTATCAGGAAGTTGATAAGGGTAGCTCATAGGTACGGCAGGACGGTATCGATATGCGGTCAGGCCCCCAGCGTCTATCCTGAAATCAATGAGTTCCTCGTAAGGGAGGGTATAGATAGCATTAGCGTCAACCCGGACGCGGTGATTCAGGTGAGGAGACAGGTGGCGTCGATAGAGCAGAAGATACTCATCGAAAAGCTGAACGATAGTAGCAAGAAACGCATGTCCTCCTCGCGTTAATGTATATCGCAGTACATTTTTCGCAGACTTTCCTCCCACACGAGTCGCAGATTCCTATCGAAAGGTTCGTTTTGCATACATCACACAAAGCTTCCCTACATACGTGACATAAACCCATACTTCGGTCGAAATGACTAGGACAGACGAGTCTTCCGCATTTTGGGCAGCGAAAGAACGAAATATTTTCGTCGCAGACTTCACATCTCAACGAATTTCTTAAACCACTGATAGGCCTCCTCGTCGTCCTTAGCCTGAACTGGAGGATGCTTGAAGTAGAACGCTGAGACTTCAACTAATGGTCCCCCGATCTTGCGATCTAAGGCCACCTTGACCGCCCTTATTACGTCAACTAGTACTGCCGCACAGTTGGATTTATCGTCTACTTCCAGTCTAGCTTCAATCTCTATCGGCATCCCCGCGAAGCCGGAGCCCTTTAGGTAGATGAACGCCACCTTAGTGTTACCCAAGAACGGCACGTAGTCTGAGGGACCTATCCTCACCTTTCCTTCCCTCTCTAAGAGCTCCTTGTAGCTCACCGTACTCGTCACGGCCTCAGTCTTACTGATCCTCTTTGAGACCAGCCTTTCCTCAGTCTTCATGTTGAGGAAGTCAGTGTTGCCTCCCACGTTAAGCTGATAGGTCTCCTCGATCTTAACCCCCCTCATCCTGAAGAGGGAGGCCAGGGTTCTGTGAAGGATGGTCGCTCCCACCTGTCCTTTCACATCGTCGCCTGCTAGGGGGAGGTTTCGTTCCTTAAACAATCTGGGAAACGTCCCGGTAGGATCGCTGGCTATAAACACAGGGATAGCGTTAATGAAGCCCGTACCTGCCTCCAGCGCAGCCCTCGCGTAAGCCCTAGTAGCCTCCTCACTCCCTACTGGAAGCAAATTAATTAGAACGTCAGCCTTAGCGTCTTTAAGTTCCTGAATAACACCTTCTATTTTTCCATCATAGACGGGGTTAAAGACGTCCAGCATATGCTTAGCAACGCCGTCAAAGACGGGTCCTTTAGATACCTTAACCCCGAGCTTGGACATCTCGACTATTTTAGGGGTTATGTTGGGCTTCTCGAAGATAGCTTCGGAGACGTCCTTTCCGATCTTGTTCCTGCTAACGTCGAAAGCTGCAACTATCTGGATGTCGGTTATCCGGTACCCCCCTATTATTGGGGTGATTAGACCTTCAGTATAATTTTCACCCTTTTGTTTATAATATTCTATACCTTGAACGAGCATGGAGGCGCAGTTCCCGAGCCCCGCGATGGCTATCCTGATCATTGGAAAGCTTTAATGATCTTGTAAGAGATTAATCCTTTGCTAATGATGAGTGTCACGTAGCCGAGAAGTGACGAAGTGGAGCGACTCTGAGGTGGTTAAAATGCTCAGAAGGCTTAAGGCGAGGGTCTATGGAGTCGTTCAAGGCGTCGGGTTCAGGAACTTCGTTAAAATACACGCGGATAGGATGGGGATTAAGGGTTATGCGATGAACCTCAGCGACGGCAGTGTAGAAGTCGTAGCTGAGGGGCAGGAAGAGATGCTTTACAAGCTGTTAGAAAAGATAAAACAGGGTCCCCCGGCAGCCATGGTGGAGAAGGTGGACTATACTTTTGAGCCTTACAAGGGTGAGTTCAAGGACTTCAAGACGTTATGAAACGTTAATATACCCTTGAGTTCAGCCTTTATACTTGCGGTGAACTCCTTGAGCCAATGGAGTTAAGCGAGGTATTGCCCAAGTACTGGTACAACATAGTTCCAGACCTCCCAAGACCTCTTCCACCCCCAAGGGATCCTAAGGGAGCCGAGTTCTCCAGGATCGAACTCCTGAACAAAATAATGCCTAAGGAGGTTCTCAGGCAGCAGTTCACCACGGAGAGGTTCGTCAAAATCCCGGAGGACGTTAGGGATAGATATCTACAAATAGGTAGGCCTACCCCCTTAATGAGGGCTAAGAGGTTAGAGGAGTATCTAGATACACCCGCCAAGATTTACTTTAAGTTCGAGGGAGCAACGCCTACGGGCTCTCATAAGATCAACACTGCGATACCTCAGGCTTACTTTGCTTACGAAGAGGGGGTAGATCACGTGGTCACCGAAACTGGGGCGGGACAGTGGGGTACAGCGGTAGCGTTGGCCGCTTCCATGTACGGCCTGAGGTCAACGATCTTTATGGTTAAGGTCAGCTACGAGCATAAGCCCATGAGGAGGGTCATAATGCAGTTGTATGGAGGCCAAGTTTACCCGAGCCCCTCGGATAAGACGAATTTCGGAAGGAAGATATTGAGCGAAAACCCGAGCAATACAGGATCTTTGGGAATAGCCATGAGCGAGGCGATAGAGTACGCCCTTGAACACGGTTACAGGTATCTGGTCGGGAGCGTCCTTGACGTGGTTCTGTTGCACCAATCGGTGATTGGACTAGAGGCGATGAACCAGTTCAGTGCAATAGGCGAGGAGCCCGACGTCCTAGTCGGCTGTGTGGGAGGAGGTAGTAACTTCGCCGGTTTCACTTACCCGTTCATAGGCGCCAAAATCGGTTCCAGATATATTGCCGTGGGATCGGCGGAGGTACCGAAGTTCAGTAAAGGCGAATACAGGTACGACTTCCCAGACACTGCGGGCTTGCTTCCTATGGTTAAGATGCTTACTCTAGGGAAGGATTACGTTCCTCCTTCAATTTACGCTGGGGGGCTTAGGTACCACGGCGTGGCCCCCACGCTGAGCCTTCTACTCGAGGATAAGGTAGTGGAGTGGAGGGAGTACAGCGAGAGGGAAATATTCGAGGCCGCTAAGATCTTCGCGGAGACCCAAGGTATAGTGCCTGCTCCCGAGAGCGCTCACGCGATTAAGGCAGTCATAGACCTGGCCAGAGAGGCTAAGAAGAACAAGGAGAGGATAACCATAGCCTTCAACTTGAGCGGTCACGGTCTTCTCGACCTAACTAATTATCAGGACATGATGGTGAGGTACTCTTGACGAGAAAGCTCCTGGTCTCTTACATGACTTTGGGCTACCCCGATGAGAAATCCTTCATAGAGTTCGTTAAGGGCGCCGACGAGTTGGGAACCGACATTTTCGAGCTTGGATTCCCGCCCTCTTTCGCCAAGTACGACGGGCCAGCCATCAGGAGGTCTTACGAAGACGTGTTAGGCAAGTACGGGGACTTCTTCAGCCTGATAAGAAAGGCCAGAGACGTGACAGATAAAAAGATCATAATCCTTACTTATCTCGAGGACTTCGTCGACAACCTGGACGAGTTCCTCGAGAGACTGAAGGAGTCAGGCGCTACGGGGGTACTATTTCCTGACCTACTGATAGACTTCTCCTCGGATTACAAGGTCTACATCAATAAAATCGCGGGTCACGGCCTGGACCCCACACTCTTTACCTCGCCCTCGGTTCCTGACAGGCTTATCGCTGAGGTGGCCCCCCTCTCGAGGCCCTTCCTTTACTACGGGGTAAGGCCCACCACTGGAGTAATCCTTCCGATCAGCGTGGACGCGTTAGTGAAGAGGGTTAGGAGCTTCGTTAAGAACAAGTTGATCCTCGGATTCGGCCTCAATAACGAGGATGACTTAAGGAGGGCGCTGGAGAGCGGAGCGGACGGGGTAGCCATCGGTACCGCCTACATAGAGTCCTTCGAAAATGGAGGACTAACACAAGCACTGGAAACCGTAAAGAGGATGAGGTCGATACTCGATGAATATTCCTGATGTTCTCGAGAAGATCCTGTCTAAACAGAACCTGAGCGTTGAGGAGGCTAAAGAACTGGCAGCCGCGATAATAAAAGGGGAGCTGAACGAGGCCCAGACTGCTGGAATCCTAGTGGCCTTAAGGGCTAAGGGCGAAACCCCCGAGGAGATAGCGGGCTTTGCCTTGGCCATGAGAGAAGCGGCGTTGAAAGTAGGCCCCTGGGAGGACGCCCTCGACACCGCTGGAACAGGTGGCGATAGGATGGGTACCTTCAACGCCAGCACGGCAACCGCGTTGCTTGTGAGCAAGATAGTGAGGGTAGCCAAACACGGCAACCGCGGTGTGAGCAGTAAGAGCGGATCGGCCGACTTCCTTGAGGCCTTAGGATACGATATTTCGGTCAAGCCCGAGGAGGCGGAAAGGGTCGTTAAGGAGTCGAACTTCGTGTTCCTCTTCGCTCAGCTCTATCATCCGGCTATGAAGAACGTCGCTCCGGTCAGGAAAGCCCTGGGAATAAGGACGGTCTTTAACGTGCTTGGACCCTTGACGAATCCGGCCAACGTGAAGCATCAGGTAATAGGCGTCTTCTCCAAGGGGTTCATGGCCCAGATGGCTCAGGCCTTAACTTACTTATCACCATCGAGAGTGATGCTGGTTCACGGGGAGCCTGGGATCGATGAGATCTCGGTCAGCGGAATCACGCACGCTGTTTTGATTAAGGGGGGTTCAATCGAAGAGCTCAAGATAGACCTGGAGAGCCTAAGGATCAGGGAACCCATTCCGATCCAGAGGCTAGTAGTGAGTGACCCAGTCGATTCGGTAGTGAGGTTCTTAAGGGCGATTAAGGGTAAGGACGAATATATACGAAGTTTTGTCAAGGCCAACCTGGCAGTTGCGACCTTCGTAGCTTCGAAGGCGAAATCTATCGAGGACGGTGCGGAGTTGGCCGACCAGGTGATAAACGAGGGGCTTGAGACCATAACGAGGGTAGTTTCATCCCACGGGGACGTTGGCAAATTGAAGAAACTTGTAGAGGTTGTGTAAAGTGAAGGCCAAGATATGTGGGATTACTCACTTGGAAGACGCGGTTATGGCCAAACGGTTAGGCTCGGACATGCTCGGATTCGTTGTTCAGCCAGGAATGCTTAGATACGTTAAGCCTGAATTCTTGAGATTAGTTAAAGGCGAGGTAGACAGTCCCCTCGTAGCGGTGAAGCTGAGCACCTCGTTTGAAGACGTGATCGAAGTCGCGGACTACGTTCAGGTTCACAAGGTCCTCACTAGGGAGGAGATGGAGGAGCTCACAACGTATTCTGCCAAGTTCATCCTTTACGTCCCTTCATCTATTGAAGGCGTCGAGTACCTTAACCTGATAAACCGGACGCTCGACGCCCTAGTCCTGATAGATTCCGCCAAGAAGGGCACTAAGGTTGACCTTAGCATGGCTAAGAGGCTCTTGGACTTGAGACCAGACGCAGGAATAGGAGGCGGAGTGACGCCAGAGAACGTTTACGAGTTCATAAGCCTGAATCCGGGTTGGATAGACGTTTCGAGTGGGGTCGAGTCCAGTCCAGCAAAAAAGGATTTCGAGAAGATGAAACGTCTAATCAGGGCGGTGAAGGATGCCAGTTAACATTAGGAAAACTTCGGATATTCCAGACCCCTTCAGCCTCTTCACTTGCGTAGAAAACGAAAACGAGGTCGCGGCGCTTCTAGAGAGCCTAGAAGGACCCCAGAACCAAACCAGGTTCTCGATAGTGGCGTGGGGAGCTAAGGAGCACGTCCAAGCTAAGAAAGGAAAGACCTCGGGTACCATCAGCATGGAGTTCCACGATCCCGTAGAGGTATTCGGCAGACTAGTAAAAAAGTCAGAAGAAATCGAGCTTCCGGGGAAGTACGGAGGAGGACCGATAGGGTACGTCAGCTATGACGCAGTAAGGTACTGGGAGAAGATCAAGGACATTAAGCCAGAGCTCGAGCCCTGGCCGGACTTTGAGTTCTTTGTCCCAGAGAACATGGTAGTTTACGATCACTATCAGGGCAGGGCATACGTGTACGGTGACGTCGTTGAGAAAGGGTGTTCGGTAGGCGACGCGTTCAGTCTGAAAAAGGAGTTCGAGTCAATGAACAAAGAGGAGTTCGAAAAAGCGGTGAGGGAAGTCCTAGAGTATATAAGGTCGGGTTACGCGTTCCAAGTCGTCCTATCCAGGTTCTACTACTATACCTTCAAGGGAAGCCCGCTTACCTTCTACGCCAGGCTCAGGAGGGTTAACCCCTCGCCTTACATGTTCTACCTTAAGTTCGGCGAAAGGAGGCTAGTAGGAGCGAGTCCTGAGACCCTTTTCAGTTTTCAGGACGGCGTTATAGAGAGTTACCCGATCGCAGGTTCCAGACCTAGGGGTAGGACACCGGAAGAGGACTTCGCTCTGGAACGGGAACTACTCAACTCCGAAAAGGAGAGGGCTGAGCACCTCATGCTGGTAGATTTGGCTAGGAACGACCTCGGGAAGGTGAGTTACTTGGGATCCGTCAAGGTCCCCGACTTACTCTATGTAGAGAAATACAGCTACGTACAACACCTCGTAAGCAGGGTTATAGGCACTCTAAGGAATAACGCTACTCCTTACGACGTCTTAAAGGCGACGTTTCCGGCGGGAACCGTTAGCGGTGCCCCCAAGCCTTTCGCCATGAACCTCATCGAAACGTTGGAGCCCTATAAAAGGGGGCCTTATGCCGGCGCAGTGGGCTTCTTTTCGGTCAACTCCAACGCCGAATTCGCCATAGCGATAAGGAGCGCTTTCTTTTACGGCGATAAGGTCAGGATCCAGGCAGGTGCCGGGTTGGTCTACGACTCGATCCCGGAGAATGAATATTATGAGACCGAGTTCAAGATGAAGGCTTTAAGAATAGCGGGAGGTGATACCGCATAGATATCACGTTAATTATAGATAATTATGATAGTTTTGTATACAACATAGCCCAGTATATTGGGGAGTTGGGAAGTTATCCGATAGTGGTAAGGAACGACGAAATAAGCCTAAGTGGTATTGAAAGGATAAATCCAGACAGAATAATAATCTCGCCAGGCCCAGGTTCGCCCGATAAGAAGGAAGACATAGGGGTGGCCCTGGACGTCATAAAGATTCTCGGTAAACGCGTTCCGATTTTAGGAGTATGTCTAGGTCATCAGGCGATAGGTTATGCCTTCGGCGCAACTATAAGGAGGGCGAGAACCACAAAGCACGGTAAAGTCAGCAGGATAAGACACTTCGAGAACTCACCGTTGTACATGGGGGTGAGCCGAGAGTTCACGGGCATGAGATATCACAGCCTTGTTATAGATAACGTAAAATACCCCCTGGAGGTGGACGCCAGATCGCTCGACGACGATGAGATAATGGGGGTACATCACGTCGAGTATAGGATATTCGGAGTCCAGTACCATCCGGAGAGCGTCGGTACCCCTGTCGGTAAGAAAATCCTATATAACTTCCTTAATAGGGTTTAGAAGCGTGCCCAGGTACGTTAGCGGCTGGCTTAACGACGTGATATCCGAGGCCTATAACAGGGGCTATATCTCTAGGACCAGAAGAAGGCCGATTTATGTCTTAATCTCCAGCATCATGAACGCTAAGGTGAAGGGGATAAACCCGATAATAGCCGAGTACAAGAGGAAATCACCTTCCGGTCTAGACGTGAATAGGGATCCGGTGGAATACGCCACCTTCATGGAACGTAACGGTGCCGTAGCGTTAAGCGTGGTCACAGAACCCAAGTACTTCGGCGGCAGTTATGAGGTTCTAGAGAAAATCGCCCAGAACGTCAGGATTCCTATACTCTTTAAGGATTTCGTCGTGACGGAAGAGCAAGTGGATACGGCCTATAACCTAGGAGCAGACGCGGTCCTCTTAATTGCGAGGATCTTGACGAAGAGGGAGCTGTGTGATCTCTACGACTACGTCCTTAGCTACAACATGACCCCGCTGATAGAGGTGCATGACGAAGGTGACCTCGAAATGGCCTTAAGTTGCGATCCTAAAATACTAGGTGTCAATGCGAGAGACCTAAACAGCCTTGAGGTCAGTGTAGATAAAGCGTCTGAACTTCTCAAAAAGGTTCCCGAAGGAATAGTAAGGGTCGCGGAGAGCGGCGTGACGGATAAGGATAAGTTATTAAAGCTAAAAGAGAGCGGGGCCGACGCATTCTTGATCGGAACGGCCTTAATGAGGGATCCAGAAAAGATTAAAGAACTCATAAGATAGCTCGAGACGCGTGGATCTTAGCTTTTCGAAGTACGCGGAGGTAGTGTCAGGGGAGTCGACGTTAGTTTACTCCGATCTCGCGAGGAATGTCTCTAAGGAGAAGGGTTTTAGGATCATCAATTTCGGAATAGGTCAGCCAGATCTGCCAACCTTCGAGCCGATAAGGAACGAGGCAATTAAGGCCTTAGAGGAGGGCTTCACCGGCTACACCCCTGCGGCTGGGATAGACGAACTGAGGTCGAAGGTCGCGGAACATCTGACCGAAAGGTATGGCGACAGGGTTAGGAAAGAGGAGGTCATAATTACTCCCGGAGCTAAGACGGCGCTTTTCTTGGCCTTCCTGTTGACCGTAAACCCTGGGGACGAAGTAATCATCCCAGACCCTAGTTTCTATTCCTATGCCGAAGTCGTGAAGATGCTCGGTGGGGTGGTCAAGTACGTCCCGATGAGGTGGAGCGAGGAGTCGGGGTTCTCCCTAGACATAGAATCCATTGAGAGTCAAATCACTTCGAAAACCAGAATGATAGTCTTCAATAACCCTCATAACCCCACCGGAACACTGTTCTCGCCTAAGGAAGTGGAGGAACTCGTGAGGATAGCCAGGGAGAAAAGGGTTTGGCTGCTCTCCGACGAGATTTACGATTACTTTGTGTATGAGGGACAAATGAGGAGCGTCCTTCAGGACTCGGATTGGAGGTCGTTCGTACTTTACGTGAACGGGTTCAGTAAGACCTTCTCCATGACTGGTTGGAGGTTGGGGTATTTGGTCGCTAGGGAGGAAATGATCAGGAAGGCTGTAGCTCTAGCGGCCAACATATATACGTGCCCGACGAGCTTCGCGCAGAAGGGTGCATTAGCCGCTTTCCAGCACTTCGATCTGGTTAAGCAAATGATAGACCTGTTCAAGAGGAGACGGGACGTCATGTTCAGCGAGCTTAAGAAGGTCAAGGGAGTAAGGGTCTCATTACCTAGAGGAGCGTTCTACATGTTTCCTAACATTAGCGAGATATTAAGGAAGAAAGGGTGGACCTCGAAGGACTTTTCCGTAAACCTCATTCAGTCTAAGGGAGTCACTACCATCCCAGGCGAGGTGTTCTCCCCTAAAGTAGGCAAGGACTTCGTCAGGCTAAGTTTCGCTCTGGACGAAAACGACATAAGGGAGGGAGTACAGAGAACAAAAGAGTTCGTTGATGAGATCTTAAGCGGCTGAGTTGTGACTGAGACTCCCATGGTCTGAGAGCTCCACGCTTAACGTCTCCCCCTCCTGGTAGGATATCTCTTCGATTCGGAAGGTCCTCATCAAGTCCGTTTCGATCGACTTTGAGAACTCTAAGAGATCCTTAGGTCCCCTTATTGTGACTTTGACCGGAGCGCTCAATGGTATTCTGTTCTTTATTTTCGCGGTCCTTATCGCTGAGGTAAGGCTCATTAGCTTGGCGTCGAATTCCTCGAACCTCTTATCATACTCGATATCGCTCACGTCAGGAAGCCTCTCCAGCTGCACACTGATCTTGTCGCCCCACATCAGCGAGTAAATCTCCTCAGTTATGTGAGGAGCAATCGGATGGAGGAGAACAATGATGTCCTTAAGGATCCTGGATAGCGTGTAATATGCCGACAAATCCTCCTGGAACAGCCTATACTTGACGAGTTCTAGATACTCATCCGCGACCGTTTGCCAGAAGTAGCTATACATTTGCTCAACGACGACGTAAAAGTCGTAGTTCCTGTAGGCATTAACGACAGTCTCGACGAACTTCCTATGCATGGCCAGGATCCAAGCGTCAATCGGGTGCGGCCTCTCGGGCTTCTCGAACCTTTTCTTGCCTATAAACGGATAAGCCAATCTAGACGCGTTCCAGAGCTTCTGTAGCAAGAGCTTCTTCCCCCTAACATTCTCCCACTTGAACGGGAAGTCGTCACCGATCCTGGCGTCAAGTAACGTTAGCCTAATGGCGTCGGCCCCGAACTCGTCTATCCTGTCCAACGGGCTGACCACGTTGCCCTTGCTCTTACTCATCCTCGTGCCATCGGGCCCCAGGACTTGGCCGTTGATGAGAACGTCCTTAAACGGAATATCTCCGGCTAGGATGAGCGTTCGGAAGAGAGTGTAGAATAGCCACGTCCTGATTATGTCAGTTCCCTGAAGTCTCAACGAGGTCGGGAAGGTCCTCTTGAATCTCTCTGGGTTGCCGAAATAGCCTGAGATGTAAAGCGCCGTTATGCTAGAATCTATCCATACGTCAGCGACATCGGTTACCGGCTTTAGAGAAGCCCCGCAGACGGGGCACTTGTCGACTGGAGGCTCGCTCTTCTCTGGCGTCACTGGCAGCATGTTCTCCCTAGCCGGTACTAAGTGACCGTTGTCACAATACCAGAAGGGCAGGGGAGTACCGTAAACTCTCTGCCTCGAAATGCTCCAGTCCCACTCGAGGTTCCTTATCCATTCTTCTAAATAGTAAGACATCCTTTCAGGGTGGAACTTCATGCGTTTGTACTCGTTGAGTAGCTTATCCCTGAACGGTAGAATCTTTATGTAAATTTGTTTCTTAACAAGGAACTCCACTGGAGACAGGCAGTCGCTCCTCTCCGTGTGTGAGAGGACGTTATGCTTAATCTTCTCCACCTTAACCAGGTAGCCCTCCTTTTTCAGGAGGTCAAGCATCTTCTTCCTAGCCTCCTCCACCTTAAGGCCGTCGAGCAACCCGTTGGTGTTCTTCATACGTCCCCTTTCGTCGATAAGGATGGTGACGGGGAGGTTGTACTTCAGCTGCCACTTGATGTCCTGAGGATCACCATAAGTGCTAATCATCACGGCTCCTGTTCCGAACTCCTTCTCAACGCTCTCGTCAGCTATTATGGGGACTTTCCTGTTGAAGAGTGGAACGACGGCTTGCTTGCCGACGAGGCCCTTGTATCTCTCGTCCTCCGGATGGACGGCTATTGCCTGAGTGGCTCCAACCAGTTCGGGCCTCGTGGTGGCTATAATTACGTCGCCCGAACTGTCGGCCAGGGGGAACCTAATGTATGCCAGGATACCCTCCCTCTCGAGGTAGCCTATTTCGCTTTGGGCTAACGCGGTCTCACACTTTGGGCACCATATTACCGGACCTTCTCTCATCTCTACGAGGCCCATCTCGTACATCTTGATGAGTGACCTCTGAATGGCTGTCCTGTACTCGTTGCTGTACGTTTTGTACTCGAACCTCTCCCACTCGGGCCTGTAACCTAATCTTATCATGGCTGTTTTCATTCTGGATATCATCTCCTCCGTCCACTCCACGCACTTCTGGAGGAAGAGATCCTTCTTCTCCTTAGGTATACCCAGCTTGTACTGCACCTTCAGCTCGGTGGGAAGCCCTTGGGTGTCCCAGCCTTGGGGGAGCAACACGTTATATCCCTCGAGCCTCTTGAACCTCGCTATTACGTCCGCTATTGTAACCCAGTAAGCGTGGCCCATGTGGAGCTCTCCACTAGTGAACGGGGGAGGGGTGTCGATCACGAAGACGGGAGAAACGACATCCTCCTCCCTGAATCTGAAAACCTTTTCGTAGTACTCTTTTGAGAGCCACCTTTCCTGCCACTTCCTTTCAACCGTCGAAGGATCGTAATGCTTCGGCCATTCGTTCATCTTCTGAAGGACTTCTTGCTCGCTGATCATGCGACTCGTCTTTATTAGAGTAAAGGCGTTGAGGCTAAAAGTATAATGAGAAAGGACGTCGGGATCGCGGGGGGAGGGGTATCAGGATCGTTACTGGCCTACCAGTTGAGGGCCAAAGATTACGAGGTAACCTTGTATGATATAGTACCCAAATATTCGAAGCCGTGTGGCGATATAGTCCCGAAGGTATACGAGCCCCCGGTGCCCTGGCAGGAGAAGTTCAGGATAAAGAGGTTCCTCTTTAAGCTTGACGGCAGACCGATTTCCGAGATTAGTTATTCAAGAACCAAATGGGTTGTAATAGATAAATGGGAATGGATAAACAGGATGAGGGCCTATGTGAGGATCGAGAGGCCGGAGCACGTTAAGAGACACGATTTCATCATAGATGCGAAAGGACCTTATGATATGGACAGGGAGGTAGTTTACACGACTAGGGCGATCATTAAGACCAATAGGTTCTCCGACGTCGCGGTTTTCGAGTTCGATACGAAGTATACGGGATTCTACTGGGTTTTCCCTTCAGAAGAGGGGAAGCTTAACGTGGGCGCGGGGTTCCTCGAGGAGAAGAACTCTAGGGCATTACTGGCGGGTTACATTAAGGAGAACTTCCCGGACGCAGAAATACTCGATCTTAGGGGAGCCCCCATCTCTATAGGCGCACCCAAAAGGAAGGACTTAAGGATAGGAGAAGCTAGGGGTCTAGTTTACCCTCTTAGCGGGGAGGGGATAAGGCCCTCCGCAATTTCAGCTGAGGTAGCGTATAGAGCGTTAGAAAGGGCCAGCAATAAGGACGAGTTCGAGGAGTTAATGAACCAGGACAGGAGGTTAAGGAGGATCGAGACTCAGATCGCCGTTCAGAGAGCTCTTTTGAGCCTGTACAGGAAATCTTCACTCCCTTCGAGGAGGAAGTTGCTGGAGACTCTTATGAAGAGCGAAGTCCTAATCGACGCTTACCTTGAGGACAAGGTGGATCCTCAGGGAATACTCGAATCGTTAAAGGGTGTTAAGGATGGAGTTGATTTTAGAAAATTCTAGAAGTAAAACGAATAAACATGCTATAAGAACATTAATATTCCAGTATCAGAACGGCAATATAGCTGAGTATAAAGACTATAAAGTGATAGAAAAAGTTAGGCCTACTTATGTGGTCGGAGAGGCGTTGAGGATTAGGATTCCAGATAAAGGAACTTTCGTGTTCATGAGGTTCGTGAAGAACCTCTACGGCCGGGTCGTAGGGAGGATTCTGGTTCTGGAGGACGGTAAGGTGATCTCAGAGTTGAAATATAGGAAGCTAAAACTTTACACGTTATACGGGAAGAGGCAACACGTCGAAATCGTTAGGACAATATTTCAAAACTTGAAGATAGAGTTGAAAAGGGTGAACGCTAATAACGCCGTTTAAAGTCAGCGCTGAGGTAGCGGTTAGGGGGCCGGAGGACGTAAGGTCCCTTTTTGACATTATGAAACAATCCCTGGAAGCAGTTTGCGATAAGGTCGTTAAGCTAGGGAGCAGTTTTCTGTGCTCATATTCCACAACCACCCTTCTCGAGGTTTTATTTTTCATCGAGTTACAGCGGTACGAGGTGAACATAATCATACAGTCTGTTAACCCTCAGGATTTGGTTAACTTACTGGACAGACTGAGCTCGCTCTTGAAAGAAAAGGGTTACCCCCTAGTGCTTCGGATGGCCTGAACTATTTCACCATAGATTGTTTTCAGGGAGCTTGTATCAATCGGCTTGTTGAACTCCACTATAGCGCCGCAGATCTTGTTGTAAAGCCTGGACCTACATGTTAGGAGCTTAACTATCCTTCCGTGCGGGAAAGATATGTTAACGTCCTTCCAACCGGATTCGTCCACCTCAGCGTCGATGTTTAGATCGACATAAGAAAGGTTGTCCCCGATCAGCGAAAAGAGGTAAAGGTTATCAATAAAGAACTTCCTGATTTGAGTCAAGCCACCGGCACCAGTTCGGTGCCGCAGTACGGGCATTTATGATGAAGGCCTCTAGCGTCGGCCTCGCAGAAGTAGGCGTTGTAAACCTTTTCGCACTTAGGGCACTTGTAGACAACGTCTATACCCACTTTCAGCTTCCTGTTACAGATTCTACAATACTTAGTTATCCAGCCGAGGTGACCGTACGCATTCGAGCCCTTTATCCTTACGCTCATGCGGCTGGAGAGTCTTTAGGCATGTTATTATGTTTAACCGTCCGAGAGGGGCTTATACTAGGCTTACCCCACAAAAGACTTTAGGTAACGGACTCCATCTAACCCCTGACGATGAAGGCTCACATAATAACCTATACTTACACGGAAAAGGCCCTTGTCCCTGGCGTTTATGCCATTGCTGTAACTCAGGAAAAGGACGAGGAAAGCGCTCTTGACAAGGAGAAGTTAGAGAGCTACACCGTCAAGGACAGGATAACGAGGATAATAGCGGGAGCGGATGAGTACGTGAACGGGGTACCCGCCGCCAAGCCGTTCGTGTCCCCTCTCAGGATAGTGGCGGTCTACGTTCCGAAGGAGGCGGTGAAACAAGAAGTTACTCAACCCCAGACCAGTGGCACCACATCTCAAGAACAAGTGCAAGAACCAGTAAAATCAGAGCCCGAGAAAAAAGTCCAGGAAGAGATTACAGAAGAGGTGATAAGTAGAATAGAAGAAAAAAAGCCAATTCTAGATAAAATAGATTTTGGTAACCAAGAATTGATAGCATACGGCCTGAATGTGAATCCACAAGAGCTTCAGTACCCATTCGTGATAATCGAGCTGGGTGACGGCAGATCGATAACAGTAACTAGGTCCGAGTTCTCGGGCGAGAAGGCCGTTAAGGTCTCTCCGTTAAAGGAGAAATCTAAAACTAAAACTAAAAAGAAGAGGAGCAAAAGCAAGAAGTCGAAGAAGAGTTCGGAGAGCAATGCTAGAAAGGCTAAGAAAAGAAGTCGAAAATCTAAGGCTAAGAGCGCTAGTGCTTGAGAGGGTCGAGGAGTTCAAACTGAATAACATCGCCGACGAGGACGTCTGGTTCAGGGAGCTCGTCCTTTGCGTTTTGACCGCTAACTCATCATTCGTGTCTGCTTACAAGGTTCTAGGTTATGTGATGGAGGAATTCGATAAGGGGACTTACAGGTTCGAACAGGTTCTAGAAGAGAGAGGCTATAGGTTCTATGAACTTAAGGCAAAGTATCTCAAGAATCTGGTGAAATATCGCGGAAGAGTAAAGTCGTGGATAAAGCCCCTGGCGGATAGAAGTCAAGCCTTGGCGAGGGAGGTTTTGGCCAACGAAATTTACGGGATCGGGATGAAAGAGGCTAGCCACTTCCTAAGGAACGTGGGCTACTTCGATTTGGCCATCGTGGATAAGCACGTAATGAGGTTCTCCATAAATTCTGGACTCGTGAGACCCTTTAAGACGTTAACGAGGTCTAGGTACTTAGAAATAGAGCGGAAGCTGAAGGGGTTGGCTCACCAGCTCGGCATGTCGGTAGGGATCTTAGACCTCTTCATATGGCACATTGAGACGGGCACCGTGCTGAAATGAGGAAGTTTGTCTTGTGAAAAGTTTTTAAATTAATAGCGGATACAACGTCAGACGCAAAAATGAGAGGCTTCGAGGTGGGTCTAACTCTTCGGGAGGAAAGAAAGGATCAAGAGTTGGTCGAGCTGAACGCTTGTTCTTTCTCTCTTCTTTCACTTTGTTCATCACATCAGTAAATTTTTAAAATTAGTTATAGACTAGGGGTGAATTTAAATGGTCGTTAGGGTTCTCATCACTGACCCTGTCGATAAACTTCTTATAGAAAAACTAAGTCAATATAATGTACAGATAGATTACAGACCAGATATTGAAAGGAAAGAACTTCTGGATATAATAAAGGACTATGATATACTCGTAGTGAGGAGTAGGACTAAAGTGGACAAGGAAGTAATCGAAAGGGGTACTAACCTCAAGCTCATCGCCAGGGCTGGTATAGGTCTTGACAACATCGATACTGAGGAGGCCGACAAAAGACGAATAAAGGTAGTTTACGCTCCCGGCGCGTCCACTGATTCTGCGGCCGAGCTCACCATAGCACTACTACTTGCAGCTGCCAGGAATTTGTATGAGTCTATAGCATTAGCTAAGAGCGGGGTTTTCAAGAAAACTCAAGGAATAGAGCTGGCTGGCAAGACGATTGGTATAATCGGGTTCGGAAGGATTGGGAGCAAGGTGGCCCAGGTTGCTAAAGCGATAGGAATGCATGTACTAGCTTACGACGTATTGGACGTCAGGGAGAGAGCTAAGCAAATGGGGGCTGAAGTGGTCGATATGGAGGATCTGCTGGGGAGATCCGACGTCATTTCGTTGCACGTTACTGTAGGCAAGAATCCTCCGAAAATCCTCGACGCTAGGGCCTTCGATCTGATGAAAGAGGGCGTGATAATCATTAACACGAGTAGGGCAGCAGTCGTTGACGGACCCGCATTGTTGGAGAACCTAAACAGAGGTAAAGTAGGTGTTTACGCTACCGACGTTTTCTGGAACGAGCCCCCAAAAGAGCAATGGGAATGGGAGATCCTTAAGCATCCAAAAGTGATAGTGACACCACACATAGGCGCTCAAACTAAGGAAGCCCAGCTTAGGGTTGCACAAATGACGGCAGATAACCTGATCTCCGCCATGAAGGAATTGGGGTTGATTTGAGATGATGCTAATTCCAGGTCCAGTCAACGTTCCGAGAAGCGTCCTTCAGGCAGCGACGCTCCTGGTTAATCACAGGTCTGAGAAGTTCAGAAGCATCGTCAGGGGCCTCGAGGACAACCTGAAGGCCCTGTTCTCGGCGGAAAGAGTGGCCTTGCTCACTGGTTCAGGTACTTTAGCTGTGGAGGCTATGGTGTTCTCACTGACTAAGAGGGGAGAAAAAGTAGTAGGCTTCACTTACGGAGAGTTCGGCAACAGGCTGATGGACAGCTTACGAAGGAGAGGAGTTGAACTGAAGGTCTTTGAAAAACCTCAGGGAGGCTGGTTCACCCTGGAGGAAATCAAGGAGGCTTTAGACCTCACCAAGGGAGCTACGGCAGTTGCATTAGTGCACAACGAGACGAGCACTGGGGTAGCCTTCAGGAACTTGGAAGAGGTGGCGAAGGAGGTAAAGAAGAGGGGCCTGAAACTACTTGTCGATTCCGTCTCGGGCTTCGCCGCTTATCCCCTCTTCGTTAACGAGTGGAAAATAGACGCTGTGGCCACGGGCAGTCAAAAGGCCTTAGCCTCAGTACCAGGCGCGGCCTTTGTGGCGTTAGGCAAGGAGGGACTACAGGACTTGGAAACTAAAGAATTGCCGAGCTACTTGGACCTATCGTTACACTTGAGGTTTCAGGACAAGAACGAAACCCCCTTCACCCCTTCAGTAGGCGTATTCAACGCGTCGCTTAGGGCAAGCGAGTTAATGCTTCTTGAAGGTAAGGAAAGAAGGTGGAAGAGGCACGAGGCCTGCGCCAGAATCGTAAGGAAAGTTTTCTCAGAGGTGGGCTTCAACCTCCTGGGGAACGAGGAGAACTTCTCCAACACTGTGGTAGCGGGAGAACCCCCCATAAGAGGCTTTAGGGAGAAGCTTAAGGAGAAGGGTATTGAAATATCACCAGGGATGGGTGAGTTACGGGAGAAGATAGTCAGGGTAGGGTTGTTGGGGGTGGTCGATGATAGGGCGGTAAATAAGCTCTTTAAGGCCACTTTCGAGATCCTGGGTAGGAGCGTCGAGTACGTCCTTCCAAAGGAATGTGAACTTCCTGAACCTCTCAGGTCAGAGGTCGAATGGTAAAGAGAGTTTTTAATTCCCCGTTAGAGTTCTTTTAATTTCGGTGTCTGGGGAGTTCAATTTCAACGAGGTTTTCGCTAAGGCTTGGAAAAACAGGCTGATAAAATATGAAAGGGCTAGGGTAATAGGGGCGAGGGCGCTCCAGCTTGCGCTCGGGGCTCCCCCCTTCATAGATGTAAGTAAGTTGAACAAGGACGACGTGTTCTCTATAGCTGAAGCCGAGCTCGAGTCGGGAGTACTCCCAATAACTATCAGGAGGGTTTATCCGAACGGTAAGATCGAGCTAGTTTCGCTGAAAAACAATGAGCTGTAATCCTGGGGAGGGTTACACTCTCGTAATAGCTGAGAAGGCCAAGAGCGCAAAGAAGATAGCGGAGGCGTTAAGCGACAACTACAAGACTTGCACGAAGTTCGGGGTCAAGTATTGGGTGTTCAATTACAAGGGCGAAAGGCACGTCGTAGCCCCCGCCGCCGGCCACTTATTTGGGCTGGGGGGTCCCCCTGGTTTTCCGGTTTTCGAAACCTCCTGGAAACCCCTTTGGCAGATCGATAAGGCATCCTACTACACGAAGAAGTACGTCATGGCTTTGGAGTACCTCGCATCGAAGGCCTCTAAGTTCATCAACGCTTGTGATTACGATATAGAAGGCTCAGTAATAGGTTATACTATCATAAAATATATAGGGAAAACCACTAGATATTATAGAGCTAAATTTTCTTCCCTAACTAAACAGGAACTCGTCAAAGCATTCAGCAACCTGATGCCCCCTGATTACGAGATGACGAACGCTGGACTCGCGAGGCACGAGGTGGACTGGCTGTGGGGGATAAACGTCAGTAGGGCCCTGATGCGAGCCTTAGAGTTGGCCACAGGTAAGAGGATGATCCTGAGTGCCGGCAGGGTTCAGAGCCCCTTACTACAGCATGTTGTCGACTCGGCGTTGAGGAGGCTCACCTTCGTTCCCCTTCCGAAGTTCAAAATCAGGTTGAAGATCAGATTCGGGGGGCAAACCGTTAAGGCAACTTTAGAGCGGGAGTTCGAGAACATGGACGAAGCGAAGGACTACGCCTCGAGCCTTAAGGGTCTTCAAATCGTAGTTGTGAGTGTTAAGGACGACGAAGTCGCGATAGAAAGACCTCCTCCCTTCAACCTGGGAGACCTCCAGGCTGAGGCCGGAAGGATTCTGAGGCTGTCGCCTTATAGGACCGAGAGGTTGGCGGAAAACCTCTACTTAGACGGCCTAATTAGCTATCCTAGGACTAACAGCCAAAAGCTACCGAGAGGCCTCGAGATAAGGGAGATCCTGCACTCGTTAAGCAACGTTTTCGGCAAGCTAGTCGAGTTAACGAATAAGCTGAACAGAGGCAACCCCGTCCCCCGTGAGGGTGAAAAGGATGACCCTGCGCACCCAGCGATATACCCAACAGGGGAGAAGCCCAAGGGGATTAAGGGCGCGGAGTTCAAGCTGTACGAGCTCATAGTGAGACGTTTCTTGGCGAGCGTCAGTAGCGATGCCAGAGTTTCTAGCAGGAGCGTGAGACTCTCGATACCCAGGACAGGTGACGTTGTTGTACTTAATTTCAGGAAGGTCGTCTTCAAGGGCTGGCTCCTCATATACCCTTACGTGTCGGTTCAAGAGACCAAGGAGTTCCTTGAGGTAAAGGAAGGAGATCGGGGGATAATTGAGGAAGCGAGAGTGGAGTTGGTAATGTCCAAGCCCCCAGAAGTTTACTCCAGGATAGGCCTCTTGAGGTGGATGGAGGAAGTCGAGATCGGCACAGAGGCTACGAGAGGAAGGATAATTGAGACATTGTTTACGAGGGGATACGTCAAGTTATCAGGGGGCAAGGTCGTGCATACCCCGTTGGGCTTCGCCGTGTCTAAGGTTTTGAAGGACTACTTCGGTCACCTCACTAGCGTGGAGCTCACTAGGAAATTGGAGCGTGATTTAGAGGAAATAAGAAAGGGAAAGAAGACCGTCAGCGAGGTCAGGAGCGAAACCCTAGAGATCCTGAAGGGACTAATCAGTGTCTATGAGAAAAACAAGGAATCGATAGGTATATTGCTAGCGGAGTTTCTCGGATTAAACGCTAGGAGAAAATGTAAGCTCTGCGATTTACCAGAGTATAAAGATGGGTTGTGCGAGATACATTACATCGCCAAAAGGAACCTAGAAGATGCCCTCAAGGTTTGGGAAGAACGAGGGATGAAGAGAGAAAAAGCTATATCGATACTCTTGAAATCAAAAAGCGTAGGAAAATACGTGAAGGACTTGATGAGAGTCATGCCAACCGATCGGTGAGGACAACCCTGGGGTATCTGATCAGAGTGCCCCGTACTTCTCACTCCACGCTTGATAGGCCTTAATTAGCTCAGGGCTGGAGGACGGTTTACGCGCCTTTAACACTTCCAAGAAGTCCTCCATTGTTAAGTTACGGGGTTTATCGGAGCCGTTCCTGAACATCTCCTTAATCACCCTCATGTAAGCGGCCTGAACAACGTCCTTAATGTCGCTGGCTGAATAGCCGTCTAACCTCTTCGCCAGTTCAACCAAATCCACAGACTGGTCGAGGGGGATCCTCTGGGTATAGGCCTTGAGGAGGACCACCCTCATCCTTTCGTCTGGGAGCGGTATGTAGATCCTCTTCTGGAACCTCCTTAGGAACGGTTCGTCAAGCCTCCATGGCTTATTGGTAGCACCGATCACGTAGACTCTGAAGTTCTCCGACTTGTCCTGAAGGCCGTCCATTTCCTTAAGGAACTGGTTCCTCACCCTGACTTCGCCGCCGTTCTCGGTGGAGAAAGTCCCCAGTAGGGCGTCTATTTCGTCTATGAATATTATGACGGGCTTGTTCTCTTTTTTGGAGGTCTCCCTCGCCAGCTTAAATACCTTGGCAACGTTCTTCTCGGCCTCACCCAACCATTTGGACATTATTGAGGCCGCGTCCACTTGCATGAATACGGAGTCTATCTCGTTCGCCACGGCCGCAGCCAACATGGTCTTCCCGTTACCTGGAGGTCCGTAGAGGAGTATCCCTCTGGGCCAGCCCAGCGGGAACAGGTCTGGTCTCTTGGACGGATACACTATAGCCTCCCTCAGCGCCTCCTTAGCCTCCTCCAGGCCAACGATATCGTTGAACGTGATTTTCGGCTTTTCCTTGACAATGAAGTCCTCTACGTTCGCCCCTTGCTCGGAGTCATCATTAGCTGGTACCAGCCTCTGAAGGGCGTCTATTCTCGCCTTGTACTCGTTAATCATTTGCTCGTAGGCCTGCCTGAACGGTGAGTCGGGATACAGGGTTATAAGCTGGCCAAGTCCCTCTATCGCCTTTTTATAATAATAGATCGCCTCGTCCTTTTTTCCTTCTTTGTCTGCTTTCACGGCTCTCAAAGCGTAGCTTCTCACTAAGTCCTCGAGAGTGACCGCCGCACTCATGAATCGGCACCTCAGGTATCGATCGCGACTTTCCCTTCCTTTGCTAGCTCAAGGAGAGCGTTGTAGACCTCTTCCTTCGGGACCTTCAATTGGCTCGAGACGTAATTCAAATCCACAACGCCGTTCGTTTGAAGTATTATATTGTACAGGGCGTCCTTCAGCCTGCTCGGGGTACTGGGTTCAGGAATCTTCACAGAAGCTTCGGTTGAGGGGGTCTTAGGGGGTAATGGGAAGCCGTAAAGGACTTCGGAAGGTAGGTCTGGGAACTCCTTGCTGACCTTTTCGTTGCTCTCTTTCCTGGCCTCCTCAAGGATCCTTTTCGCTTCCTCTGTGATCACAGGCTGATAGTTGGATACCACTCCGCCAAGCGTGGAGGTTTCAGAGCTCATCGCATTAACGCTCGAGACAAGCGTATCGAGGCTGATAGCGATGTTAGGAGCTATTGGCCTTATCTCGTCCCTTACCGCCTTGAAAGCGTCAGCGAGTAATTGGAGCGTGTAGCCAGCTTCCGCCAAGTCCCTGACGGTTTCTAATCTTATTCTTGCTTTCTCCAACACTAGCTTCGCAGTGGTAAGAGCGTTAATGATCTTCCTTACGTTGGCGACCTCCTGAGCGTATATAGCGGCCCTTCCGGTGTCATTCTCCCTCTGGGCCCTCACCACAGCATCGAAGAGGTCTTTGCCTCTTCTCTTCATCTGGACTATGAGCTCTTCTAGTTTAGTCTCATGTTCCCTTATTTTGAACACGAGGTCACCGATCTTATCCTTAAGATTTTTCGAACCTCTGTTGTTACTGAAAGGCCAAAGCTTCCTCCATATGTTATCGTCGTTATCCCAAAGCTTATCAAACATAGTCAAAAAGAGTTCTTACCTTTCACAGCGTATTTAAGACCTTTACTGATACAACGCTAGGTATTTCGGGCTTCTTAGCCTCGCCCTGTTGTACGGGCTCCGGCGTTAGGTTGACGGGTGTTACGGGCTTTAGTTCGGTGACGTTTTCCTTGTCCATGCTATCTAGTTTGTCCAAGGTCTTTCTAATGTCGTCCTTTTCCTGAATATAGCTCTCCTTTATTTTCTTCAACTGTTCCAGGGAGCTCTTGTAAGCTCTTTCATCTATTTCGGCCGATAGGTAGCCGATCTTAAGAGATATCAATGTCCTTTCGATTTTCATCAGCTGTTCGTCTATCTCTGAGAGTCTATTTTTCAGAGTCGATTTCAGTTTAGAAACACTTTCTTTCAACTTGTTACTTTCGCTATTAAGCTTTCTTTTCATCTCCTCGTAGTCAGAGCGATCTATTTCTCCTCTGTTGTAAAGCTCCTCCAGGGCCTTGAGTTTCCTCCTTATCTTATCTAAACTGCTCGTTACTTTTTGGGTCTCAGCCTTCCACTCTGGTATAATAACTAGCGTATCGCCTTCCAACTTGAACCTCGAGGGATCCACAACCATGATCGTCGAGTCCCTGGCGATGGCGACCTCGGTAACCGAGGCGTCCACTTCCGTGTTTACACTGACTATGTAACCTACTTCACGTCCATATACGTCCTTTATCAGCTGCCCTACCGACTTTACCAGACTTTCAGAAGGTACTGTCATGGTAATACCTCGAAATGGGTACTACAATGTCTATCGTTTAAAAGGGAAAAGCCGCCTCAGATGCTAGGGGCTCAGCACCTTTAAGCGCTTTTAACCCTCATCATTGGCGGACAAAAGTAAAGGTATCACGCGATTTATCCTTTTAACTTACTCATGTGAGGAGAGACTCTTTGATGTCGTTACAGACGTTAGAGAACGTAGTCGGACAGTTCGGACAGCTGTTCCAATTTAACGCAAATAGCCTATCGGAGGGACTAATAGTAATAGGGTTTTCGATACTACTTCTCGCGCTGGTAATAGGGATAACGTATGGAATAATGAAAGCTATCAAAGAAGTCCCCAACATGCCTTTCAGACAGTTCGTGACGATTGTACTCGTAGTGGCAGTGTTCATGGTGATTGTAGGAGTTCTACTGCCGTGAAGCTTACAGAGCTTTCTTAGTTTTAAGTTATTTAAGTAAGTATATTTTAATTTAATAATAATGATAAATTCCTCTTAAATTTCCTATTCATTAAAAATATAAAAGTTATGAGAAGGCTTGTCTACCGAGGAATCTTAACTCGTAAAGTTCCTCGATTTCAATGAGCCTGTTATACTTAGCCGTCCTTTCCCCTCTGGCGGGAGCGCCAGTCTTTATGAAGTCGGACTGTAATCCCACGGATAAGTCAGCTACGAAAGCGCTCTCCGTCTCACCGCTCCTGTGACTAACGACAGTCTTAATCGCGTGCGACTTGGCTATTTCGGCGAACTCTATGGTCTCCGTAACCGTTCCTATTTGATTAGGTTTGACTATGACACCCTTAGTAGCGTTGATTTTGATCCCTTCCCTCAAGTACTTAGGGTTGGTGCTGTAAAGGTCATCACCAGTCACTATCACGTTGGGTATAGCTCTTTGGATCTCCGCGAAACTCGTCATATCGTTCTCCTGGAAGGGATCCTCGAGGTATCCCAGCGGGTATTCATTCGCTAACTGTACATAGAACTCCAGCAGTTTTCCTTTGTCCATGACCTCTCCGTCAATCTCGTAAACGCCCTTATTCTCGTTGTAGAACTCGCTTGATGCAGCGTCGAGCCCCAACTTGAACTCCTGGTCCGTGTACCCTGACCTCCTAATCGCCTCCATTAAGAGATCTAAGGCATCCCTTGTTCGCCTCAGGGGTGGCGAGAAGCCTCCCTCGTCACCCACAGCCGTGTAAAGCTTCCCGTACCTTTCGGCGATCAACGATTTCAAAGTCCTGTAGACCCTTGTAGAAGCCTCTATGGCGTCTGCGAACCTCGAGAAACCATACGGGATGATAATGAACTCCTGAATCTTCAGCTCGTTTCCAGCGTGTTTCCCCCCGTTGATGACGTTGAGCAAGGGTACCGGTATGTGGCGAACCCTTGAGCCCCCTATATACCTGAAAAGCTCCTGCTCCGTTGCCTTCGCCCCGGCGTGAAGGGCGGCGATCGATGTAGCAATTGTTACGTTCCCTCCAATCCTTGACTTGTTCTCAGTCCCGTCGAGCTTCACTAAAGTCTCGTCTATGGCTACTTGATTCCTTACGTCAAAACCCCTCAGGGTTTCGTTCACTATCGAGTTGACTATATCGACCGCAGTCCTTACGCTGTAATCCTTGTCTCTCAGTTCAACGGCTTCTTTGTCGCTCTTTGAGGCGCCTTCAGGCGCATCTCCGAAACCCGAAACTCCAGATTCCGTGACTACCTGAACACGAAGTGTCGGGTTCCCTCTAGAGTTAACTATCTGGAACCCCTTAACCCTCCTGATCGCGAACGGCTTCTCCATCGCGATGTTAAAATTGGTTGCAAAGATTCGATTATAAATGCTGAGCGATCCATGGATTCCGCTTACGGTCAGTCTCTTTTACGCGTTAGCTTACCCAACCTACAGGCGGGTCCTAGAGCACAAACTGTCGAGCCAGGCCTTCTGGAGAGTTTGGATATTGGCTCCGCTTCTCGTGATTTGGGCCTACTCGCCTAGCCTGATTGCCCTTTTACTACTCTTGCTTACTTCGGTACCACTGCTTTACGTTGGGGTGCTGAAGCGAGGCGGCTTAGAAAAGGTCGGTGCCGTGCTGCTCGTTGAGGTAGTGTTAGCTCTGGTCGAGACGTTTTTATATTATGTGAAGATCTAATCACTCAAAATGCCGAGAAAGAAACAGCAAGACCCTTACGTATGCCCAACGTGTGGCACTAGGGTCGAGAAACCTGAAAAGACGTGGCAACTTATATCTCCCATTCCCGACGCCCAGGGGAGGATTACGATAACCGTTATGGGGTCCTTCTCATGCCCTAATGGTCATAAATGGAAGGCTGTCGTCTCTAAAATAAGGGCGGGAGGATCCGGCGTAGAGGTGGAGGGAAAGAAGGGGGTAAAGAAGATAGCCTCTGAAGAGGGCGAGAACGAAAGGGATAGGGGTGAAGTCATAGAGCTTGACTTGAGCGATTTAGACAAGGAGGACTTCGAGGATGAAGAAGATTGACGTATTAATAATACTAATTTTGATAATCTTCTATGGTCTAACACTATCAGGAACGCTGAGGACGGCGAGCGTCGAGGGCGTTTCTATGTATCCCATATTTCAAAATGGTTACATGGTTTTCTACACGAAACCCGAACTTAACACGATTCATATAGGATCAATTGTTATCTACAACAATGGGAAAGGTTACGTAATTCACGAGGTCGTCTCCTACAATAATAATCAGTACATAACGAAGGGCACGGATCCTTATACCAATCCTTTGCCGGACAATCAGTTAGGCATAGAACCGCCTAACGGGATAACTCTGAACGATATCATAGGTCAGGTCTTTAGCATTAATGGCCGTTATATCGCTATACCGTATTTAGGATACCTTTCAATAATTTTCTCTTAATTCGAATGCCTAAAACTAACTTGAGCCGATTCGATAATAATCAAATTCACTTTAGCGGGCCTAAGAGGCCCTTCTCCCTAAGCCTCTTAACCCTAGGACTCGGTGTTATGGTGCTCGGATGGTTAGCTTTCACGTTATCTACCCTACCAACGCTCGTGTTTCTGGGAGACTCCTGGAGGGGCTTGGGGTTTTCGAACGCCTGCCTCACTATGTCAGTTAGAGCATTGGCGAACTCGTCTAGAACCTCTATAGGCTCGGTCTCGGTGGGCTCTATCATCAGGGCCTCCTCGACGATCGGCGGGAAATAAATTGTCGGAGCGTAAAACCCTCTATCAAGTAACGCCTTGGCCACGTCGTTGGCAGTGACTCCAGTCCTCTTAGCCAGTTCGACAGCGCTGAAAACCACCTCATGCTTCCTCGGCCTATGGGGGGCCATTAACGTAAGTCCGTTTAAGCCCTTTAGTTTGGCTATAAGGTAATTCGTTGCTAGGACGCTCTGCTCCGCGACCTTCCTTAACCCCTCAGGTCCTAGACCTAAAATGTAAGAGAACGCTATAGCCACGTTACCGACGTTACCCCAAAAGGTCGCTATCTTCCCTATGCTCCTCTCGGGACGGAACCAAACGTAACGTCTGCCCTCCTTCCTGACTATCGGATACGGGAGGTAGTTAACTAGATCTCCCTTCGCACAGATCGCCCCAGCCCCCGGCCCTCCTCCGCCGTGAGGAACTGCAAAGGTCTTATGGAGGTTGAGGTGAACCAGGTCGAAGCCCATGTCACCAGGCCTAGCTATGCCCAATATACCGTTCAGGTTTGCCCCGTCGTAGTACAGTAAACCCCCGACGGAATGAACGACTTTGGCGATTTCGAGGATGTTTTCCTCGAACAGTCCAAGCGTGTTGGGATTCGTGAGCATTAGGCCCATAGTCCGGGAGGAAACGACTTTCTTAAGGAGTTCTAGGTCCAGCAAGCCCTCATTATTCGACCTTATATAGACGACCTTCTTTCCTAGCATACCGGCGGTAGCCGGGTTCGTGCCGTGTGCCGTGTCGGCCACCAAGACCTCGTCCCTCTGTTCGTTCCTATCATCGAAATACTTCTTCATTATGAGCAGCCCGCTCAGCTCACCAGCTGCCCCCGCAGGAGGCTGAAGGCTACATTCGTCCGTTCCGGTGATCTCCGCTAACCAGCGTTGCATTAAGTAAAGCATCTCCATAATCCCCTGAACCGTTTCCTCGTTCTCCAGGGGGTGATGTCCTTCAGTTAGTTCTAACGCCCTTAGCTCGACCTTGGGGTTGTACTTCATGGTACAAGACCCAAGAGGCACCATCCCGGTGTCTACTCCGTAACTCATCTGCGAAAGCCTTACGTAGTGTCTCACCACCTCCTGCTCGGTGTGACCCGGTATTTCGGCCGGGTTAGACCTTAAAAGGGCCTGGGGGAGCGGGTACTCGACGCCTAATTTATCAACGACGAAGCCCACTCTCTCAGGGGATCCGGTTTCCAGGATCAACTTCTCGTTCCACTTGGCCTGCCTCCACTTCTCAGGCGTTCTCTATCACCTCAGCCACCTCATCTATTGCCTCCTTCGGGTGAACTTCAGTAACACAGAACAACGCTCTCCTGTTATCGAGTTTAAACCCGCCGTGTATTCGCCTGAGTAAGAGGCTTTCGGCTATCCTGTCGTAGTCCTTATCGAATTCGAGTACGAACTCCTCGAAGAACTCCGAGCTGAAAGCCTTCTTGGCTCCCGCCCTGGTGAAACGCTCTAAAGCGTAGTGACTTCTGTTGAAAACTTCCTTGCCTAGCTCCCTGAGCCCGTGATAGCCTAAGAGGGAAGCGTAAACCGCAACGGCAATGGCCATTAGGGACTCGTTGGTCGTAATGTTAGAAGTCGCCTTTTCCCTTCGCGTGAACTGCTCTCTGGTCTGAAGCACCAGCGTGTACGCCCTATTGCCCTGGGCGTCTACGGTCTCCCCCACTATCCGGCCGGGCATCTGTCTAACTAGCCTCCCGTCCCACCTGGAGGCCAGAACCCCGACGTAAGGACCTCCGAAGTTCAGAGGAATTCCTAATTCTTGACCATCCGATACAGCTAAATCGAAACCGTGCTCGCCGGGGGGCTTAAAAATGGAGGCGGCCAGCGGGGAGATCCCCATTATTGAGATCGCGTTATGTGACTTCGCAAGGTCTGTTACGATACCGGGGTCTGGCTCTAGCACGCCGAAGAAGTTGGGTTGCTGAACGTAAATCGCGGCCACGTCGCTCATGTCAACATTTGAATAATCCGTGGTACCTTTCTCCTTGTCATATGGGGCCTCTACGATCCGTACCCCTCTGCCGTAAAGCCACGTCCTAATTACTTCCTTATGGTAGACGTTCATGGCCTCGGGCACGACAACCTTGTTCTTTCCCGTTATCCTCACGGCCATCAGGAGGGCCTCAGCTAGTGCTGTACTCCAGTCATACAAGCTGGCGTTGACGACTTCCATTTCCAACAGTTCCGCCATAATGCCCTGATACTCGTAAAGGGCCTGCAGTAATCCCTGAGAGATCTCTGGCTGATAGGGAGTGTAAGCCGTATAAAACTCCGACCTGAATATTATGAACTTCACGGCTTCGGGGACGTAATGGGGACAAGCACCCGCTCCCAAAAACGGAGGATACCTCAAACTCACGTTCTTTCCCCTGAGCATCTCTATCGTCTTGATTATCTCGGGCTCCGTCAAGGCCCTTCCGAAGCCCACGTCAAGGGGCCTTTTCAGCCTGAGTTCTTCAGGGATGTCCTTGAAGAGCTCGTCCACCGAAGAGACGCCTATGGTTTTCAGCATCTCATCGACACGTGTGAGGTTGGGAAGCCAGTTCCTGAAACTCATAGTTTTATCACACGGATGCCCACGTACTATTAATGCGCTTCGAGACACCCTTGAGGCGGATAGAGGAGCAAATAGGAGCTAATTTCGGCGAGTTCGCCGGCTGGGAAATGCCCATGAGTTACGGTAGCTATAGGGTCGAGCACTTAGCAGTTCGAACCTCCGCCGCCTTCTTTGACCTGAGTCACATGGGGAGGCTTAAGGTAGAGGGTGACCCAAGGGAGTTCGATTACCTAACGACGAAGGGGATCTCCAGGTTTAAGGAGAACGAGATGACCGGACCTCAGGCCTTTCTGAACGATAGGGGAGGCTTCATAGACGACTTCATGGGATATAGAGTGAGCGAAAGGGAGTTCCTAATTGTTACAAACGCAATAAATAGAGAAAAGGTCATCTCGTGGATCAGAAGGAACTCGTCCCTCTCGGTAGAGGACCTCACGTTCAAGTACGTCATGCTCGCTATCCAGGGAAGGGAAGTTTGGAAATCCGTTCCTAAACCCGAGCTAGATCCCTTAAGGTTCGTGATGAACGTGAACTTCCTTGGGGTTAACGTCTTCTTACTCAGCAGGTCAGGATGGACTGGAGAGGACGGCGTAGAGATATGGGCTGATCCATCAAACGCCGAAGCACTCGTCAAGAAACTGATAGAGCTTGGCGTCAGGCCTGCCGGGCTAATCACGAGGGACAGTATAAGGCAGGAGATGGGTTTCGTCCTGTACGACGAGGACATCGACGAGAACGTTACGCCGATCGAGGCCAGGTACTGGATCTTCGACTTGGACAGGGACTACATTGGGAGTGGAGCGCTTAAGGAGCAACTAAGGGCGGGGGTGAAGAGGTTAAGGGTGGGCCTCAAGGCCAAGAAGGGCGAAACGAAACTGCCCAGGCATGGTCAAGGGCTGTACGTCGGGGACACTAAAATAGGCGAAGTGACGAGCTCGACGCACTCTCCTTATCTCAACAGGGTAATAGGAATGGGCTACGTGAGTTCGGATCACTTCTTCCTGGGCATGAGCTTAGAGGCTGAAACTCGAACCGGGAGGATCACGGTTAAACTCTCGGACTTCCCGCTTATATGAGGTGAGAAAATGGGAGAGATAAGGGTTGGCAAGTACGTAATCTTAGACGATAGGCTTTACACGGAAACCGACGAGTGGGTCAAGCTCGAGGGTAACACTGCGATTGTGGGCGTCACTGATTATGCACAGAAGAAGCTCAGGGACATAGTGGGCGTTCAATTGCCTGAGACCAACAGGGAGGTTCAAGCAGGGGAGGCTGTAGCCAGCATAGAGTCCGTTAAAGCGGCCTCTGACATTTACGCGCCATTGAGCGGAAGGATATTCAAGGTCAACGATGAACTTGCTCTAAGCCCAGAACTGATAAATCAGGACCCCTATGGGAAGGGGTGGATATTCGTAATCGAAATGAGTAAACCGGAGGAGAAGGAGAGACTTCTGACGCCAGATAAATATATTCAAACGATAAAACAAAGGGAGGGACTATGACAGAGCTCGAGATTGAAGAGATATCCGTGCCCACGCTCGGAAGACCCTCATACATGGTAGTTGGCTATCCTGACGCAGGTCTAGTGGGGGTGATAACCACGGAGTTCCTTATCAGGAGTTTGAACATGAGACCTTTCGCTAGCTTGGTTTCCAAGGGCGGTTTCCCCATAGCCTATGTCTCGAACAGCGTGGCCGTCTCGCCTTTTCAGTTCTATCACGCGCAAAACGTGGTGATCTTTCACTCCTGGGTAGCCTTACAGTCTAATATGGTGGGGCCCGTATCGTCGAAAATCGTTGACTACGCCCAGAAGTTGGGAATAGACGAGATCATATCGATAACTGGCGTACCTGTTCCTAACAGGTTGGACTTGGAGAAGCTTAATATGTATTACATAGCGAGCGATGAGGAGGTCGCCAAGAACCTTTCGGCATTTGAGGAGCTCAAACCGTTTGGGGATGGCTATATGGTAGGCCCATACGCTCCCCTCCTTCTATTAAGCAAGTCTAGGGGGGTGAGGAACGCCGTCTTCGTCGTGGACTCCTTCCTCGACATACCGGATCCCGAAGCATCGGCGACTGTGCTACAGTTCCTTTCGAAGTACATCGGCTTCACGATCGATGTAAGCGAGCTCCACAAGGAGGCGGAGGAGATCAGGTCTAAAATAAGGGGGCTGATGGAGCAGACTAAACAAGAGCTCAGGAACTACATGCCTGGAAGAGGGCCTATGACGTACACGTGATGCGCCATGCCGGTCTTCAGAGATCTGGAGGAAATGATCAGGTTGCTTTCGAAGAGGATTGAGGAGGAAATAAGGCAGGCGGAGGAGGAGATAAACTCCGAGTTCAGAAGACTCTTTCCAGAGTACGAGAGACCCCTCTATTCTATCATAGATCACGGCAGGTGGTACGAGATAGTTGTAGACCTTCCTCTCAGCGACCCCAATACATTGAAGGTCTCTATCATAAATAATACCTTGTATGTATCAGCTGAAAGTACACAAGGAAGGACCTATTACGTCAAGTTGAGTCTGCCAACGGAGGTAGATCCTAAATCCATGACTGTTAATAGGGTTAAGAACTTCGTTAGGATTAAAATTGAAAAAATAATCAGAGAAACTTAATTTATACTACAGTTAGAAAGAGTTATTAAACTGTGTTTACAATAACATTGTGACGGGAGCGGATTGAGCGAATCGATTAGGAGGAAAGAAAGGGAGGACCACGGCTTTGAGGTTAGGAAGGTTCAGAAGTTAGGCTCTACGTCCCTTTTCATCACGCTTCCGAAAAAATGGGTGACAAAGTGGGGCGTAAGGCCTGGGGATAAAATCCTCATCGAAATGTTGAACGACGGTAGCTTAAGACTCGTCAGCGAGAGGTTTAAACAGGATGAAAATAGGAAGGTAGCGAGGGTTGACCTTTCGCAAATAAAGCTAGACCCCGTGACCGTGGTGAAAAGCCTTTACGACCTAGGATTTGAAGAAATCATTTTAGATTTTGACAAAAAAGATCAAATAATAAAGGTAAAAGACCAGATATTAAATGAAGTGGACAAATTATTTGGACTTGAGCTTTCTGAATTAGCTGGAGAGAACTCGATCAAGCTAGAGTACATTGTCGACGATATGAAATTGTACACTGAGACTATCTTAAAGAGGCTAATAACCATTTTATCAAGAAAAATAGACGAAATAATTTCTCTACTGAGCTTGAAACAACCTACGGAACCAATTAGCTCGGACGAAATGGAGAAGGTGTATCACCTCTTGTTAAGGAAAATTCTCAATGGAGAGATAAGCGTGAGGGTCACGACGAAGAACTACCTAACCTTAATGATAATCTTGCGCATAAGGGACGTCTTTTACGAGCTAGAGGAGCTGAAGGCGAATTTAAATAACGTAAAGTTGGATGAGGCTCAGAAGTCCGCACTGATTAATGTGTTAAGTAAATATAACGACGTGCAGGACGTCGCGGTTATGAGCGTGCTTCTTAGTAGCATAAAGAAGGTTATCACGGGCTTATCATTGCTCCAAGAGACCGAGAACATCATTGCTCAAATACCCGACCCCTTAAGCACAAAACTCCGTAAGATAAATAAGATGTTTTATGAGAGTTTGAAATGCTCTATCGATATAATACTTTTAGAAAGGTTCGTTTATAACTTAGAAAACGAATTACAGAACATCAGTAAGTGAGGTGAGCCCGTATGGCAGATCTAGTAGTCGAAAACCTCCACGTGGAGGTCGAAGGGAAGGAAGTACTCAACAGCGTCTATTCTATTGTTCTTAGCCTCAACAGCCGCGTTCAGGATCTCGTTCAGATCTACGCTGTACCTGGCCTCTTTGTCCATTTGTTTCCTCACCTTATTTTCTTTAACGGAGTTAAAGCTCCGTTAAAGAAAATAAGGTGAGGAAACAAATGGACAAAGAGGCCAGGTACAGCGTAGATCTGAACGAGATCCTGAACGCGGCTGTTGAGGCTAAGAACAATAGAATAGACGCTGTTGAGTTCAAGAAAAGGGTCGTAGCATCCGGGCTCACGAGGGATGTGGTGGAAGAGATCTCTAAGCTTAAGAAGGAGCCCGAGTGGATGACCAGGCTAAGACTTAAGGCCCTTGAGTTGTTCGAGAGGCTTCCTACCCCTAACTGGTTGCCCGAGTTCCTTTCCGAGCTGGACGTGTCCAAACTCGAGATATACGTTAGGCCCGAAGCGGAGAGAGTTAGCAGTTGGGACGAGGTTCCCCCCGAAATCAAAAAGTACTACGAGGCGTTGGGGATTCCCGAGAGCGAGAGGAAGTTCTTAGGAGGGCTAGTCGCTGTATTCGAATCCGAGCCGATATACACCAACGTTAGGTCAGAGCTTCAGAAGAAAGGAGTGATAATGATGCCCCCTGAGGAGGCTATTCATAAGTACGAAAGCGTAATGAAGGAGTACTTCGCTAAAATATTCCCGCCTTCAGACCACAAGTTCGCGGCCCTTCATACCGCCTTATGGAGCGGGGGAGTCTTCGTCTACGTGCCGAAGGGCGTTAGGGTAACTTATCCGGTCGAGGGCTTCTTCGTGATAGGTAGCGAGATGGAAGGACAGTTCGAGCACACTTTGCTCCTCGCTGACGAGGGCTCTTACATACATTTCATCGAGGGCTGTAGCGCCCCGCAGTTCAAGAAGTTCTCGTTCCACGATGGGGCGGTCGAGCTCTACGCTAAGAAGGGAGCCCATATAAAGTTCACGACCGTCCAGAACTGGAGCAAGAACGTGATAAACTTCAACAACAAGAGGGCGTGGGCTGACAGTTACGCGACCGTAGAATGGGTCGAAGGATCCTTAGGTTCCAAGTACAGTTTCGTCTATCCCTCTACGATACTGAGGGGAGAGGGAGCGACTTCGACTAGCCTAGTCGTGACTATGGCCTCGGGCAACGGGGAGTGGAAGGACAGCGGCTCAAAAATGATTCACGTTGCTCCCAACACGAGGAGCAAGGTGGTCAACAAAAACATAGGCTTCAACGGAGGGATTAACGTTTACAGAGGCTTGATAAGAGTGAACAAGGGAGCTAAGGGGGCTAAGGCCTTCGTCAAATGCGACTCCCTGATGCTCGACGATAAGACAAAGGCGTACACTTATCCCCATAATCAGGTGTTCGAGGAGGAGTCAGAAGTCGCTCACGAGGCCCATACGTTCAGGATGAACGAGGATCAACTATTCTACCTGATGACCAGGGGGATAGACGAAAAGGAGGCCACTTCGTTGTTGGTGCTCGGTTTCATCGACGATATAATGAGGGAGCTACCGTTCGAGTACGCAACGGTTCTCAACAAGGTGATTAAGCTGGAGCTTGAGAAGCTGGGTGCTGTGGCTTGAGGATTCACGGCTTAGATATAACAGATAAAATGATTTTTTCTAGCGAGAGAAAGAAATTACTCAAAGAATTCGAAGCCTTACCGTATCAGAGGGTGAACGACTCCCCTACAGTAAAGCATTACACCGATTGGTCTCAGTTCGAGACGGCAGAGCTCACGCTCAGTTCGGACGGCGTGTCAGTTACGTTGAGCGACGTCAAGGAAGCGGAGAGCGTGTGCTCCGAGTTCCCGCACGACACGAAGCTAGTACCTCTCGTAGAGGCCCTGGCATTAAGGAAGGTTTCACACCATTCTGGTACTGGGAGGATCGAATTAAACGCGAAAGGGAGGGCGCTGGTACCCGCTAACCTAAAGGTCTACGTGAGGGACTCCGCTGAGATAACCATTAAGTCGAACTCTCGTGACGGTTCGTTGTCGGCCTTCTTGATAGAATTGGAGGTACCGAAAGGCGTCACGGCGAAGATAAACCTGATAGCGGATTCAGACGCTACGTCGCTGGTGTTCGGGAGACTCAGGATCGTTAATAACGGCAATATCGAGTTGAACTTGGTGAGCTCTACAGCGAAGGCGGGAAGACTGGAAACGGAGGTTCGTTTAGGTGAGAGAGCGAATAGTAAGTTTCTAATAAGATCCCTGGGCAAAGCGGGCTCCATCGATAACGTGATAAACGTCTATCATAACGGCCCTGAGAGCGTAAGCGAAGGCACTATGAAGGGCGCGGCGTTTGGGAACGCCCAGGTCGTTATTAGAGGCGTCGCTTCGATCCTTGAGAACGCCTACGATTCAAGCACGTCCATAATCGGGAGGTCCTACGTTCAGGGCCAGGAGGCCAAGACCATAGTGGTACCTATGTTGGAAGTCAAAACCGGAAAAGTGAGGACGGCCAAGCACTCGGCCAGCGCCATGAAGGTCCCTGAGGACCTTCTATTCTACCTTCAAAGCAGGGGCTTCAGTAAAAGAGAGGCCAACGCGATCATCGTAAGAGGGTTCTTGGAGAACCCCGACGACAGCGAGGAGATAAAGGGCTTTATAGACGAGATTTTAAACGACGTACTTTGAGGCAGGGATACTTTCGTTTTACCCCCTCTTACCTACTTTTAGCTGGGTAATACTCATGAAATCTGAGAGGCTATTTGTTATAAGAGGGAAATGAGGATTGTGTCCTTCAAAATTGAGGAAGAGCTTCTAATGAGGCTAGACGTTTACGCTCTGAACAGAAGACTGTCGAGAAGCGACGTAATTAGAGAGGCTTTAGAGAAGTACTTGAAAGAAGCCGCCGGCGGGACTTGAACCCGCGACCACCGGCTTTCTGGACCCTTTTTGCGTTAGCGTTTACGAGGCCGGCGCTCTACCGGCTGAGCTACGGCGGCGTACGAAATTATGGCGTCTAGGGATAAAAATCTGAGAGTCCTCAGTTTTCATCGAAGGATCAGCGTTCTATAAACCGTTAGGTTGTTTTAGGTTAGCTATTCGTACCCGCCATGCAGGAAAGCTTTAAGAGACTACAGCATATGCATAAAATTAGCCGGGTCGTCTAGCGGTCAAGGATCCAGGGCTCTGGCCCCTGGGACCCCGGTTCGAATCCGGGCCCGGCTACTCTTTCATTTCCTATTTCGTTTTCGAAGTCCAAGAAAATTCAGTGAATCGGTGTAAATGAATTATTGAAAGTTAGCCATAATGTGTCAACATTGATTAATTAATCTACAGCCAGGCTCTCATGGTTCAAAAGCACGAACCGAAGCTTTAAGACCTCAAAACAGAAATTTCCTCTAGCCGGGTCGTCTAGCGGTCAAGGATCCAGGGCTTTGGCCCCTGGGACCGGGGTTCGAATCCCCGCCCGGCTATCGCTAAATTAGTTTCGGTCTTCAATAATTTTTAATTGATAAAATAAAATTGAAACGATTACGTCGCGTGTTATATGCACGCTTTATTGTGAGTAATAAAACTTAGAGTAATAACTTATCGCATGCCTAAATGGATTTAGTGACAGTCTTGTTTGGCCGACTGTTCAGGAGGGACGACAAGAGCGAGAGAGCCATAATAAGCGATGACTTCGGCGAGTGGATTAGGATCAAGAACCCGAAGATGGCCTGGATATTGGAGAGGATATGGAAGGCCTTCGTCAAGGCCAAGCTCAAACCTTATCACGTCTACTCGCTATATTTCGCGATAGACAGCGAGCTTAAGGACTTGACTGAAGTCAAGGCCATGGTGGTCACACCCTTAACGAGGAGGTTCGCCGACGTTCAAGGAAGTTTGACGTCGTTATTTAGCAAGGTCTTCGTTAAGGAAGTGAGGTTAGTGAGGGAGGACGCCCTTTTGTTATGGTTCTTTCACCTTCTAGCGTTCCCAGAAAAAGAGAAGGACGGGTACTTCTATAACTTACTCTATCCTGTTAATATCCATGGCGAGAAACTGCCTTATAATATTGAGGATTTCCTGAGCTCCACAATCAGTGTAATGGGAAAGTGTTCAATATCAAGATACTGTAGAGTGGGCGACGAACTAGTGATAAACGCTAAGTGCGTCGACTTAGACTACTCGGGTTTCCGTGACCTAGTGAAGGCGCTCACTTACTTTACCGAACCGAATTACGTGAGCGTAACGCCGTCCTACCAGGGGATTACCGTGAGGATTAAGAGCCTCAAGAGGTTGAGAGTATATCCAATCGTTTGGGATTCGCTCTCCAAAGTCCCGAATTACTGTTAGAAGCCTTCATAAACAATATTTTACCCTTCCGCGAGATTAGTACGGTGGCTCGCTTTTGATAAAGGTCCTTGACATGAATGTTCCCACTCTTGATGACATTAATGTGTCTGGAAAGAAGGTCATTGTCCGAGTAGATATCAATTCGCCTGTTGACAAGAAAACCAAGAAACTTTTAGATTACTCACGCATTCAAGCGCACTCAGTTACTATAAGGGAGCTTATCGACAAAAAGGCAGGCGTCGTGATAATCTCCCACCAAGGGAGGCCGGGGGATGACGACTTCATCTCGCTAGAAGAACACGCGAAGGTGATGTCTAAGTACGTGGGTCAAGAGATAGAGTTCGTTGACGACGTTATCGGTCCCTACAGCAGGGAAAGGATCAGAAACCTAAAGCCGGGAGAGGCAATAATGCTACAGAACCTCAGGCTGATCTCAGAGGAAACGGTTGAAGGGCCGATAGAGGCCCAAAAGGACACGTTCATAGTGAAGACGCTAGCGCCGTTGGTCGACGTTTATGTTAACGACGCATTCGCGACAGCCCACAGAAGTCAGCCGTCTCTGGTAGGCTTCCCTTTGGTCTTGCCCTCCGCGGCAGGAAGGGTGATGGAAAAGGAGATATCCGCTTTAAGTAAGATATTCAACGAGCCTGACAGGCCCAAGGTCTTTGTCCTCGGCGGAGGCAAGGTTCCAGACTCGCTCAAAATAGTAGAAAACCTCGTGAAGAAAAGAGCGGCCGACAAGATTCTGACGGGAGGACTTTTAGCCGAAGTTCTGGCCCTGGCCCAGGGGTATCAGCTCAGCAAAGAGAACCTGAAGGTAATCGAGGACAAGGGATTACTTTCTCAAGTTCAGAGAGCGAAAGAGTTGATGCCCCTGATAAAGGATTACGTGGAAATACCGGTCGACTTCAGAACAGAGGAAGACGGGAAGGTTAACGATTACCCAATTAACGACGTTCATGGCGTAATAAAGGACATAGGTGAGAGGACAATCATGAAGTACTCGCAGGAAATACAAGAGGCCAAGGTCGTCGTTCTGAGGGGCCCGATGGGAGTGATAGAGGACGAAAGGTTCAAGCAGGGTAGCGCGAAAATCCTTAAGGCAGCTTTGGAGAGTAAGGCTTTCGTAATAGTCGGCGGAGGGCATATGATAAGCGTCCTAGGAGGTATGAAGACCGATCCGAAGAAGGTTCACATATCGACGGGCGGGGGAGCCCTGCTCCTCTTCTTGGCAGGAGATAAATTACCCGCGTTAGTAGCCTTAAGCAGAACTTCAACCGAGGTGAAAGTATGAAGGTGAGGGTCGCCGTAAACGGTTATGGTACCATTGGGAAAAGGGTAGCGGACGCTGTCAGGTTACAGCCCGATATGGAACTGATTGGCGTATCGAAGACGAGTCCTAACTACGAGGCCTGGTCAGCCGTAAAGAAGGGAATAAAGCTCTACGTTCCCGAAAGCGAGGCAGAGAGGTTTAAGCAGGCCGGGATCCCGATTGCTGGAACGCTAGAGGAGTTGTTCAAACAGGTCGACGTTATAGTAGACGCGACTCCCAACGGGGTGGGGGCTGAATACAAGCCCAAGTACGTCGAACTCAAAAAGAAGGCGATATTCCAGGGCGGAGAAAAGGCGGAAGTCGCGGAGGTCTCGTTCTCAGCCCTATGCAATTACGACGAGGCGTTGAACAAAAACTACGCCAGGGTGGTCTCTTGCAATACGACCGGTATGCTAAGGATATTATGCACAATCAACTCGAAGGTCGCTTCAATAGTGAAGGCTAGAGGTGTAGTGATAAGAAGGGCAGCGGATCCAAAGGAGGTGAAGAGGGGTCCCATAAACTCCATAGTCCTAGACTCCGTGAACGTTCCGAGCCATCATGCGAAAGACGTCCAGACAGTGTTTAAGGGGCTCGACATCATAACCACCGCCGTCGTTGTTCCAACGACCTTAATGCATGTACATTCAATGAACATAACCTTGTCAAGTAACGTGAAGAGGGAGCAGGTGATTGATGCCCTAAAGAACACGCCGAGGATAGTCATGGTTCAGTCCAAGAAGGCGGGGATCACATCAACGGCGGAAGCGATCGAATTCGTCAGGGACTTAGGCCGCTATAGGAACGACATGCCGGAAGTCCTAGTATTTGAGGACTCGGTCTACGTTAACGGGAACGAACTGTTCTTGATTTATGCCGTGCACCAGGAGTCCATAGTGGTTCCCGAGAACATAGACGCCATAAGGGCTGTTATGGGACTAGCGTCCGCTGAAGAGTCGATAAAAATAACTAATGCAACCCTTCAGATAATGAAAGGGTCTCTTATTGAATGAGGAGATAAGCGAGCCTTCTTACGAGGTAAGCTATTGGTTCAGAAAAGTTCTAGTCCCTTTTGACGGTTCTGGTCTAGCGAAGAAAGCTTTAGCCTTGGCTAAGGATTTCAACTACAGATACGGCTCAGAAGTTCATGCAGTTTACATATGCGATGTTTGTGACGACGTAGAGGAAGTTAGGGCTCAAGCGATGAAGGTCTTTCGTGACGTGAAATTCACGTATAGACGGGTAAGCCTAAAGGAGAGCAGCATTGTCAACGAGATCCTGAATCTCGCAACCGAAGAAGAGTATGACGCAGTCATAGTAGGCTCCAAGGGGAATTCCATGAATGAGGTAAGGTTAATAGGCTCAACCGCACTATCGTTGGTCCTGGAGTTTCCCGCAACAGTGATCGTCGTTAGGTGAAGGCGTGAAGTGTAGTTTTAGATCAACATCGGTATCTTAAGGGGGCTTTCGGGGACCACGTCAAACGTGTACTTCACGGTCAGGAAGTTCTTCCTGAATTCAACGACTTTTCTTTTAACCTCGCTAGGGTTGACGCCGTCTATTAGGACGAGCCTCATGAGCCTCGCTATTTCTCTCATGTCGTCCTCCTTCATCCCATATCGGGTCATTTCTTGAACACCCAACCTGAGACCGCTAGGGTCGTTCACCGCGCTGGGCGGATCGTTAGGTAGCAGGTTCTTGTTAACGATGATGTTCGCGTCTTCAAGCGACTTGGCGCATTTTGCACCGCCTCCTTGCTTCCTTACATCCACCGCGACCTGGTGACTCCTCGTGTACTCTAAATGCTCACCCACTACTTTGAAGCCTTCTTCTGCTAGCGCTTCCGCCAAAGCCCTTGAGTTCTTTACGATTTGTGACGCGTATTCTCGGCCGAAATACTTCATTTCTATGGATGTGACCGCCGTGGCTGGAATCCTATGGAGGTGATGGTTGCTCACCCACCACGGGAATATAGTCTTCTGAACCTTCTTGAAGAGCTCTTCGTTGTTGGAGAGCACTACACCTCCCTGTGGGCCTGGAAACGTCTTGTGCGTGGAGGCTGTCAAGAAGTCGGCCTTCTCGTCAAGGGGGTTGTGCCACTGCCCTCCTACTATAAGTCCGTAAACGTGGGCCGCGTCGTAAACAATCTTCGCGCCTACTGCGTGAGCGTGCGGCTCGAGCTCCTTCAATGGATGAGGGAACAGGTAGAGCGAACCCCCTAGCACTATGAACTTGGGCTTCACTTCCTCTATCATCTTTATCGCTTTGTCAACGTCAATGTTCATGTTCTCCTCGTCATAAGGCATTTCTATGTGCTGAATGCCAAGGGCCCCAAGCGTGCCGAACTTTGTGTGACTAACGTGGGATCCGGCTTGAACAGGGGCTATCAGGGCCTTGTCGCCTGGTTCCCCTAGAATTCTGAAGACAGCGGCGTTAGCTATGGTTCCTGCGATTGGCCTAACGTCTGCGAACTTAGCTTTGGAAATTTCGGCTAATAGCTGGTTCGTCAGGGCTTCCAGCTCGTCGATGTACTTCGTCCCTTGGTAATATCTCTTAAAAGGAAGCCCCTCAGCGTACCTGGACATGAAGTCACTCATGTAAACGCTCTCCGCTAAGGGGCTCATCACGTTCTCCGACGCTATTAGGTTAATTGTCTCAGTCCTCCTCCACCTGTTCTGCTCTCTCGTTAAGTCGAGTACCTTCTGGAGCTCCGGAGGAACTTGCATGAACTAACGAGGCTATACTACCGATATAAGTTTTGTTTAATGTTACGATTATCGTTAAGGTTCCTAAACACGGCTACCAAAAGGTAATAAAACCGTTAGACTTTGACCGCTCTCCCGAGCCTCTTATGAGCTCTTCCCAACTCCCTATTAGCTAATGCCGCTAGCAGGTTCAGCTCACCCGCTAGCACGGTGGCTGCTACGATTTCCGCGAACTTCTTCGCGTTAGTTCCAGGAGGGTTTCCGCTACCATAAACTCCCATTATCGACAGGGCTTCCCTCTGAGTGGGTAGCCTCGTTCCGCCGCCCACAGTGCCGACTTCGAGGGAAGTGAGCGTGACGCCTATGTACAGCCCGTTTTCTCTGACCTCAGTCCAGGTATAGCCCATGGAACTCTCCACCACCTGTGCCATGTCCTGTCCAGTCGCTAGAAAAATCGCTGCAACTATGTTCGCGAAATGAGCGTTGAACTGGTAAATCGTACCAGCCCGCGCGCCCCCTAGCCAGTTCTTCCTCAGGTTGACTTCATGTATAAGCTGGGAATCCGATTTGAGGACTTTAGTGACGACCTCGTGAGGGACGAGGACTTCAGCCACTACCGTCTTACCCCTTCCGTGAAGGACGTTAACAGCGGACTGCTTTTTGTCGCTACACATGTTCCCGCTAACGGCAACACATCTCGCTTGAGGGAAGTTGCTCTCTATGAAGTCACACACGGCTTCGCTGGCGATAGTCGCCATGTTCATTCCCATGGCGTCTCCAGTTTCGTAGACCATTCTCAACCACACGTTGTTCCCGAGAACGAAAGGCTCGATCTTCACAAGCTTACCGTGGGAGGTCGTGCTCTCCGCGACCCTCTTTATCTCCTGGAAGTTGGAACTCACCCATTCCAAGAACCTGACAACCTCGTCGATGTTGTCAAGGGCGAACACTGGAGCCCTGGTCATACCGTCAAATACGATCTTTACGCGGGCCCCGCCGCTGACGGTTACGGCCTTAGCCCCCCTGTTAACGCTAGCTATTAAGGCGCCTTCAGTCGTGGCGAGAGGCACATAGAACCTTCCCTTGGCGTAGTCTCCTCTCACCTCTAACGGGCCTACTATCCCTAAGGGGACTTGAACTGCCCCTATAACGTTCTCCGCGTTCCTGTTCTTGATCTCGTCGTAGTCTATAACTGTGGATCCTATATTCGGAAGGGAAGTTCCCGTGAGCCTTTCTAGGGCTAGTCTCCTGGCGACTACGGTTGCGTTGCCCTCCAAAAGCTCGTCAACCTTATGGAAGTCGATTTCGCCCCTTACAATACGCTCGACTACCTCGTTAATCCTGGTCTGCAGGTCTGAATTTAATGCCATAAACTATCAGCCCATTTGAAGAATCCACGTAATATTTCCTTAACGCAGCCTGAAGCCTCATACCTTTCCTCACCTCTTCGGGATCTGCCGAGATGGGTGCCGCTATCTCTATCCCTTCGTCCAATAATACGCTACCCACTATCATAGGCGATAGTTTTTCGTAACCCTCCCTGTGCTGGTAACTTATCGTATACCTAATCAGGGTTCCGTATCCCTTGCTCTTAACTTTAATGACTCTCATCGAACCGCACTTTCTGCAGACTGGCCTGTAAGGGTACATGATCTCTCCGCAATCTTCACACTTCCCGAAGACGATCGAGTAGAGCTCCTCCTTCAGCCTCCAGATCTGCGGGGGGAAGATCTTCATTCCCTAATCACCTTCGCGCCGTAAGCCACGGTCATCAGGTCGTCGGTACTAATCATTAGTGCCTTTTCCTTCGACGTAGTCCTGCCCTTGAACTTCTGAGTGAGCTGTAAGTAGATCTCAGCGAGCTGATAAACAGCTGTCGCCCCGCCTGGATAACCTCTCGCCTTCAGTCCACCTTCCAAGTTCACCTCGACGGAGTCAAGCTCAGTTAAAGACCTGCCCCTGGGTAGCAAACCTAAATCTTCGAGCTGGATGGCCGCAGCCACGCTGTACGAGTCGTGAACTTGTACGTAATAGTCCCTTACGGAATCGCCCAGTTTGAGGGCAAGATCCCTAACAGCCATGGCTGAAGTACTGACCTCCAGGTCACTCGAGGAGCCCTTCACCGATTGCAGCTTGGCTAGGTCATCCGAGTACTTTCTCGCCACTTCCTCGCTGGTTAGGAGTACCACAGCCGCTCCGTCTCCCCTCGCTCCCGTGTCATAGAGCCTTATTGGTTCCGATATGACTGAGGAGTCTTTGACCTGTTGCGGCGTTACCTTGAACTTCAGCATGGCCATAGGGTTCTCGACGGCGTAGCTGTGCATCTTAACGGGCCAGTTAACGAAGTAGTCGTAGTCCACTTTGTAGACCTCCATGTACTTCTTCATCATCAGAGCGGCGTAATGAACGGGCATAATTCCGGCCAGGTAATCCTTGTAGTTCAGCCCCCTCGCCGTATACTCCTGGATAGTCTTGCCGTGCTGATCCGCCATTTTCTCAACGCCGATAAGAAGCACGCTGTCAGCTATCCCTGATTTAATGAGGGAGAAGGCTGTGTAAACCGCGGGGCCTCCGGACTCTCCCGCCTCTACCCTCATGACGGCCGAACCTTGATGCCCTAAATAACTCGCTATCTTGTTGGCTAAGTTTACGGAGTTGGTTGAGAGCTCAGCGTAAGTGGAGGAAATAACCACTACGTCGGCCTTCGGCCTGTCCTTCAACTCACCTGTTAAGCCCTTATAAGCCTCGAAGGCTAAGTCCTCGGCCGAGCTTTCATAGTACCTATTAATCGGAACAATTGAAGCCCCTACTATAACGACCATCACTCGTACACCTTCAGCCTGTTCGCGTTCTTGCTGTAATACGAATAGCCCACCAGCTTCTTGAGGCTGAGGTAGTATTCAGTGGTCGGCGCGAGTTTCCTCTTCTCCTCTACGAGCTCCGTAGCTCTGATCGCGTAAGCGTCGCTTCCTGCTCCGCTACCGAAAGGAGCGACTAGGATGAGGTCACCTGGCTTAGCTATATCCAGCACCTTCGCCAGGCCCATAAGGGCGGAAGCGTTGTATGGGTTGCCTATACGGTTCACCACGATCCCCGGCTTCACCTTGTCCTCAGGTATGCCAAGCTTCTTCGCCATCTGAAAGGGGAACTTCCCGTTAGGCTGGTGGAAGACGAAGTAATTGAAGTCCGAGAGCTTATACCCCTTTTCCAGGAGCCCTCTGACCGCGTTCTCTATGTGGTAGAAGTACGCTGGTTCCCCCGTAAAGCCTTCGCCGTGTAGGGGATAAGGCATTCCGTCCCTCCTCCAAAAGTCAGGGGTGTCCGTCGTGAAGGAGAAGGAGTCCTCGATTACCGCTGCGGACTCGTTTGAGGGACCTATCACGAACGCGGAACCGCCCGCGCCAGAGGACAGTTCGAGCACGTCGCCAGGGTTGGACTGAGCGACGTCAGCCCCTACCACTAAAGCGTACTTGACGCGACCGGCTTCCACCATCGACGACGCCAGCCTTAATCCGGCTGAAGCCGCCCTGCAGGCGAATTCCAAGTCGACAGTTAAAGATTTGGAGGATATACCGAAAGCGTCAAGGAGAATGGTCGAAGTCGGTTTAACCGCGTAAACTTTAGACTCAGAGCCGAACAGCACGAGCCCGATTTCTGAGGGGTCTACTCCAGCCCTTTTGAACGCGTTTCTAGTAGCTTCCCACGCGATGGTTGTGCTGTCCTCGTCGGGCTCAGGGACTGCCTTCTCTTCGAGGCCTAATGCCGTTGGAACCCTTAATTCGAAGCCCCAAATGTTGGCGATCTCTGAGACCCTAACTCTCGGTTTGGGGGCGTATGTCCCCCATCCGACTATTCCTGAGCCTGTCAAGCTATAACCAGAGATTCGTTAAGGTTAGCGGGAATTAAAAATCAACTATAGTCTATCAGTCACATAGACAAATGTCTATCACGGTAAGAGTAAAATATATATTAATTTAAGGTAAGGAAACGTTATTACATCCTCATGAGGGAATACGTTCAGCAATAGAAAAACGCTATTTCTTGGTGATGAGGAGTCCGAACGAGACCGATGACGACTCCCAGCTCACTCTGAGCTTCTATCCGCGTAGAACATTTGGTACCTCTCAGGCCTTAGTGCAGAGACGATCAGGTCGAACGCCTTCTGTGGATCGCTGTGCTCTCCGCACGTGTATACATCAACGGTAGCGTAGTTGTACTCCAACCACGTGTGAACCGCTATGTGACTTTCCTCAACGAGAGCTATCACCGAGACCCCGCCTTTCTTACCACCGAACTTCCAGGACTTCATTTCCACTAGCTTCATGTTGGCGACTTCTACCGCCTTCCTTACTGTTTCGTAGAGGAGTTCCTCGTTCGCTGCTATTTCGCGCGGTATTCCATATAGGTTCCCAAAAACGTGTTTTCCTACTATCCTGTCTTTGACGTCGTTATTTGAACTGGGGGTTTCACTCAGGAGGAGGGACTGCCCCATCTCCGCTCTTACTACCCTCAAGTGACCTCTCGAGAGGTAAGAGCTATATAAAGATAACTCTCGACGGGTAATGTATTAATGTATCGGTTTATTTTTAGGTAACTCTTTTAGTTGGTTATCTTAATTATTCTCGAAAGATCTACCCGTAATGAAATAATTCTAATTTAAGCATGATTAAATCGATTTAAACTAACATAAACTTTTTGAACCTATTAAGAGAAGTCATTTCTAAATGGTGAGGTTAATCGTTTCTTGTATGGACTATAGGCTAAGCGAAGAAATACTGAAAAGGGCAGGTAATGACGCCTTAATTCTAAGGAACGCTGGGGCGAACGTGAACGGCCTTAAGGAAGCGCTCAGGTCGCTTGGAGACCAGGTGGACGAGGTGATATATCTACCTCACACGGATTGCGCAGCGCTTAAACTAGTTTATTCCGCGATTAAAGAAGGCAAGCGGGTATATCCCGAGATAGAGGAGAAGCTTGTGAAACAGTTCAGGGACAAGAATTTCCAGTCATTACAGGACTTAGAGAAAATCAATGCAGAGCTAGGGGAAAGCGCACTTAAGGCCGTGTTTCCAAAAGCGAAAGTCACCACTCAACTCATCGACGTTACTAAAATCAAGATACCTGAGAGGAAGCCCAAATATTACCTGCTTAAGCCTCAGTCCCGATATTCAGGTAACGTGATCGGAGCCTACGTGATTCAGGCACCGGATAGGAGCCACGTTACAGCGGACATAAAAATAGCTGAAAGCCTGAACCTAAAGCTAGAAAAAAGTGAAATATAAACCAGTTTTTACTTTTTCCAAGCTTACTTAACTCTCTTAATTAAGATTCTTGTGACGCCGCCTTCCTGGGTTATCTCCAAGATCTGCTGGCCCGTCCTCCTAGCCCAGGCCTCTATGTCGGGTTTAGCTGCAGGATCTGTAGCTAACACCTCCAGAACTTCCCCTACCTGGACTTGCTTTATCGCCTTGGCGGTTTCCATCACGGGACCTGGACAATACATCCCTCTTACGTCTAACGTTTTCGCAATCTTTACTTGGCTGCTCATGAGCGTCACCCCTCAAACGAATAGGACTATTCCGCCCTCCGCCCTGTCCAAGAACGTCGCTACACCCACCACATCGTCAACGAATTCGGCAAGGTCCTCACGCTTTATGCCGAAGAACTCCATCGTCGTGCTGCAGGCGTAGACCTTAACCTCTCCAACCTCCTTCGCCTGTTGGATCAATTGATACCACATGGGATACTTCATTTCCTGCATTTTGGCCATCATAGCTGGGCCCATGCTCTCGTAGTTCTTGTCGATTGGGGCGGGCTGATTCCTTATTCCCTGTTTGGTTATGTTCCTGAGTCCCCAGAACGTGAAGAACAGATTAACCTCGTAGCCAGCGGCCGCCGCACCTGAAGCTAGGATGCCTACAGGCATCAGCTTGTCTATCGTTCCTGAGAAGACTATCATGGAAAGCTTCTTCTTACCTTCTGACTTCTCAGCCATCTTTGGTCATAGCAAATTAATAGGCAAAACTATTTATATTTTTGCATTTTATGTTAAACTCAAAGACATTTATTTTTTAAATTTAATAAAAAGATAATTTAGTGGATAAAACTTATGATAAAAAATATAAGTGAGTAATGTTTAGAGACAATTGATCAATAATGTCAGAGGCGGAAGGTAAGAGGAAAGTCCTTATAGTGGTCACACATGGACCGGAAGATCTCGACAGGACCTATGCACCACTGTTCATGTCTTCAATAGCGGCAGCAATGGAAAACGAGGTCGAAGTGTTCTATATGATAAAAGGACCGAAGCTACTCGATAAGCACTGGCAGGAGGAGGAGAGAAAGAAGGGTGGCAATCCGTTCATTCACTTCTTTGACATGGCGAAAAGCAACGGCGTGAAGATGTACGTCTGTGTGCAGAGCTTGAAGGACATGTGCCATATGAAGGAGGAGGACGTTGTGGACGGCGTTGAGATCGTGGGAGGCTCGACATTAATAGATTTACTTTTTGAAGCAGATAGAGCAATGTTCTTCTGAAAGTAAATGAAATACGACGTAGCCGTCATCGGTGGGGGGACCGCTGGGTACGCGGCGTCCATAGCGTTGGCCAGACGAGGGAAGAGCGTAGCACTGATAGAGAGGAACCGCATAGGAGGGGTGTGCGTAAACTACGGCTGCGTTCCGGCCATTTTTCTCTACGACGTCTCTTTTTTATATTCAAGATCAGTCGAAATAGCGAATTATAAGGGTTTATACAATGAAATTGAGCTTGACAATTTCTTTCAAAAAAGAGACGAGATAATAGAGTACTTAAGCTCCGCCGGTAGGAAGCTCATAGAGAACGCGGGCGGGGAGATAATAGAAGGAGAGGCGGAGCTAGCCTCCCGAAACGCTGTGAAAGTCGGCTCTACCGTAGTGGAGGCCGATAAGGTCGTTTTGGCCACGGGCACCTCGCCTAAGAGGCCTAACGTGGAGGGCGTGGAGAACGCCATAAGTGAAGATGAGGCTACGAGATTGAACTACGTGCCGGCAAGTATGGTGGTCATAGGCGGCGGGGTCGGAGCCGTAGAGCTGGCCCAGATATACGCCAGACTCGGGAGTTCTGTCACGCTCGTGTCGAGGTCAAAGGTACTCAAATTCCTCACAGACAACGCCAGGCGGATCCTGCTCGAAAGCCTCGATTTCGACGGCGTCAAGGTCGTCGAAGAGGCTAGCGTAAAGAGGATAAACTGTTGTTCCGTTCAGACCGACAAGGGAACCTTTGAGGGGGATGTCATAGTTTACGCCGTTGGAAGGGTTTCGAACATTCCGAAAGGGAGCGACCATGTGGGGATAAAGTACGACGAAAACGGAATACTCGTAAACGACAAGTTAGAGACTAATGTTCCTGGGGTTTACGCCATCGGCGACGTAATTAACAGGCAGGCGAAGCTCGCTCATTTGGCCTACCTGGACGCGATGGTGCTCGCGGTTAATTTAACCGGGGGAAACGAAAGGGTCGACTACACAGGTGTCCCGATGGTTATATACACTGATCCTATGGTTGCTGTCGCTGGGGATAGGCAAAAGGTCAAGAGATATGTGAGTTTCCCGTTTAACGCCAACACCAGGGCGATAATCAAGGGCCTCAGGGAAGGTTTCGTCACGCTAGGTCTAGACGATTCTGGAAAGATAGTATACGCTGAGGTGGTCGGCGACGGTGCAGAGGAGCTAATAGGGATCGCTTCCCTAGCCATAAGGAAGGGGATCCAAGTGAGAGAGTTAGCCTTCACTGCCTTACCACATCCCTCGTTGAGCGAGGCCTTAGTGAACGCGGCCCGGGCGTACTTCGATCTCGACGTCGATTCCCTTAAATAAGGCCTTTGGAGAACAGTTCAACCAGACCCTTCACCTTATCCATGATTTCCTTGCTCGTCTCTGTGGGGGTTTCGGTCCTGTTCCTGATCCCTTTCAGCCCCTCCAGGAAGGCGACCATACACTCAGCGGACATTCTCCCGTAACCTCCTCCCCCATAGCCTATTACCTTGGCCCCTGTTAATCTGCTAAGCCTGGCCACCTTAAGGCCCAGCAGGTTATACGAGTTGCAGGTGAGGTTCAGCGACTTGAGCTCATCGTCCTTATGACCGTCCACTCCCGCCACCACTATTACGTGAGTGGGATCGAACTCCTCGACCTTTTGGAGCAGGCTCAGGGCGACCTCGAAGGCGTCGTCTCCTGAGCCCAAGGGCAGGCCTACGTTATAGTTGAAGCCTTTACCTTCCCCGATTCCCCTCTCCTCGGGTTTACCTGTACCTGGAAAGAAGCGTCCGTCGTAAGCGAAGACGTTTATCTTAAGCACCGGCTTATCGTAAAGGTAATCGACAAGCCCATTGCCGTGGTGGGCATCAACGTCAACGATCGCGACCTTGGCTCCCCTCCTGAGAAGCTCCAGGGCCCCGAACGCCACGTCGTTTACAGGGCAAAAGCCTAAGGCTCGGCCGTACGTAGCGTGGTGGAACCCGCCCAACGGATTATACACGTAGTCGAGGAATTCGCTGTACTTTAGCGCGGTTTTAGTCGCTCCGAGCACTAAAAGGACGTCCTCAAAGATTCCTGGGTAATGAACGGTATCTCCCTCATCTAAGAAGCCCACGTAAGGGAGTTTAGAGACCTCCTTCAGCTTGGTCACGTATTCCCTCGCGTGAATCCTCAACAGATCCTCTTCAGTGGCTGGTTCTGGCCTTATCTCCAGGAATTGAAGCCTTTGCCTAGCCAGCTCTATGAACTCTCTGATCCTCCGTTTGGAGAGATCCCTTATCATGGGGTGGGAGAAGGAGATCTCAAGGTACCTGTCGTGCCAGATAATGCCTAACAAGCCTTGTGAGCTCAACCCTGTCACCCACTCTGCCCGAATACTTGGAGAAGAACCTCACACGCGGCCTACCGCCGTAAGACAAAACGGCCTCGAAGATCGCCCTTCCTCCGCAAACGGGCTCGTTCCTTAATACCTTAAAAGAGGCTTCGCTTTCCCAGTTCCTCAATAGGCCCTTCTTCCCTTCGAAGAGCACAACGTTCCTCCTCACTCTTATGGCTCGAACTCCCAGCTCTATGCCGAAAGCCTCGAGGGTTCCGTCCCAGCCCCCTATGATGCCTCCGTAACACGCGTAAGGGAAGGTAACGTTAAGGAGGCCCCCGCAACACCCGAGCCCCCTGAGCCTCCCTATCGAAGCGTAGTCCAAGACCTCGACGTCAAAGTAATCCCGCCCAACCTCCACGACCCTGCCGACCTTGCTTTCCACATAGTTCGTCACACTCCTGAACCTGAAGCTCAACCCCTCAAGGTGGGCGTGGGGGAAGTCCCCAGCTGTGTAAGGTGAGCTCACGAACTCTCCCATGGGTTTTCCCTCTTCTATTAGTTCGCCCGGCCTGACCCAAGGCTTCACGTGGAGTACCTTCACCGTTGAGTCGTTGATCCTGAGGAGAATGACGTAGTCGTTTGGGGCGCTCGCGTGCCTGTTGGGCCTCCCTACGGTGAACTCCTCTACCGATACCACTTCACCGGAAACGGGCGAGTAAAACGTCATCATGTCAGGCGAGCTTAGGTCTATTGCCCTCAGTCTGACGTGTGCGGGGAAGCCGCTGGAGAAAAAGCTGAGTAGTGAGCCCCTCTTAATTAACATCTTTTAATATAACCCTCACTACCCTTTCTAGCTTCGTCTCCTTTAGGGCTTTGATCGCCATAGCCCTAGTGGGGTACGCTGGGATGTTCCTTAAAGCCATGGTCGGTCTCTCATTGGAATAAGGCCTGTTGCAGCCCGGGCAACCCGAGGTCATGAAGGCTGGGGCGATTTCGTCAATTGTGAGGTCGTTGGGCACGTTTATGTCTACTATTCTACCTTCGTCGTCGTATGTGAAGTCCTCGGCCTTCACTAGGTCGTTCTCTATGAGCCACCTGGCCAGCTGAATCCTCCTGTAAACGTTCAGGGGCACAGGTTTCCTTTTCTCCATGAGCGATCCCTGCTCGGGGTAGAAGGCGAACAGCGTTATCTTCGCGCCCTTAGAGTGGGTGTAAAGCATCAGGTCAACGGCCTCCTTTTCCGTCTCGCCCATGCCTATAATGAGGTGTATCCCAGCGTTGCCCTTACCGAAGACCTCAACGGCCTCATCGATCCCCTGGATGTACCTCTCCCAAGTGTGCATGCTCCTCACCGCCTTACCTCTGAGGGCCTCGAACAACCTATTGCTGGCCGCGTCTATGGCTACGTCGACCATGTCGCCCCCAGCCCTCTTCATCTCTATGAGGTGGTGCTTGAAGGTGTAAGTTGGAGTGACCAGTTCGGAGATAGAGAGATCGATCCCGGCCTCCCTTATTCTCCTCGTTATCTCTATGGAGTCCTCAGCCGCTCTGGGATGAGCTAGTTGTCCGACGCATATCCTCTGCAGCCCGTATCTAGGATCCCCCTGTCTCTCCTTAATCCTCTTTATTACCTCGTCCAGTCTCCTCAGCGGCCACTCCACCCTTATCAGAGTCTTGCAATCCGGCCCCTGAGCCACTTCCCTCGCTTGCCCGCAGTAGGCACAGTTGGCCTTACAGCCGTCTGGGTAATACTGCAGGAGGTTTATCGTCGTATTTAGATAATTTTTCAAAAAAACTCCTGAACTGAATCCTAAAACCATATCCGCCCCGAAGCTCAACCTCACCCAGTCTGGACTACTGACCAACCTGAGCATTCAGGCCACCACCCCCAGAACGTCGAAAACCACGTTGGCACAACAGGCGTTCGAAAAAACGATTTGCCTTTTACCTTGGGCGTAACCCACGGTCTCCTCCTCAGGGAAGGCGATCCCGTCCACGTCGTAATCAACGGCGAATTGCTCCACCTTGAGGTACTCACCCCCTCTGGGCCTGGCACACCCGAGCATAACTGGGACGGAGAACTCGTCCCTGGCCTTCTTCAGCGCAGCCATCAGTCCTTCCGGCGACGCTTGCCTGCTGAAGTTCACCGACAGCGGCATGAGGCCGACCACTATGACCGCGTCTGGGCTGACCTCCTTGAGCAGCTCTAACGACATGAGGTCTCCCTCCAGCCCTTTAACGCTCAGCCCCACTATCACGTGAGGGACCACCTTCAGTCCCGCCCTCTTGAGCAGCTTGAACGAGTTGAGGTAGTCCTCAACTGTGAACGGTTGTCCCAGGACCTCCTTGATGGTCTCGTCGTCTCCGACCATGTCTAATAGGGCGACCTTTACCCCGGCCTCCCTGAACTCCATCGCTATCTCCTCACTCCTGACGATCCCGGTGTGCGCGATGAAAGTAAGGGAATCCCTGTACTTCTGAAGGACTCCTTTGAACCTCCATATCGGTACCTCGCCTCTAGCTGTCGAGCCTCCTGAGAGAATTACCCCCTTGTGGCCCCGCCTGACAGAGGCCTCCAACGCCTTAATCAGCCTTTCTTCGCTGGAGCCGTCCGTCATTCCCCGCAGGATCGCCCTCCCGCAGTGTTTGCAGTTGAACGCGCAGGCCGTACCGGTAACCGATATCGCGCTCCATCCGTCCCGAGAGCTGAGGAAGTCCGTTTCGTATTTCTTGAGATTGGGGGCATAAAGGAACAGGGGTCTCATCCGAGTAGCACCTCCTTGAACAAGGAGATCAGATCGTCCGCCGTAATCCCTATGAACTTCACCCCCTTGTACCAGTCCCTTATCTCCTGCTCGACGTCCTCCACCCTAGTCCACTTGAGCCTGGCCTCTAGGTCGAGTATAGCCCTCTTAGGCTCGACGAAGAAGTCGCCGGTTATCAGTACGGCCTCAATCACTGAGGGGTTAAGCAACTTCACTTGAAGCCTCACTAGCCCGCCGGGGAACTTCCTCTCCACGTACTTCAAGTCCCCCGTTAGGGGCTTCCTGAGGTTGTGTATCCACTCGGTGGAGGCGTACTTGGCCCTAAGCTCCTCTATGAGCTTCCTCTCGGATTCCGTATAAGTCCCGTCGACGAGGTCGACCCCTAGGACCTCCTCGAAGGACTCCCTCGCGAGGCCGATTACTCGTGACATCTCTACCGATTTTCCTAGCTCCCTGTTGACCCACGTTATCCTGCTCCTGAAGTCGGTGATCAACTTGTCCCTAATTTTCTCCGACGATAGCCTCAGGACGGACACCATGGTCTCGGGGTCGAAGTCGACCAGTATAGTCCCCGTTACGGCCGTGAATTTCCCTATCGAGAACGCCCCGATTCCCGATATTTTCCTCCCGTCGACCTCAACGTCGTTCTTGGGCCTGAACTTGGCTTCTATTCCCAACTTCTTAAGGGTGGCTATGACTCCCTGAGCCCCCTTCTCTATGGCCTTCTCTGGGGTCCCGCCGAGCATCTCTGAAGGGGCGTAGATCTCCCAGCCCAGCTGGTCTCTGCCCATTATGATGGCACCGCCGCCCGTAGGTCTCCTACCCACGCTCCACCCTAGCCTCTTGACGGCCTCGAGGTTCACCTCCTGTTCAACCGCCTGATGATAGCCTATCAGCACAGCCGGAGGGTCGAAGATCACGAACCTCAGTATAGGTTCGGCACCTCTGCTGACCGACTCCAGCAAGGCCTCCTCGCCGGCGAGTATTAGGTCCTGCGGTCCCCTCTCGACCATGAAGCGAAATCTCGTCATTAATTAACAAAAGAAAAGAAACAAATTGGTTTATTAATATTTCTCTCCAGGAAGGATCGTTTTATTAACTTAATTAATATTAATTTTAATTATGATAAATAAATAAATTATTATAAAATCCTTAAAATTCACTCTTTCTTCTGAATGGTTAATACGAAAACCCCGTTCTCGTTCTTGTTCTCCAGAATTTTACAATTAAGCATCCTGGCCGCGTGGATTATCATATACAAGCACTGAGGTTCGACGAACATCACTTTCAACACCCCCTCCTTCATAGTCGCTAATTCCTTGACTGTCCTCATGAAGGGTTCTGGGCAGTTCACCTTAGTTAAGTCTAAGACCTTCACGGCTTCCGCCAAGGCGACTCTAAGCAACTGTTAAAGTCATCATTAAGATTTATATCTAACTCATTATTTCAAATGTTATAAAAAATATAAAATTTGAATAATCAGCCCCATATGCCCTTGTTAATGTTCTCAATTTTTGTGTATAGCGAGATTTGGAAGTACCTGAAGGCCTCTAGGACGAACCTAACCGCGTCCTCTTGATTCATTTGCGAGGCCTTCGTCAACAACTCGTTCAAGAACCTCTGGAGGTCGTTATACGTTTGCTTGTCCATCAAGTTAGCGTACTGGTCTAAATTGAGAGCTTCTTTCACTTCTTCCATCGTCTTCGCCTGCTTGAGCCTTTCGTACATCATCATAACCGCACCCTTACCGTCCTTTCCGAAAAGGGCGTCCTCTGGCTTCCTTAGCCACCTGGCGTAAGTGGCGGCGATCTTCTTCGCCTCATTCTCTAAGGACATCAAGGAGATTTTGTTACCTTAATTAATAACTGTTGAAATGAATACTGACCGAAGGGAAAACGAAATCTTTAGCAAACATTAGTATGAAACTTTGACAACTTAACGTATAAATCTAAAAACTTAATTATGTTAGGCTGGCCCATTGAGCGGCGCATCGAAGGCCAAGAGCTTGTTGCTCATGAGTGGAGGACTCGACTCCTCGTCGGCCGCCTTTTACTTGACCAATAAGGGAGAGAGTTTCGACTGCGTTTTCTTTGATTACGGACAAAGGTCCGCACGAATGCAGTTGAGATCAAGCAAAACGATATGCGATAAATTAGGGAAGAGGCTCATCGTGTTCCGCATAAAAGGCGTGAGCGTACCCTTCGTAGAAAAGGGCTGGCTCAGGCCTCATGAGCCAATTACCCATCGGAACCTGGTGATATTGCCGATAGCAATCGCCTTCGCCAAGGAAAAAGGGTACGGCGAGGTCATAATCGCGTCGGTTAAGGAGGACTGTGAGTATGAAAAAGATAGGATAATAGTGATTTCGAAGCTGAAGGAGCTCGGAAGTATGATAGGGATAAAGGTCAGTACCCCTTTCGCTTTAATGCCTAAGTGGATGCTCCTCAGGCTAGGAATAGCGAGCGGTCTCGACCCGAGCGACACTTATTCCTGTTTGTTAGGCCACGCGTATCATTGTGGGCAGTGCAGCCAGTGTCAAAGGAGGAAGGAGGCCTTCAAGCAGGCGGGTATCAGTGATCCCACGAGGTATTACAGCTGAACCTTTCTCAGCCTTATCAGCCTATCCAGCGCTTCCCTCATGTCCCTGACTAATAGGAAAGGGCTGTACCTGGAGCAATCCCTGAACCTCTCGACGCACACGACCTTTATTCTTGAGTCGTAGAACCTGGCGGATAGTAAGTCGAGAGGGGACGACCCGATCGTTATGGTCTCCAAAGGATCCCATTTGTACGCTGAGAACAGCTGTTCGTATGGGTCCTTGCTCGGTTTCGTCCTGCCCTGGTTGGCGATGTATTTAAAGCTCAGGCCTATGGACCTCATGATCTCGCCCGTAACTTCTTCATTATAGGGTGACAGTATCACTACCTCGTGCTTCCCAGAGACCTTGGATAGGAACTCTAGCGAATCCTCGAAGGCCTCCTTTACGACGGGGAGTTCCGCCTCTCCTCCCTTGTATATGGCGTAAAGTTGGTCCGTCAAATCCACCTTAAGTACCGTTCCGTCAAGCCAGATAGCGAAGTTCATCGGCTTATATACAAAGTTTATTAATTTATGAAAATTGCTTTCCCATAATGAACATAAACGGTTTCGAGTTCCCTGAGGACCTCCTTTACTATCCTGAAGAACACGTATGGATTAGGGTGGAAGGCGACATCGTAACGGTTGGAATAACCTCGTTGGGTCAGTACATGGCAGGCAAGATCTTCCAAGTGACCGTAAAGAAGCCTGGCGAAAAAGTGACGTCCAGGTCAGTGCTCTTCTCGGTGGAGTCCCCTAAATGGGTGGGCAAGTTCAGGCTTCCTGTTGAGGGAGAAGTGATTGAAGTTAATGAAAAGGTGCTCAGAGATCCCTCGTTGATAAACAAGGATCCTTACGGCTCATGGATCCTTAAAATAAAAGGCGTAGTGGACGTCGGTAAGCTGAAAAAATTGGAAGAAGCGCGGAAGTTGTTCGAGGAAGAGAGCCAAAGGGTAGTAAGGTAAAAATCACTTGAACCTCATCGGGGTTATTCCCAACTCCTTCAGGCACTCCTCAACGTTGTTATACTTCCATAAAGATGTCGGTTTGAAACACTCAACCATGAGCTCTTCCTTCGATTTCGCCTGAGCCTCTTGAACCGCCATAAAACATCAGCCTCATTAATATGATTATTTTTGGGATTTTAAAACTTTTTAAACGGCATAATCTTAAAGGCCGTGGATCTCGTTTGACAGTGACTCATCAATAATGGAATTCACGACGAGGCTCAGGAGCAGGGTTCTGGCTCAGGTTATTAACGGCGTGACCTAAAACGTAATAGCAACCTGAGTTTGCCGACCGGTTCAGTGAAATCGGAATCACATTACAGAACCCGTTTTATTTCGTTACTATAAGTAAACATGGAGCGACCACTGTCATGCCCGTCGAGGAGGAACTACGTAAACTGGGGGCCGAGCTCAGGGTGGAGGGGAACAAAAAGGTAGTTCGCTTCATGGACTACGAGTTCTGGGCCGAAGGGACGACCCTATATTTGCCCGTTCCACTACCTACAGGTAAAGAATCGTTGGACGACCTGGTAGAGATGGGCATAAGGTACGCCAGGGCCTCCAGAATGGTGCAAGTAATGGGACCTCCCGTGGAGTACGCCCTTTCTGGCGCGACTCTTCTCATAATAAAGAGGTTTAAGGATGAGGACCAGCTTTGGTATAACCTAATTAACGGCTTGAAGTCGATAGAGACCCTAAGGTACTTCCTATGAGCTACTCGTCCGTCTTTAAGAACTACGCCAACTACATCAAGGGACTCAAGGTCAGGGTCTGCGGCGATAACATGTTAATACAACTGCTCGCGAGCTTCGGAGTCAACCTCGAGAGGTACGACGGCTGTTCTAGGCCTGAACTTGAGGTCTGGAAGAACGACAGGAAGTACCTGTTTTTCAGGGGTTCTATCGACGCGGACTCCGCATGGGCAATGCTTAACTTGCTAGTGAGGATTTCAAACGATCTAGTTCATCTTGGCCAGAACGAGCTCCAGTACGTTAAGGACCTGGATTCGGAACTGAAGTTGATCGTTGACATGGGTTGCATTAAGTGTCTCGAGCTCATAGACGCATTGGGTCAAGCGGCGATATACAACAATAGGGTAACTTTGGAGATTTACGATCTGAAGAGCAACGCTGAACTGATGGAGAAGGAAAAGATAGTCGAAGCTCCCAAAATAATTTATAAAGATCGTAAGGTGGACGGTAACTTGCCGCTGATAGCCATACTAAAGACCTTAGACAAGATAACCAAGGGTCAAATTTAGCCGCTCAACACTTTGTCCAGCAAAATCACGTTAACGCCCATAGAGCTCGCTACTTCAGCCACCTTGACGTTATCAGTAACTAGCGTAGCCGAGAGTTCCTGGGCCAAGAGTACGGCCTCAGAATCGTGTTTCTCCAAGCCTCCGAGTTTAGGGGGCTTGTGGCTGTACGCCCTTATCCAAACGTTATCGCCAGATATCTCGTCGAGGTTGACTCCCATTTTCTTGGCCTCAGCGAAGGCGAGCAGCGGGACAACGAGCTTAACGTCTTTGAATTTTGTGCTCACTTCCTTGAACCTACTTAACACCGAGGCCGTGAGAACGACATAACGCATATTCGATAATCAACAGTAACTAAACTATAAAAACCAAAAAACAAAAATGAAGCCGAAGGAACATGGCGGCCCAAGAGCTGGACTTAGACAAGTTGCTTTCTGAGGACAACCTCTCCAGGCTAGCGAAAATGGCTGAAGCCCTCCCAGCCCTCGAGAAGCTCTCCAACCTCTTAACTAACCTTGAGAAGTCCGGCAAGCTCGACAACTTACTCAACCTAATGCAGCAGGGCCTGGACTTGCTCGACGCGGTTCAGAGGGCTGAGCTAGTGGACGCCATAATAGAGTTCTCCATGGACCAACTCCCCAAGGTTCAGGCCGTTTGGCCCCTCCTCGAGAAGCTCACCAGCGAGGACGTGCTCACGAGGCTTCAGAAACTCGACGTAGACGGCATGGTGAGGATGCTCGACAGTTTGGTGAAGCTTCAGGAGAGCGGGGCCATGCAAAAGTTGGTCGAACTAGCCAACGTCATGGCAGATAAGGACTTAGTCGAAGCGTTATCCACTATGATAACTAAGACCGCTCCGGCACTCAAGGAGTGGGCTAAGGAGCTGCCACAGACGAAGCCTCAGGGACTCGTGGGAATTACAATGTCCCTAAACGACCCTGACGTCAAGTTCGCCATGACGGCCATGATAAGCTTATTAAAGAAGATTGGTAAAGCCTTAAGGTCTTAATAAATGAAGGTGGTTTGCCCAGTATGTAACAGGCTTTTTGAAGCAGAGTGCACCCCCTATAAACACACTCACGAGAACAGCATTACTTACTATTTCGACACCGAGATATGCCAGCTTCAGTTTTACCAGTCACCTGATAGGTTCATTTATAACTGTAAGCGGGAGAAAGAAGAAAAGGAAAGTTAGGGTTTTCTGAATATCGAAACGTAAATTCCTTGATCTTGAGCGTATAAGACCTCCTTTAAACCGACTTCGTTCCTCACTTTCCTCATAGTGTACACGTCTGCAAGCACGAAGTACCCGTTGCTTCTGAGAGTCCTCCTAACTTCGCTAAGCACTAACTCCCTTTGCTCTCTCTTCATGGTATAGAAAACTAGCAGTGCGTATATCACGTCGAACGAGGAATCCCTGAACGGGAAGGGCTCGAGAGCTTCCACCATACTAACGCCGCTTTTGGAAACTATCAAATACTCCTTGACCTCCGTATCGGTGGGCATTTCCGTCCATTTATCGAGCCCTATCACTTCTCCGCCCAGCTGAGTCTCGGAGTTCATAGCCAGAATACAGTTTCCACATCTGATCTCTAGGAACGTTATCCCGCTAACGTTGAAATCCTTCAGGTAAGACACGATTTTCTTCGAGTAATAATAATGCTCGTCGACCGTAACGCCCTTCGACTTGGACGGCTTTATCCTGTTTTCTTTGATGCTTTCGAAGAGGCTAGACAAGGTTTCCGCCATGAATGCGTTTTAATCGAGTTAATTAACCGAGTTACTAACTCGTTAGCCGTAACCTACGAATAGATATTTTATATTTTGAGTGAAAAAATAAAAAAGTTTATTTAATTCATTTACAAGGTCACCATAATGGTACTACTCGATTATGGTGAGGTAAAGCTCGAGGTGGAAGGGGCGAGCCAGAAGGAGCTGGAAGAACTTAAGCAGAACATCGACAAGCTCTTCAGGCTCTGCACTCTAGTCGCTGAGAAGTACGGGATAGCGATGAACGACGAGGAAGTAAGGATGATAGTAGACTACCTGGACCAGTTCACTGAAACCATGAGAGACGCGGTGTTCAAGAAAGGCAACACCAACATAAAGGTGATCCTCGACGAATGGGTTCCGCTCCCTAGCCAGAGGAGGCTAATAGGGCTATGGTACATGTTAGAAAAGATGGGATACAAGACGGACAAGACCGCAGACGTTAATCTCATCAAGCAAAGGCTGTTGGAGTGGAGGGAGAAGGCTACTAAGAACGGGGACAAGGACGTCTTAGAGCTACTCAACTACTTCAGCCAATATGGGTTCTACAATTTCTGATATTTTCGGAGTTCATCAATTTTTTAATTAGACGTGTCCTATCCCTTAAATATTGTAAGAGCAATAAAAGAGAAAAACGATGACCTGCAAGAGCTCCAAAAAGAAGCAAGCTTCCTCAAGCAACTCTACTGGAGCTAAGAAGTGACTCCAATTGGGGAATAAATTTACTTTTTTAACATTAATATTTATAACCCGCGCCAGATAGACAATAACTGACCTAAATTGCCGCAGAACGTGATCCCTCTGCCCGACGACCCGAGGTACATGGACTTAAGCTACCCGGAACAGGGAGCGCTCACTGAAGAAGAAAGGAATTTGGACACCTTACCCCCCGATCAAAGGGAGCTGGCTAGGAAGTTCTGGCAGGCCGTTAAGTCGGACTTCAGATTTAACGAGTACTTAAGGGGTTGTCTGAATTGCGGGGTGTGTACTTCAGGCTGTCCGGCCGCTAAATTCTACGATTACGGGCCCAGGGAAATGATACAGTACATGATGAGGGACGCAGTGGACAGGATATGGGAGTTCGTGAATAAGAAGGTCTGGGCTTGCGTCCAGTGCTACACGTGTTCAATGAGGTGTCCGTTCAACAACGAAATAGCTGGGCTAATCATGCTACTAAGGGAGTACGCCGTTCAGTTCGCGCTACCTTCTGCCAAGGAGATATTAGCGCCTTACAGAAGGGTCCTCTACACCGTGCTTACGCTTGGTAACCAGGTGACCCCTGACATGATTCAGCCTGAGGCCTTCCCAGATTGGGGACCCCAGGCCGTCGAAGAGTCTAAGAACATGGACGTGTACAGGAAGGCTATCCCAGTGGATCTCTTACAGAGGACGGACATAGGTTGGCACGCTTCGTTACAGACCGCAGTGGAGCTGATGACGATAATGTTCGAGTCCGGCGTTATGGACGCGATTAAGAACGTCGATCCCGACCTTTACGACATGGTGTCCGATATATATGAAGAAAGGAAGAGTCAGCTTGAGGAGATTAGGGAGAAATGGATGAATGGGGAGCTCAAGGAGGAAGACCTGCCCGACAGCTGGCTCGATTTGTAAAAAGTTTATTTATTTCAGATTATTCGAAATTTGTATTAAAAAATTTAATAAAACGTTTAAGTTTTTTGTTTTTGTATAAATTAAAACAAATAGATTAGATATAAGGTATTCATATTAAAGTTTTTATATTAAGACGCGGAAACGAACAGGAGGCGGGTAGATTGCAGGAGGAAAGGGAAATTCAGAAAAAGCTACATGAGGAGATCAAGCAGGCCTTTCCCTACGCGGAGGATGTCGACTGGAACGAGATTTACCAGAGGGTAATCTATAGGTACAGCACGCCGCACGGGATAGCCCACGTTAAAGAGGAATTGGAGAAGCTTGAGGAGAAGGGAGAGATAATAGTTCATCACATTAAACCCTACAACAACCCCGTAGAGGCTCAAACGATAAACGGCTTACCGAAGAAGATCCCGACCACTAGGCTATGGCAGCACAAGAGCTGCGGTCAGTGTGGCCACATACCCGGCTACCCGACTTCCGTGTTCTGGATCATGAATAAGCTAGAAATCGACTACATGGACGAGCCTCACCAGACCAGCTGCACTGGCTGGAACTATCACGCCTCGGGAGCCTCCAACCCGGTCGCACTAGCAGGAGTATACGTAAGGAACATGTGGAGGGCATATGAGATTGACTACTTCCCGCTCATCCACTGCGGTACCTCCTTCGGTCATTATAAGGAGATCAGGAACATGATAGTCCTCTACCCCCAGATCAGGGAGAAGCTGAGGCCGATCATGAGGAAGTTAGGCATGGACATCGTGGTCCCCGAGGAGGTTGTACACTACTCCGAGTGGCTCTTCGTTATGAGCAAGAAGGCCGCTCAGCATAAGAAGTACGACGTGAGTAACATCAGGGCCGCCGTCCACACGCCCTGCCACGTTTATAAGCTAGTGCCCGACGACACCATTTACGATCCAAACGTATGGCAGGGAAGAAGGCCAGCCCCGCCCACCGGGACGGTCCTTAACTTCGGAGCTAAGATAGTCGATTACTCGACCTGGTGGGACTGTTGTGGCTTCGGTTTCAGGCACATCCTGACCGAGAGGGAGTTCACTAGGAGCTTCGCCCTCTTCAAGAAGGTTATCCCGGCAGTCGAGGAGGGCAAGGCTGACGTGTTCGTGACCTCTGACACAGGGTGTGTGACGACGCTTGACAAGAGCCAGTGGGCGGGCAAGGCTCACGGGTTCAACTACAACTTACCGGTGCTTTCCGACGCGCAGTTCGCCGCCATCCTTATGGGTGCCGATCCCTACAAGATAGGCCAGATCCACTGGCACGCCACCGACGTTGAAGGGTTCCTGAGGAAAATAGGAGTGCCAGTGGACGAGTACAAGGAGCAGTTCCTGCAGTACTTAGCAGACCTGAGGGCCGGTAATGCTCAGCCGGAGTACCTCTACAAGCCTCACAGGAAGATCGACTTCTACCTGGCCCTACCTGATAGAGTCAAGTGGTATAAGGGAGAACAGGCTCAGAAAGTAAGTTAATTTAAGAGATAAAGTTTTTATATGAACTATGATGTAAAAGGGGTGAAGGGGAATGCCCGCTAATAGGGTCCTTGTTATCGGCGCTGGTCCCGCAGGCCTCAGCGCGACCAAGGAGCTTCAGGCTTTAGGAGTTGACGTCGTTCTAGTGGAGAGGGAAAGCTATCTGGGAGGGACCCCTAAGAAGTTAAAGTACAGCCTTCTGTTCCCTGAGCTCAGGCCGGCTTCAGAGGTTCTAGACCCCCTGATAAAGGCTGGAGAGGCCGTTAAGACCAGGTACATGGAGAGCATAGTCGACAAAGTTCAGCAGGAGGGAGACAATTTCGTCGTTACCATTAAGGACAAGAACGGGAAGACTTACACCGAGAAGGTCGGCGCGATAATAGCCGCCTCTGGCTTCGAACACTTCGACTCGAGGAGAAAGTACGAGTACGGTTACGGAATCATTCCGAACATCTATAACATATCTGACATCGAGGGAATGCTGTCCGAGAACAGGTTAGTCACCACTAAGGGAACGCCCCCGAAGAGGGTAGCTATTCTGCTCTGTGTCGGCTCTAGGGACGCGACGGTAGGCAACACTCACTGCTCAAGGGTTTGTTGTGCCGTATCCATAAAACAGGCGATGGAGATAAAGGAAAGGATCCCTGACGCTGTAGTCCACATCTACTACATGGACATAAGGACTTATGGCCTAATGGAGGACAAGCTCTATTGGAAGGCCCAGCTTAACTATAGGGTAGGGTTCATCAGGGGAAGGATATCCGAATTCATGAGGGGTCCAAACGACACCGTAGTAATCAAGGGAGAGGACACCATGAACCTCAACAGGGCCCTGGTAGTGCCGTACGACATGGTTATCTTAGCTAACGGGATGGAGCTGGGCCTAGGCTCGAAGCAGGTCGCGAAAGTCCTCGGCCTAGAGTTCGAGGAGCACGGCTTCGTGAGGCCGATGGACCCGGACAGGCTCCCAGTCCTGTCGACCAGGAAGGGAGTGTTCCTGGCGGGAGCCATCACCGGGCCGAAGACTATATCTGACTCAATAACTGAGGGCCAGGCCGCTGCCATCAAAGCCTACGAGTACGTTTCCAAGGGCATATGGGAGGAGGCACCGAGGAAGGTCGCAGCTGAGGTGGTAAAGCATTAACGTGAGGTTTTTCAATATAGACTACGTAAGGGATATCTATAACGAAATGATTAAACCAGACGTTAACAATACAGCTCGTGGTAACCCTAGAGAGTCACTGTCAATGATTCTAGAAGCAATGAAATTGAAATCGCGGGTTCTTTCCGATTTGGAAATAAAAACGGAAGAAGACGCCAGGAAGCTGTTTGAGTCCGTGTTTTACGCAAAGAAACACTTCAACGAGGTTATGCAGTTTACAGGCCTCTCGCAGCTTTCTCAGGCCTATGAGACGCTAAAGGACACCTCTATTCCTTACCTAAAAAGGGTCGAGAAGTTCGTGTCCCTAGTTAAGGGTGGGGATAGGGCCGACATAGAGGACATGGCTAGGGAGGTCATACACTTCATCGAACCCGAGACTTATCCGCTGTGGACCAGGTGGATATGGAACGGGGCCAGAAAGACTGGTGCCATGTATTACATTCTGAAGGAGAACGTCGACATCCACAGCTTCGACGAGTTCGTCCAGGCTATTAACGAATTGAGGTCAATCCTTAACGTCTTCGGCTTAAGTTCAGACAATAACTACTACGTCACTTCCGTTTTTTCGGTGTATACGTACGTAAGGTATCTGGACTACACCACGCACCTGGCGGTCGATAAGAAGGCCGCCGGGTTGCTCCCCTCCCATCTCGCGACTACAGCCCTCGTCTTGGGTCTAAAACCCTTCTTGAAGGTGATCCGCCTTGCCAATTCCGGAGCTTGAGAAGTCTATAATAAAGGGAGTAATCCAAAAGGATAAGGTAGTAATAGACGGGATAGAACTAGACGGCACCTGGAACTCCTTCATGATAGAGAGAACACAGACGGGATACGATCCGTCCGTCTGGGACGAGATAGCCAACACCCTGGAAGGAGTAACCATAAGCGCCTGTTGGCAGTGCGGAACCTGCACCTCCGGCTGCACCATGAGGGAGTACGACCCGAAATACGGGCCCAGGAGGTTCATAGACCTAGCTAGGAAGGGAGACAAGCAGGGCCTAATAGAGCTCCAGAACTCCATATGGAGGTGCGTCTCCTGTCAGAAGTGCACTCACAGGTGCCCGAAGGGAGTACTGGTGGAGGAAGTGGTACACGCGATTCACAACTACCTGCTGAGGCACGGCTTAGTAAGCACGGATCCAGGAACGGTATTCGACGAGCTGTTCTTCGAAACGGTAATGAACAACGGAGGGAGGATAAGCGAACTAATGCTGGGAGCGGCCTCTGTGAAGAAAGGTATGGTGAAGATGGGCTTGAAAGACCTGATCACTATGACTGGCCCGTTGTTAAGGTCTGGGCTGTTCAAGGAGCTCATGAAGCCTAGCAAGGTGAAGAACTGGGAAAAGATAAGGGAGGTAATTGAGGAGGCCATGAAGGAGGAGGTGAGGCCGGAGTGAGCGCTCAGGTTCCCTACGGTAAAGTAGCCCTGTATCCAGGATGCGCTTTGGACGGAATGGCCAAACAATACGAAGTGTCTCTAGCGCTAGTTGCTAAAGACCTGGGGCTTACCTACGAGAGGCTTGACGACTACAACTGTTGCGGTGCGCTGGAAGTGAAGAACGTCAACACCATGGCGGGGTTACTGCTACCAGCTAGGAACTTGGCGTTAGCTAGGAAAATAGGGGCCGACGCCATAATGTCGGCTTGTCCGGGTTGCCACTACTCCCTCTCGAGGGCCCAGTACTACCTGAGCAAGTACCCGAAGCTGAGAGAGAAAGTTAATGCCTACCTTGAGAAGATGGGAGAGATCAAGTACGACTTACAGCTCATGACGATACACGTAAACGAGTTCCTCTACAACAGCGTGGGTATCGAGGTCATTAAGTCCAAGGTGAAGAGGCCTCTGACTGGGCTGAAAGTCGCCCCCTACTATGGCTGTCTGTACACTAGGCCGAAGCCCTACACGCTGACAGGCTACTTGAGGCTCAAGGACGACCCCGAAAGGCCGGTGTTCATGGATAAGCTACTCGAGGCCCTAGGAGCTGAGGTGGTGCCGTTCGAGGCCAAGACGATGTGTTGCGGAGGTCCGCACGTGTACTCCGACCCGGACGTCTCCATCAACCTGGAGGCTAGGATACTGAAAGAGGCGAGGAGGAACGGGGCCGAGATTCTGGTAGTGGACTGTCCGCTAGGAGGTGTCGCGATAGAGAGTAACATGAACAAGATAGCCGAGCGCTACGGCGAGGACCTGAGGATGCCGGTAGTCTACTTCACGCAGCTCATGGCCTTCGCCTTCGGTCACTCGCCTGAAGAGGCCATGCTGACGGCGAACCTGACTAACCCGATGTCGGTACTCAAGAGATATCTCTGAACAATTTTTATTTTATAAATCAAGTAAGATTTTTATTTTGGCATCAGGCTTATTATAATTGTATGGAGGAGGAGCTCGTCAAGCCTGGAGAAAGGGAGATGATTGAGACCAGGCCCTACCTTTACGATCTAATAGAAAGGCTAGGGAGTCTCGTTGAGGAGAACGAGGATCTTTTAGAGAAGAGGGGCTTAGCGAGCAAACTGATGGTGACCTTGGAGCTTATAGCGATGAACAGACTACAATTGGATGTGGTCTACAAGAACTATTGGGACAGATTAGTCCAGTTGATCAACGAGCTCAACTCCATTCCGGAGCTTAAGGGAAAGCTTGACGAAATCAACTACGACGTCCAGGAAATAAACAAGCTGAAGACTCAAGGGGGCTTTTGAGAATTACTCCGTTTTTATTTCCCAATTAACCTCGACCTTCACCGGCCTGGTTAAGGTGTCCTTCAACGGGCACCTCCTTTCTGACTCCTCAAGCACTTCCTTTATCCTCTCGCTTCTACTGACGACCTTCACCCAGTACTTTACCTCCAACAGCCCTGGAGGCACTCCTGGAAGGCCTTGAAATCCCTTGGGGTCCATGGTACCCTCTATATAGCCCTCCATTCCCTTAATTTCGACGTCCTTTTCCCTTGCCACGTAATAGACGGTCAACATCAGACAGGACAGCGCAGAAGCCAGGAGCACCTCTTCAGGTGTGGGCAAACCGGAGCCTAACAGGCCTATCTTGAGTTCGAAGTCCCCTAAGGTCACGGTCACGTGGTCCTTCTCCAGTTTACCCTCCGATGTGAAGGTGAGCATCAGTTGATAAGACCAACGTCCCTTAAAATAGCTAGCTCTATGGCGTACCTTATGTAGAGGTTCGACATCTCCTCTTCGCTGAACGTCCTGCCCAACTTCCTTTCCAGCTCATGTATGTGGTCCGTGACCACCACGCTGACGTTGACCTCAATGGGGGGTTTGTTCACCTTGAAGGTCTCGTAGATCCTCCTCACCAGCTCGTACATGTCCTCGTCCAAGTTCAGCAGGAAGTCGCCCACGCTCGGAACCTCTATATCGCCCACCTTAACCATCTTCCCTTTAAAGAAGGGTCTCCAGGTCAACATGCTCTTCCTTACCCAGTCCCATGAGGGAGGAAAACCCGGAAACTCGTCGGCGTTAGGCACGTTAACGACCTTGTATATTTTACCATCTACCTCGATCTCTCCGACTACTTCCAGCTCAAGGTTCCCGACTTTGACCTTATTGATTCCGTCGCCCTTAACTTCTGTCACGATATGGTTCAAGTTAACTAAATTATTAAGCTAAGCTACTAAACCGGCGCGCCTCCAAATTCTTCAACTACTGATTTTTGAAAAGATTTTTAATGTAAAGCCAGAAATTTATCGGGAGGGACTAACCTTGGTCGTTGAGTCGAACTGTGAGATACCCGAGAACCTGTTGTACTACATAGAAGGAAAGAACACCGTGTGGGCTAAGCAGGAGTCAGCCGACGTGATCCTTGTAGGGATAACAGACGTGGCTCAGACAATGGCGGGGAAAATAGTTAAGGTAAGGATTAAGAAAAAGGGCACCAAGGTCGAGAGGGGCAAGCCCATAGCTACCATGGAGAGCGGCAAGTGGGCGGGGCCAGTACCAGCCCCTGTTACTGGGGAGATAATAGACGTGAACGCCGAGGCTGAGAAGAACCCAGTCATCATTAACAGGGATCCCTACGGTCAGGGATGGCTAGTCAGAATGAAGGTGGAGAAGCCCGAGGAGCTCAAGATGCTTCACACCGGAGATCAGGCGGTTCAGAAGATGAAGGAGATAATAGCCTCAGAGAAGCTGTCCTGCAAGAGACTCTAAGCTGTTTTCCGAATTTAGTTTATTTTATACAAATAAAACTAAAAAATTAGTTAATCAATGAATATAAACTCGTTTTTCTTCAGAAGATATGAAATGTCCTGGAGGTTCGTATCGCTACCGCCGCAGGACGGCTATCACATGGTCACTTCGTTCGTCGCTGTGGCGGATTACGTGAGCAAGGGAGGCAAGAACACCCTCCTGGTTTTTAGTGCTAGGGAACCCTTCGTTAACGTTGGAGTGCATCAGGAGGTATGGCTCGAGGTCAACCTGGAGTTCACCAAGGCCAACGGGATACCCGTGGTGAGGAGGGATATAGGGGGAGGCACAGTGGTGATCACGCCCGGAGAGCTCGACTACTTCGTCGTAGTCAGAAGGGACGAGGCTCCCTCAGACCCAGTGTCGCTGTATAAGAAATACTTGACCCCGGTCGTGAACGTCCTCAGGAGCTACGGACTCAACGCCAGCTTAAGGGATCAGGACGTCGTGGTTAACGGAAGGAAGATAAGCGGCAACGGAGCTATGACGCACAACAACGCTGTTGTCATCGCGGGCAACATACTCCTGGACTTCGACGCGGACTTCGTGAGCAAGTGCATTAGGGTTCCGTCTGAGAAGTTCAGAGACAAGATGGCTAAGGATATGAACGAGTGGATAACTTCCATGAAGAGGGAGTTGGGCTGTGTACCTCCGGAGGAGGAGATAGTGAAGAGGCTTAAGACGGAGTTCGAGAGGGAACTCAGAGTGAAGTTCGAGGATAGTCAATTGACTCCTGAGGAGATAGAGCTGTGGAACAAGCTAGCCGAAGAGAAGATGAGGGAGGAGTGGACCTATTATAAGGACAACAGACACCCAGACCTCAGGACCGAGAGGTGCGTGAAGATAACGGGCAACGTTGCCGTCTGCCACTTGGATTTCAAGGCCAGGAAGCTCGTCAGGATCACGGCGAAAATAGTCGATAGGAAGCTGGACGAGGTGTCCATCTCGGGCGACTTCTTCGTCATGTCACCCAAGGGATTCGTAGAGAAGTTGGAGGACTCGCTTAAGGGAACGCCGGTGGATCAGATATTCACCAAACTGGACGAGATCTTTACCAGGGAGAAGCCGGTAATCTTCGGTTTCGACGTTAACGACCTAAAGAAGGCCTTCGAGGAGCTGCTCAACAAGCCCGAGGTAAGGGAAGTCATTTAAGCCCTTCAAGTTCGCGTCGAAATCTCCTTGACTTCGCCGTGATTAACGACTAGCTAGGATTGACCTTTCCAGTCTTCATGATCCGCGCTAAGGCAGAGCTCCTGTAAAGCCTTTCTGTACTTCTTGATCCTCCTGAACTCGCTGTAGTTGTGGCCCCTCAGGCCGCCGCTCATGGATTTAGGAATGTGGAGCAACTCGTGAAGCACTACCTCCATCTTGTCCAAGCAGCTCATGCTGTCGAACTTTTCCGAGAGTACCTCAACGACGTAAATCACTTGAGGCTTGAGAACGAACCTCCACTGCGACGGAAGAGCTAAGGCTCTGGCTATTGCCTTGCCTTTAGATCCTCTACTCCTGATGAAGGCCACCTTTCCTAAGTCCAGCCCTAAACCGAGGGCCTCATTTATCCTTTCGGCCAGTTTCCTTACGTCGTCGGCGAACTCGAGCTCCAGTCTCCTCATCGAGCGTCAACGGGACGATTACCTTCTTATACATCAAAAAGGTGAGCTACGCGGCGTTTCGAGCTGTAACGGACTAGCCATCTTGCCCCGAGTACCTTAGGATCAGCCCTTCAATCGCGTTTGTCACGTTGTCCCAGCTCGAGTGAAGCTCGAGGAAGCTCAGGAGCTTTTGACGGCATGGGAAAAAGGCTTGCGAAGTTAAGCTTAAACTCAACAGGCCTATAGTTCTCAGGCGCATGTCCAGTAGAAGGACTTATACAATTCTTGGATCCCTACTCATAGCCCTGATCGTGCTTGAGCTGATCCTAGTTTACGTATATCACATCAACCCAGGAGTGAATTTTCCCTTCCTTCACAGTAGTAAGAGTCCGCAAGGGCCGTTCCTGAATCCCTCCGGTTCTTACCCTTCTTTACCTACGCCTGTTTCGGCCCAGCTCCTGGAGCTTTACTACAACTTCACCTACAACCCCTCGCTTAACCTCGTTTCTTCCAAGCCTTACTCCGACGTTTACTCCCTACAGGACAACCTGTTGGCGGCTGCGGCGCTCTATTACCTTAACGACAGCAGGTGGCTCAAAGTCATGAACGCTCTCAAGAGCAACCTCACGCCCTCACCGTTTCTCGTCCTCCTCAACGATTCCTCGTTCGGTTGGAACTTCACTTGCCCGGAAGTCGAGTACGTGAAGGAAGGCCCTTACGTGCTGGCTTACGTGAGCTACGTCAACGGCTCAGAGCCCTTAGAATGGTACGATTTCCCCAACTACTCCTTTCTCTTCGCGATCTATGAGGCCGAAAGGGGGCATGTGAACTTGGCCCAACAGGTTTTCTCCAGGGTGATAGCGAATTACTGGACGGGTTACGGCTTTAAGGGACAGAACAGATATTATTCTTCCTCCGATCTGGCTTTGGCTGTCATAGCTTGGAAGATCCTAGCCTCTTATAATCAGACGTTCGCCGATCGTTACCTGCCCCTGATGAAGAGCGTATACAACGTCTCGTCTAAGCTGCAGTCCCCAATAGGGGGTTTCTTCAGCGAGTATGAAGTGGTGAACGGGACCATAGTGCCTCTCGGGGACGTAAACACGGAGACCACTTCCCTATTCACGATAGCCTTCCTTATGGGAAACGGAACGTCGTGAGCGACGTCGAACGCGCTCGTAGAGCGGGAAAAGTGAAACGAAAGAGAGGATTTCAATCGTTCTCCTCTCTGCCACTCAGGGTTTCTACTCTTTAGGGTCACGTACACGCCTTTTCGCTCCCTTCTCCCACTCCTCCACGTCGCCCTCGACGACGTAAAAGATCGGGTTCACCTCTATGACCTGAACCCTCAACAGCTCCTCATACCTCTCGGGGTCCCTCATCTTCAACTTCCCTAACAAGTGGTTGAACTCGTACTTAACCTGACCCTCGGTCACGGGCATCTTGAGGCTCAAGTCGTACCTAACGATCTTCTCCTCTTTGAAGGAGTACCCCCTCCTGACCCCTTCCTGGTAGACGTAGTATAAGTAAGTCCCCAGGTAGAGGACGGGGTCAGGGGTTCTCTTGAACCTTATGAGCTGAGGGTGGTTCCTGTAGCCCTTCGTCTCTCCCAGGAGAACTTTCTGCGCCAGCAACCCTTCCCTCCACAAGCCTAAGAGTCCCTGCACGTCGAGGTACTTAGGATGAATCGACCAAAGCCTCATCTACTCCTTCCCGTTCATAAATTAAATTTCGCGTAAAAATTCGTAGGAACGGCGGCACGTGAGCTAGCGAGGGCGTCTCGGTCCGTTCGCCGCGCGTTCGTGGAGAGCCCTCCAAGGATCTTGATGGTGTACCCTAAACAGGTTAACCCTTCCTGAACGGTTTGTCAAAGGATCACGCTTGTTTATTTATTCTCGTTTATTCACTAACGTTAAGTCCCACGCCTTCAGCCTCGTGAGATCAGCGAAGCTCACGGAAGATCGCTTAACCTCTAGCGCCGTTAACTGAGGGCCCTCCCTTCAACCACACCCTCCTTATCCCGTTCACCTTGTCGAACTCCCTGTCCTCGCTCAGGACAGTAGGGACCGAGTTGTTCAGCATCACTGCCACGTGAAAAGCGTCGGAAGGTTTGAGCGAGTACTTCAGCATTATTTCCCTCGCCCTCTCGTAGTCCCTCACGGTGACCGGCAGGACGGTAGTATAGGGTAGAACGATCTCGTCCAGGAAACTGATCGTGTCGCAGTACTTCACCCCGTACTTCTTCTTAGAGACGTAAATCACCTCGTCGAGGACTAAGGGGTCCGTGAACAGCGCCTCGCTCCTCAAGAGCCTCAAGTAGTAGTCAACGACCTCCTCGTGGCTCAGGTTCAGGTAAACCAGGAAGTTCGCGTCTAAGAATATCAATCCTCGAACTCCTCTTCCAAGCTAGTTCCCGCCAACTCCCCTAGGACGGGCCTCTTGGCGTAGGATACCCTCCTCCTGTGCTCCTCGATCTTCCTCGCGACTTCGTCCACGTTCACCCTCCTCTCGGGCTCCAGGATTATCCTGTTCCCGTTCACGCTTAAGACGAGCGTGTCGCCCTCCCTTATGCCGATCAGTTCCCTCACGCTTTTAGGAATTATTATGTAGCCCTTCTTCCCGACCTCAACTCTGAGAGTCAAACCAGCTTCACTGAAGTTAAACTGGCTAAACCGATATTTAAAGAACGTTAGCGGGTTAGCGGGACGCCTGAAACGTTCCCGGATCAAGTATCCATGAACCGAGAAGTTATAAAATGAATAGAAATATCGCTTTACTTTCTAGTTAAAAATACACTGATGCTTCCTAAGACGATAGTGATAGTCTATCCTCTTTGAGGCTTTTTTACTCCTTCTTCTTTACATATTTAGAAAACAATTTCTCAAATTCTTTAAATAGTTCGTCACTAAATTCTTTATCCTTTAATCTGCAAGAGGCTATCAGTCCGGATAATCTTATGGTTTCTATTTTAGTCTTTTCTAGTAATTGGGATAGTTCAAATATTAATGATGATTCTTTAGACGACAATTCGAGTAGTTCCTTCAGTAACTCTGCGCATTCTTCTTCATACAAGTTATCGCTGCCTGTTGAAGTTCGTATATCTTTTCCAAATCTTTCTTCATTTCTTCTATCTTCCTTCTTAGTTCTTTTATATTCATTCTCGTCTTCTCTATTCGTTTCTTTATTTCTTCCTCTTTTGAGCACGGAATAATTCCACCCTAGTCATATTACAATTATCAGTGAAATTATTATTAACGCGATTATAATATACAAAACATACCATGATACGGAACTATTTATTAAAGCGCGTCCGAATTTCCCTCCAAATTCCATAGCTCCTCTGGAGAATTTATAAATATATTCCCAAAAGATGTCAATCCCATAAGTGGGGAGATATTTGTTTTCATCAGTTCTCAGGATCTTCCTTAACATAAGCCTTACGTTGTTGGACATGGCGAACGCGGTGTATTCCTCTTGGTCGTTGACGCCGTTATTCCAGATCTTGACTCTTCTTATTTTGGGCTTTCCGAAAACTAGATAGGTTACTAACGAAAACGTACTTATGAAAAGGACAACGTATAAGGGGGATATCGCGCCGAAGACCGCGTCATCGTATTCAGTTACAATAAGCGAATCACCCAGCATTCCCAATTGAGGCATCGAGGTTTTATAGGGATATAGCAGATAGGGCAAAACAGTGCCGAGAACTAATACTAATATCCCGGAAACTAACATCGGTATTGATAGTAATTTATCTATTTTCTTATAATCAACTCTAAAGAGCGATAAGTATGTAATATATCTGACTAACGCGGCTGTGGCGAAGCCTTCTCCCATCGCCACTATAGCTCCGATAGCAATAAATATAACAGAAATTAAACTATGTAATATATAGGAAGTTATGAGTAAGTTTTCAAGAGTCAGCCACGACGCTACTCCTCCTAAATTCGGTAAGAGACCGGACATCGAGGAGGTTAAGAGGATCAATCCTAGAACGTAATACAGATCTCTTAATTTTTTGGTGTGTGATATGGCTTGTGATTCTTGTGCTCCGGCACTCATGAATAATCCGGCTTTAGCTATCGAATGCGCAAACGCGTATATTATAACAGTGTAGAACGCCATATTTTCTATAGAAGAAATCCCTAGTTGTTTCACAAACATAAAGAGACCTAATGAAACTAATATTGCGCCGTTATTTTCTATTGTACTGAACGCTAGTATACCCTTCGTGTTCTCATTCACATAAGCGTATAGCGACCCGAAGAACACGCTGAACGCGCCTATGGCGGATATAAATAAGGAAAACGCAACAGGTATATCTGTAGTTAATTCTGCTATTTTTAGAATTCCGTATATCCCCATTAACGTCATGGTAGAGCTTAACACCGAAGAGAGGTTAGAGGGCGCCGTACCATGGGCTATCGGCAACCACTCTGACACCATGAACGGCAGTATTCCCATTTTTATCATGAATCCTATCGTGGCTAAGATCAACGGTAATGGGGATGTTAGCTGTGTAAACGACGTAGTGTTAGTGTTGACCGAAGCTATTATAAAGGAGGCAAGCAGAAAAGCCGTACTCAGCTCCCCAAAAGCCATGAATATATATGGCGGTCTATACTCCTTTCTTATGAGACCGATCGCGACGTAAGCCGGTATCGTCATTATCTCCCATCCTGCTAAAAATTCAATATAGTTGCTAGATTCTAATATTATAGTAATTCCTAAAATTATCACGCTATATAATGGAGATAACCAATTCCCGTAATCGTCGTATTTTATAGAGAAAATTGATGTTAAAATCCAAACTATTGATGATATAGCGATAAATAGTGTACTCAATTCGTAAGGGTATTCGTACAAGGAGAATATTAGAAGATAAAGGGAAGCTAAGGTTATCGATAGATAGCCTAATTTCCTATTCAAAATCGACAACACAGGAGGTATCAGAAAGGGTAGTACTAAATACATCGAGGTCACTTTTCCCCACCCTTAACCTTAATTAAGGCATCCAGTATCGTATAAGGATTAGGCGGACAGCCTGGAATTAGAACTGTTGCTTCTAATGGTATAGCCTCCCCTATTATTCCTCCAGATATGGCGCATGCTCCTAGCAGCACTACCAGCTTCGGTTCTGGCATCGCGTCGTACGCTTCTTTTATCACCTCCTTCATTTTCTCTGTCAGAGTGCCCATTACTACAACAGCGTCCGCGTGTCTCGGTGTGTTAGTAAAGAATATCCCAAACCTTGTCATATCGTGTTGGGGTGACGAAATCAATTTCAGTTCCATATTACATCCTCCACAAGAACCAGAGTCAATTGGATAGATAAAAAACGATTTCTTGAACAGTTTTTGTGTACCTTTTACAATCGAGGTTTTATAATCTAAGTTCGGTTTATAATTAGGGTAACATCTCCTGCAGAATACGCACCGTTCAGCTATCCATTTTCCGTTCTCTATCGCCTTGGTAGGACAATTAACAGCTCCTGTCCCTTCTATTTTAGTGCTCCATTCAGCAACATCTTTTGGAGTCTTTTCTGTAAGAACACCTTTCCTTACTCCTTGTAAAAACCACCAGTTTTTCACTCCAAAATCACCCCTATTTCACTTATCCAAATTCCAAAACTCTCCCAATTGAACTGGAAATCTGTGAAAATCGTTCCTTTTACACTCTTCATAAAAGATTTAATATTGACAGAGGATGGCGATAGGAGCTGGGCAGATGCCACTTTTCCTTCCTTGACTTTTACGTAATACGCCAAATCGCCCGAAGGGCTTTCAACCCTGGCTAACCCCTCTCCCTCATGGTTTGTCGCTTCATATCCCTTTGTACTAGTATTGTTGCCGTCTTTTATAAGATCGGTTAGTTCTATCAATATTTTTGAAGACTCAATAATTTCGTAACCTCTAACTAGAAACCTTCCAAAGGCATCAGCGTCTTCTGCCTTAACTATTTTAAAACCAATTTCTTTATACGGAAGTATGTTTAACTCCAACCTGGCGTCATAATCTAATCCCGCTGCCCTAGCCGCTGGACCTATGCTATCCTTGTCTCTTAATACACCATTTCCTTGCAATCTATCGATAAATATTCTACTTTCTAATAATCCCTCAAATATTGCTCTAAACTCCTTAACTATGTCTAATATCTCAAATAATTTTTCAAAATTACAATCCACTCTATTAATATAGTTAACTCCGAAGAAATATCTATGCCCGCACAGCTTTCCGATTAATCTATTGATTCTTTCTGTTAAATAAAGTAAGTGATATGTGGGGACAGACAAGGACGCAGCTTCTGTCAGCCTAGCGATGACGAATAGATGGTTCCTGATTCTCTCCAGTTCAAGTAACGCTATTCTTTTCAACTGGGCTTGGTAATCTGGCTCTATGTTCATCGCGTCTTCTATAGCGAGCAAGAACGCTATTGCGTGAGAGGCGCTAAACGGAGCGTTTATTCTCTCTATTCTAAGCAACGCGTCTTCCCACGATAACCCAGCGACTTTTATTTTCCTAATTTTATAGGGGACGCCGTTTATATCAAATATCCTTTCGCCATCTGTAGTTATATCGAATTTAACCGATTCCAATAACCCTCCAGCCGAAGGACCGTATACGAATTTGAACGTACCATAACGCTCGACCTTAGGGCTTACGTTCGTCTCTTCACAGCTCTCCTCCGTAACGACTCTCTCGTAAAGGCAGTAATTCCCTATTTTCCCTATTTTCCTTCCCTCTCCCTTATCAGCCCATCTATAGTATTTCATCCTATAACACCCCATATAATTGAAATTATTCCTATTCCTAATGAAACAATTGATGAAATGAGGGAGACGAGCGACATTAATCGTGGTTCCTTGGGTAACCTATCATATTTGGGCCGAGAGAAAATCATCCTGCTCACGTTATAATTTATTGAAATGAAAATTAACGCTAAGAATATGACAAGTAGTATAAATTCTATTATAAATCCTGACTGAACCAAGGTTTTCAATATTAAAAACTCCCCTACGAATGTCCCGAACGGAGGGGTTCCGGTAACCGCCATTGAAGATAATAGCAGTGAGCTAGAAGTTATTCTCATTCTATATAAGCCGTTTATCTCGTCTATTTTCTTTTCGTTAAATGTTTTAATTATCACGCCGGAGGAGTAAAAGGCGGCAGCCTTACCGAACGCGTGCGCCAACAGGAGTATCACAGCCCCGAACACTTGGCCTGTCGCCAACCCTATCAATGCTAAGTTCATATTTTCTATAGTAGAATAGGCAAACATTCTTTTTATATGCCATTGTTTGAACAATATTATAGACGCTGTAATGATTGACAAAGTAGGAAGCGCAACGAAAAGATCTGTAAGAGGATAGATCTCGTAAACTCTGTACAAAACGTACATCGCGACGGGCAAGAGCGAAGCCGAAAACAGGGCGCTTATCGGTGAAGGCGATTCGCTATGCGCGTCTGGGAGCCACGTGTACATCGGGAAAACCCCCACTTTCGTGCCGAACCCGATTAGGGCCAACGCTACTGCCAGCTTTATTATCAAACTGTCTTTAGGTTGTGAACTAAGAATTGATGTAACCGTCAATGTGTGATATTCATAATAAATTAATATTATTGAGAACAACGCTACAGTTACTCCAGCCGACACTATAATAATGTATCTCCACGCTGCCTCTAACGATATTTCCGAATACTCAGTAGTTATCAGGAGTGCCGAGGCAACTGTAGTGAGCTCAACTCCCACCCACATGAGACCGTAATCGTTTATTATCATTGAGAAAATCATTGAAGCCACAAAGAAATTCAATAAGACATAATACAGCTTTTCGCTCACTATACCTTTAATCTCCTCAGCTTCTATATATTTTAAGGAATACACTACAGATAATAAATATATTGAGCTTACAATGAGCAAGAAAGATATTGTTACATTATCTATAAGAAAGATACCTTTAACGGGAATTTCGAAGTAGAGCAGCAACGATATTATGAGCTCCAGAGAGGAGGACGCTAGGGAGAGAGCCTTAAGTAACTTAGTATTAAAGAAACCGATATTCGCAATAATAGGGATTGTCAATAGAAGAATTTCTAGAAGCGTATGCCTCACCCCATCAACTCTTCCAATCTAGTATGCTCTAACTTCTGTAAAGTTAACAGAGAGGTTATCACGACTAGACCTAAGACGTCCAAGAAGATACTCACCTCAATTAAAAACGGAATAGGTACGGTCAAAACGCCAAACAGAACGATCGAGTTCTCCTCTTCAATGAACCCGATGATTTGCGCTACCGTACTCCTTCTTGTAACGATCAAGAAAAGACCTTGGAAAAACAGGATGAAAGAGAAGATCGTCAACGTCGCGGTTCCCGCTTCAGTCGTTAGGCCTATCCTTCCTAAGACGAAGTAGTAAAGTATGAACACCGCGAGGAAGAAGAACGCTAGGTTCACTACTAATTCCGAAGCCACTCCACGGGTGCTTTCTCTGATTCCGGGTTTAGCCTTCAAACCTCTGAACAAGAAATACGTGATGATGAACGACCTCAGGACGACTATTATAATACCTAGAATTACATAATCGATTAGACTTAACGCGAAACCTAAGTAAAACGCCAGGACCGATATCAGCGCGGACTGTATCGCCTGGGCGTATATAGCGGGCTTGAAATACGCTTGACCTTGAATGTATAGTGCGGATACTATAATCGATGCAGATATTAACTCTAACAACTGCGTGTTAACCACGCTACATCACCCTATTAAAACAGTTATAATTAAGGAAAAAATGGAAAGAATGAAAGACACTGCCAAGAAGTCCTGCACTTTGAAGAGCCTCAACTTAGCTAATGTAGTATTTATTATTACAGAAATTAAAATCAGAAGAAGCCACTTTAAGAACATTATGAAGACGTCGAGTAAAGCTCCCAAAGGACCGGTTTGCAACAGCCAGGGGAAAAGGAACACGTTAAGAAGTACTGAACCCAACAGGTACTGTTTAACGTACGACCCCCACTTCAATATACCTAAAAGCTTACCGCTGTATTCATAAAGTAAGGCGTCATCTATCATGCCCATTTCGCTTAATCCAGGACTTTCCGTGGGTAATTTTCCAGTTTCGAATAGCCACAACATAAAGAACGATATCGTTATTAAGACATGGTCCAATTGAAGGTAATGAGATACATCTTGTGTGAGGTATTGTAACGTAACGTATGGGTTGTTCGTACCCGTTATTAAGGCCACTCCGAAAAACACCGTTATGAGCGTGGCTTCCGAAAAGAAGATAAAGGATAGGACACGGCTCACTCCTAGCGCGACGAAGTTACTCCCGCTTTCGACGGAGCTTATTAGTTTTAGGAAAGAGGCCAAGGAAAACAGTAAAGCGCCCCCTAAGAAATCCACGGTAGGAGTAAGATAAATTGGGCTTGGATATACCACGGGGATTAGAAACGAAATTAGTAAATAAATTCCAAAAACTACGTAAGGTGCGTAAATGAATAGAAATGAGGAGTTCTCAGTTACTACTACTTCTTTTTTTAAGAGTTTAAATATGTCGTAATAAGGCTGGAGGAAGCTAGGACCTCGTCTTCCCTCTACGAAAGCCTTGAGCTTTTCATAAATTCCTTGATATAAAGGAGAAAGTAAAATCGCTGCAGATACCTGGATTATCGTTTCTATTAGTAACGCCTCATCTGACGCCATGCCTCTCACCTCATGAGAGGTAGGCGTCATCAGCCCTCATATAATCGGGCGGTTCGGGGGTCAACGCCCCCAGGGGGACGCCATCCCCCGCCTCACTGATCAGCGAGGATAGCAACCTCTAGCGTGATTTAAAAATTTGTGCTCCTATGGTTCATTGAGTTATATTAGTTTATCATTACAATAATAAAAACAATTGTCGACTCTTACGAGAAATTGAAAGTTTAACCCCTTCCGCGGTAGATCCAGAATCACATCAAGGTTTAAGGTGAAGGAGACGTTATATTACCATATGGGAGAGCGCTTTTAGTAGGACTTCATACGGTACCCAGTACTAGCCTCTCTCGTAGTTCCATACCATAAACTCCGGAAATCCCTAAATCCTCGTGACTAACCTTCTTTTTCTCAGCACATATTCTAGTATTCACAGCCCTGGGCTCCCTATCTAAATTCGAAACATCAAATTTCTCTTTATCTGATCGAGGCTTTCAATCTTTCGTAAGCTCACAATCCAATGAATTCCTTTAGCGGAACAGCGTTGGCTTTCTTTATTAACTCCTTATCCTCTGAGACTAAGGTAAGGTTATTGGCTTCGGCGGAGTAAACGTATGACGCGTCGTAGAAAGTTAGTCCCTTATCTACAGCGACTTTCATAACCTCGTCAGCGGGAGGGTCGCTTAAAACCTTGAGCTTATGCAAGAACTTTTGAAATAGTAAAGAGAGAGTGAAAGGATCTTTAATCCTCTTGTGAATGTAAAATTCCTTCCATATGGCGTTACCTACCTCATAAAAGGTGAGGGAAAGAACGTGAATTTTACTTACGTCTACTTTATCAACGTAATTCAGAAGGGGATACAAAGCTGAAGAATCTAAAAGGAACTCACCTTTCATTCCTCTCCCTCCTTATTGCTTCAACCCACTCCTCCTCACTAACGTCCTTCATCAACTCCTTGATCTTCCTAGCAATATCGTTGACCTCCTCCCTTTCCTTCTCCTTAATCGCCTCCTCGAGAGCCCTCTCAACGACGTCCCTAATGTTTATTCCCAGTTGCTCGGCCTTCTCCTTAAGTTCCTTCCTAACTCTTACGCTCAATACGACTGACATGATTTTGTATACGTCAATCGCGTATATAATATTTCCGTAGACGAAGTCGTGCGTTACCCCAGTTAATTGTGTTTTGTGTTTTATTTGGGGCCCAAAGCCTGAATTAAAGGAGTCCTCGTCAGTCATCAAAATGTTAGACAGAGGCGCAACTAATGAAACGAGAAGAAGACCCAGAGAAGTCAGCTGAAGAGCGGTTTGGGAAGGATATTGACCAATAAACTATATGAAAAAGGTTGTTAAAGACCAGAAAGCTTCGCTAAAAACAGCCCGTGTTTAAATACTTCTTTTTTCTAGTTTCTCTTAATGACGCTGCTCCTTAGCTAGAAAGGGACTAGACTTGGATGATAGATCCGTCTTCGTGGTTACCCCTACGGCCGAACCGATGGTGGGAATGACGAGGAGGGAACCCTCGCTGGAGGGAAGGAGTCATACATGAAAATAGTGCTTAATCCAAGAAAATTTCCAGGGTTATAAATATCAAGTTTGACTTAGAGCTCTAGAATATACTCGATCGCATGACACTAATTAAATTAAAAGAACTTTTCCTCTTCTGGCATTAGCGCTTTTTAAACCCCTCATTCTCAATTAAATAGTATGAGTTCAGGGATAAAGCACGTTGCTTATTCTCTTGCAGGACAATGTCCACACTTTAGACTTTCAGAGAAACCTAAATTCGGGCCTAAGGGCGAACATGGCGGTGAAGGTTTTATTGAACGTGGTAATAGGGTACATAAATCGTTCTTATCTGAACTTAAGGAGGCTTTCGAAGAACGGGGATTTAGTTGCATAGCCTCTGATAAGGAAATGGCTGAGAGTGAGTTTGCTATTCACGATGAGACTCTGAAAATTAGAGGTTTACCGGACGCGGTTTGTAAACAAGGAGACACTATTTTGCTTTTTGAATTTAAGTCTTATCCTCTAGCTTATGCTGAACTAGGAGATTTAAATCAACTTATAATTTACTATTTGTTATTAAGTAAGAAATTTGTGGGAAAGAAAATCATCCCGATTCTTGTATATTCTGAAGGGGAAAATGCAAAGCGCTATGAGTACATTAAAATTGGAGACGGAGAATATCAGGTGCCTCCTGCGAAATATTTGATTTTAAAGGATATTAATAAGGAATTCGTGGAGAAGGCATTGGAAATTTTCATGACTTCAAATAAGGTCGAAGGTTACGTTATTTCATCTAAGGATTGCGATAGGTGTGGAAATACTTCGTGTATTGTAAAAACAGGTGGTCTGTATGGACGCTATTGAAAGCGCGTACAAGGAAATATTGAAAAATGAATTATGTATAGTAAGGAATTTGGACCTTTGTGAGGATAGGTCAGTTTTAGGTTACGAAGTTAGAACAAGGTTAACTTTCCATAAGTTTGATTCTATGCTAACTATTTATGACATATTATACAGTTTAAATCAAGCAGCAAAAAAATTTGGAGTAACGTTGGAAGATCTACTTAATCAAATTGTGAAAAACAAAAACGAGTCACTAAGTAAGAAAATTAAGGAATTTATAAATATGATGGAGGAAAAAGGTCTTTTATATGAATTTGAGTGGAACGATATTCAGGAGTTGATCAGTGATAAGGAATCCTATGAGTTATCTTCAATTGATGATTTCTTGTTATTAAAGAGGATAAATTTTGCCAAAAAGAGTTTATCGAGTTACATTCTTGGAGATCTACGAGAATTTAATAATAAGGGATTCAAAACCCTTCATGGTTTTGTTCTTAAGCTATTGAGACACGCAGGGCCTTTGCCACATGATAGTAGAGTACTAGAGGCTTATATGCTGCCTTTCTTAGAAGAAAGGATTCCGGAAAGAAAAGTCGATATTCAATCATTAAGACCTTATCTACAAAAGTATTTTGAAAATAACAACGTAAGTAAGGAAACTGCAGCCAAGGTATCAGACTTTATAATAAGGAAATTAAAGGAGAGTAACTTTGCCTCAAAGCTAACCGAATATCAGGCTAAAATGATCGAAGAAATGCTGACATCTCAAAGCCCTAAGATAGGAGTTATATCTGCTCCAACTGGTAGTGGTAAAACAATAATTTTCTTTATTTATACTATTACAAAGACTATTTTAAATAAATTGAATAATAAGGAGATGAAATCAATTATAGTGTATCCGAGGAAAACGCTCGCCAGAGAGCAGCTGGAGAGGCTAATTTCAGTAATCTATCATATTAATAAAGATATAGAGAAAGAGTTAGGATTAAGCAAGATAAGAATAAGTATATACGATGGAGATTCCCCGAGGAGAAAGAAGGAAATTAGCGGTAAGAAAAGTAAGTATACAGATTTTAGAAAGATAAGATGTCCAACTGGAGAATTAATAGAATATAGTTCTACTGGTGATGAAATTAAATTAAGATGCGGAAACGAGGAAATAGACTGGTTATCCGAAATTAAGGATGAGTACTTATACTCCGATATAATTATTACAAACCACAGTCAGTTATCAACTAACTTGTTTTATTCTTTCAAATCAGCAAGATCTTCCATATTTGATAAAATATCCTTAATGGTATTTGATGAAGCCCATGTATACACTGAAAAAAGCTTAGGAGATTTTTTATATTTCCTACTAACTCAAATAATAATATATCAATTAGTAACTAAATTAGGAAGTAATAAGATTGATGGAAGTAAAATCGATGAAGATATAGGGAAGATAATTAGAGAAAGTAACCTTGATCTTATTTTTTCCTCAGCTACGTTAGTGAGTAAGAAAATTGATGAAAATATAGAATTTAGAAGTTTCGGAGGATTAAAGTATGATATATTCGAGGAAAAGAAGGATAAGTTGCCAGACGCTATAAATAAATTCTTGGAGTTTATTTTGTGGAAAATCAAGGATTATTATAATGAAATAATTTATGAACCTTATTCTAAGTACCTTGAAGACTCTAAGGAAACTAGGTTAATAATACCCGTAATATATTTCCCCTCTCCAGATTCGTCTCCAACCTCGTTATTCCTTTCGGATACAACTTATCTATTGTTATTATCAGAAGCTAGCATGAACAGATTAAGAGGAGTATTTAGAAACGGATTGACCGGAATATTATTTGTAGATAATAAAGAACAACAGTCAGCCCTCGATACCTATTTTATTGAAAACTATATAATGAAAGAAAGAGATCTAGAGGATAAGCTTCTTGTATCTATTTTAAACGATGACTCTAAAGGTGGAAAAATGATAGCTGAAATGCTAAAGGATTCTCCAGAAGATGTGTTCTACAATTATTCGGCCATTCCTCTATTTTATGATAATAGGAGTATTAAACAATTAATTTCCCACTGGACTGCGCTTGTCCACAACAATAAATTCCCTGGTTTCAATCCAATAAAGTTCTCTGCGAGTATTATTAGCATTGCTCAGAACGCGATTCAGCATGGCTCGAAGGATTTAGTAGACGATGTATCTCGTGTCTATTATTTCATGTTCCATAACGCAGACATAGATAGAGATGAAAGGATAGAAAAAGAGGAAGTGCTAAGGCAGGGTAATTTTAGAGTTGTTTTATCAACGTCTACGTTAGAACTAGGAGTGGACTTACCTAATGTAGGATTTATCTTGCAGCTTGGAGTTCCTATTCAAGGAGATTCTATAATACAAAGATTTGGTAGAGGAGGAAGGAGCAATGATACATTTAGGATATCATTAGGAATATTAGTAGCAAAAAACACAGGTCCAGACTTAGCATTAATAGATGAGAATTATGCAATTAGAAAAATATTCTTCAACAACAAGGATCTCACAATGTTGAGGGGAGAAAGGGAAATAGAAACAGTGAAAGCTTATGCTTATCTAGCATTAACCAATTTTATTCATTATACCTTAAAAGGTAAAGTGTGGGAAATAGTTCAAAATCAAAACTGGGACTGGGAGAACGAAATATCTGCTAAGGCAGACAATTTCCTAGACATATTCCTACGTTTAACGACGAATCTAGACCCGAAAAAACTAAAGGAATTAAAAGAGGAAATAAAGGATTCTTATATTTCGCTCCTAGTATTGATGAGAAACATTCAACCTGCATCAGATATCGCTACAATTGATGGTAGAACTAACCCCTCACTAGTTGGAAAAGGAGAACTTGATGAAGCACTTAAAGATCTTAGAGAGGCAATAGGTTTATTTAAAAGATTGGATCCTAATAATTCATTATTAGAAAAGTTAGACAAATTACTACAATCTATTATAGGTAAAAAAGGAAAAGAGTACTTTCCCAAATTGTATCCTAGAACTGCTGAATTCTTTTCAGTCTATTTCGAATTGATGGAGGCTAAAAATAAGTTAAAAAATAATAAGGACGATATAAGATTAATGATTTATAGTCAAATTTTACCCAAGATAGTGGAAATCATAAAGTTGGTATCTCCGGTTTTACTACCTAAATTTAGACGCAGTGCCAAGAGTAAAAACTTATTTATATACTTATTCACTTATTTCAGTAAGCCAGAAATGCCACATTACGCATTAGAGCAAAAGGAAGCCTCCCTTTACACTTATGATTTTGATGGTAAGTATCGTGGAAAAAGGACTGGAAGACCCAGATCTGAGATTTTACACAGAGAAATACCATTAAGGAGGAGGGAAAGATGAGTATTATTCTACCCTCATATCAATATAGATGGATTTATCTGGGTAAAATAAAGGTAAAAGGATTAAAAACCAACGAAAAAAATAAGCCAGTACTTAACCTTGAATTGAAGAAAATAAAATCCATCAGTTTGAAAAACATGTTCGATGACGAAACTCTCGCGTTAAAAAATGTAGTTACGCTTTTTCCAGTATCACCAGACGGCTCGTACGCCGTAAGAATTAGTGAGAATGTGTTAAATAAAATAAATACTACGTCAAGCATCGATCCTAAATCCATCAACGTGTTATATCTAGATTTAATCAATCATGAAGACCCTACAAAATTTGAAAATCAATTAATTATCGTTAGTGCGTCAAAAAAGTTAGACAGTATATTCGTAACCACACTCAATTTCGATAGTACAAAACCTAGAGCTTGGGTAATTTTTTATTTCAACAGAGAAACGCTTAGGTCAATACTAAGAGATGAACTTAAAGAAAAAGATATTGACGTTGATGATATTAATTATATAGATCTAGAGTACGGCAGTGAGACGTACAATCTCCACGGCGAATTTTATCTAGCTAGTGACGCTCAATTTTTCCCGAAGTCGTTTATGAAAAGAATTAGTGAAGAAGATGAGAAGCAGATTTATTCTCAGTCATTCAACATTTATGACTTATCTGTTACCACGTCAAGCTTGACAATTGATGAAATTCATGTAGGGGGATCGTTATACATTAAGCCTAGGTCGGGTAAAATTCCCTACCAATATCCGTTCGTTATTCCATTTACTTACTCGAAAGGAAGTACAATCTACCCTAATGATTTATATTTAAACACGTTCTCGTTGAACATTAAAGTTAAAGTAAAATTAGATAAAATAAACGATTTTATAAAGAACTTCATACAATATGTAAAAAGATCGGATCATTTGTTGCAATCTATACAAAAAGTTGCAATGTCAAAGGTTTTTGTTGAGGGAATTAAAGAATGCAAGATTGCGGAATACGAGGATATAATAAGAGTAGAGAGGAACACTCATTTTCTATCTGATAGATCGAAGTTTACCTCAATAGTATTCGGACATCTAATAGAAATTTACAAAAAATTTGTAAGCGAAGGAGATAAGATCAAAAACATTGTAGATAACCTAGACGTAGATAAACTCGTGGAAAAGCTAACGGAAATAATAGTAGAAAGTGAAAAGAAAATAAACTACAATAACTTAAGAACATCAAAATGCATGGATGAACTAAAGCAAAGGATAGTAGTTTCAATATTGGAGCTATCGTTACACGGTATTTCTCATTTAATTAAAAAGGCTTTAATTTCGAAACTATCGTTGAATCCAGGAGATTTAGGAGAATACATCATCATTCGAAGCCCAAGTATACTAATCAAAAATCTCCAAATATTAGACGGCTTCTATTTTTATGATACGCTTACCGATAATGAAATTCAAGGAGAAGTGAAAATATTCGTAAAGAGGAGCTATAGTTATGATACCTTCAACTTTTTCGGTAGTAAGGATTATAATGACGTAATAGACAGCATTAAAAATATAATATACATTAAAAACCAAGATTTCAGATGTGACTATAATTGGGCTCACGAAAAACTACAGCTTAATAGAACATATCAAATTTTACAAAATGATAGTAGAACAGTTAATAACGTTAAACTTAGTGATTGTATTACACAGCTTGATGGATATATTAAAGGGGTTGTAGGCAGTCGCGTATTTTATCCACCTAGGTCAATGTTCAGATATTTGTATTTAAAGAAGTTTTATGTTGAAAATCAGATTGAAAAGTGCAACGATAATCTTGACCAAAATCGAATAGATGCTATTTATAAAGAGTTAAAAAGACCTTTGCAATACATTTGGCCGAGATATGTACATCAATGCTTTGACGGTTGTTATAGCTGTGTAATGTTACAAAAGAGGGAATGCGAACTAATTGAGGTCCAACAAGAGTATAGAATATCAAAGGCTGGAGCTCTCTTCTTACTCCAGATATAAAATTTTTAAATTTAGGCCGGTATTATTTTTACATGAGCTTGAATTTTGTCTATAGCGACGCAGTGATTAACTATTCCGAGGATTGTACATCTAATTATTCCTTCACTCTTACATTTCCTAATTCATTTAATCTTAATAAAAATCAAGCTTTGGAATGGCTACAAAGTGAGATTCAAGAATTACAAGACAAAGAAGAAAAAATTAGAGGCGAATTAATAGGAATTTCGGAAGACAAAAAGACTATAATAGTTAAATTAGATCTCCCGGACTCTCTCCTCTTTGTAGGGGAGAAATACAGTATAAAAATTGGAAGAAGAAGCATTAGTGTAGAATTAAGAAAAGTCGTAGGTAACTTAGCCGAATTTGAAGTATTAAATAAGGTACCGAGATCATTCAAATCTGGAAGTAAAATTGAAATAACCACCAATAACAACATCCTTTTGTATAACCTAGTTAAAAATTACATATCAGGGACTCCAGTGAACGAGCTAACTACCTTACTTTCAAAGGTTGAAAGAGTAATAGATGGCCCCCCTGGTAGTGGTAAAACCTCTAGGTTAGCTCAAATCATAAGAAGTAATTATGGTAAAAGAATTTTAGTTATTTCTTTAAGTAATGTAGCAGTGGACAATGTATTAAACAGGATAAGAGATCTTAATCCTGTAAAGGTTGGCATAAAGAAATTTTTCGATAATGTGAAGTACTTCGACCAAGTTGAAGGCCCAATTCAAGAGAAGATAGTAGGTATGACGTTGGCAAGCTTTGCAGTAGCCGTTCAAAAGAAGCTCGTGCCATCAACTTTTGATTTACTTATAGTTGATGAGGCCTCCATGATTCCATTTGTTCTAGGGATATTTCCATTTAATTTTGCTCAAAAGGCAATAATCGCTGGAGACAATAGGCAATTAAGGCCAATAGTACTTACCACGCCTCCAAATACTTATCCTGCATGGGAATCTCTAATGAAGGTTGCAACATCAGAGGCAAAAAACACAGGAAAGTATGAGTATCTCAATTCTCAATACAGAGGAAGAAAGGATATCTACGATATTATTGCTAAAGCGTTTTACACAGACGTAGGTCTCCAAGTTAATCAGTACATGGAAAATAATTATAAGTATTCGAGAAACGGCGACGTATTCGATGAAATACTCAATGAGAAATGCGGAATCACTTGGGTTCAAATTAAAGGAGCTAAGGAGAAATGGAAATCACGCTCTGCCTACAACAAGATAGAAGCAGCAATACTTTCACTTTTATACTCAAGACTAAAGGATAATGGAGTAGGCGATATAGGAATTATAACTAATTTTAGAGCTCAAGCAAGTCTAATACAGAATTCGATCGGAATTGAAGCCTCTCACTTAGGTTTCTCTAAAGGCGAAGGTTTAGATTACTTGTTTGGAGAATATGTATCCACTGTGGACGGATTCCAAGGGGGAGAAAAGCTCGTAGTGTTGTATTCAATGGTTGTATCGAAGGTTCATGAATCAATTAGAGACTTTAGGAGAATAAACGTTGCGCTAAGCAGAGCGAAGGAAAAGTTAGTTATATTATCAGCAATAAACGACGTCAACAAATTACCTTTCTTATGCTTTATAAAAAACAGTTGTCATAAGAGAAATTGTTATGTTGAGCTTGATGTAAAAGACTTAAATCAAAATTCAGAGTTTCAAGCTTATTTAGAAAAAATTGGTGGATAAAACTAAGTAACACTCGCTCTTAATCTTCATACATAAAGCTTTCCAAGCTGACGGTTCTACCTTTTCTTCCTTTCCTTATTTTAATTTTCTTTTCTGAACCCAGATCAAGTTTCTCTCTGGTATTACCAGCTATTCTTCTTTGCATCATTTCTACAGTAGAATTCCACAAAGCTTCTACGTCAATCTTAAGACCGTAAATCTCACATATCTTACTATCAATTTTCTGCTTTATTGGTTTAAGGAAATTTAACGTGTGCGATACATTCTTCATATCTTGATGCTTTCTAGCTTCAGCTTCTAATTCATCAAATAGTTCAGCTAAATCGTCTACGTCTTTTTCACTTAACCCCTTTAGATTAGGAATTGGAATATCCTTAACTATGTTTACCTCTAACGCCAAAGGCCCCATCGATACTGCTCTACCTTTAAATTCTAACCAATTCCATACTAAAGTAGAGTTTAGATATGCGACCAGCGCTTTTAGCTCCTTAGTTGATAACGTTGTCTTCGAATTCTTTTCAATATCATCTAGTAATTTCTTTATTCTTTCCTTCTCCTTATTCTGTAACTTACCTAAAATCGACTTTAATTGGTCTACATCATACTCCTCTACGTTAACTTTAGGTATAAGCGTTACAATACCATCATTAGTAACCGTAGGATATTCCGAGATAAAGAATTGTGGGTAATATCGAGCATAACGCTTTGTCATAAGTGGTGTCAATAATACTCCACCTAAATCATACCATCCATAAAACAAACTTTTCTCCTTTTCTCTTGCTTTTGCCGATTCAGCCTCATTGCAAGGTCTTCCGCTTCTATTTTTGCACTCGTTTTCTCCCCACTCTAAGTAATCTTTTATTTGTTCGTTCTTCGGTTTATGACAGACGAAGAGATAAACGTCTTTTCCTTTATCCCTCAGATTTTCCCAATCTTTCTCTGTAAAGGTAAAGGTCCTTATTGACTCCGCATCTAGGATCGCAGGGTAAAGACATTCTTCTGGAACTTTTATTGTGCCTTTCTGAGATTGCATACCATTAATTTTCTTACTCTCGTTAAATACAAAGAATTCTTTGGCTCCATAGTCTTTTGTGCCACTCACTAGTCCCAAACTTGCTAAACAAAGGTAAACAGCGTTACCACGGCTGGGCTCAAACCAATCTCCTAACCTTATCATTTTACCTTCTTTTACTAATCTTTCTAACTCCTCATGCGCAGTTACATTAAAGAATAATGTAATCCATTTCTGATCTGTCTGAATTTCAGATTGATTAACAAACTTAAACCATAACCCTTTGCATTCTTTTAGTTTACTTTCATCAAACTCGTAGTGCACATCTAAAGACCTCTCTATACACTCTAAGGCATCAGTAACCTTTTTCTCATCAGTAGCAGTTATCCTAGCTATAAGTACTCTGTTATTCATTCTATTAGTTTCATTACTTTCCTTTTCGGCTAACAGTATTATGGTTGTTATTGTCGCGTCAAATATTTTTTGCGGGACGTCGATTAACGCCTTTATCTTAAAATGATCCAACAGATACTCGCCAAAGTCTTTGCCATAATCTGTCTGTAGCCACGTGTTGCTTATAATCATTCCGAGTTTTCCGTGATCTTTAAGGAATCTTTCAGCGTGAACTATCCAGTGAACATACAACGGTAGACCTTCTCCTTTTTTCGGCATTAAATTATACTCGTTTAACTCTTTGCCTATTTCATTCCTTATTGTCCTCCTCTCTTCTTCACTTAGGTCATTCCACCTAGTATAAGGAGGATTGCCTATTATTGCATCGAAATTAGAAAATACAACGCTTCTGTACTCCTCTCTTCCCCCTACAGTCTTATGAGGTAAAAGTACGCTTTGAGCAGGCTTTATTTTAAAGAAGTCTCCAATTACTATATTCATGTCCTTAGCAGGATATTTAGGAGACTTAAGGCTTAACCTCATGGCAGTCAAATGGGCGGCGAAGGGATTTATGTCCACGGCATATAATTTCCCTAGCATAGAGGAATGCTCAGATTGAGTAGGAATTATTCCGTTGACTATATTAATTTCTCTTCCAGTTTTAAGATAAAATAGTCTGTTGTAAGCCTCGGAGATAAAAGTTCCAGAACCAGAACCTGCGTCTAGAACTTTGTAATCTGCACTTCTAACAGCCCACTTTGTAATTAGTTCTACTATGGGTGGAGGTGTATAAAATTGACCTAACTTGTGCCTTTCTTCCGGAGGAATTAGGTCTTCATAAATATAACCTACAATTTTAGTAAATTGATCCAAGTCTTGAGATTCTAATAGCTCGATTAGTGAGTCAAGTACTTGGGCGATTTCACTATCGTTGCCTAAATGTATTAAGTCGTATATTCCAGTGTCAAATATTACGTCAAAGTTTCCCGACTTGTATTTAGCCTCCTCAAATAATTCATTTAGCTTAGCTAAGTACTCAAGATTATTCTTTACTACTCCACTTTTATATAACGGTAAGAGCCTCTTAAGGTTGTAATAATTTTCTAATATTTTGTAAAATATTATTTTATCTACGAGAACGTAAGCCATCATTCTAAGCAAGTTATCTAGATACAAGCTTCCCTTAGCTTCCTTATCAGTGGAAATGCCATTTTCATAGCCTAGTTTCTTAGCTTCATCGTTTAGTCTTGATAAAACTTCAGGTTGCGTGAAAAGCGACTTGTGATCCTTAAGGTAGTCTATAATGGTTTTCAAAACGTAATCTCTCAGATAGACGACTAAATAGTTTTGGATATCCTTCTTTTTCTTCTCAGCCTCTCCCTTAGTTATTTCGTCCAATAATTTTTCAAATTCATTTTGTCTAGTAGGTATTATAGTAAAACGGTAATGCGAAATAATGGTAGAATAATCATCAAGGGATAGGGTTTTTTTGCACATGTTTTCTATTGGGGTGAAAATTGCGGAAACCGAAGGGCTAATCGTTGCTATAAATGGAGTAATTCCGTACTCGTTCTTAACGGCTTGTGCGTCACAGATGGCCTTTGACAAGTAATTAATAGAAAGAGGGTCCGCAGCGTCCTTTGGACAAGAGATTAGGAGAATTGGTTTGTTTTTATCCTTTTCTAGAATGAGTATGTTGCCGTTTTTTCGGATAACTGTTAAAGTCAGTCTATTAAATTTTAACCTATCACATGATGAAGATAAGTTGGAGTACATTGTGTTACAAAGGTCTTGGCTCACGTAACAGAGAGAGAAGACCGAAATTATAAGTTTTGTTAGAATGTTAGTTACACTGGAGAAGGTAATGAGATAATACCGATGATATAATTAGATAAAGTATTAAATAGAACGTTCTCAAAAACTCGTTAAACGTTAAATTCTAGGATTTATCTCACCTAACTGTATCAGAAAATACGTTAAAAGTACGTAGGCGCCGCCGCGGGGACTTGAACCTCGGACAACCGGATGTTTTAGACGTTAAGTTGATAGGTCTGATTTAATACCTTAGTGATATAAGGGAAGAGTTATGGAGGGAAAGAGGTTATCTTTTTTGGAATGGCTGGGTTTAGCATCGCTGTTTATAGGTTTACCTACTGCAATAGCTGTTGTAGTGTCGTTTTCGATTCCTTACTATTTATCACACAATGTAACTCTAGCTAATACCCTCAGTTCAATAATTCCACTAGTAGTATTTGTGATCTCAGATATATCCTTTAGGAGATATCTTGAGAGTCACAATCTTATCTCTCCCTTCATGAAAACGAGACCAATTACAATCTCACCAGATAGTAAGCAGCCTATTGATGAAAAATTCATAAGGAGGTTTGAGTTTAATCTCCGGTTTGCTAAGGGTGAGGAATACATCAAGCGGTTGGCCATGCTCGGCACGATGTATTTACAGAACGCTGTAGCTTACGACAACAAAGACCTCTACTTGAGGGCTAAGGAGTACTTAGCGAAGGCTGAGGAGGCTATGGAGGGGAAGAGTGTAAGCTTTGAGACTAAAGTAATGGTTGACTATTTGAGAAGTAAGATTGAGACGTATAAGTATCGCTTCGGGGAAAGATAAAAGCTTGAACGTACAGATTGTATTAATTGTTATTACTAAATCCTTACTCTTTCGGTAGTTATTCTTATCGAGAAAACTGTCCGAAAGTATCAGCGAATGTAGTTAAGGTGCCGCCGCGGGGATTTGAACCCCGGACAACTGGATGTTTAAGACGTTAAATAAACTCCTGAAAATTAACGTGATTTGTTAAAGACATAACAATATACGTTGTTTTGCTATTGCAATAAATATCTGATTACTTCATCTACTGCGCATAAGACGTTAAAGCGCTAAACTTCCCAGTTTACCATATCTGTCAATCAAGCCATTCTTTTATTTTTGCACCTATAATGTAACCAAGTACACCAGAGGGTATATATAGAATTAGGGATACGATCGCTATAATTGGGTTTAAGATAAAAAGGGGGACGCAAACTATTAGGAGGCCCATAAGGGAAAGCCCTGAAATAATTGGGATTATATCCGTTCTATCTTCTAAAGGTTGCAAATATCCTAAGCCCCCCATAAGTATCATAAGTATAGGAATCCATAAAATTATAAACTGGTTAAAATCAGGTGGAGGAAATGCTAGAATTGTGTTGTTGGCTGGGAGCAGGCTATTTCCAAAGTGGTAACTACTGTAGAAATAATAATAGATACCGATGATCAAAGCAGTTACAAGAAAAGATACAAATTGACATAAAATACTAAGGAGGAACTTAGGGAGGAATTTTGGGAAAAATTCATGTAACGATTCTAGTAGGTCTTCCATCATACTATCTCCTCCTTATACTTAAGACAGTACATCCTCTCCTTTCCGGCCCTACTCCTATGCCATTTCCTTATCCTATTATCCCTTTCTTAGCTGACCTCGTCGGATAAACTAACAGTTCCTTTTTGTCTACTCCAGTCTTCTCCTGTAGGTGTTCCAAACTGCAACAGCTCCCTGGGGCCTTAGCCATAGCCACTAAAATTAATTGTGTAAGGGTAAACCTTGACTTATGTTTCTCTATCTTAACTTCCATAAAATTGTACAGTAAAATTCCCATTAATAAACATCAACTAGGTTTAACAAAATATAGTATTTAGGGCCATTAATGTAAGAGCTTGGTAATTCAACAAAAGATCAGAGATCCTAGCAGGATTAACTACTTTGAATTTTTGTAGAGTAAACTTGGGAGTTTTTACAATTTTTAAAAGGAAGGAAGTTTATAGTGCTGGAGAGTAGGGAGGACTTTGATGAGTTCGAAAATCAAAGAATGAAGCGTTTTATCGTAACTTAAATATAACCGTCTGCGACAGACACTTAATATAGGTTTAAGCAATTGGGGGCGGGGATTACTTATGAATAAAACTTACTTTTTATTTTGGCAAGCGTTCTCTTTACCCATTGCATATATCGTGGCAAATGCATATCTTAATGTTGATAATTATATTATTCAATTGAATGATTTTTTCCATACTAAATTTCCAGATGTTCTCCCTGAAAGCGGGACTCTTGCTCTAATAATATTTCTGGTCGCATTTACGTTGCCGAACCTCTACGTATATATGTCTCTCCATTCAATAAAGGAAGATCTTGTTAATGAGAAAATCCAACGAGATATTCACATAACCCCCTACGAACAATATATCAAAATAAATACCAAAAATTATTCAATAAGAGATACTTTAGATAACCAATTAATAGGCTTCATTTTGGCCTCAATATTTCCTTTTATAATTGATTATTCTTCGTTAACTCTTCTGCTCTTATATTCTATTACTCTAGCAATAATAAGCACTGTATATGTAGAAGGATCATTAATCGTCATAAATCCCTACTTACGGTTAAAATACCATATTTTCATCTTGCAAAGCGAGGATAGAACACTTTATATTATTATGGAAAAAGAGAAAGAGTTTGAAAAACCCAAGTTTTCTGAATATGTGATCGATTGGTATTACGATCACCTCATACTAGTTGGGTTTAAGGATACGAAAGGTATAACTAAACAGTTCACAGAAAACCACTTATAATGCAAGTAAGAAAATTAAAAAGATGTCTAGTCCTGAAATCCAGTCAGAACTCTGTGATGAGATAAAGAAATCAGGTTTACACGTTTATCTGGGAAGAATATACAAATCAGGGTACGAATTCCTTGATATTAAACTAGCAGACCAGACGATAGAGTGGTTTAAACACACCTTTTCCGAAAATTGCAATGATATATTGTCTAAGAACCAAGGCGATATCATTATAAGACCAGATTATAAGGGCCAGATGTCTGAAGATATAGAAGAGGTTAGAAGGCGGCTTAAAGCATTACTTCAGCCAGTCTGGTATCCCGATGACGTTAACTTTTACACAAAGGGTATAAAGGACTTTATGAAAAAAGGTAGACCTAAATTCACGATAATTTATACTATGGTAGAAAAGAATAAGCAAGATTATGTAATAGGCTATGCTAGGGTTTTACCTAGCTACCAGCTAGAAGGTAGGAAAGGGTTTAAAAAATATCTTCTAGCTTTTAGTGGGAAAAAAACTATAGGTAATATCACAGAACTCAAAGACAAAATAGTAATAGACGACATTTATGATTTCTTCTTTTTAGGTGAAAAAAATAAGGAAATAATATTTATACCAGATGAGGAACAATCATATAAAAACTACCAAAGAATTCTAATGATTCAAGAAGAAGGAAGAGAAATAGCAAATCAAATATTAAAAAATAACCATATTACTCAATTTACAAGGAATTTAGGGTTCGATATTAATCAGATAGATGCTGGTAGACGTAATCAAATCATAAAAAATATAGTATCGAAATTGGGAAGTGTTTTAGATAAACAAATTATAGATGAACTAAATAAAATGGAGTATAGGGATTTTGAAAACAAGATGAAAAAAGCGATATCTGAAATTAAAGGATACGAACCTAAAATAAATATCGATATTGATAATAATGGTAATCTAATATGGAAAGGAGATAGAAATAATGTACAAAAGGTAATAGAAGATACGTTATCCGTGATCCTTAAGTACGGCAAAACTTACATAACAGGTACCCCAATGGAAGGAAGGACACTTCGACAGTTTAAGATAATGTAACTTTGAATATTGTTCAGCATACTGGAGAGTTTATTCAATTTTCTACGAGGAATAGAAAGCTGGGCTCCCAGTATAAGTGCTTATACTGCTTTACGTTTGCTTCTTTTAATATTTCGTCCATAATTTCCTTTGAGGGGAATGACACTATTACTCCTCTAACTTTTTTCACTATCACGCTAATTTAACTCCTTAAATAAAAAGGAGAGTAAAGCGAAAGTACGGCATGCGTTATATACCTATAATATCTAAGATCTCCAAATAAACACTTAACCTCTCCTCATTTCCGAATATTGCTCCTTCTGCACTCTCAACGTCTCCTGCAAAATCTTTGATGTACTTTTATTCAATTCCAGCTTTTATTAACTCGCTCTTCCTAGCTTTAGCTTCCTCTCCTTTTCCTCTCAAGGACTCATAAGTTACTACTTGATAATTAACAGTTTCAACTGTACAAGGTAAGATTTCGAGAGCCACGCTGCGGCTAATATTTAAAAACAGGAGAGAGTGAGACGAAAGTTTATAAACATATAAGTGGAGAATTTTTGTGTTACCGGTAATACTCGAGGAAGTTACCCATACGGTTTACGTTGATTTAATTCGTCACTATGAGGAAACGTTTAATGAAAAACCGACAGTAGAGCAAATTAATGCTTGGAAAAAATTGCTTGAGCTTTTATCGAAAATAAGTCCTCTTCACCCCGTTATTTTAGAGTACCCAATCTTCACTGAGAGGGCAGACGTGATTTTCGCGGATAAAGATAAGGCATTAGTTGTTGAAGCTAAAGGATGGAGACGAGTGAGGAAGTTAGGAGACAACGTTGTAGAAGCTGACGGAGAACTTCATGAAGACCCTTGCTATCAACTCAACAATTATGTGAATAAACTCAACTTATTCCATTCATCTAACATAAAATTTGAAGGGTTACTTTTCCTATATAATACCTCAGATTATTCTTCCTCAGAATGTAAGGTTATAAGGGACGTAAGCGAGCTTAAGAAGGAGCTTGATAAATTCCCACCTGGGAACCTCGAAGACGCGAAAAGAATTGCTGAGGGTAGATTGGAGTTAAAAGACACTTTTATCCAACTAGTTAATAAACTTAAGGACGAGAAATTGGAGGACGTGAGTAAGGCCTTATTATCTAAAGGTTACGGTTTAACTGAAGACCAAATGAGGGTAATGAACGCAGTTTTTGATGCATTAAAAGATAGCAAAAAAGAGGAGAAAAAGAAAGTAAATTTCCTAATAAGGGGAACTTCGGGTTCTGGGAAGAGCTTGTTAGCAGTAGCTCTATATTTGGAAGCGTTAAGCAAGGGATATACTACTATCCTTGCCTATAAGAATAATAGGTTAATCAATACTATAAGGAACGCTCTGGGAAAGGAACTGTCGTCTTTTATCTTGTTTTACTCTACTGGGAGAAAAAACCCAGTCGTAGTCGGAGTTGGAGAGAAGGGTTTTGAAGAGTGGTTTACTAAGAAATTCGGTAAACGCAGTATTGACCTTATAATATTTGACGAGGCCCAGAGGATGAGAGAGGAAGTAATAAAGAACTCTCCCAGAGGTATAGTTAACGTTTACTTTTACGATGATTCTCAAGTGCTCATTGGGGACGAGGCAGGAACTAGGGATAACTTTTTAAAATACTTGACTAATGTAAAAGAGTACGAGCTACCTTCTCCCGTTAGAGAACCGAAGCAGTACCTAGATTTCGTGAAAAGGATTTTAGAAGGAGTAAAAGGAAATCCGGGTAATTTCGATTTTAGAATTTTTGACGATATAACTGGCATGCTTAACGAGCTGGAAAATAGGAGAAAAAGAGGCAAAATAGCGTTAATATGCTCTTTTACAGAGTCTGAAGGAGATGCCAAGGATAAGACCAACTGGAATAACATAAAGAACATAAGGATAGGCTATCCCTTACAGTCGGGCTTTGATTTATATAAAGGGGTAAAATTTAAAGGGGAAGAGTTGAAAATTAAATGGCTAATGAATGAGAGGGTTGAATACCCTAGGTATTGGAACGGTGAGTTTGACCCGTTAAAATATTGCTCTTCGGTTTACGGGGCTCAAGGGTTTGAAGCTGATTATGTTGGGGTTGTATGGGGAAGAGATCTAGTATGGAGGAATAACGGTTGGACAGTAAATCCTGATCCAATAACTGACTACGTAGGCGGAAGGGTTTCTTTGAAGGCAATCGCTTATAAAGATAAAAAGAAGGCGTTGGAACTTCTTAAGAATAGATATTATATAATGCTAACCAGAGGGTTGAAAGGAGTTTACGTATTTTTCGAAGACAAGGAGACTGCTAGTGCTGTAAAGAAGTTGATAAAAAATCCTGATAACGTTTAGCTAATTTTAAAATTAAAATTAAGAAGCTGTTAAATTGTGTGTTCTTAACATACACAGTGTTCTCGGAAGAAGCGTGAAGACAAGTTTCATAAAGAAAAGATTGCTAAACCTTACACCATTTATTTATTCTGTTAATAACTTAGAAGCTTTTTCGTTAATTTTACGAGCGTTCTAGTTTTCATTAGCATCTTTAGTCTTTTTGTATCATTTTCAATTTTTAAAAACGAATTATTTCCTTTGATCTCTTCTAGAATAATATAAGTCTTTCTATATCTCTTCTAGTAAATTGTTTTGGAAGAAACTCACGATCCAGGTGGGGACAGTATAATGCTGCTATATGAAGTGGAAGATCTTCATATTTCTTGGCAATTTCAGCCCTGGGCTCTCTATCTAAATTCAAAACAGCAAATTTCTCTTTATCTGATTACATCATAAGACAAAGCGTTAAATTAAACGTTCGAAACCTCGTTAGACGTTAAATTCTAGGATTTCTATCACTTAACTGTATCAGAAAATACGCTAAAAGTACGTTGGTTAAGATAAAAAAGATTCAACACAGTGAAAAGAAAGGAAAACTTTAATAAGCAAAATTGTGAATGTAATAGTAGATAATAATGTCAAAAGAGAGTTATAAGGAATTAGTCGAGAAATCAAACGTTAAAGTGGTAAAACAAGTACGGCTCGAGGACGGATATTACGTAATCGAGGGCAGGCGAATTTCAACGTCTCACAGCGTACTTCATAAGGTAAAGAGTTCGTTAGACGACACGAAGGTAATAACGACTGTTACTCAACGCGATGATGGAACGCTGAGGATTACCCTTTACATGTATAAGGTAATTGGAGATAAGGACGAACAAGGGTTTTACACTATTAAGAGTCACGGAGTTTATATAGATATTAAGGGAGATGACGTGGAAGTATTCGAAGGAGGACCAGCAGAAGTGAAATCACCTTTAGTTGAGTCTAACCCAGGTGAAGAAAGAGAGGCGTTATTGAAGGCTGTAAGTGAAGGCACTAAAGAGAACGAAACGTTCGCCGAGTTCCTAAATGTGAACGGAAGTAACGGGTTGTCAGATCTCGCGAAGAGGACTAACTTCCGTAAGGTGATGTAATAACGCCAGGCTTAGATGAGTGGGCGACAGAGATATGTCTTGATGGAGGTTGTTATGCTGCTTGTACTATATGTCGGAGTTTACCTCCTGGTATGGACGCAACAATGTTATGATGGATGTCTGGAACTCTATGCAGTAAGTGCAGGCTGTAGTGATTATTACCAGAAAGATTTTTAACTTGTGTTATATAAGCTTAAAAGGGTCAAGAAATGTGTTTAATTATCGAAAATTTGAAAAAGATTTCGTAGAAGCATGGAATTCACACGACATAGAATATTTGTTAAGTTTTTACTCAGACGAGTTAGTTTATATACACCCGGGTGAGCATCCTAGAGTAATTAAGGGCAAAGAACAATTTAAAAAGTACCTAGAAGTTTTTTGGACGTTTCCTGATTATAAATTCGAATTAATTAATGTGGCATGGAATGGCAACATAGGGTTCGGCGAATGGATAGGGAGGTCAACTTTTAATGGCAAGAGGTACGGATTAGAAATTAAAAATAAAGGATGTAGATATATTTATTATCGACAAGGAAAAAGAATTGGTAAAAGAAGAGAGAGTATATTACGATCTATTATCGGTTTTAGAACAAACATGTAAAAACTTTGAGGTGAAGTGTAAGGATGAATGAATTATCTAAATCAGTCCTTTTCTCTTCTTTACCTTCGTTTATCTCTTCGCTTGAAGCTACAATGATATTAATGGTCATTCCGTTAATAGCTAAAGATTTTTCAATAACCTATGTAAAAGCCTCAACTTTATTGTCAATTTACATCGTCACTGAGGTCTTACTTTCCATTCCATTTTCACTTTTAGCCGAAAAAGTTGGAGTAAAAACGGTTTTAATATTAGGTACATTGATAATGGCTTTATCGTCCTTTCTCATAATTTTTTCTAACTCTTTTTCACTTATGCTCGTTCTTAGGATTTTTCAGGGTATTGGGGCTTCAATGGTTCTTCTAACGTCTTTGTCTTACGCCAGTCTAATAGGCTCGGATAAAGAGAGAGGGAAAATGATAGGTTTAAATCACACTATAGTTAGCCTGGGCTACGTTTTTGGCTTACCCCTTGGAGGAATTATTGCTGAAATTAATTGGAAATACTTGTTCGCGATAACATCGGTTCTTTCCTTTATCTCACTGTTCTTAATACTATCCCTTAACGAGGTACGTGCGAAGTCAGGATTGGGGATTAGTATAATTTACACTTCGCTAATGTTCGACGGTATAATCTTAGGACTATATTACCCACTGTTCTTATTGCTATCCTTAGCAGGTCTAGTTATGACTTTGTGGAAAGTAAAGTTATGTAAAGTATTTTATTTAACTAGTTTTTCAGGCTTTTTACACTCAATTACAAGGAATATGATAGCCGCTTTCTTTGTATTTTATTTATACTCCTTACATTTACCTGCCCTGATAATTGGCTCGTTAGTTCTCCTTTACCCTCTTTCCTTTACGTTAGTCTCATTTTACGCTGGTAAGCTTCACGATAAGTATAAGTTGAGGGTTGCGTCTTTCGGTTTTGTATCAATGGCCTTATCCTCCTTGTCCCTTTTCTTCAACGTCATTTTGGGAGAATTTTTACTGGGTGCGTCTTCTGGAATCGCTACTACTTCAAACACTGCTTATACAATGTCTTCAGTTAGGAATAAGGATAGAATAGTAGCCTCTGGAATAAGAAGCGTTCAAGGGGTCGTAAGTAATACTATAGGGTTAATTATTGCCTCATATTTCAGAACGTTCTTGACTCCTTACGTCGAGACTACGGTCCTTCTGAACTTAGCTTCACTTCTTATCTTAGGTATTGTAGTCTTTTACGTAGATATTAAGTAAAACTTTGTTAGTGTAAAAATATTTGTATCGCCGATATTTTAAGGACGGTAATCATCATTGCTGAGAGATCATTTTTAGTCCTGCAAAATAGATATCAACTTTAAAATACGTCTTACTCAAGCTATAATATTTATTTTAGCCCAGGGGAGGATATTATTTACTTTTAATTTTATGTATCATCTTCTAGAATTGCCACTTTTAATTGAAAAAGTTATGATTATATATTAAAGAAACTAGATAAACTACTATTTTGATAAATTTTATCGTAGTTCTTCCTCAAATTCCTCAGCTCATTTAGAAAGACGGTCCTGGTACTCTGTGACAAGAGTGAACCTACATTTTTAGGCAATAGGTCGTTTTGTAAGACCTTGTTGACACCCTTATCACTTTCGATTTGAGCTAGAACATAGTCAATTCCATTTTTAGCCTCATATAAATATGTGTTCTCAGAGAATACTTTTACATAGCTTTGTTCTTTCTGACGCAACTTCTCTACCACGTGTGGAGGAATCGAAGTATTAGAATGTAATGGTCCAATTAGGTTCACTCCGTGTAGTATGGAAAGTAGTTCCTCCGAAGGGCTATTTTTACTAGTCTTCTTATGCGGTTTAGAGTCGAAAAGGTAAATTCCATAATCTTGTATTTTTTCATTTCTCATTTTTCTATGCACCGTAGCGACGTATCTATAACACTCAGATGAAAACCTACCACCGCTGCAGTCCACCGCAAGTAATCCTTCATCCCCATATTTGCTTCTATACCAATCTATTAACGCTTCCATTTGAGATATAGAAAGATAAGATGGTATAAAGTAAACTAATTTCCTTTCGGTATTGGAAGCAATTTGGTTGAGGAGGTTTATGTATATTTGTTGTATCATATCGACCCGGTCCGATTCAAAAATTAAGTTGGGGGGACAAGCTAAGGCTATGGAAGGGTGCGAATAATAAACGTCGTTTATGACCTTAGCGACGGAATTTAGATTAGCTATATTAGATATCAGTGATGGGTCATCAACTCTTAAATTGATAAACATTATGAATTTCCTATTTCCAGATATTTTTTCTTTTAGTCGTCGGATCAATTTTTCTTCTGTTTGCTTATCGTCGTGGGCATTCAATATGTCCGTAATATTCTCGTTGACAAGGATTTCCTGTAATGGTATGTTTAACTCATTAAGAATCATAGGGTATCTAGATATCTTATAATTACCATGAATAATACCTAGCAATTCAACTATCCTTAAAATGTAGTGTTTATCTTGTTCAATATCTTTTAATTTAACGTTATAACTCATACCTCCATCATCCCCAGAATTTCTCCTGTTTCTGCGTCCATCATTGCAATCCTTAATTTGGTCTTCCTCTTCCTAATGACGCAAATAAACGTTCCCTTGTCAGTCCGTATAACATCTACTCTACTGTTATCATCGCCGTAAAGTTCTACAACCTTTAGGATCTTACCCCTACTCTTGAATCTGACTCTTAAAAAATCAAAAATTTTGTTAATCCCTAAGCTTACTTCTGCCTCATAATGATCATCATCTCCGTCTCCCATCCGAATCACCGTCAGGGGATCTCTATGGTTACCTCATTACCTTCCCTCTTGACCTTGAAATTCTTCTTCCCCCTTTCTTTCAAAGACTCTATTACTTTATTTACATCCTCCTTTATTGCTGATTTTTCAGTTGTTTCAGGATATAAGAAATACGTTAAAGCGATTAAATTTTCATTAGACATCTTATGGAGAGTATCCAATACCTTCACAACGTCCTCCCTATTTTTTGCCCTTAGTAGTTCTAATAATTTATAATATAGCTCTTTCCCCTGCTCTGTTAATTTGTATTTATCATTAATTTTTACAAAAAATTGTGTTCTTGATCTGGAATTCAATCGTTCCGCCACTGTCTCCGAGTATCCTCCAAAGTAGTAAGCTTCAGCATCTGTCTGTATGTTTAATAATTTAGAAAGGATTAGAATTATTTTCTGTACTTTCGTGCTATTACTACCTTTATCGCCTATTGCCAAAATTATTAAATAATCTAGATCGTCGAGCGACCAATCATTTGTCATGTTTACACCACGATAGGTATATCAAGATAAGACAATAAACTTTGATCTTCGTTCTGACCTCCTCCCAGCCCTAAAGGGCGAGGGTTCCCCTCTTTGTAAGTGATAACTATCATGAATTTCTTCTCGGTAAACTGGGGAGTTTACTGAATTTTTCTAACGAGAGTAGAAAGCCGGGATCCCATATATGCACTTATACCGCTTACTTAACAATTTTTCAAAATTCAATGAGAAGAAATTCTATTAGCCACATTATTTTATTAACCTCCGTGAGAAGTTCATACATATGAAGACTATGAAGAAAGGGGAGGACACTTTTGTCGAATTCAGTAACTTTAATGAAGTAAGGGAAGTATTTGAGGAGGCCATTAAAGAAATCGAAGAAGAAGAAAAGGCTAACGCCCGTAGACCTTCTTATGCGATCCGATCTCCCAAATGAATACTATACAGTTTTTTGAATCAACGCTGTAAAGTATTCTTATATCTTTCGTAACCTCAATGGAGAACATCGGGTTCCCGTATTTATCTGTTCCAAGTTTCTCCCTAGTGTACTTGAATGGATCTTCATTCATTAACTCTAATTTTTCAAGAATAAGTCTTAGAAGTTTCGATTGAGGGAAATTCCTTTTTAACCATCCTATGAACTCTTTTCTATCTATCTCACCCTTAACTAAAAATCTGAAAATCCACTTCTCACAAACCACATTAAAAGATATAGAGAACTTACTTAAAAATCTATTTCTATCTCTTTTCGCATGTTATCCCACTAGGAATAATAATTGTAATAATAATGATAGTGGTAGTACTGACTTCCTCCCCGCCCTAAAGGGCGAGGGTTCCCCTCATCGGTTCGGGATTGCATCCCTCGTGTGGTGGGCAGTCGAGAGGGTCAGAGACCTCAGGGTAGTGAAAGTTCCTTATTATAGTGTTGTCATCCATAAGGAGATGGGGAAAACTTGTAGGCGAGAAAGTTTTAGTAATTGTTAAGATAGAATAAATTCCCCAGCTTGCTAAGAAAAATTCAACTACTACAAGGGTTCGCCCAGGGAAAAAGATTAAGTGAAAAAGCTAAGGCTAGGTCAAAGAAGAAGTATGTAAGGCCTTCCTTCTTTTCATGAAATTTTTCTAAAAATAAAACAAAAATTCAATTAGATATAATTTAGCGTAAAATTAGCCTAGATGTGCGTAAATGAAAAATCGAGAGGCATTAAATTCTAGGATTTCTCTCACTTAACTATAATCAGAAAATACGTTAAAAGTACGTAAGTGCCGCCGCGGGGATTTGAACCCCGGACAACCGGATGTCCCCCGACCGTATGAGTCCGGCGCTCTAACCAGGCTGAGCTACGGCGGCACTATCTGAAATTTATGATCGACCTGGTTATAAAAGTATACTCACGTGGGTCTTGCAGACCGCTTTTCACGCAAATAAACCCCTCTGAAGCTACGTTACTCCGAGATCGCTCGGACTTCAAAACGTAGAGCTAAAAAGGATTCTAGACCTCTTTTACTGTAACCGAATGCTACCGATCTTTCCTCCGATTTTAACTTACTCCTTTCCCTTCCCGACTGGCCTATTGGAACAGCCCACAGATCTATTAGCTTTGTCACAAAGCGAACCTAGTGAACGAGGTCATCGAGCTCCTGCTCAGGAGACGTAGCATAAGGAGTTTCCTGAACAAACCGGTTGATATGGACCTCATAAAGGACCTCATAAGGGTGGCGAACCATGCCCCCAGCTCCATGAACAGGGAGCCCTGGAAGTTCATCGTGATAACGGATCCCTCGATTAAGGAGAGGCTGTCCGAGCTTCATGGGGGCGCGCGGCACTTAGCCAACGCCCCGGTGGCGATAGCTGTGGTGGCCGAGCCCGACGTTAGTCCCGAGACCTGGATGGTGGACGTCGTCAACGCCACCATGTACTTCGTCTTGGCGGCGTACTCGGTGGGGTTGGCCGTAGCCTGGGTCGCGGCCTTCGAGAACGAGACGGCCAAGGAGATCCTCAAGATCCCTAAGGAGAAGAAGCTCATAACACTGCTCTCCGTGGGCTACCCTGACCCCAGCTACGAGGTGAAGCCGAAGGCGGTGAAGGCCCCTGAGGAGGTAATCTTCTTGAACAGGTACGGCAATCCGCTCGGCTGATTTAGGGAACTGAAACGTTATAAGGGTTCAAGTTGAATTTGAGTTCGGACCCGTAGCTCAGCCAGGACAGAGCGCCGGCCTCCTAACGGGGCCGGAAGTCAGCCGGTGGTCGGGGGTTCGAATCCCCCCGGGTCCGCTGCACCCTCAATTCTCCTCTTCCCTTTTCTTTCACTAACTAAGGGATCGACTCAACGTGTCCCGCTTCACGCCCAAGATAGAGGCGAGGTTCTCAGCCCTGAACCCCATCGCCTTGAGGAGGTTGTAGATCACCTTCGCCCTCATGAGCACGACGAAGTCGTTGCTGGCGACGGCTTCGGCGGACAGTATGCTCTCCTTGTCCGCGTTCCTCACGGCTATCGCGTTACAGCCCTCCTTCCTTAGCTCGGCCGCCAGTTCTCCAGATCCGCTTATCTGGTAGTCAAGTAAGAAGAGAGGCTCGATCCCCTTCGATATCAGGAAGTTACACGCTTCAATCAACGCCTCCCGAACCCTGTCGTCTCCCTTCCTTTTGCCCAGGTTGACGTCCCTGAAGAAGCCGTCATCGCACTCGAAGGCCTCACCGCTCATTAGCGATATCATAGTTAGGGCTATGTTGTAACCGTCAACCGCCACCCTCTTAGGCCTCTCGACCAACTTGGAGAGGACTTCCCTCAGTTCGGCCTCGGAATGAACGCACCTGTAGAGCAGTAGCCTCTCTTCCCCGCTCAGGCCGTATCGGGCGCTCACTAGGTCGAGGGCGGGTTTCCTGTTGTAGCCCCTGTCCAAGAGGTACTTGTAGTCCTCATAGGCCGGCCTTAATTGCGGACTTAATTGCCTCAATCACGTCTTCCCTCTTGCCGTTCTTCACGTTGACGCTGGCGAACGTTCCCGAACCTCCGCCCTTCCCGCCTAATTCCCTGAGCTTCGCTACTAGTTTGTCGACCTTGACGTCCTTGGAGGTGGCCACCTCGACTAACAGTCCCTCGTTCAGGCTCCTGGTGGAGACCACTATCACTCCCTTCGCCTGCGTTAGCCTCCTCATCAGCTCCTTCACCAGCTCGCTGTCGCTGAGATCGTTGATCCAATAGACCGAGACCCCGTTGATCTCGTCCTTTCTCGCCACCAGCTCGGGGGCCTTGAGCAGCGTTTCCCTGTACTGTTTCACCAAGCCCTCCAGGCTTTCCAGCTGCTCAACGAGCTTCCTGCTCCTGACCTCCAACTGGGCCGGCGTGGTCCCCAGGTAGTCTGAAACCGTGAGTATTTCGTTCTCGAGTTCCCTCGAGTACTTGGCTATCACGTCGCCCGCCACGAACTCCAGCCTTATCACCCCGTCCTGGATCTTCTCCACGTTGATTATCTTTATACCCCCTATCTCCGACGTGTTGGTCAGGTGAGTCCCGCCGCATCCCTCCACGTCCCAGTCCTGGATCTCTAAGAGCCTCACGGTAGCCGTCTCCGGGACGCCCCCCGCGTAGATCGATACGCCGTACTTGTTCTCGGCCTCGGTTCTCCCCATGTAAACGACCCTCACGGGTCTCCTGTCCAGCACGACGCTGTTGGCTAGGTCCTCTATTCTCCTGATCTCCTCGGAACTCAACGTCTTGTAATGCGTTATGTCGAGCCTCGCCTTCTCCTCGGTCTTCTCAGCTCCTGCCTGCCACACGTGGTCGCCCAGAACCCTCTTGGCTGCCTGAAGCACTACGTGGGTCGCCGTGTGGTGTCTCATGATCCTGTACCTCCTTTGCCAGTCTATTTCTCCGACCACCTCGGTCCCTGGAGGGGCCCCGACGGGTCTTTCAGCCACGTGAACCACTACGTCCCCGACCTTCTGGGTGTCAACGATCCTGACCTGTTGTGTGCCTATGTAGAGGGTTCCCGTGTCCCCTACCTGACCTCCCCCCTCCGGGTAGAAGGCCGTTTGGTCTAGGATAACGTACTTGCCGTTTACGACCCCAAGGAGCTTGGCTGTGAACCTCCTCAAGTACTGGTCCTCGTAGTAGAGCTTCCTCGTGGGTTGGAACGTCCTGACTCGCTCGCTTACCTCCTGCGGGACCTTTTGCCTCTCCTTCCCCTTTATTGAGCTCGTCTGATGCCTCTTCGCGACCAGGGCGTAGAAGTTGTGGGGGACCTCCACGTTAACGTCCTTCCTGACCTTCTTCAGCTCCTCGGCGAGGATATCCGGGGGAATGCCGTTCGAGTCGTAGGCCTCAATTAACGTGTCTAAGGTGATCTGCCTCTTAGCCAAGGCTTGAGCGACGCTGGGTGCCTTAAGGAGGACCTCCTCGAACTTGGCCTGCTCGTTCTCGATCACGTCGAGTATGTACTCCTTGTTCTTCAGCATGTTGGGGAAGTCCTCGGCCCAGTAGTCTATCTGCATCTTGATCAGTTCCCTTAGGTCAACGTCAGACTTGAGGAGCTTGAGGACCCTCAAGGTCCTTCTTATCAACAACCTCCCCAAGTAACCCTCGCCGGAGTTGGAGGGGACTAGGCCGTCGGAAAGCATCAGTGCAATCGTCTTGGTGTGGTCGAGCACCTGGAAGACCCTCGCCGCCCTCGTCAGCTCGGAGTCCACTTCCTCTACCTTCATCCCCAGCTCCTTGGCCACCAGTTCCCTGTGAAGCCTCAAGGTGCTGGGGTTGTCTGGGTCTAGCCTACCGGCGTACCTCGCCGCTACCCTCAGGAGGTTATCGTCGATGGGCTCGACGCCTATCGCCTTATAGAACCTATAGACTAGGTCGCCGTATATGGCGTGGAACGCGGTGGGAGTCCTCTGGGTGAACCAGGCTATCCTCTCGACTCCGTAGCCTGTATCTACGATCCTGAGCTTCAGAGGCACGTACGTGCCGTCCTGGACGGAGTACTGCATGAACACTAGGGTGGCGAGCTCTAGGCCTCCAACTGTGACCTCGAAGGAGGGCCCCGCGTTACCTCCTCCCTCCCACCACGACTCCTTGAAGTGCAGCTCCTCTTCAGGGATCCCTATCTCCTCGGTGAAGAACTCCTTGGCTAACTCCACCGTTTCGTCCTTCCAGTAGACGAACTTGTCGGGGTAGTTGAACGCGTGATGGGCCGCCATCTCGAAGGATGTCAGGTGTCTTCCCAAGGTTACCCCTACGTTATCGACGTCCTCAAGCCTTATGCAGGGCTGGGAGATCACTAGCGGGTTAGCGGGGGGAGGCACTAAGCCGCTCGTCACGTGAGGCTGGAAGTCCACAATACTGGCTATGGTTAGGTAAAGGTCTTCCCTCCATCTCGCCAGCACGGGCTTCGGCGGTATTGGGGTGTGACCCTTCCTGGCGAAGAAGTCTATGAACTTTCTCCTGGCCTCCCTAACGGTGAGGGGTCCTGATTTTATGGGTATCTCGAAGAAGTAGTAATCCGTGCAGGGAATGTCGGAGCAGTATTCCTCGTTCTCCTTCTTCGTCCAGAAAGGAGTGTGACAGGATTTACAGATTTTCCTAAAGTAATTATTAGTGTCAAAAAACTTGAGCCTGTACTCGGTCTCACTCGCTTCAGGCATACGTGGAAATCGGTTGTCGTGTATAAAAGGTTGAAAATAGTCGTTGCTTTATCCGAAGAGCGACGCCAGACCTCCGGCGATCTCCTCTTCGCTGGCCTTCTTTTCCTCTTCTTTCTTCTCTTCCTCCTTCTTCTCCTGAGCAGGAGCCTGCGCTGTCTGAGCGGTCGGCGCGGCAGCTACCGCGACGGGCATGGCGGTGGCGTTCTTAAGGACCTCGTCTATGTTGATTTCCTTGAGGGCGGCGACTAACGCCTTAAGTCTTACCTCATCCACGGTGACCCCAGCCGCAGTAAGCACGTTCCTGAGGTTGTCCTCGTTTATCTCCTTCTTCGCCGCGTGGAGTAAGAGGCTGGCGTACACGTACTCCATGTTTATCCCTACCCCCTTGAGACGACCTTTTAATATAAATAACTTTTCATCCGAAGAGCGACGATAGCCCGGCCCCCACGTCCTCTTCGCTGGCCTTCTTTTCCTCTTCCTTCTTCTCTTCCTCCTTCTTCTCCTGGACTTGGCCTCCTCCTGCGGGGGCTCCCGCTGGAACCGTCGCTACCTGAATTCCTAAGTCCACCTTGCCCGCCAGCGCGGAGGCTAGGGCCATCGCCTTAGAGTACGCCCTCGCGAACGCCGCCTCAGCGGTCTCTGGGGTCACGAAGCCGGCCTCAGCTGCCAGTGCCCTGGCCCTCGCGAATGCCTTGCTTATTACGTTCTCCAGCACTTTAGGCTCAGGATAGACGGCCTCGGTCGCCAGAGTGAAGGCCTCGCTGAACGCTTTAAGCACGTCGTTCTTGTAGCCTTCCAGGTCCAGGTGTAACTGCTCTCCGGGGATGACGAGGTTCTCGTAATAAGCGGCCTTGACCTTCAGTTTCACGTGAACGGGCATTATGCCGAGCTTCTGAAGTATCGGGATTATCTCGACCGGTATGGGGTCGCCGGGCTTAGCCACTACTGTGTCCTTAACTACGTGTATCTTACCCTCCTGAACCTTCGTCTGGATCTTCAGCTTTCCGAAGACGCTCAACATAGGCCCAGCGGGGATTCCGGTGTCGCCCGCGGGTACGACGACCTCCTCGTCAGCCTTGTCGCCTGGAATCGCGAACCTCTTGAGCTTGAACTTCTCGAAGAACATGTATATTTCGAAGGGGTTATCGTTGGTGAAGATGAAGGCGTTGGGTCCGGTCAGGTACTGATCGATTTTCTCAACGTCGATTCCCGACTTCTTGGCGGCTATCCTGAACAACGTGTTCTTCGTCACCCTCACTACGGCCTTCCCTCTCAGTCTCTTTCTGATCTCGTGGAGCTTGTCCGCGGGGAAGCTCTCGACGCTGGCTATCAGTACCGTCTTGTTGCCCTTAAGCAGATCCGTCAGCTCGTTAACTTCCTCGACCTTCCACTTGGCTACCCTTTTCCCTTCAACCACGACCGCTTGACTCATTTGGGCCTCACCTTCGCGGGCTTACCCATAGTGGTCTTGAAGTAGACCGCGTCGATATTTGTGGCCGACTTCACCTTGCCTTCGATCACGTTCAGGACGGCCTTGGCGTTCTCCAATAGGTCGTTCTGGCTCATGTTTTCCACACCTATGAAGACCTGAACCTGAGGCTGATCCTTCGTCTTCACCGCGACGGATCTCTTGAACCTGAGGACGTATTCCGTGATGTCGGGAGAGTTGGGCAAGGGAGTGGGGAACTTGTTTCTTGGGCCTAAGGCAGGCCCTAAGATCCTTCCAGCCAGGGCCATGGACTCTGGAGCGATGAGGAACCAGTCGTTCTGAGAGGCGAGCTTCTTAACAGCCCTCTTCTGCCCCTGTAACTTCTGTAGCTCCTCCTTGCTTAATACAACGTTAGGTTCCGCCTTCCTCGCGTAGTCCATCTGCTGAAGTGTGGGTACCACCAGGACCTTCATCTCCTTGGGAGGAGCCTTAGGAAGCACGACGATCTCCCTGAGCTTCAGTTCCCCCTTCTTCATGTCTATTCCCTTAAACGTCACGATCATCTCGACGCTCTGCGTGAAGTTCCTCTTAGGGTTGTGGTCGGTGCTTAAAGCGATCTTGATCGCTTCAGCCAGGGCGTTATCAGGGACCAGCGTCACTGCTCACACCTCAGGACTGGTTCCACTTCTCCTCATACTTGGATAAAATGTCATCGTACTTACCTTCCGCCACTTCCTTAACGACTAATTTGGGGTCCTTTCCGTCGACCGTGAGTCCGATAGATCTGGCCGTGCCTAAGATGCTTCTCACCGCCGCCTTCAGGGTCTTAGCGGTCAGGGCGGGCTTCTTCATGACAGCCACGTTGATCACTTGCTCCATTGTGATGTCCCCGATCTTCTTGTGTTCTGGATCTCCGCTTGGGGCTTCGGCCTTAGCCTCCTTGAGGAGGAGGGCCGTTGTTGTGGGTATTCCCACGTTTATGGTGTACTTCTTCGTTTCGGTGTCTATCTCTAGCACGACCGGTACGCTCATTCCCTTGAAGGACGCCGTGGCCTCGTTTATCTTCTTAACCACCTCGGCGACGTTCAGACCCATTTGGGAGAGCGTGGGCCCTAAGGGAGGTCCGGGCTTGGCGTTCCCTCCTTCGACCATTATTTTCAAGGTCTTGGTCGGCAAACAGCTTCACCTCTTCACTTCTCTTACCTGTTCGATGGGTACTGTGACCTGGAGTGGGAATGAGGACTCGAGTATATATAAGGTTACTTCCCTCTTGCCGGGCTCCACCCCAACCACCTTGGCCTGCATGCCCCTGAAGGGCCCTGTAATGATCTCAACGAGGTCACCCACCTTAAGCGTGGGTAGGGCTTCCTCTCTCGAGACGTACTTCTTTATCTCCTCGAGGGGTACCAGCCCTGGGACGACCTTCTTCACGTGTCTTAAGCCCTGAATTACGGCCTTAACCACGTGGAGCCCCGAGGCCTCGATGATTACGTAGCCCTTGAGCTGTGGAGGGATAACTAGGGAGTACACTTCCGTGATGTTATTGAGCCTTATCCTTTCCTCTATCATCAGGGCGGTCCCTATCTCTTGGCCAGCGGTGACGCTCACGGCGTAAAAGTTGGATGAGGGAGCCTTCTCAGACACCGCGACGTCACCTCAGATCCTGAGAAGTACGACGAACGTGAACTGAACTATGAAGGCGATTAAGCCCACTACCCCCAGGAAAAGGAACGTGATTTCGAGGAGCTTAACTAAGTCGTGAGAGTCCGGCTTTTCCGCTACAGACATTATCCTCTCCCAATCCTCCCTCAGATGCTTGAACCTCTCGAGCCAGTTCATGTGCTCCGACAGGAAATCAAGACTAAGGTCAATTAATAAAGCGAACCGTTATTCTAGTAGCCTCTTCACGAACCACTCGGGGTCAAAGGGTATCAGATCCTCATACCCCTGCCCCACGCCGAGGAATAGCACGGGCTTCTCAAGCTCGTAAGCCAGCGAGAGAGCTATACCTCCCTTAACGTCAGCGTCGATCTTCGAGAGCACTACTCCGTCATATCCCACCTTTTCGTTGAAGACCTTGGCCTGCTCCAACGCGTCGCTCCCGGCCAGCGAATCGATTATTAGGAGCCTGAGGTTCGGCTTCGTTACCCTAATGATCTTCCTCAGCTCCTCGACCAGGTCGGCGTCTACGTGCATTCTGCCGGCCGTGTCCACGAGGACGACGTCTAAGCCCCTGCTCTTTGCCGCGTTTATTGCGTCCACCGCGACGGCTGCGGGGTCTCCACCGTACTTACCCTTCACGATCGGCACCTCCAGCTTAGTGGCGTGGTAAACCAACTGTTCCTGAGCCGCCGCCCTGAAGGTGTCGCTTGCGGCTATGATGGGTTTCAGCCCGTTCTTCTTCAGGAAATAAGCGAACTTAGCTATCGTCGTCGTCTTCCCGACTCCGTTCACGCCGAAGAAGACTATGACGTAAGGTCTTGGGGATTTTTTTATTTCATCGATTAGATCGAAATTGCGATAGTTTTTGGTCATTACTTCAGTTATGCTTTTCTTCAGGGTTTCCCTAACTATTTCCTCAATGTCCTGAGACCTTGCGACTTTCTTCCCCCTTAATGCGTTCGCCAGGTCGTCAGCTATTTTCTGTGTAACGTCGAAGGAGACGTCGCTTTCCACCAGCTCCAGCTTAAGTTCCTCGAGTAGGTCGTTTAGGTCCTCTTCCTTTATCGTCTTATACCTAAGGAAGTCGAAGAACCCGAACCTCTTCTCCTCCTTCTCTTCCCCCTTTACGTCCTGTTTTTCTCGTGCGATCTGAGCAGCCGTTTCAGGTTTCTCTTTCTCCGTCTTGGCTATTTCCGTTGCGTTCTCAGCGGGGGCTTTAGTTTCGGGCTGGGTCGTCCGTTCAATCTCTCGCTCTACTTGGCTGGGGGAGGCTCGGTTCTCTCTCTTGGGCGACTCAGCGGACGGTTCCGCTTGTCCCTTTTCGACCTGTTTAGGTTCCTGCTCTTCACTTCCCTTAAGCTTGCTCAAAAAGCCCGTAACAGCCTTCTTCAGCCTGTCGAAACAACGCCCTCACCTTTTCTGTTGAGCCGCTGCTCTCCTGGCTTCCTCCTCGATGCTTTGCAATATCGACGTTATCTCGTTGTAGGCCTGGACGTTCTTCGCCAGTTCGTTGTTTATTCTCTCTAGGGCGGCCTTCAGCTCCTGTTCTCTTTTCGTGAGTATATCCTCCGCCTTCTCAGACGTGACTTCAGCGTAATAGTTCAAACCCAAATGGACTAGCACCTTTGATGAGTCGATTGAACCCAGCTTTAACATCAGGTTGCCCCTTTTGTCCGCGGCGATCAGGGCATCTCCGCTCACGTTCTTAAGAGCGTTAATCGCTTCTTTCGCCGAAGCTATCGAGGCAAGGGCGTCAGCTACATCGTTCGCTAACCTTTGGAGGTAATCTATGTTGTTCCTAAGCGCTGAGGCTTGGGCTAAGAGGTCCTCAACGCTTACCTGAGCCATACTGGTTCAGAGAATGATCTTGTCGAGTCTTAATAAGTCTCTTATGTACTTGTCCTTTGCTTCCTGCGGGTTAACTTCCTTGACCTCAGTAATCTTAATGTTATGCCTCTTTATCTTATTTTTGCTACCGAACCACGAGTAGATCTGTTCGACCGCGTCTTCAGGCCTTACGGCAGTTACGTATTTCACGAACTTCTGTCTTACAGGGTACCTGCTAGCCCCGAAGAGGGCGGTGCCAGAGACCCTGTACACCTTGACGTCCATAATCAAAGAGAGAAGGCTTGTTGTATTCTTAAAATCTCCGGTCCGGTGGTTTCCACCCCGACCAAAATCCCGTTCCTGTTCACGACCAGTCCGGTCTTAACGTAGGCGTTACCGAAGTTAACCGTTCCAATTTCTATCTTGGTCTTGAATAACTTTTCGAGATCCGCGACTTCGTCCTGACTCGCGTCCGCGTGTATGAGACCGCCGAAGTCCGTTACCACGCCAGCTGACCCTACAGCGACGACGTTAGCTATCGTCCCTTTCTTAACGTTGTTCATCTGAAGAGCGGAGATGATTTCTTTAACTTCCGCCTCCGTTAGCTCGATGAAAAGGAGCCCCCCGTTGTCGTTCAGGAGCATCGTGTTACCCAGGGCATTGGGCTTTATTTTCAACACCTCTACTCTCACGTCCTTGAGCTCTGTCTTCAGTTTGGTTAACTCATCGTCATCGATAGTTCTCGGCAGTAGAATCACGTTGTTGTTGCCGTTAACGAACAGACCTATTAACACGCTTTTGCTGACGGTGGTCTCAATAATCTCCGTCTTCAGGGTCTCGGCTATTTTTTCCTTTAAGTCCCTCTCGAGGCCGGGAGGGACTAAAGTGTATTTATCGTTGGTAAAGGTGAAAAGACCTATGTTTTCATTAGAAAATATGCTAATTTTCTCTATGTTCATCAGGCTTTCACGGCCAGTTGGACCAAGTAGGTCTTCTCGCCGATCTTCTTGGCGGCCACCCTTATCCTCCTCACTATTTTATCCTTCTTGTTGGTCGAGATCGCGTCCACGAGAACAGGGTCAAGGATCACTCTGGTAGCGCCTGTGTGTCTCTTAATCGTCTCCCTAATGATCCTTAAAGCCCTCCTGAACCTCACGTTCCTTCTTCCCATGAAAGCCCTCCTGAAATTGATCACCATCTCGAAGTAGTCCTTCTCCTTCATGGCCTCACACCTTTAGGTTCTGCCTTCTCCAATCCCTTCTGAGCGGGTTAACCGTAATCCTTCTCCTCGTCTTAATGATCACCCACGCCGGGATGGGGCTGTTGGCCTTGAGCGCCCTAGCGAGCCTGAGCTTGTAGGCGTGGGGCTTGTTCCTGCTCATTTCCAACCCCTCTCCTTAATCGTGATTTTAAAGTCTCTTCTCTGCGATCCCACGACCTGTTCTAGGATCTGCTTAAGCATTTCGTCGGTTATGGGGGTCGGTATTCTGCCTGACCTGGCAAGCGCTATCAGCTGATCCTTGAGGGCCTCCGCTAGCTCAGGCTTCACCAGCTCGATGTTCTTCAGCCTTAGCCTAGCCTCTTGGGTCATTATGGATCTCAGGATGGCCTCCTTCTGCTCCTGAATCTGCTTTCTCTGAGCCTCTTGCTGAGCTATTCTCTTTTGCTCCTCGGCCGCCCTCTTCCTCAAAAGTTCCTGTAGCTCCTCATCCTCTTGATAGTCGTAACTCATGTCTGCCTGCACCCCCACGCGGTGTCTCAATTCAGAGGTATTTACTCAGTTCAGGGTTCTTCTCGGCTAGGGACTTAAAGATTTCGTAGGAAAGCTTGTCGATTAACGACCTGCCCTTTCCGGTGAGGATCCTCCCTTCCTTCGTGCTTTTCACGAGTCCCGCCTTCTCCAGCTGTTGCATCATTACCCTTATGGCGTGTCCGGGCGCCTTAACGCTCTTGGGCGGCCTGGTCCCCCTCCTTTTCCTCCAACTATATTCACTCCTTAGCCTACTCACCCCTATGGGACCCATCAGGTAGAGCTTCCTCAAAAGAGACGCAGCCCTGATGTACCACCATTCTTCAGGGTTGTCTGGAACCCTCTCGTTGTACGAGGCCGTCTTAGCGTAAAACGACCAGTCCTTAGGCTTGACTTCCTTGACGTTCTCCTTCAAGTAATCAGCTAGCCTCCTTATGAGAAGATCGGCGGGCACCATCTTGGCTGTAATCATGCTGTCCTTATAGGAGGGCGTCGGCCTAAGCTTTAAAGTTTTGTCAGTGTCGCATATCTCGTGCGTTTCTTTATAGCGACAGAGGAAGATCTACTGAACGGCAGGATAACCGACGTTTACTTCGAAAGGACCTTGAAGGTTCTGGACTACCTGAACCTAAAGGATGACCTGGTGAGGATGGAGGTTCACTCCTACGGCCTGCCGAAAGGTTATGAGTGGGCGGTGTTCACTGGTCTTCCTGAAGTCCTGCACCTCTTCGAGGGTAAGCCCGTCGATATTTACGCAATGCCGGAGGGCACGCTTTTCAAGGAGATCGAGCCCGTTATGATAATAGAAGGTCATTACAGAGACTTGGGAGTTTACGAGACCGAGTTCTTGGGCATATTGAGGCACTATTCGAGCATCTCCACCAAGGCGGCCAGGATAAAGTCACTCGCGTCGGACAAAACGGTGCTGTTTTTCGGACTGAGGGCCATTCACCCAGCCATAGGACCTATGGCTGATAGGGCGGCCTACATCGGGGGGTGCGACGGCGTTTCCGGGGCCTTCAACGAGAGGACTATGGGGGTTAAACCCACAGGAACTATGCCACACGCGCTTATGCTCATGGTCGGCGACAACGTGACCGCCTGGAAGGCCTTCGACGAGGCTATACCTCCGGACGTGCCTAGGATAATCCTCGCCGACACGTTCGAGGATGAGAGGACTGAGGTGCTTAAGGCGGCTCAACTACTGAAGGATAGGATCTACGGGGTCAGGCTGGATACTCCATCCAGCAGGAGAGGAAACATGAGAAAGATAGTAGCGGAGATAAAGTGGACTCTCAGGATACACGGTTTCAACAACGTCAGGATCATCGTGAGCGGAGGGATAGATGAGGAAGACATCCTGGAGCTTAGGGATCTGGTCGACGGCTTCGGCGTCGGGACGAGCATAGCCTTCCCGCCGAGCGTCGACTTCAGCGCGGATATCGTGGAGAAGTTCGTGAACGGCAAGTGGGTGCCCTTCACCAAAAGGGGCAAGTGGCCTGGGGCGAAGCAGGTGTGGAGGTGCGGAGAGACCCCCGACAACGACGTGATCACGTTGCTTGACGAGGCCCCTCCGAACCCGAACTGTAAGCCCCTCCTCGTCAAATATATGGAAGAAGGGAAAATAATCAGGGATATACCGAAGGAAAGCGAAGTGAGGGAGTACGTCCTGAGGCAATTGAGGGCCGTAAGCAAGGAAGTCGAAACGAAGAGGGCTACTTAAGGTCGACCTCTTTCAGGTTCTCCAAAGACCTGTTCATGGCGATCTCCGCTATAGGCTCTAGGTTCCTTATTGCACTGTAGAACCTCAGCATGAAGCCTACTATCTTGGGGCCGTACTTGTTCCTCCTGTGGTCGTTAATTAACTGCGCCTGAAGGTTCTCCAATTCCAACATCAACGATTTCCTCAACACCCTCAGCTCCTCCATGAGCTCGTTTGCCGTCCTGTAATTCCAGTCGCCCCTGAGCTTAACTATCTGGTTAAGGAGTGTGTCCATCTTCTCCTTAACAGAAAGGAACGTGGGGTAGAAGTCCTTCAAGTAGTTAAGCCCTTCCGGCGGGAGCCCTAAGAGCATGTTTGCCGCCTCGCTTATCTCGTCGGCGACCTCCTCAAGGGACTTGATAATGATCCTGTTGCCTATTATCTGTACGCTCGGGACCCCGATAATGTAGGCCAGGCTCTTGTTCGTTTGCGCCAATATTAGCTGCCTTAAGCCCAGGAAGTAGAGCCTGTCGGCCTCCTTCTCTAACTCTAGAATTTCCTCTATGAACTTCCTCGATCCGCTCTTCAACCCGTGCGAGAGGTAGTCCACCATTAACTTCAAGGTGTTGACGAGTTGTCCCAGAATCACGTTGAAGTTGTGTTTAGTGGGGTCTATGTACGACCTTATCTCAACGTTCTGCAAATCGTTAGCTATCATCTCTAGGCCTATCAACGACCTGCTCACCTCCCTGAGCTTCCTCATGGCCTCATTGGGAATGATACCTCCCTCGTTCTTTATCACGATCCTGTCGAACCCCAAAACGTAGAAGGACCTAACTACCCTCTCAAGAAGATCGGGATCCGTGTTTTCCGATATATTGATTTGTATTTCATGCTTTGTACCCTGTGGGTTGTAAGTGGGAGGGTAGACCTTTAGCCCTCCGTCCTCATCTACGTCTATGTAAACGCTCGTGCCGGGCTTCAGGTTTACGCTCTTGACCCACTCGGCGGGAAGTGAAATCATCAGAGTGGACTTCCCGAACTTTTGAACCTTTCTAAGGTCCATAATAACCTGTTAATCCCATATAAGCCTAATTTAATAAGTTTTAACATATCACATCTGTGTTTCAACAACTCTTCCAAATTTTTTCAACACGACGTCGCCCCCTGGCGTCGGGATCACCCTCATCCCGACTGGCCTCCTTTTGACGTAATAGACGGCGTACATGGCCTTGATTATAGAGGCCAGAAGATCTCGATCGGCCCTGACAGCGATCATATCGAGGCCGGCAACGCATACGAAGCTCAACGATATCAGGTCCCTAAGCCTCAGCGACCCTTCCGAGACCCTTTGAGTCAGCACGTCGTCCTCAGCAACTGGCAGCATAACTTCAGAGAAACCTAACGCGTTGACCTGTGCCAGCACTGCCGCCTTGAAGACCCTCTGATTGATCTCGAGGACGGTAGATAAATGGGAGGGTTCGAAGAGCTTCCTGCCGCTTAGCTGCTCAATCACCCTACCCACGCTCTCTTCCTTCCAGGGCGAAAGGGAGACGTCGAGGCCCAAGTACTTCAGTCCCAGGTTCCTGGCGTATGTCTTGGCCAACTCGTCCGCTTTCGCGAGGGCCTGAACTTCCTGGTTCCTGTCGAACTCACTCACGTAAAGCACGGAAGCCGACAGGCTTGGAAGGGCTACGTCGCCCGTGCCGCTCGGGAAGTAGGGGGTGACTACGAAGTAGTCGCTGAAGGTCAGCGAAAGCCTGCTGGCCTTATCTGGCTCTATCTCGGCGAGGAGCTTAGAGAGCTTGTCCACATCGTCTAGCCTTCTAACCAATATGGAGGCGTAAGCGTTTTCAGGCTCTAACGCCTTAGGGACTTCGGTCACCCTAGGATCTTTTGAGTCGAGGTGCACTAAGCTGAAGAGCACCTCCTTGTTTAGGTCCGCTAACTCCACTACCTTGTCCATCGGTTCGGATCTCGGCAACGGAGCTAACGCTACCCTCTTGGTCCACACGATTTCGTCCTCGACTTTCTGTAGTTTCCACACCACGTCAGCTACGGCGTCTTGATCGAACGCCGGGATGTGGGCCGTGAGCGCCCTTAACTTCACGCTTTCAACTAAATCTTTTGAAAATTAATTAGCTTAGCGACTAATACAGGCCGAGGGCTTTTGCCTAGGCTGGTCATCCTCGTTACCAGGGAAGAAGCGGAGGCCCTTTATCACGCCCTGGCGTTGGCTTCTGGTGCCTTGGCGCTCATGTGGGAAGTCCACGTCTTCCTCACTAGCAGTGCCGCGGTTCTTCTGACTAAGGAGGTTAAGGGGAAGACCGAACTGAGTATGAAAGGCCTAGTTGGATGGTTCGTTAAAAGGAGGATGAAGAAGTTTAACATAGCCGAAGTTGACGAGGTTCTGGCCAAGGTCATGAAGAGCGGGGGCGTGTTCTACGCGGATGAGGCCGCCCTGAGGTTAGCTGGCTTCACTCCCGAGGACCTAATGGAAGGGGTGAAGCTCGCCAACTCGGTCAGCTTCCTGAACCTGGCGAAGGACGCGGACGTGGTGATCACTCTATGAGGATAGAGTCTAAGGAAATGTGCCCCGTGCTCCTCTTGCAGTTCAGGGAGGCCTACGAGCGCTCTCATAGCGGCGAGATAATAGAGGTCAGGACGCCTTGGGCAGCGGCGGTCGACGCCTTAAGGGAGTTGAGCCTGGCCTTAGGCTCGGAGTTCTTGGGCTTTGAGAGGGAAGGTGAAGAGTACGTGATAAGGGTGAGGGTGATAAAGGATAACGATAAGAAATGAGAATTTTTAAGACGTTTCGTCACCTTTGATAAACTGAGGAGATCCTTATTGTGTCAAATAGGGTTTTCGAGAACGTCATCGAATTGATGCAAGGCATGTGGCCTACACCCCTACTTAGAATCGATGAGAACGCCTGGGCTAAGCTCGAGTTTTTCAACCCCATAAGTCACAGCGTGAAGGACAGGACAGCGTTATACTTAGTGCTCCAAGCGATAAGGGAGGGAAAAAGAGGCCTAGTGGAGACAACCTCTGGGAACACGGGCCTCGCTATGGCGGCATTAGCCGCAGTCACGAACCTGAAGTTCACCGTGTTCCTGCCTAAAGGCGCGTCGAAGGGTTACAGGGTATTGATCAAGATCTTCGGGGCAGAGGTCAAAGACGGGAGGAACACGACCACCGACACCTTAAGCTTGGTGAAGGAATACGAAAAGGAACACAACTATTACCATCCAGATCAGTTCCGCAACGAGCTCAACGTCAGGGCTCATATGGAGACTACGGCCAAGGAGATAGACGAACAGATGTCCTCCATAGGTCTAAAGGTGGAAAGGATAGTAGTGAGCATGGGCACGGGAGGACACGCGGTCGGTATCGGGAAATACTTTAAGGACAAGTACGGCTCGGGAGTGGAGATAGTCGGCGTGGTTCCGGCCGTGGGCTCCAGGATTCCGGGGATAAAGAGGCAAGATGAGGGGAACCCCTTCGTGGAAAAATACGGCGTGATAGACAGGGTAGTGGAGGTCACGACGCTTGAGGCCTACGAGGGTGTGAAGAAGGTCGCAAGGAAGGCAGGAATACTGGTTGGGCTCAGCTCTGGGGCGGTCTATCACGCTTACGAGAGGATAAACGACGGTAAGGTAACGGTTCTGATATTCCCTGACGACGGCTTAAGGTACGTGGAGGAGTTCGAGATCTTAGAGCAAGCTATTACTGAGGCGCAGGGCAGTCACGGATGAAGATCGACCTCTCAGTCCTCCTGACCCCTTCCTTTCATCAGTCTAGGGTTCTAGAAAAAGACGGTAGTAAATTCGTTGTTAAGTGTTATGAAGGCTTAAGCGGTCTTAAGTGGTTCCTCATAAGCCCAGCCTTCCATCTTTCTTATCCCTTTGTAGCTTCGCCTGAGGAGAGGATGAGGAGGGAGCTGGACTTCCTCACCAGCGTTAGCGGTAAGGTCAACGTGCCCGAAGTGGTGGATTTCGACCTGGAGAAGAAATGCGTCGTAAGGACCTTCGTCGAGGGCGAGAGACCTAGGACGACGGAGGAGTACAGAACAGTGGGGGAGGAACTAAGTGAAATCCACTCCTTAGGCTACGTCTTAGGGGACGCTAAGCCCGAGAACTTCGCCGTGAGTGACGGAAAGGCATACCTCATAGACGCGGAGCAGGCCATAAGGAGCGATGACGTAAGGTTGCGAGGGTGGGACTTAGCGGTGCTCTTCGTTTTCGCTTCCTATGAGGTTATCAATAACTTCGAGAGGTTCAAGGAGATCGTGAACGCGGTCAAACACGGTTATACTGGAATAGAGGGGTTGGCCCGCGCGATATTCGACTTAAGACACGCCAGCCTCCTTGCGCTTATGCCTCCAATCTATCAGTTCTACCTGAGGAACGCCTTACTTAGCGATTGAGAGCACCACGGAGTCGTCCTCCTTTTTCACCTTAATCACTGACGCACTTAGCCTGTAGCCACAGGCCGGACATCTGTAGAAATACCTAATCACCTTCTCGCCCGACACGCTCTCGCTCTCCGCTAGTAAGTCCATGTATATTCCGCAGCGGGGACAGGTTACCTTATTCATCCGCATAAATATTTCCTAATGTGTATAAAAGGGTGTGTTAGACAGGTACGGCAGGCCTATTGAGGACTTAAGGATCACGCTTACTCACGCCTGTAACTTCCAGTGCTTCTTTTGTCACATGGAGGGCGAGTCATTGGCGGATCAACGCCTCTTAACACCTAAGGAAATAGCCCTAGTAGCCTCCGTGGCTAAGGAGTTCGGAGTGAAGCGGGTCAAGCTGACCGGAGGGGAACCGACGCTGAGGCGTGACATACTGGAGATAGTCGGGTCGCTCAGCGCCCTGGGTTTGGAAGTCTCGATGACAACCAACGGCTTCAGGCTTCAAGACCTGGCGCCTAAGCTTAAGGAAGCAGGGCTGTCCAGAGTAAACGTGAGCCTCCACGCCGCCAGCAGGGAGACTTTTAAGACCGTGACCGGGGTTGACGCCTTCGATATGGTCCTTTTGGGGATAAAGGCCGCAATTGAGTCCGAACTCAGGCCCGTGAAGCTGAATTTCGTCCTTAACAGGAGAAACTGCCACGAGTGGAGGAGTGCTTTAGAGCTCGCTCTGAAGCTAGGAGTCGATGCCGTTCAATTCATCGAGATGCATCCCGTCGGGAAGGGGCTGAAGACCTTTTCTGAACACGTCGCTTTGGACGCCATTGAGGAATATTTAAGGGCTCACGCGAAGTTCGTGGCCATAAAGAGAATGCACAACAGACCCGTTTACAAGCTCGAAAACCTCATCGTTGAGATCGTTAAGCCGTACAACAATCCGTTCTTCTGTGCAGGATGCACCAGGATTAGGCTAACCTCGGAGGGGACTTTGAAGAGCTGCCTTTACAGGGATGACAGGGTCGTCGATGTCTTGGACATCCTACGAGGCCCCTACAGCGAGGAGGCCAAAAGGGAGCTTCTCAGGGAGGCGATCAAGATTTTAGTTGCATTAAGGGAACCAAACTTCAAGTGGCGTTTAGTTGAGGCTAGACAAGCTTCGTGAAATAGCTCAAAGGAAGAACCTACCTTGCGTCCTCGTAGCGGGGGAACCCAACGTTTATTATTACTCAGGCTTCAACGGCGCGGGATATCTCCTCTATTGTGACGGTAGGACAACACTAATAGTTTCCGTCCTCGAAATGAACAGGGCGACATCCGCGGGACTACCCGACGTCGACGTTGTTGTGGCGGATCCAGGCGGTATCCTTCAGGGATGGAACTCAGGGGAAGTCAAAGTTTATCCGAAAAGAGTTTCGGAATTCGTAGCGGAACAGGTAGGGAATAGAGCCTTAGGCCTAGACTTGGGCTGGGCGAACAGGGCTATCGAGAACGCCCTCAGAGAGAAGGGGGTAAAGCTGGAGGACGTGAGCGAGCTCGTCAGGGATCAAAGGGCAGTAAAGGATCACGACGAATTAGAAAGGATAACGAAAGCGGGGGAGATAACTGCTAAGGCACTGCGTAGGGCACTGAGTGAGGTCACGCCTAGCGTTACGGAAAGAGAGCTTGCTGGAATAATCGACTACTTCATGAAGAAATATGGCGCGGAAGACTACGCGTTCCCGACGATAGTTGCTTCAGGTCCGAACAGCGCGTTCCCCCATCACGTGCCGAAGGATGAACGGCTCAGGCCCCCCTACCTCTTGGTCGACTGGGGAGCGAAGTACGGGGGATTTTGCTTCGATAGCACCAGGACTTTTGGGCTCTCCGATTCGCCAGAGTTTAAGAAGTACTACGAGGCCGTCCTAGAGGCTCAGACGGAAGCGATAGCCGCGGTTAAGGAGGGCGTCAAGGCATCAGAGCTCGATTCAATAGCCAGGAAAGTCCTATCGAAGTACGGCCTCGATAAGGCGTTTCATCACTCGCTAGGTCACGGAGTCGGAATAGAAATCCACGAATATCCCACAATAGGGCCGGGATCCAACGATGTGCTAAAAGAGGGGATGGTCATCACTATTGAGCCTGGGATTTATATAAGAAATAAATTCGGAATAAGAATAGAGGACACGATTATTGTAAGGAAGGATAGGGCGGAAGTACTCGAAACGTTGGATAAAGAGTACACACATATATGAACTTTCGCTTCAAAGAATGTCTAACTCATGTTTTTTAGCGTTAGACGATCAAATTGAGCGTTAATGAGTCATGACTTACGAGACGGAAACCTCCGAAACCCTTGAGGAGAAGATCGCATATCACGTCAAGGAAATCCTCAAGTTGTTGGGGGAAGACGTCGAAAGGGAAGGCTTGAGGGAGACTCCAAAGAGGGTTGCCAGTGCTCTCCTTGAGATGACCTCAGCGTTAAGGACTAGGATGCCCTACGTGAAGGTCTTTAAGGTCTCCGAGGACGGCGTGGTCAGGGATCCCAACCAAATAGTACTGGTGAGGAACGTCTCGTTCACCACCTTATGCGAGCATCACTTCCTTCCCGTAATAGGCAAGATGCACGTGGCTTACGTGGTGGGAGATGAGGGGAAGGTGGCCGGGTTTAGCAAGATCATAAGGCTGGTGAACTACTTCGCCTCCAAACCTCAGCTACAGGAGAGGTTAGTCTCGGAAGTCGCAGACGCCTTGATGAACAGCGACGTCAAGCCCAAGGGGGTTCTAGTAGTTTCGAACGCTATTCATATGTGTACTTACGTGAGAGGAGTGAAGGACAAAGAGGCCACACTAATGTCAATAGCGACAAGGGGAGTGTTCGTGAAAGACAACAGGCTCAAGAGCTACGTTCTGAGAATGTTAACAATGGAGAGCAAAAAGGAACTGATTTGATTTTTCACACGTCGAGGTAATAGTAGAACTCCATCGGGTGCGGGAACATCTGTAATGTCCTGGCTTCCTCTCTCTTCAACTCAATGTAAGTGTCCAATATGGAGGAGTTGAAGACCGGCTTGAGGAACTCCTTATCGCTCTCCAACTCGTCTAGGGCCTCGTCCAAGCTCCTCGGCAGTTCCTTAATGCCCAGCTGTTTCCTCCTCTCTGGAGTCAGGTGATATATGTTCTCGTCAACAGGGTCTCCAGGATCGATCTTCTTCTTAATCCCGTCAACGGCAGCCATCAATATCGCGGCGAAAGCTAGGTAGGGGTTTGTCGAAGGGTCGGGGGCCCTGTACTCCAGCCTCTTGGCCTTCTCCATGCCCTTATAGTAAGACGGTATTCTTATGATAGCGCTCCTGTTGGCCTTGCTCCAGGCGATGTAAACTGGTGCCTCGAAGCCTGGGATCAACCTTCTGTAGCTGTTAGTCGTGGGAGAAACGATAGCCGATAATGCTCTAGCGTGCTGAAGTATGCCACCCACTATGTACCTACCCAACTGGCTGAGTTCCGCGTACTCATCGTTAGGATCATACATGAGGTTTTTGCTACCATCCTTGGTCCACAGGCTGAAGTGCGTATGCATTCCGGTTCCGTTATCGCCGTACATAGGCTTAGGCATGAAAGTGGCGATCATTCCGTGCTTGGCGGCCACGTTCTTCGCAACGTATTTCATGGTTTGTACCCTATCGGCGGTCTCCACTAGCTTCCCGAAACGAAAGTCGATCTCGCCCTGACCGGCAGTGGCCACCTCGTGGTGGTTGGCCTCGATTATGAAGCCGAAGTAGTCCGTTAACGTATCAGTGATCTCCTTCCTTACGTCAAAGAGTTGGTCTACAGGAGTAGCCGGGTAGTAACCCTCCTTATGCCTTATAATGAAACCACCGTTTCCAGCCCAGGGAGCCTCCCTCGAGACAATCTTATATCCAGTTCCCTGTTGTGGGTGAGCCGCGTCCACGATGACCTTATCGAATAAGAAGAACTCAAGCTCGGGACCGAAGAAGGACAGATACCCTTCTGATTCTTGGAACCTCTCAGCTTCCTCTGCTATATACCTAGGATCCCTCTCGAACCTTCCCCTGTTACCTCCCCAGTATACCTGCGTTATTGTCCTGGCCACGCCAGGCGCCCAAGGCAACAACGCGAAGGTGTTAGCTACGGGTACGAGCACCATGTCGCTCTCGTATATCGTGGTGAACCCCCTAATGCTTGAGCCGTCGAGCTTACCGAAACCCGTCTTAAACGACTCTTCCGTCACGTCGCTGGCTGGGATCGTTATGTGGTGTAGCCTTCCTGGAACATCAGTGAATTGCAGATCCACCCACTTCACTTGATTTTCCTTAAGCCACCTAACGGCTTCGGACGACGTTTTGGGGATTATCATTTGGTGGCGTTGAACTTTACTACGATATAAAAGGCTGATTGTTAACTGTTTGAACACTATTCAAAGTTAAGATACTATAAATGTAAATTTGATCGAAACTCACATACTTTTCCTTCGCTAATAGTAAACGTTTTTTCGAATAGTCTCACATCGTTGGGGTCATTGGTAGAGTAAACGACAGGCTTACCCAAATCCCTCGCTAACTTAAGTACGAACGTTAGAACCGTGTCTTTGTTTGAAACGTTATTCAGCGACTCGTCCAGCAAAACCGCCTTAGTCCTGGGGCTCTTGACAACTGATAATACGAAGCTCACCTGCCTCTGCCCCAAGCTTAATGAAGTGATCGGTCTCCTTGGATCAATATCGTACCCTAGGTCTTTCAGTTCCTCGACGTCCACGTTCAGAAGTCGGGACAATTTAGATAGGCTGAGGGGCAGTTTAGGGTCGTTTGGTACATAGGATATCCCCCTCTTATCTGGGCTCAGTTTCGAGACGTCCCGCTCACCCAAAAGCACCTGGCCTTCGGACTGCAACAATCCGGCGACTCCCTTAAGGAAAGTAGTCTTTCCTGAACCGTTCCTGGCGAAAAGGACAGCTGAGGTCTCAACCCTAATGCTCCCTGAAACCACGAAGGTACCGTTCCTTACCGTGATGTCCGCGAAAAGGGAACCCATTAGGACTCCGATATGTATTTCTCTACATAACTCTTTAGGGTGTCCTCGTCCACCGCCCCCACGATCTGATCCACTAGCTTGCCTTTCACGAATATTAACGTGGTTGGGATGTTCATCACGTTATACTTGTCTGCAGTCCTCGGGTTTTCGTCAACGTTTAGCCTCGCGAACACTGCCTTGTCCTTGTACTGTTCCGCTACTTTGCTGAATATGGGTTCGTAGATGTGACAGGGGGCGCACCACGGGGCCCAGCAGTCAACGAAGACCACGTTGTTCTTACTGATCACATCCTCGAAGTTAGCGTCGGCCACGTTAACGGTATATTCTACTTTCTCGGCTCCCTTAGCTAGCTCCTCGAGTTTCCGTGAGATCTCCTCTATTAGCCTGTCGATCTCACTCAACCTTGTCCACCACCTTGACGGCCTTCAACTTCTTGTAGAAGGCTACTTTCCTATTAACGTACTCGAGCAGTTCGTTCTCTAGACCCTCCTTCTTCTCTCTGACCTTCACCAACGCCACCGGCTGTTGTCCTGCCTGTCCAGCGTCCTCCCCGATCACCTTAACGTCCTCCACTAAAGGATGCGTCTTCAGGATCTCCTCAAGGTCCCTCGGGAATATCGGGTAACCCTTGTACTTTATCATCCTCTTAACTACTCCCCTGAAGTAGAACAGCCCCCTCTCGTCGTACGTCATTAGGTCACCAGTCCTCAGCCAGCCGTCCTTGAAGACCCTTTCCGTCTCATCCCTGTACTTGTAGCCCAACATGAGCCAGGGCGCCTTTACCCAGAGCTCCCCAACCTCGCCTGGCTTGGCCTCGCCTCCGTCCTGCTTTATAACTTTCACCTCAGCGCCCGGAAGGGGTTTACCAACGCTTATCACGTCGCCGTCGCTGGGTGGCTGGAACGTAATAACTAGCCCCTCGGTGAACCCGTACTGTTGGACGATCTGCTTACCGTACTTCCTCTTGAACCCCTCTACAGTCTGAGGGAAGAGGGGGGCGGCCGTGCTTATGCACAGTTCCAAACTGTTCAGAGGCTTGGTTCCCTTCTCTATAAAGGAATCGTAAACCATAGGAACGGTGGCCAGGAAGTTCAGGGAGTATCTGTTAATCGCTTCCTCGGCTTCCTCCACGCTGAACCTCTTCATCACGTACATAGATCCCCCAGCCTCGAGCGTGACGCTCAGGACGCTGTTGCCTAAAACGTGGGCCAGCGGGACAGTGAGTATCGAATTGACCTCCTTGAGGCCCGTAGCCTTATAGAGAGCGGCCCCGTTGAGCTCTAGCCTTTTCGCCGAGTGGAGTACCTGCATAGTTCTACCAGCTATTCCAGCGTAGTACCAAACCAGGCCGACCTCATCGTCGCGATACTCGTAGGGCTTCTCGATGACGTTCTTTTCTGGGAGCCTGTTGACTACCTTGAAGCCCTTAAGGTGCTCCTTTTCCCTCTCCTCTATCTCCTTGTCGACTACTACGAGGTCAGGGTTGGAGTCCTCCAGTATAAACCTCAAGTCCTCAGCGCTTGTCAAAGGATCCACAGCTACGACCTTAGCTCCTGCCCAGAAGATAGCCAGGTAGGTTAGGATCGACTCGACGGAGTTAAACATCAAGTGAACCACGGTTTGTCCAGGTGAGAGGTAGGAGGCCCTCTTAGCTACCTCTTCCGCTGCCTGAGAGTACGTAAGTTGTCTGTCGCCTAACAGGAAAGTTCGCGAAGGTCTCTCCTTCGACCACCTGTACAGAAGCTGTGATAAGCTCATAAGCTACCCGGAGCACAGGGCTTAATAAGTTGTTAGAGGTCGTCGGTTTATCAAGGATTCATATAACTCTCGTTGATCTCTCGGGGGACTACGGCAGGCTAGACGGCGGCGTCGGGATCGCCCTGTCGAGGCCCAGGATAAGGGTTAGAATAGGAAATTGCGAGAAGCCTCCCGAGTGGGTTCCCTTCCCTATTCCGGGCTATTGTGTAATGGAGGACTACGAGGAGCACGTTGGCTTAGGTCACACCACTCAGTTCAGGCTCGCCTTAGCCAAACTATCGGCTGAATATAATTTCGTTAGGACGAGCGCCGTCGAGCTGGCTAAGCTGGTTAATAGGGGAGGGACCAGCGGCGTTGGGGTTCACGCCTTCGATAAGGGGGGCTTCGTGGTTGACGGGGGGCATTCGAAGAAGGTCAAGCCGGAGTCCCTACCCTCCGATTATTCAACGGCCCCTCCACCACCTCTCATAGCCAGATTCGACTTCCCTTGGAAGGTTTACATCGTCAACCCTCGTGGAGGTAGGAGAGTCTTCGGACAGGAGGAGCTGGAGACGTTCAGGAGGTTCAAGCAGAACGACGCTGGTGAAGTCGCGAGGGTCGTCTTCATGAAACTGGTTCCCTCGGTGGCTGAAAGGGACTTGGAGGAGGCGTTGGAAGCGATCAGGCTCCTGCAGAACATGGGGTTCAAGAGGCTCGAATGGTCGTTACAAACGGAAGAAGTAAGGGAAGTAGCCAGAATGGCGGAAAGGAAGGGCTTCGTCCTCGGGCTCTCGTCTTTTGGTCCCACGTTGTATACGTTGGTCGGCAGCAACAAGGAGGGCGAGGAGTTAATTAGCACGTTCGGAGGAGAAGTCGTCGAGCCTAACAACGTCGGTGCGAGGGTTATATGGAGGGGAGACTGAATTACGACGAGAGGCTCATCGAGGAACTGTGGAGGGTTTACGGCACCCAGCTCAACGATTTCCTTCAGTCCCTCTTGAGGCCCAACCCCAGGCTATATTTAAGGTTGATAGACCCGAAGCTCAGGGATAGTTTTCTAGAGAAGTACGACTTCTTCAAGAGTGACGAGGATTTTGAGGAGGCGATCTACGCTGAGGTGAAAGGACCGAATAAGGTGGAGGAGCACGAGGGTAAAGTCATAGTCGACAAGAGAACTGCCGAAAGCGTTATGCTGGGGGCGAACGTTTACGCGCCGGGGGTACTCAAGGTACTGGCAAAGACCGGGGAGACGGTAAGCGTTGTGAGCGAGAACGGGGTCCTGGTCGCCGAAGGGAAACTGGTCAACGAGGGGACGCTAATCGTGAGAGTGGAGAACTCACTCTACTCAGCCCCCAGGATAAGCGAGTTAGAGGAGGTGATTGAGGGCAAGGCCTACTCCCAGGGAAAGGCCTCCATGTATGTGGCTAGACTGCTGGATCCTAGGCCGGGGGAGCTCATAGCGGACATGACGGCAGCTCCTGGCGGCAAGCTGACCCACGCGGCCCAGTTAGAGCCAAAGGCCCGGGTGATAGGTTTCGACAGGACGACGGAGAAGGTTAAGAAGGTAAAAGCTTTAGTGAGGAGGATGGGGCTCAAGAACGTTGAGGTCTACAAGGCGGACAGCAGGTACTTGTATGAGGACTTCGGCTTAAGGGAGGTCGACAAGGTGATCATTGACCCTCCTTGCAGTAATCTAGGCGTGAGGCCCAAGGTCTACGACAAGAAGACCATTAAGGACGTTTTGGACCTCGCTCAATACCAGAGGCAGTTCCTGAACGCTGCTTACAAGATCCTTAAGAAAGGAGGTGCGCTAATCTATTCCACTTGCACTGTCACCCTCAAGGAGAACGAGGAGGTGATTAATGACGAGAGGTTCGAGGTGGAGTATCAGCTCAGGTTTCATCCGCATATTTCAGGGCTAACCGGATTTTTTATAGCGAGGTTGGTCAAGAAATGAGATGCCGATCGAGCCCTTCCTCGGGAAGTGGCCCAATGTTTCGCCTAAAGCCATGATACATCCCACGGCCTACGTTATCGGTGACGTCGAGATAGGGGAATATTCCAGCCTTTGGCATTACGTGGTCGTAAGAGGGGATAACGATTACATAAGGATAGGTAAGGAAACCAACGTCCAGGAGAACTCGACCATCCACACCGACCCAGGTTTCCCAGTAGAGATAGGAGATAGGGTAACGATAGGTCACAACGCCGTCATTCACGGTGCGAAGATAGGTTCCAACGTGATAATCGGAATGGGGGCCATAGTGCTGAACGGTGCCAAGATAGGGAGTTACTCGATAATCGGGGCTGGTGCCGTGGTGACGCAAGGCACGGAGATCCCTGAGGGTAGCCTTGCATTAGGAGTTCCCGCGAGGGTCGTGAGGAGACTCAACGAGAACGACATTAAGATGATCGAGGAGAACGCTGAGGAGTACTTAAGGCACGTTAGGAGGTACTTCGGCATTTAAGCCTCGAAGTAGGCGTTGTAAATCCTCTGGACGTCCTCAGGCACCAGGTGTAAGTATATTTGAGTTGTCCTAATGTCCTTATGGCCCAGTATTCTTTGGACGACCGGTAAGGGCATCCCTTTCCTTATGGCCGAGGTCGCGAACGTGTGCCTGAGGAGGTGAGGCCTAAGGTCTATGCCTAGCTTCATGCCTAGCCTTTTAATCTCCTTATGGAGGGCCTTGTAAGTCGTGTTGAACAGCCTTCCGCTCTTTATTTGGTATCTCTTGATATATTCCTCAAGTAGCTTGGCCGTCCTCGAAGTGAAGAAGACCACCCTCATCTCACCATTCTTAGTGTTCCTAACAATTGCGGATCTGTTAACGAGATCCAAATCCTCGACCTTGAGGCTTAGCGCCTCACTAGCTCGGAGGCCGGTATCCAAAAGGAGGTTTATCAAGGCCTTGTACTTAAGTGACCTAGGTAACGACCTAAGCTTCTCCGCTGTTTGGTCATCGAGTGCCTTTAAGTCCTTCTGGGTCACCTTAGGCATAGGAGGGTTTACCTGAACCCCTAACCACCTTAAGAACCTCCTGACCGCAGTCACGTAAAGCCTTACAGTCCTGAGCCTTTTCCTCCTCTCTTCGGAACTCCCGAAGTTCGTATTTAGCAGGCTGTTGACCCACCTGGTCACGTCAGCCGGCGTAACTAGTCTGGGGTCTTTCCCCACGAATTCTAAGAAGCCCCTAACGGCTCTCTCATAAGTCCTTACGGTGTTCTGGCTGGCGTTGGAGAGCAGAAGGGCGTTAATGAACTCGGTCAATGGGTCATCCGAGCCGCTGTAAGTTCCTAAAGACAGCTTCACTGTTTAGGTGCTATGGTGAGTGTGACACATTTAAGACAAGGGTTAAGCTCTTGAGGTATTTCCCTTTTCGCATTGGACGAATTGAAAAACAAGGTTATTTACCTGAATCGTAGGTGAAGTAACTATAGGTATCCAGGGACCCGGAGAAGGCGTGATCGTAGCCCCCTGAGTACCCCCAGGTCCCTGGATACCCAATTAACGACTGAACGTTCACAGGTTCTCCAACAAACCCATTCTGCCATTGGATGCCAGGTAATAGCGTTCTAGGAACGACTTCGTCAAGTACCTGAACCGACTTACCTTAGTTACCAACGTGTTACCGTTCCAAGGCAAGTCCGTCCTGATATAAAGGGCTTTCCCTTTGGGCAGCTTTATCACGTTGATTAAGACGGGCTTAAAGGGCCTGTCCTCCTTGCCTAACGCGGCTCTGGCTATGTATTTACCCGTCCTCATGGCCAGCTCGCCGACTTTCGGAAAGTCCTTCACGATATCGCCTCCTGCGTAGGCGTTCTTGGCCACCTCAAGGCGATCGTTCGGTGAGAAGAACTCGAATGGGTGATTGGGTCGGCAGTCCGGAAACACCGTACTGCATCCCTCCGCAAGTCTTATGCCTGCTAACTCTAGGGCCCTCGCGACCGCTTCTGCCAGCCTCGAATCCCATCTCCTGAGGATTGGGCCACAATACGTTACCTTCTTGCCTTTCCTAGCCAGGTAAGTCGCGACCTGAAGGGCGGTCAATTCATCGTAGTCATCGTTAGCCTCAAACGAGACCTCGCTACGCGATAGGACGCTCCTGATGAACTTCAGCTGCTCGATCCTATCACACCCTGGCGTCAGTATTAGGATGTCCCCTTGCTGTTCCCCCTGGTCGGTCTTTACGTATAACCCCTTTAGATCGTAGTCCTTAACCCTCGCCTTACGCACGAAATTTCAGGCGTTTCAATTCGTCACGCAGTACGTAATCGATGTTGCTGTAAAACCGGAACTCATCGGAGTCAGAAATCAGTACGGTATTGACACGCTTTCTCAACTCGTGCCAGGCGTTTAGCCCGGCGTAACCAGCCCCTACGATAACTGTCTTCATCTGAACCTTTTTGACTGAAACGACTCACATCTTATAATTGTGACGCCTGTTAGACTCTCGGTCGGCTACAGCGAGCCTCGAGAGTTAGAGGTGTTAAACGCCGTTTTCGGCCAGCTCGAGGGGGATTACAAGGTCGAGCTCGTAGAGTTGCCTGAAGACAAGGTGAAATTCGAGTTGGAGAGACTGGATCTGGCTTATGTACCTTCCACTTACACCTTCTTAACGAAGAGCGTTAAGGTCTTAACATCGTTGGCCTACGTGGATAGTCAATTTAAGGTCGTCTACCTCGATGAGAGGACGAGGACCGTTGGGGTGGAGAAAACTTGGAGCTTGGAGTATTACCTTGCGAAGGCGCTGAAATTCAACGTGAAAATCGGCGAATTTAGCGGCGAAACGCTCGACCTATTACCTTATTGGGAGCAGAGATGCCCGAACGTACCTATCGTGCGAAAGGTACTGGCGTCACTGAAGTTAGCCGATGAGGATCTCAGGAGGTTAAAGGCTAACATAAGGAAGGCATTGACACAAGTTCAGTTGCCTCATGGGTTCGTGAAGGAGCTCGGTAGAAACGGCGCGGCTTTCGTTAGCTGTATGCGCAGGATTATGGCTGACGCTAACTCGCCCGTGATCTCTGAGCCTGAACTCTACTGAAAAAGTTCTAATGAAATTAATATTATTTACCTTAAACTATTATGCGGGCTTTGCTTCAAAAGTCATTTTATTCCTTCGTTTTCGTTAGAGTGGATCGCCCACTTCGTTCAATGTTTAGTAGGATTCTGATTCCTGTCGTTAAGTGAATTAGCATTATCAAATCTATCGTTCTCATTACCAAATCAGGATCAAATCGCACCGACATTCGAATAGCCAATGATTTTCTAATAATCGCGTATTCCTATATAAAAGCGAGTTCTCCTAACCGATCATAGAAGTGTAAATCCCGCGAAAATTACTCAATTGAGGGCCGCTTCAATTTGTAAATGGAAGTTTCGGATCAGACTCAGGGGCATATTTGTACATGTGCGGATAAGACGAATGAGGATACCTCTAGTTGAGACCTTAACTCACGTCGAGATACCTCATCCTAGGGTAAAGTTATGGCCTGCCTACGACTTCAAGGACAGGAAGGTTCACGTAACTGGTGATTTCGTTAAGTGCAAGGAAGCTTGCGACGACGGAGCTTACTTTATTGAATTGGATGGTAAGTTGTATCAAATAAAAAGCGACGGTGAGATAGAGCTTAAAGTCGAACATTCTGGAGCTGTCGGTTATCTCCTTGCGGATTCGAAATTCCTTCCCATAAAGAAGAAAGGTGATAAATACATCCTGGGAAACGAGAAATTCACTCTTTACCAAAATAAATACGGCCTCAAGGTTCTCTCCTCGAAGGAGAAAACCCTAGTTTCAACTCCTTTCACAACAATCGAGGTAGAATCGGGTAGGGACGTGGCGATTTTTCCAACTCACGTTTCTATTCTGTTTGACTCATACTCCGTCGCGATAGACCCATGGGGCAACGAATGGGTTCAAAAAGTTCCGCGCCACTATGTCGGCGAAACGGGGATCGAGACGATATATTACAGTCCGTCGGGAAAGGTAAGCGTCGAGGGGAAGCACGAGTCCATAGACCCGATGAGCTCTATAACGTTCTGCGACGCGTTGCCCGTGCTAGTTGGAACCATGCATGACAGGGTCGCGATACTCTGCGGGGATAAGGTGAAAATGAGATCGGAAACCGGTTGGATCTCATACGATTCGGAAGGTGGACCATTGAATGTGGCTTACTTCGATAACGTCGTGCTGAAGCTTAACGACTACACCCTGGTGACTAAGGAAAGGGATCATGAGCCTTCGAAGATTTGGGTAGAAGGCGTCGGCTCCGTTCTGTGGGTTCAGGAGGGGGTTTTCGGAGTGGTTAAGAATTACCTTAGTCGCATTAGGCTCATTGAGTGTAACGACCTCATAAGAGTCAAGAGACCAGTTATAGACGGGCGTCCTGCCGAGCTGGAAAAAGATGATTGTGTGAAAGGGTTCAGGGTGAACGTGAAGGATCCGTTGAGGCTGATAAGAGAAAACGGTAACAAAATCTTAGTAGATTCAATCGATTTAAAAAGAAATATCAGAGGAATAATTCAGTTAACCGATGAATTCACGACGGTCGAAACTCCGGTAAGCTTAAGCATGAACGAGGCGAAAATCTCTGTGATAGAGGCCTCGGCGAGGAGGGCAATAGCCGGACACTTACTTGAGGACAGGGATTTCAACGCGCTGTTGGTCACGAAGCTCTCTGTACACATTCCATCAACTTTGCCTTTCGACCTCAGCGTATCTTGTTGCGGAGCTGAGAAAACTATAGGAGGGGTTAGGGGCGCCTGGGAGGGGACCGTCACGCTAAAACTGAGGTCGTATTATGGGGACTCGTTTAGGGTCAACATCGTCGTTTTGAATGAGCGTAAGGTACCGCAGTTGACTTACGAGTTAACCGTTCCCGTGAGGGATGTGTCGCCTCCCTCTAAGCCGCCAGAAGTGATAACGAAATATTTTGGGGCTTCCCTCGCTAAAATAGAGAGGGTTAGCGACGACACTTTCGAATGGGACAGGCTCTACCTAAAGCCCACGGACTTCGATGGCGTTATTTTCGCTAAGCTCGGGGAACGCGTCGCACTTAACGGCAACGAGGTTGTAGCTGATCGAGTGATCGAGACAGTAGACGAGGAGAACAAGAACGTTATGATAGTTCCCATTAGGAACCCGGTAAACAGTTTTAGGACCGAAATCAGGGGACATGAGATCCTTATAGAGCCCATATGCAACGGCTCCGAACCGTTTCTGATCGAGGCCTTTTACGCGGGAAGGGTGAAAAGGGTCTTCGGGTGTTCTGCGCTAGCATTACCGTTTGACCCCTTTTATAATGAGATGACGGTTAACGTCTATTATCAGGGAATGAGATGGAAAGAGAGGTTCAAGCTGGAGGGTGTTAACGTAGGGTTAGGGTACCAGCTGGCCGCGCGCTTGACTAACGCGTTGAGTAGTCACCTCTCCAAAATTTTCGGTGTACCGTGACCAGTTTATTTCGAAAATATAGATCACGTGACCCAGGAAATAGTTGACAACGTCAGTAAAGAGGATACCTTTTTCTCATATGCAGTCGAAGGGGCCAAGGTCGAATGGAAATGGAGTGAGGAAGGGTGTAAGTATGTAATAAGCGAACCGCCCCTGTCGGATTGGGAGAAGGGGATCGTTGATAGGCTCATAAACGAGGCGTCACGGCTTTACTTATCGTTCGATTCCCAGATAGATTACATCATATCGAAACTGAACGAGTACTTCCGGAACCCTAAGGATATCGAAAGGATAACGTATTGGGTTAAGAAGAGAATAGGCTATGGCGAGATCTCAGTTCTGCTCCTAGATCCCAACGTCGAGGAAATAGAGTGTCGAGGTCCAGGTTTCCCAATTACGGTGATTTTGAGGAACAGTAAGAGGTGTATGAGGGCAGAAACAAACGTATTTTTGTCTACAGAGGAAGAGGTGAGGAACGTAATAGAAAGGCTAGCCACCAGGAGCAACAAGCCGGTGAGCCTCGCTAGGCCTTACCTGGAGTTCTCTCTCCCGGAGGGCCACAGGGTAGCAGCTACGGTCTCCAACGAGATTTCCATACCTGGCTCCACATTCGACATAAGGAAGTTTCCCAAGACGTCTTTCACGGTAGTGGATCTCATCAAGTTCGGAACCATAGATGTACTTACCGCCTCATACCTCTGGTTCGTCCTTAATCACAAACCCTTTATGATGATTCTTGGACCTACGGGTTCCGGAAAAACAAGCCTAATGAACGCCTTGCTCGATCTCCTGAACCCGGAGTGGAAGATACTTACCATTGAGGACACACCCGAACTAACCCTACACAATCCTTTCTGGGTTAGGTTCGTCGCGAGGAAGTCCTTCGATCCCTCGGTCGAGGTGACGCTGTTCGACTTAGCTAAACTAGCCTTACGTTATAGACCCGACTTCCTCGCGATAGGCGAGGTCAGAGGGAGAGAGATAGAGGCATTGGTCCATAGCGCGGCCAGCGGCCATGGTTCAATAACTACATTTCACGGCCTGAAACCCTCTGACGTCTTAGTCAGGGTCAATGCGCTTCTCGACAGGGACACGGCACGTCTGTTCCTCTCCACTATAACACTGTTTGTCACGATTACTCACAGCGTTAAGGGCGGTGAAAGGAAACGTAAAGTTACTGCAATATACGAGAAGGGTGAGGACTCGAAAATGGACAGGTTCGTTCGATTACCCCTCGTTGAGATGAGTGACGGCTTGTCCGACGAGGTGACTGAGGCCGAAGTAGAGGGTTTCGTGAAGAGATCAGTCGTGTTGAAAAAGATCATGGACTCCCTAGGAGAACCCATCGACTATGCCGTCGAGGGTTTAATAAAAAGAGTTAAATTTCTTGAAGGATTATCAAATAGAAATGTAGAATTATTAGAGCTACAAAGAGAACTTAAAAAGTTCTATAGAGGTGAATTGATGCATTGAAACTTAATCATTACTATTTGAGATTCTTAGAAGGATACATCGATAGAGTGTCGGAAAAAATTGGCTACAATTTAGACTCTAACAGACTGATTAGAGTGTCAAGGCAAGCGATTCTGATTGCTGAAATCTTATCACCTGTCCCGATAGTAGTTTCTGTTTACTTACACTCTATTATCATCCTATTACTCTCCCTGGGTTTCCTGTTATTCGTCCATCTCCTCCCGTTAGCGTATGCGTACTCCAGGTCTAAAGAGTATGACCTGGTAGTGAATAAGGCGACTATATACATCGCGATATCAGCTTACGTACTAACTTTAACAGGGAAAGACCTGTTGACCGCGCTACGAACCATGGCCCATAAGGGGGATGAAGTGTCGCAGGTCGAGTCCCAGGTAGTCGAGACGAAGATGAGACTTTTCGGGAAAAGCCTAACCGATGCTGTAAAGGACAGGTTGAACTCCCTTAAGGGGACATACCTCTCAGAACTGTATTCGCTCTATCTCACGACGAAGGAATTGGGACTGAGCATGGCCTCAAGGCTCGAGAACTTCATGAGGGACCTCATTAACGAGATCGAGGCCAAGGAGGAAAGCAGAGTTTCCTTGCTCACGGAGCTCAACGAGGTCGTCCTCATAACTTTCCTCATGTTCCCCATAATGGCGATAGGGTTCTCGTTCTTGGGAACGACCAATTACTCGTTATTAATTATCCCGCTATTGACCGCTCCAGGACTTTACCTCATAATTTCTGAGAACACTATTGCCCCTCAGGTTAAGTTGTCGTTATCATGGTACGAAAAGGCACTCGTAGCGGTCTTTTTCCTTCTAAGCGCCCTTATAGTCTTACTTAAGCTCAATTTCTCTCTCGTCATTATTCTATTTGGCCTACTGGTTGCGCTGCCTATTCACACCAGGCACTACGCAGTAGCGGAGAGAATTTTCATGCTTCAGCCGGCCCTCCTGTCGGCCTTAGGGGATCAGCTAAAGTTAGGGTACAACGTCAGGGAGTCCTGGGAGAGGGCCGTATCGTATCTAGTAAGGGTGGACAAGTCAGTTAAAAGAGTAGCGTCTCCGGAGGGCGCTAATGAGATGCCCTTCGTAAGCGACACCTGGAGACTGGCTCAAATCGCGTATGAAGGGTCGTACTACGCCATATACGACGAGATGTCGAGAGTGGCCAATAAGCTCGTGAGTATTTACAAAACGTATCAGCGTAAGGTCAGGCCCTTACTAGCCTTAGCTCTACTGGCCCCAGGCTTTCTTTTATACACGGTTCACACGTTCCTGAGCATTTCGAGCGGGGTTAACGAGTACGAGTTGTCGTTGCTTATAGGCCTGAACTTATTCGCTTTAACGGCGTTGTACTCGAAGGCCGTCAAAGGGACACCGTTCTACTTTCCGCTCTACTTGTTGATAGGCTTAGAGAGTCTAATACTTTCAGTTCTCTGGCTCTGAATTTTAACAAGAGTTTTTATCGGGGAGAAAAATGCGGAAAAGGCTCGTAAGGGGTATATCTTCTATAATGGGCACCCTACTCGTTCTATCTATAACGATAGCTCTCGGAGGCCTGCTGTACATGTACTCGCAAGGGCTTTTCAACAACCTAACCAAATCCAGCAACGTTCCGGTAACTGTTCAGCTTTATTCAGCAGGTGCCAACGAGGCCGTCTTATATTTGAGCGTTCAGAACCCCAGCAATCAGGTTGTTCAGATTACTTCAGTTAAAGTAATGTACGAAGGCCAGGTAATAGCTAGCAATAACACGCTGGCGATAACTGTTCCCGCCGGTAACACCGTTTCAACCTATGTAATACTTTCCACCAGCCAGGCCATCGTTTCAGGCAACAGTTACACCGTTGTGCTATCTGGTACGATGGGCAATAACCAGTTCGGTCAAGTCGTGAACGTCATAGCGTCTGGGTGAGTGATTTGAAAGGCATGTCTGAAATTTTTTCAACACTTTTAGTGATTCTTATAGTTATTTCGTTCATCGTACCCGTTATCGCGTATTTCAGTTACGCTGGAGCTTCAGCAAAGGAAGCCGGCTTATCGATGTACGAACATGCCAGGATCTTAGCGAACTTACACTTAGAGTTGATCAGAATCGGTCACGACTTCAGCACCACCTATCTATACAATTACGGCGCCTCTCCGGTCTACGTTCAGACCATCATATATAACGGGATCATATACGATGTCAATAAGGTGTTACCTCCTGGCTCCTTGACGTCCCTGAACAATCTAACCGGGACATCAGCTAAGCTCGACAAGAACTCCTCAATTTATGTAATAGTGAACGGCACGTTCATTGAGCTATGAAGTGCGGAGTGAGGGAAGTCTTCAAAAGACTTACAGAGATAGGAAAGAAAGAAGCCTTCATAGCGTGGCTGGCTTGCGATACTTATCAAGACTTTTTCCCTACTTTGATAGCCACAGTTCTATCGCAGAACACTTCTGATAAAGCCGCACTTAAGGCCTTCAGTAACCTTGTGTCAAGGCTCGATAGCCTTACGCCTTCCGCGCTTTTGAGAGTCCCTATCGATGAGCTTAAGGAGCTCATTAGGCCCAGCGGTTTGCTTAACTCCAAGGCTAACGCAATAATCGAATCCGCTAAATTGTTCGAAGACGGCACTGACTGGTTCGTAAGCATGAGTTGTGAGGATAAAAGACGGACCTTGATTGGGATCAAAGGTATAGGTGAAAAGACGGCCGATGTAGTGCTGCTGACGTGCTTTGGGTGTAGGGTTTTTCCGTCGGATACACATATCAAGCGAATTTTCTCGAGACTTAGCGGAAGGAAAATGACATACGATACGATCTCTCAAGCGGTTTTAGACTCGGATTTGTCAGCAGACGAACTTCTGATGTTTCACAGGAAATTAATCACGTTAGGTAGGGCTGTATGCTCTTCGAGAAACCCTAAATGTTCGGTTTGTCCCTTAACAGATTGTTGTGAATATTACGCTAGTGGATCCCAAGGAGTTGACCCCTCACGAGGACGTCGATCTCAGGCTGATTAAGGCGAGGTTCAACGAAATCAAGTCAGGCCTCGTTTACCCGATAGTGGTCGAGAAGAACTCGAAGTTCATCATTGACGGTCATCACAGGTGGTACGTGTTTTACGAGCTTGGACTAAAAGTTCCTGCACTCTTCGTGGATTACTCGCTTGTAGAGAACTCATCGTGGAGGCTTAAAGCGTTATTAGAGGATCTTAAAACGGATCGTGACGGTGAGGTCTGCATAGAATACAATGGCTTAAGACTCCTTTGTGAGGACGACTATTACACGTTCTACTGGAGCCTTTACGAGGAGATAGTAAAGAGAGGTCTCGATCCTATAGCGGTCAAATCGTCGGCCGAGGGAGTACCCCTTCCAGCGCTGCCGAAGCGGGAAGTGATCAGAGCGGCTAAATTGGGTATAGTCTACCCTCCTAAGACGACGAGGCACATCCTCGAATTTAAACTCCAGCCGGTAAAGATGCTCTCGTCTGATGGGGACGCTTGAAACGTCCTTCACCCTGATGGTGCTATACACGATTCCGTTCATAGTGTATCAAACGATCATGTATTGGCGTTCGCTTTCCCTTGAGGGGCTATTACGGGCGAGCTTGACAGAGAAGCCGATAACGGACCCTCTCGTTACGGTTCTCATACCGACTAAAGGTGAGAGGATTGAAACCATAGTTGAGCTGGTTAGGCTTCTCGAGTCGTCGCGTTATGCCAACAGCTTCGAGATCGTCGTAGTGTCAGACGACGACGAGGGCTACTTCGACGAGCTCAAGCGAGAGCTTTCAGGATTCTCTATCAACGTTAAGGTCTACAGACGTGAGGTGAGGAGAGGGTTCAAGGCTTGTGCCTTACAGTACGGTTTCGAGCGTTCTAACGGCGATTACGTCGTTGCCCTAGACGTGGACGCTAGGTTGAACCCCGATGAAATCATGGAAGCCATCCGTTTTATGGAAGAGAGGAAATGCGACGCGGTCACACTGAGGTGGGTAGGATACGTCCCTCATCTGACAATGACTGGACAGGGGATAGCTGCCACCACATCGCTTGTAAGCAGGACGCTTTTCATTGGTCGAGCCGGAAAGGACTTCGCTCAGTTCCCCGTAGGGAGTGGAACCGTATTCAGGGCTAGCTCGCTAAGGAAGGTTGGAGGGTGGGACTGCTCCGTCATACAGGACGATCTGGACGTGGGCGCTCGGATGATTTCGGAAGGTATGAGGATCTGCGCGACGAACTATAACATCATGGTCGAGGTACCCTCAACTCTGAGGGCATTCGTCATCCAGCAGTCCCGGTGGAGCTATGGAACAGCTGAAACTCTACGTAGTAACCTCGGGAGAATTCTGTCGTCAAAGCGTATAAACTCGCTTAAGAAGCTCGATGCTGTTTGGTACTTGTTACAGTACACCCCAATTTGGATACTCATGTTGGCTATGATCGTACTTGCCGTCTCAACGTGGACTCCTGCGGCGTTCGACGCCCCTCTGTGGTTATTTTTTACCTGGTTGGGCTCCTTGTCCATTTACGGTTATCTCCTGTCCAAAGAGTTGAGGGGATTGTTCGAAATAAGTCCTATAAGAACCGTTAGGGTCCTTGGCAGGATCTCGGCCTTGAGCGCTGGTATTTCACCTTATATATTTTACGGGTTCCTGAGGGGCCTAGCGGGCAAGGGTACATACAGGGTGACCCCGAAAGGTTCGGGAGGTAGGCAAAGCTATCTTCCCGTGTCGACCCTAATTCTCGCCGGGCTTTTCTTGGCGAGCTCAGTGAAGGCCCTAATCACAGGCGACTACGCCTCGTCCCTATGGCTCTTCTATTACGGCTTGGCCTACGTGTACACGGTATACGTTGGCGTTACGGAAGGGTAAGTATTACTTGAGGCTATCCTTATTTCCACGGGGAACACCTCATTTTTCGGTTTGACAGTAGCATCATCGCGATACCTTGATGACGAAGGCATCTATCGACTGTTAAACCCCACGATAGCTAGGTGGTTCAAAGGTAAGTACGGCACCTTCACACCCCCTCAGAGGGGGGCAATCCCTGCTATAATATCAAGGAAGAACGTCCTGGTCTCCAGTCCGACAGGGAGCGGCAAGACTCTAGCCGCGTTTTTAGGAATAATAAGCGAGCTAGCCAACAAGGCGAAAGAGGGAAACCTCGAAGACAAGATCTACACGATTTACGTCTCGCCTTTACGTGCTCTAAACAACGATATGAAGCGTAACCTCACCGAACCTTTACAGGAGATAAGGCAACTTGATCCAGACTTCCCCGAGATAAGGGTAGCCGTGAGGACGAGCGATACGTCCAGCTCGGAGAAGCAGAAGATGCTTAAGAAGCCCCCTCACATCCTCATCACTACTCCTGAGTCCTTCTCCATATCGCTCGTTTCCCTGAAGTTCAGGGAGAAGTTGGCCTCGGCCGAGTGGATAGTGATAGACGAAATACACGAGCTGGCGAACAGCAAGAGAGGTTCAATGTTAATGACGATAGTGGAATTTTTAGAAAACTTTGTAAAGAAAGAGAGAATAGCGAGGGTAGGGTTAAGCGCCACAATTTCCCCGCTCGAGGAGGTCGCGAAGTTCCTCGTCGGCCCCCAGAGGTCTTGCGAGATCGTGGACGCGAGGTTCGTTAAGCCCATAAACATCGACGTCGTCTCTCCGGTCAAGGACTTAGTTCACGCTACTGAGGACGAAGTGGAAGCCGGGATATATCGATATTTAATCGAGGAAATAAAGAGGCACAGGACGACGCTCATTTTCACAAACACTAGGAGCGGAACCGAGAGGGTCGCTTACAAGCTCAGGAAAATACTTAGCTCAGGAGAGCTGTTCGACGCTGACAGCGTCGCTGCCCATCACAGTAGCCTCAGTAGGGAGGTCAGGCTAGACGTAGAGGAGAAGCTTAAGAAAGGCGAGCTCAAGGCGGTAGTTTCATCGACAAGTTTGGAGCTAGGAATAGATATAGGCTATATAGATCTCGTTGTACTTCTCAGTAGTCCAAAGAGCGTCAGCAGGCTGTTACAGAGGATAGGTAGGGCCGGGCATCACATCAAGGCCGTGAGTGAAGGAAGGATAATAGTGGTAGACAGGGACGACTTAGCCGAATGCGCCGTCTTGGCCCAACTAGCCAGGGAGAGGAAGATAGACTCTGTTCACATTCCGAAAAAACCTCTCGACGTTCTTGTTCAGGCGATAATGGCGGCGTCCCTTATTGAGGAGGTAGACGCGGACGAACTGTACACTATATTAAAGAAGACCTATACTTTCAGCGATTTGACGTACGAGGAGTATAAGTCCGTGCTCGATTACGTGACGGGGAAGTATGGTCTCGAGGAGAACAAGGTATACGCCAAAGTCAGAATGAGGGGTAGCAAACTCGTCCCGAAATTCGGCTCACGGATGATATTCTTCCTTAACAGCGGCACCATCCCTGACGAGGCCAAAGTCCCGGTGAGGCTGGAGAGCGGTAGGTACATAGGTAACCTGGAGGAGGAGTTCGCGGAGATCCTTTCTCCAGGCGACATATTCGTGCTCGCGGGCAAGACATACGAGTTCGTCGGCAGTAGGGCCGGTGAGGTGATCGTGAGACCGGCTGAGGGACAGAGGCCCACAGTACCTAGCTGGTTCTCGGAGATGTTACCGTTGGCCTACGACTCCGCCAGGGAAATAGCCAAGTTCCGAGGAGAGGTCGCTAGGTTAATAGCGGAGGGAAGGCCTCGCGAGGAAGTAATATCATACGTACAAAAGCGACTAAATCTAAGGAAAAGGGAGGCCGAATCGATTTACATTTACGTCCTTGAGGAGTACCTCTTCACCAACGGCCTGGTTCCTTCCGACGACCTTTACTTAGTGGAGATCTACGAAGAGCCGGACGGTAAGACCACTTACATATATCACGTCCTCACGGGCAGGAGGTCCCTGGACGCGCTCTCGAGGGCATTCGCCTACAAGATCTCCAACGACCTAAACACGGACGTTAAGATCACGTTGTCGGATAACGGGTTCGCCCTAACGGTAAACGGCAGGCCGGACTACGATCCCAAGAAGCCCTTCTTCGAGCTGTCTCCCGATGAGCTTTACGACGTCCTGAGTAAGGTGCTTATGAGGACGGAGCTACTTAAAAGGAGATTCAGGCACGTGGCGGAGAGGGCCTTCATGATCTTGAAGAGGTACAAGGGGAAGGAGAAGAGCCTGGAGAGGCGCCAGCTCAGTTCAGAATCATTACTCGAAGTCGTGAAGAGAATAGAGGGGTTCCCAGTGCTAAGGGAGACGTTCAGGGAGATCCTCGAGGACTATATGGATTACCATAAGGCGGCCGAGATATTGAGAAGGGTACAGAACGGTGAGGTCAAGGTTGAAGTAGTAGGCCCGAACGACACGCCGAGCCCGTTCGCTCACGGCATATTAGTTAAGGAGTACTCCGACGTGGTCCTGGCCTCGGATAAGCGTAACTTACTGAGGAGTCTCCACGATAAGGTCATAGAGTACCTGAAGAAGAAGGGGATCCAGGTCGATCTCCTCCAGGTTACCGTTAGCTGAGAGCCTGAAGGCCCTCACACAGTTAGGTGAGACGATTATCCAATCCACGTCCTTCCAGGCCTTAATGCTCTCCATATCCAGCGCGCTAGGCGAGCAGGACCTCTCGTGGGTGTGAACTATTGCCCTAGGCTCCCCAAAGGTGCTAAGTAACGAATAAACTTCCTTTGGGTCTGTAATGAATCGGTTATCTTCTTTACTGACGTTAGTAAGCTCTATGAGAACGTTCCCGAAGAGCATCCAAACCCTTTCCTTCATACCGTTATGATCCTATCTAAGCCCGCTATAGTCTTCAGTATGTCAGTCCTGGTCACTATGCCCACCAACCTGAGGTTCTCGTCAAGCACTATCAGCCTACCTACGTTGTAAACGATCATCTTGTTTATTGCGCTTATTATATCGTCAGTACTCGATATGGTTATAACGTTAGTTTTCATGGAATCAGCTACCCTTGACTCTGCCCTATCCTCAATGAGGGCCCTTATCACGTCCGCCGTGGTCAGTATCCCAATTACCCTTCCCTCATCATCAATTACGGGAGCGCCCCTTATGCCCTCAGAGTAGAGGATCTTAGATGCCTCCTTAATGGTCATGTTAGGCTTCAGTGCGACTATCTTCTTGCCCCTGATCATGTCGGCTATCCTGATTTTGGGGATGCTTATCATCCTCGTCAAATCCAGCAACAGCTCCCTTCTCTCGGAGTCCACGTGAGACACGATGCCCTCGATAACGAGCCTTGAATAAGGAAGCGGGCCCAGCCTCACGACGTCGCCTATCTTGAGTTGCTTAGGATCCTCTATGACTTTCAGTAGTATTTTACCCCCTTCAGGATTTGACAAGTCGAGGAACTCGATCGAGTACACGGAGATGTTGGTCTCTATGTCCCCGCGGTAAAGCAGGACCTTCTGAGGCAGGTAACTCGACGACCTGGTGAACTCATACGCCTTCAGTGTAGGGATGTACCCTCCTGTGGGGCCCGGCTTGGACTCGAGCAGGCCCAAGGCCTTCAGGCTAGCTATCATGTTCCTTACCGTCCCCTCATCCTTTCCTATGAGTTCGGCTACCTCCTTGCTCTTAATGAGTCTCCTTTCCTTCTCGTAAAGGCCTATGATAGCCAACAATATCTCCTTCTGAGTGGGGGTAAGCTGATCCATTGTCATTACGGATTATGTGGACTAACAAGATAAAAAACCTTATTGCATTTTAACTTCTCCGAGTATTTTCTTAAGAATTTTATCATTGATTCCGAACACCTCTCTCGCTATCAGCATAATATATTCGTATTTCGGCATCGGGTACTTTATCCCGATCCTTATCGATATGGCCTTTTTCTCCGCCTCAAGGCTTATTCTGTCTCTTAGCCTCTTTTCAGCAATTCCCTCAGCCAACAGGAAAGCGGTCACGAACCTCGAGAAGCTCGCAGCCGTGTGCTTGAGTGGGTCAAGCCCAGTTCCGTCTAAGCTCCTCAGGGAGTTGTAAAGGACTTCATAATCCTGAAAGGAGAATATGGCCCTAGTGAAGCCAAGCCTTAGGGCCCTGGCCAAGACGTCGGTGTTCTGCGAGGATTCCTGAAAAGCTTCTAAAGGTCTATCCGAGGCTAACAGTTCATATATATATTCGAACCTCTCCTCTTCGTAAAGAAGCTTGTCGAAGACCGGTTTGTTGTCCTCAAACAGGCCTAAGCCCTCCTTGCCCACCACGTACATGCTGGTTAGCTCCTTTTCGTACAGGTTTTCCGCCTTAAAGCCCCTGAAGGGCCTGATGTCCCTCTCCTTGTAGACCTTCTCGAGGTAGGCGATGAGTGTAGGTCTATCTATTTCGGTCCACTTATGTAATACAGTGCTCCAGATATCGGTGAGCGCCTTCACCTTCTGCTTGTACAGCTCCTTGACCATGATGATTGATTCGGCATGCTATTTTTAAGCATATACGGATAGAAAGAACATTTCACGTGAGCTACGCGGAAGAACCGTTCAGGACTAACATAGTCCTCGTATCCGTCACGGATCTAGAATCGGAAGTCAAGTCCCTTAAGGCTGAGCTCGATAAAGTGAAGGAGGATCAGAGGAAGGTAAGTGAGGAGGCCGCGAAGAGGATAGAAGGGTTAGAGAGGGCGTTGTCGTGGCTCAATGTAGTAAGGTCACAAGCCGTCTGGAAAAGCAGGACCTGCAGGTATGCCAACAACGGTATCTGCGACGCGTGGAACGTCAGCGATCCGGAGAGAGTCGGTGTTCCTAAGGACGCAGTGATCGCTGTGGAAGGTCCGTTCAAGAAGGTGGACCTGCAGAAGTTCCCAGAGATATGTGCGGTCTGCCCGTTATACGAGGTTAGGAAGTAAAGCCGTACGTTTTTGACTATCTAGCATCTCTCTCAGCTTCGAAACGACTCTCTCCCTGGCTTTCCTCTCCGTCATTAGGTCGTCAAGCGCGCTAAGGAGATCGTCAATAATGACTTCCTCTACTCTTTCCAGCTCTTCCTCATCGGCGACTTCTAAGGTCTTCAAGATCGTTTCGTCGCTAGGATGAATCTTTCCTCGTCTGAATTTAGAGATGGAAGCCTCGGTTAGGCCAAGCTCCTCAGCAAGCTCCTTAGCGGTCCTCTTCTCCAGCAAGATCTCTATTATTTTCTGCCTGGCCTCCTTGCTAAGGTTATGAATGTACTTCATCAGTAAGACGTTTATTTAATGCCTTATGCGCTATCCTCACGTAGCTAGCAATATGATCGCTTTAGTGTCAGACTACGGTATTTCGGTTCAGGAGATGCCTGACCTTCCTGTGCACTCCCATCACGTGTACGTTTCTCCCATAGAGGTGGCCTTTAACGGAATCGAGAACGCCGTTTACCTGGGCTTGCTGTGGCTGAAACCTAAAACGATCCTGGGATCCATGGGAATCGTCAGAGTAATAGACGTAGGGGTCGACGTGGATAAGGGCCTGAAGGGGAAAACGTTTACCGTCAGCCCTTTCTCCCCAAGCAGTGGAGGTATAGGCACTGACTCTCATGGCATAGCTTCGGAGGCGGCTTCGATACCCCTTGACGCGTTATTTCCCTACTATGAGGATCTCGGCGACCTCAACGTGCTTCTTCCCTACTTATCCATAGCGTTACAGGTTGAGGAGATGTACGAGGGAAAAAGGCTCCTGGTTATAGGTTCGGGACCTTTGGGATCCCTAATCGCGGAGTTATGCGAATCGTGCGACGAGGTAGGACTGATGGGCGCCAGCAAGCCATACTTGCCTTCAGGGAGGGTGAGGATGGTCAGTAAGATGGAGCCCGACGCGTGGGACGCCGTTTTCATAGCAACGCTCGAGGCTTGGGCCCTTGAAGCAAGTAAGGAGTTCAAGGCAGTGGCTTTCCCCAGGCTAACGCTGAGGTGGCCCCCTTTGGTACCTCCGAAAGCGATAGAGATAGCCTCTAAGCCCCGTGACGACCTGTTACAAGCGATGAAATCCCTAGACAGGAAGTTTCTTACTCAGTTCGTGGTCAGATCCGATACGTTCGAGGGTGCTATACCAGCCAGCGACGGCAAACTCGTCGTGGTTGACGTAAGGAGAGCATTAAGGGGAGTGGGAGATAAAGGTTCTTTAAAAAGGCTCAGTTAGCTTAAGCCGAGACTTCCTTAAGCAGTTTCCCTAAAATTTCCACGCCTCTCCTGAGCTCGTCTTTACTCGGGAAGCTGAAGTTGAGCCTCATCGTGTTCCTTCCACTGTAGTCGTAGAAGAAGCTGGATCCAGGGACGTAGGCGACTCCCCTCCTCATAGCCTCCTCCAGCAGTTTGACGGTGTCGAACTTCTCGCTCAGCCAAACGAATACGAACATCCCTCCCACGGGTCTGCTCCACTTAGCGTCCTTCGGGAAGCTCTCCTCGATCGCCTGAAGCATCACATCCCTCTTCTCTTTGTAAGTTTTTCTAATTATAGGAATTTGTCTTTCTATAACTCCTCTTTTAATGGCTTCAGCCGCAATCATCTGGGTCAAGGACGGCGTGTGAAGGTCTAAGTTCTGTTTCAAAAGCTCTAGCTCGTTTATGAATTCCTTAGAAGCTATCACGTAGCCGAGCCTCAGCCCAGGGGAGAGGATCTTGCTGAAAGTGCCCAAATAGATGACCCTTTCGCTCCTGTCTAAGGCCTTTAACGGGGGCGGGCTATCCCCCTCGAATACCAGGAAACCGTACGCGTCGTCCTCAGCTATTAGGAAATCGTACTCCTCCGCGAGCTCAATGAGCCTCTTCCTATCGTTGAGGTTCATCGTTGTCCCTCCGGGGTTCTGGGCTGTTGGGATAACGTAGAACAGCTTGAGCCTCTTCCCTTCCGCCTTCAGTCGCCTCAACGAGCTCTCGAACGAGTCAAGATCGGGACCTTCGGGCGTCAGGGGCACGCCTACGTAGTTCGGCCTCCTAGCCCTTAGAACGTTCAGGGCGGTAAGGTAGGTTGGCTTTTCGACAGCTACGTAGTCCCCTGGGTCAACCAACAGGTTGAACGTCATGTACAGAGCCTCCTGGCTCCCTACGGTGGCGAACGTGTTCGTGGGGTCTATGCCAGTTATCCCCCTTAGGCTCGCGAGCTTGACCAGCTGTTCCCTGAACTCGGTAATGCCAGGCGTTGGGGTGTACTGAAGCGAGATCTCGGGCTTCGAGCTTATCACGTCCTCGGCTATCCTCTTTATGTCCTCAACAGGAAAGGTGGAAGGATCAGGAAGTCCCCCGGCCAAACTGATTACATTCTTACCTTCGGTGAGCTTCAGCAGATCCCTGATCTCCGAGGATCTCAAATACTGAACGTCGTGTGAGAGAAACTTCTCGAACATCAACCGTAATTAAGGTACGTCCTCATTAATAATTTGTGGCTGAGTGGTGGGCTGAGGTAATTACGATAGGCAACGAAGTGGTGAGCGGAAGGACGGTGAACACGAACGCCTCGACGATAGCGAGGAGGCTCACTTCCTTAGGCTTCACTGTCAGGAGGATAACCGCAGTGAGGGACGAATTGGACGAGATAGCTTCGGCCTTCAGGGAGAGCTTCTCGCGGAGAGCTAAGGTGATAATTAGCTCAGGAGGTCTAGGGCCGACCTACGACGACAAGACAGCCGAGGGTTTGGCAATAGCTACAGGGCTTCCCCTGGAGCTGAACGGGAGAGCACTGCAGATGATAGCGGAGAAGTACAACAAGATCGGAGTACCCCTCACCGAGGAGCGGAAGAAGATGGCCTACATGCCTAAAGGCGCTGATCCTATCCCAAACGAAGTTGGAATAGCCCCTGCTATCTACTTGGTTTTCAACGGCGTGGAGATCTTGGCAACCCCAGGAGTGCCCAGGGAGATGGAGGACGTCCTTGAGAGGTTCGTGAGGAGCTACATGAGGACGAGACCGGACGTGAAGTACCTAGAGGAGAGCTTCGTAGTAGCTGGAGTCATGGAGTCGGCCTTCGCGCCTTACGTTAAGGAGGCGGTTAAGAGGTTCGACCTTTACGTCAAGACTCATCCTAAGGGGTTAGAGGTAAGCAACCCCCTCCTGGAGGTTCAAGTGGCCGGAAGCTCGAGGGACGAAGAGGAGCTCAAAAGGAGAATAACGGAGTGCGTTGAGTTCTTGAAGCGTAAGGCGTTGGAACTCGGAGGCGTAGTGAAGGGCTAAACGAACCCGTTTATTTCCTCGCTCAGCCGCTCAGGGGCCTCGAAGTTCACGAAGTGTCCAACGCCCTCTATTACGGCCACGCTCAGTTTCCTGACCCTTTGCCTTAAGGTCTCTAAGTTAGCTATGAGCTTGTCCTGCGAGCCGTATATCACCTTCACCGGTACGTCCAATCTTTCGAGGTCGTTCACGTAATTCCTCGCCTTAAGGAGGCCTAAGGTCGCGTACTTGTAGCCCAACGGGCTGTTCTCTGAGTAAACGCTCAGTAGATTATTCCACGCCCTCGCGTTCTTTATCAAAGCCTCGCTGAAGTCGCCTAAGTTCTTCCTGTACTCGGCTAACGCGATCATGCCTAGCCTCATCGCGACGTCCATATACCTCTCGTAGGGCTCAGGGTTGGGGGCCGACACTAGCGCCCCGATTAGGACGAGCTTTTTGACGCTGTACTTGAGGGCGTAATCCAGGGCTATCAGACTCCCTATGGAGTGCCCTACCAGGATCGGGTCTTCAACGTCGAGGAACTCAAGAAGTCCCCTCAGGTCTTCCCTGTGATCCTCAATGAGGTACTCCGTCATCGGGACGGAGCTTCTACCGTGTCCCCTTAGGTCGTAAGTTATCACCCTCTTATCTGTCCTTAGACTGACCTCCCTCCAGCTGTTATGGGTGCCTCCTAAGTGATGGATTAGGACTACGGGCTCGCCTTCTCCGAACTCCCTGAAAAAAATCCTTATCGAGTTAGCTGGAGCTATTCCCACGCGATGCAGTGAGTAGAGAATCTAAATAAATCTCCGCCAACACCACAGGAAACCTCAGGTCGAACTTCTCCAGAAATTCAGGCCTCACCTCGCCTATGACGCCTATCACCTTATCACCACTATAGATCTGCGCGGCTCTCCCCTCTATGAGGGGTTCGGCGCTAGTCTCCTTGTATACAGGCCTTAACCCTAGATCTTCAAGTATGGCGTGCAACGGGGCCTGGAGCTGTTCGTAGCTGACCTGGTAATCCATGATCGCGTAGATCGCCCTGGGTACGTTTCTGTAGCCGGTATCCGTAGTCTCGTCCTTTACAACTACGTCGTTGACCTCGAACACCTTCACCGGCATCCTGGCGTTCTGATTGCGCGAGAGGAAGAGGAGAGCGCTCGGCATAAGGGAGTTCCTTATGGCTGTATACTCCTCCGTTACTGGGTTAGCCACGGTGACGAAGTCTCCCCAGAGATACTCCTTCCTGATGAAAGCGAAGGTGTAGATCTCCAGAAAGCCTGCGCCCACCGACAAGTCCCTTAGCGCCCTGGTTAGGGAAGTTATGGGGAGGAAGGAACCCGGCCTCCTGAACCTCTGTTTCGACGGCTCTAGTCTCCTATACCCGTAGACCTGGGCTATCTCTTCCGCCACGTCGGATTGGGCTAGTACGTCCGCCCTATAGGGAGGCACCGTCACCTCAATTATTCCCTTGCTTGCCGTGGCCTCCATCCTGGCCATCCTGAGCAGTCTCACCATTTCGTCCTCTGAGAACGATGTGCCCAGACGCCTGTTCACATATTCGGTTTCAGCCCTAACGTTATACCTCCTCAAAACGGGGGATCGCGCAACGCCGCTTAGCCCCTCTACTTTCACCAGCCCGATCCTCGAACCTCCTTCCGCCAGGGTAGCGACTATGAGGTCAAGGGTGAAGCTCACGGCCTCAAACGAGGTTCCCGTAACGTCGACGAATAGGTCCTTCGTGCCCTCCTCTAACCTCGTCTTCTCAGCGTTGATTATCGGCGGGACGCTCAATATCGATCCGTTATCCTCAATTATGGCCGGCGACTTTCCATCTCTCACCGAGATACGCCCGTACGCCCTGCCTTGATCGGTCCTTTCTAACACATCGCTTACAGTCATCTCCTCCTTCTGGTTCAGCGGGACGAACTTCGTGCTCAGCGGAACTTCCTTATATTCGATGACCTTCGACGTGACTTTGCTCAGGTCGTGAAGGCCTATGGCCACCTTAGTCCTCTTCCTCCCTACGGTGACGTGAAGCTTCTCCTGGAACTGAATGAGCTCGTTCAGTCTCTCACCGCTCAGCTTAACATCGTAAACTACCGCGGCCAAGGCGTAGGGCCTAGAGGGAACCTGATGGACCCTCAACGTGTAACCCGATTCGACTACCTCATACTTGGGTTCCCCTAAGGCCCTTTCCAAAAGGCCGTCTACGGCCCTCTTTATGCCGAAGGGGTGTAGCAGGTCGGGTCTGTCGTTATTTATCTCGATCTCCAGGTGGTCCGGGTCGACCTCCTTGGTCTCCGACTTCAGGTTGAATAGCAGGTCCTCTAGCTCCCCCTCGCTGACCTTAAGCGAGGAAAGTAGGTCCCACTTGTTAACCACTATCGTCGGCATTCAGGCTCCCCCTCGCTCTCCTCAGGAACTCTACCTCGTAAGAGTACAGAAGCCTGATGTCGTTCAGGTGGTTAAAGAACATGGCTAACCTATCCAATCCTATTCCCCAGGCCCCCGCTTGGGTACTGACGTCCACGGCCCTTAGAATCTCGTCCCTCAACATGCCGGCACCGCACATCTCGACCCAACCCAAACCCTCGATCCTTCCGTAAACCTCAACGCTGGGTTCAGTGAACGGGAAGTAAGCGGGCTTGAACTTCACCTCCTTGACCCCCATCCGGTAGAATATCTCCTTGAGGTCGCTCAGCAGGTCCCTGAAGGAGTATCCTTCCTCGATTACCAGACCGTCCAGCTGGTGGAACTCTATTAAGTGGGTCGCGTCTATGGTGTCCGGTCTGAACACCTTCCCTATTGTGAAGACCCTGACCGGAGGCTCAGGCTTAGTTGCCAATATCCTGGCGGTCACCGCAGTGGTCTGACTCCTGAGCATAAGCCTCAAGGCGATCTCCTGGTTCCACCTGTACTTCCAGGACTCCTCATGCATCCTTCTTACCCTCTCCAATAGGTCGCCTGGGGCTGACCTGGCCTTCAGTCCCAAGGTAAAGCTGTCGTGAATCTCCCTAGCTGGATGGTCCTGAGGCTGGAAGAGCAGGTCGAAGTTATACAGCTCCATCTCCACGTAATCGCCCGAAACCTCCGAGAAACCTAGACTCCTCATCACGTCCCTTATCCTCTCGAGGAACTCCCTGAAGAAGTGCTTCTTGCCCAGGGGGAAGAAGCGGGGAAACGCCTCGACGTTAAACGGCCTGATCTTCGCGTTCTTCCAGGCTCCGGACTTAATGATGTCGCTCGTGAGAACGGTGATCACTTGCTGAGGCTCGGCGACTTCCATTTCTTCCGTCAGGCTCACCGTTATCTCCTTCACCCTCTTCTTCCTCAGGAGACCTCTAGAGACCAAGACCTTCAGCGCATCTGGGTCGCCTTTAGAGGGGTCAGCTAGAGCTTTCCTCTCGTCCTCCGCAACGTAACTCGAAACAAGGGGCCTAACCAGCCCGTTGGAGATCTCCACCAGTTTCTTCCTCTTGGCCCACATCAGGGCTATCTCTAAGTCATTTCCCAGCTTCTCTCTCAGTTCCTGAACCGAGGCTGGTCTCCCCTGAAGGGCGGAAATTAGCAGCTCCTCCGGTAGCCCTTTCTCTAACCTCTCCTTTCCCTCGGGCGTGAGTTCGTAAGTCTCAATCTCCCTCTCATCTACTTCCGCTAAACCCTTCTGTTTCAGTAGGTAAACTACGCTTGAGACCGTGGAGAGGGGAAGGTTGAGGACGTTGGATAGCTCCTCAGCAGTGGCTACTTTCCTCTTCCTCAGCTCGTTGTATACCTTCAACTCCGTTTCGCTCAGCATCCTAGAGTTCCACCGTCTGTCCAGGTCTCATGACGAGAGCTTCGTAGCCCCTCCTTTTGACTTCCTCAATGAAGACGTCGGGGTTGACCTTTATCAGGTCCCAAGTGTTGTAGTGGATTGGAATCGCCAGCTTCCTCGGCCTAAGCATTTCCACGGCCATGGCCGCCTGATACGGATCCATTGTGAACCTACCTCCTATGGGCAGAAGCACCACGTCGGGCTTGAAGACCTTGCCGATTATCTCCATGTCGGCGAAGAGTCCCGTGTCGCCGGCGTGGTATATTACGTTCTTACCGTCGTTGACGACCACGCCGGTCGGATCCGAATAAACCCCAGTGTGGACGGCCATCGTAAGGGCCAGCTTGACTCCCTTGACGTCTACATAACCGCCTATGTTGGTGGGTACCATCCTTTCCCAAGGGATCTTGAACTCCCTGTTTAGGTAAGCCTCAAGGTCGTAAGAGGCGAAGAGGACCGGTTTGCTCGAGGAGCTCATTATGTAGGGCGCGTCACCGAGGTGGTCGAAGTGATCGTGTGTGACTACGATTATCTCATACTGGTCCTTGACCTCATCTGGCTTCATGGGGCTCAGGGGGTTGTCCTTCAGCATGGGGTCTATCAGAATCTTAACGCCGTTAACGGCCTCTATCCCTACTGCCGCGTGACCATACCAAGTGATTTTAGTCATCGCCGAGACTACTTAAGTGCGAAAATTAAAGCGTTCGATGAGTGCTGTCTGCCATGGACGAAGAGCAGTTCAAGAAGTGGTTAACTGCGGGAAGCATAGCTAAGAGGGCCTTGGAGGAGGGCGCTAAGACGATCAGGCCAGGGGTCAAAGTTCTGGACGTATGTGAGAAAGTCGAGTCAATCATAGTGGAGCTGGGAGGGAAACCAGCGTTCCCTTGTAACCTGTCCATAAACTCTGAGGCCGCCCACTACTCACCGAAGATAGGCGACGACAAGGTGATCCCGGAAGGGGCGATAGTTAAACTCGACTTAGGGGCTCAGGTGGACGGTTACTTGTCAGATACGGCTGTGACCGTTGTGCTCGACGATAAATACGCGAAGTTGGCTGAGGCGTCAAGGGAGGCCCTTGAGGTCGCCATTAAGACCGTTAGACCCGGGGTTTCTATTTCAGACGTGGGGAGGGCCATCGAGAGGGTGATAAAGTCCTACGGCTATAGGCCCATAAGGAACCTGGGAGGTCACATGCTTAGAAGGTACGAGCTTCACGCGGGGGTCTTCGTGCCCAACGTCGGAGAGAGGGTTCCTGGAAGGTTCGCGCGGGATCAGGTGTTCGCCATAGAGCCCTTCAGTACCGACGGGTTAGGGGAGGTAGTAGAGGGGAAGGAGGTTACCATTTACTCTCTTAGGAACCCCAGCGTTAAGGGGCTCACTGAAGAGGAGAAGAAAGTGCTTGAGGCTGTGAAGTCCCGGTTCACGACCTTGCCGTTCAGCGAGAGGTGGCTAAAGGACTTGGCTCCGCCGGACGAGCTAAGGAGGGTTTTAGCGTCCCTGACAAGGAAGGGGGCTTTGAGGGACTATCCAATATTGATGGAGGTCAAGGGAGGGATGGTCTCGCAGTTTGAACATACTATTGTTGTGGTGGACGGTGGAGTAGTGATAACGACGGGCGACGTGGTTGTCAAGTAAACACTGGAGCTCCTTGGCCTCAATCCTGAATAACGTTTAATTATTAGGCCATGTTTGAGAGAAAAACGAGGACTTACAAATGATGTTGTTCGCACAAGCGGATCAGGGAGGGATCTACTCGCTGATCTCGACCTTGTTGTTCATAGCTTTCCTTTTGATACTGTCGATACCGGACATTCAACTTGGCTTCCAGATGTGGAGGCTCTCCAGTATAGTCGAGAAGGAGCTCGGCGAAATAAAGAGGATGAGTGATAACGCGAGAAACAAACTCATAGACATGTTGAAGAGCTTGAACGCTAAGGATCCACAAGGACTCGTCGACACGTTAGCTGAGATGTTCGTGATAGATCCCGTCTCCGTGGAGCCAACCGATATAATCAGTAGAATGAGGCACCTGCTAAGGGGAGGGGAGAGCAAGATCAAGTCGCTCATCAAGGACAGCGTGCCTAACGCGGATCCCGTGACTATCAGCAAGCTCGAGGTCTCGGCTGAGGTCGTTAACGCTCTCAACCTGGTCTACAAGGTAGTGAGGCATTACATCAACCTGGCGAAGAAGCTCAAGAGTCCGATGCTCATGTACCAGGTACAGATGGTCATACCAATTCTTAAGAGGATGGCCGAAGCTTATTCAAAGGCTCAGGACACTTTTAAGGACGGGAAGCCGGTCGGTGACTCCTTAGGACCACTGGTGGCCGCGAGGCTCATGCTTAACGCTACCAGGAAGTGGGAGCCAGCTGAAGAGACCGTCGCTGCGGAGACGACTGTGGAAGGTAGAAAGGTAATTGTGGTTAAAGCTCTTGGGCCGCTCGCAACGGTCGGCAGACCCGGTGAGGCCGTGGCGAAAATCGTTGAAGAGCACAACGGTCAAATCGCTAGGATAATAACGGTAGACGCGGCGTTGAAGCTTGAGGGCGAACAGACGGGAAGCGTCGCTGAAGGCGTGGGCGTCGCAATGGGAGACCCAGGGCCTGAGAAGATAGCCATTGAGAGAGTAGCTACGAAGTACGGGATTCCGATAGACGCAGTGATCGTTAAGATGGGAATGGATGAGGCGATAACCGACATGCCGAAAGAGGTGTACGACGCAGCCGAGAAGGCGGAGAGCCTCGTTAGAAAGATAATTACCGAAAGAACTCCCGTAGGCTCATCGGTTATAGTGGTTGGAGTGGGTAACACCTCGGGTGTTGGGCAATGAGTTTGAACGTGCAGTCCCAGAGCCAGGAGACTAAGACGATCCTGAAGTGTACGAAGTGTGGTTATACCGAAGAGAGACAGTTCCAACCCGGGGACTTCGTTATGAAAATCGTCGACAAGACCTGCCCAAAGGACGGCACACCCTTAATCATATGGGGAATATACACGGTAAAGCAGGAGCAGAAGGCAAAATAACTTTTTAACTAGGGCTTAGCCGAATTTCTAACGCCCACCCGGCCATAGTGGGCGGGCAACACCCGGACTCGTCTCGAACCCGGAAGTTAAGCCGCCCACGTTAGCAGGGCCGTGGGGTCCGCGAGGACCCGCAGCCCTGCTAAGCCGGGATGGGCACTTCGCTTTTCCTTTCATTTTATATTCCTTCCGCAGACAATTGCTGAGGAATCGTTAAACATGACGAAAAGAGTCTTCGACGAAATTCACGGTCATATAGAGTTGAAGGACGTTGAGGTAGAGCTGATCGACGTTCCGGTCTTTCAAAGGTTGAGAAGGATTAAACAGCTCACCCTGGCCCACCTCGTTTATCCAGGTGCCACTCACGTCAGGTTCAGCAATTCCCTAGGGACTATGCATTTAGCAGGCAGAGTCGCCAGCTCGCTCCTCGAAAAGGGTGTGATAACTAAAGACGAGGAAGCTAAGCTGAGGATCGCGGCTTTACTCATCAACTTGGGACAAATGCCCTTGAGTCACGCGATAGAAGGGATATTCGCTTCTCAAGGCTTAACGAGCGACGAGCTTAGAGGCAACGTCATTGCGAATTCCGAAATCAGGGAGGTACTTGAGGACAACGGCTTCAGCTTCAGGGAGATCCTAGATATTTACGAGAACAGAGGGCTCATGACTTCCGTATTGGACAGCGACGTCGACGTGAACAGGCTCGACTATCTGATAAGGGACTCAGTGCATACTGGCGTGAGGCTCGGGGGCTTCGACTTCGACAGGCTGCTGCAGACGGTCACTTACAGCGAAGGTAAGAGGATTCTTGTCAGCAGTAAGGGCGTTTACGCCCTGGAAGACTTCTATATCGCCAGGCTCCACATGTACGAGGCTGTTTACTACCACAAGACTATACTGGGATACGAGATCTTCGTTAGGAGGATCTTCGAGGAGTTAGCGAGGCAATATTACAACGAGCTTCTCGAGGCTAAGTACGTACTTTCGTTGCTCAATCAAGGGCTCTTCGCGTATTGGGACGACGAGTGGCTGATGTCCAGATTATATAACGCCCTGGGGGATCCCGATGTGAGTGAGAAGCTTAAGCAGGACATAAAGGACTTCCTCAACAGAAGAGGTCCTAAGCTGGTGACGGAAAGGATCTCATTCGAGGGCAGTGATCCAGATTTCCTGTTCTCGAGGATCAGTAAGCTGACCCAGTACGGAATTCCAGAGAACTCAATTATACCAGTCGAGGAGAAGGTACCGATCATAGCTAAAGGTAACTTGATCTTAGAGAGCTCTCAAGAGAGCTTGATTAATTCTCTACCGGAGAACCTGTACATTCAGAGACTATACGTAATGCCCCCCTTCGTTAAGAGGGCCAGGGAGCTCTTGGCCTAAGCCTAAATATCAAGCAAAATCCGTAGCATTCATTCACCTTCAGGCGACTCTTAGGGTGATAAACGCTATGGCCTCAGAAAGGCTTGATCTAAGAAAGGTGAGACTGGTTCTCGCTGACCTCGACGGAACCCTCACGGTTTCAAGGGACTCGTATAAGCTCGACTTAGAAACTATCGCGGCCTTGAGAAGGCTCGAAAAGTTAGGTATTAAAGTCGGGTTGGTGAGCGGGAACTCTTACCCTGTGCTCAGGGGCTTAGCTACCTATCTTGGGCTCAGCGGAGGTGTCGTGGCTGAAAACGGCTGCGTGGTTTACCACTCTGGGACTTACGTTGCCGTTTGTGAACCCCTCGACAGGAAAATCGCAAAGGAGTTCGCCGACAAATTCAACCTGAGGGAGAGCTGGCAAAACGAGTTCAGGAGGTTCGAGTACGCGTTTTACCCTGCCACAGTTTCGAAAGAAATGAGGGAGTGGGCAGAGTTAAGAGGACTGATGATCAAATCCAGCGGGTACGCCGTCCACATAACGAAGAACACCGAAGGTAAAGGAAGGGGCGTAAGGAAATTGTTGGAAATGGCAGGCATTGATAAGTCATACGTATTAGGTATAGGGGATTCCGATACAGACGTCGAGTTCTTCAGGGAAGTAGGTGTTAGGGTGGCGGTAGCCAACGCGGACGAGAGCCTCAAGTCAGCCTCCGATTTTATTACTCGTTCGCCGAGCAGTGAAGGTGTTAGAGAGATAGTGGAGATTATAGTGGAGGAGCGCGAGCATGAGTGAGGAGATAAGCGAGGAGATAGAGCTCATCGCTTACAAGTACGCCTTGCAGAACGCCGTGAGGCACGGTGGAAAGGCGGCAGAAGGACCCGTTATAAGCAAGGTATTGGGAGAAAGGCAGGACCTGAGGCAGAGGGCTAAGGAAGTCGCTACGATCGTAAGGAAGGTGGTGGAGAAGGTAAACTCGATGAGCCTGGAGGAACAGAGGAAGGAGCTCGAAACCAAATTCCCCGAGCTGTTGGAGGAGAAGAAGGTCGAAGAGCGCAAGGGGCTACCGCCGCTACAGGGCGTTAAGGAAGGGTCGCTAGTCGTGAGATTCGCGCCTAACCCTGACGGTCCACTGCACCTGGGTAACGCTAGGGCCGCCATAATTAACGACGAGTACGCTAAGATGTACAAGGGCAAGTTCATCCTGAGGTTCGACGACACCGATCCTAAGGTGAAGGTCCCGATAAGGGAGGCTTACGAGTGGATTAGGGAGGACCTCGAGTGGCTGGGGGTGAACGTCCATGAAGAGATGAGGGCCTCCAGCAGGCTGGAAACGTACTACGAGTACGCTAGAAAGCTGATAGAGCTCGGGGGAGCTTACGTTGACACTTGCACGGAGGAGGAGTTCAGGGAGGCCAGGGCTAAGAGGATGCCCTGCCCTAACAGGTTGGAGTCGCCCGAGGAGAACCTCGAGCTTTTCGACAGGATGATGAGCTCACCGTTAGACTTCTCCCAATTCGGCGGCAGGAAGCCCGTGGTGAGGATAAAGACTGACCTGAACTCCCCTGACCCGTCCCTGATAGACTGGGTTATCCTCAGGATCGTTGAGGATCCCAAGCACCCCTTTGTGAAGGACAAATACGTTTGGCCGACCTACAACTTCGCCTCCGCCATCGACGACAGGCTTACAGGGACGACTCACATATTCAGGGGAAAGGAACACGAGCAGAACACCGAGAAGCAGAGGTGGGTCTTCAACTACTTCGGCTGGAACTTCCCTCAAGTCTACAGCCTTGGGAGACTTAAGCTAGAGGGGTTCATGATGAGTAAGTCGAAAATTAAGCTCATGCTCGAGAAAGGCTCGGAGAGGGACGATCCTAGGTTACCGACGTTAGCGGGGCTTAGAAGGAGGGGAATACTCCCGGAGACCATCAGGGAGCTGATTGTACAAATTGGGATTAAGACGAACGACGTGACGGTCAGTTTCATGAACCTGGCGGCCATTAATCGGAAGATCCTCGACCCGATAGCTAAGAGGTTAATGTTCGTTGCTAAGCCCGTCAAGTTGAAGATAAACCTCGAAAGATTTGGAGTAGACGAGATAAAGGCGAGAATTCCATTCAGGCCCAACTCGAGGGAGTACAGGGAAATCAGCGTGAGGCAAGGCGACGAGGTTAATATAGAAAAGGACGACGTCGAGAAGTTCCGTAAACTAAGGTTGGCTGAGCTGTGTAACGCTGAGATAGACGTAAGTAAGAATGAGGCCGTCTGTATCTCGACGGACGTGAACGAGGCAAAAAGGGAGTCTTTGCCTATAGTCCAATGGGTGAAGGCGAGTGAGTCGGTCAAAGTGAAACTTTACAAGATAATCGGGAGCGAGGACTACGAGGTCATAGAGGGTTTAGGCGAAAGGGCCATGAGGGAGCTTAAAAGGGACGAGTTAGTTCAGCTCATTAGGGTAGGGTTCGCGAGGGTGGATGATCTAACCAGCGAGGGGCTAGTGATGATTTATTCACACGAGTAACTTTTTAACTCGAGGACTGGACAGGTTATCGCTGCGGGACGAAAAAGGAGGAGGATGAACGCGATGTCCAAACCCTCTTACGTGAAGTTCGACGTGCCAGAAGACCTTCAAAACAAGGCCTTAGAAGCGTTGAGGAAAGCCAGGGAGACGGGGGGTAAGATAAAGAAAGGGACTAACGAAACCACCAAGGCGGTAGAGAGAGGACAAGCGAAATTGGTCCTCATAGCAATGGACGTTCAACCGGAGGAAATAGTCGCACACCTTCCGCTGCTTTGCAACGAGAAGAAGGTGCCTTACATCTACGTCTCTTCGAAGAAGGCGCTGGGCGAGGCAGCAGGGCTTCAAGTGGCGGCGGCCTCCGCTGCTATAATAGACACAGGTGGAGCTAAGGACCTCGTCGACGAGATAATAAAGAGGCTGGCCGAGATTACAGGAAAGTCGAGCTGACACGTTAGGTTTAAAGTTCGTACGAGTTTGAATTACTTTCACTAAGGCATCACCTTTTTATTAAGTCTCATAAACCGACGTGAAGGCGATAGGGGGTATACTATCGGGAATAGTCTTAGCTCTTATCTTAGTATTAGTCGTTTCAACCGTAACGTATTTAATGAACGTAGCCTATGACCAACAACTGACGCAAGAGAGTTACGTTAATGACTTCATATCTTCGCCGAAGGCGTTTCAAGTAGGCCCGTCGACCATAATTTCTAACGGACCTCTTGATATAAAATACGTAATATATCCAAACGGAAAAGTAGACAACTTATCGCAACCGTTCGACGGAAGGGTTGACCTCTCTAGTCTACTTAACGGCTGGCCTTGGGTCTACGTTATTCTTTCTAACGGTCAGGCCTTCAATATAAGCCAGCCTCAAATATCGGTAAGTGGCACGAGCGGTACAAGCTCGTCAGCTTCTTCGTTATCGACTAGTTCTTTATTAGACCAAGAGTTACTAGTGCCATATTACGCCGATTACCCCCTAAAAGTATGGAACATCTCCACGTATAAACTAATCATAACTAAAGGGCTTGAAGTCAATCCCATAGATAAACCCATCATCCTTCAGAATGGGGAAACAGTCGCGTGGAACGTCATCGGAAATGGGACTGTCGCGGTGGTACCCGTTCATACTGGTAACGGTTGGTTGAACTTCACCGTTTTTGTTAATGATTTAAATATGTACATTTGTCCTTACGTTGGGATAATGTTTGAGAACGGTACCAATGGAACTGGAGATTGGAATTCAATGATCATCGGGCTCAATGCATCGGATGGCACTATGTATTGGAATGGCATACGATATTCTGGTGCGGGTGGTAATATTTCGTATGGGATGTTACAATTTGCTCCTTGGTATTTTTATAGGCAGTATTACATAGAAAATTATAGTTTTACTTCTAACGTTCACTTCCTATATACCTATCCTACTCCCAATATTACTTTGCGAGTAGCTATTTACTTCCAACAAATGAAACCCGCCGAGCTCTATGTATGGTACCTGAATGGCTCTAGATGGGTTCCAGCTAAGATGCCTTCTTTCGCTCCAAATGCGACAGGTAAAGTGGGAGAATATCAACAAATGGCCTATAATTTGTACATGCAAGTCACATGGGAAGGCCCTCTTGAAGTGAATTCTAACGTGTTCAACGAGGCTTCGTTCCCAGCTTATGTTTATACATTGAACGAGGAAGCACAAATGTCCTGGGGCTATGGAGAATTTTATTGGGTACTAGAACCGATAAACCTAGTTCCAGGATCTAACGTGGTAATCGTCCCAGACTCTTTTCCAAGCGTCCCACAAGCTTTTGTATACAACATTACGTCAACAATATGACGTGAAGTTATCAGTAATGGTTACGGTCTACAAGAGATATAATTTTTTAGATTTTGCTTTAAATAGTGTAAAAAAGAATATAAAAAATTTAAACAATTCTGATAAAATAGAAACTATAATAATTAGCGACGATCCTTCTAGATTATCTGATCTTGACACCTCTGTTGTAATCAAGTGTGATAGCCCATCCTGGGGGGAATGCTTAGCGCGTGGAGTAGATGAAGCGGAGGGGGATGTGATAACCTTCTTGGACGACGACGACGTATATGCCGAGTCAAGAATCAAGCGATTGTTAGAAATCTTCTCTAGAAATAAAAACTTAATGTACTACCATAATAGACAGATATATGTGGATAGGAACGGACGAATGATAAGTAAATACAACAAGAACGTTTTAATTTACGAGATCTTTCAGCCGAGGATTCAAAAGACGATTTCGGCCCCTGAGGAGTTCGTAGCTCTATGGCTGAGGTATCCCGCGATGCATCACAACTCAAGCTCCATAGCGGTGAGGAAGGAATTGTTAGTTAGAAACCTAGACGCCGTCTCGAAGACGGCCACCGCACTAGATTGGGCCATAACTCTGCTGGCGGTTAATCAGACTAGCTACATCGACTCCAGCAGGCTGACATATTACAGGATAGGATCGGGGAAGACGTCTCCGAGAGGAGGGGAAGGAGAAGTTGACAGACTAATTAATGTTTACGAGAGGGAACTCAAAAGTAAAAAGACCTTCGTGGAAAACGTCGACCTTGATTACGTTCAGCAATACTATGCGGCGCTGGACATCAAAATACACGAGACTTACCTTAACCTCCTGAAGCTTGAGAGGCCAAAACACACGTTTAGTCTAAAAGAGATCTTGGAGATTACGTTGAAGCGCCACCCCTTGTTGGCACCGATGGAGGCGGTCATGTTCTCGCTGACTAAAAACCCCTCTTTGTTTAAAACGTACGGTAGACTACTTAGAGCAGCGCTTCAGGGTTTATTTCTTTAGGGGACTAAGGAATGAGAGGATAGAAGTCCCTTCAACCACGTCGTTCCAACTCGTTCCGAAGGCTTCGATCAACTGCTCGAACGTGCTCCTCACGTGCTCCACGTACTTATCGATATCTACCTCCGAAAGCTTAGTGAGCTGTATAGGCTTAACGCCGTCCTTGGTCTTCACCTTCACGAACGAAATCACGTCCCTGGGCTGGACGTTAACGCCGTTGTACTTAAGGAGCAGGGCGGCCTTGACGTGCTGAGGAGTATTTTTGGTATAACTATCTAACGGCTTGGAAAGCATGACCCTGAAGGCCAAATCGTCAAGATAGTACTCCTTGTTCTTGAGTTTGAAATAGACCTCCTTTATTTTGTCCATAATAAGTTTCTTCGTCTTTTCAATGTCGTCTTTGGAATTCATCGAAGCTATTATTTGGGTTACATCACTGAAGGCTTTCTTCAAGAACTCTGGGGTGTTCCTCTTCTTCGCCAACATGCCCTTTATCTCTATTTTTCCGTCCGGATAGACGCCAAGATAGTTCTTCTTTAATCCAGAGAAAGCGACGAACTTATAGGTCTTATCCAACTCCAAGTCTAGGCCGTAAGTTTCCTTAACGTACTTTATTAGTTCCTCCAACTTGTCCTTCGGCGGGTCGAGCAGGAACAGGGAATCCGTGTCGCCGTAAAGAACCTTTAATCCCAGTTCCTTAGCCTTGGCTACCGTGGAGGTAATCACTAGCCTTCCGAGGGCTGTCGTGCTTTCGGCCACCGCGGGAGCGTAAAGGGGGAAGCTCTCCGCGCCGAAGACGCCGTAAGTGGCGTTTATGAACACTTTCATTGCGGATTGGACAACGTCGTAAAGGGACTTCTGCTCCGGACTAATGCTCGCGTTCTTCGCCTTCTTTTTGTAGATTTTAACCCTGAAGTCCCTCAGCAGTCCGGTTATTTCCGCCGTTATTCCCTGTCTATCGAAGCAGACAGTGTGGAGGACTTGACCCGTCTCGTCCCTAATCTCCTTTATGCTCTTGCACTCCTTTACATCAACCGTCTCGTAGCTGAGGTTCCAGTTCCTAATGACTGAGGGGTACAGGGAGGCGAAGTCCAAGACAATTATGTTGAAGAAGACGCCTTGCGGAGGACTTATCACTACCGCCCCCTTGTAGCCCTTCCCCTTTATGACGGCGGTCGTCTTGACCTGAGAGGCTCTAGCGAGTATGTCCTCCTTCAACGGAATCAGCCAACCCCTCTGCCTGTGCTCCCAGTAGTACAGGTTCTTTATCCAGTTGGAGACCTCAGTCCTCGTCAGCTCCTCGATCCCCAACTTCGAGAGCCTGGCCAGTAGGACTATCAGTTTCCAGACCAGGTTGTCGTTAAACGTGGTCAGCTCCAGCGTTATTTCTGAGTCGTGCAAGTTATATTCTATCAGTTTCCTCAAGTCGAGGAAGCTTACCAAGGTGTCTATCTTGACCTTGCTCTCCCCCAGAACCGCCTGTGCGATTGCATCCAACGTGTACTCTGTGTACTTGCCGCCGAAGACGTAGTTCTTAACAGCCTTGTTAAAGAAGAAGCGATAAAGGTCTATATGAATGCCCGCCAGATATTTCCCTTCCTTTCCGGTGTCCTTAAAGGGTGTGTCTTCCAAGGGGATGCCGAGCTTGAGTGACCTCGTGATCAGATAGGGAATGTCGAAGTTGTCCCCGTTGAAGGTAAGCAGCAGAGGATATCTAAGGACCTCCTTGAAGAAGTCCTGGAGCATCTCCTTCTCGCTCTCGTACTCCTTCACCTCCGCCCCGTTGGGCTTTTCTACGGTGTTATCCTCGACGTCCTTCCTCGCAAGAACGAATACCTTCTTCACACCGTCGTTCCCCACCAACGAGATGCTAATGATGGGAAACTCCGCCTGCTGGGGATCAGGTATTCTTCCCTTCGTGGGAGTGTAAACCTCTATGTCGAACGCGGCTCTCTTGATATTAGGAACGGGTGCCTCAAATATTGGGGTCCACTTGACGGCCAGCTTCCTCGTGCTCTCGGGAGCGTCGGAAAGCGCCTTCTCGATCTCCTTCTTGTCCTCCTCGGTTACTTCAGGGGCTACGGGCACAAGCTTCGAGCTAACCACTTTGTAGGGCATCCCAGGGATGAGACCTAAGTCGTATACGTAATTGTTGTGGTACTTTATGTGGGCCTCGTAGGCCTTAGGAACGATCTCCCTCATCCTCCTTACCGCAAGTGGATCCTTGACTACGACATTCGTCAGGGTTCTTTTCTGATCGTAATAAGGATCGTATTTGGTGACCTTCTCGAAGTGATCGAACGAAGGATCTTTAATTAATTTAGCAATCTTGCTAGCTTTATCTACGTCTAAATCTATCAGAAAATAGGGCTTGTGTCCGGTGCTGTCGTATAGCACTCTAATTTCTTGTTTGATCGGATCGTAAAGCTTCAAAAGAGCCTTTGCCTTTTCTCCGTCGTAATCGACCTGGAGTAAGTAATAAGTTACGCCCTCTTCCGCGGGCTTGAGCCACTCAGCCTTCTTCCTTCTCCTCTCTTGACCAGAATCGTGGTCGTCACTGGAACGAGACCGAGAAACCAAGCCGTTAAGGGAGTCTCCTGCTTGAGCGTTCGAACGTGAGCTAACGCCGTCATTGACGTTCTGTCGCTGCTTGGGGAAAACGTCAAAGAGAGTCGTTTGTCTGGCCACTGATTAATTAATAGGTAATATTACGCTATAAGCGATAATGGGCCCGTAGCTTAGCCAGGACAGAGTGCCGGCCTGCGGAGCCGGTGGTCGGGGGTTCAAATCCCCCCGGGCCCGCTGTGGGGAGCACCCCCACACCCCCAATGCTATCCTTCAGTTTAAGGTAAGTCTCGACGACCTCAGTTAAGGGGCCGACGTAACGCTCTCTTACGTCACCGTTCACTCCTTCCAACATATAGACGTAATACCGCCCTTTCCTTTCCCTCAAAATGCAGTCGCCGAACTTATAGTGAGTCGTTACACTTACATCTCCTCTTTACCAATTGTTATCTATTGTTATCCCAAGTTCCCCATCTGGGATTACGCGCGGACGAGTTACGGGATTTAGTGAGCGGTGAAGGTCTCACATCAGTAAGAGGAAGGTAAAGCTTAATGAGCCAATCGAGGAGTGCGTAGCTAGGAAGAATTAGATATTACTTAAGGAGAAGCTAACTTTCCTCTTCCATTTCCTCGATTTCCTCTTCCTCCGCACCTTTCTTCTCTGGGTTAGTCAGCTGCATGGCGTACTGCTCTAGTTCCCCGTTGACCTTACTGTCTACGTAGGGCGCTACTACGTATACCTTCCTGTCGAAGTAGTCGCTCTCCGTCCACTCGTTGTCGAAGGAAATCACGTAGACGGGTAGCTCCACAACCGCCTCCTTCTGTCCCTTTTCCTTAACGTAATTCCTCAACACCACATATTGCTCCTTGGTGAACGGCAGTTGGACCACAATCTCAACGGTGTCCTTCATTATGCTGAAGTCCGAGGAAAGCTCGTTCCACTCGCTCATTGCTTTCTGGGCGACGTTGATAATCACCTGTTTTAGCTCGCCCTCCACGTTTTCGCTGGACACGATTTTGCCCAACTCGCTCCTCAGGACCAGGTACTTCACTTATGCTCACCTATCACGTACAGATAGACTATATGAGTTATCCCTCCGAAACCGCCTTCCTCTCTGACTTTTATCACTTCCTTCGGCTTCCAGCCCCTTATCTCGAACTCGTGGCTCACTACCCTAGTTCCTGGCCTCAACTCCTTCTCGAGTTTCGGCTTCAGAAGCTCGTTAACGTTAGCCAATAGGAACATGGTAACTACAGTGGCCTCGGAAAGGTCGACGTCGAAGAAATCGCCCTTGATTATCGTCGCCCTACCCTCTATCCCTTCCTTTTTAATGTTCTCTAAAGCCATCCTCACCCTCTCCTCGTTCTTCTCCACACCCACAGCCTTCTTCGCGTTGAACTTCTTGACAGCCGTGATTACTATCCTTCCGTCGCCGGCCCCCAGGTCATAAACTACGTCCTCTGGGCCAACCTGCGCGGACTCCAGCATCTTCTCGACGACTGTCTGCGGGGTGGGGACGTAGGGCACGTCGGGCCTGCTACTCAACTTCAGGTCACGCTCTAAAGAGGTGATACGTCCTTCTAGCCTTATAGCTGTTTAACCTTCTCCAACGCCTGCTTCACTGCTTCCTGAATGTCGTACTGCAGGGACTTATTGAACGGTATTTGGGTGAGTATCGGCAGTACCTTACCGTCGTCGGTCACGGCGAACAGCTGGGGAAGGAAGGGCATCCCGAACTCGTCCTTCTCCCCGTGGTCGGTCAGGAAAACGTAATCTTCCTCCCTGATCTCCCGTTCAACTCCGAGAGCCTTCGCCAGCTCGTCGAGCACCTGAACGAATGGTTTGTGCCTTGGGTCACTCGTAGAACTAACGAGAATCAGCTTCTTTACGGCCATGACCACTTGCGTGACTTGTAAATTAAAAGGCTTGCTGTCGCCTATGGGGTTCCGTAATGATCACCAAGTTGAGAAGGGCATCGAAAAGGGTTCTGTCGCCCATAGCCAGGGCGTTCATAGCACTAGGTCTCTCAGCCAATAGCGTGACCTGGATAGGCTTCGGGCTGGCAATGCTATACTTATGCCTCGCTTACCTGAGGTTTCACCCGCTGGTTCTGGCGCTGATTATGGCCGTTAGCTCACTGATGGATGCCGTTGACGGGGAGGTGGCTAGGGCTAAGGGAACCGCTGGACCTAAGGGAGCCTTCCTCGACAGCACCCTTGACAGGTTTGAGGATTCCGCCTTCATCTTGGGGCTTGACTTCCTAGGGTTCAACCAGATCGTCGTTGTGGCCCTCTTGGCGGCTTCGCTTATAATACCATACGTTAGGGCGAAAGGAGAGCTCTCGGGGTTGAAGGTGGAGGGCAGGGGGATAATAGAAAGGGGCGAGAGGTTAATTGGGATATTGCTAGTCCTTATTTTCACCGCCCTCTGGACGCCTCTGGCCGAGGCTCTCCTTTACATCTTAACCGTCTTGTCTTACGTCACCGTAGTTCAAAGGTTCCTGTTCGTTTATCTTAGGCTTCCGAAGTAGTACTGTAAGGGGTTCCTCACCTTACAGTCTGCGACACATATCCCTTTCCTTTTCAGCGATTCGCAGTTCTCGGGGATGTAAGCCCTCTTGGGTTTAGGCATGAGAGACTCGACTAACTGTTCCACGTTGTCCAGACCCTTTTGTACCATAAGCTCCACTACGTCCTTCTTGGAGAAGCCCACAGACAGGAGAAAGGCGGCGAGATTCGCCGCCTCGTCATCGTTAAGTCTTTGCTTGCTCATGAGCGCGTCCATACAAGGGGGGAACTTCTTGACCTTCAGACCTTTCGCTAGGTTCTTGAGCGCCTCCGGCATCGCAGCTTCGTTGATCATTTCGTATATCCTCCTGCCCCTCTCGATGAGGAGGTTCGCTAACAATAGCGCGAGCTCTTCCTTGCTCAGGTAAACGTAGCCGTCCTTCATCACCCTGTACTTGAGGGATAGGCGCTCCTCGTTGACCCCCCTGGTCGCGGTCAAATACTCAACGAAGCCGATCCTCGCCACAAGGACAACCTTGCTCGACTTCCTGGTTACATCGCTCCTCACCCGCTCCATGTTGAGTCCTAAAGCCCTCGCGATATCGAATACGTTTTCCTCTGTTTCCCTTTCCAGCAGTCTGATCAACCTTTCCCTTTCGCCGTCAAGGAACCTCTGAAGTAAGGACTTAATACCCAAGATCTTTATGATCACAAGCGTCAGGAAGAACCTGAGTTCCGAGTCCTTACTGAACTCTGGGGGGCTCTTGCCTTCAAGCAACGCAACGACCTCGCTCTTAATCGACTCGAGGGCGTCAGGCGTCAACACGTCCTCTAGCTTGAGCCACCTGGACTTGAGCCACTCGTTTATGTCAGCCAGTTCAGGATACTTCGAGGTGTCTACGGTCAAACTCGAGTCTTAATAAAGGCTTGACAAAAGCGATATAAGGCATGAAGGTATTCGTCGCTTCAGCCTGGCCATACGTTAACGCCGTCCCTCACTTGGGCACTATGATAGGTTCTGTGCTGAGCGCGGACGTCTTCGCGAGATACGCGAGGCTCAAGTACGGCAAGGAGAACGTACTGTTCGTCAGCGGAAGCGACGAGCACGGCACTCCCATTGAGGTTGAGGCGAGGAAGAAAGGGGTGGACCCCAAGGTTCTAACGGACGCGGCCCACGAATACGTCAGGAGGTACTTCCTCGAGGTTTGGGAGATAAGCTACGACAATTACACCAGGACGGAGTCCGAGGTTCACAAGGACTTCGTGAGGAAGTTCCTGCTGGACATGTCGAATTACATATTCGTACAGGAGGAGGAGGTGCCCTACTGCGAGTACGATAAGCTCTTCCTTCCTGACAGATTCGTGGCCGGCACATGCCCCTACTGCGGCTTCCCGGACGCCAGGGGTGACCAGTGCGACAACTGTGGGAGGCTGTTGACCCCTAGGCTCTTGATAAACCCCAGGTGTGTTTTCTGTGGCAGGACTCCGGTCTTCAAGGTGACGAAGCACTGGTTCTTCGACCTCAGCAAGCTACAACACATGCTGAGGGAGTGGCTCGAGAGCTCGAAGGAGATGCCCCAGCACGTTAAGGCGGTCGCCTTCAGCTGGTTGGAAGAGGGCCTCAAGCCAAGAAGCCTGACGAGGGACAATAAGTGGGGGATTCCGGCTCCCTTCGAGGGATCCCAGGACAAGACCGTTTATGTCTGGTTCGAGGCCCTGCTCGGCTACATCTCCGCCACGATCGAGTACTTTAAGAACATAGGGCAGGAGGAGAGGTGGAAGGAGTTCTGGTTCGGTGACGTCAGAAGCTTCTATTTCATAGGGAAGGACAACATCCCGTTCCACGCGATAATCTTCCCCGCGATGCTGATGGCGACTGGCAAGGGCTACGTCAATCCAACCGTCGTCGCAGCTACCGAGTACCTGCTATACGAAGGGCAGAAGTTCAGCAAGAGCAGGAGGATAGGGGTTTGGATAGACGAGGCGAAGGAGATAATGGACATAGAGTACTGGAGGTTCGCCCTCATAAGGCAGAGGCCAGAGGAGAGGGACACTAACTTCACGTGGAAGGAAACGCTGAGGATAGTGAACACCGAGCTCAACGACGACATAGGCAACTACGTCAACAGGGTCCTATCAATGATAAATAGGTACTTCGACGGCGTGGTTCCAGGAATAAACGAGACGCTACTGAAGGAGGCCGACAGGAATTACATGAGGCTAATCTCGGAGGCTCCCAGGAAAATGGGAGAGCTGTTCGAGCAGAACAAGCTGAAGGCGGGGACTGAAGAGCTCCTGAAGCTCGCCAGGGAAGGAAACGCTTACCTTAACCAACGCGAGCCCTGGGCTCTCGCAAAGATCAATAAGGAGGAGGCCGGTAACGTCCTGACCGTTGGGGTCAACTCGGTTAGGGCGATAGCGATCATGCTTTATCCGTTGATGCCCAGGCACGCCGAGAAGCTTTACAACATGCTGGGCCTGAGTAACGTTGAGGGGGAGAGGTGGGACGAGGCGGGAGAGATGAGGTTAAACAAGGGCCACAGGATAGGCAAGGTCGAGCCCCTGTTCAGGAAAATTGAATTAACGCCCGAAGAATTGGAGGGGAAGCTGAAGGAGGTAAGGCATAAGGTCGAGAAGGAGAGGCCAGAGCTCCTAAGGTAAAAGGTAAAATTGAATTAATTAAATTAAAAACATTACATAATTTATTGAAATAATTCAGATAAGGTCACTCGAGGTTCACGTAGCTGACCGCAGGCTCGAACGGCCTTCCCCTACCCTCATAGAACTTGCTGAACATCTCGTAGAAGTGTAGCCTCATGTCCTGTATGAAAACCACCAGTCCCTCCAGGGCTATCGCCAGAAGGTTACCTATCACTAAGATCGCGTCGGACACTGGGTTAAGGAATATCGCCCCAACGCTGTTAGGGGTTCCCGCGGCTAAGTAGGCCATGTAAGAGAAAGCGAAAAGCACGTAGTAGTGGGCCAGCGCGAACACTAGAACCCTTATGAAGGAGACGGTGTTGGAGAGGAGCAGAAGCGCCGGCTCGAACATACCCTCGATGAAGCCTATCCCAACTGCCTGACCGCCCTTTAGACCCTCGTGTTTCCTCAGCACGAAGATCTTGCCCGCCAGCCCCCAGAACAGGCCTACGTATATCAGCATCAGCACCACGAACGCGAACTGGTAGGCGGGCTTCGAGAAGTCGAAGTCGAACAACAGCGTGAAGTTAAGGATCCCCTGCAGCACGCTACCTACGGTTCCGGCGTAGTCCGAGGGGTTGGTGAAGCCGTACATGAACACTAGGAAAGGTGCCGTATAGAGCAGGAACACCGGGACCTTCTCGAGGGCCAACCACTCCGTGTCCCTCTTCTTAACAGCGTTGACTATCCCCAGTAGGGAGCTCACGAAGAGCAGTACGGCTCCCAGAAGGATGGATAACAGTATGGTGTTGATCACGCCAGTGGTTCCGCCGGTGGGCAGGATGGGTCGCATGAAGTAGTATACTTGGTTCAGGCCTGAGACGTTCCATATCGGGTAAAGCGGTCCTTTCGCCAGTGACTCGTTTCCCAACAGTTCGGCGAGGCCTCCGATAGGTAACGGACCGAAGAATCCCCTCTCGAAGATTCCCGTTACCATCGCTACGGCGCTGGAGTAAAGCAAAACGAGGGAGAGCTGCTTAATGTTCTGGCTGCCCTTCTTCTTGCCGTAGTTCCTGAACCAAAGCGCGAACAGGAATATCACGAGGGCGTTACCGAAGTCTGGGAACATGAGGCCGAAGAGGAGGGGGAAAGTTATGATCAGGAAGATCGTGGGCGAGATCTCCCAATATGACGGGATCCCGTAAATGTTTATGATGGACTCCAACGGCCTAATCACCTTGGGTAACCTTACGTAGGTCGGTGGGACCTCCTTGCTCTCGAAGTACTTCGGAACCTCGTAAGTTAAGAACACTCCCTCAAACGCCAGCAAGCTCTTCAGCTTGTCCACGAACTTAAGGGGAGTGTAACCCTGGAACTGCGTGAAGTGGTTAGACACGCAAGCCTTACTCAGTATCCTCATGGCGTTTATCCCCGTCATGAGGGAGCCGTATACGGAGGCTAACCTATCCTGGTCTTCCCTAATCTTCGCCCTCAGTTCGCTCCTCCTCTCCTCCAAGGCCTTAGTAATCTCGTTGAGCCTGGCCTGTATGGATTCGTACAGGGCTGAAGGCGACGAGGTGTCCTGAATCTCTGAGATTAGGGTGAACCCAAGTTCCTTTATTTTATTCTCAACGTCGCTGTCCTTCCTGGCAATCAGCAGCACTGGGACTCTCTCCGTCGCGGATTCGCCCTCTACCAGGGCCACTCCCTCGATTTCCCTGATCTTCGGGATGGCGCTCCTCGCCGCGTAGCCTATCATTATCTTGAAGATCTTCAGCTGGGCTGGCGGGACCTTAACCTCTCTGAAAGGCTCCAACTCCCTTAGCTTTGAGCTGAGACTCTCCATTTCCGCCTTCAGGCTAGAGACCTCGATCAGGACCTGCCTGTACTCCTCCTCGAGCTTTTCCGATGCCTCGGAGACGAGTTTGGCCTGCTCCAGCCAGTTAACGACCTTCAGCGACCCTTTGGGCTCTATCAGGAGCCCGCTCTCATTTATCAACAGCTTAATTTTTTCTAGATGATCTTGCAGAACTCCGAGAAGCCTCTTGGGTTCGTCCATCTGTTCCCCTATCCTACCTTCAGTGATGTCATTGGGCTCAAAGAGGCCGAACTTAAGGAGGGCGTTGACGACCCTATCACGAACGTCGTTAAGCGAGATAATCTGTATCTTGGCCATGGTCTCTGGAATGATCATTGTCGTCTCAACGTGATCCATAACTGTTTAAAAATGTTGGCCGGTAGAGCAGGTCGGAATGGGGAAAATTTACGTCATCGGCGACAAGTACACCACGAACCTCTATAGGCTTTTAGGGGCGGAGGGCGAAGTCCTCGAGAACCCAGAGCTTTTGCCCGACAGGATAAACGAGATAAGGAAAAGGGAGGACGTCGAGCTCCTCCTAATAACCTATGATCTGTACAACGTCGTTAAGGAGAAGGTGGAGGAAATCATAGCGGGCATGAAGAGGCCCCTAGTATCAATAATACCCTCGCCCTTCAGCGAGTCGAAGCCGATCGACACCAAAAGCCTATTAATGAAAGCCTTAGGGTTTGGGTGATAACCGTTGGCGGACTTCGACTCACTCGTCACTCGGGTGGTTAATGACGAGTTCAAGAGGTACGAGACGGATCTGGCGAAGGCCTTTGAGGCGGCTAAAAACGAACTGGACCATAACTACAAGGCCCTCGTGTCGGACTTCCAGGGCAAGCTGTTGAGTTACTTGACGAGGGCGAGGGAGAGGTTGGAGGGTGAGAAGGCCAAGCTGGAGGTAGACGTCAAGAGGACCGTGAGCCAGCAGAAAGAGGTCTGGCTGGAGAAGGTCTTTTCTCAGGCCAAGGACAAGCTTATCCGCGAGTTCGTGAGGACGGACGAGTATAAGGAGGTAATCAAGTCCTTAGCCAGGAGGCTAGCGAAGGATGGGGCGGTGATCCACTGCTCGCCGAACGACGTCGGAATCGTTAAGGAAGCTGTCGAAGGTATGAACGTTGAGGTTGTGGAGGACAAAGGGATCTCCGGGGGTCTGAGGGTTTCGTACCCAAACGAGGGACTCAGTAAGGATTACTCACTAGATTTAGTTTTAATTCAAGTTTTTGAAGATCTGAAAGGCCAAATAGCCTCCGTGCTCTTCGGTGAGAAGTGATGTCCGCGGTAGGAAAGATAGTCAGGATAAACGGTCCCCTCGTCGTCGCGGAAGGAATGAGGAACGCGATGATGTACGAGCTTGTGAGAGTCGGAGAACTGAAACTGGTCGGCGAGATAACGAGGATCGAAGGTGACAGGGCGTTCATCCAGGTCTACGAGAGCACCAGCGGCCTCAAGCCTGGCGAGCCCGTCTACGGAACAGGGGCACCGTTATCGGTCGAACTGGGGCCCGGAATGCTCGGCGTCATATACGACGGTGTTCAAAGGCCCTTGAGCACGATCGGAGATCTATCGAAGTCGCCCTTCGTGGCGAGGGGCATTGATGTACCCGCCTTGGACAGGAACAAGAAATGGCACTTCGTCCCCAATAAGAACCTGAAGCCAGGCGACAAGGTAGGCCCGGGCGACATACTTGGGACGGTCCAGGAGACCGAACTCATAGAGCATAGAATATTAGTGCCTCCTAACGTCCACGGCACCCTGAAATCCTTAGCCTCTGAGGGCGACTACACCGTCGAGGAAGCGATAGCGACGGTGGATCAGAACGGCGATACCAAGGAGCTGAAGATGTACCACAGGTGGCCCGTCAGGTTCCCGAGGCCCTACAAGCAGAAGCTCGAGCCTGTTGAGCCGTTGCTCACTGGAGTGAGGGTTCTGGACACGATATTCCCTATGGCAAAGGGAGGAAACGGTGCAATTCCAGGACCCTTCGGCTCAGGCAAGACAGTGACGTTGCAATCGTTGGCCAAATGGTCGTCAGCTAGGGTCGTAGTCTTCGTGGGCTGCGGCGAGAGGGGCAACGAGATGACGGACGAGCTGAGGAGCTTCCCCAAACTCAAGGACCCGTGGACCGGAAAACCGCTGTTACAGAGGACTGTGTTGATCGCTAACACCTCTAATATGCCAGTGGCCGCCAGGGAGGCGAGCATCTACGTTGGTGCAACAATAGCGGAGTACTTTAGGGACCAAGGGTACGACGTTCTGCTGGTCGCTGACAGCACCTCCAGGTGGGCTGAGGCCCTCAGGGACCTGGCTGGAAGAATGGAGGAGATGCCCGCCGAGGAAGGGTTCCCGAGCTACCTGGCCTCTAGGCTCGCGGAGTACTACGAGAGGGCGGGGAGGGTGATAACGTTAGGTAACCCCGAAAGGATGGGCTCGGTCACCATAGCCTCATCCGTCTCACCGCCCGGAGGGGACTTCACGGAGCCCGTCACGAGCAACACGCTCAGGTTCGTGAGGGTCTTCTGGCCCTTAGACGTTTCGTTAGCCCAGCAGAGGCACTACCCGGCGATCAACTGGCTTCAGGGCTTCTCGGCTTACGTGGACCTAGTAGCCACATGGTGGCACAAGAACGTCGACCCTGAGTGGAAGAGCATGAGGGACTTAATGATGGGGCTGTTGGTGAGGGAAGATGAGCTCAGACAGATAGTCAGGCTCGTCGGCCCTGAATCCCTGGCAGAGAAGGACAAATTGACCCTTGAGGTCGCCAGGATCATTAGGGTCGCGTTTTTACAGCAGAACGCTTTCGACGACATTGACGCCTTCGCCTCCCCGCAGAAACAGGCCAAAATGATGAGGATGATAGTCACCTTCTACAGTAGGGCCAGCGAGCTGGTTGCTAAGGGAGTTCCCACGAAGAAGATCATGGAGGCCAACCAGGACTTGGTCGCGGAAATGAATAGGGTTAAGTTCACGGTGAAGAACGATGAGCTACAGAAGATAGATCAGCTCATACAAGCTATAAATGCCAGGTTCGATCAGCTAGCCTCGGAGGTGAAAGCATGACGGTCCAGCTCAACATCAGGGAGTACAGCAACATCTCGATGATCAAAGGGCCTTTGATGGTCGTTAAGGGCGTAGGGGACGCCGCCTATCAAGAACTGGTGGACATAGAGATGCCCGACGGAAGCAAGAGAAGGGGGATGGTGGTCGACAGCTATAACGACATGGCGGTGGTTCAGGTCTTCGAGGGCACCACCGGGATCTCCCCCACGGGCACGAAAGCACGCTTCCTTGGGAAGGGTCTGGAGGTCAAGATCTCCGAGGAGATGCTCGGTAGGATAATGAGCCCTCTTGGCGACCCGCTTGACGGAGGTCCTCCCATAATCAAGGGCGAGAAGAGGGACATAAACGGTGACCCGATAAACCCGGCGATGAGGGATTACCCTGAGGAGTTCATACAGACCGGCGTTTCCGCTATAGACGGCCTTAACTCCCTGCTGAGGGGCCAGAAGCTGCCCATTTTCAGCGGGAGCGGTCTGCCCTCAAACCTGTTGGCGGCCCAAATAGCTAGACAAGCGACAGTGAGAGGTGAGGAGTCCAACTTCGCCGTCGTGTTCGCGGCCATTGGAGTGAGGTACGACGAGTTCCTCTTCTTCAGGAAGTTCTTCGAGGAGACGGGTGCGATAAACAGGGTCGCGATGGTAGCTACCTTCGCCAATCAGCCCCCCTCTATAAAGATCCTGACTCCCAGGACGGCATTGACATTAGCTGAGTATCTGGCCTTCGAGCAGGACATGCACGTCCTAGCGATACTCATCGATATGACCAACTACTGTGAGGCCCTGCGTGAGTTATCCGCCTCGAAGGAAGAGGTTCCCGGAAGGGGTGGCTATCCGGGCTACATGTACACCGACCTGGCGACAATTTACGAGAGGGCCGGCAAAGTGAAGGGGAAGAAAGGATCGATTACTCAGATGCCCATCCTAACCATGCCTAACGACGACATGACCCACCCTATACCCGACCTGACAGGTTACATAACGGAGGGACAGATAGTCCTCGACAGGAGCTTACACAACAAGGGGATTTACCCGCCGATTAACGTGCTCATGAGCCTCTCGAGGCTGATGAGGGACGGAATAGGCGCCGGGAAGACCAGGGACGACCACAAGGAACTGGCCAACCAGCTCTTCGCTGCCTACGCGAGGGCGGTGGAGGTTAGAGGTCTCGCCTCAATAATAGGCGAGGACTCGCTTTCTGAGACGGACAGGAAATACCTGTTGTTCGGTGACGCCTTCGAGAGAAGGTTCATACAGCAGGGGTTGAACGAGAACAGGAGCATCGAGCAGACCCTCGATATAGGCTGGGAGGTGCTGTCGATATTACCAGAGAGCGAGCTGGTTCAGCTCAAACCCGAACAGATCAAGAAGTACCACCCGAAGTATAAGTCACAGGCGCAGGCCTCATGAGCCAGAGGGTCCTTCCGACTAAGATAAACCTGATCAGTCTGAGGAGGCAGCTAAGGCTAGTACAGCAGGTGAAGCGACTTCTCGAAAGCAAGAGAGAAGTTCTACTGATTTACTTAAGGACTTACATAGCCGAGTACGAGAGGACGTACAACGAGGTGAGCTCACTACTCAAAGAGATCTACTCGCATTTCCTCATGGGCGCGACCTCTCAGGGGATTCACAGCGTGGAGTTACTAGCCGCCGCGGCGCCCTCAAACCTCACAGTGATTCCTCAGACAAGGAACCTTTTCGGCGTCAAGGTCACCGTCCTTAGGCTGGACAAGCAGACCGTGAACAAGCCCTTTTACGGCTCCGCCGAGGTCTCACCGTTACTCTACTCGGCCCACCTCGAGATGGCGGAGGCCCTGGACAAAGTATTGGAGCTAGTGGAGAAAGAGACAGCTATAAGGATGCTCGCGGAGGAGTTGAGGAAAACACAGAGGTTGATAAACGCAATAGATAACTACATTCTCCCGAACATAAGGAGGAACATAAAGTTCGTTGCCGGCGTTCTGTCGGATCGCACTAGGGAGGAGTTCATAAGGCTGAAGATGATAAGGAAGATATTGCAGAGGAAAAGATGAGAGTTTTTAATCTGTAAAATTTTCACGTTGCTGATGCTAGAGGAGAGTAAGTACCATTCGATTCTTCTGCAAACCTTAAGCGAGAAGAAGGCAGAGGCGGACAAGAAGCTTAATGAAGAGTACGAGAAGCTGAAGCAGGCGTTGAAGTCATCCTTAGAGGAGATGAAGAAAACAGTTTTAAATCAAATACATCACTGAATGGTGAACCTCCATGAGAACGCTCTCTAAGGCCCTTCTTATAGCCCTCCTTCTTGGAACGGCAACCGCCTTGGTGAGCGCCGCACAGAGCCCAGCTGACACGCCCTCTGGTTTTATGGGAATAAACATTGGTGCTGGACTAGCTGTAGGCCTAGCCGCTATCGGCGCTGGCGTGGCAGTAGGCATGTCAGCCGCTGCCGGCATCGGAGTGCTTTCAGAGAAGAGGGAGATGTTCGGAACAGTCCTGATATTCGTGGCTCTGGGCGAGGGAATAGCCGTATACGGGATCCTGTTCGCCGTACTCATGTTATTCGCGAAGTTCTAAAGACAAAAGGGTTTTTTGAAAACGTTTTATTCTGACGGAAGTCTCTCCCTTACGTGAAGGTTTCAAGAGAGAAGTGGGAGAACAACTTCTCAGAGTGGTTCGACAGGGTGCTCTCTGAGGGAGAGTTCTACGATTATGGCCGTTATCCAGTTAAGGGAATGGGAGTTTGGACGCCATACGGGTTCCGGCTCAGGAAGAACATAATCGAGATAATAAGGAACCTTTTGGACGGCACGGGCCACGAGGAGGTCCTGTTCCCCCTGCTGATCCCGGAGGATCTGTTGAGGAAGGAGAGCGAGCACATTAGGGGATTCGAGGGGGAGGTCTTCTGGGTCACTATGGGAGGCCATGAGCAGCTCGACGTAAAGCTCGCCCTAAGGCCGACTAGCGAGGTGGCGATAACTTACTTCGAGAGCCTCTGGTACAAGAGCTACAGGCAGTTACCCAAGAAGCTTTACCAAATAGTCAGCGTGTTCAGGTACGAGACCAAGGCAACGAGGCCGATGATAAGGCTCAGGGAAGTCACGACGTTCAAGGAGGCCCACACTCTCCACGAGACTTACGAGGACGCGGAGAGGCAGGTCTGGGAGGCGGTTGAAATATACAAGAAGTTCTTTGACATCTTGGGCATTCCCTACATCATCTCCCGCAGGCCTGAGTGGGACAAGTTCGCTGGGGCGGTCTTCACTATCGCCTTCGACACCGTCATGCCTGACTCCAGGGTGCTCCAAATTGGTACCGTGCATCACCTCGGCACGCACTTCACCAAGGCCTTCGATTACAAGATCCAGAAGAAGGACGGCACTTTGGATTACCCGCACCAGACCAGCTACGGCGTTTCCGATAGAGTCGTCGCAGCGTCGATAGCCGTAAACGGCGACGACCACGGCCCAGTGCTCAACCCTTACATAGCCCCCATTAAGGTGGTGGTGATCCCAATACCGGCGAAGACCGAGGAGGGGACCGAGAAGGTCTTCGAGTACGCGAGGGAGATAATGAAGGTCCTTAACGATACCGGCATTAAGGCGGTAATTGACGAGGACAGGGACAAAACGCCAGGAGAGAAGTTCTACGTGTGGGAGCTTAAGGGGGTTCCCATTAGGGCGGAGGTCGGCCCGAGGGAGCTTAAGGAGGGGGCGGTTTTCCTGAAGAGGAGGGACACTTTCGAGGGTAGGTCCGTGAAGAAGGAGAACCTGGTGAGCGAGGTGAACTCGTTAATGAGGGAGATATACGAGAACCTGAAGAAGAGGGCCTGGGAATTCCTGAACTCCAAGATAAAGAGGGCCAACACCCTGGACGAGGCCAAGAAGTTACTGGAGGCTAAGGCGGGCGTGGTGGAAGTCCCCTGGTGCGGAAGGGACGAGTGCGGCCTTAAGTTGGAGGACGAGCTTCAGGCCAGAGTGCTCGGTTCCCCCGTGGGTGAGGTGAAGGTGGAGGGGAAGTGCGTGGTCTGCGGGAATGAGGCTAAGAGCCTCCTGAGAGTCGCAAAAACTTATTAAAAATAAATGAGGCGATAAAGCGAGGTCGGGTCGCTTGCCCAAGAAGAGGGAGAACAGGGGCAGAAGGAAGGGCGATAAGGGTCACATCGGTTACATAGCCTGCGACAACTGCGGCGCGAGGATCCCCGAGGACAAGGCCATATGCGTGACCAGGTACTACAGTCCCGTCGATCCTGCCTTAGCAGCGGAGCTGGAGAAGAAGGGTGCCATCATAATGAGGTACCCAGTAACGAAGTGCTACTGCATCAACTGCGCCGTACACTTCGGCATCATAAGGATAAGGGCGGAGGAGGAAAGGAAGCAGAAGGCCCCTCTGGGCTGAAACCTCGCTATTCGTCCTTAACGCTCTTGACTTACGTTGACTCTTTTCCGTTTAGCCCAGCTTTTCAACAGAACATAACGCTTCTTTCTTAGAGATCTCCTCAGGTGTCGATACCTGGAGTTTTTTCTAACATGAGAGAAATTGCTTAAATAGTAGGCAGGCAATCTTTGATAGGAATGAGGCTGTACGAGCTCTCTTTCTGGGAAGTGGAGGAGTTCTTTTACAAGTTGGCTGAGATCAAGGACGTAATCAAGGAGGCCGGCCTCCTGGAGTACTACCCTGAGTTCAAGAAGGACCTCAAGCTTCCCGCTCAAGCTACTACTATGGTGAGACACGCTTTCCCCGTCTTCCAGAAGGGAGGAGTGGTTATGGACGTAACCAACGTTGAGCAGGCCACCATTGCGGAGAACGCGGGGGCGGTCGCGGTGATGGTCTTGGACAAGCTTCCCTACGACGTTAGGAAGGCGGGCGGCGTGGCCAGGATGGCTGACCCGAAGGTTATTGAGGAAGTGATGAACTCGATCACCATTCCCGTGATGGCTAAGGTTAGGATCGGGCACTACTATGAGGCCAAGGTCCTTGAGGCCCTAGGGGTAGACATGATAGACGAGAGCGAGGTGTTGACCCCAGCGGACGAAGAGCACCACATAAACAAGTGGGAGTTCAGAGTTCCCTTCGTCAACGGCGCCAGAGATCTCGGTGAGGCCCTAAGGAGGATAGCCGAGGGTGCGGCCATGATAAGGACCAAGGGTGAGCCCGGTACTGGGAACGTGAGCGAGGCAGTGAAACACATGAGGATAGTGATGAAGCAGCTGAGGGAGTTAAGATCGTTGTTGCCGGAGGAAAGACTCAAGAAGGCCAGGGAGTTCCAGGTCCCCGTCCAGCTCGTCGACTTGACGGCCAAGCTGGGGAGGCTCCCGGTGGTCAACTTCGCCGCTGGAGGGATAGCCACCCCCGCCGACGCGGCCCTCATGATGTGGTTGGGTGCCGACGGCATATTCGTCGGGTCTGGGATATTCAAGAGCCAGGATCCAGAGCAGAGGGCTCTAGCCATAGTCCTCGCCACCTCCTCCTGGGATAAGCCGGAGGTTGTTCTCGAGGCTCAGAAAACGATCAGTGAGAGTAAGACCATGATGGGTATAGACATAAGGCAGCTCAAGCCCGAGGAGCTGATGCAGGTGAGGGGACTGTGAAGGTCGGAATTGTCGCCTATCAGGGGAGCGTCGAGGAACACGCCTTGATGACCTACAGGGCCATGAAGGAACTCGGCTATCAGGGTGAAGTGGTTGAGGTCAAGCTTCCCGAGGATCTGAAGGACGTCGATGCCCTAATCATCCCAGGAGGGGAGAGCACCACCATAGGGATAGTCGCAAAGAGGGCGGGCCTCCTGGAGCCCTTAACGGACAAGATAAGGGAGGGGACTCCGGTTCTGGGGACATGTGCTGGGGCAATAATGTTGGCTAAGGAAGTTACCGACGCTAAGGTGGGGAAGAGATCTCAACCGCTTATAGGCCTTATGGACGTCAAAGTGATCAGGAACTATTACGGAAGGCAAAGGGAGAGCTTCGAGGCGGAGGTGGACTTAGCCTCGATTAACGAGGGCAGGATACACACCGTCTTCATCAGGGCCCCAGCCATAGTCGAGGTTAAGGGAAGAGCCATGGCCCTTTCTAAATTGGACAACGTAGTCGTTTTCGCTCAGCAGGACAACATGATAGCTACAACCTTTCACCCGGAACTCTCGAACTCCACTGCGATCCACAAGTACCTGTTGAGATTGGCTAAAGCGTGAAGCCCTAAGCTATTTTTATTAGAGACGGATTCTATAATCCGCGAGGGACAAAGGGGCTTTGGAGAACTATTTACTTGATAAGTCAGCCCTGTTGGTCAACGTGGCTGAGGCTGTGGAAAACAACAGAATAATGGGCAACTTCTGGGTTCACAAGACCTTACTGTTGGAGTTAGAGCGGGAGGTCTCCGAGGGTAAGGTATCAGCTGAAATCGCTCTGGACGAGATCAACAGGCTCAGGGACCTATCGGAGAGGCTCCTTTTCGCTGTTGACGTGGTCGGAGAGCATATCAACAGACCGAGCTTCGAGGCCGAGGTCGATTACTGCCTCGCCCACGACTGCACGCTGGTCGTCGGTAACGCTACCCTGAAGAAGATAGCGGAATCGATGAACGCGAAGGTCTACTATTTGGCCCCAAGTACGGCCGGTCTCTCAATAGAGAAGTACTTCGATGAGAGCACGATGAGCGTCCACCTGAAGGAGGGAACTTTGCCCAAAGCGAAGAAGGGCGTGCCAGGAAAGTGGACCTTCGTTACTCTGGGTGACAAGCCGTCTACCGCCGACGAAATAAAGAGGTACTTGATGGAGATGCTGATGGCGGTCAACAGTACGCCCAACTCCTTTGTGGAGGTGGAGAGGAAGGGCTCCATCATTCTACAGATTGACAAATACAGAGTGGTGGTGACCAGACCACCCCTTAGCGACGGCTGGGAGATGACCATAACGAGGCCCGTAACTAAGAAGAAGCTCTCCGACTACAACCTGGACGAGAAGCTCATCAGGAGGCTGGAGCAGAGATCCGAGGGCATCGTAATTGCCGGAATGCCAGGCATGGGGAAGACGACCTTCGCTCAAGCCCTGGCTGAGTTCTATATGGAGAAGGGTAAGGTCGTCAAGACGATTGAGTCCCCGAGGGACATGCACTTACCCCCTGAAATAACGCAGTACTCTAAGAACTACGCCGAGATGGGGGAGCTACACGACATATTGCTCCTCAGCAGGCCCGACTATACCGTTTACGACGAAATGCGGAACGATATCGACTTCCAGATTTACATAGACCTGAGGCTTGCCGGGATCGGGATGATAGGGGTAGTACACGCCACCTCACCGATCGACGCGATTCACAGGTTCATAAGGAGGGTGGATATCGGGACTATTCCGAACATCCTAGACACGGTCATTTTCATCGATTCTGGGACGGTCAAGAAGGTATACACGCTGGAAATGACGGTTAAGGTTCCGAGTGGCCTCAAGGAGGCGGACCTGGCGAGGCCGGTGGTCGAGGTCAAGGACCTTATGACCGACGAGGCCGAGTACGAGATCTACGTCTTCGGCGAACAGACCATGATAGTCCCCGTTAAGAAGGTGAAGCCCGTCGACCGGATACAGGTGAGGTTGGAGAAGCTCATAACGGAGAGCATACCCGACGCCAGGGTGGAGGCTCAGGACGGAGAGTACGTGATAATCCTCCCTAAGGCCGACCTGCAGAAGTTCAATAAGAAGCTTGTGAGCAAGCTGAAGAAGTACGAGAAGAAGTACAACCTGAAGTTCAGGGTGAAGTTCGCTAACGAATGAACTTGTCCAAACCTATACTCCTCTTCGACTCTACGTATCTGACCAGGTCGTTCAGGGTAAGCCCGGACTTGGCGACCTCCACGTCGATCGCGTAATTTCCACCTTCCGTTTTCCTTAACTTCGAGAACTCCACGAACCTTATCTCGTTGGGGAACCTCACGCAGAGGAAGAGCTCTCCCCCGCTTTTCCTTGCGAACTCCATGATCCCCAGAGCTTGCTCCTTCCTGACGTAAATCGTCCCTTCAGTCTGTTTGCTCTTGACTTCAATAAGCAGGATCACCCCATCCTTCATGGCTATAACGTCTGGAATCGGGTCCTTCCTCTTCGACCCACTGGCCGGGGCCCTAACGACGGCGAAGCCTTTTTCCCTGAGCCTAGACACGACGTAACGCTCTAAGGCCGAGGCCCTTACCTTAACGTTGGACATTAACTAAAAACCGTAAGGGAACTTGGGTCATATAAATTTGGCAATTTGGCAACGGTAATGAAGCCTTTACGTCTTGGGCTTACCCCTTAGGATTATCTCCCTCAGAGTCCTGCCCACCCTCTCCTCGAGGCTGTTGTCTACTTCGTCAAGGTACTGCTTAACAGCCGGCATCCCTCTTCCGTACTCCTCCACCCATTCGTTGGCGAACTCTCCCGACTTTATCCTTTCTAACGTTTCCTTCATCCTCTTCCTGACTTCCTCGTTGATCACGTACCTACCCGACTTATAGGCACCGTACTTGGCGGTGTCCGAGACGGCCCTTAACATGCCTCCTAAGCCCTTCTCGTAAATGAGGTCGACGATGAGCTTCATCTCGTTTATGGTCTCGAAGTACGCCACCTCAGGCTGGTAGCCAGCTTCCACCAGAGTCTCGAAGGCGCTCCTCATGAGCTCCACTATGCCCCCTACAAGGTCGACCTGCTCGCCGAAGAGGTCGGTTTCGGTTTCTTCCTTGAAGGTGGTCTCTATTACCCCAGCCCTCGTGGCTCCCAGGCCTTTGGCTATGGCTAGCGCCTTCTTCAGGGCTTGCCCGCTGTAGTCCTGGTGAACCGCGACTAAGGCCGGTACGCCCCCTCCCCTCTCGAAGAATTCCCTAACTATAGGCCCTGGTCCCTTGGGGGCGATCATGTAGACGTCCACAGTCTTGGGAGGTTCAATAAGCTTGTAATGAATGTTGAACCCGTGGGCGAAGACCAAGTCCATTCCGGGCCTCAGGTTGGGCTCAACGAACTCCCTGTAAATGGTTCTGTGGGTCATGTCGGGTGTGAGGAAGACCACAATATCCGCCTGCTTCACCGCCTCTTTCATCTTAGCTGGCTTGAAGCCGTCGCTCACCGCTTGGTTCCACGACTTGCTGCCCTCGTGCTCTAGACCCACCACTACATTTAGCCCCGAGTCCCTGAGGTTGAGGCTCCAGGCCCTCCCTTGACTCCCGTAGCCTAATATCACGATCGTCTTTCCCTTTATTACGTCGAGTGACGCGTCCTGATCAGTATAGATCTTTGCCACGCTTCTCACCCCAGGAATATTCAGTGACCTTAGAGAAGATCGGGACGTTAATAACCATATCGTACTCCTTAACCCCGTCGATCTCGGTCAGCCGTCTCACGTTACCTTTTCTGTCGGCGACCCACTTGATTATTCCGGCGTCCTCCAGGACCTCAACCTTTTCCACCAGGGGAGTCTTATGGAGGTTGCCCACAAGAAGTGCGAAGTTCTTGTGATCCGGCAACCCCATGTAGACCTCTATAATGTCCTCCTTCCCCCTCCACGCGTAGAACCATGATACGTCCATGAAGAGCTTCCTGACGTGGGCCAGTATGACCTCTAAGATCGATGGGTCCCTGTAACGGGCCACTATCCTTACTACCCTCTCAGGACGACTTTCTTGGGTCACGCACTATCACCTGCTTCAGCCTTCCTCCAGGAGGCAGGGTGGGGAGGGCTAACTCTTCCTTATCGATCGGAACCCTAATCACTGCCGGTACGTTCTCCTTCATCGCCTTCTTCAGGGACTCCGCCAAAGCGTCGTAAGAGTCGGCGTTGAAGCCCAGAGCTCCAAAGGCCTCTGCCAGCTTGACGAAGTCGGGCGAAGGACCGTAGTCAACGCCCACGATCCTCCTACCGAAGAAGAGGTCCTGAACTTGCCTCACCAGGCCGAGCGTCCTGTTATCGAAAACGACGGCTATTATTGGGATGTTTTCGTCCACCGCAGTCGCTAAGTTTGTCCCAGTCATCAGGAACGAACCATCACCGTCCAAGTCCACTACCACCTTGTCTGGCCTCGCCAGCTTCGCTCCCATAGCTGCTGGCAAACCGAAGCCCATGGTGCCCATCCCGGTCGAGCTCAGGAAGGTCCTAGGCTCCAGCACCTCCCAGAACACCTCGGCCCACATCTGATGCTCCCCGACTCCAGTGGTCACTATCGCGTCCCTGGGTAGGACTTGCCTGATCGTCTTCAGTACCTTCCAGGGCTTCATCTTGCCTGGCTCGTCGTAGTAGTAGAACTGGGCGTAGTACTCCTTCAGCTCTCTCACTCTCTTGAGCCATGGACTCCTGTCCTTCTTGAGCCCAATCTCCACGACGGCCTTCGTTATCTCCTTGGTGAGTACCTTCGCGTCGCCGTAGAGGGCCACGTCAGCGGGAATTGCCCTTTCAGTATCCGTAGGATCAACGTTTATCATTATGAACTTCTTCCTCGTCTCTATCATCTCGTCGTAGGACGTGAAGGTCCTGTCGCTCAGCCTCGCGCCAATCACCAGCATCACGTCCGACTCCAACGCGGCGAAGGAGGCCTCAACCCTTCCGTAGTAGCCCATGGGTCCTAAGAAGAGCGGGTGATCGTGCGGTACAGATGATTTCCCAGGCAGCGTGGAGACTATTGGGCTCTGCAGAACCTCGGCGAGCTCCAATACCTCCTTAGTAGCGTTGGCCCAAGCGACTCCCGCACCGACGAGGATTATCGGCCTCTCCGCGTTCACCAGCAGTTCGGCGGCCCTCTTTATCGCCGTTTTATCTATCAAGGTTGGGAAGGGCCTGTAACCCTTTATGGTCGGCTCCTCCGGCCACTTTATCGCGCTTTCATCAACCTTCTCCCCGAAGATGTCCCTCGGGACGTCAACCAGCACCGGTCCAGGTCTTCCCGTTACGGCCACGTGAAAGGCGTTCTTTATGACCTCCGGTATCTCATTTAGCGTCCTCACCCTTACGGCCCACTTCACCATGCTCTGAGCCATGCCCTGTATGTCCGCCTCCTGGAACGCCATCTTGCCTATGACCGATCTGGGCACGTTTCCCGTCAGCGCAACTACGGGGGAGGAGTCCATATAGGCGGTCGCCAACCCCGTCAACAGGTTCGTCGCTCCCGGGCCGGAAGTGGCGGTCGCCACCCCTGGAATCCCTGAAGCCCTCGCGTAGCCGTCGGCAGCGTGTAGCGCCGCTTGCTCGTGTCTCATCAGTACGTGCCTCAGCTCACCGCTGATCAAGTCCTCCAGGAAGGCGTCGTAGAGCGCCATGTTGGAGAGTCCTGGGATGCCGAAGATCACTTTCACTCCTTCCCTTTTCAGAGCGTTTATGGTAAGCCTAGCTCCGTTAATCATCCCTGACCACCCCTAAGCTCTCTAAGGCCTTCCTGAAAGCCTCGCATTTCGACTGAAGTCCTGTCGCCTTCGCCTTCAAACCCCTTAAAACTAGGGGCCTGAGTCCCGAAAAAGGATTCAGACTTGGAGGGTACACTCACCAGCCATCTCTTCTCGGGGAAGGGAGTTGAGAGTCACGATTTAAAAGTGTTTCTGGGGCCCTCACTCATGAGGGACTTAACGACCTCGACGACCTCCTTAAAGGACTTAACGTCTGTCCACATCTCGAAGCAGTTGACCCTACCTAGGTAAAGCCAGACGTTCCCAAAGTGGACCCTCCTGTCGTCGAAGAACGCTATCTCCTCGGGCCTTATCCTATAACCCCTCTCCCTCGCTTTCAGGATGATTTCGGTCAGCCCGAGGAACTTGTAGGGGTAATCGTTGGAAGCGATGAAGTCGAACATGTCCCAGAGGTTCAGGAGTTTCAACACCCTTTCGGTCTTCTGCGGGATATTCCAGGTTGCAAGTCCTAGGAGCAGGTTCATGGACTTTATCTCCTTAAGGGCCTCCCTCACGTAAGGGAATAGGGTGAGCTTGTTCCCCTTCGAGTCCTCCACCGAGTCTGTCCCGACTAGCTTCAAGGGCTCCTCGAAATCCGATATGTTATGGTGATCCCAGAGCGTCTTGTCGGCGTCGAACACGACCAGCTTAAGCATCGGCTACTTCTCGTCTGAGAGATCTCTCAAGCGGTCTTAAAGCGTTTAGGAGTAGAGTATTGAGCGAGTTAGATAATATTGAAAAATTTCTAAAAAAGATTTTTAATCTGGTTAGTTGCCGAATTACATGATGGCTAGGCTCGTGAGACACGACAGGAACAGGCCTTATGAGATAAAGGCGTCGAACGGTGAGACCTTCTATTACATCTGCGCCTGCGGGCTCTCGAAGAACAAGCCGTTCTGTGACGGCTCTCACAAGAGGACCATGGACGAGGCCCCTGGCGAACTGTATATCTACGACGATTCATCGAGGGTAAGAGTGACCGCCCATTATCCCGCCTAGGAATTCGATTACACCTTCGGAGGAGGGACGTAATACCTAATTTTTCCGTCGTGGTAATTCCTTATTAACGCCTTGGCTGCCTCGTCAACGTTAGGCTCCTTATCGCTCTTATAAACCCACCCCCTCTTGAGGGCCAGCCTCTCGAGGAGCTCGAAGGGGTTTGAGTAGTCTAGCCCGTAAGCCTCCTTGAAGGCTGAGGGGTTGAAGGTCTCAACCCTCTTTATGAGCTCGATCGCTACCTTAACTGGGTTCTCCAGTTCATCCACATTCGCCCCCCTTATCGCTCTCTCCAGTTCACTGCCGTCCGGGGGTATCACACCGGGAGTGTCCAAGGCCATGAGTTTGTTGTCTATCCTGAACAGCTGAACCCCCCTCGTGTAGCCGTAAGAGAAGGGGTGAGAGCTGGTCGATGCGGAGTGCCTCCCCTTCAACGCGTTAATTATGGAGGACTTCCCGGTCTTCGGGTAGCCCACGAAGCACACGATCCCGCTTCCCTTAAGGATCTCCTTCATTCTGTCCCTCAACACCTTGGTTCCGGCGTGCTGGTTCGCTGCCAAGTAAACCGCTGGTATCCCCTCGAAGCTCTCGAAGTAGTTCTTCCAACCCTTGAGCACCTCCAGCGGCACCAAGTCACCCTTGTTAATCGCTATGAGGAGCTTCTTCCCCATCTTCACGACCTTCTCCTCTACGTACCTGGATCTAGTCAGGTCTGGCTCCCTGGAGTCCAGCACTTCCACTACTAGGTCAGCCCTAGCTATGGCCCTAAACACGTCCCCGAGCATCTAACGTGTTTATATTGAGACGACCTTTTCTTTCTGAAGGTATGGCGAAAGGGCTTTACAGCGCCTTCGATTCGGGGACGCTGGAGGGAGTAATCGACGTCAACTCCAGCTTAGGACCCTGGAGGCTGAGGAGCTCTAATCCGGAGACGAAGTCCTCGGTGGTGATTGAGGGGCGACCCGAGAGGGTTTACCTTCTCGTCGACGCGGAGGTACCGGAGAGGTTGAGCCCGGCCTGGAGGATAATACTCAACGACCTTTCCTTGACTAAGGTGTTCAGGCCCAACGTCGTGGTAGGCGACCTAGGGGTGGAACACGCCCTCACGGTATACGACGTCACCCCAATAGTGAGGCAAGGGAGGAACGAGCTTAAGGTAACCTACAAGGGGGAGATCCCAGTGGTAGTCAACGGCGTGATAACGGTAGCTCTCTACAGGGCGGAGAAGTTCAGCACCACCTTCAGCCTGGAGGCGGGGGAGCTGGTCATGGATCCCGGCGAAGAGAGGAACGAGCGGTGCGAGGGCAGTTGCATCGCGTTCCTTAAGACCTCAGTCACCGCGAAGGCAGTCGTGGAAAGCGATAACCTCAGGAGGGTCGTCCCTCCCGAGACGGTCGAGGAGCTGAGCTTCTCTAAGAGGTTAACGGTTAGGAACGAGTCCCAGAAAGGGAGCGTTAAGCTGTTCGCCCTGTTCAGGAGCAAAACCGTGGAGCCGAGGATCGCAGTGGGGGGCGAGAGGACTTCAGGAGGCATAGTAATTGCCTACGAAGGGGATGTGAGGCTCAATAAGTTGATAGTCAACGTCCTCAAGAACGGGGTCTCAGTGGTCTACAAGGTCTTCGAGGGAGTCTCGCCAGGGGATAGGGTGACTTTACCGGTTCAAGACCTCGAATCGGGCTCCTTAGTTAGGGCTGTCGCTGTTATAGCTGGCTATAGGAAGGTAATGGACTTCAAGGTCTGATGAAGGGGGAACTGCCCAGGAGAAACGCGAGCATGGTACCTAAAGCGTATACCTTAAGCCAGGCCCTGGCCTTCTCGGCCGACTTGATGTCGTGAGGGAGGAGGAGGGTCAGTACTAAAATCACATCAAGGGCCGAGATGCCAACCAGGTAAGCCAAGTTGAACCCTGCGAGGAAGAATGGGAGGGGGCTAGTGATCAGTAAGGCCAGTAAAATAGCCTTCGATACGAGCCAGGCTTTCCTAACCCCGCCAATCACGGCCAACGTCCTAACGTTGTTCGCCCTATCACCCTCGTAGTCCTCCACCCCCTTCACGAACTCCCTGGCTAAAGTGAAGAAGAAGATGTAGATCGTGGGGATCGAGGCGTAATAGACCCAGTTCCCGGAGAAGTAGGCAATCCCACCGTAAAACGCCGAAAGGGCAGAGAACGTAGCGACAATTAAGTTCCCAGGGATCCCGTATCTCTTGAGTCTCCTGGCGTACTCCCACAACGCTAACGAAGCTAAGATCGCCACAAGAGCCGCGAGCCAGTTCAGGAGGAACGAGAGCGCGACTCCGGCCGTAAATAAAACCACGGCCAAGTTCCTTGCGGTGCTGAGCTTGACCCTGCCGGAGGGGAGGGGCCTGTAAGGCTTGTTTATTCTGTCGATTTCAACGTCATAGTAGTCGTTTATCACGTAACCCCCCGCCGCCACTAGCGCGACGACGAGTGCGGAAACCACTAAAGGGAAAGGTTCGAAGCTCCACTGGCTGGCCACAGCGAAGCCCATTACGTCCGAGATGGCTGACCCCACAGTGTTGTGAACCCTTATTAGCTGGAGTAAGTCCCTCGTCCTCAACTTTAATTCACGCCTTGAGTCAGGAGTAAAAAGGGCTATGTCTCAGACAGTGAGCCAAGAAGACATCGAGAAGGCGATAAGGTACTTCAAGTCCGTGATCTCCGTGGGTGAGATACTCGCCTATAAGGAGCTCCTGGCCCTCGGAATAAAGTCGCCCGAGATAGTAATAACGAAGCTCCTAGAGATGGGGGTTATAGAGAAGGGGGAGGGTTGCTATAACCTAGTGAAGGAGTCTACCAAGGAGTAGTGAGTGAAGGTCGAACTCCTCCCCTACGCTTAGGGTCTTCCCGTCCAAGAGGGAGAACCCGAGCCTTAGGCTAGTCCTCCAGGCCCTCTCGGCCAGGCTAACGAGCCTGTATTGCCTGTTTATCTCCTTCCTCAACGACCTCAGCTCTTCCTCGTAGGCCCTCGGATCGCCCTCGAGGCTCTTCCTGATGGGCTCAATTAGTCTGGATATGGAGAAGATCCCTCCCCCGGTGAACGTCTTCACGGAGCAGAGCACGTCCCCTATAGCCAAACCTTCGGCCTCCCTCATCTTGCACCTAGGTATGGGCCCGCCGTGGACCTCTATCAGCCTCCTATCGAGCTTCGGGACGAACCTGAACACGTCCCCGTAGCCCAAAGCCCCGACCAAGGTCTTATCGGGCAGGGGGACTAACCACGAGAAGCCGCCAACGTTCTCCTCGTGTAAAATGACAGTGATTACGTCCGAGTCTATCGGCTCGTACACCATCTCTATGGCGTTGACTTTCCTCCCCTTACCGTCCCACCCCGTGGCCTTAATCACGGTTCCGTCAAGCCTCTCGCCTCTCACGAGGATCTCTTTGGGCGAGACGACCTCAGCGTTGGTGATAGGGTAGTATTTAACCTCCCTACTGAGATCCCTCTCCAGCCTCTCCCTGTTCAGCCTGAGCAAGTCGACCTTGAAGTGGATTTCCCGGTTCCCGTACCTCATCACTATCTCTTTGAACTCGGCGTCGACGTATTCCTTAGAGACGTTCAGTCTGGTGAAAGTCCACCTGGAGATGATGCCCGTGCACTTCTTTCCAGGAAACCTCCTTCGGTCGAAAACAGCCGGGTCAAAATCTCTCAAGTTATGAGCCAGGGCTAGGCCCGCTATTCCGCCTCCCACTATCAATACTCTAATGACCTGTCGGCCTCCTTGATGGTGTACCTTTTCGCCCCCAACTGCTCCACTATGTAAAGGTAGGCCTTCTTAGGATCCGTGTGGGCCCCGCAGCTGTAAACGTCAACCGTGGCGAAGGCGTACTCGGGCCACGTATGAATGGTTATGTGACTCTCTAGAACGATGGCCATCACGCTTACCCCCTCTCCTATCTTCCAAGATCTAACGTCCAGCAAAGTCATGTTTCCAACGCGGGCCGCGTTCGTCACGATCTCCCTGAGCCTCTGCTCGTCCTTGAGGGTCTCGACGTTACAGTCGTAGAGCTCCCCGTAAACTTGTTTTCCCACGACTGATGATATCTGAGATAGGGCCCCCCTCATTTCAACCCCCGTGTCTCATGACCCCCCCACTGTACTATTTAAATATTACCCCCTCCCGTACCATTAAGCTATGGTCCTCGAGACTTCGGTCATACTGGCCGACTATTGAGTCCAAACTTTATAACGCAGATCTACAATTACAATCCCCCAAACCTGAGTGGGTTATAATGGAGGGTTGGGAATAAATTGACGATTAGAAGGCTAGTTCTTGACGTCCTGAAGCCCATAAAGGGAGAATCTATAGTGGACCTAGCGGAGAAGCTCTCGTCGCTAAGAGGAGTCGAGGGCGTTAACATTAGCGTTACCGACATGGACGTAGAGACTATGGGCTTAATGGTGATCGTTGAGGGCGATGGCGTGGACTTCGAGGCCGTCAAGAACGTATTGGAAGAGTCTGGGGCTGCTATCCACAGCATCGACGAGGTGGCTAGCGGGAAAAAGCTAGTTAGTAGCGTTAAGAAGAGGGACTAGGGAGTAAATGAATTGCGACGTCTGTAAGGTTAGGGAGGCTGAGGTTTTCCAACCCCATACCGGCAGAAGGCTCTGTAAGGAGTGCTTCATAAACGACGTCAGGGAGAGGGTGAGGCAGGAGGCCGAAAGACAAGGACTCTTCAAGGCCAGGAAAGTGCTTCTGGCGGTATCTGGGGGGAAGGACAGCTACGTACTCGCCGACGCGTTGGCCGAGGTACTGAAGGGAGTAAAGCTGATCGCTTACAACATAACGGAAGGGATAAGCGGTTACAATAGAGAAGAGCACGTAGCCAAGCTGGAGGGCTTCCTCAGGGGGAGGGGGATAGAGCTCCTCAAGGGCTCGTTCAAGTCCCAAGTGGGCTACACGCTCGACGAGATGGTTCAGGCCTCCAAAGTGAAGGGCCTCAACGTCTCCGCATGCACGTTCTGCGGGGGCTTCAGGAGGAAGCTGATAAACGAGGTGGCAAGGGAAGTGGGGGCGGACTTCGTCGCCACAGGGCACAACTTGGACGACGAGGTTCAGACCTACGTCATAAACTTCCTGAGGGGCGACACCTCAAGGCTAATTAGAGAGGGTGAGGAGCCGCTGAGGCTGAGCGACTATTTCGTTCAGAGGGTGAAGCCCCTGAGGAGGGTGTACGAGTGGGAGACCACGATGTACGCCTACTTCAAGGGCTACGAGTTTCAGGAGGTTGAGTGCCCCTACATCTCTCAAAGGCCGACCCTGAGAGCGAAGGTGAGAGAGCTACTTTACTCCCTCGAGTCCAAGGCCCCGGGCGCTCTCTTGAGGTTGTTGGAGGAGTTCGACAGACTGGCCGGCGAGAGGAAGAGGGAGATGTTGAAGGCCCTCCCGAGACACCAGTTGCCTAGGTGCAGGATATGCGGGGAGCCGACGAGCTACGGGAGGGAAATATGCAAGAACTGCGAGCTTCTGCTCGCCAGCGGGCTTACCCCAAAGTACGCCTCCCTCGTTAGCCGTTGAAGGGTTTCACGATCGCTACCAGTACTTGCCTATGTCGTAATACCTCTCCTCTGCTCCGAGCCTCTTGTTAGCCAGTACGGCCATGGCGAAGAGCAACGACGAGAGCCTGTTAAGGTAGACTATGATCGTCTTGTTCATTTCCGGTATCTCCTTCGAGAGCTTCACTGCCCCCCTTTCCACCCTCCTGGCCACGGCCCTCGCCAGGTGGATAGCTGAGGCCACCTCCGAACCCCCCGGCAACACGAAGAGCTTCACGGGCCCTGACTCCTTCCTGTACGCCACAGTCCTTTCCTCAAGGAACTTCACGTACTCCTCCGTTATCCTCTTCTTCTGACTGTCGGTGGCTACGTCCTCGCCTATCTCGAACAGGTGTATCTGGATCTTGTAGATGTCCTCCTTCATGTCGGGCCAGGGTATTTTGGAAGCGGCGAAACCGAGGAACGAACTCAGTTCGTCCAGGTCTCCTAGGAAGTTAACTAAAGGACTGTCCTTACCTACCCTCTTCGCTACTACGCTCGTATCTCCCTTATCGCCCTCCCTCGTGAACACGTTTTGCTTTTAATATTGCCCCCAATTTAAGCCGATTCAGGTGATCGAACGATTACTACCGCCGAGGAGTTCATCAACTTCCTCAACGAGATAGCGCGGAAGTGGCAGTCCGAGTGGGAGAGGGCTAGAATATACGAGGCGAACCCCAAGGAGGGGGCGAGGAAGTTCTTCACGACCGCCGCCTTCCCCTACCCTAACTCGCCCATGCACATCGGTCACGCCAGGACGTATGTGACCGCCGACATCGTAGCCAGGTTCAAGAAGATGAGAGGGTTCAACGTCCTATTCCCTATGGGCTTCCATTACACCGGAACCCCGATAATCGCGATGGCCGACGACGTCGCTAAGGGCGATAAGGACCTGATTTCTATCTTCACCGACATTTACGAGATCCCTAACGACGTCATCCCGAAACTCACGGATCCCCTCTTCATGGCGAACTACTTCAAGGAGAAGATTAAGGAGGGCATGAAGGCTTTAGGCCTGAGCGTTGATTGGAGGAGGGAGTTCACCACAATCGATCCGGAGTTCTCGTCGTTCATAGTTTGGCAGTTCAGGAAACTCAACGCGAAGGGGTTCCTCGTTAGGGACACTCACCCTGTTGGGTGGTGCCCCGTTCACCACATCCCCGTGGGGATGCACGACACCAAGGGCGACGTGGAGCCGGAGATAGGCGAGTTCGTGCTAATATTCTTCGATTCTAACGACTTGACCTTCCCGGCCGCCACCCTCAGACCGGAAACGATCTTCGGTGCTGTAGCGGTCTGGGTTAACCCGAACCTGGAGTATAAGATAGTAGAGGTGGGCAACAGGAGGATGGTGGTCACAGAGAGGGGGGCGCTGAAGCTCCAGTTCCAGAGGGACGACGTTAAGGTCGTGGGGAGCGTGAAGGGCTCGGAGCTCACTAAGCTTGTGGTGAGGAACCCGATAACGGGGAGGGAGATTCCCGTCCTGGGGGCCTCCTTCGTCGACCCCGACACGGCCACTGGGGTTGTGATGAGCGTCCCCGCACACGCTCCCTTCGACTACTACTACATGAAGAAGGTGCTGAGGAGGGAGCCCGAGGTCGTCTCCGTGATAGAAGCGGAAGGGAAGGACGCTTTGGCGGCGTTGATGGTGGAACAGACGAACCCGAAAAACGATAAGGATCTGGAGAAACTGACGCAGGACGTTTACAGGATAGAGTACAACAAGGGAAGGATGAAGGACGTCTCAGGATTGGTTGCCCCAGGGTTCGTGGAGAATTTCAAGGGCTTCAAAGGGCTTTCAGTCCCCGAGGCGAGGCAGAGGGTGACGGAGTTCCTGATCAGCAGAGGTTTGGGCTCGAAGATGTACGAGGTGATGAACAGGCCCGTCTACTGCAGGTGCGGCAACGAGATAGTGGTCAAGGTGCTGAAGGATCAGTGGTTCCTGGATTACGGGAATCCCGAGTGGAAGTCCTTGGCGAAGAAGCTCATATCGGAAATGACGTTCTATCCTGAGGACGCCAGGAAGGACTTCCTCTACGTCGCGGATTGGCTCCAGAAGAGGGCCTGCGCCAGGACTAGAGGTTTGGGGACTCCCCTGCCCTGGGATAAGAAGTGGATCATAGAGAGCCTGAGCGACTCCACGATTTACATGGCTTACTACACCGTCGCCCATAGGATTAAGGAGAACAAGCTCTACGCCAACCAGCTCACGGAGGAGTTCTGGGACTACGTGATGCTGGGGCTCGGAAGCCCCGAGGAGGTGTCAGCGAAGACGGGGGTTCCGAAGGACGTAATAGAAGGGATGAGGAGGGAGTTCACCTACTGGTACCCCCTCGACGTCAGGCACAGCGGCAAGGACCTGATCCCCAACCACCTCTCCTTCTTCATCTTCAACCACGCCGCGATATTCCCTGAGGAGTTGTGGCCCAGGGCGATAGCGGTGAACGGCTTCGTGCTGTACGAGGGCAAGAAGATGAGTAAGTCTCTGAGGAACATAGTGCCGGTGCTGAAGGCCTTGAGGCTTTACGGCACTGACGTCGTGAGGATCGCCGTGACCTCCCTGGCCGACTTCGGCACCGACATCGACTTCTCGGAGAGGTACGCGAAGTCCATAGGTGAGAGCCTCAGGTTCTTCTACGAGTTGGTCGAGTCCCTGGAGAAGTACAAGGGCACGCAGTTCGACTGGACGGAGAGGTGGATAAGGGCGGCCTTCCTGAACGCCGCGCTTGATGTAACCAAGGCCATGGAGAAGTTCGACCTGAGGACCGCGGGAACCACCCTGATATTCGCGCTGGCCGACGCCCTCAAGGAGTACATGGAGCTGACCAAGACGTACGGGAACGAGCCGAACGGGAGCCTGCTGAGGGAGCTAATGACCTTATGGACCAAGATGGTGGCCCCCTTCGCTCCTCACTTGGCCGAGGAGATGTGGCACAGGCTCGGCAACTCCACGTTCGTGGTCACCGAGCTATGGCCTGAAGTGGACGAGGCCCAGGTGGACAGGCAAATACTCCTAGAGCACGAGCAGGTCAAGGCGCTCATAAACGACGTAAGGGCCATACTCAACGTCTACAAGGGCAAGCCGAGCAAGGTCAAAGTCTACGTTGCATCCAAGGAGAGGACGGAGCTCATGAGGAAGGCGGTTGAGGCCGTAGAGAACGGCGTGCCCCTCAAGCAAGTGGTTCAAAGGGTAGACAGGAGGGACTCGCAGATAATCGTCAAGTACTACCAGTTGGCCACGGAGATGCCCTCGTTCCAGAGGAAGCTACTTCTGGGTTACGACTTCGACGAAAGGGGGATTTACGAAAGGGAGCTGAGGTTCATACAGTCGAGGCTGGGCCTCACGGTGGAGGTCTATCCCGAGTCCGAGCTGAAGGACTCAAAGAAGACCGCCGCTCCCCTTAAGCCCGCTATACTTATTGAGTGAGACATTCCCGTTTTCTATTTCTAAAACCCCTAAACTCTTCAAGAAAGCCAGACCGTTCCTCACCTGCTCCCTGCTCGCCTTCGCTTTCCCTGAGACTATTAGCACCACGTCCTTATACGGCAGGGACCCCCCGTACTCCTCGAGGACCTCGATGATGGCTGCGCTCAGAGGGGGCAGGGGCTCGTCCTTGACCCTCCAGTCGACTACTCTGAAAAGGTGAACCTGGTTCCCCGTCCAGATCCTGTACAGGTTCCCATCCACCTTGTCGACCCTAGCCCACCTAACGTCCTCGATTACCCTCTTGATCGCAGTGACCAGCCTGAACCTCAGCGGCACCTCACTCGGTTTCTGCGCCATGTATACCAAGTTCTCCGAGCTCTCGGAGCACCTCAAGGGGTAATTGGGAGCGACGCTCAGTAGCTCCTTGGGGATCCTGTCGAAGTTCACGACGCAGACTTCCCTCCCCTGCCCCCCTAGCTCCTCCCAGGCGGAGAAGATTAGAGCAACGGACGCGGAGCTGTAATAGCTGACGACTAGGGTAGGCTCTCTGAGGAGCTCCTGTACGACCCCCATGCCTTCTGTTACATTTATAAGCAACGCTAAAAAGGTATGAAGGGGTCCGATATTGCACCAACCCGAAAACGTCTGAACGTTAACGAACTGATCCCCAGCTATTTGAAGGAGGCCGAGGCTTACAGCTTCGACGACATACTTTCCGGCGTTAGGTTACACCTGAACGAGTCCCCTCTGCCCCCTCCGAGGGAGGTCCTGGAGAAGGCAGCCCAGAGGCTCAGCGAGGTGAACAAGTACATCCACCCTAGCGTCGCGGAGAGGTTCAAGGAGCTGGTGGCTGAGTATTGTAAAGTCGAGCCCGGCAACGTGCTTCCCACCGCCGGCGGGGACGGGGCCATAAAGATGGTGTTCTACAACCTGGCCAACCCGGGCGATAGGGTGGTCCTCAACTACCCGTCCTACAGCATGTTTTGGGTCTACTCTAAGGTGAGGGGATTCAGGGTGGAAAAGGTGAGCCTAAGGGAGGACGGGGAGTGGTGGAAGGAGGACCTCGACTCTCTGATCGAGAAGGCCAAGGGGGCTAGGCTCGTGGTCATCGACGACCCCAACAACCCGACCGGCTCTCCTATGCTCCAGGCCAAGGAGGAGCTAATAGAGTCCCTGGCTGAGGCGGTTGACGGCTTCGTGCTCATAGACGAGGCTTACCACGAGTTCGCCGGCTACACAGCGGCCAAGATGGTCGAGGAGATCCCGAACCTGTTGATAGTCAGGACCTTCAGCAAGGCCTTCTCCATGGCTTCCCTGAGGGTAGGTTACCTTTTAGGGTCGAGGGAGGTCATCAGGAACCTTCAGAAGGCCTGGACCCCCTTCGACGTTAACGTCATAGGTTACGTCGCCGCCGTAACAGCCCTGGAGAACCCGAGTTACGTCCGTGAGCTCGTGAGACAGGTTTCGAAGGTGAGGGAAGAGTTGATAGCCTCCTTGAGGAGGTTAAGGCTGAGGGCTTACAACTCCGTGACGAACTTCGTCCTCTTCAGGTATAAGGGCAACCTCCTGGACCCCCTGATGAGGAGCGGTTTCGCCATAAGGAAGCTCTGGGAGGACTTCTACAGGGTCTCCGTCGGCACTAGGGAGCAGGTTAGGGAATTGATTAAGGTCATGGGTGATGTGCTTGAAGATAGCGGTTCCGAATAAGGGTAGGCTTCAACAGCCCACGTTGAACTTCATCCAGTCCCTGGGCATCAGGCCCCTGATGGGGGAGGACAGGGCGTTAATAGTACCCACGAACTGGGAGGACGTTCAGCTCGTGCTGGTCAGAACCGAGGACATCCCGAGCATAGTGGAGGCGGGTGCGGCGGACATAGGGATAACCGGTTACGACTACGTCGTTGAGGCGAGGGCTAGGGTCGCTACTTTAGCTCACCTGGACTTCGGGAAGGCGAAGATAGTGTTCGCCGTCCCGCAAGACTGGAGCGTCAGCTCGGTCGAGGACATCAGGGGCGAAATAAGGATAGCGACCAAGTACGTCAACTTAGCCCAGGATTACGTTAACAGGAAGGGGCTGAATGCCAAGATCGTTAAGATCAGCGGAGCCGCAGAGGCGATGCCCTCGCTTGGGGCGGCGGACGCCATAATCGACGTAATGAGCACCGGGACTACCCTGAGGCTCCACGGACTTAAGGCGATCGACACGGTGTTAGAGACGGGGGCGGTGGTCGTTGCCAGGGAGGATTGGCTCTCCAGTCCCGAGGCTGAGACTATAAACATGATAATCACGCTGGTCAAGGGCACGCTGGCAGCTAGGAACAAGAAGATGCTCTTCATGAACGTCCCCGACGACAGGCTCAACGACGTCCTCTCCGTCCTTCCGGCCATGAAGTCCCCGACAGTTACGAGGCTGGCTAAGGAGAACGCGTGGGAGGTGATAACTGTCGTGGACGAGTCCGAGCTGGCCAGGGTGATATTTTCGGCTAAGTCAAAGGGCGCGAGCGACATAGTGGTGGTCGACATAGAGAAGGTGATAAGGTGAAGGTCATACCCAGTGTCGACATAAGCGAGGGGAAAGCCGTCAAGAGGGTGAAGGGAGTCAAAGGGACGGGCCTAGTACTCGGCGACCCGCTGAAGGTGGCTGAGGAGATTTACTCTATGGGCTACAGACAATTACACGTGGTCGACCTCGACGGCGCGGAGGGGACCGGGAACAACTCCGACAAGTTAAGGGAGATAGCTAAGGTGGGCTTCGACTGGCTCCAGGTCGGAGGAGGGGTTAGAAGCCTCGAGAGGGCCTCTGAGCTCCTCAGGGCGGGGGCTTCGGCCGTGATAATGAGCACTCTGCCCTTCACCAGGCCCGACGAGTTCTATAAAATAATCGATTCCTTGGGGGGCGATAAGGTGTTGGTCTCCTTAGATTACGATTCCCAGGGTTACGTCCTGATAAAGGGGTGGAAGGAGAGGTCCTTGACCTTGAACGACGCCCTCAGGAGCCTGAGGGGAATCAAAGGAGTGATCTTCACTTACGTCGACAGGGAGGGGACTTCCGGAGGGATAGACGAGAACGCCGGAAAGTGGGCGGCTTTGGTTGAGGGAATAAAGGAGTACGCCGGAGGGATAGGCGGACTTGAGGATCTGTTGAAGCTTAAGGCAATGGGCTTCAACTTCGCTGTGGTGGGGATGTCATTCTACACTGGGAAGGTGAGGGGGATTGTCGAGGTATAGCAAGGTCAGACGGGAGACCAAGGAGACGATTGTCGAGGTAGAGATTAGCCTGGACGGCAACGGGAACGTTAAGGTAGACACTCCGGTGCCCTTCCTCAACCACCTCCTGGAGAGCATGCTCTTTTACATGGGGGCCGACGCTAAGGTCCACGCGGAGGACTTGAGGGGCTTCGACGATCATCACGTCGTCGAGGACGTGGCGATAACCCTGGGGCAGGCTGTAAAGGACGCCTTGGGCGACAAGAAGGGGATAGCGAGGTTCGCAGACAGGACAGTTCCTATGGACGAGGCCTTGGTTCAGGTAGCTGTGGACGTCAGCGGCAGGGGAATGGCGTTCGTTAAGTGGAGGATAAGCAGGGACTCGGTGGGGAAGCTCTCAGTGGAGAACGCGAAACACTTCATTCAGTCCTTCGCTTACAACTCGGGGATAACGGTTCACGTGAGGCAGGTCAGTGGGGAGAACTCGCACCACATCCTGGAGGCGTCCTTTAAGGCTTTGGGCCTGGCCCTCAGGGACGCCTTCAGGTTAGAGGGTCAAGGAGTTCCCAGCCTGAAGGGATCTCTATGACGGCCAAGAGGATAATCCCGTGCCTCGACGTCAAGGACGGCAGAGTAGTGAAGGGGGTGAACTTCCTCAACCTCAAGGACAAGGGGGATCCGGTGGAGCTGGCCTCTAGATATGAGGAGGAGGGGGCCGACGAAATAGTGTTCCTGGACATAAGCGCCACCGTCGAGGGAAGGAAGACCCTCTTCGAGAAGGTGAGACAAACGGCTGAGGTGATCAGCGTACCTCTCACCGTGGGGGGAGGGATAAGGAGCCTCCAGGACGCCGAAAAGGCCTTCGACAGCGGCGCCGATAAGGTCTCCGTCAATACCGCCGCAGTGGAGAACAAGGGGCTCATAACCCAGATCGCCGACCAGTTCGGAAGACAGGCCTTGGTGGTAGCGATAGACGCCAAGAGGGTCGGGAACTCGTTCAGGGTTTTCGTGAGGTCCGGGACTCAGGACACGGGCTTGGAGGCAGTCGCCTGGGCCAGGGAGGTGGAGGCCTTGGGAGCCGGGGAGATACTGTTGACGAGCATAGACAGGGACGGTACGAGGATGGGCTACGACATCGAGCTTACCGAAGCTGTGTCCAGAGCGGTCAGGATCCCCGTAATCGCGAGCGGGGGAGCCGGGGAGATGAGGCATTTCCTTGAGGTCTTCGAGAGGACTGAGGCCGACGCCGCCCTCGCCGCGGGGGTCTTCCACGAGGGCCTGATCAGGATCCCTGAGCTGAAGTCTTACCTCAAGAAGAACGGCGTGGAGGTGAGGCTATGATCTCCCTAGATCTACCCAAGGAGAGGCCGAACGACTTCGGTAAGGTCATTGACGTCGTCAGGGAGATAGTGGAGAAGGTGAGGAGGGAAGGTGACAGGGCCTTACTGGAGCTCACGGAGAGGTTAGACGGGGTGAAGCTCTCGAAGATAGCGGTCAAGAGTGAGGAGCTGGAGTCCATGGCCTCGTCGCTCCCAGGGGCGGCCATGAGGGCTATAGACGTCATGTTCGACCAGATATGGGCCTTCCAGGATTCCATAAGGCCTCCGATCACATGGGGTAGCAGGAGAGGGATCAAGTGGGGCGTGCTTTGGAGGCCGATCGAGAGGGTCGGCATTTACGTCCCGGGAGGGGCCAAGTCTTACCCTTCCACTTTACTGATGGCCGGAGTCACCGCGAAGGTCGCGGGGGTTAAGGAGATATACGTGGCCACACCTCCCTCGAGATCGGGGCTGAACCCCGTCATAGCTTACTCGGCCTTAAAGGTGGGAGTGAAGGAACTCTACACGGTCGGCGGAGCCCAGGCCATAGCGGCCCTCGCCTTCGGTACAGAGAGCGTGAAGAAGGTCGACAAGATCGTGGGGCCCGGAAACGTTTACGTTCAAGCGGCCAAGTACCTAGTGTCGCAATACGTCGGAATCGACGGGATAGAGGGGCCCACCGAGCTCGTGGTGATAGCGGACTCCTCCGCTAATCCTGAGGAGGTCGTGTTGGACATGAGGGCACAGGCCGAGCACGGGAAGACCTCCTACGTAGTCCTGATAACCACGGACGAGGGGCTAGCCAAGAGGGTGGCGGATGCTTTAACGAACGATGACTTCACGTATTACTTGAAGGTCGTTAAGGACTTGAACGAGGCGATCGAGCTGGCGAACTCCATAGCTCCAGAGCACCTGTCCCTCCACGTCTCGAACCCGTACCAGGCCCTAAACCTCGTTAACAATTCGGGGGCAGTGACGTTGGGTAAGACCCCTCCGGCCTTAATAGATTACTCAGCTGGGCCGAACCACATACTGCCGACCAACGGCTGGGCGAGGTTCAAGGGAGGGCTTACGGTGTACGAGTTCCTCAAGCCGGTCATGGTCGCCGTTGCGGAATCCCCCTCGAAGGAAGTAGTGGAGAGCGCGGTGGAAGTAGCTAACCTGGAGGGCTTCAGGGTTCACGGTGAGAGCGTTGCCAAGCGATTCCTGTGAGGTGCTTTACAGGCTTTACGAGGTGATACTGGAGAGGAAGAGGACAATGCCGGAGGGAAGCTACACGGCGAAGCTGTTCGCTAAGGGCAAGCCCTACATAGCCCAGAAGGTAGGAGAGGAGGCTGTGGAGACGACGGTGGCCTATCTGGCCGAAACTAAAGAGAGGGTGATCAGCGAGTCGGCTGACCTAATATATCACTGGCTCGTGATGCTCGCTGACTCCGGGATAACGTTGGACGACGTTATGGAGGAGCTCAGGAGGAGGATGAAATGAGAGCCCTGGTAGTGAACTACGGAGTGGGCAACAAGTACAGCATAATTGGGGGCTTAAGGAGGGTGGGCTTCGAGGTCGAGATATCGAGCGAAATCAAGCCTGAGTACGACCTAATAGTCTTCCCTGGCGTGGGCTCCTTCTCCGCTGTAGCCGACTTCCTGGAGAGGAAGAGGGATCAAATAGAGGAAGCCAGGAAGAGGGGAGCTAAGTTCCTGGGGATATGCCTGGGCATGCAGGTGATGTTCGAGAAGGGGACTGAGGGAGGGATTCACGGGGGCCTAGGGTGGTACAGAGGACTAGTGGACAGGATAAGGGGGGACGTGAAGTTGCCCCACATAGGGTGGGAGACGGTAAGGGACTTAGGATGGTGCGAGTTGACCGAAGGGATAGACGGCCAGTACTTCTACTACGTCCACTCCTACGTGGCATACACTCCCGAGAGGGCAGCGGCGGTTTCTTACTACGGCGTCGAGTACCCCGCGGTGGTCTGTAACGAGTTCTCCGTCGGGACGCAGTTCCATCCCGAGAAGAGCTCGAGGGCAGGGGAGGCATTCCTGAGGAACGTGGCGAGGTGGTTGAGGAAGTGAGGATGAGCCTCGAGGAGGCGACGAGGTTGGCGGACTCCCTGTGGTATAGGCACACCGACTCAACCGTCATAGCGGTGGTCCAGGACGCATCTGACAAGGAGGTACTGATGGTAGGGAGCATGAACAGGGAGGCCGTAATAAAGACCTTGACTACCGGACTCCTTCACCTCTATTCCCTCTCGAGGAAGAGGCTCTGGATGAAGGGCGAGACCAGTGGCCATATCCATGAGGTAGTGGAGGTAAGGGTTGACTGCGACAACGACGCCCTGATTGTTAAAGTTAGGCCCCACGGCCCAACCTGCCACACGGGCAACAGGAGCTGTTTTTACAGGACTGCCGAGGAAGTGGTCCAGGGCAAAACCTGATAGCTCTAAACCTCCCTTTATTAAGTATTGAACACAACCATAAACCCGGTTAAAGTATGCTGACCCCTCAGGAAAAGGAGGAATGGAAGAAGAAACTGATGGACGCGTTAACGCAGGTCTACGACCCTGAGATACCGGTGGACATCGTCAACCTCGGTCTCATTTACGAGCTCAACATAAGCGATGAGGGCGACGTTTACATAAGGATGGGACTAACTGCGCCTGGGTGCCCCGTGGTTGACGACCTCATCTACACGGTTGAACAGGTGGTCAGGGAGACGGTGCCGGCTAAGAGCGTTCAGGTCGACATAGACATAGAAAAGCAGTGGACCCCTCTCATGATGACCCCGCAGGGTAGGGAGAAGTTCAAGCAGATGTACGGCTACGACATAGTGGAGATGTGGGTTCAGACTTACGGTATGCCCGTCTCAGATCAGCAATAATATAGGAAAGGTGTTTTTCCTTAACCCGTGTCCTGGAGCTTACTGGAGGCCGTAAGGAAGAACCCTGACGTCCTTAGGGAATCCTTGAAGAAGCGTTTCTTGCCCACCGACTTAGCGGATAAGGCTGTAGAGTTGGACAGGAAGTGGAGAGAGATACAGAAGGAGGTAGACAGGCTGAGGCACGAACACAACGTGATCAGCCAAAAGGTGGCTAGGGCGAAGCCGGAGGAGCAGGAGGCCCTGAAGGAGAAGGCCAAGGAGTTGTTACAGACGTTGGAGGCCAAGGAGAGGGAGCTCGAGGAGATAGAGAGACAGAGGGACGAGGTGTTGAGGAGCCTGCCGAACTTCGTCCACGAGACAGTCCCGATAGGGCCGGACGATACATACAACAAGCCCATAAGGGTTTGGGGCCGTTTCAAGGTCTATAAGGACGACGTCGAGGCCTTCAAGTCCGGGCTGGGCGGCCTTCAGGCGGACTACACAGTGATAGACAAGAGACCCTTCGGCCACGCAGAGGAGCTGGAGGAGGTGCTGAGGCTGGGGAACACCCTGAAGGCGGGAGAGGTCGCGGGCTCCAGGTTCTATTACTTGTTCGACGACATAGTTTGGCTGGACTTCGCCCTGCTGCTTTACGCTATTGACGTCATGACTCAGAAGGGTTATACCCTCGTCCTTCCACCCTACATGCTCAGGGGGGAGGTCATTTCGGCCGTTATCGATCTGGCCACTTTCAAGGACGCCATCTACAAGATCGAGGGAGAAGACCTCTATCTCATAGCCACCGCCGAGCACCCGATAGCGGCTTTGTACTATAAGGAGACGATAAACAAGGACGATCTACCCATGAAGATAGTGGGCATCAGTCCGGCCTTCAGGAAGGAGGCTGGGGCCGCCAACAAGGACCTCAAGGGGATATTCAGGGTTCACCAGTTCCACAAGGTCGAGCAGTTCATATTCTCCATGCCGGAGGACAGCTGGATCCTTCACGAGGAACTGATAAGGAATGCTGAGGAGATCTTTCAAGGCTTGGGCCTACCTTATAGAGTGGTCAACATAGCCTCAGGCGACTTAGGGGCTTGTGCGGCCAAGAAGTACGACTTGGAGGTCTGGATGCCTGCACAGGGGAAGTTCAGGGAGATGGTGAGCGCGAGCAACTGCACGGACTGGCAGGCCTACAGGCTCGGGATAAGGTTCAACGACCCGAAGGCCAAGAGGAAGGGCTTCGTTCACACCCTCAACAGCACGGCTGTGGCTAGCACCAGGACGATAACCGCCATCCTCGAGAACTACCAGACGGACGACGGCTCGGTGGAGGTGCCTAAGGTTTTGAGGAAGTACTTGGAGATCTTCCCCAAGGCCCCGAAGGATTACATAAGGCCGAGGAACGTCAAAAGGTGAAAAATTCACTGCTTCATCTTGCTCTCCAGGTAGGCCTCAATCCTCTTCATTTGTCTCTTCGCGTACCTCAGGAACAGCTTCAGGGTCATCCTGAGCGGGGCGTAGAGCGGACCCCTCAAGTAGAACGTACTCAGCATGTCCTCAGCCCACCTGACGTTGTGCCAGAAGACCTTCTTGTACAACTCAACGTGGGACTCCTTCAGCTTCAGTCTGTCCACCCAGTCCCTGTTCTTTAGGTAGCCCAACGGGACGAACATCATGGGCACGAGGATGCTCCTGTAATCCTTCAGCCTATCCACGAGCTCTATGGTCGCCCTGACGTCATCCTCCCTCTCGTCGGGCAGGTTGATTATCATGGTTCCCGCGGGGATGATGTGGTGCTCGTGCATTATCCTGAAGGCGTCCTCCACTATCTGAGGGTAGTCCTCCGGCTTGAACGGGGAGGACTTGGCCGGCATTATCTCCTTGGCCAGCCTCACTGACCCTGTTTCGATCCCGACCTCGACGCCCAAGTAGTTCTGGTTTCCGTCTTCGTATACTATTTCGGTGATTTTGGAGATGAGTCCGTACTTCTCCTCGGCGTACTTAATCGCGGCGAGGCTGGCGTGGCTCCACGCGATAGTCTTGTAATACTTCTTTACAAGCTTGTGGAGCTTAATTAGGGGTTCAGGCCTGGGATAGATCCCCGAAGCGCCGTAGAACAGGACGTCGTCGGAGTGGATTACCCCGTGCCTTACCCCCGCCCTGTAATTGACCATGAGTTCCTGCTCTATCTTGTCGAGCGGGTAGTACCTGGTCGGTCTCAGCGTCACTGAACAGAACCTGCAGGACCTCGCACACCCCCTCATGATCTCGATTAGTCCGTTCACGCTGGCCCCCTTGATTACGGGGATTTCATCGACGCTCGGCGCGTCCTCAGCGCCTACGTAAACGTAGCTAGGCAGGGGCTCCCCTTCGATTATCTTCTTCGCTATTTCCACTACCGCTTTCTCGCCCTCTCCGTCGATTATCGTGTCTAGTCCCACCTCCTCCGCTAAGTCCGTCCTCCAGAGCCACTGCCAAACCCCCGGCCCTCCCGCCACTATCTTGACTCCCCTGGCCTTGGCCTCCCTGACCTCGGGCCTCCTGATGAGGCTCACGAAGCTCTTGTAGTTCACGGGCTCTTTCTTGGTGATCGCCCACCACGTGGATGAAGGAGGACCGAACGCGAAGTAGTCGTGATGGGAGAACATGAGGGCCTTCGCGTTCTTCAAGTACTTACCTATGTGATCGGGGTCGATTATCGCCGCCTTGAAGCCAGCGTCCTGCAACGCGGCCTCGACCTTCCTCATGCCGTAAGGGGCCTGCCACGGCCTGCCGTGCTCGTCGACCTTCATCTTGGGACAGGCCATCCATTTCCAAACCGGCTCCGGCATCCCCACTGCGGGGCCGGTCGCCATGAATCCTATGAACTCCTTGCCGTGGTGGTTGGTCATGAGACAGCGGTCCGTCGTTAAGACGAAGTCGAGGTCGAGCGACAACCTGTAGAAATTGAGAAACCTTTCAGTTTAAAAACATGGATTTATAGTTCGTTCTTAAGGGCCCTCATCAGGACCTTCCTGAGCTCGTCGTTGAGTTCCTTCATAGTGACCTTCTGCACGTTGTTCAGGTCGTCCTGCCAATACTCGTCCTCCTTCGCCAGCTTCGCGTTATTCAATGCCCTGACTACGATTATTTTCTCTCCCTTCTCGTTCCTGGTCTCCTCGACCACGAGTTCCTTGCCTTTAATCCTCACAACCCTCTTGGCTTCAACGTTGGTTACCTTCATCCTTAAAGGGAACGAGTCGTACGGAGTTTTATTTGTTATTCCTCCTCCTCTCCTTCGAACTCCCTCTGGAGGAGCTCCTGACCTATCTCCTTGTAGTACTCCTCCCTCTCCTGGGCCAACTGCTCCTCGTTGAGGCCTCTCTCGCTCAGGTTGCTCACCGATGAAGTGGTCATGACGTTGTTCTTTATCTGCTCCTGAACCTTGAGGTCCTTCCTCTCCTTCTTAGTCAACGACATTTCATAGCCGCACTTGGTGCACTTAAGGTACTTCTTCCCGTCCTTCTTGGTGGGGACCATTAAGCCGCCGCATTTAGGACAAAACCTCATGATACCACGGTTATTGCTTCCCCCCGCACTCGTATAATATAAGGATTGCGGTTCATGAACTCATCAAAAGACCTAAAGAGGTACACTAACTCGAGCCCTATCACTTTATACCTTCGAAGACCCTGAGCCTGGGGTCCTCCTTAACGGTGTTGAGTACTATGTTAGTGTGGGTCCTGTCTATCTTCGGGTTCTTCAGAAGCTCTTTTAGGAAGTCGTTTAGCTCCTCGATCTGCCTGAACTTGGCGACGACTATTATGTCGTACTCACCCACGACGTCGTAAACGGCCATCACGTTGTTGAACTTAGCGAGCTCCTTCTCCACTTCGACGATGTACTTGCCGTTGACCTTTATCATGATGACCGCCGTCAGGTTGTACCCCAGCTTCTGGAAGTCCACGAGCACCGTGAAGCCTTTTATGATCCCGAGCCTCTCCAGCTTCGCTATCCTGTTGTGCAAGGTAGCCGGGGCGACCCTCATTTCCTCGGCCAGCCTCCTGAGGCTCGTCCTCGCGTTCCTCATGAGCTCGTTCAGGAGCTTCTTGTCCACCAAGTCGAGTATCACTTCTTCAGAAGCGCTCGGTTCCTCCATTGAGAATCGCTTGAGGAGGTCGAACCTCACGATTAAAAACTTTGAAGATTGAAGCGCGTTAGCTTGAACATAGTTTAAACGCGACTAGATAGCGTTGCAGGGCCAAGCACGCCGCTTAGGCCAGATAGAATCAGCTGTACTCCGAAGGCGGCGATGATTATGGCCACGAACCTTCCCGCGGCGATGGTTCCCACCTCTCCCAACGCCTTAAGCAGGAAGGGGCCGGAGAGGAGGCTGACGTAAACGAGTAGGGCAGTTATCAGGCTTGAGATGATGAGCGTGAGGGCGGAGTATGTTATCGATAGGTTAATGAGGGCGGTTATGGTGCCTGGCCCTACAAGCAGCGGGGTCGCTATTGGGGTCACCACGGCTTCCTCGAGCTTCCTCGCGAACTTGAGCTGCTGGAACCCTCCCATCGTGTCTATACCCAGGTAAATCAGGAGTATTCCGCCGGCTATCTCGAACGCCTGAGGAGAAATCCCGAGGAAGTCAAGGATTAGGCCACCCAACACGCTGAAGACAATCAGAAGGACAGTGACCGCTAATGTTATCCTGTTGCTCAGGACCCTCCAGGTGATCCTATCGTTCTGCTCCTTAACTGCCGTCTCATATATGGCGAGCAGATAAGGGATGACGCTGAAGGGGTCTATGATGGCGAAGAGTTTCACTACGATGATCGGTATCGCTCCTAAGTCTAGTAGAGCAACCATGGGGTTGTTTCAGGCCTTCAAACTATTAACGCCGACTTAGCTTGTAACTATCCTAAACCGATTCGGTCACATTTAGGCCGTCATTTCCTTCTCCAAAACTTCCTTAAGCTCCGTCAGGGCCTGAAGCCTCGACTTGTCGTCCTTAGCGAAGACGGCTTTGAGGAGCTTACTCATCGATAGGTAGATCCTTTTGATCTCCCTCCTGCAGTACTCGGCGTCATCGCTCAGTTGGTTCACCTTCCCCTCTATGGACTGGAGCGACACGAGTATCTCATCCAAAATGTCGTGCTCGTGCTCGTGATGGTGATGGTGTTCGTGCCCGTGCTCCTCCTCGACCTCTTTTACTATCTCCTCCATGTCCTCTTCAGTCTTGGGAATCTTGTCTATCCTGAACTTCATCCTCCTCCACCTCGTCCACGTTCACAACGTTCTCCGGGCGTTCCTGGATTACGTAGTTAGCAATTCCCATCCTTATATAGTGTTTGGCCACCACCGATATCTTACCTGCCGCCCTGGTCGGGATGCATTCGGTCTCGACCTTCTCGCCGGTGAGCAGGGTTCCGACGACCTTAGCCTCGGTCTTCTCTTCGTTACAGAACTCCACCGTGACGTCCTTGAGCTTCCCCAGGAAGACGAGGGTCTCGAAGTCCCTACCCTTCATGGGCAATAACCTTCACCTCTTGACTCCTATACCTACGACATCCTCAGGCTTTAACCCTTTGTTAGCGAAGTACTCCCTCAGCCCCTCTTCGATATCCCTTACGGCCTTGAAGCCCCTCTCCATTATCGCTGAAGCCAAGCCCACGAGCCTTGCGCCCGAGGCCAACAGTAACAGCGCGTCGTGCCACTCCAACACTCCCCCGACTCCGATGATTTGGGCCTCGTACTCGGCGTAAACCTCCGAGATTATCCTCACCGCCAGCGGAAGTATGCACCTGCCTGAGATGCCGCCGGTGCCGTAAGAAAGGAGGGGGGTGAAGCCCTCAATCTCGTAGAGCTTCCCCTTCAGCGTGTTAATCAAAGTCAACGCGTCGGCCCCGTACTCCAGGGCCTTACCTGCCAGCTCAACGACGTTATCCCACGGGCCTAGCTTGACGATTACCGGAAGAGCGGTTGCGGACTTCACCGCCTGGATGACGTCCTTCAGGTAGTCCTTAGTCGACTCACCGAATCCCTTTCTGTTGGGGCTACTCACGTTCAGTTCAACGGCGAACGCCCCCTCGGAGTGCCTCGCCACCTCGGCGAACTCCTCGGGCTTAGCTCCCCCCGCGCTTATTATGACCCTGCACCCCTTTACTAGGCTCTCCTTGATCCCCTCTATCCCTGGGTTGCCTAGGCCAATCGCGTTCATGTAACAGCCCTCATGGAACTTGATCACCGTGGGCTCCCTGTGGGGCTCCATGGGGTAAGGTGTGAGAGTCTTGGACGTGAGGAAAGCGGGGGAGTACTCCTTACAGACCCTCTCGTTTACCGCCTTGACTGGGGGGAGGACGCCTGAGGCTATCCCCACTATCTTCTCGAACTCCGTGCCGAGGAACCTCACTGGAGGGATTGTAACGGCGCGCTGGAAATAAGTTACGCTTCAGCTAGAGGCTTACCTTAGGCTAAGCCCCCGTGAGGGACTTGACCCTAACAGCCCTAGCGAAGGGGTTCAATCCCTTGACAGGGTAAACGTCCTCCCCGTCATAGACTACCTTCCCCCTGACTATGGTGTACTTCACCCTGGCCTCAAGCGGGTAGAGGTCGAAAGGGGTCTGTGTGACCTTACTGAACCTCGTGGAGTACCTCCAGCTCTCCCTGGCGATCACGACGAAGTTCGAGGGGTACCCCTCCTCTATCTCGCCATACGTCACCCCCAGAACCTTCGCCGGGTTCCTGACCAGCAAGTCCAGGGCCCGGTCTAGGCTGAGGACGTCCTTGAACACGAGGCTGAAGACGAAGGGGGTGGTGAACGAGACCCCCGCTATTCCCGGGGGGCAAAGCTCGTAGGGCATAGCCTTCTCTTCCTTAGCGTGGGGGGCGTGATCGCTCGCCACCAGCTCCGCCTCGTAAAAGGCCAGGAGGAGCTTCCTCCTCTGGACCGCGTCCCTGATCGGGGGGTTAACCTTGCTCAGGCAGTCCCTTTCCCCCTCAACTAGCAAGTGGTGCATGGTGAAGTCCGCCGTGAAGCCCAGGGATTTGGCCAGCCTTATCGTGTCCAGGGAGGTGCTGTGGGTAACGTGTACCCTCCCGTGAACTAAGTAAAGCGACGCCAATTCCATCCAGTAAGCCCTCATGTTCCTGAAGGACGAGTTGGCCAGAGCGACTTCGGGGTGAAGCACCTTCAGCTTCTCGGAACTGGCCACGACGTGGAAGCTCTCTAAGTCCTCGGGGAATACCTTGAAACCCGCTATCGGTAGGGACGCCATCCTCTCTGCCTCGTTCCTGTCTTTAGGGACACCGGCGAAGAGGCTGAAGTCGGTCCTCGCGTACCGATCCAAATGGGTGAGCCTGCTTACCGCGGTGTCGTAGTCCCTAACGGGAGGAACGGTGTTGGGCATCTCTATCACCGTGCCGACGCCGCCAAAGACAGCCTCGCTCGTCCCGGTCACAACGGTCTCCTTGTAGGCCTGCTCCCAGTCCCTAAGGTGGACGTGCATGTCTATCGACGCGGGGAGGAGGAGACCCTCGTTGCTCAGATCCAGATCCGGCCTGCACTCCTTCCTTATCTCGACTATTGTGCCGAAGGCGTTTATGCACCCCTCCGTTATCTCCCCTTTATAGAGGAACTTAGCCCTGTACCACATCCTCCCACCTCAGGAATGGGCCCTCAACGCACGCCAGCCTTCCGTTGATTTCGCACTTCCCGCAGACCCCAACCATGCAGTTCATCTTGGCCCACCTCACGTAAACCAACGAACCCTTAGGGAGTTGGCCTAGCATTTCCTTAGGCACCGAGGCCACCACGACGTCAGCGTTCAGGTCCTCAGGCTCAGGGTACTTAGAGGAGCACTCGTAGCACTTGACGTAGACGTCCATACCCTTCCTCTCTGCGGATTTGATTACGTAGTTCAAGTCGTAGATCCTGTTGCCGTAGGCTATGGCAATTAGCTTCTTCCCCTTCAGCTCTAAGGGCGTCCCCAACGGGCCCTTAACGTAAACGTACTTACCTAGGCTCTTCGCGAGCCTCTCGCTCTCTATGAAGAGCGTGAGGGTTCCGTCCTCCCAGTCGCCCACGCTGAGGGGTACCTCCCTTGGGCCGGGGGTTATCAGGCTGACGAACTGCCCCGGCTCGGGCCTCTTGCGGAACTCCACCTTTACCTGAAAGACCTCGGGAACCCTCTCGATCGATATGACCCTGGAAAAGCTCACTGCCCAACGACCTGCCTCAGCACGTCGGCCTCGTTCAAGTAAGTGTCACAGTACACGCACCTCAGCCTCAAGGGCTTCTCTGACACCTTGACGAACTCGCTCAGCGCCTCCGGGTCGTTGTTGGTCACGCACAGCGGGTTCGGGCATTTCAGGAGCCCTTTGATTATCTCGGGAAGCCTGAGGTTCCTCTTCTCCACGACGTTGAAGTCCCTGACTATGTTTATCGTGGCTTCGGGCGCTATGAGGCTTATAACGCTCGCCTCCCTCTCGTCCACCACTCTGTCCTCGATCTTCACGATGTCCTTCCTACCCAGCTTCTTGGACTCGACGTTCATCAGTATCGCTATCCTTAGCCCCTCGTAGCCGGTGATCCCAAGGACTTTGAGCACCGCCAGCGACCTTCCCGCGGGTATATGGTCTATCACAGTGCCGTTCCTGATCTTGCTCACCGTCAGGGTAGCGGAGCTCAAGCCTTCTCCACCCCGTACTTTACGAGTACCGACATCCTTATTGGAACGCCGTAGGAGGCTTGCTCGAAATACTTCGCCCTTTTGTCCTTGTCGACCCTCCTGTCTATTTCTTGAACCCTGGGCAGGGCGTGCAAGATAATCGCGTCCTTCTTCATCTGCTCAACCAGCTTCAAGTCCACCTTGTAGGACTCCTTGACCCTCTCGTACTCCTGTTCGTCAACGAACCTCTCCTTCTGGATCCTGGTCACGTAGAGAACGTCCACCTCCCCTATCACCTCGTGAGGTTCCCTGACCTCCCTGTAAGGGTAGTTCAGCTCCTCCAAGATCTCCCTCCTCGCGGCCAGGGGCTCGGGGGATATGAGGTAAGCCAGCTTGGGCCTGAAGGCCTTCAGTCCCCTGAGCAGGCTGTTCACCACCCTCGCGTACTTCAGGTCGCCCAGGAGTCCGAAAGTCAGGTTGTCGATGAAGCCGAAGTTCCTCCTTACGGTGAAGAGGTCGATAAGGGTCTGGGTGGGGTGCTCGTGCTTGCCGTCGCCTGCGTTTATTACAGGCTTACTGGTGACCCTGGAGGCGAACTTCGCGGCCCCGTCGAACCTGTGCCTCATGACGATTATGTCGGAGTAATTCTCCAGCATCCTAACGGTGTCGGCCAAGCTCTCGCCTTTGGCGACGCTTATCGCCTCCTCACCCGTGAAGCCTATGACCTCCGCCCCTAGCTTCTTCGCGGCCGTCTCGAAGCTGAGGTAGGTCCTTGTGGAGGGCTCGAAGAATGCCAGGCTCACTATTTTACCCGAGAGCTCTTTCCTGGGCTGAGCGTTCAGGCGTTTCTCGGTGTCCTCAAATATCTCCTCCATGTCCTGCCTGGTGAGATCGTAAATTGAAACCAGTCCGGGCAAACGCCCTTCATTACCCTTTGCTCACCAAGAATTTAAAGCGAAGCCCTCGGAAAAAGCGGTTCGATGGGGATAGCCGTTGAGCTCCTGCATAAGGGCATGCTCATGATCGGCACTTTCAAGCTCACCTCGGGCAAAGAGAGCCCTTATTACCTCGACCTCAGGAAGCTCCCCAGCTATTCCGAGCTCTTCAACCAGGTCGTTAACGAAGCGATCGAGCTACTGAAGGGGGTAGATCACGACTATATAGTGGGGGTAGCTACAGGAGGAGTCCCGCTGGCCTCGTTCATAGCCTGCAGGACCGGGAAACCGATGGGCTACGTGAGGCTCGAGAAGAAGGGCTACGGCACCTCGAGGCTCGTGGAGGGCGAGGTGAAGGGGAGGAAGGTCGTTGTAGTTGACGACGTTGCCACCACGGGGGGCTCGTTGAGGAACTCCATAGAGGCCCTCAGAGAGGAGGGGGCGATTCCCGTGGCCGCCTTGGTGATCGTTGACAGACAAGAGGGGGCGAGACAGCTCATAGAGGGGCTAGGCCTGAAGTTCCTTGCGGTGTATGAGGTGAGCGAGATCCTGGAGGAGGTTTTGACGAGGGGAGAGCTGAGCCCATCCGAAAGGGAGAAGGTTAAGGCTTACCTCGAGGAGAACAAGGTGTGAGGCGTGAAGGAGAGGCTAGCCCTAGCCCTCGACGTACCCCTCGATAGGGCCGTGCTGAGGGAGGTCTCCCATTACATAGGGGTTCTGAAGATCGGCTGGCCCTTGATCCTGGAACTCGGCCTGGACGGGGTTAGGGAGCTCGTGAGGTCCCTCAACTGGGTCGAGGTGATCGCGGACCTGAAGCTGGCCGACATTTACGACACCATGAGCAAGGTCGTCACGAAGCTGAGCTTCGTGGACTCGTTCATAGCTCACTCCTTCATCGGTATCGAAGAGGCCTTGGGCCCGCTGAAGATAGATCTCGACCAGAAGGGAAAGGGGCTTTACCTAGTGCTCTCCATGTCCCACCCGGGCTGGGACGACGAAGTCTATCCCAAGCTCCTCGAGGTGGTGAGGAAGGTCTCCCCGAAAGGGGTGATCGTCGGAGCCACTAAGCCAACGATGGTGGCTAAAGCCAGAAAGGACTTGTCTAAGGCGAGGATCTTGTCTCCAGGAGTGGGCGCACAGGGAGGGTCACCGGGGGACGCGATCTGTGCTGGGGCGGACGTCGAGATCGTCGGGAGAAGGATTTACACCGCTAAGGATCCCGTGATGGAGAGCCGGGCAGTTCTAAAGGCCTTGGAGGAGAGGGTTAGCCAGTGCCTTAGGGGCACGTGATGACGTCCCTTCTCACGCGAGTTCGAGTGACCCGTGATGAGCGTCAAGAGGGAGGAGCTTGTTAAGGACTCATTGACCCTCAATCTCTCGAGGCTTTACGCGAGGGTTTCGGAACTGGAGGAGCGAATTGAGTCTGGGAGGGAGGACCTCCTCGAAGTCTATCATGAGGCACTGAGGGAGTTCAGGGAGACCTTCAGGGAGTTCGTCAGGACGAGGCTCAGGAGCTTCGCGGAGGAAACCATGGAGACGGGGATAGAGTACCTGGCCTTCGTAACCGAAGACGGGAACGCCCTGATCCTGGAGGGCGATGAGGGAAGGGTGACGGCTCCGGTAAAGGGAGCCATAGCGGAGGTTCACACGCACCCAGGCGTTTGTCTTCCGTCCCCTCAGGACCTAAGGACGGCCTGGCATCTCCTCTCGAAAGGGATGTTGGTGTTCTCGGTCTATAGCACAGAGTGCTATTTCTCGATCAGCGTCTCGGGCCCCTTCACTGAGGACGACTACGTGAACTTACTCAAGCTATCGAACGAGGTCAAGAAGGCGAGGACGGTGGAGGAGTACTTAGAGGTGTTGAAAAAGACCAGGTTCGAGGGCCTTCAGGTGGAACTGTTACCCCCCTGAGCACTCTCGAGCTCGGCCTTGGCCAGCGTGTCAATTGTGGCCTCAGCGATGTCCATCGAGTACCTCGTTATCCTGTTGAGGGAGTCCGAAATCAGTAAGGCGGGCAAGATCTGTTCCGGCTTAGGCAATGCGGCGTAGCTCTTCACTACCTTAAGCCAGTACTCCTCCCTCACCAAGGAGGCCTTGGCTATGACCTCGCTCGCCTGTTTCTTCTTCTTTGACAGGAAGGCGTTCATAGCCCTGCTGTAGAGCTCGAGGACTGAGTAGCCCCACTCCACCAGTTCCTCGGGGAAGTCCCCGACGACGATGGATGGGACGTTCTCAGCTATCCTATAGGCGTGATCGCTTATCCTCTCCACGCTCCTTATCACGCTGAACACGTTGACCACTTGAGAGACCGAGTAACCGTCGCTCTTCAGGGCCTCCAGAGTCTCCGTCCCCTGACTCAGGAGCCTGACGACGTAGAAGTAGAACCTGTCCACCTCGTTGTCCCTGAACTTGACGTCCAACGCCTCCTCGGGCCTCCTGTTCTTCAAAGCCCTCAGGTCGTCCTTAAGCATGTTGGAGCTTATCACGAAGGCCCTGTTTATGGCGGTGTTTATCCCCAGCTCCTTGTGGCTGACAACGAACTGGATCGTTATCGAATCGCTCGACTCGTCCACTATCTCCGCCCCGAGGAGCCTTCCCCTAATAGCGTTCTTCACCATCTCCCTCTCCTCGGGGGTTAGGCACTTGGAGCTTATCTCAACGCCCGCCGCGCTCGCCATATAGAAGGCTATAACGTCTCTAACTATCATGTCAGGGTTCTCCCTCTCGCACTGGACCACTGGGATGGCCTTCGTTTCCCTGACCCTCAGCTCTCTGGGGCTTATGATGAGCCTCATCTGGGGGTCTGCCCTGATCTCCACCTCGTCCCCTGCCTTCAGGTTGAAGTACTTCACCCACTCCTTGGGTAGAGAGACTATATAGGTGGAACCCCCTGTCAGCTGGATCTTCCTGGTAGTCTTGATGTCCGGCATGTTCAACTATTTAGAGGTTCCCTATTCCCCTCTTTAATCTTCATATTCGCTATAGACTCGGCCTCCTTAAGGATACTCAAAGTCTCTTCGCTCGGCCTCTGCTTGAATAGGAAGCTCAGCCCTCCCTCCGATGGTAAGACGGAGCTCAGGGACGAAATGAGGTCGTCGAAGTCGGGGGAGATCTCCATGGGGATCGGGAAGGACTTGGACAACTCCTTGAGGGCCGAGACTACGGGTCTAAGGCTCTCGACGAGGCTTCCCAGTGAAATGACGGTTTCCAGCCTGATCTCCAGCATCTCGAGCAACACGTCCAAAACGTAGATCCTCTTCCTCACGTTCTCGAGCTGGTCTATCTCCTTGGCTACCCTGGCCGAGAAGGCCGAAACGGTAGAGGAGCTCTGGATAACGAGGGCCTCCAGGGACTCGATCCTCTTGTCTAACTTAGCCAGGGAGTGGGCTAACTTCCTCCTGAGCAGCTTGACGTCGATCAGCAGCTCCGCCAGGTCCTTCTTCCTCCTCACTACGGTGATCTAGATTACCGAACCTCTCGATTTAAAAGGGAAAGACCCTTGAAACGGGCGAAAAATGAGGGAGGTTTCCCGTCGCTCGCCCTAACCACGTAAGTGGCGCTTGTGAGTTAGGGAGTTATTACCAAAGCCGAGTTCGCGATAGACGTTAACGGTGTTGATTATTCAAGAAGATCTCAAGCCCTAAAAACGGTCAGAATACCTCTCCCACCACGGCCCTCTGTATGGCCTCCTCTATTACCTCTGAAACGGTCGGGTGGGAGAACTGAATCCTATAGAGCTCGAAGACGGGAATGCCCGTCTCCATGGCTATCGTTATGGCGTTAACGACCTCAGTAGCTCCCTCGCCTATCATGTGGGCCCCCTTGATTAAGCCCTTGGAGTCGATAACGAGCTTCAGGAACCCTTCCGTCTCTCCTAGAGTCCAAGCCCTGGGGACTTCGGACATTCTGACCACTATTTCCTTAGCCTCCCCCTCCTTGAGCGCCTGTTCCAGCGTTTGTCCTACTACTCCTATCTCCAAGTCGGCGAAGATAGAGGTCGGTATGTACTTGGGCATCCTGCTGGCTTTGCCCCCGATGTTGTCCCCGGCCACCAATCCCTGTTTGACGGCCTTGGTCGCGGAAAGCGGCATTCCGGCCACGTCGCCGGCCGCGTAGACCTTCGGGTTCGTCGTTCTAGCGGTCTCGTCGACCTTCACGTAGCCCCTCTGATCCGTCTCGACCCCTATGGCCTTCAGGTCTAGCCCTCCCGTGAAGGCCTTCCTGCCTATCGTGATGACGGCCAATTCGCCCGCTATTCTTTCGATGCCACTGGGGGTCTGAGCCTCGAACTCGACCCTCTCGTCCGCCTTAACTATCTTGGATTTAGTGTTCAGGTAAACCCTAACGTCCCTCTCCTCCAGCCTCTTCTTGGTCAGCTCCGCTACGTCCTTGTCGAAGCCAGGCAGGAGTTGGGGCATGAGCTCGATCACGGTGACGTTCTTCCCGAGGGCCCTGAATAGGGTCGCCAACTCAACGCCGGCCACGCCTCCGCCCACGATCACTATGTTATCAGGTAAGCTCCTGAGGTTCATCGCTGTCCAGGGGTCCAGGACGTTCCTGCCGTTCAGCGGGAAGTCGGGGAGGGATATTGGCACTGAGCCCGTAGCAATAACCAAATGAGAATAGGTTATAGTTTGACCGTTGACGCTCGCTTCCCCCTCCCTCGAGACGCTCGCGGTCCCCCGAATCACCTTGACCCCGTGTTTCTCTAAGGTTTGAGCGAGCCCCGCCCTGAGGGAACTGATTACCTTGTCCTTTTGGTCCTGGATCGCGGAGTAATTCACGCTGAAGCTGCCGGTCATGAACGTCGACTTAGACGCCCTGAATACCAACTTCGCGGCGTCAACCAGAGTCTTGCTCGGAATGCAGGCCCTATTCAGGCACTCCCCTCCAATCAGGTCCTTCTCGACGATGGCCACGCTCTTCCCGAGCTCCGCGCTCCTTACGGCAGCGGCGAAGCCCGCCACTCCTCCCCCGATCACGACTACGTCGAAGTCAGGCACGCTTTCCTCTGAAAACCGGACTGATTATAAGCGTTGCATTCCACGATGATTCGCTCCGCCGGTCACGTCGGAGCTTCCGGTTCTTCCGCGTTTCCCGGTTGGAGATCAAGCAACGCTTATTGTGACCGAACCATAGAGGATCGAAGTTCAATCTCTGTCGCTACCTCAACGCTGTCTGGACTTGAAGCATCCCCTCCGTTCGACCATTTCTCGTATCCTCCTCAACGCGTACGAGTAGTCCGGGTGTTCGTCCCTCACGGCGTCTTCTGGGCAAAGGCTCAAGGCCTCCCAATCCGTGTAGAGACAGTGCTTCCTGAAGACGTCGTCGAGCGACACGGAGAGGTCCAAGTAGTCCTTAACGAACCCCCTGAGCTCGGGGCAAAAGAGGTAAACCCTGGAGAGGGCCCCCAGGTTGACGAGCCTCCTCCTGCCCTTTCCGACGAGTACGACCTTCACTATGAGGGGCAAGGGCTCGGTGAACTCCTCGGGCGAGAACTCCCCTTCCTTGACCTCAATGAAGGCCTCGCTCGCTTCGTAAAACCTCTTTAGCACTCCTTTCAGCATTATCGGGAAGGACTTGGTAGCGGAGGAATTTGAGCTCTACAAGAGGTTGGCCTGGGAGAGGATACTGAGGGACAAGGAGATAGGCTACTTGGATCCGGATATCTTCGACGTCCTGGAGGTGATCAACAGGAGGCCTAAGGCCTTCACCATGAGCAGCTGCAGCGGCAGGGTAACGATAGTGGACGCGGAGTTCCCCTGGGAAAGGAAGGAGAGCTCGGTGGTCTTCAAGAACCACCTGAGGGTGACCGTGGAGGACTTGAGGGACAACCTGTCGAGGAGGCCCAGGAAGAGGTACTGGCTCATAGTCCAAGGGCCGATATTCCACGTCTACACGGGGGACTTAAAGGAGGCCTGGACTGTCCTGAGCGTTGCGAGGGCTGTAGGCTTCAAGCACAGCGGGTTGATGGTGGCGAACAGGAAGGGATACCTCGTTGAGCTCAGGACCGGGGTGAGGATGGACCACTTGTTGACTGAGGGGCAGAACCTGGAGGAGCTTGCGGAACAGGCCATGAGGGTTCTGATGAAGGGCAAGGAAAGGAAGGAGAGGCTGAAGCTGGCGTTCCTCTCACTTAAGCCCGACGAGCCTGTGGAGCTGGGGGAGAACCCTGTAGGGAAGGCCCTTGAATAGGACCGCTTGAGCGAGCTCCCTGAAGGCCGCCTCGTAGTCCCCCCTTAAGCCGTTGGGCTGAAGGATGACCTTCCTCGGATCCAGCCCCTGTTCCTTAACGAACTGGTCCACCTCATCTAAGTCCTTGTTGGCGTCGACTATGACGAACTTGAAGTAGGTGGGCCAATCCTCGTTCCTGAAGTCGTACTTTATTTTATGCCCGGAGTTGCTCAGCTTGGGCGAAACGGAGAAGACGTCCACCAGCCTCCTGAGCCCCTGGCTCGGCCTGATTGTCCCGCTGGTCTCGACTACTATCCTGAAGCCCTCCTCCTTCAGCGCTTTGGCCAAGGGGGTTAGGTCGTAAAGCAAGGGCTCCCCACCGGTTATCGTCACGTTCCTCACCCTTTTGTCAAGCGAGTTCGTTATGTCCTCAACGCTCATCCTCTTGCCCTCCCACTTGAACCAGCTGTACTTCGTGTCACACCAAACGCACCTGAGGTGACAGCCCGCCAGCCTGACGAAGTTCGACGGCTCCCCTATCACCGAGCCCTCGCCCTGTATTGAGACGAAGATCTCACTGACGTAATAGACCTGGCTCAACTTCCTCAAAGGGGGATTGAAAGATCAACTATTAAGAGTGAGGCCCGATCCTCAGGCCCTCTTCTCCCCCACGTTCTGTTGAAAGAGCTCCTTCAACGCTTCCCCCTTCAGCTCCTCCACTCCGATGCCCTTCTCGGCGCTTACCTCGAGGAACCTTATCCCCTTCCTCTTCAAGTACGAGGCTATTTCCTCCCTCAGTCCCTCGTCGACCCAGTCTATCTTGTTTAAGGCAGGTAGAGTCCTCTTGATCGAGGAGACCTCCTCGAAGAGATCTATTTGCTCCTTAGCTGAATAAAGGGCTCCCTGAGACACGTCGAAGAGGAACACAACTATGCCGTTCAGGTTCTTTACAGCGTTTATCGCTTTGAACTCTATCGGGTTCCTCTCGCTCATCGGCCTGTCCAGTATCCCTGGGGTATCTATGACCTGAGCTTTCCCCCTCTCGGTGTCTATGTGACCGACGTGGATCTCCTTAGTAGTGAAGGGGTAGGAAGCGACTTCGGGTTTGGCCGAGGATATCCTGGAGACCAGCGTGGACTTGCCGACGTTGGGGGGACCGGCGATTATGATTGTAGGCAGCTCTGGGTCCACGGCCATCAGCCTCTTCATCTGGGCGAACACGTCCCTCAAGAACTTCACGCATTCCTTCCTTTTCCTCAGTATCCCTGAGGCCCTCCCGAAGCCTGCCCTCATCAGTTTGTTGGCTTCCCCCTCCTCGCTCGCCCTGATTCGGGCCATGTACTGTTTAAGTATCCTCCTCGCCAGCCTAACCCCCTTACTTAACGAGGCCAAGCAGACCTTCACCTTGTTCAGGTCTCCCGCCACGATCTCCAGGGACGTCCTGTAGAAGGGGTGGAGGTCATCTATGGAGGGGACGCTCCTGACGAAGGCCTCATAGACCTCCAGGGAATCCCTATAGAGGGCGAGCCTCCTCAGCTCCCTGTCCTTGATGGAGGTGCCGCCGAGCCTAGGCAGTCTCTTGGCTACGGAGTCTATGAACGCCTCAACGTCGGGTGGTAGCTTAACTCCTTCGAAGGGGTTCCTCATGGCCTTCCATCAGCAGACCTTTGAGCCGGAGGGGGCGTCCCCCTCGACGGTTAGAACGAAGGGCCTCTGTCCCTCCTCGCAGCCGGCAGCCAGGATCATTCCTTGGCTCTCGTAACCCCTTATCTTCTTGGGCTTCAGGTTAGCTAAGACTATCACCTTCTTGTTAATCAACTCCTCCGGGGAGTACCATGGGGCTATCCCGCTTATTATCTGCCTCTCCTGTCCTCCCACGTCGACTATCAGCCTGAGGAGCTTGGTTCCCTCTATCCTCTCGGCGGACTTAACGATCCCCACCCTTATGTCGAGCTTCTGGAAGTCCTCTATCGATATTTCGCTCGCGCTCACGGGCTTTGACTGACCTGCACAGTAATTATGTCTGCCTATGGGCTATGAGTGAGCCGAGTTTACTTGTCCAAGTAAAAATTTAGTCGAAAATGAAGGATTTATTTACCTTAACTAGTGAAATAGAGATATGGGATCAGCGAAGATCGCCGAGGGGAAGACGAAGATAGTGAGGCCTTACAGGGAGGGCTACGCCCTTCTCGAGTTCAAGGACGATATTACCGCCGGCGACGGAGCGAGGCACGACGTCCTTCCGGGGAAGGGGGTTCTCAACGCCCAGACCTCGGCTTACTTGTTCAGGGTCCTGGAGGGCAAGGGGATTAGCACGCACTACGTCGGCATGTACGACGAGAGGACCATGATAGTCAAGTACCTCAAGATGATCCCGGTTGAGGTCGTGCTCAGGAACATAGCGACCGGAAGCGTGGTTAAGAGGCTACCTATAAACGAGGGGGAAAGGTTCGACCCTCCGATAATCGAGTTCTTCCTGAAGGACGACTCGAGGCACGACCCTATGCTGAACTATCACCACATGGAACACCTCAAGCTCATGACTAGGAAGGAGGCCGAACGCGTCGAGGAGATCATGTACGGGGTGAACGACGCCCTTTTCCCCCTTCTCAAGTCCAAGGGCCTGATCCTCTACGACTTCAAGCTCGAGTTCGGTAGGTTAGGGGACGAGCTAGTCGTGGGGGACGAGATAACCCTGGACTCCATGAGGGTCAGGGAGGAGGGGACAGGGAGAATACTCGACAAGGACCTTTACCGCAAGGGAGCGGACCTGGAGACCGTTAGGAAGGCCTACGAGGAGTTCTACAGGAGGTTGACCTCATGAAGTTCACTGTAGAGCTCATAATAATGAACAAGGAGGGCGTCAGGGATCCGGAGGGGGAAACGCTCCAGAAGTACGTGGCTGAGAAGTTCACGTCCAAGTTCCTGAGCACCAGAGTAGGCAAGTACCTGCGGTTCGAGGTGGAGGGCTCGAGCGGGGAGGAAGTAGTTGAACTCGTGAAGAGGCTCGCGAACGAGAGGAAGCTGTACAACCCCTTAGTTCACAAGATCGAGGTGAGGGTAGTTGGGCAGGACGGCGGTGATTAAGTTCCCCGGTACCACCTGCGAGGTGGACGTTTACAGGGCCTTGCTTGAGGCCGGCGTTGAGGCGGAAGTAGTCAAGTACAGGGACTTCGATCCGGACAAATACGACGCCGTAGTCCTGCCTGGGGGGTTCAGTTACGGTGACTACCTGAGGGCCGGGGCGATAGCTGCCAACACCGAGGCCGTGAGGTTGGTGAAGGAGATGGCCAACGAGGGGAAGAGGGTTTTGGGCATATGTAACGGCTTCCAAATACTAGTGGAGGCAGGCCTCCTCGAGGGCGCGCTCCTTCCTAACCTGAACTTAAGGTTCGTCAGCAAATGGGTCTACCTGAGGGTTTTGAGGAAGGACACCTTCCTAACCGAGGGCATCGAGAAGGACGTGCTCTACATGCCAATCGCCCACGCGGAGGGAAGGTATTATCACCCCGACGAGGAGAGAGCCAAGCGTTTAGCGGTTCTAGCTTACTCGAACGATAGGGGTGAAACGAGTCAGGATCACAACCCGAACGGCTCCCTCCTGAACATAGCCTCGGTGGCCAACGAGGAGGGCAACGTGGTCGGCATGATGCCTCACCCGGAAAGGGCGAGCTTCAAGCTCTTGTCACCCAACTCCTCGACGGACGGCCTCCTCCTCCTCAGGGGGTTAGCGAGATGAGGCTCACACTCTCCCCTTACGAAATGGAGCTGGTCAGGCGAACCTTGGGCAGGGAGCCCAACGAGGCCGAGTGGCTCACAATTGACGCGCTGTGGAGCGAGCACTGCTCCTACAAGTCCTCGAAGGTCTACCTGAAGTCGCTCCACAGCGTGGGGGAAAGGGTGGTCATGGGGATAGAGGACTGGCAGGACGCCGGCGCCTTAGACGTGGGGGACGGTTGGGCGATAGTCCTGAAGCTCGAGAGCCACAATCATCCCTCAGCCATCGACCCCTTCAACGGGGCCGCCACCGGGGTGGGTGGGATTATCAGGGACATAATCAGCAAGGGGGCGAGGCCTGTGGCCCTTCTCGACATGATAAGGGTAGGCCCTTTGGAGGACGAGAAGAGCGTGTGGCTCCTCAAGGGCATCATCCAGGGCATAGGATTCTACGGCAACAGCATCGGGGTTCCCGTGGTCGGCGGGGAGCTGAGTTTCGACGAGACCTACAGGGATAACCCGCTTGTCGACGTGGCTGGGGTCGGAGTGGTTAGGAAAGACAGGATAGTCCCCAGCGTGGTGAAGAGGCCTGGCCTGAAGCTCGTCATAGTCGGCGCCACCGGAATCGACGGCCTGGGAGGGGCTTCCTTCGCCTCCAGGAAGCTGAGCGGCGAGGACGAGATAGGGGCGGTGCAGATAGCGGACCCGTTCGCGGGGAAGATCGTCCTGGACGGAACCCTCGAGGTCCTGGACTACGTGGAGGCCATCAAGGACCTCGGGGGAGGGGGGTTGGTAGTCGCCGTAACCGAGATGGCCAACGGCGTGGGGGCCGAGGTTCATCTCGACAGGCTTCCGCTCAGGGTCGAAGGCATGACTCCGGAGATGATGCTCGTCTCCGAGACCCAGGAGAGGATGCTCTTCGCCGTGAGGCCCGAGAACGTCGAGAGGGTCTGTGAGGTCTTCGAGTACTACGAGTACCCCTGCGCCGACATAGGGGAGATAACCGCCAACCCGGAGGTGGTGTTTAAGTACAAGGGTAAGGAGGTGGTCAGGCTGCCGTCCAGGCTCCTCCTCGAGCCGCCCAGGTACACCTATCCAGTAGTAAGGAAAAGGAGACCTCAGGACAACGTAACCCCTCCGCCCTTGGAGAAGGCCATAAGGGCGGTAGTTTCTCACCCTGACCTGGCGGACAAGGAGTGGGCCTACAGTCAGTTCGACTACGAGGTGGGGACTTCAACGGTCCTCAAGCCGGGGGAAGCTGACTCAGCCTTAATACAGCTCCCCAACGGCAAGCTTTTGGCCCTCAAGGGCGACGCGAACCAGGACCTCTGCGAGGAGGACGCCTACGAGTGCGGCAGGGCTATAGTCGCTGAGGCCTACAGGAACCTGGCGGCCGTGGGGGCTGAAGGGATAGGGCTGGTAGATCACCTCCAGTTCGGCGACCCGAGGAAGCCCGAAGTTTATGCCTCCTTCGTTGACGCGGTCAGGGGGATAAGCGAGGCGGCCAGGTTCTTCGGAACTCCGATAGTCGGGGGTAAGGTGAGCTTCCACAACGAGAACAAGGACGGGAAACCGATCAAACCGACCCCCCTCGTGGTGATGGCCGGCCTGGCTAAGGACAAGTTCCTTAGGCCCAAGGTGGAGGAGGGCCGCTTGGTCCAGATCGGCCTGACGAGGGATGAAACTAGGGGCACCCTCTTGGGGAGGATATTCGGCCAGTTCGGGGAACTGGTCAGGCCTAGACTGAACGAGGATTACTTGGCTTCCCAGGTCGTCATAGACCTGATTAACGAGGGGAAAGTGGTCTTCGTCAAGGACGTGAGTAAGGGAGGGCTCGTGGGGAGTCTGGTCCCCGTCTTGGCCAAAGGCTTCGGCGTCAAACTGAACCTGGACGCGATGAAGTCCGATTCCTCTTCTCCCTTGGCCAAGCTCTTCTCGGAGAGCACGGGAAGGTTCGTGGTCATAACGTCGGATCCCGAAGCAGTTGTCAGGAAAGCGTACTCCAGGGGCGTTGAGGCCTCGGTGATAGGTGAAGTCACCGAGGCGAGTTACTCGCTCGAGCTCGACGGCCTTACTGTCGACCTAACCGAGGAGATCGACAGGAGGAACAGGCTCCTTTACGAGGTGATGGGATGAAGCTGAGGGAGCACTGTGGAGTGGTGGCGGTGAGGGGTAAGGACGCGGTGGAGTTGACGTACGAGCTCCTCAAGCTACACCAGCATAGGGGCCAGGAGAGCGCGGGCGTTTCGGCTGTAATCGACGGAAGGCTCGTCACAGTTAAGGGCCTCGGCACCGTGGAGGAGGCCCTGAACTACGAGGAGATCAGGAACCTCGAGTCGACCGTGGCGATCGGCCACGTGAGGTACTCGACAACAGGGAGAACGACGGTTGAGGACAGCCAGCCCCTCTCTAACGGAAGCGTGGCAGTCGCCTTCAACGGGACGATAACCAACGCTTACAGGGAGGGCTACAGGCTCGACACCCTATTCCTCCTAGACCTGATAGCCTCTGAAAAGGACCCGATCGCGGGAGTTAGAAAGGTCTTCGAGAGGGCTGACGGTGCCTACTCAGCGGTGGCCTTGAACAGCTCGGGGAGATTGACAGCCTTCAGGGACCCGAAGGGCTTCAGGCCGTTAGTGTTGGGCAAAATAGGGGACGACCTGGTCGTGGCGAGCGAGGACGGTCCCATAAGGCAGTTGGGCGGGGACGTCGTGAGGGACGTGATCCCCGGGGAGGTCGTCTTCCTTGAGGAGGACCACTTCGCTTTCACCTCCGTTAAGCCCCCTGAGTCGGCGACGTGTTCCTTCGAGTACATCTACTTCGCGAGGGCGGACTCAACTATAGACGGGTATTCGGTCTACGAGGCGAGGGTGAGGCTGGGCGAGATGCTCGGGAGGAACCACAGGGCTGAGGCGGACGTGGCTGTTCCGGTGCCTGACTCCTCCGTTCCGATAGCCATAGGCTACTCACGGGTTACGGCAACGCCGTTGGAGTACGCGCTGGTGAGGAGCTATCACTCGTTGAGGTCGTTCATAATGCCAACTCACGACAAGAGGATTACAATGATAGAGGAGAAGTTCGGCGTAGTGGTGAGGGCGGTGAGCGGGAAGAGGGTGGTGCTGATAGACGACTCGATAGTCCGGGGGAACACGATGAAGAGGTTGGTCTCTTACTTGAGGAACGCGGGGGCCAAGGAGGTTCACGTGAGGGTAGGGTCGCCGCCGATAAGGTACCCGTGCTACATGGGCATCGACTTCCCCTCTCGGAGGGAACTCATCGCTTACGGGAGGGACGAGGGGGCGATAGCAAAGGAGATAGGGGCGGACAGCGTGGAGTACTTAACGGTGGAGGAAATGATCGAGGCCATAGGCAGGAAGGACCTTTGCCACGCTTGCTTCACGGGCAAGTACCCCCTGCGGCTAAGTTATAAGCTCGAGGAGTTGGAGTCGACCTTCACGAGGTGACGGATATGGCTGGGATAGTCGGAGTTCTGGCCTTCGACAAGGTTTGGGACGTCACGAAGTTCGTATATTACGGCACGTTAGGCCTCCAGCACAGGGGCTACAGCTACAGCGGTCTATCGACGCTAAACGAGGGCTTCTCGACTCTGAGGGAGAGGAGGGCTCCTGAGGACGTGGAGGAGGATTCGTTAGCGCAGCTCCACGGCTGGGCCGGGGTGGGCTATAGCGGCAACACCGAGGGGATCCCGGTCGAGGGGAAGGAGGCTGTGATGGTCTACGACGGGGTAATCAAGGGCGATCTGCCTTCGATAGCCGATAGCATAGCCAGGGATCCGGAGAGGGCTTTGGCGGAGCTGAGGGGTTCGGCCAGTCTCATCGTGCTCACTAAAGACGGCAGGATGATCGGGTACAAAGACGATTACGGCATTAAGCCGCTCCAGATGGGAGGGTTCGGCTTCGACCTGGCGATTCTAGCCTCAGAGAGCTCGGCGTTCAACGTGCTCGGGGGCGAGATGACCAAGGAGCTCGAGCCGGGAGAGATGGTGATAATCGACGTTTACGGCGTCCAGACCAAACAGGTCAAGGAGCCTAGGAGGGCCTACTGTGCTATTGACATCGTTTATCAGTCGAGGATCGACAGCAAGGTCTTCGGGCTCGACGTTTATGACGTGAGGGTGAGGATAGGGGAAGCGTTAGCTGAGGAGAGGCCGATAAACGGGGACGTCGTTATCGGGGTTCCCGACACGGCGATCCCCTACGCGATAGGCTACTCAAGGAAGCTAGGCCTGAGGCTGGACCTGGGCTTCACGAGGACCGGAAGCCCCATAAGGACCATGCTCGCCAAGGACGACTTCCTGAAGGTTGTCGGAGTCCAGCTGAAGCTCAACCCGATAAAGTCCTCGGTGAAGGGGAAGAAGGTAGTCCTGATCGACGACTCCATGGTGACCGGGAACACGCTGAAGAACACCGTGTTCAACCTGAGGAGGCTGGGGGCCAAGGAGGTTCACGTGCTGATAGGGAGTCCGAAGCTGATCTCCGCTTGTCCCTACGGGATGGAGGTTCCGGACTCGAAGGAGCTGATCGCCGCCAACCTGAGCGATGAGGAGATAGCTAAGGTGATAGGGGCGGACAGCATTTACTGGCTCAGCGTTGAGGGCTTAAAGAAGGCGATAGGTCATTCCCACCTGTGCTTGGGTTGCATGACTAAGGTTTACCCGAAGGTGATCTGACGTGAAGGTCCTTCTCGTCGGGGACGGCGCTAGGGAGAACGCGTTAGCTGATGCCTTGGCTAACTCTCCCAAGGGGTACAGGGTGTTCGCCGTTTCCAGCTACGTGAACCCGGGAATAAAGGAGGCAGTGGAGAGGACCGGCGGCACCTACTACATAGGCAAGCCGACCGATCCCGAGAGCGTTCGCCAGGTCATAAAGGCGGTGAACCCGGACTTCGGAGTCATAGGGCCCGAGGACCCGCTCTTCAACGGGGTCGCGGACGAGTTCAGGAAGGAGGGGATTCCTGTAGTAGGGGCCTCGAAGAACTGCTCAACGATAGAGAAGTCCAAGGTCTGGATGAGGGAGCTCATGTGGAAGTACGGCATTCCCGGAAGGCTGAGGTTCAGGGCCTTCTCTTCCGTCGAGGAGGCCGCGGAGTTCATCAAGGAATACGGGGGATCGGTGGCGGTGAAGCCGGCGGAGCAGGTGGGAGGCAAGGGAGTGAAGGTAGTCGCCGACTTGCAGGCCTATCTGAGCAAGGAGAAGAGGATCGCCCTGTCCAAGGGCGTTTCTGCCATAGGCTCCTATGCCAAGGGATCAGTCAAGATAATAATCGAGGAGAAGGTCGACGGCCCCGAGTACACCCTTCACGTTCTGAGCGACGGCAACGTCACCCTACCCCTGCCCTTAGCTCAGGACTACAAGCACGCTTACCTCCACTCCATCGGCCCGGAGACGGGTGGGATGGGGTCGATATCCGGCCCCGGGAAGCTCCTACCGTTCATCACGGACGAGGAGTACGAGAGGTCCTACGACATAGTCAGGAGGACGATTCAAGCGATAGAGGACACGTTCAAGGAGAAGTACGTGGGCGTGATTTCGGGACAGATGATGCTCACGGGCCTCTGGGGGCCCACGATAATCGAGTACTATTCGAGGCTCGGGGACCCTGAGGCATCAGCGATTATTCCTAGGATAAAGAGCGACTTCGGCGAGGTCCTCGAGCTCACCGCTACCGGGCACTTAGCCAAGGCCAAGCTGGAGGTCGAAGAGGCCCCGTCGGTGGTCAGGGCGGTCGCCCCCCGAGGTTACCCTCTGAATAAGGAGATGGCCAGCAACAAGAGGATCTGGCTGGACTTGCCCAAGATGAGGGAGTTAGGCTGTAAGGTCTACTTCGGCTCCGTGGCCTTGGAGGGGAACAGCCTGGTGACCAAGGGGAGTAGAGCGTTAGAGCTGGTCGCCGTTCAGCCCTTCGAGGAGGCCGACAAGACCCTGAACAAGTGCTTCTCTCTCGTTTCCTCCGAGATACCCCTGATATACAGGAGGGACATAGGGATCACTATAGCCGAGCAAGTGGAGAAGGCCGAGATAGTCAGGTTTACCTACAAGAACAGGGAGGCGAGGGGCCTACTGGGGGTAAGCGCCGACTGGTCGCCCCAGGGTGGGCTTTGGTGAGCGAGTACTCCAAGTCAGGGGTAGACCTGGGTAAGATTAGGCGATATCACGAGCTTGTCAGGAGGACCTTCGGAGGGGGCGAGATAGGGGTAGGTCACTACGCCAACGCGATCAAGTTAGGAGATCATTACCTCTCCATACACGTGGACGGCGTGGGCACCAAAACCCTTCTGGCCTTGCAGACGGGAATCATAGAGCCTGTGGCCCAGGACTGCTTAGCGATGAACACCAACGACCTAGCGTGCGTGGGTTCGAGGCCCATAATAGCGGTCGACTACTTAGCCTTGGAGAGGCCCAACGACGAGCTGGTCGAGAGGATAATACGCGCCCTGAAGAAGGCCTCCGAGGAGGCTGAGGTCGAGATAGTAGGTGGCGAGACCGCGGTGATGCCGGGAGTGATAACGGGGTTCGATTTGGCTTGCACGGTAGTAGGCGTATCCGACAGGTTGATAACCGGGAGCGAGGTCAGTCCAGGGGACGTAATAATCGGCCTACCTAGCTCGGGGCCGCACAGCAACGGTTATTCCTTGGTCAGGAGGCTTATAAGCGAGGGCAGACTCTCCCTCAAGGACTACGCTCAGGATCTGATGAGGCCCACAAAGTTCTACCACAAGGCCGTCCTCTCGGTTCTGGACAAGGTTAAAGGGGCGTCGCACATAACCGGGGGGGCCTATACTAAAGTAGTGAGGGTCACGAAGCACAAGGTAGTTTTGGAACTCCCGGAGCCCCCGGAAGTCTTCAAGGCCATCGAGAGGGCGGGGGTTCCTGAGGAGGAGATGTACAAGGTCTTCAACATGGGCTTCGGAATGCTGATCTTCGTGGATCCCACATCGGTCGAGGAAGTCATGAGGGAACTCAAGAAGTACGACGAGCCAGCGATAGTGGGCAAGGTGGAAGAGGGCGAGGGAGTTTACGTTAGGACTTATAGGGGTACGGTACTGCGATTGGCTTAAGGACTTAGGTTCGATTTCTACAGAACTTTACGAAATTCTGATCTTGCGGCACCGTACAATTCAACGGGAGTAACACCTGTAGTCCTTAAATACTCAGGAGAATTTATCCCCCCTCTAGTGACCCTGAATGAGGAAGACGGACACGAAAGCCTTGATAAATTACGTGGCCTTAAAGATACTGGGCGGCAGTGACTTCATCCTGGAGGCCCTCCACGAGTACCTCGTTAAGGGCGAGGGGCCCGCTACGGTCGCCTATAAGTACGGGATCTCAAAGCACCAGCTCAGGGGTTACGCACAGAGGATCATCGAGAAGAGCGGGAGCGAACAGAAGGCGAGGAAGATCATGCCAATCCTCATTGAGATCTCGAAGGGCATCGATCCCCTCGTGGTCAAGAAGGGCGACTCACTCGTCTGTAAGGCCTGCGGCGCTAAGCTAACCAAGGACGACGCCGAGGATCACGTCAGGAAGGAGCACAAGGACGAGCTGAAGGCCGCTACTTCGATTATGTCCTCGAGGCTCGAGGAGGTCAAGCAGAGGCTCCAGGTCCAGAAGGCCGTAATACTGTCTGCCGCCCAGTAACAGTTTAAAAATCTTTTCTACACAATTTCCCTATCATTTTAAAGAGCTCTGCTCGGAAAGTTTATAAAAAAGTCACGCGAATAGTAAAGTAATGACAAAATCCGTTGTAAGCTTTAGGTTGCCTGAGGACATCGTGATCAGGATGGACGAGCTCATTGACAAAGGGAGGTTCGCCAGCAGGAAGGACGTGGTGATGAACGCCGTTAAGGAATACGTTGAGGGGATACCGCAAGGTACCCTTACGAGAAGAGCTCAATAGTCTCTTTTTAGAGAACCCGATGTTTTGACGTTCCGTCTCTTTTATTATTCTCGTTAGCTGGTGTTGCGAGGATCATGGGCTCGGATAAGATAGTCCTCTCGTACTCCGGGGGTTTAGACACTACCGTCGCGATCAGGTGGTTGACGGAGCGATATAACGCGGAGGTCATTACGGTCACCGTAGACGTGGGACAGCCCGAGGACTTCAAGGCTCTGGAAGAGAGGGCGAAAGCGGCTGGGGCTGTCAAGCATTACTTAGTAGACGCTAAGGCCGAGTTCGCCGAGAGGTTCATAGCCCCCGCCGTGAAAATGAACGCTCTCTACGAGGACGTCTACCCCCTGAGCACAGCCCTAGCGAGGCCGTTGATCGCGGAGAAGGTCGTGGAGGTCGCGAAGAAGGAGGGGACTAACATGATAGCCCACGGCTCGACCTCGAAGGGCAACGATCAAGTCAGGTTCGATTTGGCGATAATGACGCTCATGCCTGACGCCACCATCATAGCCCCGGCGAGGATCTGGAAGATGACCAGGGAGGACGAGATAGCCTACGCCAGGCAGAGGGGGATCCCCATAAAGGCGGAGAGCTCGAAGTTCAGCATAGACGAGAACCTCTGGGGGAGGTCGATAGAGGGCGACGTGATAAGCGACCCTTCGATCGAGGTTCCTGAGGAGGCCTTCGAGTGGACCAGGAGAAGGAACCAGGGCAAGGCCGTGGTGGAGGTCGAGTTCGAGTCAGGAGTCCCGGTGAGCGTCAACGGCAAGAGGATGAACCTAGTGGACCTGGTCAAGTTCCTGAACGAGTACCTCGGCTCCTACGGCTTCGGTAGGGTGGAGCACCTGGAGAACAGGGTGGTGGGCTTCAAGAGCAGGGAGGTCTATGAGGCTCCAGCCGCCTTAGCCCTGATTTACTCCCACAAGGATCTCGAGAAGACGGTCTACACTCCCAGGGAGCTGAGATTCAAGAGGCTCATGGATCAGGAGTGGGCCGATTTGGTGTATCAGGGCCTCTGGTTCGAGCCCCTCAGGGAGGAGATCCAGAAGCTTGGGGACGAGATGAACAGATGGGTCAGCGGTACAGTGAGGTTCGAGGTCGACGGCTCTGGGTTCCGGATCCTCGGGAGGAGGAGCCCGTACTCGCCGTTCAGCGAGAAGATAGCGAGCTATAACAAGGGCTGGTACCCGAGCGATGAGCAGGCCAGAGGGTTCATAGAGATCTGGGGCATGCACTCCCTCCTGGCTAACAGGGTGAGGAGGTAGTGCTCTACAGGGACTGGAAAGCTGAGGAGGCGGTCAAGTACACCTCCTCCATAGCCTGGGACAAGGAGATCTTGGACCAGGTGAAGCTCGTCCTGAAGGCCCACGTGATAGAGCTTTATTTATCCAATTACATCAGCAGGGACACCGCCGCCAAGTTAGTCAGGGCGATAGAGTCCTTCAGGGAGATCCCGGAGAACTATGAGGACGTCCACGAGGCGATCGAGGACTACTTGCTGAAGGTTGTCGGTGAGGAAGCCGGTTGGGTCGGCTTCGCGAGGAGCAGGAACGACCACGTGGCCACAGCCTTGAGGCTTAAGGCAAGGGACATGCTCGTAGATCTTCTCGACGACCTCCTCGACTTGAGGAGCAGGCTCTTGGAGAGGGCGGAGAGGGAAAGAGAGACGCTGTTCCCCGTGTACACACACTTCCAGCCGGCCCAGCCTAGCACCTTCGGTCACTACCTGAGCTACGTGGAGGAGGAGTTAGCGTCGCGGTGGTCCCTGGGACTAGCGACCTTAAAGAACCTCAACAGATCGCCTTTGGGTTCTGGGGCTATCGTGGGCACCAACGCCAAGATCGACAGGGCTAGGGAGGCCAGGATGTTGGGCTTCTCCGAGCCTATATACAACACGATACAGGCCGCTGGGAGTAGGGCTGAGTTGATAGACGTGGCCTACTTCGCGGCTTCCCTTATGCTTGTCCACTCGAGGGTCGCCGAGGACCTCATACTCCTCTCGTCGAAGTTCGTCGACTTCGTAGAGCTCCCCGACAGTCACGTCAGCACGAGCAGCCTCATGCCTCAGAAGAGGAACGCCGTGACCATGGAGGTGCTCAGGTCGAGGACGGGGCTCTGTATCGGGAGACTGACGGGGGCTATGGCCTCCTACAAGTCCCTGCCATCGGGCTACAACTTGGACCTCCAGGAGATCAACCCGAATTACTTCGACTGCCTCAGGGAGGCCTCCCTGGCCACCTGGATTATTGGCTCAGCGCTCTTGAACCTTAAGGTCAAGGCGAAGGGATTGGACCCGGAAACTCTGGCTACCGACGAGGCGGAACTCCTGGCCCTCAAGGGGGAGCCGTACAGAAAAGCTTATAAGAGAATCGCGCAAAATCTGAGAGCGGGCTTATTCAGCCCTTCAATTTCTTTCAATCAATCAATAGAAATGAAAGCGGTTTTGGGAAGCCCGAGCCCTTCAGGCTTGGGGAAGGCCTTGGAGTTACAGAGGTCGAGGCTGGAGAGGGACAAACAGGCCTTGGAGTCCTTAAAGTCCTCCATGAACGAGGGCCTAGCCTCCCTGAGGGTAATGGAAGATGACCTATTGCAAGAGGGGGACTAAGGGTTACCTTTACCTGGAGGACGGCACCCTAATTGAGGGCTGCGGCTTCGGCGCCAGGGCTGTCAGGGCAGGGGAGGTGGTCTTCACAACCGCGATGAACGGCTACCCCGAGTCGTTGACCGACCCATCATACAGGGGCCAGATCCTCGTTATCACTCACCCTCTGGTCGGCAACTACGGCGTCCCCAAGAAGGAGGCAGTGGAAGGCATACTGACAAACTTCGAGTCTGAGAGGATCCAGGTGGCTGGGCTAGTGGTGGCCGAAGAGACGGAGCCGTACAAGTGGAACTCCGCCATGTCCCTTCACGAGTGGCTCCTCAGCGAGGGAGTCCCCGGGCTGAGCGACGTCGACACGAGGGCCATCGTGAAGAGGGTAAGGACTAAGGGCGCCATGATGGGGGTTATCTCGTCAGGCTACGAGTTTGAGGATCCCAGGAAGTTCTTGGAGAAGAGGTACGACGAGATAGACTTCACGGAGTTCACCTCCCCCAAGGAGGTGATAGTGCACAGGAACAGAAGCGACGAAGTGATAGTGGTCGTGGACTGCGGGATAAAGCACGGTATTCTCCAATCCCTTTACCATAAGCTCGGCTACACGATCGTGAGGGTTCCCTGCAAGACCTCCGCGGATAAAGTAATGGAGCACGAACCGGTGGGTGTGGTCTTCAGCAACGGCCCGGGAAACCCGAACCTCCTAAAGGAGCCCGTAGAGACTTACAAGGCTCTGGTAGAGTACGGCGTTCCGATCCTGGGCATCTGCCTCGGCCACCAGGTCGGCACCATAGCCCTGGGAGGCAGGATAAGGAAAATGAAGTTCGGCCACAGGGCAGTTAATAAGCCGGTAGTGGACGTCACGAACAACTCCTGTTATATCTCCACCCACAACCACGGCTACGCCATCCTCGACAAGGCTGACATGCCCCACGGGGCCAAGCTCTGGTTCGTCAACCCTGACGACGGCACGATAGAGGGCTGGTACCACGAGAGGTACAAGATACTCTCGGTTCAATTCCACCCAGAGGCGAGGCCGGGTCCCTGGGACACCACCTGGGTCTTCGACCGCTTCGGGAAGCTCATAAGCCCCTGAGGGGGTCGGGATGAGGGACACGATAAAGAAGGTTCTGATAGTCGGGTCAGGGCCCATAAAGATCGCGGAGGCCGCCGAGTTCGACTACTCCGGCTCCCAGGCCCTCAAGGCGGTGAGGGAGGAAGGGATACGGACTGTGCTTGTCAGCTCCAACGTCGCCACCATACAGACCACCTTCAAGATGACCGACAGGCTCTACATGATCCCGATCACCTGGTGGGCCGTCGAGAAGGTGATAGAGAAGGAAAGGCCCGACGGGATTATGGTGGGCTTCGGCGGGCAGACGGCCCTCAACGTGGGCGTCGACTTATGGAAGAGGGGAGTGATACAGAAGTACGGCATAAAGGTTCTGGGCACGCCGATTAGTGGCATCGAGAGGGCACTGAGCAGGGAGAAGTTCAGGGAGACAATGATCGAAGCGGGTTTACCTGTCCCCCCGAGTAGTTCCGCCACGAGCGAGGAGGAGGCCGTGAAAGTAGCTAGGGAGATAGGTTACCCCGTGATGGTCAGGGTCAGCTTCAACCTGGGCGGTAGGGGGTCAACTGTAGCCTGGACCGAGGAACAGTTGAGGAGGGACGTCAGGAGGGCCTTCGCTCAGAGCTACATAGGTGAGGTGCTCATCGAGAAGTACCTCTACCACTGGAAGGAGTTGGAGTACGAGGTTATGAGGGACTACAAGGGCAACTCGGCGGTGATCGCCTGCATCGAGAACCTCGACCCGATGGGAGTCCACACGGGAGAGAGCACAGTGATCTCCCCCTGCCAGACGCTCGACAACTACGAGTACCAGGAGATGAGGACCAGATCCATGAAGGTCGCACAATCCATAGAACTGATGGGAGAGTGCAACGTCCAGTTCGCCCTGAACCCTTACGGTAGGGAGAATTACGTGATCGAGACCAACCCGAGGATGTCGAGGTCTTCCGCCCTGGCTTCTAAGGTTACCGGTTACCCCTTAGCTTACGTAGCCGCTAAACTCGCCTTGGGTTACTCTTTGCCGGAAGTGATAAACAAGGTAACTGGGTCGACCTGCGCGTGCTTCGAGCCGAGCCTGGACTACGTGGTCATAAAGGTTCCCAGGTGGGACCTTCAGAAGTTTGATAGGGTGGAGAACTCCGTCGGAACCGAGATGAAGAGTGTGGGGGAGGTAATGAGCATAGCGAGGTCCTTCGAAGAGGCCCTCCAGAAAGCCGTCAGAATGCTGGACATCGGCGAGCCAGGCGTGGTCGGTGGGAGGATTTACGAGTCCCACATGACCAAGGAAGAGGCGTTGGAGGCCCTGAAGGAGAAGAGGCCCTACTGGTTCCTCTACGCCGCCAAAGCCCTGAAGGAGGGGGCCACGCCCGAGGACCTCTGGGACGCTTACGGGCTGGACATATTCTTCGGGAAGAAGCTCAAGGCCCTCGTGGACTTCTACGAGGAGCTCAAGAGGGCGAAGAGGCTCGACAGGGGCGCCCTCCTCAAGGCGAAGAGGTTGGGCTTCAGTGACTACCAGATAGCCAAGGCGGTGGGGAAGAGCGAGGAGGAGATAAGGAAGATGAGGGCTGAATGGAAGATAGAGCCCAAGGTCAAACAAATCGACACCTTGGCCGGCGAGTGGCCGGCCGTGACTAACTACCTCTACCTGACCTATAACGCGGAGGAGGACGACGTGGAGTTCTCGAATAGGCCAGACAAGGTCCTCGTGCTGGGGGCCGGTGGGTTCAGGATCGGGGTCTCGGTGGAGTTCGACTGGAGCACGGTGCTCACGAAGGACGCCCTGGAGATGCGTTACGGCGAGGTCATGATGCTGAACTACAACCCCGAGACCGTCTCTACGGATTGGGACGTCAGCAGGAAGCTCTACTTCGACGAGATATCGGTCGAGAGGATAATGGACATCTACCTCAAGGAGAGGCCGAAGCACGTGGTGACTTACGCTGGAGGGCAAATCGGGAACAGTGTGGCGAAGAAGCTGGAGGACTTGGGGGTGAGGCTTTACGGCACAGCCGGGCACGCCGTGGACAACGCGGAGGACAGGGAGAAGTTCTCCAAGCTCCTCGACAGGCTGGGGATAAAGCAGCCCCCTTGGGTTTCCGCGAGGAGCGAGGAGGAGGTTAAGAAGTTCGTCGACGAAGTTGGTTTCCCGGTGCTGGTAAGGCCGAGCTACGTGCTGAGCGGCTCAGCCATGGACGTGGTCTACAGCTACGACGAGCTCTGGAACTACATAAGGAGGGCGACCGACGTCTCCCCCCAGCATCCCGTCGTTATCTCCAAGTTCATCGAGGACGCGATTGAGGTGGAGGTAGACGCCGCCACCGACGGAAAGGGCGCGATAGGAGCGGTCCTGGAGCACGTCGAGGAAGCCGGGGTTCACAGCGGCGACGCCACTATGAGCATCCCCCACAGGCTCCTAAACGAGGCGACGGTTAAGGAAATGAAGGGGATAGCCCTGACCCTGGCGAGGGAGCTGAGCATCAAAGGGCCTTTCAACATCCAGTTCGTGGTCAGGGACGGAGTCCCTTACGTAATAGAGATGAACCTGAGGGTCTCGAGGTCGATGCCTTTCACGAGTAAAACCATAGGAGTTAACTTGATGGAGAAGGCGGTGGAGGCCGTGGAGGAAGGGCTGAAGCTAGACGACTTCTACCAACCTAAGGTAACCTGGTGGGGCGTGAAGAGCCCGCAGTTCTCCTGGGCCCAGCTCAAGGGTGCCTACCCGTCCTTGGGCCCTGAAATGAGAAGCACCGGAGAGGCGGCGAGCTTCGGCCTCACCTTCTACGACGCTTTGCTGAAGAGCTGGCTTTCCACCGCCCCCAACAGGATGCCCAACAGGGACGAGTACGTCATAGTCTACGGGAGGAGGAACGTGACCTACCTTAAGGAGGCTTACAGGATACTGAAAGAAGCCGGTTACGTCGTGAAGACCGTAGAGGGAGCTGAGGCGGGTGACGAGGTGATAAGCTATAAGGAAGCCGTGAGCTCGGTCTCCGCGAGGAAAGTGGGCCTAGTTATAACTGACGGCAGAATGCCGGAGGTTGATTACGAACTGAGGAGGACAGCGGCGGACATGAACGTCCCCCTCGTACTCAACGGCAGGCTGGGCAGGGAGGTAGCGGAAGCTATAAAAAGGAACGAGATGAGCTTTCTAGAGCTGAGGGAGCTAGGGGCAGGTATATGAGAGTAGCCCTAGTAGTGGACATAGTCAGGGTCGAGGAGAAGCTGATAATCAAGGCCCTTGAGGATAAGAAGGTCCCCTACGATATAATCAACGTCTCCCAGGACCCCCTACCCTTCAACAGGGCTCTGAGCAGATACGACGTCGCCATCATCAGGCCGGTAAGCATGTACAGGGCACTGTACTCCTCTGCAGTCCTCGAGGGAGTGGGGGTTCACACCATAAACTCACCGGATGCAATAAGCGTCTGCGGCGACAAGATCCTGACTTACTCCAAGCTATACAAGGCGAACATCCCGATCCCGGAATCGATAATCGCCATGTCCCCGGAGAGCGTCATGAAGGCTTACGAGCAGAGGGGCTACCCTCTCATAGATAAGCCCCCGATAGGCAGTTGGGGCAGGCTGGTGTCCCTGATAAGGGACGACTTCGAGGGGAAGACCATAGTCGAGCACAGGGAGATGATGGGGAACTCAGCGTTGAAGATCCACATAGTCCAGGAGTACATACAGTACAAGAACAGGGACATAAGGTGCATAGTGATTGGGGACGAGCTGTTGGGCTGCTACGCGAGGAACATACCGCCAAACGAGTGGAGGGCCAACGTGGCTTTGGGAGGGGTCCCCTCACCTCTTGACTTAGATGAGAAGCTCATCAGCGTATCTACATCGGCGGCCAAGACAGTGGGAGGGGAGTTCGTCTCGATAGACGTGCTCGAGCACCCATCGAGGGGCTACGTGATCAACGAGATCAACGACGTTCCCGAGTTCAAGGGCTTCATGTCCGCAACGGGAATAAACGTGGCCGAGAAGCTGGTGGATTACGTAGTGGCGAACTACGGGAAATAATCGAACTCACTTCATGGCCTCAGCTATGAATATGTCGTGATGGGTCTCCTCAATTATCCTCCTCATGTAGTCGATTTTTTGTCTCAAGTTCGGCACCAGAGCCTTAGGGTACTCGAGGTCCCATAGCACGCCGTACACCTCCTCCATGGTCTGATAGACTCTCCCGGCCTCCTCCTTCTTCCCTTTCCTCAACAGCTCGAGCGCCATCCTCCTCATCTCTCCAACCGCGTCGGCCATCCCCAGGACGTAATAGCTTTCGGGGACTCCCAGCTCTTCCGGCGAGGGTAAAGGGAGGTCGAAGTACATCGATAGTACCGCCGCCGCCTCGCTCACCTCCTGGTACGCCGTGCCGACGTCGCCGTAGAGCAGGTCCGGAAACGCCTTTACCCTCTCGCTAACTTCCCTGAGCTTAGACTTCGCCATATCGAACTTCTGGACGGCCTCGTCCCTCCTCCCCCTATGGGACAGGCTTATGGCCTCGCCGGCGTACCTTATCACCTCCCTCGAGAGTAAAAGGAGGTCCTCCCTGCTTTGGAACCTCTGCTCGAGCTTCGGTAACATTTCCTGAACGTAACGTCTCAAACTGTCGCCGAGGGTCGGCATGGCTTAAAACTGCTTGTATCAGTTTAAATCGGTGTCATTCGTGAGGGACGTCAGGAGGGTCGCGGTAATAGGAGCCGGAGTGATAGGCGCTGGTTGGACGGCACTCTTAGCGGTGAAAGGGATAGACGCTACCTTCTACACGGAGAAGAAGGAGACCCTCGATAAGGGAATGGAGAAGGTTAAGTCCTATCTCAACGTCCTCTACGAGAACAAGCTCGTCGAAAGGCGCCCTGAGGAGTACTTGAGGAGGGTGACCCCCACCACGGATTTCAACGAGGCGGTTAAGGGGGCAGACTTCGTTCTGGAGGCCGTCATAGAGGACTACGACGTTAAGAAGAAGATCTTCGGAGAACTCGACGAGAAACTACCCTCAGACGTCATACTGGCCTCGAGCACCTCCGGTCTCCTTATGACCGAGATCCAAAAGGCGATGAAGAGGCACCCCGAGAGAGGAGTCATAGCCCACCCATGGAACCCTCCGCACTTACTGCCTTTAGTTGAGGTCGTTCCCGGCGAGAGAACAAGCCAAGAAGTGCTGGAAGCGACGAAGGACTTCATGGAGAAGAAACTGGAAAGGGTAGTGGTGGTTCTAAGGAAGGAAGTCCCGGGCTTCATAGGTAACAGGCTCGCCTTCGCCCTCTTCAGGGAGGCGGTTCACTTGGTCGACATGGGGGTGGCGACTGTGGAGGATATAGACAAGGTCATGACGGCCGCGATCGGCCTGAGGTGGGCCTTTATGGGCCCGTTCCTGACCTACCATTTAGGAGGAGGGGAGGGAGGGCTCGAGTACTTCTTCAGCAGGGGCTTCGGCTGGGGAGCGAACGAGTGGATGCACGACTTAGCGAAGTGGGACAAGTTCCCCTACAGCGGGGTCAAGAGGGCGGTGGAGCAAATGAAAGAGTACAGCTTCGTGAAGGGGAAGACCTTCGCCGAGCTGTCTAAGTGGAGGGATCAGCAATTAATTAACGTAATAAAGCTCCTCAGGGGTAAGGTCTGAGGGGCCAGGAAGCCATGCAGTGTTTTTTCAATGAAGGGGACAGGACCTGCGTGTTAATCTGTGGGAGGGTAGTTTGTGACGAGGAGACCGTTAAGGATTACGTGGCGTTATGCGAGCCCTGCGCCAAGGGCGATAAGAACAAGTGCGTCGAGCTCTACAGGAGGTTCGGGTGTCACAGCGTGACCGGCTGGTGGATTTAGCCGGGCCTGATGAGGTAAGCCAGCAGCGCGGTCAAGACCCCGGCGACCGTCATTACGGCTGTAGACTTAAGCCTCTCCTTAATCGTTCCCTCGTACATCAGGCCTAAGGCCGAGATCACGGCCAACCCCAAAGCAGTCGCTAACGCGGTGCTCCCGCTCAGGGTGTAAGCCAGGACGATCAACATCCCCAGCAGGGGAGATAGGGCGTGTATCAACGCGGAGATCCACACGGAGTAGTTGTTAACCTTCTCGTAAATCGTTCCCTTAAGGGCCCTCAGCATCTGCCTTTCCAGGTTCCTGAGCTCGATCGCCTTCTCTCGGCTTTCAGCCACGACCGTGTTCCAGAAGGAGGCGGCGCTCACGCCTATTATTCCAGAAAGGGCGGAGTGTATGACGAGCTCCTCGTTGGAAAGCGTTCCGAGCGTGACGATCAGCGAGACCCCTACCACTAGGCCGTCGAAAGCCCCTAGTACCATGTAGCGCCTGAAGGTGTCCTTATCCTGCTTAAGCGCGAGCTTTAACGCCTCTAACGACACTTCGCATAGATGTACAACGCGCGATAGGATATAAAGTGAGTAAGCTTACGGGAGGTCGAACTCTCGACAACCTTTATAATGCGTTAACCCTTTTCGGTGCCCGTGAACAAGACGCTCATCCTCGCGCTCATGGGCCTGGTGCTGATCTTAACCCTCGCGGGCGTTTACGTGGCCCACGAGTCTTACAAGACGACCATTACCTATGAGGTTTTGGGGGGCAACGAGGTGAACGGCACGTACGTCCTCTACGTGAAGGAGATTGTGAACTACGGTCCGTTCGGCGGGCAACAGCCCCTCGCTAACGCCCCCGTTTGGCTCTACTCCGGAACCGCTGAAAACCATACCTTCTACGCCATTAACTGGACTAACGGGAGCGGAGTCGCGGTGTTTCACGTGAAGCCCGGGACCTATTACGTGCTCTTCAACACTTTTAAGATGGGATACCAAGTTAACGTGAACGGCAACACCTTAGTCGTGCTGAACGTCGCTTACCTGGACAAGAGGTTCGCCCCGTGATGTGAACGGGAGTACATCTGAGAGGTGACGAAGTGGTCCTACGCTGATTAAGGTAATTAACGACTTCGACGAATACTACCCGATGTCGGTAAAGATAGATGTGGTTAGGGTCGAGATCCCGGAGGGAACGAACGTAATAATCGGGCAATCCCACTTCATCAAGACCGTCGAGGACCTATACGAGACGTTAGCTTCCTCCAGTCCCCACCTCAAGTTCGGCATAGCGTTCTGCGAGGCCAGCGGGAAGAGGTTGGTGAGGTGGGACGGGAACGATGAGGAGCTCATCAAGTTGGCCCAGAAGGCGTGTCTCAGCATTGCCGCGGGCCACGTGTTCGTGATCTACATAAAGAACGGCTATCCGATAAACGTGCTCAACAGGATCAAGAACGTGGAAGAGGTGGTCAGGATATTCGCCGCAACGGCGAACCCGCTCCAGGTATTGGTAGCGGAGACCGACCAGGGTAGGGGAGTGATAGGCGTCGTCGACGGCTTCACCCCACTGGGAGTGGAGAACGAGGAGAACATCAAGGAGAGGAAGGAGCTCTTGAGAAAGTTTGGCTACAAGAGGTGAAAGGTTTCTTTACCTTTTTGCCTAATTCCGCCCGTCTTGGAGTCCCTTTTCGTGAAGTTCTACGAGGACGACCAGGAGGAAGACTACGAGACCAAAGAGATATTCCCTCCCGAGAGGGCAGTGGACGTCTTGTCCGCCCTCCTGAAGGCCGCAGACCTCAAGGACGTGGAGGCCATCGATATCTACTACAGCGAGATAGAGGTCGTGGAGACCAAGGAGGATAGGGACGCGATATTGATAGACGTCATTCCCAAGTCCGGTAGGGACAAGGTCTACCTGATCTACGTTAAGGACTACGACGAGAGGGTATGGGAGGCTGTGAGGGGGAGGCTGAATGAAACCCTGAAGGAACTGAAGGACTTCAACGTGTGCGACGAGGACAGGGAGTTCGTCTCCCTGTGCAGGGTTTACTGAAGAGGGTCTAGTATCGTAGAAGCTCGTCCTTCAACCCTTTTATTCCGTCCCTCTTCTCTTCCCCGAGATGCAGACCGTTCAGGTAACGATTGAGCCCCCAATAGCCTGGGTCTACTTGAACAGGCCGGAGAAGTTGAACGCTCTAAACGAGCAGCTGTTGGACGAGCTCAAGAGTGCCCTGGCGGAGCTCGAGAAGAACAACGACGTGAGGGTTATAGTGATAACCGGCAACGGCAAGGCCTTCTGTGCGGGGGCTGACATAACCCAGTTCACTCAGCTCAACGGTTACACCGCCTGGAAGTTCGCGAGGAAAGGGAGGCAAGTTATGGACTTCATAGAGAGCCTCAGCAAGCCGACCATAGCGATGATAAACGGCTACGCCCTAGGAGGCGGCCTCGAGCTAGCCATGGCGTGCGACCTGAGGATAGCCGCTGAGGAGGCGCAGCTCGGACTCCCGGAGATCAACCTGGGGATCTACCCCGGGTTCGGAGGAACCCAGAGGCTCATCAGGCTCGTCGGGAAAGGGAGGGCGTTGGAGCTGATGCTTACCGGCGACAGGATACCGGCGAGGGAAGCCGAGAGGATAGGCCTGGTCAACAAGGTAGTCCCATTGGCGGAGCTGCAGAAGGTAACCAGGGAGTTGGCGTTGAAGCTGGCCAAGAAGCCCCCGGTTTCGATAGCCCTCATAAAGATGGCTGTCAACAAGGGCGCGGAGGCCTCGCAGGACGTCGGTCTGGAGTTCGAGAGCATTGGCTGGGGAGTGGTCTTCAGCACTGAGGACCAGAAGGAGGGAGTGAACGCCTTCCTGAACAAGAGGGAGCCGGTCTTCAAGGGGAGTTAGAGGTAGTAAAGCGGGGAGTAGAACCTGTCCTTGAAGGCGTTTTTCGACAGTTTCCCCCTTATGTTTACCTTGTATCCGCAGTACGGGCACCTGCCGTCGTCGGTTACCTTGTACTCCAGGATGTCGAAGCCGTAGCGCCTTATCAACAGGTTCTTGCACTTCGGGCAGTATGTGTTCTCGTAGGGGTGGCCGGGGACGTTGCCCAAGTAGACGTACTCGAACCCCATCTTCCTGGCCAACTCGTAGTGCCTCTCGAGCGTCTCTACGGGGGTCCAGGGCAGGTAGTCGAGCTTGTAATCAGGGTGGAACCTGAGGAAGTGTATCGGCGTTTCTGGCCCCAGCCTGTCGTAAATGATCTTCATTAGCTTTTCAGCCGCCGAGAGGTCGTCGCCAATCTGCGGTACAACCAGGTCGGTTATCTCGACGTGAACCCCCATCTTCTTGAGGGCCTCCGCGGTCTCGATTATAGGCTCCGGCCCAGAGGCCCCCGTGTAGCGTCTGAGGAACTTGGGCTCGCCGTTCCCCTTGAAGTCTATCGTGGCGGCGTCCAAGAAGTCCTTGACGTAGTCCACGGCCTCCGGAGTCCAGTAGCCGTTAGTGACCATGGTGTTGAACAGCCCCTTCTTCCTGGCCAGAACCCCTACGTCGTGGGCGTACTCCACGAAGATGATCGGCTCGTTATACGTGTAGGTTATCCCGTCGGCCTCATGGGCTAAGGCCAAGTTCACCATCTCTTCAGGGGAGATCTCGTAGCCCTCTGGCCTTCTCCTCTGGCTTATGTCGAAGTTCTGGCAGTACATACACATCCAGTTACAGCCGAAGGTTCCGAAGGAGAGGACCTTGCTCCCCGGGTAGAAATGCATGAGGGGCTTCTTCTCGATGGGATCCACGTGTATGGAGGCGACCTTACCGTAAACGTCCAGGTAGAGCTTGCCGCCCCTAACGCTTCTAACCCCGCAGAAGCCGACCTGCCTCTCCCCTATTAAGCACCTCCTGGCACAGGCGACGCACCTTACCTTATTCCCCTCATTCCTGTAAAGAACAGCTTCCTTGGACATTCAGAACTTCAATTCGGAACGCGTGATTATTAACCTTAACCTGTTCACAAACAACGTCATTAACGCTAAACCTAACGTCATTGTAAAGGTAAAACCATCATTATGGGGGCCTTTCAATACCGATCACCTCTTAGAAACCTTATAAGGTGAGGCTCAGCTTAAAGTAATACGATGCCGGACCAGGAGAGGAGACTGCTTCTCGCCCTAGCGCTCACTCCAGTCCCCTTGGTCGGTACGTCTATCCCTAGCTACCTGTTCGTTAGAGCGCTCGGCGATCCCAAGAAGGCCGTCCTTCTCGTGGTTGCAGACGTGGTTATGTCCGTCGGCTTCGCCCTGCTCCTGTTCCGCTTCCTCAGCCCTCTCATGCTTCTCGCCCTAACCCTGCTCAACGCGGGCTTCGGGGGCCTCGGGGTTTACTTAGCCTATAGGGCGTCTCAACCGAAGGTTTACGTTAGGGACGGCCTCATAGAGGTCTGGATTCCCGTCTCGACCTTCGGCCTGAAAAGTCTCACCCCCGAGGAGGAGTTCAGGGTACTAGTGGATAGGGCCTCCTACTTCCTTTCCCCTTACTACAGGGAGGCGATGAAGGCAGCCTTCCAGTGCGGGTCCAGGATAAGGGTAGCTGTGAACTATGGGTCGGACGAGATCAGGATAAGCAAGAGGTGCAACGACTCCGTTGTGGCAGTAAGGAGTAAAGGGAGGAAGACTTTCGTAGTCCTCACAGTGCCCTACTGAGGATTATTCCGAGCAAAAGGATAGCCAAATAGGGAGAGGATACCTTAAAGGAGATCCAGGCCTCTTCCTCCGTCGGGTTCGTGTACAGCCTCATAGTGAAGTAAACGAGTATGGCCGAGGCCACCGCCGAGAGTATTAAGTAGGGCGATCCGAACCAAACCCCGAGGGCTAACGCGAACGGAATCATGAGGGCGTTGCTCACAGCTATGGCCCTAGCGGTCACCTTCTCGCCGTATATCACCGGCAACATCGGATAGCCAGCCCTCTCGTAGTCCTGACTGTACCTCAACGCCAGCGACCAGAAGTGACCCGGGGTCCACATGAAGATCAGCAGGCCGAGCAACAGGCCCGGCAAGTCTAGGGTTCCCGAGCTCGCCGAGTAGCCGGCCCAAGCCGCCGCGCTCCCGGCCAGGCCTCCTATAACTATGTTGCTCCAGTGCCTCGGCTTGAGGACTACGGTGTAAACGAAGATATAGAAGAGCGCCCCGAAGGCTACGAAGAGAGCCGTCAAAGGGTTCGCGAGGTAGGCTATCCCTGTCCCGATCGTCACGAGCGAGGAACCCACGGCATAAACGGCCTTTATGCTGATCTCTTGTTTCGCGGTGGGCCTCCACGATGTCCTCTCCATCTTTATGTCCCTGTTGGCCTCGTAAGCCTCGTTCACCATCATCGCCCCCGCCGAGGCGAGGGAGCCTCCGACGAGAACCAGGGCTAGGGGCAATAGACCCTTGAAGCCCGCGGCGAAGTAGCCAGCAAGGGCAGCTAAGTCCAAAAGGGCCACTACCCTGGGCTTAGCGAGCCTAAAGAGTGAGCTGAGTCGGACGGACATTCGGGCCTCACTCTCTAAACCCTCGAAGTACTATTAAAAAGGATGTACGAAACAAAATTATTACACTATCAATCATAAATAATTGAAGTTTCGCAAAACGAAACAATTTCGTAATTTATGGGAGTAGGAGGGCACCCCTTTTCAGCAGTATCAGGTCGCTGAGGGCGCCATAGGCTGCCTGCCTCGGCCCCGCTCCGGGTCCCCTTATAGTGATCGTCTGTACGTCCGTCTCTACGGAGAGGGCGTTCTCGACGCCGTCTACGGAGTACAGGGGATCGGACTGGGAAACGAGTTGAACTCTTACGGTCGCCTCTTTCCCGTCGGACTGAGCGACGAGCTTCGGCTTCTTCCCCTCCCTTAAGGCCTTAGCCACGTCCTCCTCTTTGAGGTTGACAATACCTTCAAGCTTCACGTCCCTCACGGTGAGCCTAGTCCTCATTGCGAAGTTGGAAAGGATGACCAGCTTCGCTCCCGCGTCGAAGCCGTTCAGGTCGAGGGTTGGATCCTCCTCCGCGTAACCCTTCTGCTTCGCTTCAGCCAAGGCGGAGGCGAAGGGGATCCCTTCCGCCATCCTCGACAGGATGTAGTTGGTCGTGCCGTTCAGTATCCCCCTTATTTTCCTCACCCTGGAGCCCGGCAAGACCCTGAGTAAGTTAACCGAGGGAGTACCGCTCATTACGGTTCCCTGGAACCCTAAGGTCGCTCCGTTCTTTCTGGCCCTCTCCACAATGTCCCAGAACCTCAGAGCCAACGGAGCCTTGTTTGTAGTTATCACGCTGGCCCCCAGCTCGAAGGCCCTGAAATATAGGCTCAGGGAGGGTTCCCCCGTCTCGTAGTTGGCTGAGGCCGTGTCGATCACTACGTCGGGCTTCAGCTTCTCCAGGTGATCGAGCGAGAACGGCTCATCGGCCACGAAGGCGTCCCTGTCGCCTAAGGATATACCCCTTCTGGTCACCGTCGCCACTATTTGGACGTCGCTGAGCTCAGGAACCTCCCCCCTCCTCTCGTGTATCAGCGCCCTGAGCTCCTTACCTACCTTACCGTAGCCGAATATGAGGATCCTCACGCCAGTGAGAGAGGGCCGCGGCAATAATAAGCTAGAGAAGCTATTAACCTGGCTTCTCCCCTTCCCTTGTGGAGGAGGCTTTAAAGAGGGCCGAGGAGCTGGGAGCTTCTTTCGCTGACGTCAGGTACACCAGGGTCAGGACGTTAGTCCTCGTCGCTAACGAGACCAGGGAGTACGTTGAGTCCAACGGAGTCACCGAGGGGGCTTTGCTGAGGGTTCTGGTGGACGGGGACTGGGGTTTGGTCAGCCTGAGGAGGGAACCGAGGGCCGAGGACGCCGAAAGGGCCGTCAGTAACGCCTTGGGCGACAGGAAGTCGGCAGTGGTCTACCTGAAGTCGAAGAAGGCAGAGGTAAGCTTACCTCTCAATCCCAACCCCCTAAACTTCTCATTAGAGGAGAAGATGAAGGTCGTGAGGAGGATAAGGGACGAGGTCATGAAGCTAGAGGGAGTGAAGGCCGTAACGGTCTCCTACAGGGAGGTCCTCCACGACAAGCGCTACCTGAGCTCCGACTCCAGGGACGTGAGCCAGGCCTACGGGTACAACGGAGTTTCGGTTACAGCCGTGATCAAGAGGGGTGACCTCTCGCTGACCGTCTTCGACAGGTTCTATTCCTACAAGAGGTTCGTGCTGTTCGACGTGGCCGACGAACTCATCGAGAGCATGGGGAGGAAGGTCCAGGAGAAGATGAGGGCTGTCTCGCCCAAGGTCGGGAAGTTCCCGGTCGTTATGGCCCCGGAAGTGGTTGGGGTCTTCGCCCACGAGGCGGTGGGCCACCTCTCGGAGGCCGACCTCGCCGTTAGCGGGATATTCTCGGACAAGTTGGGTAAACCTGTTGCGTCTGAAATAGTCTCCATCTCCGACTCCCCCATGGTCGACGACGAGCAGGCGATAGGCTCCATAGTCTACGACGACGAGGGGGTGGAGGCTAGAAAGGTCGAGATAATAAAGAAGGGCGTGTTGAACGAGTTCCTCAACGACAGGTACTACGCCGCTTACTTGGGGGCTAACCCCACGGGCAACGCTAGGGCTGAAGGGCCCATCTCAAGGCCCCTAGTAAGGATGAGGAACACCCACTTCGAGCCGGGGGACTCCACCAGGGAGGAGCTGGTCTCCGAGGTCAACGAGGGTTATCTGCTGGTCTCGATGAGCGGGGGACAGACCAATAACGACGGGACCTTCCAGTTCGGGATCGACGAGGCCTACGAGATAGTGAACGGCGAGGTGGGTAGGCCCGTAACCTTCCTGGGCATAACCGGTTCCACCCTGGAGACTCTGAAGCGCGTTTCTGGGGTGAGCAAGGAGTTGGAGTTCTCACCCGGCTTCTGCGGCAAGATGGGGCAGACCGTTCCCGTCTCGGACGGAGGCCCTTACGTCAGGGTAGACGAGGTGAGGGTAGGTGGCGTCTGAGATCGACGTCTATAAGGCGTTGAGCAGGCTCAAGGCTCTGGGTTACCAGGCGGAGGTATTCCACACCAGGCTCAGCGAGTACGCTATAGAGTTCGACGGAAGCATAAGGAGCGAGACCCTGGAAGACGAGGGCTACGGGTTAAGGGTAGCCAAGGACGGCAAGATGGGCTTCGCCTACTCCACTAGGCTAACGGAGGAGCTTATCGAAAGGGCAATACAGGGATGGAGGGTGTCGAAGGTCGACGAGGCTAACGTAATACCTCCCGGCGAGAGCGGGATCACCCTGAGCTTGGTCAAGTTCGACCTCGAAAAGGCGATAGAGGAAGTTAGGGACTCCTTCCCCAACCTTCTGGAGGTGCCCGAATGGGCTAGCGTGAGTCACGCAGGAGCTGAGGTTGCCTTGGGGGAAATCGAAGTGGCCTCCACGGAGGGCTCGGACAAGAGGAGCAAGGCCACGTTCTCCTCTGCTTACATAGAGGGCAACGCTAAAGTCAGCTCAGGAGTTTCGCCCAGCGTACACTCTTCGAGCGCCACGAGGGATCTCTCTGCGACGAGAAGCGACGCCCTTAAGGAGGACTTCCTGTTCAAGTTGGAAATAGCGAAGAACGAAGTCGAGCCTAAGTCTCTCCCAAGCGTGGTGACCCTAACTCCAGAAGCGCTCCAGGACCTCCTACTGCCCCTTCTGAGGTTCGCGGTTTCCACGGACAACGTTTACAGGAAGTCGAGTCCCCTAAAGCTAGGCGAGGACTTCGGCACTAAGTTCACTGTAATCGACGACCCCACGTTGGATGAAATGATTATGAGCAGGGAGTTCGACGGCGAGGGACTACCCTCGAGAAAGGTCGAAATAATCTCCAACGGGGTCTTCGTAAGGAGCATAAACACTTACTACTGGGCGAGGAAGGCGAACGTGGAGCCCACACACTCCGCTATTAGAACTTACGCCACCAATCCGACGGCGGGCTTCTCCAACGTCATCATTAAGGTCAAGGAGGTTGGGGAGGAGGAGGGTTTGGTGGTGAACTCGCTCAGAGGGGTACACACTAGCGACTTCGCCTCAGGAGCGTTCAGCCTCAGCGTGGGCCTCGCCTGGAATCCGAAGGAGGGTAAGGCAGTTAAGGGTCTGAACCTTTCCGGAACCCTCAGGGACCTGCTGAGAGGTATAAGGGCGGAGGCCGGAGACGAGAGAACGGTCTGGAACCTGAAGTCTAGGTCACTGGTAGTAGAGGGTTTAAAGCTCGCTTAAATTTTTTTCAAAAATCTTTAACAAATGGCGAAAGTGATATAATTGATAATCTGAACTAACTTGAAATTGGTGGTAACATGTTCAAAAGGATCGTGGTTGCCTACGACGGTTCGGATCACGCGATAAAGGCCCTGAACACGGCGATAGAGCTCGCCAAAGCCTTCGACTCTAAGTTGGACGTGGTGGAGGTGGTGGACACCGCGGCCCTCCTCGGGATGGGCTTCGCCCCGATTCCGAGCGACGTGATAGCCCAGATCTACAACAAGGCCCAGAACGACGTGGAGCAAGCCAAGAAGAAGGCCCAAGAAGCGGGCGTGAAGGACGTGACTTCCCAAGTGCTCGAGGGCGATCCCGCGACCTCCATAATAGAGTACGCATCGAAAAACGGCGCCGACCTGATAGTGATAGGAAGCAGGGGACTGTCGACCTTCAAGAGGCTCATCCTGGGGAGCGTGTCCTCGAAGGTGGTTCAGGAGGCGAGGGTACCGGTACTAGTGGTCAAATGACCTCCACCCGGTGGACCTCCTCCACCTCGAAGATGCCGCAGTCCGTGACTAACCTCCCCATGAAGTCCACGAAGAGCGCTTTACACCGTTTTTCCCACCCCTCACCTGAGAGCCTTACCTCCCTCCCGTTGAGGGAGGAGTAGTTATCGAGCTCCTTGGCTAACTGCGAGAGGTTCAACCTGAGGTACTCCTTTGTCAGCGAGATTATCTCCAACATGAGCTCGTCGTTGTCCACTAGCTTTCCGGTTTCGAGCAGCACCGACGTGGCCCTCACGTCCTTGGGGAACTCAGTGACGTTCGTGTCCACCCCGAATCCCACGAAGGCCGTGGCCTCGTCGCCCCGAGCTATTGCCTCCACTAAGACTCCCGCGATCTTCTTATCGTCCACTACCACGTCGTTCGGCCACCTTATCTTCGCGTTCACGTACTTCTCCAAAGCCTTCCTTATAGCCAAAGCGTTCGCCAGCGTTAGGTCGGGAACCCTCTCGGCCTCGAAGTCCTTCATCACGTGGGTGACCCAGAGCCCTCCCTTGGGAGAGTACCAGGCCCTCCCGAACCTCCCCCTGGCCTTGGTTTGTTCCTCAGCGACCACCACGAACTCCTTTTCCTCTATCATATCGTGGATCGCCTCGGCGAAGTCCTGAGTGGAGGTCACTCTAGTCAGCCTAATCACCAGCAAGCCTCATCGCCTCCTCCAGAGATCTCGCGATCTGAAAGCCAGAAGCCTTCCTTATCCTGTTCATTATGGCTAGGCCTATCCCCCTTTCGGGGAAGGAATGGATCACTGCCAGATCGCCTTCAGTCTTATCCACCTTCCTGAAGGAGTCGAAGAGGTTCCTCGCTATCTCGTAGAGGTTGGTCTCGGAGCCCAGCACTATTTCAGTGACGTTCTCCCCCTTCACGTTCTCGCACTCCTCCTTGGAACACAGCACGATCAGCTTCCTGCTTTTGGAGAGCGTTTCCACGGCCTTCCTGAAGGCCTCCCTGTTCTCAACAACAATCATCCTCTTCTGTGGGGCGTAGTGTCTGTACTTCATGCCAGGGGCTAGAGCTATCGCGGCTTCCTCCTTCCCCTCGGCGAACTCCGGGACGATCAGGTCGGGGAAGAAGTTCCTGAGCTCCTCCACCGTGAACGGCCCTGGCCTGAGGAGAACCGGTGGCTTTACCGCGACGTTAATTATAGTGGACTCGACGCCGAAGAAGGTAGGTCCCCCGTCGATTATCACGTCGACCTTATCGCCCAGATCCTCTATCACGTGCTCTGCCGTGGTCGGGCTGGGCCTCCCCGCCAGGTTCGCGCTTGGGGCCGCGATTGGGGTCTCGCTTTGCCTTATCAGCTCCAGGGCTACAGGATGAGCGGGCATCCTGACGGCTACGGTGTCTAGGTTAGCCGTTACCTCTTTCGGAACCCCAGGCGCCTTTTTCAGCACGAATGTTACGGGCCCAGGCCAGACCGTCCTGACAACCTTGTATACCTCGTCACTGATATCCTTGGCTACCTGGAAGAGCTGCTCGAAGTCGGCCACGTGAACTATGAGGGGGTTGTCCGCCGGCCTCCCCTTAGCCTCGAATATTTTCCTGGAAGCCTCCCCGTTCATCGCGTCCGCTCCCAGGCCGTACACCGTCTCCGTGGGAAAAGCTACGAGTTTCCCCGCCCTTATGGCCTCTGCGGCTACCCTGATCTTGTCCTTCTCTGGCGTTACGGGGTCGACCTTGACGATTATTGCCACAGCCAAAGCTTTTGAGCGGTCAGATTTAGGGTTGAACTCGGGGATGAGTGGGAACCACCGAGCTGACCCCTGATGAGGGCGCTCTGTTAACGACCTCTACACCACATAAAGTTTCGGTCGTTAAGCGTTCAACCAACTCGACCTCTTCAAAAGCAAAAATTTCGGAACCTCTTTAGGCTTTAGTCGACTGAAAGGTGAGGAGTGAGGTGATCGCAGAGGGGATGACGAACGGCCCTGAAAGGGCCGCATTAAGGTTCTTCTCAACGCAACTAATACAAAGGCTTAATTACCGGGGATCGCTCTAACGTCCAGGATAAAGCATGGACCAGTTAATGCTGGTGGGCAATTTAGAAGAGGCCGCTAGGAAGGCGGCCAAGTGGCTGTTGACCAAGAAGCCCGTCAAGAACCTAATAGATTGGGGGGTCATGTTCTCCCTCTGGCCTCCTCACCTGACAACCAGCTGCTGCGGCGCGGAGTTCGGAGCCTTAGCCGCCGCCAGGTTCGACTCCGAGAGGTACGGTATGCTTCCATTCACCTCCGCGAGGCACACGAACCTGCTGACGATCGAGGGCACTTTGACCAGGAAGATGGCTAGGGCGGTGAGGATCGTCTACGACCAGATGCCGGAGCCTAAGTACGTCATAGCCATGGGAGCCTGCTCGTTGGAGGGAGGGATATTCTGGAACTCCTACAACGTCGTCCTCCCCTCGGAGATAGGAGTCCCGGTCGACGTTTACATGCCAGGCTGCCCCACGAGGCCCGAGGCGATGGCGAGGGCCATCCTGATGCTCCAGAACAAGATAAAGAAGGAGGGCGTGAAGCTGGCACCCTTGGAGTCCTGAAACGCGTCGCTTCCCTTTTATTTTCGTGAAATCCTTCAAATTGGAATTGGAAGAGCTTTATCGCCATGGATATATCATAGGTGGTATTAGTGCCGGAATGACTACAACAGTTATTTCCTTTGTTAAAACTGGGTGAAGACATCAAAACGCTACTCCCTAACCTAGTCAGGCCGTTATATTCTATTTCTACTACAACGTTTGGACTGCTTTCCGAAGTATTTACCAATGCAAGAAGCAATAAGGGTAGCCGTAGAGAGGGGTTTAACGTATTATGACGCATCTTACGTCTTCGCAGCTATTAGTTTACTAAGTGTACTTTCTTTGCGATGAGGACGAGGTATTACAAAATGTTAAAAATGAGGGAATAAAAATAACTCGGTAACTACATTATGCCCACACTCCCATATCTTGTAGATTAGCTTATTACCCTCAATAGATTTTCTCTATTTATGAAGTGCGAAATCCTATATGATGAAGATATTTCGAAACTTCCGCTGGATGACTTAAATGTTTACAGAGTAGTTTATACGGGACAAAACGTCTACGTCAGAATAGACATTGACGGAAAGTCTACATATTTTTCTGTGAGTGACGGTAAAGTAACAATACACAGTAAGGAGTTATTCAACATGATTAAGGACTCCGACTTCGATAACTGCGAGTTGACTACTATAATAGACGTAATCCTAGACGAGGTGGTCTACTACCTTGGTGTAAAGAGGACGGATCTCTTCCGCAAGTTCGACGAACTTTTCGAGAGGATAACCGAGGGTCAAGTAAGAAACGTAGAAGAGGTAAAGGACCTGAGGAAAGAGATACAAACTCTGTACTCTGACTCGTCCTCACTGTTTTACGTCGCTAAAAAGCTCTCCAAGTTCGTAAGTAAGGACACGCTGGACAACGTGGCGTTTGCCTTTGAGAGATCTGAGATCCTCATAACTAGGTCAGCTGACTTATATAACATATACCTAACGGAGGTACAAAACGAGTTAAACATTATAATAAAGAAACTTACTTCTATCTCCTTTATATTCCTACCGATTACGGCAATAGCTAGTTTATACGCCGTCTCTTATTCGTCTTTGCCTTCATCACTGGACTCAATTTACACGGTGTACTTTCTAACTCCACTAATCGTCCTAGGAATAACGCTGACGTTGTATTTAAAGAAAATAAATTGGTTGTAGACAACTTGTGTAGGTCTGAGAGGATCAAGCGGGCCAGCTCATCTGGTACTCCTCGCTGATGCAGTCGAGGAAGTACTCGGAGTGGGAGGTCATTCAGGCCCAGAGCCTCTGGAGCCTTCCGCCGCTCGCCGCAGCCTCACTGGCCTTCCCTCACCTGAACTTAAGCGTCCTGAAGGGAGGGGTGTTGTTGGGCGTACTGGATACCGTCGTGGCTTACTACTTCTTCTATAAGGGGATGAGGTTCGTGGGCCCCCTCTACTCCGCCGTTATCTCCGCAACTGAGCCGGTCTTCGCGATGGTCTACGCCCTGCTCGTCTTCGGCCAAAGACTCGACGGTCTTCAGTACTTGGGCGCCGCTCTCATACTCCTCTCCTCTATCCTCGCCGCCGCTCGGACGCGGAGGTGAAGAAGGGCATCCTCATGTACTTGGCCAGAGGAAGCGAAAACGCGATCACTACTATCACTAAGGAGGCGAAAGCCTCCGAGAGGCCGATGAAGTCGGAAAGCAGACCCGCCACGGGAGGAACTACTATGAACAGGAAGTTGTTGTAGGCCATGAAGTAGGAGTTCAGGGCGAGCCTCTCCTCTACGCTCGAGGCCCTAGCGATGAGCACCGTGGCCATGGGGAACACGGAGCCGTGAGGGATCCCCAGAAGGAAGTAAAACGCTAGGAAAACGGCGTAGTTGGGGGCTAAGGTCTGGCCTACCAAGGAAACTGCCGTGATGACTATGGAAACCACCAGGGGCCTCCTCAGATCTTCGAACGGTCTCAGGGTCATGAAGAGCCTCGTCAGGAAGGAGGCCAAGAAGAAGGGCAGGTAGACGGAGTAGGCGACGAACGAGTTCACGTGGAACCTCTCCTGGGCCAGTATCGCGGAGAAGGTCGTTATGGCAGCGAAAGGCACGTTATAAGTGGTTATGGCTAGTATGGCCGATATCAAGCCGGGGTTGCTCAGGTGGGCCCTCCGGCTGACCTTATTCCCGTGAGGAGCTTGCGACACCACTCTGACCCTAGGGGAGAGGATCGCCAACACTAACGCCACAGGTACGAAGAAGAGGAAGACCTCGGAGTAATCGAACCTCGTTAAGAGGACGGTCTCGTACAGCGGTCCTAGTATAAGACTAAGAGATAGGGCGGTGCTGTAGAGGTTCAGGGCCCTTTCCTTGTCGGGGGCGGAGGAGGCGTAGGTCATGAGCACTGGCACGAGTAAGGCGTTCACGAGCCCGCTTACCAGGGAGGCTAGCCAAAGGGTTATCGCGTCGGCCAGATAGAACACCGGCAGGAGAAGAACGTTCGCCCAGGAGGAGACAATGAACAACTTGTAGGCCTTTTGAGGAGACAGCCTGGGGTTCACGAAGAAGTTGACTATGAGGTTGGACAGCATGTAGACCGCGGAGAGGGTTCCCACCTCAGCGGCTGAGAAGCCGAGCTCGTATTTGGCGACGAGCGGGACAGTAGTGCCTATCATGTTGTTTGTCGCCCTGAACGAGACGGTCATGGCGATGAGGGCGGCGAAGAAGGCGAGGGTCCCTCTGCTCAGTCTGGACATGGAATAAGGGGAAAGTTCGGTGCCTAATAAACACGCTTCCCTAACGGACTAGACTCAACCCCATCCGTCAAGCTCCTTAAGGAACTTAGCGAGTCTAACGAAGTTCGGGTTGTTGCACCTGTTTATGAGCCTCACGATCCCCATGGGCGTTCTCACCTCGGGCTCGTAGTTCTCCTTTATCGCGTAGAGTACTCCTGCGTAGTGCACCACTCCCCTCAACATCTCCTCCACTATAGCCTCCGTGAGCGGGAACTGTTGGATTATGAACGCCACACCCTCGCACCAGCCTATGCTGGGCACGGAAGTCCCTCCGAGCGCCCTCGCTTGAAGGAGGACCTCGCTCACCAGCTCGTCGAACGAGTACTTTATCGCTTCATGAACGACTACCTTCTTGTAGGGCTGGTATTCAATTTCGGCGCTCATTTCCAATTTTATTAAAAAGGGAAGTTTAATAACGTTCACTAACTATCCTCGCTCATCACGTTAAAAACCAGAATCTACACCGTTAAGTCCTTCAGTTAGCAAAATCGGAAAAGTTAGACCTTAGCCTTCTTGAGGTACTCAATCAGTCCCCCGCTCTTAACTATCTCCAGGGGCATTCCAGTTAACCCTTTCCCCTTGAGCACCTTGCTGCCGTTGACCACTATCTCCCCGGTCTCGACGTCGACCACCACGTAGTCACCCTCGTTTATCTCCTTAGTCGCGTTCGGTAACACTATGGCGGGAAGCCCGTTGTTTATCGCGTTCCTGTAGAATATCCTAGCGAAGGACTCGGCTATCACCGCCTTAACGCCTGCCGCCTTCAAGGCTATGGCGGCCTGCTCCCTACTTGAGCCCATTCCGAAGACCTTCCCTGCCACAAGTATCACTCCCTGCCTCGCCTTCTTGTAGAACTCGGGATCCAAAGGCTCCATGGCGTGCTGCGCCAGGTACTCGGGGTCTGTGTACTTCAGGTACCTCGCCGGTATTATGATGTCGGTGTCTATCTTGTCCCCGAACTTGAGGACCTTTCCCTCGACCTTCACGGCTCAATACCTCCTCGGGTCAGCTATCTTACCCTCCAGGGCTGAGGCGGCCGCTACAGCTGGACCCGCCAAGTAGACCTTGCTCTCGTTGCTCCCCATCCTGCCCTTGAAGTTCCTCGAGCTGGTGGAGACTATCGTTTCGTTGGGCCCAGCTATCCCGAAGTGGCCGCCTAGGCAGGGGCCACAGGTGCCGTAGGTTATTATGCAGCCCGCGTCGGCCAGAACCTTAATGATTCCCATTTCCATGAGCTTCTCGAAGAGGTTATAGGACGCGGGGATAGCGATGCACCTGGCCTTAACCTTCTTGCCCTTCAGGATCTGAGCGGCCATTGTGAAGTCGCTTATCCTCCCGTTAGTACACGAGCCGATGAACACCTGATCCACGGGGGTTCCCTCGAGCTCCCCTACGGTCTTGACATTGTCCACGCTGTGCGGGGCCGCCAACAACGGCTCGAGCTTGTTCAGCTCTATCGTGTACTCGTCGGCGTACTTCGCGTCGGGGTCGGGAGTCACGACGGGGGGCTCGTATCCCCTCATCGCCTTAATGTAACTCACGGTCTCCGAATCGGGCACGAACATGAGGGCGTCAGCGTTCATCTCTATCCCCATGTTGGCCACTGTGGCCCTATAGTCCATCGGGAAGGCGGAGGGCTTCTCGACGAAGACCTCCAGGGCCATGCCGTTGAAGTAGTCTGCCTTGAAGTCGCCCAGGATCTTCAACGCGACGTCCTTCCCGTTGATCCACTTGCCCGGCTCCCCCACGAGCTTCACCTTGAAGGGTTGAGGGACCTGAACCCACGTTCTCCCGGTTATGACAGCCGCGGCGACGTCGCTAGCTCCCAACCCCTGGGCGAAGGCCCCCACGGCGCCTGAAGTAGTGGTGTGGCTATCAGCAGCCACCAAGACCTCGCCTGGGTTGACGTACTTCTCTATCAACACCTGGTGGAGGATACCGTAGTTGATGTCGTGGAAGTTGGGGAGCCTGAGCTCTCTCACGAACTTCCTTATGATCCCCTGAATCTCGGCGCTCCTAACATCGGGCGGAGGGGCCAGGTGATCGAAGGCTATCACCAGCCTTCCCGGGTCGAAGACTTTCAGCGATCCTACCTTCTCCATTACCTCGATCACGTGGTAGCCCGTCAGGTCGTGGAACGCCACCTTGTCGACCTTTATCTCCGTGACGTCGCCTGGAGTGACGGGCCTACCGGCGGCCCTGCTGAGGATCTTCTCCGTGAGCGTTTGAGGCATCGAGGGTTTAAAGCGGGCTTATACTTTTTAAGCCTTAGCAAGAGGCCTCACCTTAAGGCTAAAGACGACATCGGATAACTTCGAGAAAGAGCTGGGACTTACTAATGCTTTTATTATATAATCTTAAGGGAGTGCACTCTCCGTATATGAGGGAAATCCCCGACTGGGTCGAGCTCATTTTCTCCCTCACCTCGCTGATTTTCGCCGTTCAGCTCGCCCTCGTTTTCCTGCTCTCGTCCCGGTACTCTGACCCCTTGACTAACGTGAGCCCGCTGAGCCCTTCCGCGAAGGGCTTCAAGACCGCAGCTGTAGTCCCGGTTTACGGGGAGGACGAAAAAGTCTTCGAGAGGGTCATAGTTAAGCTGACGAGGCTGTTCGACAGGGTTATAGTGGTGGGCGACGGCGTTAGCGAACCTTATCGGTCGATAGCGTTAGCCCACGGGGCTGAGTTCCACAGCGTTCCGAGGTCGGGGAAGAGAGGGGCCCTGGAGTACGGGGTCTCGTTGCTCAGGGACGAGAAGTACGTCGCCCTTGTGGACAGCGACACCGAGGTGCCCGACGAGACCTACTGGAAGTCCTTGGCCGTACTAGAGTCGGGTTACGACGCGCTCACGGTGAGGATAATGTACAAAGGCGATAGCCTGACGGCGAGGGCGCAGGACTTCCTGGGTTACTACAACGACGTCCTCAACAGGGCCTTCGCGATGCTAGGTAAGGTCTACGTACTCAACGGTCAGTTCTCGGTCTACAGGGCTGTGAAGTTGAGGGAGATAATCGCCGGGCTCTCCTCAAGGAAGCTCTTAGGGAGGTTAATCGTGGTGGGCGACGACAAGGAGCTGACCTCCAGGGCCCACAGGGCTGGCCTGAAGCTAACCTACCTGAGCTCAGCGGAGGCCGTGACCTATGGGGCGAGTTCGCTAATCACCGCCATTAAGCAACTCCTGAGGTGGACCAGGTCGGGCTACTTGTACCTCTTCCTGGACCTAGTGAGCCTCAACTACAGGAGGGGGTTCCTCTACTACATCGCGGGAGTGGTTTCCGTCCTGTACCCGATTCTCGGAGCGTCAGTCACAGCCCTAGGGCTGATGTACCCTCATCACCACCAGATGTTGATCAGCCTTAATGATCCATTCCTCTGGCTGGTGAGGGAGTGGATTAAGGAGCTCCTCGCGATAACCGGGGTATTACCGAACGAGCCCAGGCTGTTCGCGGTGTTCGTTCATAAACACTTCGTCTACGACTCGACCCTTCTCCTCGCTGGGGCACTGAAGCTCGTGGCTGACCTTCTGACGGCGTTAGCGACTTTGGGTTTCGTCGTGCAAGTCCTGCCTAAAGCGAGGGAGGACCCGAAAGGGGCTGTCGTGAGCCTCGGCCTCCTCTGGATTCAGGGGCTCCTCTCGATTTACTCTCTAATAACGCTTTACAAGGTCTCCTCCTGGCTGACTAGGGGTCAGGCACCTGAGAAGAGGAGCTAATGAGGGTGGGAATGAAAAAGCGCGACAGTAGCGAAAGGCAATAGACGGCCTTTATGTTGACCTGAGCTTCTTGGTGACTTCGCTCTGGACTTCTTTGGCCAACCTCTTGGTTGCCTCCACGCTTCCCAGCCTTCTGGTTTGTTCGAGGGAGTTCTGAAGCCTCTTCGTCTGTTCCATCATGTCCAGCCTCCTGGTCTGCTGTGCCAGCTGGCTCAACTGGTTGAGCGTCTTAGTGGCCTCGCCAAGGTTGGTTGCGCTAAGATCCCTCCCGTACTTGTCCAAAAGAACGTAGTAGTTGTACTCAGCCACCAGGTCCTTGTCGATACCCGCGTTGTATTGCTCCGTTGTGGAGGCGACTTGAACGCTGAGCACCTGACTCGTTGTCTGTTGCGTTTGGGTAGCGGGGTCGAAATACGTTACTGTCACATGTAGTATATTCCCAGAATAATTACTGGGTAACGTCAGCTCGCCCCAAATCGTCACCGCGCTTTCTACGGCGTTCAACCTGACCGGGGGTCCCTCGAAGTTGAAAAGCTTCACCTGGCCTTCCGACTTTATGTCCACGGTCACGTCTTGGGCTCCCACCTTGGTGACGGCTGCCTTAGGCAACAGCTTGACTATCTCGTTGACGTCTGAGACGTGCTCGAATATCCCCCCGGTCTTATCGGCAACTAACCTGAGGAGGACCTCGTTGTAATCGTCTCCTATTCCATAAGCTATGACCTTCACGTTCGACGGGAACTCGAGGCCCTTGTAGACGTCCAGGATTGTGACGTCCGTCGGGTTCCCGTCGGTCAGGAGGATGAGGTAGCTCGGCATCTCGTATTTCTTGATCAACGAAATTGCCGTCAGGAGAGCGGAGTAGAAGGGTGTACTCCCCTCCGCCGTTAAGTTCTGTATCGCTTGACTGGCATCAGTGGGGTTCACTGCCTCCGCCAGAAGGTTCACCCGTTCCCCGAAACTCAGTACGGATACCTTGTTCCCTTCGGGTATCCGGTTCAGGAGCTCCAGCGCTCCCTTTCTGGCCAGCTCTATCTTGAAACCCTCCATGGAACCCGAGGTGTCGACCATTAGGACGTAGTGGAAGTCCCTCGCGGTCGTCACCTTCTCTGGGACTAACACGATCTTGAACACGTACTTCGCGGGATACTGAAACGAGTACTTATGGCTCCCGAAGACCTTCATGGAGATAGTCATTGTTACTCCCTTGACAGCTTCACGACCGTCTGGTTGCCGAGCTTAACTACCGCCGGCAGGTTGAGCTTCTGCTTGCCCTTAACGGGCTGGAAGAGCTTCCCGTCGTATACGTACGTCCCGTTAGTGCTGTTCAGGTCCTCTATGTATAACTCCCCGTTCTCGAGTGATAACACAGCGTGCCTCCTCGACACCTCCGGGTCTGGGACAACTATGACGTTCTCGGGAGACCTACCCACCGATATGTTGGTGAACGTCTCGAAGTCGAGCGGGACCTTAATGTTATTCAGCTGATGAGCCGGAGTCTGGATGAACTGAAGGTAATACTTACCCTTAGCGGCTTGGCTTCCCTGTTGGACCTCCACGGCTTGGGGCTGAGAAGGCGTTGGTTCAGCCTGAGGCACAGGAGGGGCTGATACCGCCTGGGGCTGGGGCGCTTCCTGAACAGTTACTTGTTGTTGCTCAACTTGTGTTTCCGCCTGTCCCACCGCTTCCTGAGGCGGGTTCACCGACGCTTGTTGGATATGACTCACGCTCTGCCTGCTGGTGCCGCACTTAAGGCAGTATTCTGCGTCGTCGGGGTTCTCATAACCGCATACGGGACACTTCCAGGGCACGCCGGGAGTTAGTATTACCACATAAAATATCTTGTGTCCTGTACTACCTTCATAACGATTCGTTGCCATTATCGGGTTCTTTCAGCCAATACACTCGTTTTACGGTTAAATACCGTCCCAAACAACGACCACTGGGTATACATGGGCGTACTGTTGAAGGTCAGAGCGTCCAGATCGTTGGCTTACGTCAACAAGCCCACCCAGGTCGCCGTCATCCTGAGGGTAGTCCCTGACACTTACGTCAGCCCGCAGAGGGTTAAGTACGTGTTCCTTATAGACAACAGCCCCTCCATGAAGAAGGAGAGCAAGTTAGGAACCGCCATCTCCGCGATGCAGAAGCTGATACTCGAGATACCCATGGGCAACCTGTTCGAGGTCTATTACTTCTCCAACGATCTGACCAAGGTCTACGAGGGCGTTACAGGAGGGGTTACGAGTTACAACTTCCCCGTTCACTACGGGGGTACAACTAACCTTTACAAGGCCTTGTCAAAGCTCCTCGACTACCTGGCCAAGGTGGATTCCCCCGTCAGGCTCGTCATCCTTTCCGACGGGAAGCCGACTGACAAAAGGAAGCCGAGCGATTACGACAACCTCAAGGTCCCGTCCAACGTCCAGATTATATCGATAGGCATAGGCAACGATTACAACGAGGTCATCATGAAGAAGCTCGCCGACTTGGGTAACGGGAGGTTCTACCACGCGACAGACGTGAAGACCCTGCCGTCCATATTCGAGGGCGAGAAGATCGAGAGGGTGGCCGCCTACAACCTCAGGGTGGCCTTCCCAAGCGGTTCGGAAATCCTCAACTATTCCGGAAACCCCGTGGTCGTGCCCATAGTGTCGGACGTGGTGAACGTATACGGGTACCTAACCGTGCCTCCCGGAGAGCTCGCGTCGACGGTTTACTTCACCGCCACTTACGTCGACCCGGTCGATAAATCGGAGAAGGTCTTCAACATACCTCTAACCTTCAACAGGGGGCCGGAGGGCGCCGTGGACTCCTCCGTGGATCAGAGTGTGGAGGACGAGGTGAAGTATTACTATTTGCTTAAGCTTTACGCCAAGAAACTGGAGGAGGGCTCGAAGGAGGCCACGGAGGTGCTGAAAAGCCTTGCAGAGCTGGCCGCCAAGACCAAGAGGGAGGACCTGATAGCGGTCACCCGCAAGCTGTCGTCAGGGACGGACAACAAGGATCTGCTAGCCGAGACCACAAGAGTCCTCAGAAAAGGCTGATAACTATCGCCGCGAGAAGGTCCCTCTCCCCTATCCCACCGACTAGCGTACCGTCCCTGTCGGTTATGGGCACGTAGCCTACGTTCTGCGCCGCCATCAATTCCCTGACCTTCTCCAACGGCTCCGTTCGCTCAACGCTCAGCACCCTTACAGTCATGAACTCGTCTACTCTTGTCTTCCTCAGGTTCCTCCCGGCGCTCACTGCCCTCGCTACGTCCCTAACTGAGATCACCCCCATCGGCCTTGAGTCCTTCACCACCACGGCGTGCCTGGTCCACCTCTCCTTCATGAGCTCCACCACCTCGCTCAGGAACTCGTCCATCTCGACCACCAGTGGGTCGGGGTTCATTACGTCCCCCGCGGGTATCTGTTCGCTAACGCTCAAAGCCTTCAGCAGGTCCCTCTCAGTAACTATCCCCTCCGCTTTTATCCCGTCCCCGACCAAGAGCGAGCCAACGCCTCTAGCGGTCATTATCTTGGCAGCGTCCAGGGCACTCACGTCCGGGTGGACGAAGAGGAGATCCTTGGTGGCCACTGAAGCTACAGAGTCGTTGACCCTTTCCCAGGCGTAAACCAGATCCCTCATGGTGACTATCATGCCTCCCTCCACCAGGAGCCTCCTTATGTTGCTCAGGAGCATGGTCTCTATCGCCTCAATGACCTTGGCTTGAGGGGGAACGCTGATGACCCTCGGGCTCATTATTTCCTTGACCTTCATCCCGATTACAATCGCTATGTTGAATTTAAAACGCCTCTAGGCGTGTAGGTGTGATCGGAATGGTAGTCGAGCTGACGTTCTTCCACGACGTCATATGCCCTTACTGTTACGTCCAGAACCTCAGGCTCAAGAGGTTGCTGGCGTCCTTCGACCGGAACGAGGTCAGGGTTATCCACAAGGCCTTCGCTATCATATCGGACCTGGACGCCCTGAAGTCCATAGCATTCACGGAGGAGGAGGCCAGAGAGGTGTTCTTCAAGGAATTCGAGATAATCAAGCGCTACGTCCCCGACTACGACCTCGAGGGCGTGAAGAAAAGGGCCAAGTTCTCCTACGTGTGGTCAGTCCCGCCGCTCAGGGCCTGTAAGGCGGCCGAGATCCTGGGAGGTAACGAAGCGCACGGCAGGTTCTTCGAGGAGGCCCAGAAGGCGTTCTTCGAGGAGGGTCTGGACGTCACCGATGAGGGTGTTCTAACTAACATCGCTGAGAAGGTTGGCTTAAACGAGGAGGAGTTCGTCCAGGTCTTCCGGTCCAGGAAGAGCCTGTTGGCCTACGAGGAGGACGAGGCGGAGGCCAAGGCGAGGGGTATCAGGGGGGTGCCCGCGATACTGATAAACGACAGGTACGCACTGAGGGGGTTACAGTCGGAGGAGACCTTGAGGACCGTGATAGAGGACTTCCTGCAATACGGAGAGCCAAAGAGATTACAGCTGAAGCTCTACTGGGAGTCCTGATAAACCCATAGTCTAATTTCCTCAACAATCCTTAATTGAGGTATAAGCCCGGAGAACCGGTTCCAATCACTCATTAAACTGTAATTTAGGATAAACTTTTCTACTTCCCCGGGAAAGATCGCTAGGTCTGCGATGAAGAAGGTCAAGGACTACATGTCCTCCCCAGTCCTGACGGTAGACGAGAACACAAGCCTCCAGGAAGTCGCGAAAATTTTGATGGAAAGGGGTTTCGGCTCAGTTATGGTCGCTGTGAACGGCGAGCCTAAGGGGATATTCACGGATAGGGATGCGTTGAAGGCCCTCGCCATGGGCCTCGGTCCCAATGACCCCGTGAGGCTAGCAGCTACTATGGGCAACCTGATAACCGTCGACGAGGACGTGGACGTGTTCACTGCAGCAGAGATTATGGCTAAGAACAAGATCAGGCATCTGCCCGTGAAGAACAAGGAAGGTCAGATAATCGGGATGTTCTCGATAACCGACTTGCCAAAGGCCCTGGTCCTCTGACGTTCAAAATAAAATATTTCCGGGAGACTATTTTTCCGCATGAAAATATTTTTCGCCGGAGGGAAATCGGTAAGCAGGGGCAGGTTAAGGCTGAGGCTCAACTCTCACTGGGAGTCTCTGGGCTACTTCGACCTGTCTGACCTGGAGAACCGGTTCGACCTGGGGATTTCGGAGCTTCAGGAGGGGGACAAACTCGTGTTGAACGCCGCCGCGGAGAGCTTCGTCGGTTCCGTCCTCTTCCGTTATCCCCTTATGGAGGTCAGTGATGAGGCCTTGGTAGTCGGAGTTCCCCTGCTTGGGGGAATCACGGTCGCTTCAAACCACGCTTTAGCCCTAAGCTCAGACCCTATCGCCTCCTTCCTCCCCCTCCCCTTCAGGCAGGGGTCCTTCAAGGAGATCTACCTTGTGGGGGTCACCAGCAGAGAGGCCGTGAAGGAGGCCTGCAGGGTGATCAAGCCGGAGGGCGTAGCCACGCTGATCCTCCCCGATCCGAGGATCGGGGGACCCGACCCGGTGGAGGGGCTGAGCCTCCTCTCGACGAGGTTCAACGTGACTAAAGTCAGGTTTAAGGACATGTTCTGGATATTCGAGGGTAAGGTGAGGAGACTCTGCGGGTCTGAGCGGTGATGTTGGGACCTTAGCCTGATCAGTCTATCTCCTCCTGTATCTTCACCCTGCCCTCTATCATCCTTAGCGGGAACGGGGGGTTGCTCACCTCCTCGACCCTAATTCCCTCCTTGGAGAGCCTCTGGAAGGCCTCCTTGAGGTCGTCCTCGTGCGTCGCGTACATGATGGCCTCCCTGATCTTGTTGAGGTTCGCGTCGTTCGTCCTGAACCTCTCCGCGCTCACGGCGGTCCAGTTGTTCCCAGACTTGTAGATGAAGACCACGTCCTGGAAGTACCCGGGGACGGCGTGGGACACCCCGGCTATGTAGTAGTCCCCGTACTTGTAGACCCTCGCCACGGTGGATCTATTTCCCTCAGCCGTATTTAGATTTGAAATCGCCGACCCCCATCTCCTCTATCAGCCCCTCCCAGTCGTTAGCCTCAAGTCTCCTCTTCGCCAATTCGACCGCCTCTTTGGCTTTAGAGACCAGGGTTTCCCCCAAGTAGACCCTCTTGGCTTCCAGCTCGTTCTCATCGACCACCCTCGTCACTCCGTCAGAATAGGCCAGGTCGACCTCGAGATCCAAGTACCTCATCCTCCCTTTGAGGAGCTCCGCGGGGGTAGACACGTTGACCATCACTCCCTTCACTTTCCCGTCACTGGATCGATACACGTGTACGCCGTACCAAGCCCTCGAGGACAGGTGGAACTCGTCGTAATCCCCCTCCTCTATGGGCTTCCCTACGGCGTCGAGCGTCCCTCCGGGCCTCAAGTCCCTCCTCAGGACCAGGTAGTAGTCCTTGCCGTCGGTGTCGAAGACTATCGGCCTACCCGGCCTCAAGTTCACCCTCTGATAAGGGGCCTTAACGTGGTCTATCCCCATCAAATCGGAAATCAGCGACCTCAAGGCGGAGCTCGGATCAGCGCCGCCCTCGTCCAGCTTGTCCGCGAGTACAGAGTCGCTCATCTTTATCATATGATGGAACCTCGATGTCCTCACCACGGCGTTCCTCACCTCGTCGAGCATCAGCTTGTCCGTCAGGGACAACACGACGATCGAGAAGTCCTCCCTTTGGCCCCTGAAGTCCTTGCTGTCGTACCTCAGGGCGAGCCTGGAGAGCTCCTCCCTGAGCTCCTCCAACTTAGCTTCCCTGGCGTTGCTCCTCCACTTGACGTTGTAGCCCTTGCTGTTCCACGGGAGGCTTATGGAAAGCAGGAGCGTCCTGTCGTCCCTGCTCAGGTGTTCGGAGAAGTAGGTCCTCCCCTGACCCCTCCAGACGAACGCGAACCTACCCACAGCCTTAGGCTCGCTCAGGCGGATCGCCCCGTCCAGAGGGGGCCTGACCACCAGGCCCTCTCTCAAGCAGGGGTCCACCTCGTAACCCAGATAGGAGCAGTCCTCGGGCTCTATCACGCTGTAGAGCTTGACCGGAGACCTCCACGTGAAGCTATGCGGGAAGACCTTCCTGAGCCAATCGCTAACGTCAGACCCCACAGCCATGATAACCCCCTTGTCCTCCTCCATCTCCTTCAGGGTGACGTCGGCAACACCCTCCTTCCTGGCCACGCCGAACCTCTCGGCTATCACCGGCGACTGCTGAACTACCTCGAAGCCGCTCTCCATCAATAGCTTCGTTAGGGCTGTGGCGTAGATCCCCCTGACCCTCGCCCTCAAGCTTAAGGTTTTCTGAATATTCTGGGGTCAAAACGTTATTATTTAACTGAGCCGATAACTAAATGTAGAATCTCACCCGTAAGGTGTCTGAAGTTGAGGATGCTCTTCTTCGGACTGGGCTTCATCTCGTACTCCGCGGCGTTCCTTCTGGGCAGGAAGTACGAAATCACGGTGACCAGCAGGACTCTTCCTCCCGTTCACCCCGTCAAGAAGTACTATTACGATGACCTGTCCTACATGGGGGTTAGGTTCGCTAAGGTTGACCCGCTGAGCGAGCCCGAGAAGGTGAAGAACTTGATGAGAGCCCATGACGTGATAGTGAACTTCATCGGAGCCCTCAGTAACGATGAGCAGGAGCTGATGAGGGCCAACTACGAGGTCCCCAAGGCGCTAGCTAACATCCTCCAGGAGGCCAACCCCGACGCTCTTTTCGTCCACATCAGTGCGGCGACCCTCGGACAGAAGAGGAAGTTAGTCGAGGTGGAGTCCCCCCACGGTTCTGGCCTCGAGCCCGAGAACGCGTTCGAGAGGAGCAAGCTGATGGGGGAAAAGGAGGTCATGAAGGCCAACGTGAGGAAAGTCATACTGAGGCCCACCCTTGTTTACGGCTGGGCCGGCGCTCATAAGCAGTTCGTGGAGGGGTATAAGGCAGCAAAGAGGGGTGTAATACCCAACATTGACGTCAGGATTCCCGCCGTCAACGTGAGGTACTTGGCCACGATTATTGAAGCTCTAGCGGAGGAGAGGCCTAAGAGCGACTACTTCTACGTTAACGAGTGTGAGAAGGTTAGCGTAATGAGGGCGTTAGAGCTAGTCTGTCAGGCATTGGGCAAGCGTTGCCTGAAGGTCCCTGTGCCCCGCGCCGCCTTAGGACTAGCTAAATTCCTCCAACCTGACGCTTGGATCCTCCTGAAGTACCTCGATTACGAGTTCACTTGCAACAGGACCAAAGAGTTCGTGGGTAACCCGACTTTCGTCGAGAGCGATGTGATAGAGAACGCGAAGTTCCTGAGGCTTCTCGACTCCCAGGGCAGGCTAGTTCCGGAGTGATCAGTGAGAGGGGGCGACCCCTAGCGAGTACAACGCGAAAGTGATCGAGACGTAAAGCACTAATCCGATGACTGACTCCTTCAGGCCCAGCCTCCCGTCCTTCAGCACCGCAATGGAGAAGAGATTGGAGATTATCAGCGCCACTAAGAGAGGGGAGTAGCTAGTCAAGTCGGCCCCTAAGATTAGGAAAGGGCTGATCAGTACAGTGGAGTTCTCTATCTTGCTCCCCAGGAAACTGTAAACGGCGGGCGACCCCAGCTCTTTCCCCCTGAAGACCATGATGTATGAGGAGAGCTTCTCCTCGAGCTCCGCGGCGACGGGGGAAACGAGGTAAACGAGGAACTCAAGGGGGACTCCGTACCTCCGGGAAACCTCCTCAACTGACTTCAGGAAATAGGGAGTGACCGCGATCGCCAACAGCCCTCCCGCCATCAGGAGAAGAATGTGCCTTGCTACGCCTCCCTCGCCCTTTTCTTCCTCGCTGGAGGTACTGAAGGACTTGAACACGTAAATCACGTAGACGGAAGCCAACACCACACCGGTAAGGGCTAAGACAGCGCGCTCTAACGGGTTCTCGCCCGGAGTGCCCGGGATAAGGGCCGAAGCTAAGAGGGACAACCCTATCAGGGCGGTGGAAATTAACAAGGCCCTCAACTCTAGACCGTAATTACCCTCCAAGGTGATGGGAGACCTGTACTTCAAGAAGAACACGAGGCCCAAGAGACCCAAACCTAGAGTCATGAGCATCGCGTTAGCACCCACCGCGCTCGACAGTCCCGCCCCCACTTGGCCCAAGGCGAGGGACTCGAACACGAGAATCGTCTCAGGGAGGGCGGTCATCAGGCCGAGCAACACCCCTGCTCCAAAGGAGTGACCCAACCTCTCGGACAACCTCTCACCTGACACCGCGATGGCGTAAGAGGCTACCGTCAAGAGGGCGGTAGTGGCAAGTAATTGGATTACCTCATCCATTGGGTTTAACCCTGGATCGTAAACCGAGCTTAAGAGTTAAACTGAAGGCGCCACTCACCTCACTAGTGCTCATTTAGCGTCTGTTCATGAGCCTATAGACGTTCTTCACTCAGATACCTCTCCGTACCTAGTTTCGTATAAGTAGAGGTCGAGTAGTCGACCAAGTGCGTAATTACGTGACAGTCAACACCGAGAACTGAACGAACGAAAAAAGCTTGTTTAGCTTCCGCGAGTTATTTGAAAACGCTTATCGCTTACCTTTGACCAGCCCGGGCTCCTGAGGGCACCTTAACCTCGACTAATTCGGCGGATATCTCCTCAAGGCCCTTCATCTTGGTCTCCGGCACGAGCGCAAGGGTTATGATTGCGCCTATCAGCGCTACCACTCCCAGGAAGATGTAAGCGGTGTACGCGTTGGCAGTGAAGAGCCTAGGGAACACGAAGGTCGTTATCAACACTCCCGTCCTTCCGCCCATGACGTTGATGGCGTGGCCTATCCCCCTTATCTTGGTCGGAGTCAGTTCGACCCCGTGCATGCCGACGGCAGCCACAGACCCTGGGCCCATCTGCATGAACGTCTTCGCCAGCCCGAAAGCCAGTATTGTGGGCAGGAACAGTAGTTGAGCCGCGTTGGGCGCTCCCGCGTACTGGTAGACGAAGTAGGAGAAGATCATAAACGTCAAGCCAGTCAACAGGAAGCCCCAGAACTGCATGAGCTTCCTCCCCACTCTGTCAAGCAACAGCCAGACCAGGAGGGTTCCAGGTGCAGTGAAGGCCACTCCTAACAGCTGGAGCTGAGCGGGGTACATTTTGATGGACTGGGCGATGTAGGCGTTGAAGAACCCTAGGCCGTAGGCGGGAATATCGAAGAGTAGCCACAGAATCGCCCCGACCAAGATGAACTTCAGGTACTTCCTGAACAGCTGTACCATCTCCTCGTCTTCGTGGGACAGCTCGTGCCGTCCGGTAGGGACGTTCTCGTGGTGGCCGAAGACGGCCCTGAAGAACATCTTGTACTCCTCCCAGTCGTTCTTAATGAGAACGGAGTACCTCGGCGTCTCTGGGAACTTCCTCCTGATGTAAACCACGAGGGCTGGCCAGACTGCACCCAACCCTAGTGCGACCCTCCACACTGTGTCGTTCGGCACGCCCGCGGCCATCAGCGCCAGGACTAGTGAGGCGGCGACCGCCGATCCTATCACCCAAAAGCCTCCGAAGCCGATGGCCATCAACTTGCCCCTGTCCTTCGCGTTGGCGGTCTCCGCGATTATCATCGGCGATAGTACGTAATCCGCGCCTAGGCCTATGCCCATTATGAACCTCGCCACAGCGAGGGCAGGGAGGTTGGGCATGAAGGGCTGAAGGCCGGCACCTATCGCCATAGTTAGGGCGTCCCAACCGTAAAACGTCTTCCTGCCCTTGTTGGCCAGCCAACCGAAGAGCGGGGCCCCCACGAAGAAGCCCAGGATCGGCAAGGCGTTGAGCCAAGTGGCCCAGAAAACGCCCTCCGGCGACGTGAGTTTGGTGACGCCAAAAGACGCTAAGACGTACGGCAGGACTACTGCCAGAACTGAGAGGTCATAGCCGTCGGTGAACGTACCCATCGCGGCCACTAGGGTGTATTTAACGTGTAGTGGCTTCATGTCAGCCTGGTCTAGAGGCTTGAAGGGGTTCACGTTATCGGGTTCCATGGCTGTTGATCCGTAGAAAGCCCTAAGTTATATAGTGAGCGTAAGTAATCTAAATAAAATATATAGGTGAATCGCGCAGTCCGTTTCGCCACCGCCACAGCAAACTCTATTATTTCACCCCGTCTGACTAATGAACTCGGCCAACATGAGCGTAAGGACGTTCATGGAGGAGCCCAAGCTGATAGCGAACCCCATGGACAGGATAGCCGATGTCGTAGGGAAGATGAGGGAGACCAATTACTGGAGCGTCCCGGTTGTTCAGGGCGGTAAGCTCGTGGGAGTGGTAGACTACAAGGCCTTGATGGCCAAGAGGTTCGGTCCCGACACTAAGGTCTTGACGGTGATGGTTCCTACCCCCAAGCTGGAGAGCACCGCGGATGAGGCAAAGGTCATAGCGACGTTCTTCAACACCAGAGCTAGGGCGATCCCCGTGGTGGACGAGAAGAACAGGCTCGTCGGAATAGTCACGAGGGAGGCCGTCCTTAAGCACTACTTGGACAGGGGCGAGATCCCCTCGAGGCCCGTCAGGGAGTTCATGAACTCGCCGGTCCTAACGGTTAACGCTCAGGACAGCGTCGCCAGAGCGAGATACCTCATGAGGAGCTACAACGTGTCGAGGCTCCCCGTTATGAACAAGGAGTCCCTGGCAGGTATAGTCACCATGAGGGACTTAGCCCTAAGGCTCCTCTTCTCCTACAAGGGGAAGAAAAGGGCGTCCATAATGACGGAGGAAGAGAAGCTGATGGCCATGCCCGTGAGCGAGATAATGACTTACCCCGTCGTCACCGCGAAGGGTTCCGACCCCCTCGACGAAGCCGCGAGCAGGATACTCAGTAGGAAGGTCTCAGGTTTGCCGGTGCTCGAGGGCGATAGGGTAGCCGGGATGATCAGCGGGATAGACGTGATAGTGAAGGTGTTGGCCAGTAAGTTCGAGCTGAGCTCGCCCATATCGGCCAAGCTGGCTAAGGGCATAACGGGCGACCAGAGGGCCTTAATGGACGGGTTACTCGAGCGATACATGGCGAAGTTCGAGAGGATGGTAGAGGTCATAGACTTCAAGGTCAGCGTAAAGGAGGAGGCCTCGAGCGAGGGGAAGCCCCTCTACAAGGTCAACCTGAGGCTGGTGACCAAAATAGGGGACTTCGCGGCGACGGAGTCGGACTACGACCCCGTAACGGCGACCAGGAAAGCCTCGGAGGACTTGGAGGAGAGGCTCCTCAGGAAGCTTAAGAAGATCGAAGAGATGAAGAAGACCAGAGGGGACGTGGCCAAAAGAGGGGAATGATGAGGGGCACGAGCCCTGCCCTCGTGATGAGGGCTCTCAAGGCCTGACCGACCTTTTTACTCAGTGATCCCCACTTCCGTGCATGAACGCTAAGGAGACGTGACCGAGTCCTCTTGAAGAAGAACTAGTCCTGAGGTCCTTAATACTATCCTGACGAAAAGCGACGGCCTTTAACAAACTCACCCTTTACCCGCAATAACCGCGATCTCTACCTTCACGTCCCTCGGCAGGGACTTCACGGCCACGGTGACCCTCGCGGGAGGCCTCTCCTTGAAGTACCTGGAGTAGACCTCGTTGAACTGGGGGAAGTCCGCCATGTCGCTGAGGTAAACGAAGGCCATAACTACGTCGTCGAGCGTCATGTTCGCGGCTTCCAGGATTGCCTTGACGTTCTCTAGGACCCTCTCGGTCTGCTCCTTTATCCCTCCCTTGACGACCTCATTGGTGGCGGGGTCTATCGGTATCTGCCCTGAAACGAAGAGGAGGTTCCCCAGCTTTATCGCCTGAGAGTAGGGCCCTATCGGCTTCGGGGCCCTCTCCGTGAACACCACTTCCTTCACGTTTCTTCCCTCACTTCAGAGTGAGGTGGAGCTGATGGTAGAGGGCTATCACCAGGTCCCTTTCGGTGATCATCCCGGTTGCCTTGCCGTTCTCGTCTAGAACCAACAGGGAACCGACCCTCTCTATGATCATCTTTGCGGCCGCCTGGTTGACGCTGTCCTCAGGCCTCACGGTTAGGACGTTCCTGTTCATGACTTCGTGAAGGGGTTTCCTCACGTACTCCTCGGGGTTGCCTTTCCTTATCTCCTTGTCCATCCCTCTGACTATATCGCTCGCCGTCACGATCCCTATCACTTTCCCCGTCTCGTCGGTGACGGGAAGCCTCCTGAAGCCGCCTTTGGCCATAATGGAAACGGCGTCCCTTACCGTGGCGTCCTTGTAGGCGGTCTTTACCCTCTTGGACATGAACCTCCTAACCGATAGGAGCTCATCTATGTCCTGGAACAGCAGGAGCATCTCCCTTTCGGTCACTATCCCTGTCAACCTGCCCGCCGAGTTAAGCACCGGTAAGGCACCGAAGTTCCTGGCGACCATTATGGTTAGGGCGTCCAAGGGCTCCATCTCCTCGTAGGCCACCTGGGGCTGGGGGCTCATTATCTCCTCGGCCGTCCTGTATATCATCCCGTAAACGTCGGACTTCTCGCACGAGCTCCCGCACCTTAGGTCTATCAGGTTCACGAGGTCCCTCGTGGAAATTATCCCGGTGAGGTTGCCGTCGGCGAGCACTATCACCCTTCCGATTCCCCTCTCGTTAACCTTCCTGAAGACCTCGTAGACGTAGGCGTTCCTCTCGAGCGTCGGGGGGTCCGTTATCATCAGGTCCTTTATCAGCATCAATGAACTGAAGTGAGACTTACATTAAATTTCATTCGTTTCGCCGCCCAGGCTCTCCTTCCACTTCTCGGCGAACTCCTGGAATCTCCTGTACTTCTCCGATCTCTTGACTATCTTCAGGAAGTCGTCCCAGGTCCAGGCCACAGGCCCCCTCTTTAGTCCCTCGACGAAGTAGAAAGGCTCGTTCTTAATCCTGAGCTCCTTCCTCATGTCCTCGACGAACGTGACCAACGCGAAGAACTCGTTGATGAACGCGTCGAGGGGGGTGTTAAACGAGCTGAAGTACTTGTGAACCTCCATTGGCCCCCCCTCGCCGACGAAAAGGTAGTAGTAATGGTCGCTGGTAGTGAAGTACCTCCAGGCCTTCAGCCACTCTCCTCCTAACCTCTTGGCCAGCATCTCCCCCCTCCTAACTGCCTCGTCGTAGGCCCACTGCATTATGTTGCCCAGCCAGGCGGTCTCGTCCTTCCTCACGTCGGCCCAGGAGAAGGTGCCCATGAGTTGCACCTCGTCGTAGCTCTCGTCAGCCAACATGGAGGGGGTCACCATTTCCACGTTCCTTTTCAGTAGCTCCTTCGGGAGCCACCTCAGGAACTCCAGTATTCCCGACTCGGGCCAGTGGTGTTCCCCGAAGGTCTCGTAATCCACGAAGATCAGCCCCGAATAGCCCTCGCTCTGCGCCACCCAGGAGGCGAACTTCTCTGCCGTCAGGGGGTATTGGTCCCAGCTCCTGTCGGAGAACCTGAAGGCTATGTCGTCGCTGAGCCTGTAATTCCTGAACAGAACGGTTAAGGGAAGGCCGCTCACCCTGTAGGGGTAATTGGGGGATCTCCCCCTCAGCACGCTCTCCTTACCCTCGGCCAGGACTACCCTGAAGCCCATCTGGCTCACCTCCTCAGCTATCCTCTCGTTCGTGAGAAGCTCGGTGTTCTCGAAGGTCGTGGGGTTGTAGCCCAACAGGTCCCTCACGGCCTCGACGTGCATCGTAACCTGTTCCCTCCACTCCGTGAGGTCGTCCCACAAGGAGGTGACGCTGTGATAGTACGTCTGCGCGAGGAACTCGACCTTCTTGGTCGAGGCCAACTGCCTGAAGAGGTCGAGTACCTCGTTCCCCCACCTCTCCGCCTGCTCCAGGAAGGTACCGGAGACGGAGTAGAAGAACCTGACTTCCCTCCCCTCGTCCTCAGCCTCCTCTATGGACTCCAGGACTATCTTGGTCGCGGGAACGTAACACTTCCGCATCACCCTCATGAAAACCTCCCTGTTGAGCTCGTCGTCGTAGAACCTCTCCAGGGGCGAACCCCTGTACCTCGGGTTCCAGAAGTAGTCCCTCCTAACCCTGAAGGGCTGATGAACCTCGAAGCCGAAGGCGAGCTTGCGCAAGGCTCCCTGGATTACTCTGGCCCACTGAGGTTATTATACGGAAAAGGCCCGCATTGACCCTTATCGTCTTTATTATGGTCGTTAAACAATATACAATACTACGAAGATGTCCCGCATTGACCCAAAAGTCATCATTCCTATAGGCGGCGAGGCCGTTAGGCTGAGGCCCCTAACGGCCGAGACCTCCAAGGCAGTGGTGAGGCTCCTCAACAGGCCCCTAATAGAGTTCACTATACTCGAGCTGGCAAAGCAGGGCTTCAAGGAGTTCATCTTCGGGGCCAGGGGGTACTGGAACTACAGGGACCTCTTCAATTACTTCGGCGAGGGTTACGGCTTCTCGGCGAAGTACGGCATAAGGCCCAGGGTTCACTTCAAGTACATGCCGAGGTACGAGAGCGTAGGTAACGCGGACGCGGTCAGGGTGAGCATAGAGTACTACGACATAAACGAGGACATCGTAGTGGTCCAGGGCGATAACATCTTCAAAACGAACGTAACGAAAGTCCTGGAGTTCCACAAGCAAAAGGGAGCGTTCATGACCATAGGCCTCAAGAGGGTCGAGAGAGTCGAGGAGTTCGGGGTGGCCGTCGTCAATGAGGAGGGAAAGATAACCAGGTTCGTGGAGAAGCCCAAGAGAGAGGAGGCGCCCTCCAACCTGGTCAACACCGGGCTTTACGTCATCAGCCCGGAGATAAGGAAGGTGTTCAAGAGCAGCGACCTCCAGAACATGCTGAAAATGGGCAAGATGGACTTCGGCAAGGACGTCATTCCTTACTTCATCGAGAAAGGCTACCCGGTCTACGCCTACGAGATAGACGGGGTCTGGTTCGACGTGGGAAGCCCCGACAGGTACCTCGAGGCAATGAGGACGCTCCTCTCCACCCTAGACGAGAAGGACTTGAGGGCCGTGAGGGTAGCCAAGGAGGCGAGGGCGTTCGTCCAAGGAACGAGCCCTGACTCGATAAAGAGGAGGAAGAGGATCGCCAGGCTGTACAAGCAGGGGAGGCTCAAGCTCGAGGGCTCCGTACTGATAGGCAGACATTGTCAGATCGAGGAGGGCACGATCATAGAGAACTCGAGCGTGGACAACTTCACCATGATCGGGAAGCACGTGAGGATAGTTAACAGCGCGATAATGGACAGGACGATCATAGGGGACCACGCGGTTATCGAGGACTCCGTGATAGGGAGGTACGTGGAGATAAGGTCGAGCAAGTCCAGGCCCGTAAGGATAGTGAGGAGCGTGATAGCCGACGACGTGGTCATAGAGGAGGGTACTGAGCTAATAAACTCCAAGATCTACCCGCACAAGCATATAAACGCCGAAAGCAAGATCTACGACACCGTCCTCACCTGAGGGGCGAAGGGGAGGTAACGATTTTGTCTCCTCCTCATTTCCTCTATAGAGGGTCTTGAGGTTCACGTCTTTAGGCAACGGGGTCGTGCTGGTTAACTATGACGAGTTCGGCAGGATAGTCGATCTCTATTACCCTTACGTCGGTTTAGAGAACCAAACGGGCGGGAACAACGAGTTGGTTTACGTAAAGGTCGACCAGCCCAAGGAGGTCTCGGAGTTATCGCCCACGGTTAGGTTCGTCCCCCGGGTGAACGCCCTACAGACCGAGCTCGATTTGGGCAAAATCGTGATGACCAAGACCGATTTCCTTGACGTTTACGACCCGATAATTTATAGAATAATCAGGTTTTACAACCCTGAGAGCGCTGAGACGACCGTTTCGCTCGCCTCCCTCCTCGACGTGAACTTCTATTCCAACAGGGTAGGAGACTCGGCCTTCTACGACCCCGAGCTCAAGGGGCTAGTGGCCTATAAGTCCTCCAGGTACCTGACCCTCAAGGCCTTTTGTGCTGACGGCTGCGACGCTAGCTACGCCGTAGGGAAGGGTGACCTTGTCGAGGACGTTAAGGACGCCTCGGTAAACTTCAGGGCGGCCGATAACGGCGACATAAACTTGGCCTTCTCCGTAACGGTGAGAGTTCCCCCTGGAGGGGTGAATAAAGTATACGTGGTCTACGCCTTGGGGAAGGACTACAGCGAGGCGTTCCAGAGGGCCTCCAGGGCCTCCCCTACTTCCGTGGAACTCTCCTTCTCGGCGTGGTCGAGCTTCTGGAACGTGTTAACCAAGAGGATCAGCAGTAGGGAGAGGGATTACGACTTCCTAGCGAAGGCGAGCGTGGCGGTGATGAGGGGTCATACCGGCCTTAACGGCTCGATAATAGCCTCCTCGGACTACAGCTACACTTCGCTCTGGGGGGACTACTACAACTACGTGTGGCCCAGGGACGCGGGAATAGTGGCCCACGCCCTGGACCTCCTGGGCTTCAGAGGGGTAGCCCTGAAGCACTACAAGACCCTGCCCGAAATGGTCTCGGAGCAGGGGTTCCTTTACCAGAAGTACAACCCGGACTTGAGGTTGGCCTCCTCTTGGCACCCGAGGTTCATGGACGGGAAGCCCGTTTATCCCATCCAGGAGGACGAGACGGCCATCGAGCTGTGGGCCGTGGGGGAGCATTATAGGATGTACAGGGATCTGGACGACTTGCTGGAGGTCTACAGGGGCTTCGTGAGGCCGGCGGTCAAGTTCGTTCTAGGCTTCGTGGAGGACGGCCTTCCGAAGCCCAGCTGGGACCTTTGGGAGGAGAGGTACGGGATTCACATATGGACGGTCTCCACCATCTACGCGGGGCTCAACTCGGTGAGGCAACTCCTCGACGACATGGGCGACCACTCATTAGCTTCTGACGCTCAGAGCTTCTCCTCCTACCTGAAGGAGCAGGCGATGAGGAGGCTCACGCATGAGGGGAGGTTCGTAAGGATGCTTAACAAGGAGGGTCAGAAGGACTTGACCGTCGACTCGAGCACGCTAGCCCCCGCCATCTTCGGCATGGTAGACCCCAAGGATCCGGTGATGGTGAAGACGGCGGAGCTAGTCGAGGGTAAGCTGAAGGTTAACGGAGGTCTGGCGAGGTACGAGGACGACCCTTACAGGAGGGTGAAGGCACAGCCGAACCCTTGGCTGATCACCACCCTTTGGCTGGCCAGGTACAAGGCCATGATCGGGAAGAGGGATGAGGCCTTAGCCTACCTGGACTGGACCGCAAAAAGGGCGACACCCTCAGGTCTACTGCCCGAACAGGTCGACCCGGAGACCCTGACCTCGACCAACGTGGTTCCGCTCGTCTGGTCGCACGCCGAGTTCGTGATAACCCTAAAATTCGTCGGCCTATTGTAAGCTCAGGTAGGGTTGAAGATAGAGGCCTGCTCTGACGAGTGGCTCCTCACATTCGGCACCGGGGGTTACGCCTCATCCACTTTCTGCGGTCACAACGCGAGGACGTACCACGGCCTCCTCATAACGCCGACTAACCCTCCCCACAGGAGGTTCCTCCTGCTCTCCAAGATCGAGGAGTCCCTCATTTACGGCGACGAGATACCGTTCAGCACCAACCGCTACGTGCCCGACGTGACTCACCCGAAAGGCTACGAGTACATTCAGTCCTTCACTTGGGGGAGGAACTACGTCTCGTGGAGGTACAGCGTGGAAGGCGTTACTGTCGCGAAGGAGATCGTGGCCTGCCAAGGGGTGGATTGCGTTATAGTCAGGTACTCGGCCGAGAAGGGGAGGCTCAAGCTCTGCCCGTTAGTGGGCTACAGGAGCCATCACGACGTCATGAGGAGGGGTCAGTACTACTTCGAGACGTCCTTCAGGGAAAAGGAGATCCTCGTGCTCAGGGACGGCACGCCCCACCTCAGGGTGAGCTACTCGAACGGCAGGCCGTACACCAGTGGCTACTGGTACTACAACTTCCAGTACGACGTTGACAGGAGCCTGGGTAACCACTACGTGGAGGACCTGTTCAACCCCTTCTGTATCGAGGCCGAGGGCTCGGTGGAGCTGGTGTTTTACCCCAAGAGGCCCGGCTACGCTGAGAAGGCCGAGTCCCCGCAGGACGAGATATCCCTTCTGAGGGAGGCGACCAAGGCCTTCGTGGTCAAGGGGAAGGAGGGCTACGCCATTATGGCGGGCTACCACTGGTTCGACGAGTGGGGCAGGGACACGTTCATCTCCATGGAGGGCCTACTTCTGCTCGACGGAGGGTTCGAACAGGCCAAGTCGATCTTCAGGAGGTACCTCTCCTATTGCAACGAGGGCCTGCTCCCCAACCACATAACGCCCGGAGGTGAGCCGTTCTACCTGGGGGTCGACGTAACGCTGTGGGCCGTCAACGCGCTCTACAAGTACTTCCTGAAGTCTAAGGACAAGGACTTCGTCAGGGAAGCCCTGAGAGCGGTCGAGGATTGCCTGTGGTATTACGTCCGGGGGACGAGGGTGCTGTACTGGAGAGACGGCCTTCTTTACCACTCAGGGGCGCCGAGGACCTGGATGGACGCCAGCTTCGACGGTACAGTGGTAACACCCAGGGAGGGGGCTGCGGTTGATGTCAACGCCCTGCTCTACAACGCCCTGATGGCGTTCAACGACATGCGGGAGTCCCTAGGTGATGAGCCGGTCGAGGAGTTCAGCAGTAGAGCGGAGAGGCTCAAGTCTGCCTTCGCCGAGGCGTTCACCGCGCCCTGGGGCCTTTACGACTACATCTCCCCCGAGGGGGTTCCCGACCGGAGCGTAAGGCCCAACATGTTATTCGCCTACTCCCTCCCGTTCCCCGTGGGCCCCGAGGAGATGGTTAACGTAGTGAAGACCACCGTTGAGGCAGAGCTCCTCAGGCCTTACGGCCTCTCTACCTTGAGCAGGAGGGACCCGAAGTACAGGCCCACCTGGAGGGGGCCCAGGGCGGAGAGGGATCTGGCCTATCATAACGGCGTGATTTGGCCCTGGCTTCTCGGGGCTTACGTCGACTTCGTGCTCAGGTACTTCAGGGAGGAAGCCCTCGAGCTGTTGCATTACCTGTACCCCATGATCGAGACGGTGAAGTCGAGGAACGGCTTCCTGCCCGAGCTCTTCGAGGACGTACCGCCTTATAGACCCGCTGGGGCCTTCGCCCAGGCCTGGAGCGTCGCCGAGGTTTACAGGGCGTTAAGGGCCCTGCTGGGAGCTGTATGAAGGCCTCGCTAAGCATCACGTCTTTAAAACGAGCTATCGTAGCCCTCGTGACGCTCGATATCCCTCAGGCCTCCGGCAGTTCCGTGCTGAGGACTTCCTGTTTCATTCTCTCCATGAACTCCTTCATCTTCTGGGCGAGCTCGGGGTACTTTATGGAGAGGATTCTTATCGCCAGCAGGGCCGCGTTCTTGGCGTTGCCTATGGCCACAGTAGCTACAGGGATTCCATAAGGCATCTGGACTATTGAGAGGAGCGAGTCTAAGCCGTTCAGGTGCTTCGAAGGTACAGGCACCCCTATCACGGGCAAGTGGGTGTGGCTGGCGGTCATTCCAGGCAAGTGGGCGGCCCCTCCGGCTCCCGCTATTATCACCTCGATGCCCCTCTCGCTCGCGGTCTTGGCGTACTCCGCCATGAAGTCAGGAGTCCTGTGGGCTGAGACGACCCTGACCTCCACCTCCACCCCGAACTCCTTCAGCACCTGAACCGCCTCCTTCATCACTTCCCAGTCCGACTTCGAGCCCATTATGACCGCGACCTTCGGCACGAGAGAGAGTAAAGGCTTGAGGCAAAAAGCTCTCAGATGTAACCTCTCTCTGTCATTTTCTCAATCAGGATTTTCAGCACGTCCTCCGAGGTAAGGGCTGCGAGGATGAGTGCGATTAAGGCTATCGCCACGACCATAACCCAGGCGGGGATCAACGTGAATAACGCGGCGGGCATGAAGAGAAGCCCCGTCAGCATTCCCGCAACGAACCCGATGGGCCTGAACTCCTGATAAGTCACGTTGAGGTCGTCCTTCAGCTGAACTGGAATGAAGTAAGCGAAGATCATTATGGATATCGCCGTTGCCAACGGTATGTAGCCGAAGAGCACTAACGCCGAATCGATGAAGTAAGAGGTCTCGTAAAGGAGGAGGAAGGTTAATTGAGCTATTCCGACGGGCGAGATCAACACCATGGCCTGGATCACTGAGGATAAGATAACGTACTTCAGGTACTTCGGCCCCAAGCTAACAACTGTGGGCCAGAACCTCTCCATGGTCACGCTAGATGACCCTGCAGTGGTCATGACGAAGGTAAACATGTAAACAGTGCCCATAATCATGGCCGTGGTGACGCTCTCGGTACCCGATGCCCTCAGGATGCTCAGCACGATGAAGTAAATCACCCCTATGGCCGCAACTATCGGCATCGCGGTTCTGAGGGGGATTGCCCTGGCCCTAACGCTCGCCGTGGCTCCCATGAAGCCGTACCTGCTCGTGATCCCTACGTAATGTAGTTTCAGCCTTAGAACAGCTAGGAACGGGCTTGTACCCGTGAAAGAGACTGTGTCTGAAGCCTCCCTGACTGTCTCGCTCCTGCTGACCTCCCTCATGGTCACGACGTCCAAAGCTCCGGCCCTCCTCACGCCGAAGTAGAGAGTGATTATCGCGAAGGCCGCCGCTGACAGTAACCCTTCGATCGGGTGTCCGGTATCGGCTGCCAACGGGCTGAAGGGGAAGCCTAAGAAAGCGGAGGAGAGCCAGAGCCCAATGATCCCGAATATCGCTACCCTTTCCTTCAGGCTCATACCGTAGGTCATCAAGGTCAGGGATGCCAGGGAAATCCCTAGGAATGGGGCTACGGCGAATCCGTAGGGGGATAAGGTTATTGTAACGAAGGACAAGCTTAGAACCGACATGAAGATCAGGTTGGCTATTATCAAAGCCGTTCCTAGCGTCTTCCTGTCAATCGGCAACGTGAAGTAATAGTCGAAGTCGGACTTGAGGATCCCTATTCTGGCCTGAAGACCGAGGAGCACGTAAATGAAGGCCACGTAAAGGGTGGCGTACGACTCGTACTGCAGTGAGGTCACACCGTGGAAATAGGCTCCGAAACCGATTAGCAGTATGAAGGCGTTAAGTAGAGTTAACAGGATTAGGCCCCTCTTCGAGATCCTGCTGAGTACTGCGAATTTGATGAGCTTCCAGAGCATCGTTTGAGAATTGAGTGAACGTAGACCAATAAGCTCAGTTGTTCCAATTCGTTGGCTCAGACGCAAACCCTCTCAGTAATCTAGTAGGAAGATGAAGTGCTCGAAGTTCGGGCCGTTCAATAACTCTTAGGGAAAACGTTCAGCCTGACCCTCTCATCATTCTCGCCACCACGCTCTCTATGGGCTCGTCCTCCTTCCCCATATGTCTGAGCTCCTGAACTGTCCCTGTCCAGATCAGCTTACCGTGAGATATTATAAGAACCCTGCTGGTGAGCCTCACCGCTATGGACATTATGTGCGTGGCCACCAACGTGGTTACGTCCTTCAGGGAGTTCAGATAGCTTATCACCTTCTCCTGGGTAGGGATGTCCAGGTAGTTGAGGGGCTCGTCTAGCAACAGGACCTTCGGCCTGTGAATCAGGGCTAACGCTATGGCGACCTTCTGCCTCTGCCCCCTGGAGAGCGCCATCACCCTCCTCCTCTCCACCTCCCTAAGCTCAAGCAGGTCCAACATCTCCTCGACTCTCTCCTTCACGTCCTCAACACCCCTGAGGGCGGCTATGTACTCCAGGTTCTCCCTAACTGTGAGCATCGGGTAAGGGCTCGCGTCCTCGGGCAAGTAACCTATGACCTTCCGTGCCATTATGCTGTCAGGGTCGTAACCCGCTATCTTGGCGTAGCCTTGGTCGGGGGAAATCAAGCCCACCAGGACCTTCAGGGTGGTGGACTTCCCGGCCCCGTTAGGGCCTATAAGCGCTACCTTCTCCCCGCACTCCACCCCGAAGCTCAGCCCATCGAGGGCCACTACCTTCCCGTACCTCTTGTGGAGGTCTTTGGCCTCTATGCACAGCATCCCTCACTCCCTCTTCGGACCTTTCCTTATACAGCCCGCCGCGTAGGTAAAAGGGTTGTTCTCGTTATTCGTTAGATAGCCTGAACCCCTATAGCACGAGGAGCGCTAAGGCGATAGTCAAGGCCATCACTACGGCTATGAACGTGACGTGAGAGTTAGTCCTCGCCCTGAAGTTACCGCTTTTCAGCATTCTCTCCACCGTTAGGTAATCGTAGAGGCCGTAAACTATCACGACGGCTCCCATCAGCACCAGGAGCTCCCCGAGCCTGACGGAGCCCGTGGGCTGTTTCGAGGCGTTTATCAACGATATGAAGATCGCGAACTTAGCTATGACGAGGCCGAAGCCGATTAGGGCTATCCCGGTCCTCACCCAGGCCAGGAAGGTCCTCTCGTTGGCTAGGTGATCCGAAGGGGACGCCACGGCTCTAGGAGCCGATTGACCGCTTAAATCCTGAACCCCTGTCTTATCCCTTAAAAGAGTATTGTAACTATAAGCATGAAGCCGTGGAGCCCGCCAGCATCGATGAGGTTCCTTTGCTTCTCGAGGAGGTCAGGCGGTCAGGCGACAAGGTCGTAGTGAGGGGGTTCGGCAAGCACTCCCCCGACGTGAGGGGGGTCAAGAAGCTCTACATGAGGAAGCTACAGGGTTACGAGATCTCAGGGGAGGAGCTCGTAGCCCAGGCCGGTGCCTCCGTAACCAAGGCCCAGGAGGAGGCCCTGTCCTTGGGGTACATGATACCAACGACTTACGACGGTACCGCTGGCGGGCTCGTGGCTAGCGACATGCCCTCACCCCTCTCCACGGCCTTCGGCAACCCCTCCGACTGGATAACCGAGCTGAAGGTCGCCTTCCCTGGTAAGGTGGTTTCCTGGAAAGCCCTCGCGGGGACTTTCGGGAAACTGGGCGCTGTCCTAGAGGTTAGGTTAAAGCTCTTCCCCAGGCCCAAGGGGGTTTACACCCACTCGAAGACCTACGACAGTATAGCCTTGGAGGAAGTGGAGAAAGCCCTTAAAATGAGGCCCTTAGCGACCCTAGTGGAGTACGAGGGTTCTTGGAGGGTCTACGTGACTTACGATAGGAAGCTCGACCTCGAGGGGTTCTCGGTCGACGAGGGAGCTGTGGGGCTCACCTATCAGCCCAGCAAGAGGACTTTCATCGCTAGGCCGAACGGCTTTACGGAGTTCGTCGAGCTGGTTAAGAGAGTTGAGCCCAGGTTGGCCGTTTACGTCCACGGAGGGAGCTACGCGTTCTTCGAGGACCCGAAGAACGAGGAGCCGTTAACGAAGTGGGGCAACCTCAGCACGGGGAAGTACTTGGTGAAAAGGCTCTTAGATCCCACCGGGATATTTTTCTGAGCTTTAAAAATTCTAGTAAGCCATTTAGTGAAAGAAGTACATTGATAAGAACTGATAAGGCAAACGTCACGTTTATCATAAGTTAAAATCCTCCCTGTCCCTCCTTTCTCGCGTGGTCTCTCTTTTTCTACTCTCATTAGTCGCGTCATCGATGGTTGTGGCTTTAGTCGTGATCCTTTACTTAGTAGAAAGAGTCAGGAATTACGCCGGCTTCTGGTTCATAACGTTCCTCTTGTTAATGATGATGAGCATGTTCGTGGGTGCCTCGATCTATTTGAACTCACCGTCAAATGTATCCTTAGCCCTAGCCTTTCTCACGAACTCGATAGTGATGATCGCGTTCCTAGCCCCGTTCCTCCTTAAGATTAAGGACTTAGCTTCAAGGGGTTATAACGGGAAGGATGACGGCCTTATTTCGGCTTTAGCGATACTAAACGAGGTGATAATGGGTTACACTTTCGAACTCGCACAGTACGGTAAGTCCGTCTTCTCTAATCCCCTCTCTTATTTCACACTATCGATAAACAACTATTGGTTCTATTACCCTATGATGGCCGAAATGTTCGCCCTCTTCCTGATACACTACTTGAGGGGGGTTAGGCGGGAAGCACTTGGCCAGTTGCTCCCGATAGTAGGCATAACGGCGTTTCCTCCGATACTTTTAGACGACAAGACTTGGTTTTACTCCTCTCTGCTCATCTCCCTCGCTTTCTGCGCCATGGGTCTTAGGTCTAAGCTTCATTACTTATACATAGCCGTGGCTGTTGCGCTCCTAACCACGTTCTTTACGCCGGTAATCTACGAACTCGCTCTTTTGTATTCCATGTACGTATATTATACGACGATCTTCTCGGTCGCTCGGAACGCGACTCCTGGCAAGTGAACGGTGAAGGTGCGAGCGCGGGATTCAAGCGTTGTTTAAATCGGAGAAAGAGTTGAAAGGCAAGAAGTTAGAAATCGCCTAAAAGTCTACTCCTTTAGACACTTTAGTTTTATAATGAAAATTTTAATAGTAATTAAAATTATTATTACCTAAATTAATGAATTAACAAAATCGTTACCCACACTCATTCACTCGGAAGACACGTTTTTTAGTGCTTTCATGTTTTGTATGTCAAAAATTCAATGGTTCTTGCGGTTGTAAATCCAATGGCTCTTTCGTTGCTGATCTCAGTCCTAATGTTGGCTGTAATGGTCTACGTAATCTACGAGGTTGAAAAATGGAGAAGCGATAGAAGAGTTCTGGTAAGTCTCTACGTAGAGGGAATGATGCTGACGATGAACCTGGGCGCTTACCTCTATTTGTTGTACCACGACGTGACTTACTTCCTCATAATAAACGGGGGGGTACATGGTCTTTGTCCTCTACTTGATTCTGCAAATTACGAACGTCAAGAAGGAGCTCGCTTACCTGATTTTCTCAGTGCTCATGGTCAGTTCCGAAGCCTCGATGGGTTCCTTGGTATTCACGTTACAAACCGGGTTGCCAGCAACCATCGACTCCTCGGTCGAGAACCCTTGGTTCGTAGGGGTAATGATGGTAGAAATGAGTCTAACGCTCCTCTTCTCCCTCAGTAGGCTTAATGGGAACATGAGGAAGTACCTAATAGCCCTCCTCCTGCTGATGCCTTGGTTTCCGGAAATCTTCGGGGTTTACGCCTTTTGGTTATCAACTTTCATCATGATAGCGGCTACGATAGTAATTTATGAGACTCTGTATAAAGACAGGCTCAAGGCTACGCAAGACACCTTCACAGTGTTAGAGCTCCTCTGGATTTTCTCCTTAATGATGATTGGTGAATTCCTGTACTTCTTGTATTCATCGCTCTTGCTCTTCGACCTCTCAATGATCGTCGCAATGGTGTGGTTCGTCTACAGGGCTTCAGTCGGGCCTAACCCCGTTAAGGGGAACTACTTGAGAGACGCCAAAACCGCCTTCGCGATAATTCTCTCCACGTTCGTAATGGAGTTCTTCATGGGAGCCGTTCTGGACTTCGTGAACGGCGTCTTCAGTGCCGGCGTGAACGGCTTCTTAAGTAGCCTGACTTTACCGTGGTTGGCTCCCAGCACGCCGTTGAACGTGTTGTGGGACGGAGTAGATGTAGTCGGGAGCGTGTTGGGTAGCGTGTGGTTCCTGATAATGATGGGAATTGAAATGGGCTTCCTGGCGTTCAAGAAGATGCTGGAGATCAAGGTTAGGGAAGTGAGGGTCAGGATGAGTTTAATGATAATAGCTTACGCAATTTACTCAATTTATTTACCTAACTTCTCACCTATTTCATCCCAACTACCTTACATACCCTACATGTGGAGCATGGGAATAGGGACCCTGGGGGGAGTCACCAACTCAGTCCTGTTCGGTCTAATAGGGACTTACGTGGTCTACGCCGTTCTCAGCTTCCTGTTCGGTTCGAGGAACTTGTGCGCCGTGACTTGCACCGCTCCTTTGATGTACCAAGGCAACTTTTACGACTCCTTGAAGGTGTTTAATAGGACGTCGAAGTTGGGTAGGAAGACGCTCACTTCGAAGACAGGGAAGTGGTATAAGGCAGTGGCCGTCGGGGTTTCCGTCGGAGTTTTAGCTAGCGCTGTCGTTTCCTACCTCAATAACTCGGGCGTGATATCCTTCACTGTTGAAGGTGTAGACATAACTTCACTGATCTATTTCGTGTGGTTCGACGTGTTGTGGTACGTGGTGTTCATATCGATACCTTTCACGGGGACCTTCGCTTGCGTGACTCAAGGTTGGTGTTACTGGGGAGTTTTTAACCAGGCTGTAAGTAGGATAGGGCTTTTCAGGCTGAAGGTCAGAGACCCTCAGGTTTGCGCGAGTTGCAGGACTGTGGACTGTGCCAACGCTTGCCCAGTAGGTTTAACCGATATGAGGGGAGAGTTCATAAAGAAGGGCGAGTTCAGGTCGATTAAGTGCGTAGGGATAGGGGAGTGTGTGGACGCCTGCCCGCACAAGAACGTGTTCTTTTACGACGTTAGGCACTGGATCAAGGAGAGGTTAAGAAGGAATCAGTAACCTACTCGACGACGTGATTCGAAGGGAGCACGCTCAAGACTTCACCCTCCTCCCCTTCCTCCCGAACGCCAACCAGACAGTGAAGGCCAGCGCTATCGAGACAGCTGAGCTGAGCAACAGTGACTGCTCGGGAGCCCTGAGGGCCGAGTCCATTAAGAAGCCCAAGAGCCACCCGAACTGCTGGCTGGAGTTGACTGCGGCGTATCCCCTGAGGCTCTTATTGAACACGGCGAACTCCAGCGAGAGGGGGATGATGGCCTCCCACGCGCCGAAGGCCACGCCGAACCCAACGTTGATGTAGACTAAGGGCACCAGTGAGAAGACAAGGAGTGAGACCACCAGCCCCCACGTTCTGAGCTTCGGCATCGAATAGCTGAGGACCATGCCCAGGAACTCCGCCAGACTCATGAGGAGGCCCACTGCTAAGTAGTTAAGCCCCAGGTCGTTGAGCGTGGGCGTCAGGTAGGGGAAGGTCATAGCGATGGGAACGACGCAGGCCATCGGGACGGGGCTTATCCTCTGGTACTTCCCGGCCTCCACAGAGGGATTGCCTCGGCTCAGGACCACGAACCCCGAGAGGGCGGTGAGTAAACCTCCGACCAAGAAGACGAAGGTGAAGCCCAAGTACTGCACGACTCCTCCGCCTACAAGGGGGAAGATAACCATAGGCAAGATAGAGGCGGCCCAAGCGGTCGAGATCGTGCCCTCCCCCAAACTCGCCATCCACGAGTAGAAGTTAGGTAAGGCAATGAAGAAAGCGTACGACACAACTGAGAAGGCTAAGAAGGTGGGATAGTTCCACGCGAGGGGGATCAGGGCCAGTCCGAGACCGCTCGAAGCCATCCCAAGAGCTATAACACCCCGTGGTCCGATCCTAGCCCCTAACTCCGCGCCGAGGATTGGGAAAAGCATCCCGAACGCCGCGAGCTCGGCGTACAGAAGTCCGAGGCCTTCCTGGCCCACGAACCTCTCGGCGAACAGTGGGTAGAAAGGGTAATACACCGCATAGCCCGCTCCCCATATCAGCCAACTCAATGTGAAGACTTTAGCCTCATTCGTCCGCATGCCCTAACGGTCAGAACGTATCCTTAAAACGCCTACACTTTACCTCAACTTCCGCCTCGGTTTGCCTGAGGCTGGTGAAGTCGGGCCGAAGCTGATCCTGTCTCTTGAGGCAGGAAACCCTCCGAAGGGCGGACCAAACGGCTTAGCGTGAAAGTATATAAACAATTTAAAGCGATTTAAGTCCGATGGTGGAGCAGGCCCAAATAACCCCTGAGCAAGCCGAGAAGGAGTTCGAGGAGAAGGCCGATTACAACCTTAGGCTTTACCAGAAGGTTTACAAGAGGAGCGTGGAGGAACCCGAGAAGTTCTGGGCAGACGTGGCCGAGCAGTTAATTGACTGGTTCGAGCCCTGGAAGAAGGTCTTCGTCCAGGAGGACCCAATGACGAAGTGGTTCGTGGGGGCCAAGCTCAACGCGTCCTACAACGCCGTGGACAGGCACGTTAGGTCGGGGAGAGGGAACAAGGCCGCCGTCGTTTGGGAAAGCGAGAGGGGAGAGAGGAGGATAGTCACCTACAACGACCTCTACTACGAGGTCAACAGGTGGGCCAACGCGCTGAGGGAGCTGGGAGTGAGGAAGGGAGACAGGGTCACCATCTACATGCCCCTGACGCCTGAAGGGGTCACAGCGATGCTCGCCACGGCGAGGCTGGGTGCGATACACAGCGTGGTCTTCGCCGGCTTCGGCGCTCAAGCGTTGGCGGACAGGATAGAGGACGCGGGCTCCAAGGTCGTCGTTACCGCGGACGGCTTCCCCAGGAGGGGCAAAATAGTCAACCTAAAGGCCATAGTGGACGAGGCCTTAGACAAGCTGGGGAGCAAGAGCACCGTTCAGAAGGTCCTGGTCTGGAGGAGGTCCGGGATAGACGTCAACATGAAGGAGGGCAGGGACGTGGAGTTCTCGGAGGTGGGCAAGTACAAGTACATAGAGCCCGTACCGGTTGAGGCCACCGATCCCATGTTCATCCTTTACACCTCTGGAACCACGGGGAAGCCGAAGGGAATAGTTCACAGCACCGGAGGCTACTTGGTTGGAACCTCGCTCATGCTCCTGTGGAGCTACGGCCTGAGCCAGGAGAACGACGTGCTCTTCAATACCAGCGACATAGGCTGGATCGTCGGGCACTCCTACATAACCTACTCGCCTCTGGTCATGGGTAGGACCGTCGTCATTTACGAGTCCGCCCCCGACTATCCTTACCCCGACAAGTGGGCCGAGCTCATTGAGAGGTACAGGGCCACGACCTTCGGCACTTCCGCTACGTTCCTGAGGTACCTGATGAGGTACGGTGAGGACTACATCAAGGCCCACGACCTGTCCTCGCTTAGGGTGATTGTGACCAACGGAGAGCCCCTCAACTACGCCCCGTGGAAGTTCGGGCTGGAGGCCGTGGGAGGAGGGGCGGTCTTCATGTCGCACCAGTGGTGGCAGACCGAGACCGGCGGGCCCAACATCGGTTACCTGCCCGGGCTAGTTTACCTGCCCATGAAGAGCGGCCCGGCCGTGGGCTTCCCGCTGCCCGGAAACAAGATAGGGGTTGTGGACGAGAACGGCAACCCTGCCAAGCCGAGGCAGAGGGGCTACCTAGTGATGTACCCGCCGTTCCCGCCGATGATGATGATAGGCATGTGGAACGATCCGAACAACGAGAGGCTGAAGAAGACCTACTTCAGCAAGTTCGGCACCAGCGTGTACTACCCAGGAGACTTCGCGATGATGGACGAGGAGGGCTACATATGGGTGACCGGAAGGGCAGACGAGACGATAAAGGTAGCGGCCCACAGGATAGGAGCTGGAGAGGTGGAGTCCATAGTCACCGCTCACCCTGCGGTCTCGGAGGCCGCAGCGATAGGGCTTCCCGACCCAGTAAAGGGAGAGCAGGTCCACATCTTCGTGGTGCTGAAGGAGGGCTACAAGCCGTCCCCCGAGCTGGCCAAGAGCATACAGGAGCACGTGAGGAAGTTCATGGGCGCCATAGTGACCCCGGACATCCACTTCGTTGGGAAGCTCCCGAAGACGAGGTCTGGGAAGGTCATGAGAAGGGTCATAAAGGCCGTCATGATGGGGCAGTCAGCGGGGGACGTAAGCACGCTAGAGGACGAGGCGTCGATGGACGAGATAAAGAAGGCTGTGGAGGAGTTCAAGAAGGAGGTTTCCGGCTCGAGCTGAACGTTTTTCTTTTCCTAAAATTAATGTTATTTCAGAATCTCTTGCATCCTCGGCTTTAGAGCGTGAAGTCGTGACAAGCTCTGAGATCTAAGGCTGGAGCGTTTAGACCCTCAGGCCGAGGAGGGCGTTGGCCAAGAGGCCTATGAAGTGAGTAGCTAACGCCGCTCCTAGCGCGAGAGCGGTCATCTGGAGCGACTTCCTCCTCGCGTTCGCCATGCTTATGACCCCTATGAAGTAGCCCACGATGGCTACGGAAGCGAGACTAATCGCGTAGGAAGCCAGAACTCCGCTTAGCCCGGATAGGCCTAAGGCGAAGGGAAGGGTCGGTATTATAGCGCCAGTGAAATAGGAGGCCATCGTAACCAGAGCGGCCTTCCTTGCGTCAGCCCCTTCCTCCTTAAACAGGACGTTCTCCGCCACGTGAACCAGCGACTCCGGGTCTATCCTCCCTTCGAGGCCGGCGGATCTCAGGAACTCCTCAAGCCTCCTCTCCACCGCCTTGGGGTCGAGCCTCTTCTCGAGCTCCACTATCCTCCTCTCCGATCTCCTGCCCTCCTCCTCCACCTTGGTGGAAAGGAAAGCCCCTATGCCCATGGACAGGCTTCCCGAGACCCCTATTATCAGCCCTCCGAGGGCCACTAACTGCGCTGAGCTTATGGCCCCGCTCAGCCCCGAGACCGCTGCTAAGACCTCCACCAAGCCGTCGCTTATGCCGTAAACGAACTCCGCCGAGTAGCCGAGCTCTAACGTCCTGAAGACCCTCTCGTGGACGGCCTCCTCTACGGCCAACCTCCTCATGTCCTCCCTGAGCCCTTCAGGCAGGTCGGGGGCTTCGGCGAGTTTCAGGTACTTCTCAGCGTCCCCCGTCTCCTTGTAGTCCAAGTACCGATAGAACAGCTTACTGCCCATAAGCCTCCTCATCAGAAGGTAGAACCTAAGCCTCGCTTTGTCGAGGGTTCCCAAGGGTTTGGAGGGCAGCCTGACGGACTTGGCCTCAGCCAACTTCCTCCAGACCTCTACGTGGCCGCCCTCCATCTCGGCTATCCTCATTAAGGCCGCCCTCAGGTCCTCGTCCCTCTCCCTCTTAGCCAGGCTCAAGTAGAGCTGGCGATCGAAACACTCCTGCCTGAAGTTCGTTACAATCTCCTTCGCTTCCATCGTCGTCTCGGGCCTCCGATTACGTTTATATAACCTGTTCTTCGTAATAATTTCAATATGCTAAGGAGAGCCCTGGCTATTATGGCTGTCTTTAGTGTTGCTGCGGCCTTCGTAGTCTTCGCTCAGACTAGCGCGATCAGCGCGAACCCCATATACTTGGCTCTCAACACGCAGTACAGCTACGCCGTGATCAACGTGATTAACGTGACCTATTTGGGCCTGCCGACCTCACCTGACCTCGCGTACTACACGCTTTACGACCTCGTGAACCACGTTAACGTAACCATCGAGCTTTACAACGTGAAGAACGGCTCGACCCTTTACATCAAGGCGTGGATACCGCAGGATCTCATGGACCGCATCTACCTGGCCCCGAACGTCAGCTCCGCCTTCTTCGTGATAGCGGTAGCGGATTCTAACGCCAACTTCACCATGAACCCCTACGTTTTCGGCGACCTCGGGTTGATTTACAACGTCTCCGGCAAGCAGGTGAACCAGATCACGGTGATACCCTTGGGACTCATGAAGACGGTCTACAACGGGCAAGTGATTAACGTTGCAAACGACCCGGTGTTCCAGAGCTACCTCGCCGACCAGAACGCCATCGATTACGCGGTTGTGAACAACTGGGAAGGGATATACGTAATCTACGTAAGCACGTGATTTTTACTTAAATTAAAATAAATCGTTTCATCCGAAGGTGATCCTCACGTCAGCCGCGAAAGCTCCTATCTCGTTCACGAACACGGGGTTCAGGTCGAGCTCCTTCACGTCCAAGTCCACGATCATCCTCGAGACTGTGACCAGAGTCCTTATCAGCGAGTGCTCGTCGTAGCCCCTCCTCCTGGCCTTCAGCATGTCCAGGACCTTGCTCTCCTTCAGCATGTCGTACGCCTCGTCCTCGTATATGGGGGCTATGCCGTAGCTCACCATCTTCAGGACGTCGACGTAGATCCCCCCAGGCCCGACAAGAACCACGTGGCCGAAGGTTGGATCCCTCATACCGCCTATGAATATCTCCAAGCCTGTGAGCTGCTCCTGAATCAGCACCCTCTTGGTTATTTGGGAGAGCCTCCTGTAGGTCTCCGCGACCTGCTCCTTCGTGACGTTCAGCGCCACGCCCTTCAGCTCCGTCTTGTGAACCGGTTCCTCCGGGGAGATCTTCATGACCACCGGGTAGCCTATCTGGTCCGCGACCCTGACGGCCTCCTCCTCGCTTTCCGCAATCCCCCACTTGGGGGTCCTGATGCCGTAGATCTCCATGAGCTTAAAGGCCTCGAAGTCCCTGAGCGAGGTCTTTCCCTTCACCAGCTCCAACGCCGCTTCTATAGGCTGTTTCGTCCTTATCTTCCTCCTCGGGCTCGGCCTGAGGCTCGCGAGGCTTATGGCCCTAACGGCGTCCTCGGGGAAGTAGAAACCGGGCACCCCGGCGCTCTCTAAGACCCTCATGGCCAACTCCTCGTCCATCCCCATGACCACTCCCACAACCCCCTTGCCCTTGAAGTTAGAAACGGACCTGGCCACCTCTGCGCTCGAGATGAACGGCAAGGACTCGACCACGACCACCTTGGTCGCGTTCACGTCCTGGACCACCTTCAGCGCGGCGTTATACCTCTCCCTCGTGGCGTCACCGGTCAGGTCCAAGGGGTTAGCGGGAACGCTGGTAGGCGGCAACACCCTCCTCAGCTCGTCCTTGACGTAGTTGGGCAACTCTATCAGGTTGAGCCCCACCCTGCTTGCCTCATCCGCGGTCAACACCCCGTGGCCTCCTGAGTTCGTCACTATAAGGACGTCGTTGCTTATCGGCTCGCTGAACTCGAGGAGCTTCGCTAAGTTCAGGAAGTCCCTCAGGTCCTCGGTCAGAATGCCGCCCCCCGTCCTTACGGCAGCCTTGAAGACCTCGTAGCTCCCCGCCATGCTCCCCGTATGGGTCTTAGCAGCCTGGGAGCCCTTGGAGGTCCTCCCTCCCTTCAGGAACACTACGGGCTTCCTCACGGTGGACTCCGCCAGAACGTCGAGGAACTTCTGCCCGTCCGATACTCCCTCCAGGTAAACGAAGATCGCCTTGGTCATGGAGTCCTTGGCTAAGTACTCTATCACCTCGTACTCCTTGACGTCCGCCTGATTCCCTAAACTGACCATGTAGCTTATCCCCATCCTGGATTTCCTGGCGAAGTCCAGCATGTAGACCCCTAGACCGCCGCTCTGCACCACCAGCCCGATGTTCCCCCTCTTGACGTCCGCGAACGCGAAGGTGGAGTTGTACGAGGGGGATATGATGCCGAACGTGTTGGGGCCCAAGAGCCTCATCCCGTGCTTCCTCGCTATGCTGACTATCTCCTCCTCTAGCTTGACCTCTCCCACCTCCCTGAAGCCGGCGGTTATCACTATGACGGCCCTAACCCCCTTCTCCCCGGACTCCTCCAGCACCTCGGGCACGAAGTCCCTCGGGACGGTAACCACCGCCAGGTCAACGTCGCCGGGGACGTCCTTGACCGACCTGTAAGCCTTAACCCCCTCCACGTCCTCGGCCTTGTTGTTCACCGGGTAGAGCTTCCCCCTGAAGGTCGCCATGAGGTTCCTGAAGACTACGTTCCCCACCTTCTCCTTGTGCCTCGAAGCGCCAATGACGGCTATTGAGTCGGGATTGAATAGCTTGGCTAAGGAGGGTGACTCCATGATGTAGGTGTCTTCACGCCATCGATAATAACTTTGAGTGTCAAGAAAATTATGAATTTATGATGAGAATAATAAAGAAATCTGGAGGCTGTGCCTTGAACGACGCGGAGGGATCTCGGAGCGGTCAACCGTAAATCCTCGTTAGCACTAAGTAGGCCGCGTTCTTGACCAAGGTCACTAGGTTCAACATCTCGTTGCTGGTCAGACCGTCGAGGAACGCCAACTTGGCTATCTGAACCGTCCTCGGCACCTCCCGGTCTGGGGGCATGAAGACGAACTCAACGTTCATCCTGAGCAAGTCCAACTTCAACTCCTTGAGCAGCTCTGGCCTCTCCTTCAGCTTGTCCTCAGGCAGATCTAGGTTGACCGCTATTACGTAGTACTTACTGGTGGGGGTCTTCCTCAGGACCGAGACCTTTAATCCCTCCCCGACCGGCGGGCCTATCGTTATGTGGAAGTAGTAATTGCCCGACGTGACCTTCTCGACCTTCATCCCCAACTCTACGAACCAGTCGACGACTTCCGCATCGGAGGCCATTTCAGGTACACCTCAGGGCGGAGTCCCCCATCCTTGAGTCGACCTTCTTCTCCGCGGTAATCTCGGCGACGACTCTCAAGCTACTCACGACGCTATCAGGCTGGAGACCTGCGGGGAACGGGAAGGTTGACCCCCTCCTGTTCAGCCAGAACGCCCTCATCCTAAGCGACTTGGCCATGAGCGCGTCGAAGGGGTTGGAGGAGACTAGGGTTATCGCCTGTAAAGGAACGTTGGCCTTCTTAGAGGCCATCTCGAAGAACTCCCTCGACGGCTTGAGCCTCATAACGTCCCCGCTCGATATCACTCCGTCGACGAAGGCGTCGAGGTTGTTCCGGATCAGGAAGTCCTTGACCACATTCTGACTGAAGTTGCTCACGACGAATATCCTGGCCCTGTAACTCAGTTCCTCGACGAGGAAGGCGTCATCCCACGGGGGCATCTTGGCTATCCTCTCGGTCACCCCTTTCTGCAAGGACTCGAGAATCGTTTCATAAGGCAGGTGAACGCCTGAGGTAACGTAAGAGCTCACGACGCAGTTGACGTTTTCTATCAACCTCTTAGTTTCGTCGTCCAGTCTAACCAAGGAGTCCGCGAAGTTGAGGAACACGACCATCATTTGAGCTGTCCCCTCAGCTTGAGGTAGTTCTCCAGCCACATCTTGGTCAAGACCTTCTGCTTGCAGTCGTTACAGACGTCAGTGTACTGGGTCACGTTATTGTAGTTGTGCTTGTCCAGCAGGTCGTCCACCCTCCCCCTAATCTTGACGTTCCCTATGGGCTTCCCGCAGTACTTACACCTCAACACCTTCGCCTCCACATACCTGAATTTCTTTAGCTCCTTAACCTTGGCCAACCTTTCCACCTTTATCGCGTTCTCCGGGCAGTTCCTCACGCATCGCTGGGAGCCGATGCAGAAGGGGATGTTGTACTCCAGGTACGTGAGGTCGTTCGTCGTCCTCATGTCGGGAACCATCATTTGACACGCCCTGACGCAGACCCCGCACAGGACGCACTTGGAGGGGTCAACCTCGACGTAGTAAACTCCCGGGACTTGGTCGTCCTCGTTCAGTTTGACCTTCCTGGCCATCTCCTCCAAGGCCCAGGCGTAGAGGCTCCTCCGCCTGTACTTCGAGAGCGGAACGTCCTCCGGGATCGCGGCCTTCCCCAACTCCGGGAGCGTTAGCTTCTCGATCTCCCCCTTCTTGACCTTGTGAACCTTCAGCTCCGTCCCAGGGAACCGGTCCGGGATCTCCGCCAGCCTCTTGAGCTCGAGGTCTGAGGGCTTCTCCGGAACCACAATTACCGGCGTTAGACCCGCCGCGAAGGAGGCCATAACGAAGCTGTCGGGGATCGAGGCGATACTGGGAACGGTCAGCGGGACCATGTCCTCCCTCAGCTTAACGTCCTTTTCCCCAGTGAACACCAACCCTCTGGCCTTGGGGTAGTTCCTCACGACGGAGTTGACGAAGGCCACGAACTGATCCGTCGTGAAGTTCGGCATCTCCAGGTAACCCAAGTACCCCTTGGCCGTGCAATAGCCGCAGCCCGAGCAGTCCGAGGGGTTAGTGACGGAAACGCCCTCTATCGACCTGGCGACCAGCCCCTTAGGGCACGACTCTATAAGGGTGTTGATCTCCCTCTCGAAGTTGAAGGAGTCAAAAAGGACCGGGTAGGCCCTGTATTCATATAGCTTGAACCTTATGAGCGACCTCCTGCTTATGGTCGTGGCCTTCACTGGCTGGAGCCTGTAAACTAAGTCGTGCCTCTCCAGCTTCGATAGGTAAGCTAGAATCAAGGCCCTCCTGTAGTCCTCTCCCTTGTCGCTCAGCCACTCCAGGGGGAGGAGTTCGACCGCGAAGGGGTTGAGGCCGAGTAGCTCGTCGGCCCTGGCTTTAACGTCCTCACCGAAAGGCGTCTCCGAGACGATCAATAGCCCCTGAAGGTCGTTGTCCCTGACGTCCTGCTTGAGGTAGTCCCCGTACTCGGCCAAGTAAGGGACTCCGCTCTCCTCGTAAATCCCCTTGAGGAACTGGTCGCCCAAAACTTCCCTGGCTCTCTTGGATACCACTAGCCCAACCCTCAATTCTTGCCACCCAGCAGGTACCGCCTCTCCAGCTCAAGCCACTTGCCCAACTCCTCGCAGACCACCTTGTAGATATCAGCCCTGGGGTCGTGAACCACGTCGTTCGCCCAGTCGGGTATCCAGCCGTAAACGTGGGTCGTGAAGAAGTTCCTCTGGTCCATCAGGTTCCTCTGAAGCTCCGTTCCCCCCTTCTCCTTCAGCTCCGCCTCCTCCCTTATCAAATAGGCCATGAAGGCCAATATAGTGGCCACGTGGTCGGGCTCGGGCGCGAAGAAGTCCAGCCTGTTGAGCCTCAAGTTCCTCGACCCGTAGAACCTCAGGATGTCGTTATACCTGAAGGTGGCCACCCCCTCGCCCATGAGGGAGTAGAACCTCTTGCTCTCCACTGGCGTCAAGGGCTTAACGCCGGTGCCGGTCAAGAACAGTGTTGTGTACTCTATGAGCAGGTCTTTCTTCTCAGCTTTCAGAACCTTCTCCGCGATCTTGCCGATATCAACGCCCTCAACGGTGAGGTTAGATAAAGCTTTCAGCTTCTTCGTCATGGACTCGTAGTCCTCTTCCCTGAAGTTGTAATAGAAGAGCGTGGAGAACACGTCGTAGACGAGGAACCTGAACGTAGCCGTGTCTAGTGCTTGAGACATCTAAAAAACACCAGTATGACTTAACTTAATTAATTTAGCTTAATTTTAACCCCTTTCAACCGCTCGAGCTGCTTCCCGAGGAGCCCTGGTTCCCTCCAGTGTTGGTGGAGTTAGTGACTTGTTCCGTGTAGGTGGAGTTATTGCCCTGAGCCCCCAGTATCACCACGCCGTTGGAGGTCCACACGTTGTAGTACTCTTCCTGGGTGAGGATCTGGACGTCGTTACCTGCGTAAATGCTCCTCCACGGTAGGTATCCGCTGGCCGGATCCGCTCCTGTCTCGGGTCCCATTACGAAGCCTCCCTTGTCTATGAAGAGTATGTTGCCTTGGTCGGTCGGGTCGAGCCTGTCAGCCCATATCCTGGCTTGAACCATGCAGCCGTGTATGCAGGCCGGGATCCTCTCCTCCGGCGGCAGGTTCGGGTCGTAGATCCTGTCGAAGCAGTGGGTGCACTTCTTCGTTACCCCCTCTATGTAGTCGAAGAACCTGTTGCCGTACGGGCACGCGTAGATGCAGTACTTCGTTCCGATACACTCGTTGTAGTCCACCAACACTATCCCGTCCTCTGTCCTCTTGAACGTGGCCCCCACGGGGCAGACCGGAACGCACGGTGCGTTCATGCAGTGGTAACAGTTTATGGGGATGTTGTAGACCTTGGTCTGCGGGTAGTTACCGACCTCCACGTAGAGTACTCTGAGCCAGAACATCACGTCCAGGTCTCCGTACGGGTTGAGGTCAGGTAGCGGACCGAACATGCCCGAGGTGTTCCACTCCTTGCACGACATCTGACAGCCGGCGCAACCGAAGCACTTGTTGAGATCCGTGATTATCGCGTAGTTCTTTTTGGGCGTGTAGGGTGGAGAGTGCTGCACTCCTCCCTGCCTTATGTCCAGGGTTATGGGGGAGCTCGACACATTCACCACCTCCTATTTATTTTAAAATTTTCAAAAAATTTAACTAGATCCAAGGGGCTCACCCGCGAACCCGTACCTGACCCTGAAGTTACCTAGCTGGTAGTTGTTCGAGGCCAGGCTGTAGGGAGCCACGTAGCTCCAGATGCTGGTGTTCTCTATCTGGTTGGCGTTGAACCTCAGGTGGGGAACGTTTACCTGCTCCGCGAACGGAGCGCCGTTGCTGGCACCGCTCACGCTGATCTGTCCTCCCATCTGGTTGAGGATGACCGTCTTGATGTCCTGATTGGAGAAGTCCGTGCCCATGTAGACGAACCTGCTGGCGCTTACCCCTGAACTCGTGGCCCCGTTGGCCTTCCCAATTATCTTGATCCTGGTGTCGTGCCAGGCCGTCTGTCCGGTGATCGGATCTAAGTTGAATATGGGGAAGGCGTTGTCCTTCACGGGATCCAACGTTCCTCCCCTCGAGGGCGGCATGTAGAGAATGTTGGCCCAGTTCTGCATCGTGCTGTACTTCACGTATGGCGCGTCCGGGTTCATACCCCTGAAGCCCGCCAGTCCCTCCGCGCTCACCACCACCCAAGCGGCGCCCGGTCTGGTGGCGTTGTCTAGGAACGCTATCGCTGTCAAGGTAGTCCTCAGACCTCCAGCCCAAGGCTCGTTCACGGCCTCGAACTGGACGAAGTCGCCCGACTTAATCCCCATCGATTGCACGTAGGGGTCGGCCGAGCTCAACATTACCGGAGTGTAGGGCACCGTGGCGGCAAGCCAGGGGACGTTGAAGGACCAGGATTGGTACATTCTGTCGTGCCTTCTCACGACCATGGTCAGCGGGTACTCGCTGAGGTTTACGCCGTCGGGGGTGATGTCGGACTTCCAGGTGGGCGGCGGGTAGTAGCCTCCGAACGGCCTGAAGTAGTCCAGTATGTTCTTGGCCAACGCTTTGCCGTAGGAGTCGTTGGGGACAACGCTCTTTACCAGGAACTTGGGGTTATTGGTCAGCTTGTAGAAGTAATAGTAGGCCGCGTTGTATCCCGTCCATTTACCTGCTGCAGCTAGCCTGAACTTCTGTAAGTACTCCAGGTAGATCCTATGCAAGTACGGTAGACCTATAGGACCGTAAGCGCCTGGCATGTAAGCGCCCCAGCCCTTGAAGTAAAGCATGTTCACGTTCCTCATGTACCTCAGGGATGACGGTAGTACGTATACGGCCCCTCCCTTCCCCACCTTGACATAACCTGGGTTGATGTCCTCCAGGGTCATGTTGCCCTGCGCGTACTTGTTTATGATGTTTTGGAGCATTTGTTGTAGTGTGGGCTGGAACTTCACGGGTATCCTGAAGTAGTGCTCTACCCCCTGAGACCTCTGGTTGGCGGGTATTACGTAGGTCTTGGCCGTTGAGAACTGTTGGCCGGACGGGACGTTGCTCTTGATCTGGTTAATCACGTCATCCTGCTTTGCACCCGCTGGCACAAAGGACGCGTAGAGCTTCAGCTGCTGCGGGTTCGGGGACTGTTTGTCTTCAGCGTTTTTCAGTATGTACTCGAAGTTGTTTCCGTAGCCGGCGATCAGTATGCTGCTCTTCAATATGAACATCGCCGTCGATATCAGACCTGGCTGCTTCTCTTGTAAGACCGTGGCCCCCGTCACTGGGTCGTGGACCGTTACTGGGCTTATCAGGGGCAGCCCCGTCACTGGGTCCTGCGTCGTGTAGTGCGGGTTCTTAGTTGGGTCAATGTTGTCCCCCTGGTTGGGGTAGCCTCTAACCAGCCAAAGTAAGGTCAGGAGGAAGTCGCCTACTGAAAGGACAGGATAAAGCGCGGGAAGCACGGGCCAGTTCAGGGAGTCCGAGGGCCCAGAAGGCAGGCTGGTCGGCCTGTCGAACGTCGAGTGGAAACCGTAGACCTCCAGGAAGGATAGGTCGGGTATCACCATATCGACGACGTTGTTGGTCTCCTGCATGAAGAGGTCTATGCTGATGGTAAACGGTATGACGTAATTGCCGTTCGAGTCTTTCTCCGTCATCTTCGACAAAACTTCCGATAAGGTGTAAGCGTTGTTCCAGAAGGGAGAGGCAATGTACCACATCATGGCCTGGATGTTATACGGAACGATCCCAGGGTACTTGTTCATGAAGTACGTCGTGAGGAGGACAGCGGAAAAGGACCTCTGTGTGGTCAGAGGCATTTCCCAGCTGTAGGCCCTGTCGACCAGCAGGGGCCTCCCGGTCTTGTAAATTACCAGGTCGTCAGGGCCGTCGGGGAAGCCGTAGGCTCCCGCGGAGACTATCTTAACGTCCTTGACGTCCACGGTACCGTCGTTATAGATGTACTCGGTCTTCTGGAAGCCCGACCTGCCCTTGGGGAAGCTCACGTTGCTCAAGCTAGAGATGGCGGAAGCCACGTCTGGGTCTATCGTGGGGGTATTAGCCAAGGGGTGGGGAGGAACGGCATGGCCAGGGAAGTAGTGAGGGTACGGGTACTTGTAACTGGTCGCCCCAGGGTTGTCCCAAGCGCCGATCATGAGGACGAGGTAGTAGAGGGAGGCCGCGCTGAGGAAACCGTTAGCGTGGGCCGCCAACCCCCTCATGAAGTAAATGGATACTGGTCTCCCCACCACGTGATCGTGGAACCTTCCCAGGTAATCGATCCATTTCACGGGCTCATATATGGCCTTCTGGAACGCCACGTTAGCTATCTCGTTGGCTATCCTGACTACGGTATGGTGGGGTATACCTGTGACCGAGGCGACGTTGAGGGCACCGTACTGTGCCGGTTGGTTGGAGGGCGTGTACGGATCGTAGTTCATGAGCTCGGCCCTCAGCAGCTCGAAGGCCGTGGTGACGGTCAACGTGATCGTCTCGTTGCTCCCTAGGGCCTTGGGGACGGTGACCTGAACCGCGGGAACCTTAACGACCGTGCCGTTCTTCAGCTTGTACGGCACTTGCACTATATTGGACAACATGTTCTGGGGTAGCTCGTCCAACGTCAGTATGGGGTATACTCCATTCTGCCACGGGATGTCCACGAAGGCATAGACGTTGCCGTCGCTTCCCATCACGGCCTCTAGCCAGGGGTGCTGACTGGCGTACTCCGGGTTATTCACGGGCATCCTCACGTGGAGCCCGACGTTGTTCCCAGCGTTCGGGTCAGAGGGATCTAAGCAGTCCCCGTTCTGCGGGTTGGGGTTGACTATCACGAGCCAGGACAGGTTGGTGTAGTACCTGAGGAACTCCTCGTCTATATGGGGGTGATTCGCGGTTGAGGGTATGTCACCGAACTGGGGCAACTGGACTACCTGCCCGTTGGGGGCTATAGTCTGCATAATGAGTTGGTTCGTCGTAGGATCGTACGCCGGCGTTACAGGCTGTAAGGTCTGCGGGTTCAAAACGGGGCTTGCTTGCCCATTAGCGGCGAGGTACGCCTTGTAAACGTAATAGTGGAAGTCGACGAGAACCCTTATCCAACCCATGGCCAGGGCTCCGTCGGTGGCGGGGTTGATGAACAGGTGCTCGTCCGACACCGAGTAGAAGCCGAACCTCTCAGGGGCTATAGTTAAGACCTTCCCTCCGTTCTCCCTTATCCTAGCTATTATCCTTCTCATCCAGTTAGGGAAGTGGTCGCCGGCGAGCCCTGCGAGGATGAAGTACTGTGCCCTCTGCTCGTCCGGACCCGCGTACTCCCAGACCGGAGCTCCAGTAACGTAGTTCCCCGCCGTGTAGACGTTCATGGAACAGAACCCACCGTGAGCGCCAGCGTTGGCGGTTCCGAAGTTCCCCGCGAAGAAGCCCGCGTTAATTCCCGGTATCAGCTGGTCCCTTCCTTGGAAGTACGCGAAGGCGTGGGGGTTGGTCTGCCTAATTTGTAACAAACCGGGGAAGTTGCCAACACCCAGCGCCTTCGGATCAAGGCCCAGCTTCTGCCAGCTCTTCGCGTTAGCGCCGTTCACGATTATGTCGAAGGCGGTATCGTAGTCAACCGCCATCCACTTGCCCGAGCCCCTATCCCCGGCCCTAATTAGGGGGAACCTCGTCCTTACGGGCGCGAAGTAGTAATAAACGTCTGCGGCACCTCTCGGGCAAACGCCGCCGTCGTTTATGTGCCAACCGATCGTTCCGGTCACGAACCTCGGGTAGCCCTGGGGAGTCCTTACTATTTCTATGGCGCACCTTCCGAGGCACTGGAAGCAGTTCCCGTAGACGACCTCGTCGTTGGGGTACTCGAGGACGTAGCCGGTCTGTTGAGCCTTGAATATTTTATCTACTATCGACCCTCCCTCAAGCATTATGGCGGTTGTGACGGCCGTTATTCCAGCTACCTTTAGGAAGTCCCTCCTCGTCAGCTTTAGGCTACTCATTCTTTTTCTCACAAATTAGTTAATTTAATCCTTTTATATGGCTTCGCTTCAATCAAACGATATGTCCGGCTGGAAACAATCCCTACTCGGTAAGTAAGTCCAATACCTTAGGTTTAGTTGAAGGCTCTAACTGAACGGCCCTTTTCGCCAGTTCCTTGGCCGACTTCGTGTCACCTTCAGCCCTCTTTATCAGGGCCTTCAGGGCGTAGTACTCCCCCTTCTCGGAGAGCCTTAACGCCATGTTCACGTACTCCTCTGCCTCCCTATACATCTCTATATGATAGTAGCAGGCCGCTACGCTGTAAGCTATGTCTGGGTCATTAGGCCTTAGCCTGAGGGCGGCCTTGAAGTCCGATAAGGCCAGCTTGTAGAACCCCGTCTCGTAGTAGATTCTGGCCTTGAGAACCCTCAGCTCAACGTCGTCCTTCCTAACGTCGAGGGCCTTGTTGATTTCCGCCAGGGCGTCCATCCTCAGCCCCAAGTTATAGTAGCACATCGCCTTCATCTTCCTGGCCTCCACGTCCTTGGGGTTCATGGCGAGCAAGTCCGTCAGGACAACGGAGGCCCCCTCGTAGTCACCCAGGTCGAAGAGGATCTTCGCCTTGAGCTTCTTGTACTCGTAGCTGTGTGGAACTACTGCCAGGGCCCTGTCGATGTGCCTCAGGGCCTCCTCTAGGTTCCCGCCATCGTAGAAGTACTGAGCCACGAAGTAGTTGGCCAAGTGGTCGTCCTCGCGGCCCTCGAGTAACTTCATGGCTTCCTTCGCGGCTTTCTCTTTATCTCCCAGGCCCCTGTATATCTCGAACCTCAGGTAGGAGGCCTCTGGGACCTCTAACCCCTCAAGTTCCTTCAAGGCCTTGTTCAGCCTTCCGGCCTTCATGAGGACGAACGCCCTGACGAGCCTGGAGTTCTGATCGTCCCCCTGAACGAGGCTTAACACTTCATCGTACTTACCCTGCTCCATCAGTTGTTCGATGTTGTCGGTCAAACTCTTAGTTCGTTTGCGCTTAGCCTAAATAAACGTTTCTTTTCCCTATTTAGGAAATTAACCAAAATAACGATTGCACGTAGGGATATATGTAAGGTATTTCATATCGGATTGTTGGAGAGAACGTTTTTTATAATATTTTAAGCAATTATCGCCTGAAAGGAAATGGGCCTGTTCACGTCGCCGCCTAACCTACCCTTCGGTGTGCAGGCGCCGATCATTCAGATAAACAGGTACCCGCTGTGGGGAGAGTACGTGGCCCTTGCGCTCTTCTTCACCGAGCTCGCCGGCATGCTTATGGCGATCCTAGGGATCATGGAGTTCACGGGCAAGTATAGGAGCCTACCGAGACTCGGCGCCCCAGTTGTTGTAGTGACCGCTATCCTGGCCTTCGCCTTCTTCGCCATGGACTTGGGGAGGCCGTACGCCGCGACATCAGCCCCCGTTGAGGCACTGGCCAACTTCAGTCACTCCTGGATGGCGAGGGGTATTATCTTCGTAAGCGGCCTCCTGCTGTTCGCGATTCTGTACACGATAGCCGTGTACTTAAGTAAGGTACCTCTGTGGCTGAGGGTCGCCTTCTCCACCATCGCAATGCTCTTCGGGATATTCTCAACGGTTTACAGCGGCTTCGAGTTCGCGGCGGCACCTGGAGTGCCGATGTGGAACAGCGGCGCTATCCCCCTCCTCTTCCTGGCCGGAGGAGTGTTCGTCGGAGCCGGGGTAGCTTACATACTCTCGATAGCCGTTAAGGGGGACGAGGGGGTGAGTGCCAGGAGGACGCTCGCCAAGCTGATAACCTTCGCCGGAATAGCGGAGCTGGCCTCGTGGTTCCTCTACCTCGCCACGCTGAACACTGGGTATGTTTTCAACGAGGTAGGTTACGCCTATCTGACCTCGCAAGCCACGTTCTACGTGGACCTGGTGATCTCCGCGTTGGCTGTCATCATCTCGGGCGGGGGCTACCTAGCGTCTGTACCGCTGGGTACAATCTTCGGCAAGAGCAAGGCCGGAGAGGTCAAGGTCGGGGACTTACCGAGCGCCGTTAAGTACGCCATAGTAGTAGCGGCGATCTTCGCGATAGTGGCAGCCTACCTGACGAGGGCGGACGTGCTGATAGCAGGGCAGATAGCCTATCAGACCGCCCCTATGACGCCCTTCCAGATCGTCAGCAACCAACCGATACCCATCGGATCCTTCGGCTGGAGAGGTTGACTTAAATAAATTTTTTATTTATGTATTAGAATATATATTAGAATTTTTAATTATAACACTTTTATATTTTGTTTACCTTAAGCATTTAACGTGTTCTAAAGATGTCATCGACGTCGACCAAGGCCTCGGACAAGCTCGAGAGGGCCCTTAAGTACCTCCTCCTCACCGGGCCCCTCTCCTCCTATAAGCTGGCCCTGGAGGCCGACATCCCCTTCGCGACCGCCTGGAGGGTCTTGAAGGTCTTCTCGACGAAGGGCTACGTCTTGAAGGAGGGCAAGACGTTTAAGATCACCCCGAAAGGTGTGATCGCCCTTTATCGGAGCTGTAGCGACAGGGCGACCAAAATTAAGGCGCTCGAAGCCTTGAAAGAGGCGTGGGGATACGAAGGGGATGTTGACGACCTGAGGGAACTCTTAGATTGGCTGTCATCCGAGGCAGAAGACCTAGGTTTAGACCTCGACGGACTGTGCTTCAACAGGCCCGAGGCCCTCGCCGGATTCCTGTACAGGTTCGCTGAAATGATGCCTGAAGGGGCAAGGCGGGTGGTCGCCTACTTCCTAGTAAGCCTCCTCCCCTCGATCGTTTTGAACGGTTCATGTAAAGGGATACTCTCCTTAGACGAGAGGGGAAGGCCGTGCTGGATAGCGGTGAGGTGTCCGAAACACGGCTACAGACTCAACTTCGCGTGTGACGAAATCCCGAAGATCGAGGCTTTCGGTTCGGAGGTTTCCGCTCCCGGTCGTTAAGGGGAGCGTCTTTGGATCGCTTGGCCTCGAACCTCAAAGCTTAGAGGTAGGTAGTCCTGCCTTTTTGGACGTCCCTGAAGGTGTCTGCTAGGGTGATCATGAAGTCGAGGCCTGCGTTCCTAACCTTATAATAATTATCCAGGAGCCTGTTGGGATCCAGGCCGTCGGCGAACACCAGCCTAGTTACCTGAACGGCCTCCGGAACCTCCTTGTCAGGGGGGAGAAAGGCCATGTCGACCTCATACCTCAAGATGTCCTTCTTGAGCCTCAGCAGGAACTCCCTCCTCCGCTCGGGGGGTAGGGACCTCAGGGCGTCCTGATGCTCCTTGGCCACGGCTATCCCCATAGCGATTATGTAGAAGTCCGCCTCCGGCGTCGGCCTTATGACCTCCACTATGGGCCCCCCGTTAGGGGGCTGAGTGGCTACCCTGAATGCCTCCTTGGCTCCAGGAGGGATCGTTACCGTGAGGCCCAACCTCTTGAAGACGTCCATTATCATGGAGTCCGCGGGGTTCAAGGCCGATACCTCTACTACGTCACTCTGACCTCTTACGGAAATTAAGCTATCACGATCGAGGGAATTGACGGGATAACTCCTCTTCCTTACGCCACGCATGAACGGTGGAACTAACATTTATGCGAACGGGGGGTTAACGAAACTTCGCCCCTTCGAAGGAAGCCGAACCTTCCTTAGTGAGGATTTCAGCCGTGTTGTTCTAAGAACACTTGAGGGAGGTAATTCAAGGCAGGGAGGCATCGGGGATCCTATACGTTACTTACGGAGCCTTACAGTAGTCTAAGCGCGGCGAATAGGCCTAGTCCCAACACAGCGCCCACCACTACTAAAACGATAACCAGGATTATGATCGTGAGGACGCCTATCCCTAGGGCGTGAAGCCATCCTATCCTTTCCCTGCTCTTTATCACGAAAAGTATCGCTATTATGCCAAGGAGGACCCCGATCGCGTGAAGCCCAATCAAGCTGAAGATCATGTCCACTAGGAAGAACGCTATTGCAGCGAGTAGGGAAGTGACCATCGCGCTCCCGAATGAGGTGCGCACTCCCGTCAACCTAGAGGCGAAGTAGAGTGAAAGCGAGATCAAGACCCAGAGGACGATGAAACCTAATACACCAAGCACCGCATCGGCCACGCCGAGAGCGTGCAGAGCCACGATTCTCTAACTGATGTGTTATTTTACCTCATTTTAAACGTGTCCCTCTCCGCATTGACGCCCGTAGTTCCCACATAGAGAACCTGGTCGACAAACGATTAATAGGACTGAGGGGAACAGACGTTTGGATAATGATTAAGGTCAAGGTCAACTTGGTCAGGCAAGGAAGGACCTTAGAGCTCGAGATGCCGGAGGGCTCCAGGGTGAGGGACCTGATTAAGAGGTTGGGATACCCCACGACTGGGGTAGTCGTGACTAGGGACTCCAGGCCCCTGTTGGAGGACGAGGTGTTGACCGAAGGGGAGTTAAACCTGTTCCAGGTGGCATCGGGTGGCTGAGCTAAGTAAAATAAATGCAATAATCAGGAACCTGCCCAAGGTTCTCGAGAGCTTGGCCTCCCCTGACCCTGAGGCACGGACGAGGGCCTGGGACGACGTAAAGTTCCTGGTCGATACGGGGAACGTCCGGTATCTGCTACCCCACAGGGGCTACCTGAGGTCCCTGCTATGGCACAGGCTTCAGGGGGTCAGGGACGACGCTTGGAGTAACCTAGAGTTAATGAAGAGTGTCGGAGTTGAAGGGATAGAGAGGTCCCTAACCGCCAATAAGGACACCATAAAGTGGTCTGCGTGGAGGAACTACAGGAACCTGCTCAGCTTGGGGATAATATCGTTCGACACTCTCAGGGAGGTCAGGACATCCTACTGGAGGCTCCTGAGAAGCAGGTGGGCTACCGTAAGGAAGAAGTCGTGGAGGCTATTCGTGGATCTAGTGAAGGACGGAGTGTTCACCGCTGAAGACAGGGAGAGGTACAAGGATTTCTTGAGGGCGAGGAAGGCCAACGTCAGGATATTGGCCTGGGAGAGGGCCAAGGAGCTGGCCGATCTGGGCTTCATAAGCCCGGAGGAGTTGAGGGAGCTTAAGGACTACCTCCTGGAGCTGACGCGGTTCGAGAGCAGTGTGAGCAAGAGGGCCAAAAGGGTAGCCAAGGCCCTGGGATTCCATTAACATTCCTTTAACTTTATCTAAAACTTCCTTACTGAACGACTCGCCGCCTGAAACAAGGTAAAATTATAGGGCTCTTATCAACTGAAGGCTGTTCGCGATTGAGGGTCGCAGTTATCGGCGGAGGAATAGTCGGTCTGTTCGCGGCGTACTACTTGAAGAGGGACGGGGCTGAGGTAACGATATTCGAGAGGGAGTACTTGGGCAGGGGGTCGATTCACGCCGCTGGGCTCATTGAACCCTACAGGTTCGACAGGATAAACAGCCTGGGCATGATCGTGAAGATGCTGAGGTACATGGCCAGGGGGATAACTAGGGTAAGGCAGGTGGATCCCCTCTGGCTGAAGGCCCTGCTCAGGACCTTGAACAGGAGCCCTCCGCAGGAGGCCTGGGAGAGGGCCAGGTGGATGGCCGAGTTCTCCCTTAAGGAGTACAGGAGGTTGGCTGAGGAGAGGAACGACTTCGACTACGACGAGTCGGGCCTTTACGAGGTCTCCCTGAACGAGAGGGACTTCGAGGACAACTTCAGGGACTGCCTCAACAGCCCCTTAAGGCCGAAGTGCGAGGAGGCAGAAATAAAGGGCTTGGGGAGGGCCGTTTACTTCCCCGAGCTAGCCAAGGTATCTACCGAGGCGTTCATCGAGAGGATGAGGAGGGAGCTGAACGGGGTCACCGTCGCTAAGAAGGAAGTGACGGACTACCTTTCCCTGAAGGGGGAGTTCGACGAGGTGGTAGTGGCGAGCGGTGTGAACGTTAGATCCTTAGGCTTACCGATAACCTCCTTCAAAGGCTACGGCTTCAGGGTGATCGGTAACGAAAGGGTTAAGCTCCCCGTAAGCGTGGTACTGAACGACTACGGCTTAGCGATAGTTAAGAACTCCGGTTACGTGAAGCTCACCGCCGGTTTCGAGGCCGACTTCAGCCGGGGGATTAGCGAAGGTGAGAGGGTCTTCAAGCTGGCCTCAAGGGCCATAGAGGTGGTCAGGGTAATCGACGGTCTGGAGGGCTGGAGGCCTTGCACCCACGACGGATTCCCCTTAGTGGGCAAGTTTAAGGGGCTTGTAGTAGCCACGGGGGCCTGCAGGCTGGGGTGGAGCTTCGCCCCCGCCATGGGCAAAATGGCCAGTGACTTGGCCTTAGGGAGGGAGAAGGGTTTCGGCTACATTTCGGGCTTAAACAGGCTCGAGGGATTGGCCGAGCTTTGAGGGTCGATTGGGGGGTACTCGTCAGGGACTTAGATTAGGATATAATACCCCTGAAGGAGATAACATTTCCTGGCGATGTCCCTATCTTTGGACCAGTACAAGTCGCTCCTCCACATTAAGGAGTCCCTCTTTCTTAAGAAAAGGGAGGAGGCGTTCGAGGAGCTCAGGAGGGTCCTCAAGGAGATCCCCTCGGACGCCGACGTGAACTGGTTCGGCTGCAACGTCATAGACGTGGCTGACTGCGAGACTCTGGTTCAGTTCCACCTAGAGTTCGGGAACAGGTTCGACTTGAGGAACTGCATGAACCTGAACAAGCTCGCCACGTGCTTGGCAAGTAAGGTAGACGTGAAGGTTCTGGCCCCCATAGTCAAGACGGTGATAGCCCAGGGGAGGGGTAACAAGCTCATTGAAGCGGCCTCCTCGAGTAATTACGAGACCATTAAAGCCCTCGTAGACGCCCTGGAGCTGATCGGTGAGAGAAACCTCGCCACGAGCGTTCTTAACTCTGCCTGCAGGGGTGGGGTCAAGGAGGCCTGTGAGAAGGCCCTGCCCGTCGCCTACACGTGAAGTTGGTGCGTTTTCAGGTTTTAGTCGTCCCCTTTTCTCTCCTCTCATTTAGCCGAAGGCTCAGCCTAGCTATTGGGTAAAGCACTGCCACGGCTAGGGCGACCCAGTAGAATTCCGTGGGCTCGAAGGTCACTGTCAAAACCGCGACGGCGTCGGGTTGCGTCACTACTAAGCTGGTAGTCCCTATGAATATTGGCTCGTAACCGGCGGGTAGCTGCCCCAAAGCCTTCAGGACTTCAACGATAACGAAGAAGAGGGCTGGCTCTATCATGTAGAGCACGGTCACGGCGAAGAGGGTGGAGTTGAGGAACCTCCTGCCCCTTATGGTGGAGTAAAGGCCGTAAGCAAGGATTATCAGGAGGTATACCCTGAAGGCTGTGAGGGCCGCGTTCACCAAGTTCGTTATCTCCAGCTGTGCCCCCAGGAACTGCAACGATATCTGGAACGGGGAGTCCTCCACGACTAGGATTCCTCCTACGTCGACCTGCCACCAATACAGGGGAATTAAGGTCACGAAGATACCGGCCAAGTAGTAGACTGAGAGCAACGTTCTCCAGACCATCAGCCTCCCCTCACAACCAAGGTCGTGTTAAGGAACCTCAAAGTCACGCTCATGTAGAAGTGATTGTTCACGTACGCATTGTATAGCTCCTGATAATCGTAGATCTTCGCCACTACCGTTCCGTTGCTCTCCGGCATTATCGTTACGGGCTCGAGCGACTTCGCCCCCGGAGCGGTGACGTTCAACACCACTATCGGGAAGTCGGTAGGGTTATAGACATGCATCACTATCGACATGTTGCTGGGAATAACGGAGGCCGTGTATTGTAGGTTCTGAAGCTCTGATATCTCTCTCATCGGCTGGTCGATCGAGTGCCGGACGAACGAGGCGTTCAAGTAAGGGTAGCCTAGTGCTATGAAGACGAGCACTCCGGCCGTAAGCGCTACGAGCTTCACCAGGCTCTCCTGATTCACCGCCTAACACTCAAGGCCCACCGATTTTAAGCGCGACGGAAAGGGCCCTCGAAGGGTATAAAGACTATAAGGAGCGACCCGGTCTCGCTCTGTGACGTAATTCGGCATTTGTTTATGACTTTTGCTTCAATGAGTTCAGGAAGCGTTACGCCTTGAGCGAGGACTGATGGACGCATGTGGGAGGAAAACGTACCGTACTTGGCGACTTTACGAGTCTGAGAAAGGCAGTCGCGGAATTACAGGACGAGGGTTGTAGCGAGGAGGGCCTTAGAGGGACTCATCGGAAAGCTGATCTTAATTAACTTACGGTCCCCCGCTGATGAGCTTCCTCAGACTCGCGACGAACTCCACAAGCGAGCCGTAACCTCCCCACGGGAGGACCGCCATCTCGCTGGCCGTCCTTATCATCACCTTCCCGTCCTTGACCTTGGCCTCTACCACGCCAGGGATCAGCATCGCGTTTCCGGCCTTGCCGAGCAGGTTCACTAACCCCTCGAGGTGGTAAAGGGCCTCCTCAACTAGCTCCTTTCCGCCCATCTTGAAGTACTGGTCTACCGCTTGAGCGCTTACTTGACCCTCGTAGAGCTTCACCCCTCCCACGCTCAGAACTAGTCTAGGGAGCCTCCCCTTGAGGACTAGTCTAACTACGAAGTCCCCCACCTTGGCCCTCTTGACCTCGACCTTATACCTCCTTGCCCTGTCCTTAGTCGCAAGCGAGCCCAGGTCGTACTGCTCGACCGACTTCACGGCCTTCTTGATCTCCCCTATCCTCATGCCGTAGACGTCTGAGAGGTCCTTGATGTCCACAGGGACGAACTTCAGGGTCGAGAGCCTGTCGAAGAGGCTGTTGACGTCGTTTATTCTTATTCCCCACGCCTTCACCTTAACCTTCGAGTTCTCCGCCAGGACTACGGCGCCGAGCTTAACCCTGGTGGGGCGCTCGTTGAAGAGCGACGCTATCGCGTTGTGGGCCTCCTCAGGGGTCTCCGGGAGCTTATCGACCTTCCCCACGAAGAGGACCTTCAGCCCTGAGTCCTCTATCCTACCCTTCACTCCGTTTCCCTTGAACGCCGCTTGATATAGCCTCGTGTATATCACTGCCCTGTCCCTTTCCTTCCGAAAGAGCACCTTCGCCAACTCTCTTCCTCCCGTAATACCTCCGTTGCTGTAAGCGTCGTGATGTACGGGGGTAGCGATGCCTACCCCTCGGGTTCAGATTAACACTCGTCTGGGTAGAAATTAAAGTTAGACTCTCCTAAGTACGGACGTGATAATCAGCGTAACGGCGGAGCTCGCCTTAGAGTTCGGCACCCCCTTCGCCGGCGGCCTAGGAGTCCTGGAGGGAGACAAGTTCTACGCCGCGGCCAGGCTCGGCCTCGAATATACCGTGATCACCCCCTTCTACCCTAAGGGATACGTCAGGTACGAGTTTAAGGACGGCAACCTACTCCCCCTGGAGGAGGACACGAGCGAATTAGAGAGAAAGCTCCAGGACGTGGGCTCCGCCCTGATAGAGACGAAGAAGGGAAAGGTGGAGGTGAACTTCCTCGAGTACAAGTTAGGTAAGGCGAGGACGGTGTTCGTGAAGACCGTCTCCCCGGAGTGGGCGGTCAAGGCCACGGAAAGGCTTTACATCGAATACTCAGAGGAAGATAAGTTCTACAAGTACCTCATCCTGGCCAAGGCGGCCCTGAAGTACATTGAGGACTTCGTGGGTTGGGACAGGGTCGAGTGGATAGACCTACAGGAGTCCTACCCGGCATTCATGGTTCTATTAAGGAATTTCCCGAGGTACAGGATCGTTATTCACACCCCGGCTCCCTGGGGACACCCCTCCTTCCCCCTGAGGTTCTTCGAGGAGGAGTTCGGCTACCAGTTCCCCTTCGACCCGGTCGTGATGACGGAGCTCGCGCTCTCGGCCTCTCAGGAGGGAGTAGTGGTCAGCAAGAAGATGCTCAACTTCGTGCTCACCAGCTTCCCACATCACTCGCACAAAATAAGGGCCGTAACCAACGCGGTCGAGATTCCTAGATGGCAACACGAGAAGCTCAAGGACGTTAAGACGAGGGGGGAGTTCGTACAGGCCAGGAAGGAGATAAGCGAGTCCAGCTTCAGGGCTCTGTTCGGAAGGCAACCCAAAGGGCCCGTGGTGAGTTGGGTCAGGCGGGTCACGCGCTACAAGAGGCCCGACTTCGCCGCTAAGCTGGCGGAGGAGTTCAGGGGCGACGCGGAGTTCGTGCTCGGGGGAAGGCCGCACCCCACTGAGGGCTTCGGCGTGAATTTGTTGAAGGAGTTCAAGAGGCTCTCGGACGAGGGGAAAGCTAGTTTTGTGCTCAATCCGACGGTTGAAACCGAGAGGAAGGTCATCTGGGCCTCGCACGTTTGGCTATTCATTCCCTTCTCGGGCTGGGAGGCCTCAGGTACGAGCTTCATGAAGGCGGGAATCAACGGGGTTCCCTCGGTGGCCTCGATGGACGGAGCTGTCCCTGAGGTGATCAGGGACGGCTACAACGGTTGGCTCTTCGGGGAGAACAGGTTCGAGCTCGTTGACCCGACGCACGTGGACCACGAGTACGTTCATCTGAAGGATAAGCTCAGGGAGGCCCTGGACTCGTTCAACAGCGGGGAGTACTGGGAGATCGCCTGGAACGCGCTTCAGACCTTCAGGGAGTTCGCGAGCATGGACAGGCTAATCCACGAGTATTACGGCTATCCGCTTCCCAAGGTTGAATAAGGGAGCGACGCGCCTCCGCTCGAGGAACACTATATGTTATTAGGTCAAAACGGCACACGCCGAAGGTTGAGGAAGGCGCTTAAGGCCCTCTCTGTGGCCCTGGCGGTCTGGTGGATCCCCGTCCTTAACGGGGTTATAACGGGTCTCTACTCATCGACCTTGGAGAGAACCGTGAGGGGTTCGGTATTCACGTCCCTCTTCGGCTCGCTCTCAGCCTCCGCGGTTTACATAGCGGTGGACACGTTCGTCCTAAGGATACCGTTGATCGGGCACTACCCTTTGCTCTTGTTTATCTCAGCCCTGGGCACCTCTCTGTCCGTTTATTTCGCCTATTTCTCGACCGTCCGATCCGCCACCGTCCGACTGACAGCGGGGGCCCTTGAGCTGGAGTTCTACGCGGATAGCCTGGAGGAGGCGGACTCCACCCTCACGAGGGACCTGGCGGATTGTAAAACGCGGGAGATGAGGCTCTTCGGAGAAAACAGGGCGAGCGTTAGAAAGGAGTGCGGTAGGGTCGTGGTGGAGTACGAGGCTTGGAGGGAGGGAGGTAAAGTGAAGGTAAGGGCGAGGGTTCACGAGAACCTTCTGTGACCTCGAAATGGCGCCGGGGGGAGGACTCGAACCTCCGACCATCCGGTTAACAGCCGGACGCTCTGCCGACTGAGCTACCCCGGCGAGATAACTCAATGAGGCACTCCTTTTAATGTTTGCTTTCCGAGATCTGAGAGCTGAAAAAAGAAGGGATAAGGTGGAGAGCTGTTAGCCCAGGGTGGTTATCTTCCTCACCAGCTTGCATTTAGCTAAGACCTTGAGCTTGTTGACCCCCTTGGGCAACACCAGTTCGTCGACGTTGATGATGGATTGAATATGCTTCTCAACGTCGTCCTCGGTTAAGTCCTCCAGCACTAGCCTCTTTATGTTCTGGAAGGAGACTCTCTTCCCCAGGGACTCCAGTTCGGCCCTACTTATGGTGAGCTCGTCCACGTTGGAGATTACCTGGACTTCTCCCTTGGACTCCTTGAGGCCAGACTCGAAGCTCTCCTTGAGCCCCGCCATCCTCGCGGCAGCCTCGTCGGCCAGCTCCGTTATCTTCCCTGTGGCAGCCAAGAACAGCCTCAGGGACTCGTTCACGACCTCCCCCACGGTCTTCCCGGTCTTCCTGGCGGTCTCCGTCGCCATCTCGTAAAGCTTCTTGTCTATCCCCCTTATCGTTACTGTCTTCTTCTCCTCTTCCCCTCCGTCGTTTTGATTGCTGGACATCATGTAAAACATGTTTTACATACTTAAATGTTTTACCTTGTTTAGCCTCTCGGCCCCTTCCCTTATAAGCGGTTCAGGTCGTAAGGTTATCTTTACAATGTCGGTGACCGCTGACGTTCCCATCAAGGCCAACAGCTTCACGGCAACTGAAGTAGCGGAGCTCGCCGGAGTTGAGGAGGAACAGGCGAGGAGGGTGCTAGAAGCTCTAAGGGGCCTCGGGGTATTGGAGAAGAAAGGTAGGAAGTATTACGCTCCAGCCTACGGGAACAAGGAGGTCTCGGAGGAGATAAGGAGGTTCAGCGAGGTCTTCAGGTTCTACTTCCCAGACCCGAAGGAGTTGGCGAGGCATTTCGACGAGGTCTACGCGAAAGTCGCCGACAACGCAGGTTACGCCCAATTGAAGACGATAAGGCTCGAATTGGGCCTGAGCCAGGAGGTGTTCTACAGGGCGTTGAGGAGTCACATAGAGGAGGCCTACTACCTCATAGCGGGCGGAGAGGAGGGCTTCGTCAGGAAGGGGGCGATCTACGGGATAGTGAAGGTGAGGAAGTGATGCCCTGCGAGTTCCCGCGTGTCTCGGTATCCAATTGGACAGGGTCCCCGAAGTTCGCTGGGCCCTCCTACAGGAAGGCGCTGCAGGAGCTGACTGAAGCCATCAACAAGGGGGAGGTCGCGGCCATAGTTGGGCAACCCGGTACGGGCAAGACCACCCTGCTTCGGGTTTTGGCGTCCCTGGTTCAGAACCACGTCTTCATGGACATGGCAAACAAGGAGAGGCTGGCGGACGAGTTCTGGGACAAGTTCGACCCGAAGGCGAGGAGTAAGGAGATCCTCGAAATGTTGCTACCTGAGAGGCGTAAGTTCGGCTACGGCCTCCTCAGCAGGCTCTTGGGCAGGAAGTTCGAGGATCACCTGCTGAGGGTTTGCGACAAGTACGACGACCCCAGGCTGAGGCTTTACTGTAACAAGTACACCAGGGACTTCGACGGGATGCTGAGGGCCCTGAAGGACTACTCCGCGGTCTTCGGGAAGCCCGTTCTCCTCGTGGACGAGGTCAGGGAGACGCACTCGCAGGAGATACTGAGGTTCGTTAACAGCGGCGTTGGCGTCCCATTAGTGTTCTCGATGCCGACCGAGGCTTACAGCAAGGTCACTGACTTAGCGATCAGGAGAAGGATAGAGGAGTCCAGGGTCTCCCTCGATTACATACTCACGGAAGAGGACATAAGGGAAATACTCGATTCCTACTGCCCCGACTTCTCGGCCGAGCTGACGGATTTGGTAATACCACTCTGGAAGGGGAAGGAGATCGTGACGGTGCATCAGCTCCTGAACTACGCGAGGATGGAGCTGGAGAACGCGAAGAAGGAATGCGGCGACAACGAGTGCATTAAGAGGAGGCTGATAGAGAACAACATATTCAAGGACGTGGACAACCTGATAAAGACCGTCGAGTCTACGCTGAGGAGCGGGCTGGCCAAGGTTGAGGGCGTAACTTACGTCCACCAGAGGGGGAAGAGGGCGGAGACGAGCGACGGCAAGAGCGTGATAGTAGACCTGTTCTTCCTGACCGAGGAAGGGGCGTACGTGGGGGACGTCAGAATATTCGCGGGACTCCCGTCACTGGATCCCGACGTCGAGGCCCTGGCCAAGATCCTCGAAATCGAACACGAGAAGGCGAAGAGGCCCGTGAAGGGGAGGTTCCTCATAACCAATTACCCCCTGAAGGTTGAGGGAGCGATCACGGTTTACCTGGAGACCCACGAGCTGATAAGGGTCTCTAAAGGTGATTCTGAGGTGGTTCTAGCTAAGCTCTTGAACGCCCTAGGACTTGGGAGCGAGGCGAAGGGTCAGACGAAAGCTCAGGGAGCCGAGCTGAGCGCTTAAATCGCCTTTCCCTTTCCTCGTTAAGGCCTTCGAATTTATCCTCGTAAACTAAAATTAAGCCACGTCGGATCATGTCGTCCATGACCTCCAGGAGGCTCTCCCTAGAGGGCGTGAGGTACTTCGACGCTCACTGTCACTGTGACGGTCTGCCCAACCTGAACTACCAGGGCTTCGTCATAGCCTGCGTCTCCACGGATTACGCTTCCGCACGCAGGAACCTCAGCCTCAAGTCGGAGAGGGTTCTCGTCGGCGTCGCAGTCCACCCCTGGGAGGTTCACGAGGAGGATTACGCCAGGGTCTTAGAGCTCGCGAAAGAGGCCGACTTCATAGGCGAGATAGGCCTGGACTTCAGGTTCTCCAAGGCAAGTAAGGAGAGGCAGGCGGAGGTGCTCAGGGCTTTCGCTGAGGCCTATCCGGACAAGACCTTTAACGTCCACGCCCTGGACGCCTGGAGGGAAGCCCTCGACCTGATAGTGAAGCTGAACGTTAGGAGGGCGATCTTCCACTGGTACAGCGGTCCACCTGAGTTGCTTAAGGACATAGAGGGAGCAGGCTACTTCATCTCCGTGAACCCCTTCGTTAAGGTTCAGAGGAAGCACGGCCTTGCAGTGAGTAGGGCTGACCCCTCGATCCTGCTCACGGAGAGCGACGGGGGCTACGAGTACAGGGGCGTCTTCCTCAAACCTGACATGATCCCCGAGACCCTAGAGTACCTGGCTAACGTTAAGGGAATGGACGTAGAGGAGCTAAGGAAAACGGTGGCGAGCAACTTCCTGAAGGCCTTCCAGCTGGCTTAACGAGTTCATCCCCTCGACTTGTAATTGTGTGTAACCCTCAGCGCCCTGATTACGGCTTCCTTAAAGTCGCAGACGAACAGGTGTGAGGGGTTTAGCGGATCGTCGCTGCTACCGAAACCAGCCACGTATTTACAGCCCTCAAAGGCCTTGGCCAGTTCCGCTTCCTCGAGAGGGGTAAGGAGGGCGGAGATGGCCTCGCAATGATTCAACAGGTAGTCAATGTGCCAGAAGCTCCTTTTGTCCTTCGAGAAGTGCCTGGAAACCCTCTTGTCGCAATTAACCCTGCACGAGCCGACGTAGACCAACTCGCCCTGGAGGACCTCGAACTCCTTTGACCTTACCCTCACCCTAACCGGTTCCCTACACTTCACGAGCAGCAAGTATGAGACTAGAGCCCCTCCCATTCGCCCTTCGCTCCCTAAGGGCTCAGCTCTTTCTGGCGATCTCGTTCCTGAAGGCCTCGGCTACCCTTTCGTCGGTTGCCTTCCTCCTCAGGAGCGCCCTTAAGAAGCCCAGGTTCATCGCTACTTTCGGTTCTTTGAGCACTGTGATTTAAAAAACGAACCGCCCTCAGGCTTTCCTCTATAAAACTCCCGAACATGGAAGGCGAGCCTTCAAGGGGCTCGAGGATGAAAGGAGGTTAGATAAAGTGAAGGCGTTCCTCCTAGAGGCCCGCTACCTCCCTGAAGGCCTTGATAATCCCCTTCCAGCACTCGTCGAAATACGCTACTTTGCCATCTTTAGTCACCGTGATTGCTTCCTCTATTAGGCCGAAGGGTCTCCACTCCTGATCGTGACACCTCCTCTTCCTCTCCGGGACTATTAACTTCCCTTCTTTCAAAGAGCCTATGTGATCCGCCAGGGGGGAATAGAGTAAGTCGTCCAGCTCGGCTAGGCTGAACTCGTCCCTTTCAGTGCTCCACCCCTCCAGGAGCTTGAGGGGTCGCTTGATCGAGTTCGCGAAGTGGTCCAAGCACGCCTTAGGGAAGAAGGCGTTGAGACCCTCGATCTTGTCCAGGGTGAACGGCGGATTCCCGATAGAGTCCCTCAGCTTCTTCACCACGTCCCTCCAGAGGACGTACTTAACGGCCTCCCTGGTTAGGGAGGTCTCGAACTCTACCCTGTACTCGGCCCTCTTCTCCACCCTGGCTTGGTCCCAGACCATAGCCTCAAACTCCTCCGGACTGTAGAGCCCAGAGAGGTCCTCCTCGCTGAGCCTTTGGAGGAAGTAGAGCGGGGAGCAAGCGTCGAGCGATGCCGCGAGCTCGCCGAAGAAGCTCCTCCCCTTAGTCTCTATAGGTTTGTCCCTTATCCTACCGATGTTCTCGACCTTTTCCAGCTTGATCCTCACGTATTGAGGGCTCACGGTGATGGTCGAGGCTCTTTGGACCCTCACGGCTGCTGAGAACTCGTCAAAGCTCTCGGCGGAGAAAGTGTAAGAGCGTACCTCCCTCTCCGCCAAGAAGGAGTAGTCCGCGAGCGCGAAGTCAAAGGCCTCCAAAAGAGTGGTTGAGACCTGCCCGCTCAGGAAGGTCACGTCAAAAACTGCTAGGTCGGGCTTCGATGAAAGAAGCTCGGATCTCAGGGCGTAGAAGGCCTCGAACCTTAGGTCGCCCAACGGTGCCGCAATTACAAGAGGGAGTCCGCTCACGGTCAGTCTGAAGTGTCCCGAGGCAGGGAGCACGTAAACCTCGTCGAATTTCTCCTCCAGGTGTACCTTGATCAGGGAGATCACGTCCCTCCTGAGGTGGTTAACGTCATCAGGGGGATCGCTAAGGTAGACCGATAACGTGATCGGAACCAAAAGCACCTTCCTCACCTCGTACCCCTGTCTAGCCAAAGCTTCAGCCTCAACGGTCGCCGGGAGCCTCGCCCTGAGCTCTACCTCCTCAGAGCCTAGGCCTGTGACGATGAAGTTCCTCCACTTCAGCTCGTAGTCGGCCTCAGCCTTGCCGTTCTCCTTGATTCGGATGGGGAAGACGTTGGGTAGGAAGCTGAAGAGAGTCGCTTTCATGAAGACTACTTAGGCAAGACGAGCCGGATTTAATCCCTTCCTGTGTCTTTTCCTTTAATTTTTAGAAGATTAAACTCCCGCTTATTAGAGGGGTTTCCCGCGAACTCCTGTGGATCCCCCCAACCAGCACTACGTGAAGAAGTTCATCTATTACGCGGCCTTGGGCGTCCCGAGGGTCGACATTAGCTCCTGGAGGCTGAGAGTGTCCGGTCTCGTCGAGAGACCTTCGGAGTTCACTTACGAGGAGCTGGAGAGGATGATAGACACGCGTTACGTTAGGGGCTTCCACTGCGTCACTGGGTGGAGCGTTAAGGACGTGGAGTGGGAGGGGGTAAAAATAAGGAGGCTGGCTGAGCTGGCGGGAGTCAGTAAGGAAGCTAAGTGGGTTCTCTTCAAGTCACTGGACGGATACGGTTCAGTAGTCCCCATTGAGGACGCCCTACACGAGGACTCCGTAATCGCCCTGAGGATAAACGGAAGAAGGCTCGAGCTGAAGGAAGGGTTTCCGGCCAGGCCCATTATTCCCCACCTATACGCCTGGAAGAGCGCGAAGTGGTTGACCGAAATAGAGTTCAGGAAGGATTACGTGGACGGGTTCTGGGAAGAGAGGGGTTATCACGAGAGGGGCAACGTCTTTCTGGAGGAGAGGTTCAAAAACGAGGGAATGAGTCACGAGGGGATGTCGAGGAGGCCCATCCTCTAGTTTCAATCCTCCTTGAACTCGAGTACGCCCAGGTTCTCCAATAGCCCAGAGTCGGTGACGTCGAAGAGTATGGCCTCCTCCTCGCCCGTGTTCACGTGGCTGTGAACGGCGTTCGCGGGTACAACGAAGACGTCACCCTGCTCCCAGTCGTACCTCTTGCCGTCAATTATCGAGTAGCCCTTACCCTTGACCACCAAGTAAATGGAGGCCATGTTGTGCGAGTGGGGCTTGGTGGCAACTCCGGGCTTTATGTACTGGAAGCCCGCCATCATCGAGGGCGTAAGTCCCCTGCTCCTCCCCGTGGTAGGGGAGTAGAACATGACCTTCGATACCCCTTCCTGAACGTCGTTCCTCTCAGCCAACTTCCTCAGGAGCTCCAGTACTTTCGAGAACTTGATGACCTTCGGCTTGACCGTTTCCGGAGGCGCGGTGTACTCCATGAAGGCGACTACCTTCAGGTCTTCGGTCGAGTTCTCTATCTCTTTAACCAAGGCCTGGAGCTCGCCCAGGAACTTCGCCTGTCTGTCCTCCCTTTCTAGGACTTTGGACATCGGGTTTAAATTAGCTTATACTTTTTAAACTTTCCCCACGCCCCACTTTTAAAGCACTAGCCTAACTTTGAGGCAGTAATGGCCCAATCGCTCGGCAAAGCGATGCTGGAGAAGCTCAGGAGGTGGGGAGTTGAGAGGGTCTACGCGGTGTTGGGCACGGATCACGTCACGCTGATGAAGGAGTTCGAGACCTCACAGGGGGTCTCCCTGGTCATTGTCCCCCACGAGTTGGTCGCGGCTTCCATGGCCGTGGGGGAGTCCTTAGGTGGAAAGTTAGGGGTAGTTTTAGTCCACAACGTCCCGGGGCTCCTGAACGCTTCCGGAATCCTGCTCAACGCTTTGACTTCCAGGATCCCCCTTCTGGTCTTGGCCGGGGAACAGCCGAGGACGTCGGGCGACTTCTCGAGGACCTTGAGGGTCCACTACGCTGCGGACGTTAGGATCCCCGAGGTCCCCGCCAAGAGGACTGTGAGGTTGGACGACGACAAGCCCCTCGCCAAACTCGAGAGGGCGTTAGCTATCGCCCTGAGTGAGCCTCAGGGCCCTGTAATCGTGACCTTCAGGAGGGACCTCTTGACTATGCGGATAGAGGACGACTCCAGGAAGTCACCCTACTACCCGGGGGCCTCGAGTAAGGCGATTGATAGGGCTAAGGAGATCCTCTCGAGGCTCTCCAGGGTGGCTGTAATAACCTACAGAGCGGGGAGGAGGAGGGAGGCATACGAGGCGTTAAGGGCTTTCGCCGAAACCTTCGGCACCCCCGTGGAGAACCCCGTGGGGGAGAGGGTTAACTACCCGGGCGACGGCAGGCTCTCCGCCTTGACCGTGAAGGACGCGGAGGGTTACGTGATAGTCGAGCATGAGGCCCCTTGGGTGGGAGAAGGAAGGGAGGGAGTGAAGGTCTGGGTCGACCCGGACCCGCTCTACTTCCTAATAGAGAACCACGACTTCGACTGCGACCTCTGCGTGCAGTCCGTCCCCGAGGAGTTCCTGGCGAGGCTGAAGCTCAAGGAACAAGATAAGGCCTGGGCCGAAGCGAAGAGGGAGGAGCTGGAGAGGTTCAGGGAGAGCAACAGGAGCGTAAGGTGCGAGGTAGCTAAGGTCCTGAGCTCCTCGGGGTTAACCGTGTTCAACGAGTATCAGCTGGACAGGAGGTGCGTGACGAAGGGTGAGTTCGGGACCTACTTCGGCGACCTGGGGGCGGATCACCTGGGCTGGGCCTGGGGAGCCTCAATAGGCTACTACCTCTCTACAGGCAGGAAGGCGGCAGCCGTTACGGGGGACGGGTCCTTCTACCTGTCCTCCCCGGAGTCGGTGATTTACGTCGCTAGGAAGAGCGAGAACCTGTTGATAATCTTCGACGACGCCAAGTGGGGGAGCGTCGCCAGGGAGTTCGAGAGGTTCTACGGTTACGAGCCCCAAACCGCTAAGCTCGAGAGGTTAGACCTCAGCGGGCTCTTCAGCTCGGCCAAGATCCCCTACTTCGAGGCCAAGGGCCGGGAGGAGGCGGTTCAGGCCGTAGAACAGGCCATGAAGCTGAGGAACGCCGCGGTCAGGGTGATAGAGTAGCTTTTAGGGGATAAGCGCCTTGAAGGTCTACGAGTTCCCCGAGCTCTGGGAGGAGAGGGTTAGGGAGAGGCCCAACAGGTTCCTAGTAATTACCGAGTCCGGGAGGAGATGCCACCTCCACGACCCCGGGAGGCTCCCCGAACTCATATTCCCAGGTAACAGGATCCTGGTCAGGAAGGCTGAAGGTAAAAGGAGGACTGACTGCCAGTTCACAGCCGCTTGGACGGGCTCCGACTGGGCCATAACGGACTCGAGTATACACGCTTCAATAGCGAGGAAGTTCCTGCCGGAGGACGTGGAGGCCGAGGTGAAGGTCGGGAACAGCAGGATAGACTTCAGGTACGGTGACACCTTCGTTGAGGTGAAGGGATGCACCTTAGTTAAAGAGGGCGTTGCGCTGTTCCCGGACGCACCGACGGAGAGGGGAAGGAAACACGTCGAAGAATTAACGAGTTTAGTTATGAGGGGTTACCGGGCGAAGGTGCTTATCCTCGTCATGAGGCCCGACGCTTACTGTTTCTCACCGAACTTCGAGACGGACAGGAGGTTCTCCGAGGCCTTCCTGAGGGCCCTAAAGGAGGGCGTAGAGGTGGAAATAAGGAGCTTCAGGTTAGTGGGAAGAGAAGTTCACTACTATAAAGACCTCGAGTTGTGCCCTCGGATAAGGGAGCTTATTTAAGGAAGCCTTTACGCCCTAGCCGCCTTCAAGTAACTGTGAAGGGGAAAACGGGTTAGGCAGGCTAGTGCTACCGTGACGCTGATAAGCACAATGGCAACAACTGAGATCTCCACATCTGTCGACTTGAAGCCAGCATAAGGAAAAATTATTTTTACGTTCGACACAAGCTATATATAGACGAACCGTGGGTTCGCTTGCCGTAGACGACTTCCTACTTGTGATAGCGGCACTAATAATCGGCCTCGTAGTATTCGCCTTCGTGACGAGCGTACTGATCCCCCAGGAGACCTTCGCTATAGGTCAACAGGTGGCTTCAACAATCGCTTCCTCTTCCTCGATCTCCGTGGGTCCTCTCCTAGTCAATAGTAGTGGGGTGGGGAGCGCGGTGATAGAGTTCTACAACCCCTCGCTCTCGGGCAACGTCTCGATATTCGTCTTCCCTGCCCCGCAGTACCTCGAGCCCTCAGTCGGGATAATCGGCCCCACCTCTACCCCTAAGTTCCGGGTTTACCTGCCCAACGGTGTTCAGGCTAAAACGCTCACGATAAATCAGTTATACGACCTCAACGGGCAGCAGATGGCCGGTAGCTTAACGGCTTACACCGTGCCTGTTAACACGCCAGTAACTGTGGTGGTCAATGGAACTAATAGCAACGACATATTAGTCGTTTGGGTGTTGTATCAGGCTAACGGGTACTGGTTCAGGATCGGGTATACCTTCACTGGAGTGCCGACAACTTGAAGGGAGTTCTAGTAATAGGTGTGATTAACAACCGATCAGCCGTTTACGAGTTTGAGGTTCGGCGGTCCATTAACAAGAACAACCTGGTATATGAAATTCATTACTTAGTAATTGAAAGCTTAAAGTTATGAATTATTACTTTAAGAGCACAACCAATAATATAGGTGAAGTGAGCTTATGCCCCTCGTTCCGTCCATTTGCCCCTACTGTGGGGTCGGTTGTGGCTTACTCCTCGACGTGGAGGGCGGCAAGGTCGTTAGGGTTATCCCCAACAGGAACCACGTTTTAAGCAAGGGCAAAGTCTGCGGCAAAGGAGCTTCAGCCCACAAGTCGCTCTACTTACCAAGCAGGCTAACTAAGCCCTTGAAGAGGGTCGGAGGCTCTTTCGTCGAAGTCTCATGGGACGAAGCTCTGAACGAAATAGCCGACAAGATCAAGGAGATCCGGGAGAGATACGGCGGTAAAGCCATAGCGATCTACGGGGGCTGTCAGAACACCCTGGAAGAGGTTTACCTGATGTCCAAACTGGTCAGGTTCTTGGGGAGCAACAACGTGGACTCCTGTGCCAGGGTCTGCCACGAGCCTTCAGCCACCGCGCTCAGGGAGACGGTAGGTGTAGGGGCCTCGGGAACCTCGGTTGAGGAAATGGTCAACGCTAAGGTGATCGTGATAGCTGGGGAGCAGTTAACGGAGAGCCACCCGGTCCTGGTGGACTACCTCCTAAAGGCGAAGGAGAGGGGAGCCAAGGTAGTGGTCATAGACCCAGTCTTCACGAAGACAGCGAGATACGCCACCCTCTTCCTCCAGGTGAACCAGGGGACTGACGTTTACCTCTACAACACCGTGGCGAACTACCTGATACAGAACGACCTCTACGATAAGGAGTTCGTTATGAAGAGGACGAAGGGCTTCGAGGATTACGTTAGAGTGGTCTCCAAGTATACCATCGAGGAAGCCGAGAAGGTAACGGGCGTGCCGAAGGGTAAGATAATCGAGTTCGCCGAGCTGATATCCCAGAAGGGCGTGATCTTCTCTTGGGGTCTAGGCTTAAGCGAGGGAGGGGGAGTCGACGCGGTCAGGGCCTACTTGAACCTAATGCTCCTCACCGGGAACGTGGGCTTCAGTGGCGCTGGGCCTATAGTTTACAGGGGCCAGTCGAACGTCCAGGGCTCGGGAGACCTTCTCAAGCCCTGGCAGCTACCCAACGGGCCTTTAACTCCTGAGAACGCGGAGAGGCTCTCCAGGATTTGGGGCTTTCCGGTGCCTTTGGAGAGGGGCCTAACCGTAACCGACGCCTTGCTCAATGACAACAGCGTCAGGGCGATGATACTCGTGAACTTCAACGTGGCCCACAGCATGCCCAACAAGGCGAAGGTGATCCGGAGGCTTAGGGAGCTCGACCTGTTGGTGGTTTTAGACGCCTACATGACGGAGACCGCCGAGCTGGCCCACTACGTGCTCCCCGTAGCGATGTGGGCGGAGAGCGAGGGTTCGGTGACGTCTTTGGATAGGTTGGTGAAGTGGAGGTTCAAGGCCGTCGATCCCCCCGGGGAGGCGAGGCAAACCCTCTTCGTCCTCGCGGACTTGGGCGAGAGGCTCGGATTGAGGACTAGTAGGGATCCTAAGGAGGTCTTCGAGGAGATGAAGGAGGTAGTACCGCTTTACTCCAAGCTCAGTTTAGCGGACGTGATGGATCACTCCAAGAACAGCAGGTATCCCAACGGTGAGCTCGTGTTGTACTCGGAGAAGTTCCTGACGAAGGACGGTTTAGCGCACTTCGTTCCCGTCGAGTACAGGGAAATAGATAGGAGGGGCAATGGTCTGGTACTCATTACAGGAAGGGTAGTGACGCACTACAACACGGACTCCCTCTCGAGATATATGGGGGAAATAGAGGAGGCGATCTACCTTAACCCTGAGGACATGAGGGAGCTCGGGATAAGGGAGGGCCAGGAGGTCCTGGTGAGGAGCCGGTGCGGAGAGGCTAGGGTCAAGGCCAGAAAAATGGAGGGCCTGAAGAAGGGAATCGCCTTCATGCCCAACTCTCTGGACTCGGTCAATTACGTCGTTTGTGACGTTCTGGATCCCGAAACGAGGATTCCGCTATACAAGTCCACAGCAGTGACCGTGACACCGCTAAGTAACTGAGGAGTTTTTCAGCCCTGCACGTAAGCCTCCGTGGCGGGGTTGATTATTATCATCCCGTTGGCGTAGTGCACGCCCGGAAGCTCTATGATCAGGTTAACGTTGGAACCGCCGCTCAGCTTAAGGGAACCGACGATGGGGATCTTGAGCACGGCACTGGGCAGAGTGGCGGATACGTTCACTCCGCCTATCTCTACCTCAGCGGAGCTCACCACTAGCCTCACCTCGTTGTAGGTCCCTGGGGGTATCTTGGCTGAGGCCAGGAAGGTGGGGCTCCCGGAGAGGAGAACCGTTTCGGTGCCATTCGATATGGTCACCCACGGGTTCCCCGTGGCGTTCTCCTTGTGGAGCATGATCGAGGTTACAGTCAGGTATATCCTCACGTAGGAGGAGTTCGACGCCGCCTGATTGCCCCCAGGGTCCTGGATGTAGACGTTCACCTGGCCGGAGGATAGGTAACCGTAAGCGAAGTAGGCTACAGCAACCAATATGAGGGCTACTCCGATCGCGACTAGAACCTTATTCATAGCTCTTATTCGCGTACAGACGAATAAAAGGTTGTAAATCCCGAATCTCATAAAACGCGGCCTTTCCTGATACGAACGATCAGGTCGTAAGGAAAGCTAATTTAATTTCATGAATTAGAAAAATTTATAATTGAATTGTCAAATCGAAAATAAACAGGCCTTTTAACCTGTATAAGAGAAAATTCGTTGATAGCTATGTCTGGCCTCCCGGACCCGGTTCAGATCGCCAGGATGCCCTACACCCAGAGGAACCAAACCCTCATGCAGATTCTCCCAATGCTCCTGAGGATGAAACCGGAGGAAGCCGAGAACGTGATCTACCAGATAGCGGACGCGCTGGCCACGAAGGCTACCGACGACGAGTACAGGGGCTGGTGCGACAGCATGCTGAGGGTACTGAGCTCCTATGACATCCCTACGATCAAAACAGTTCTTCAGATCAGGTCGAAGGCGTTGTCCAGGCTCCCCAAGGAGAAGGCGGACAGGTTAAACAGGATTGCCCAAGAGGCCATCGCGAGCTTAGACGAGAGCGTGAGGAACAAGCTGATGGCCGCAATGAAGTAACCCCAAGCTTTTTCCCCATCCTTTTATTTAACTGAGCTTAGAGCCCATAGAGTAACTTGAGGGGATGAGTGGCGAACCCATGGCGGATGGGTGAAGAGTGGCCCTGGATCTACGACCGTTTGTCCCTACACTCTCATTTCAATCATTTTACGTTCATTCATGATCGAGTGTAGGGACTTAGCCCTCAACCACCTACCGAACTTAACGGTAGGCGGGTCATGGGACTCCTTCGAGCCCAACGGCACGGGGCTCACATCTCCAGCCCTTTTCGCTAAGTTGTACAGTGCAATCACGTCCCTGTGCCACCTTTCCTTCCCCTTCTCGCAAACGCCGACCCTTGGGGCATCGCCCCCATCGGGTCGGTAAACGACCTTCGCCCCATGAACTGGACAAGTTGAAGAAGTATAAGATGGGTTGACTAAGAGTATTGGTACGCCGAACTCTCTAGCCTTCTCAATAATAGCGTTCTTCATGGAGGAAAACGCGGATCTGTAAATCCTCAACCTGAGCTGTTTATCCTTAATATCCTTAACCATATGCTCTGGTGCCCTCCTCGGCAAGTCCTCCAAGATGATTGCACTTCTGCTTTCATAAGCCTCTTTGACGATTAGTTTAGCTAATTTCCTCCTGATGTCCGCTTTCTTATCCCTCTCCCTCAGCCTCATGAACTTCCTCCTCACTTCCCTAACCTTAGTTGACTTGCCAGCAGTTATCGCCTTCCTCCTGTACTCATAGCCCAGAGTGATTTTCCTAGTGTTAGTCTCTAAAAGCGTCGGTTTTCCATCAACTAATACAGAGATCGAATCCTCGTTAAGGTCGACGGGAATGAACGCTTTAGGCTCATAAGGTTTAGGCTCATCCCTCTTGAAAACGACGTAGAACTCCACCACGTTACCTTTCAATAGCCTAAACCTGGCCTCACTCGCAATCCTCCACCCCGTGTTGTAATATCTCCAGAAGACCTTAGGGAAGGCTGGGGAAATAGAAACCCTGCCCTTCTTCGTCGAAATCGAGATTTTATCGAGGCTGAACCTCCACAGATGATCATCGAGGTGAACAGTGACCTTCCTCACTGACGGTTTATCAGTGTAAGCCTTACCTCTCTTCTTCAACTTCTCAAAGCTATCTAACCTCTCACTTGCGTCCTCACAAGCTGTGTAAATATAATGGGACGGTAAGTCCTTATGCTTCTCCCTCTCAGTCCTGTAAACCCCCGCCTTAATCCTGGTGAAGGAAGTAGTTTTGTTTGACAGCCCATAATTCATTGCGTCCTCCAGAACCTCTCTGTACTCCTCCTCGACTTCCCTCAACTTCTGGTAGGTCTTATAGTCTACTTTAACCCTTAACTTCACTGCCCTCTCCACTCAGCTCACCTATCAGCTCTTTCACGCCCTGAACGAGGAGTGTTTTCTTATGACTCCTCATTCCGTAAATTCTCCCAGCGAACGAGGTTACGATTGAGATCAAGTCCTCAACTAGCTCTTGTGTGGCATCCTTAGGTTCTTCCCCGAAAACTACCTCAATCCTAACTCCCAAGGTCGAGAAGAACTCCTCGATGTACTCGAAACCGAACCTCGTTAACCTGTCTTTGTACGTTATTAGTACGACGTCGACGCTCCTTCCCTCAACTAGCTTGAACAACTTGAGCAACCCTTCCCTCTGCGTGTTCAACCCGCTTGCAATATCTTTCAATACCTCGGTCACTTTGTAACCCTTCGCTGTCGCGTAATTCGCCAGGTAGTTGATTTGCCTCTCCAAGTCCTCTCTTTGGTCCGCTGACGAGACCCTAGCGTAAATTACAGCCCTTGTTTCCTCCCTCCTCTCTAAGTACTTCTTTATCTCGCTGTAAGGTATCCTGTACTTCCCTCCTTCAGTCGTTACCGCCCTTATTTTCCCTTCCCTAATCCACCGCAGGAGTGTAGAGTACGAGATTCCGAGCAGTTGGCAGACCTCCTTAGGCCTCAGCAGCCTCTCCACAGGATTAGTTGACGATAAATGAATATAAAAAGATATCAATTAACGTGAAAAAAGATTCAGCCCTTAACCACTTCGTTATAGACCTCCAGAGTCCTCTTAGCGACGTACTCCCACCTGAAGGTCTCGGTTCCCGCCCTCGCGTTTTTGGACAGCTCCTCCCTGTTCCTCATAACCTCCCTCACCGCCCTCTCGAAGGACTCACAGTCCCTCACAACGAAGCCGTTAAGGCCGTCCTTGACCAGCTCCACGGCGCCTCCCGCGGTGTCCTTGACTATGGCGGGGGGTCCCCTGACGAACGCCTCCTTCACGACTATTGGTTCCGCCTCCATGAGGGAGGTGAGGACCAAAGCCAGAGCGTTGTCTATCAGGGAGTACTTAGTCCTTTGATCGACCTTTCCCAAGTAGATCACCTCATCGCTCAGCAGCGGCGCGATCCTCTCGAAGTACGCCCTATCCCTGACCTCTCCTGCCAAAACGAGCTTAACGTTCAGGCCCGAACGTTTTAGGCACTCTACGGCGAAGAGCTGGTTCTTCTCAGGGGAGATCCTGGCCAAAAAGAGGAGGTAGTCGCCCTCGATCACGGGGTCCTGCCTGGGTAACTCGAAGGCCTCGTCCTCAACCCCGTTGTTAATGACCACAGAGTTGTCAACCCTGAACCCCCTTTCGGCCATCTCTTTCCTCTCCCATTCTGAGACCGCGATCCACCTGTCCGCCCTACTTATCATCAGCCTCTGTAACCACCTGACCGGAGGAGGGCGCTCGGCTATCATGGAGTCGTGGGGGGTGAAAACCTTCCTTCGGCTCGATGACAGGAAGAAGGCTACGGTCTTCGCGTTCCACAAAGTGAACATCCTGTGCATGTTGTGGAAGTGAGCCAGATCGAAGTCCCCCTTCAGCTCCCAACCCCTGGAGCGTCTCACCACCTTTATCCCGTCGATCTCCTCCTCGGGAGGCAGGACGCCCCTCTCGGTGTAGGTGTCCCTACTGGTGTGGACTTCCACCTGAACCCCCAGCCCGATCAACCTCTTCGCCAAGTTGTAAACGTGGACCTCTGTCCCCCCGCGAACGGGCAGGAACAGGGGGGTGAGCATTGCGACCTTCAACGTCTCCCCACCTTCCTTACGAAAGCGTTGAGGAGTTAACATTAAGCGTTTCCCTTGCGGATGGCTCTCTCAGTAAGGTAGAGCTCCTTACCGACTGAAGCCCTTAGAAAACGGGAATGGAGGGCAAAAAACCGTCTTTCCTTAATAACTTAGAGGGCTTTAGATCGGGGAACCTCAGCTGTTGGACTCGTCCTGGTCGTCGTGGTCATGACCGTGGTAGGGCTTTATTATCAGGAGCGGGGCGTTGTCAACGGTCACGCTGTGGGGGTGCGGAGATACTCTGTAGTAGATGGTTATGGTAACGTTGTACTCTCCCTTATTGAGGTAGATGATAGCCATATCGTGCCCCTTGCCGTGACCGCCCTCAGCTAGGGTCACCGTCTGGTTGCCTATTGTTAGCTTCACCATGAAGTGGGAGAAGACGTCATGAAGCACGCTGTCGTTGAGCTCTATCACGAAGTAGCCCGACGAGTTGACCTGAATGACGGCCGTACCTGTAGCGTTACCCTTCTGGTTCGCGGTGAGGTTCCCGAGGTTCAGCTGTGAGGCCGTGATCACGACCACTGAGCCGTTGGAGGCCAGGAAGGAGGAGTTGTTGCTCTGGTTGTTACTAATTACCTTATAGGATATAGTAGCAAGCGGCAGGCTTCCGTTGGTTGCGCTTATGGCTAGTCCAGCAGCTGTGGCCACCAGGACTACAGCCAGGGCGGTTAGGACTTTGCTCATGCCGCCTCGGATGAGTCTTAGGCGTTCCGTCCATATAAGGAAGCCGTTGGGGCACGGCGGTGAAACACCGGAACACCGAAGAAATTCTAAAGAAATAACAATAAAAACGAGTTCAATTCACGTTAAGATATTCATATCCCGAGGCCTAAACCTTATCCAAGTGTCTCTCTCTGTGTAAAGGTGTTGCATATAAGGACTGAAACCGGAAGTTCTACATCGTGAGAACCGACCTGCTGGTCGGCCTAATCGTCGTAACCCTAGCGGTAAACGTGGTCCTGGGGATAGAGCTCTACAACGCCCTCAATAGGCCAGTCACACTGGGCCAGTCCGTGAACACTACTCTCCCGATCACCGTGATCCAAGGGTCGAATTACACCAACGTCACTAAGACGGTGACCACGACCACGACGGCCAATACCGTTACTACAACGACCTCCCAGCCTGGGTCTAATGGAAGTAACGTTTACAACTTCACGTTCTTGGCGGAGTTAGACGTAGATGAAGGCGGTACGTACGAAATTATCGCAAACATGAAGTACCAGGACGAGGTGGTGGTCGTTCACTTCCCGGACGGGACCACGGTAACGCTCACCAGCCAGAGCCCCGTAGCCCTGATCCACCTGGATAGAGGGCACTATGTGGTCCAGGTGTTAGTGTCCTTCGTGTCGAAGGGGCACGTGAACCCGAAGGACCTGGAGAAATTGATTAAGATAGTCAAGGTAGGCGACGACGACGAGGACTGAAGGCTAACGAGGGCCTACGGACCCGGAAATCGCACTCTTTAATTCCTCCGATGAATACACATATGGCGAGCTCGATGGCCCTTGCTTAGGGTGGGGGCAACCGCGATACTGATCTTGGTCGCGCTCTCGTCCCTCGCCGCGGTTCACGCCGCCTCCCAGAGCTACGCCGTTATCACCGTGTATTACAACGGCACCGTCTACGCCGAGTTAGAGGGAGTGAACGACTTCGTGCTCTTCGGGCAGAACGTCACCGACTTGAGGGTTTCCGGCTCGGCCTATATGATGGAGAACGGTACGATAATTCTCCGCAACTCCACCTACGCCACCGTAACGTACTCAGCCTATTTCCCCGGGAACGAGATAGAAGTGAGGGAACCCTTCAACTTCACTCTGAGGCTGGTGTTGCCCTCCTCCTACTCCTTAGTTTACTCCAACCCGGGCCCGGTTTCCGTGTTGAGCTCCACGGGCTACTACGTGCTCACGTTCTCCGGAACTGAGGTCAGCGCCGCCTACTCTCCCTCGCCTCCAGTTACATCGGAAGTCCAAAGCTCTCAGGGGGGTTACGGCACCACCAGTACCTTTTACCTCATAGCCGCCCTGATCGTCACGAACTCAGCCCTAGCTTACCTGGTGTACAAGCTGTGGAGGGAGATAGAGAGGACAAGGAAGGCGGAACCGGTTTCGGGCTCAGCTGAACGGCTCCCTCCAGTCAAGGAGGGAGTTCAGGCCGAGAGGGTCGAAGACGAAGACGAGGAGGCCGTCTCGTTGGAAGAGTCGGAGCTCAACGAGAGGGACAAACAAGTGCTCGAGGCGATAAGGGCAGGCAACAAGACGCTGTCGGACATAGTCAGGGCCACGGGTCTCCCGAAGACGACTGCCTATAGGAGGGTTAAGAAGCTGGTTAAGTTGGGCCTAGTGAGGGAGGTCAGGGAGAAGGGGAGGGTAGTTTACGAGACCGACGAGAGTGGGTCTAATCAGTCCTGAACGCCACGATTATCTTGTCGCGGTCTAACTCGTTAACAACAAACCTCATGACGCCTATGTCCGGCCTAAGCGACGTCATCCTCTGGACTATCTGGTTCACTTTCCCTTCAAGGAGTTCGCTATACAAGAGAGCTATCTGCTTTGTCCCCGGAGGCGCCGCGAGAAGAATGAACTTGGCCGGATCGGAGAACATGTTCAAGTTCAGCAGGATTTCGTTCTTGTAGCCCATCTGCCTCAGCATCGTAATGATGAGTCTCGAATCGCTCCTCTCACCCTCCGCCGTCCTGGGCCTCTCGGTGGCGGTCTCGCCGTACTGATCATTGATGTTCAATTTGAACCCCTCCAACCAACCCCCAAGCTCTCAAGGCTAAAGGAATATACAAACGCTCGCTGACCTTCACTGGACTCTCTCTGAACGTTATCATCTGTCTTTCCTCCGTGCTGTTGTCCTTATTGTTATATTGTTAGAGGGATTTTAAAATATTCGTATTCATTTTCAGTATTCTTTAAAGGCCAAAAATTGACCTACTTAATGTAATTAACGAATTGAGAAAGCAGCGAGTGATGAGAGCGGACTAACGACCCTCCCGAAGGAAGGCCTCCCAGCTCCTCGTTGCATAGTAGCGTCTAAATTTTAAATCCGCTGGGGAGGCAATTAATTCGCCGCGGTCGTCTAGCCCGGTCAACGGAGGCGGGCCGAGAGGATTCGGGCCTTTCGAGCCCGAGACCCGGGTTCAAATCCCGGCCGCGGCACTAATTCCTCATAAATAGACCACCTACATAGCTAGGGAAGTTAACATCAGTAATTGTTGCAGAGTCAGAGAGAAGTGAAAGACGAAGAGCTGTTAGAAGTTATTAACGCTATTTATCACATTAATGAGGCTATGAAGGTTGTAATGAGCTATGACGATGAGGCATACGAATACCTAACAAAAGCTAGGGAATCCTTAATATACTGTTTAATATCACAGGTGATGGACTACGAGTGAGACTTTACAGTATCAGAGGAAACTTAGAAAAGTTAGTTAAGTTGTTGAGGGTTTGCTTCCAGCTAGATGAAGCTGTGAACTTCACTATAAATGAGCTACATAACGACGAAATTTCAGTAGAGATTTCGGCGGTAAAGGACAGGATCAGAATGGTTATACAGTGAATGATAAGATAGAATTTTTTCTTATTAAACTGGAGAGTTTATTCTAATTCTCTACAGGGAGGAATAAGGAAGGAGCGTTAGTGTTCCTTTTGGGATTTATCACGGAAGGTAGAGGAGGGTAGCCCTAGCCCACTTCCCTTACGACAACCCGGCAGTAAACGGTTCAGCAATTCTCCTCGGAATACTAAAGTTATTTGTGGCCCTTTATCTACATGACTATCAGCTTAACGACTATTATTTCTAACGAGATAATATACCAAAAGAGATAGAAATAGATTTTCAAAGTAAGTTCTCTATATCTTTTAATGTGGTTTGCAAAGAGTGGAAGTTAAGGTTTCAGCTGAAGAAGGCTAAGAGCTATGAGGAATTCATAGAATTCGCTACTGATGAATTCAATGATAAATTGCTCATGCTGGTTTTAGAGAAATTGGAGTTGTTGCAAGAGAACCCTTTCAAATACTCCAGGGAGAAGTTGGGAAAAGATGTACACGGAAATACTATGTTTTTATTAGAAGTAACTGGGGATATGAGAATACTTTATAGCGTTGATTCAAAAACTGTATAGTTTTCATTTGGGAGATTGGATCTCATAAGAAGGTTTACGGGCGTTAGCCTTTTCCTTAGCCCTCTTCAATAAATCCTCCTTAAATTTCCTAAAATCTTCCTTATTCTCAATCTCTAGAAACCTATTACCGTACTCGTCCTCAACAATTCTCATATGTATGAACTTCTCACAGAGGTTAATAAAATAATGTGGCCAATAGAATTTCTTCTCATTGAATTTTGAAAAATTGTTAAGTAAGCAGTATAAGTGCATATGTGGGATCCCGGCTTTCTACTCTCGTTAGAAAGATTCAGTAAACCCCCAGGTTTACCGAGAAGAAATTCATGATAGTTATCACTTACAGAGAGGAGAACCCTCGCCCTTCCAGGGCGGGGAGGATAGGCTTCGTCAAGAATTATTATTCTGAAACTGGCATTAGCATCTTACGTCAATTATTTCTTCTAATAACTTATCTGTAATCATGTATTTTCTATCCTCTTTCACAAAGAAGGAGTACTCTATTAAGTTATTTATTATGTCGCTCACGGTTCCGTCGTTTATCTCTCTGCCTTCCAGAGCTTCAAGAGAGTTTTTAATATCCTTCCAACCGCATCCTTTCCTGCAGGTTTCTATTACCTTTAAATACCTCCTCTTGTCTCTATTCCCTTCCCTTATGAAGTTACAGAATTCCCTAGAGAGCAACCTCTTTGCGTATCTCTTCGTTTCTAAGATAGCCTTTTCCTCGTCTCTCCCGTGCTTTACGTAGATGTAACCGAAATAAGTTAGCCAGCCTGGATTTCCTCCTAGAACATCAAAGATTTTCTCTGAATCTTGGAAATTTATTCCTTGTTCTTTGAACCCCTCCTCTAAGAACCTAATTGCCGTTTCCTTGCTAAAGGGCAGCAAGTTAATTTCTACATGTGTCCTTCCGAAGAGGGGCGAATTTTCGTCTTCTAATTTTAAAAATTTATCTCTTACTCTGACTTCTGAACCAGTTATTATAAAACTTAAATTCCTTAGGTTGTCATAAGCATAAGCGATGGAAGGTAAAATACTGTATCCTCTAAGCTTTATTAACTCCTGTGCCTCATCAATTACGATATGCACAGTTTTTTCCCTTTCACTTGCCCAATCGTTCAATTCCGAAAACAAGTCGGATAATTCGACTTTTTCTTCTCCCCAACTGAAACTTACTGAAAACCCCATGACCTGAACTCCCTGTATGTGGCGAAGATAAGACAGGAGATCCTTGTTTTTTCTGGTAATCTCGTTTATTTCCCTTTCAAGAGATTTAATGAAATCTTTGTATACGATATAATCTTTATTTTCAAACCTTCTCATATCTAAATAAATATAGGTTGACCTAGTATTGTTTAAAACTGATTTTATCAATGACGTCTTCCCTGTTCTTCTAAGTCCAACTACAACAATTAAAGGAGAGTCTAGCGAATTTTTGAGCAATGAGATTTCCGATTCTCTGTCGAATAAGTCCTTCAAATTGTCCTTCGGTCTCGGGTCGAATAACATTTACTTACCCCCTGGTAAGTAACTTACCCCCTCCCAAGTTTTATAGCTATCTAACAAGTAGAAGAGCACGGCAGTGTTTTCATCCATTCAAAATTTTGCTAAAATTTTCCTGAATCCTCCTTCATTAGACATACAAATATTTGATAAAAAGATAAACGTTCGCCGTTTAAAGACAGTCGCTTAGATTAACATAACGATGTTGTAACTTTACCTACTCCTCCTTTAACTCCTGAAACTCTCATTAGAAGCAACTACTATTCGCCTACATTAAAATCTGGTTAGTCAAGTAAGAAGTTTAAACAAAATTGTAAAGGATAATTACAGTGAATATTCTATGGGCCTAAAGTATATGTCGCCGTTTATTTCGACCTTTTTAATCTTTACACCGTACACACTAGAAATTAGATCTTCTGAGAGGTCGCTCGAGCTTCCGTCGTAAACTAATTTGCCCTCACTAAGAAGAATTATCTTATCTGAATAATTCACTATATCTAATTCATGGGATGTTATGAGGAAAGTTTTCTTAAATTTTTTCATTATTTTCATTATCTTTAATCTATTTTTTACATCCAAATTAGATAACGGCTCATCCATGATCACGTTTTCTCCCTCAGCTAAAGCTTTTGCTATTAGAACTAATTTTTTCTCACCCGAACTCAGTGTGGAAAACTCTCTATTGAGAAACTTTTCTAAATCCAATTCCTTGACGAAATGCAAATAATCAGCTTTCCTATTACCAGATAAAAGAACATCAATTACGTTCATTTGAGGGGATGAGAACTCTGCTGGAACGAATGAAACGCCGCCAGATACCCTGATTTCCCCACTGTATTTCACCATTCCTATTATCGCTCTTAACAGGGTAGTTTTCCCACTACCGTTAGGTCCCAGAACAACGTTTACGCCGTGATTTACAGAAAAAGAGATGTCTGACAAAATCCTCTTTCCGTTTATGTTAACATTAATATTATTCAGCACTAGCATTTCTCCTCACTAATGCCATTATCATTATCGGTGAGCCTATTAGAGACATAACTGCGGTTAGGGGAATGTAATAACCTAGTAATCCGCGAGATACGATGTTGCTCAACATTAAAATTGTAGAGCCTATTAATGAAGAATAAATAGACAAAGCCTTCGTATTCCCCCCTACTAACCTTCTGATTATATGAGGAACTATTAAACCTAAAAATCCTATTGTACCAGCTATTGAAACACAATAAGCTACTGCAGAACTTACTAACGCTAGCCAAAGTATTCTTTGGCTATCGGGATTTAAACCGTGGGCGTAAGATATTTCGTCACTTATCGCTAACAAATCGATAATTCTTGACTTAAGTATTGCTAAAGAGAGCAGCAATGTAGACAAGATAGCTAAAACAATTACGTCAAACCAGCCTATTACACTAATATCGCCTAACAGCCAGAATGTAAGTGAGGGTATTTGGGGGTATTTTAAGCTCATGAATGATAAAAGGATAGTAACTAAGGAGGAGAACACGAAGGAAACTAGTACACCACCAATTATGAGCCCTAAAAAACCACTTCTTTTCCCAATTATAATAGTAATTAAAGTAGCAAGTAATGCCATTATAAACGCTATAATCGGTTGAAAGAAGACGATCCACGAGAAGGGTAAATTGAAAAGTAATAAGAAATAAGCCAGTACGGCTCCAAAAGCTCCTCCGGATGCGGTGCCGCTTATGTATGAGTCTACGAGTGGATTTCTTAAAAGCATCTGTAAAATTGCGCCAGATACGGATAAAATTATACCTATAAATACGGCTGAAAGTACCGTGGGTAATCTTATTTCATATAAGATGTACGCATAAATACTATTTGGATGAACTAGTTGAGATATGGGAATATCGACATCTCCATAAATTAGAGAAAGAAAGAAAGAAAATGCAAATAATATTATAAAAATTATAGTTATCAGTTTCATCCTAAAACACCGGTAATGTTACATTAAGGTTAGCCATAATCCACGAGTCTGATATATATCTTGGAGTCTCTCCCTTGATTATCATGTTTATCATTTTAATGGAATATACAGACAGAGGTCCAGGTTCGTTGAGCAGATATGTAGCAAAATTGTCCAGTATATACACCTTGCTTTCATTAATGTAATGATATTGAGAGATTAAATAATTTGTATAAGTTAAGTTATATTCCTCTTGAGCTATAATTATTGAAGGCCTCGAAAGTATTAGATTACTGGGAGTTAGTACAGGATAACCGGAGTAGTTTGAAAATACATTTACGCCACCTGCAAGAGTAATAATTGAGTTTATAAAGACGTTTCCGCCAACAGTATAAAAGGTTAAATCAGGGTTAATCCACAGCAAATACGCTACGCTGACGTTTCCGGGGGACGAATACTCAGAAATTCTCTCATTCATCCAGTTTATTAGCTCCTCAGCTTTTTGAGTTTGATTAAAGTATTTTCCTACTTGTAATATTGTATTCTCTATTTGTAAATATGACGTAGCGAAATCGTTATTAGTCACCAACACATTAAGTCCAGCTTCTTCTAATTGTTGCAAGTAGCTGCCAATCAGTCCTTTTTCTACAATTACTACAGTAGGACGTAATAATAATATCCCAGAAATATTTGGCGGATATATATCATTAAATACCGTAACATTATTTGGAATTAAATCAATCATATTAAGATATTTTAATAATTGATAAGAATAACGATCCATTCCTACAATATATTTACCTAATCCAAGACTGATTAGGATTTGAGTTTCGCTTGGTGCCAAGACTACTATTCTGATATTGCCCGTCCTGTTTTCGGATATCGTTGTGTTGCTATGATTACTAAAATAATAAAAAATCGATATTAAACTTACAATTATGATTACACCCAATATCAACGCGATTGTCTTCATCATTTTCGAACTCACCTGGATAGCTTATCCAGCCTATAGATGGATAGCTTATCCAGCTTAAAAATTTTTGTGTAACTTTTCATGAGTGTGGACAACAATTTTGTTAATCTAAAATGAATTATTTGAATTGTTTGTGCCTTATTAACAGAACTTTGGTGAGCGCGTGGAAACGGGCGGAAGGTTCCCGTGCTCACCCAAATTATGCTAGTTTTAATGGAGTATGTTGACCTTACTCCGAGGTTTTGCTCTAGGGAAACCTCAGCCTATGCATCGTTTTACCCCATTCCACTCCGCTCTACTATCACAGGAGGTGGGGCAACCGCATGCAAAGCCTTCTCACGGTTAAACGTGGGACGCGAGAAGTTCGACGAGAGGGATTACGCAGAACGGGGGTTCAGAAGCTTAAAACACTTGCACCAAAGGACTTCCGCTCCCCTTGGAGTTCTAACAACTTTACAACAACTAGACAATAACTAGGTGGTTATCAACGTTCTTCCTATATATAACATATTAACACCCCAACGTGCTTGTTGGATAAGGGAGTGATAATGAATGTAAATATTTCAAATGAATGAAATTGTCGTCCACACTCCCGTTATTAACAGAAAAATTTATATACTTTAGGGTTACCCTAAGGTTGTATGAGAGGGAAGGAACTCGTAATCGCGCTTTCTATATCTCTTGGGATCGCGATCGCAATATTATCGTTGCCAGATATACTGGAGCCAATTGCGCGTGAAATGTTACTAGTCCTAGGCGTTTATTGGCCTTTAGCGATCTTTATAATCGGCATAATCCACGGACTCAAACCTGACGAGCACACGTGGCCGATTACCGTGTCATACGGGATAATGCAGAGGAGCGTGAAAGGCGCGATGGCCTCCACGGGAGTCTTCGCAGGGGCGTTGACACTCGTCTGGACCAGTTTGAGCGCACTGACCGGGCAAGTTCTCTCGTTCTTTCAGAACTACGACTTGGATCCAATAGTAGACGTTATAGTAGGGCTGACGATGATAGGAGTGGCCGCGGTTTTCCTTATTAAAGACAAGGGCGAAGCAGCGGATAAAGACAACAATCCTGATTACAGACTGATCTGGATCCACGGCCTAGCCGCGGCCTTCGGAGGGGATTTCATAGTGGTGTTGCTATTAACCGTCGCCCTAAGCACGCTTATCAGCGTTAACCTCACCTTCTTGATCGGGCTGTTGTTCGGAGTAGGCTCATGGATAGCCCAATCCGCAGTCGTTTTATTGATATACAAAAGTATCGTAACCAAAGCTAATTTCGGAGTTCTAGCTAAGGTAGGGAGACTGTCCCTGTTGTTTCTGGGAATTTTCTTGATAGGACTCGGAGTTCTGAGTTCCTTAACCGGTTGATTTTTAATTTACTACACGATAGTATTTTTTAGCTAGTATGTAAGTTTATTTTGGAAACGCCCGAATCTTTAGTTAACTCTCCTAGTGCCCACTAAGCGCTTCGGGGTATCCTTACATCGAAGGCTGTCCCCAGAGTTGACAGTTCCTTTGACGACGGTCCTCCCTTTACTGAAGGGGTGGATTCGAAGGTTCCCTGTGAATTTCGAACTTTTAAGCTAGCTTTTTAAGCCAATGCTTCAGTCAGATGAAAATGTGAAAATGTTTCATCAGGTTGTCGAACTTTTGCAACTTCGCTACGTTCTTCGAAGAAACGAAATTGAGCTAGTCTATCAAGCCTACAACGTATTTCTGAGTTAGTTCGTTCCTCGGCGAGTCGAATATTTCTTCAGTAGGTCCCCACTCCACTAGTTTTCCGTTGTACAGGAAGGCCACGTAGTCGGCGACCCTTTTGACTTGCTGAGGATTGTGCGACACGAGAACTATAGTCATTTCCTTCTTCAGCTCAGTTATTAATTGTTCAATAGCTTGGGCGCTAACTACGTCAATCATAGAGGTAGGCTCGTCCATCAAAAGCACTTTCGGCCTGAGCGCTAGCGCCCTGGCTATCGTGAGCCTTTGCTGTTGCCCGCCTGAGAGGTGAGAGGCCGGAGCGTGGAGCCTATCGTGTACTTCATCCCACAGCCTTACCTTTCTCAAGCTTTCCTCCACTATTCTCATTATTTCCCTCTTGTCCTTGATCCCGTGTGACTTCAGCGGGTACGCGATGTTATCGTAAATGCTGAGATGGTGAAACGGATTAGGTATTTGAAACACCATCCCTACTTCTTTCCTGAGTTTTGAGGCTTCCATTTGAAAGACATCTTTGCCGAAATAAAGAACCTTTCCCTCGACCTTTATTTCGCCGTCGTAGATCTCTATTAATCTATTCAAAACTTTCAACAGTGTTGACTTTCCAGAACCCGAAGGCCCCATTATGCCAAACACTGAATTATTAGGTACTTTAAAGGTGATATCTTTCAGTATAACCCTGTCGTTTATGTACAGATGTAATCCGTGAACGTTGAACACGTCCTCAGTACCTTTTCCAGCTTCCATCGCGTTCTAACCACACTCACGTCTTCGACGTTAAAAAGGCGATCTATATAGTTTACATATTTCACTATATTCTATTGGGAATACTATATTCTATATACATAAGGATTATAGTTTACTCCTAGCGTGAAGTCTCGAGCCGGTTATGAAAGGGATCTCAACCTGGGCCGCTATAGCAATTGTAGTAATAGTCATAGTAGCTGTAGTAGGGATTTATTTCGCAATGAGTTCCCAAGGTGGTCACAGCGCTACAACTCCTTCAACGACTTCGACGAGTTCAACGAGTTCAACGACTTCGACATCTACAACTACGGCCCCACCACAGATCTCGGCGAGCATCGTAGCCGGTGGATCCACGTTTGTCAATCCGGCCATGCAGGTTTGGATAAAGGACTTTCAGTCGAAGTATCCCGGAATCCAAGTGACTTATAGCGCGGTGGGCAGTGGAGCGGGTGTGAACAACTTCTTACAAGGTGCTTATGACATAGGAGCCACGGATGTCCCCCCGCCCAGTAATTTGTATCAACAATTAACTCAAAAGTACGGTGAGATTCTCACGATCCCCGATGTGGTGGGTGCAGTAGACATAATATACAACATTCCAGGCTTCACTGGCACCTTGAACTTGACGGCTGACGTTTTAGCGAAGATCTATCTGGGGCAGATTCAGTACTGGGACGATCCAGCCATAAAGGCGTTGAATCCTAATTTCAACTTCCCTCACCAGAAGATAATAGCGGTTCACAGGAGCGACGGTAGCGGTACCACCTTCGTCTTCACATACTGGCTCTACATCTCGTCCCAGTCTTGGAGGAGCTCAGGCGTTGGTTACGGTTTCACCGTTAACTGGCCTGTTGATCAGCTCGGAAACGGGTTAGGAGGTAAGGGAAGCGATGGAGTTACAGCGTACGTAAAACAAAACCCATATTCAATTGGCTACGTCGAGGCACAGTACGCGATAGCGAATAACTTAACTGCAGCGGCTGTGTTGAACCCGTCCACCGGCGAGTACGTTAAGCCGAGTCAAGCTTCCATAGAGACCGCGGTTCAGAACGCCAATCTAACTCAACTTCCATCATCACTGACGAAAGACTTGTCTCAGTATCTCTCAGTCTTCCTGAACGTTAAAGCGCACAACGCCTACCCTATAGTGACGTTTTCGTGGCTAGTCGTAAAGGTCAATTACAGCGATGAGTCTAAGGCAGAAGCGATCTACCTATTCCTGAAGTACATGGTAACCACGGGTCAGACTGAACTACCAACGGGTTACCTCCCGTTACCGTCAAACATTCAACAACTAGTTCTAGAAAATCTCAAGTTAATATCTTACAACAACATGCCCGTCTACACTATGGTGAGCTAGAAGTGATGATACTCAAGAGAAAAAGAGAAAGAATTTTTTACTTTCTACTTATACCATCCTCCCTAGTAGTATTAACCTTTATGTCGTTGCTGAGTGCATTGGTTTACAGTTCTATTCCTGCACTGGGCAGATTCGGTCTTTCGATTTACACTAGAAACGTATGGGATCCTGTTAATGACCAGTACGGTGGTTTAGCTGCGATTTACGGTACGGTAGTGACGGGAGTGCTGAGCGTGGCGATATCCGCGCCCTTCGCTACGGCTATTGCCGTTTTCGTTAACGATATTTCTCCTAAAAAAATCAAAAGCTTCATAATTAACCTTTCCGATCTCCTCGCGGCCTTTCCTACAGTGGTATACGGGTTCTGGGGTCTTCTGTCGCTCGGCCCGTTTTTATCCCACACGCTGTTCGCGTTTTTGGACTCCCTCTTCGGGCTTCACCGGATCACTAACGGACCCAGCATATTACTGGCCTCAATAGTGTTGGCGATAATGATAACGCCGTTCGCATCCTCCCTCCTCAGGGAAGTCTACTCTCAGGTCCCTAAGTCCGTTGACGAGGCCGTGTACTCCCTAGGTTTAGGTAAATGGGAGTTAGTTGTGCTGAAGCTTTCCTACATTAAAAGGGCCTTCTTAGGTGCGTACGCACTAGCGTTCGGAAGAGCTGTCGGGGAAACCGTGGCGGTGAGCCTTACAATAGGCAACATACTGAACATCTCACCGAACCTGCTCGACCCGGGCTACACGATACCGTCTTTGATCATCAGTCAGTTCGGAACCGCGTACGGAATCCAGTACAACGTGATGTTCGCGCTCGCGTTGTTCCTCGTCGTAATAGGGATTGCTTTCGTGATAATATCTAGGTTGATTCTGAGGGTGAGACTTTGAGAGTAAAAGACGCCGTAATAGTCTCAATTATAACGTCATTAGTTGTATTATTCTTGCTTCCTATAGCGTTCCTTTTCTACACTGTAATAGTTAACGGACTGAAGGTTATAATCAGCTACGGGCCCGGATTCTTTGTAGATTTGCCTCCTAATCCCGGCCAAGGGTTAGGCGGCATAGGTCCAGCTCTAGAGGGCTCCCTGTACATGGTCTCCCTAGCCGTGCTGATCTCGGCTCCCATCTCCATATTCGCCGGAGTTTTCCTTTCGTTCTTCGAGAGGTCAAAGATAGCTAGCTCGATCAGAGCGAGTTTAGAGCTGTTGGTGGAGTTCCCGACTATTGTCGTAGGTATAGTCGTATTCGAAATCCTCGTCGTAGAGTTCGGTTTAGGATTGAACGGGATCACGGCTGCTACGGCGTTGGCAATCGTCATGTTGCCCTACTCGACTATACAGATCAGCGAAGCCCTGAGAATACCGAAGAAGCTCTATGAGGAGGCGGCCTACTCCCTCGGTTTAACCACCTGGCAAGTAATGAAATTAATCATGCGCATAGGAAGAAGAGGGATGGTAAACGGTCTGTTGATAGGCTTCGCTAAGATAATAGGCGAGACGGCCCCAGTAATTTTCCTCACTTCCTCCACAGCGAACCTCTACTTACAGTCTTTCACTACGCCCGTTACCGGAATACCGGTACTGATATACACTTACGCGTTCAGCGGTTACCCGAACTTGAACGACGTAGCCTGGGGGGCGTCTTTAGTGCTAATAACCATCGTTACGATAGTGTTCGTAATAGCTAGAAGAATGGCGAAATAGGTCGCTTCTTTAGAGGTTTGTCTTTCTAACTCCTCAACCTTTCAATGAAAAAAGTACATAAATTTGGGAAAAACTCACGGGGCGAACGCGGTCTCGTTCGGATATATGGTGGCGAAGACAGTTGTGTTGAAGCCTTCGATCTCCAAGACTAAGGTGTAATTCCACACGTATTGAGGTAGTGAGAAGTTATATATCAAGGGTTGGGGTAGCCCTCCAACAGTCTGTGGCTTAGAGACCGTGAATTTGACCGCTTCAACAGCCGAGGTTATGTTGTACCATACGCCTTTTTTATCGTAGTACACGGCTGTCAAAGTGTAGTTACCGTTTCCTTTGAAAACCACTAGATAAGGTGTGTTGGTAGGAGTCGAATTAAAGAATATCAATATCCCTCCTCCGTTAACTTGCTTGTTTATTATGCCAGCGTAGTCGTATTTCTTAGCTGAGGGTACCTGGTAGTTGATTAGCAACAAATATAACGGAATTAATATTATGACCATTATGATAACTAATGTTATTAAGCCGATGTATTCTGACTGCGCCCTCATTCTTTCTCCCCTATAAAGGATACCATTTATACGTGATTCCGTAGTAAGCGTTTACCGTCATTGTAGAACTTATATATAAGTACGGTGGTATGTTGGGGAAATTGTAGGTTTGAGAACCTTGCGGAGTGACAATTTGTAAAGTTCTTACGCCATAAGTGTAAATTCCGTTGAATATGCCCGTATAAGAGGCACTGTAGTTACCGCCTATTATCCAATAGGATTGCCCGTAATTATACACCGTGCCGTTCAGTATGACGTTCACTTGTCCCGGCAAATTGTAGCCATTAAAAGTCACATAATAGTAATTATATTTATTGACATAATTGATGTAGAGCGTTTCACTCGTATTCGGAGGAGCGAACAGTATCGCTGAATAAGTAACGTAAGTCTTTCCGTTATACTGTATGTTCTTGAACGTGTAATATTTGATGACGCCGTTTCCTTTTTGCGTAGTGTCGTTGAACTGCAGCGTTAACACCGTCACGTTGAAGTAACCGGCGGGAATTTGTATTGTAGCGCTTCCGTACACGGTGTAGGGACGTCCGTCAACGGATACTTGCACCCCTACGTTTTTATCGGTGGTTTGTATAGTTAATGAGATATACGACCGTAACGGAGTGTAGTTCGCTACTAATACTAGTGGACTGTTCTCTAGAGTCACTCGTATGGCGAGCGTGTTGGTCCCGTTTACTGCGGCTTTACCTATTAGCACCCAATCCTTAAACACACCCGTAATGATGCTACCGTTCGGTTCCTGATAGTACACGTATTGCGGCGCCTTTACTACGAACGTACCTGTCGTGTTCGGAAAACTGACCGGTGTCGTGTAGTTCTTAAAGGTCCCGGTGATGTTAGTAGTAACATTTGTAGAGACCATTATAGGGCCGCTGGGAGTATATATTTGAGTCAGTATTTCTACTCCACCAGCGCTTACTGTAGAGGAATAAGGCCCTATTGCGGAGCCGGGTTGCAGGAAGTAAACATTGCCTAAAGAGGTCACGATAATTATAGGTCTACCTTTTACGTAGGAAGGTAGTTGCAGGGCTTGATTGTTACTCAACACGATGGGGTACTTTAAGTCAGTTACATTGACCCACAGACCGTTACTACTTAAGTATAGGATACCCACAATTGTCATGTTACTCCGAGGTACGAAAGTACCGTTAGTGTACTCGACATATATATAATTACCGCTGTAAAAGAACGAAGGGTGTCCGGTGGTCACCTGTTTGTTCTGTAGCTCCTTTAAGTAGATGTAGTTGTTCGAGATTAACGCGTTGTTGACGTTAGCTTGAGATAAGTTCATGAGATAATACAGAACCGGTATCGCTAATGATATTAATAGTAATATGATTATTATGAACGAAACCGCGTTCGAGAGGCCTTTGTTAAGCATACTATCACCCCTAACCGGCAGGAACACCACTATATACCCATTGCTGATTATTCACAATTATTACGGGTGAATTAACGGTAAGAGTGCCGTAATAACCGAAGTATGCGTCTACAGAATACTGAGTGCTACCATAGGGAGTATAGACGACTACTGTGGATGAAGACGATCCTAGAAGTCCGTAGAAAGTCTGTGTGATTCCTCTATCGAATAGTACGATCTTTTGGTTGCAGATTGTATTCATATAATCCACTACGAAGTTTAGGCTAGTTCCGGCTTTGAAGTATATTCGTTGTGGCTCATAGTTCTTCACCGGGCCTAATGCTATGCTAGTCGAAGTTCCCACAACATTTGCCTGCAACAATTGACCCGCAATGTTACCCAGCACTGGCGTCGTGTTACTAATCAGCTTCACATACGGTGGGAAGTAAAAGTTGTTTTTGACCACTACTAAGTAATACGTTTGCACCGGCTTATAGTTACCGTATATAGTTCCAGACGAGTTGACGAACACCGTGTTGCTATTTATAATCTTGATTTCACTAGTGCTCGAACTCAACCCACTGAATTGATAACACATTATTTCTCCTCCATTAAGATTGAAACTGTTATACTTGTAGTTAAACGTTATGTTGTACTGAGTCGGGAACTGAATAATGTGATACCCGTAAGTCAAGTTCAAAGTGATTCCAGAACTTCCGACGTAATACGTGCGATTGTCGACGATCACTGGGATGGTGGAGTTAAGCGAAGTCAGCGAAGCTCCTCCTTGAGTAATAGTGGTCCCCAAGGGTATATTCGACGGTACGATCTTGACCGTGAACTTCTGTGGGTAAGCCTTGTAGATTGCGGTGAGTACCGCCGCTCCCGTGACTGTGAAAGTTGTAGATAATGATTTCGGATTGCTTACTGTCCCGTATCCTGCTATGCTCCAGTTCTGAAACACGGCGGTCAACCCGTAATAAGGTAGGAATATCGTGCTGGAGTTCTTGATAGCCACAGAGTAAGTCCCTGGATCGACGTACAATACTTTGGGTGTCAGGAACGATAAATAACCCTGAAACGTTACTGATAAGCTGATGGGGATGAATTTACTGCCGTTCACTACGAAAGCCACTATATAAACCGGAACTTTGCCAGCCGGTCCGGAAATCGTTATTGTCGTTATTGATGTGTTCGGGTTGAGGAAGTAGATGTTACCGTAGCCGGTTACGATAATTATGGGTTTGTTGAAAGCCTGCTTAGGCAACGGTAGAGTAGCGTTATAAGCCACCACCAGCACGCTTTGATTCAGTATAGGAACCCACACGGTTCCGTTGAAGTAGTATATCTGCGTTATGTTAAAGGGAGCCGCGACTGATTCGAACATGAATTGCAACGATGGGTTAGTGGAGGAGTTGTAATAGACGTTGGGATTCCCCCTGAAAACTTGGTTGTTTTGCTCGGACGCCAGTTCGGAAACGCCTTCGTTAGAGGTTTTGGCTTGAGAACTGTACACGGGGACAGAGTTTAAGATGATGAAGGCCGGAACTACGACCAGCAAGATCAACAAGAGGAGAATTATCGCGATGACTATTGTCGATAGTCCTCTCACGGTAGAGCCACCCCGATGAAAGTATTGCCCGCTCTGAGCGAATATCTACCGCTATTGCCTAATATCCTTAAAGCGTGAATAGGTGAGGAGATAAAGAGTTCGGAAGCTAGTCCACCAAATAATCCAGCTACATCACTCTCTGTTCCGCTTTGTCTCAGTAAAGATTCCACTGAAGCTAATGACAAGAAGGACGAAGAATTAGCCCGTCGTTCGGCTACGCTAAAAGCCTCCTCGATCGTAAGTAACGCCGTAATGAACTCAAACATTAATTTAGCCCTGTAATATAACGGTCGTAACAACTATATATATTTCTCCCACGCTTAATGCTACTATCATTCCAATAAATCACAAAAACCTTATATGTAATTTTCACGTGAAATTTGCACAATGGAAAGCTCAGTTATAGCGATACTGCTTTTAATAGCGACGTTGGTCCTGGCGCTTGGTGCCTTCGCGCTCTATTCCGTCTCGTTCTCTAACCAGTATTATACTGTATCCGTACAAGAGTATCTTATTGGAATATCGAAGCTTATCAGCGTCGAAGTCTCACAACCGACTTATGCAGGTCTACCGCCTTGTTACCACTATTTTAACGTGAGCTACATGATATGGATTCAGTCGCCCACCAAGACCGTGACGGTCGTTGCTTTCGTCGCGTCTTCACAGCCTAATCCGTCGTATATATTTCCTTCGAGCTCCCAGAACGCCTCTTTGTTCACCTCCAGTTTAAACGGCTATTCCAGTTTACGTCCCTTCAATTTGAACGCTACTGTATATCTACCGCAAGGAGAGCAACCTTTAGCCAATATACACGTTGTAGCGTATAACGTAAGTAGTAACTCTACCTATGTTTTGTCTGCTGTCGTAAGGCCGAGTCAGATAATCATGGTGTGGCTTCTATATTATTACGATGGCAAATGGTACAGGCTGGATTACGTTTATTTGAGCCCGTTCAGTAGCGGCGTCGGTGTTTATATTGTTACAGGTAGCGGTATAAACAAGGGTTACAGCGGTACTTTAAATAACCCGACACCACACATATACATTTCTCAAACCGGCTTTCAACTAGGCATGTGGTTCAAAGTCACAAATATACAACAAAGCCCCACACCTTTGTTGAACGCCACTTTTATACCAACGGGTAACAGCGTTGGGAAAGAGTTCTCGGTTATACTGTATACGCAAGGCTCTTCAGTTTACGTGAATATATCTGGGACAGTGAATCTACTATATAATAACCTGAAAGCTGGGCAGTCGTATTTCATCAACTTCACGAGCGGTTCGAAATTCGGTTTAAGTCAAGCTACGGAATTCACGATATATAACGAACAAGGTCAACTACTCAATTCTACGATAATGGGTCTGCCTTCGGAGATAAACGGATATACCTTGATCCTTACTTTCGGATCTAAAACTGTATCGAACGGGATTTCTCAAGCCTTCATAGATACTATTCAGAATACAGGAAGTATTAACCCGTTCTTTAACGTCTCGAATATCGCCATTCGTAACGGACCTCTATACAATAATACTTATTTATTCAACTGGACCATCGCGCATAATCCGAGTCTTAACGCCTTAGCCTATTGGTACTTCGTCTGGCCTTATGATAATCCTCCACCTCAACTGATCGGCATACTGTGGTATTGGCCTTCTTATACGACGAACTACCCAGACGTCTACTACATTCCCGAGAACGGTACTAATACGTACGTGATAGGTTAAAATCCTAAAAGTGTGGGGAGTCGGCTAAGTCACCCTACGCGACGTACATATTAATCGTGCGTCCTATTCGAGGAGGTCAGCCAGTTCATCGATCGTAATAATCGATAATCACCCCTAGTACTCTTTTAAGAAGTTCCGGAGCCTTTATCGTTTCTTTTTTAATCGGAACACGATCGAAAGACGTGTAGACGCCCTACAATAACATGCGGAATGCCTCGACTGAGTGTATTACTAGAAAGGTTTATATATAACTAGATCAAGTAGTAAGACATGGAAAGGGTAAAGGTCACTAGGAACTACCAGGTTACAATCCCCGCGTCCATAAGGAACAGGCTGGGCATACACGAGGGGGATATCTTGGAATTTCATATAGAAGATGACAAGATTATAATTAAGAAGCTTTCACCAGTTAGACCGAGAATTAGGTTGGGAAGGAGGTTGACTGTTGAGGAGATCGAAAGGGACATAGAAAGGGGTTTAAATGAGGGCGGTCATTGACACGAACGTTTTTATTTACGACCTAGTGGAGGACTCGGAGTTCCATAAAGAGGCCGAGAAGTTATTGGACAGCCTCGAGGAATGGCTGATCCCCTCCATAGTTATTCATGAGTTCGCCTGGTTCCTGAGAGCTAACGGAATCGGTAACGCGGAGTACGTGAAAAGTTACGTAACTAACGAGAAGGCTAAAGTACTGTGCGACAGCGATGACGTCATAGGTAGAGCTCTAGAAATACTGATCAAGGAAAGGCTCAGCTTATCGAGATACAACGATGTCGTGATTTTGGCTCACGCCATAGAGAGCGAATCGCCTTTAGCTACGAAGGACAAGGCGCTGAAGGGCCTCGCCAGAAGACACGGAGTCGAGGTTATCTAACGGATCGTTGGATCGAAGATCACCTCACTTACCCTCAGTTTAAATAACGAGTGACCCGAGCTTAGGTCGGGCCTCCCATGGAGAACGCCGTGATCGTCGTCGTGGGTGCCGACAAGCCTGGAATCGTCGCGGGGATAGCGTCAAAGCTGGCTGAGAACAACGCCAACATCATCGACATCTCCCAAACCGTGGTGAGGGGGATCTTCGCCATGGTGATGGTGGTCGACATTTCCGAATGCAAGGTCTCGCTGGCCGAACTGAGGAGGCAGTTGCAGGAGAAGGGCAAGGAGCTGGGGGTCGAGGTTCAGGCCTATCACGAGGAGGTCTTCAGGTACATGGAAAGGGTGTGACGGATGAGGTACACCGCCGAGGAGATCGTCGAAGTCCATAGGATGCTCAGCGAGGAGCAACTCGACATAAGGTCCGTAACCCTGAGCGTCAACACCCTCTTCGCGATCGCCGGAAACCTGGAGGCGACCCTCAAGAGGCTCGAGTCCTTGGGGGGAACGCTCGAGAGGTTCGTCAAGGCGGTGGACGAGGTCTCGGGGAAGTACGGGATCAGGATAGTGACCAAGAGGGTCGCGGTGTCCCCGATACAGTTCTTCCTCGAGAGCCTTTCGGAGGAGGACGGGCCCGAGATAGCCGAGTTCCTCGACGGTTTGGCTCAGGAGTACAAGATAGATTACATAAGCGGTTACTCAGCCTTCGCCGACAGGGGGTTCACGAACGGAGCCTTAAGGGTGATTAAGACCTTCGCGGAGGCCCTTAACTCCACCAGGAGACTAACGGGAATGATAAACGCGGCGTCGACTGTGGCGGGCATGAACTTCGAGGCGATAAAGCTCTACGTGGACGAGGTCTTCCGGATGCCCCCGACCTCCTCCTCCAGAGCGACGATAATGGCCAACGTCCCGCCGGACTCCCCTTTCGTGCCTTCGGCCCACCACGGCCTTGGGATGCCTGAGGCGACCATAAACGTGGCGGTGAGCGGTCCCGGGGTCATAGAGAGCGCAATAAGGAGGAGTAGGCCCAAGACACTGCAGGAGCTTCACGACGTGATAAAGAGGGCCGCATTTAAGGTGACCAGGCTCGGAGAGTTGATCGGTAGGAAAGTGGCAGAGAGGATGGGGATAGACTTCACCACCGTCGACCTGTCCCTAGCCCCTTCCCCGGCCGTGGGGGACAGCGTGGCGGGAATCATCGAGGCCATGGGTATAAGTAGGATGGGAGGCCACGGGTCGTTGGCCGCTCTGGCCGTTTTGATGGACGCCGTTAAGAAGGGAGGGGCTATGGCGACCTCCGCGGTGGGTGGGCTGAGCGGCGCCTTCATACCCGTGAGTGAGGACTCGGTAATGGCTGAGAGGGCCCTTGAGGGTTACGTAGATTTCTACACTCTGATAGCCCTGTCGGCGGTTTGTAACACAGGAGTGGACATGGTGGCGGTCAGCAAGTCCCAGGGGAAGGAGAAGGTTGTAGGACTGATAGCCGACGTCTTGGCCTTGGGGATAACGCTGAACAAGACCCTTGGAGTGAGGGTGATCCCCGTCGACTCGCCCCCGGGTTCCTACGTGGACTTAGGAGGCCTCCTGGGGAGAGTCATCGTGATGAAGCTCAAGGACGTCGACGTCTCAGGGTTCGTCTCCCTCGCAGGCTACGTGCCCAGCACCTTGAAGAGGCTCGAGTTGGGTTGAGGAAGGAGTTGTTGACGCTGAACTTCTCCACTGATAATGAACTATTCGTTCGCCTCAACTAGGAACTCGAGGACGTACCAAAGCCTCATCATAGGTAAAATCAGCGCGTTGAACTCCTTCCTGAAATTCCGGCTTTCTTCATCATATCTCGGGCTTGAAGGTCATATCGAAAATCAGGAACAGGCCCACGATCGTGTAGAACCACGAGAGGTACCTCATTCTCCGCCTGAAAGTCGTTATGTCCTTGAAGGTGAGCCTGTAGTGGTAATACTCGCCGAAAGCCAAGACCGGAACGAGCGCGAAGGATGGGTAAGCCCATGTCGGGCGGCCCAGCATGTGCCACATCGCCATCCCCGAGAGTCCCATGGCGATAAGCGAGACTATTTCGAGAATCACCAGCTTCCTGTAGCCGACCAAGACCTTCTCCGAGTCCAAGCCTGTGAGGACTATTAGGTAATACGCCCCAGTCGTGATGCCGGCCCAGCCTATTAAGCCGAGCATGTGGACGAAGAACATCACCGAGTATAGGTCGAACACGGTCCAGCAGAACCTAACTTAGTATTTAAATATTATTATCAAAAATATCTATTTTGTACCCTTAGTCTCCCCGATTTACTCCTCGTGAAATTCCCCTATTCGGCCATTCCATCCCTTCTCTTAGAGAGTTGTTTTCGTAACGTTTGAGCGCTGAATGGAAGCTCGTATTTCGAGCTCTCCGAGGTTTAAGGCAACCACCTTCGAATCACCTAGGCTGGGTCAGTTCGCCGTCACGCTATGTCTATTACGCTCCCCACTCCCGCGTCTATGAACTTCCGGGTCAGCCTAGCCCTGAAGCCGCTGCAGTGGGCGGGACCTATCACGTCTGCCTCTCCTTCCAGGACTTTCATGACCTCGTCCACGTGTTCGCTGGGCGAGGAGAGGAGGTGAAAACCGCCTAGGACGGCGTAGACCTTCTCGACTCCGGTCACCTCCTTCGCGTGCCTGATTATGTTCAGTATCCCCGAGTGACCACAGCCCGTGATTATCACCAGCCCCTTCGGCGTGTTCACGTAAAGCGGGACGTCGTCGAGCAGATCATCCTGTTCGACCCCCTCCGAGGAGGACTTCAGGAGCCCCTTAGTATACCTCGGGAAGCCGTAGCTCTTGACTTCACCTGCGAACATCACACCCTTAGCGAACTCCAGGGGTTCCCTGGTCAGGACTAGCCTGAACTCCCTCTCCATCTCCTCCTTATTGAGCGGGATCCCTATGTAGTCCAGCCTTCCCCTCCAGCTGAGGAACTTCTTCTCGGAAACGTTCGGGTGCGCTATGACCACCTTCCCCCTCAAGGCCTCCCTCAGCTTCTGGTTAGCCAGGCCTCCGGTGTGGTCCGAGTGCCCGTGGGAGAGGATCACGTAGTCCACGTCCCTCCTCAGGTCTATTCCCAACGCCTCGGCGTTGTGAACGACCGGAAGCCCGGAGTTGCCCACGTCGTAGAGGACTCCGACCCCGTCTGCCTCTATGAAGGCTGAGAAGCCCCACTCCCCTATTAGGGGAGGAATGATGGTCGAGGTGAAGTTGTCGCTCAGTACGGTTATCCTGACTCTCTTCGCTACCTCCACAGGAGAGGGAGCGAGAGACGGTTTATAAACTGACCAGGGGAAAGTCTCGTGGTCCTCAGGACTTTAAAACGTTTAAGCGAGTAGGGGAACTCCTTTACCACGTGATCGAGCTGATATTGGTTAGGCACGGAGACGCTGAGCCCAAGGCTGAGGGGAAGGAGGACAAGGAGAGAAGGCTTGTGGAGAAGGGAGTTATCCAAATGAGGAGGGTCGCTAACCTCGTTGAGCTCCTGGGGTTCAGGCCCGATAGGATCCTCACGAGCCCCTACGTCAGGGCGATCCAATCCGCGCAAGCCATAAGTGAAGAGCTTGAGGACGACGTTAAGGTCGAGACTATTAAGGAGCTCGAGCCCGACCAGGACCCCTCCGCGCTCCTGAACAGGCTGAGGGGGATGGACGAGAAGGGGTGTAACACTACTATACTCGTAGTGGGGCACGAGCCGTACCTGTCGAGGTTCATCAGGCTCGTCACGGGGGGCGAAGTCGAGCTGAAGAAAGGTGGGGTAGCGGTGATAAAGATGAACGCTAAGGAAGGAAAGGGATCCCTCGAGCTCCTCCTGAACCAGAAGGTGCTGAAGCGGCTCTGAACCGCTAGATTAATGTTCAATATGCGGTGGCTGGTTAGGGAAGTAAACCTCACTTATAGCCTCCGAGCACGGCCCTCCTCTTCCCTACCTCCGAAAGGATCTCCTCGCTTTCGGGGAACCTCCTGGTCTGGAACCTGGAGTGCACTAACTCGTCGTTCACGAAGACGTCGAAAACCCCGTTGTCTCCCGGGACCAGCTCAACCGACACGTCGTCGAAGAAAGTTATAATGTCCCTGGCGAGTTCGAGGGCTCTATCCTGATAGCCGCACCTCCTACAGTACACTATTCTAACCCTCATGGCCCTCTACGTCCTCACTCCATGTGGTGCTCCTCGGCGTAAACTTCCTCCTCGAGCTCCTCGGTTGCCCTGCCTTTGAGCTCTTCGAGGTTCTCTATGACCTCCTTGAGGTTGTTCTCTTTCGTAACTATGTACTTCACCTGCCCCACGCTCATCATGTACGACCCGGGGCAGAGGAAGCCGGGCTTAACTATTATCGCGTCGGGCTGTAGTTGAAGGATCACGTGCATCGTGGCCTCCTTGCTCATACCGTAGGCGGGGTTCTCGTATCTCTCTATTACCCTCTCGTCCTCCTTTATCAGAACTATGTAAGGCGCTTCGTCCAGAGGCTTAAGGTTTAGATCTTCGTCCACCGTCGCGGCTATGTTCAATGGGGATCAAGTCAATGTTTTTCATATCGATAATAAACACCTTTTCTAAACTTTCTATTTTATCTCAAAATTAGTGAATAATCTTCGAGGCTGAACCAAACGGAGCACAGTCGAGGAACCGAAGACTTAGCCCAGTTTCAGGATTCTAGGAAGGCTGGACATGGGAACGATTTTAGTCTCATATTTTATTATTAGGGCTGGAGAGCTAATTCGATTTAGTTAATTAACAGTTACCCGCTCAGGGACATCTCGAGGCCCCGCATCATACCCTCGATCGTCAACTCGTAAATGCCTCTCGCGTCCTCGTCAATGTAGTATTTACCATCCTTTTCCTCCACGATCCCCTTATCGGAGAGGAGCCCCAAATTGGAGAGGAGCCCCAAAATTAGCTCTACATACATTGGTTTGATCCCCGTGTTCTCCGATATCTCCTTGGCAGTCCTTCCGTTGGCATTACATACGACCGTTAGTATGATTTGAAGCAATCCCCTCACTTTGGTGGCGAAGAACCAGCGCTTGAAGTAGGTAGGGGATTCTACTTGAGGCATTCTAGTAAAACGTCTTCCCTAATTTATTGTCTTAAAAACCTTAGTCCTCCTGATCGATGCCAGCTTCTGTTTCAGGTTTTTCGAGAAAGCGAAGGAGGCGTGTATCCTTAGGTTATTCGGGAGTGCCCGAGACGCGATAGGCCGGCTCTGAGGATCTAGATGCCGCGTCCCTGGGCTCGATCTCTATCGATGATCTTGCACGGACAATCACTACTGAGGCCTCACGACCGCTATGAAGAACCCGTCGGTCCCGTTAGTATCAGGGTAAAGCCTCCTCGTATCGACTTCCTTTCCTCCCTTTACAACCGCCCTTATAACGTCCTCCCCTTCGTCGGGGAACAGGGAACACACCGAGTAGACCACTTTTTCAGGCCTCAGCCCCATGACCTCCTTCAGAATCCCCTTTTGTATCCTCGAAAGCCTCCTCAAGTCCCTGGGAGTGACCCTAAGGAAAACCGAGGGGTCCTCAACGTAAGTCCCCGAGTTAGAGCAAGGGGCGTCCACGAGGACTTTAGTCAACTTCCTGAAGGGGAGGTGGGCCCCGTCAGCCACGATAAGCTCCACGTTCTTTACCCCGAGCCACCGTAGTACCTTCCTCTCGTCCTCGACCCTTTTTGCCGATAGATCCACCGCTACTATTTCGCCCCTATTCTCCCTCAACTGCTGTATTAGGGAGGCCTTCATCCCTGGGGCGGAGCCGATGTCGAAGATCAGCTCCCCCTCCTTGGGATCCAACGCGGATACCACGAAAGCGGCGCTCTTGTCCTGGGGTACTACCCTCCCCTCCTGGAAGGGCTTAAGCCCCTTGAGCTCGGGCTTGGCCTCAAGCCTGAGCATGAAGGGGAAGTCCTCGTCCTCCTCGAACTCTATCCCCAACTCCCTTAGCTCCTTCTTGGCCTCCTCTAAGCTGACCTTGAGGGTGTTCACCCTGAGCCAGTACGGCTTCCTCGGGGACAGCTTCCTCCTGGCCCTCTCCTCAACCCATCTGGGAGGAACGAATGGATAGTTACCCTTGAGCGAGAGCTCGAAAAGCTCCTCGAACCCCCTCCCCGGGTAAGCAACGGACAAATAATAGTAGTCCCTCAGGAACTTGAGGAAGGCCCTTAAGTCGCCCTTCTTCTCCGTCCTCCTCACGGCCTCCTTAAACGCCTTCTCCGGGGAGAGCTTCCGCTTAACGACGTAACGGAACGCCAGCCTCTCGGTCTCCCAGGACACGCCCTTACCTCCTGAGAAGCCTCCCTCACGAGGAAATAAAGGAAGCCGTCCTCGGCTACGACTTGAGTAATTGCCGTGTCACAGCATGACGCCGCCCGAGTATTTCCCGTTGTAGGGCTTGATCGTGGGCTCGTCGAGCCTCAGGAATATCAGGTGGTTCGTCCTCATGCCTCTAGCTAGCTTAACCCTGTGGACTGCTGTCAGGCTTATCGCTATCTTCCCCCTGTAACCCGCGTCTATCACGGTGGGGGGCGCCAAGATGCCGTTCCTGGCCAGGGTACTCCTCAGCGTCATGAGAGCTATTAGGTCGTTCGGCATCTCGAGCTCCTCGCAGGACTCGAAGAGGTATGTGTTTAGCGGCTCGAGCTCCACGTGGTCACCGAACTCGACCTCCTCGTATTCCGAGGGCTTCTCGGGGAGGAAGGCGTCCCCCCTTAGCTTCAACGCCTTCTCGCCGCAGATCCTCAGGTCGTAGCCGTTCTCCCTGACCGACTCCTCGCTATAGTTCTTGATCACAGTCCCCAGGAGTCCCTTTATCGACTGGTGACTGAGCGCCACTTAGGTTATGCTTGATAAGACAAAGCGTAAAAAGGGAAAAGCGGCTCAGCAGGGATCGCCGTAACTCGTCCCTTTCCTCCTCTCGTACTCCTTCAGCAACGCGTTGAAGATCCTCATTATGCACTCCACGTCGTTCACTTCCGACAGGACCTTGTTTATGGTCTCCTTATACTTCTCCCTGACCGTCTCCAGGACGGCTCTACCCCTGTCCGTTATGGTCACGTAGGTCACCCTCCTGTCCTTAACGTCCTTAGTCCTCTCCAGGAAGCCGTTCCTCACGAGCTTGTCTATCATCTCCACCACGCTCGACTTGCTCACGTCGAGATACTTGGCCAACGTCGTTACGTTCGCCTTCCCGTTGGCGTTAACGAAGAAGAGCAGCGAGGTCTCGTTGAACGTTAGTCCCTCCCTCACGGCCTCCTCCTGGAGGATCTTCCTCATTAGCTTGTAGGACTTCAAAAGCATCTCCCAGGGCTCAAGCTGTCTCTGCTCCACTCACCTCACCTCCTTCGTTACGACGTACAGGAGCACGGCGCTGACCGCCGCGTTGACCGGGCCAAGAAAGGACACGGACAGCGGCATAATTGCCGCAACGAAATAATAAAACAGGAGAGCCAAGGTCGAGTAGGTGGCGAGCCTGTTCTCTAGGGCCTCCCTCATGATTATGGAGAAAAACGAGCCTCCGGCTATGATCGCGACGCCCGAAATAATGCTCAGTACGTCGAGACCGAGGGGGTTTGAGTAAACGAAGGAACTAAAGCTGAAGAACTGTCCGAGTAATCCTAGAGGATAAAGAACGTAAAGTAAACCCCTCTTGGTACTCTTTATAGCCGCCCCTCCCAGCGCGGCCGCGGCGAGCTCTAAAAGCGTGAACAGGGTCAGGAAGCTTAGCCCGGTCCCACCTATTACGGGGGTCGCCTCTCCGTAGGGTGTGTTAACGATAACGATCACGTTTTGGTTCAACATGATTGAGAAGACGAAGGGGAGGGAAACGTGATAGACTACGTTAAGTACTAAACTGGTCAAGAGTAGGCCCCTCGAGAGCCTTATCCTGGGGCTCCTCTCGGCCCTTGGAACCTCCACCTTGAGGACCGCTCCCTCCACTAAAGGGTAATAGCAGTACTTACAGATATACGCGTCGTCCGGGTTCTCCATCCCGCACCTTGGACACTTCCTCACGCTTACCTCGATAGACTAATCCTCGATCCCTAAAATTGATTTAATTTGTGATCATTAATGGGAGAAATCGAAGGTTCAGGCCTTGCCGTTTCCCGCCTTCGACGCCCTGAACTTTATCCTCTCCAGCACCCTCGGGATGTTGATTTTCATGGGGCAAACGTCCTTGCAGTTGCCCGAGTGGGTGCAAAGCGTCGCCGGCTTGGGATCCTTGTAAACGAAGTAGGCCCACATGGCTCCCATGGGGCCGCTGTAGGGCGGTGCCCCGAACTTCCCGTCCAGCACCCTGTAGACCGGGCAGTGGAGGTGGCACCTCCCGCACCTGATGCAAAGCAGCCCCTCCCAGAGGTCTGGGTCCTTCGCTATCTCCCTCCTGCCGTTGTCTATGAGCACCAGGTGGAACTCCTTGGGACCGTGTGCCGGTGAGACCCTCTTGTGCTCTATGTCGGCAGTGCTGCTGGGCCCTGAGGTGAGGTTGACGTACGTGGGAGGATAAAGGCCCCAGTAGGCGGACTGCACCAAAGCCTCTATCATGGCGTACTCCAATGTGGGCACTATCTTCTCGACCCCGGTGACCGAGATGTGAACGGGGGGTACCGACGATGAGAGCCTTATGTTCCCCTCGTTCTCCACGAGGACTATCGATCCGGTATCAGCCGCGACCGCGTTCGCTCCGGTTATCCCCACGTCTGCGGTGAGGAACTTCTCCCTGAGGAACTTCCTGGCCGCGGCGACCAACTCCTCGTGGGTCGAGCTCTCGCTCACGTCGGCCCCTATCTTCTCCCTGAGGACCTTGGCCACCCTCTCCTTAGTCATGTGTATCGCGGGGCCTATGATGTGGCTGGGGTTGTCGTCCGTGAGCTGTAACAGGAGCTCGCCCAGGTCGGTCTCCCAGACCTCGTTGCCCAAACTCTGAAGGTATTTCCTGAGCCCTATTTCGAAGGCCACCATTGACTTGCCCAGCACTACCCTCTTCCCGGTGCCCACGATTTTCCCGACGATCTCCCTAGCCTCCTTGGCGTCGTTAGCTATGTAAGCCTTGCCTCCGGTCCTCTGGACGGATTTCATCGTCATCTCTACGTAGTGGTCTAGGTTCTTGATCACCTCCTCCCTGGCCTTCCTCAGCTTGCTAGCCAGTTCAGGCAGGTAGGGGTGCCTTTCGAGTATTTCATAAACCCTTGGGATCCCGTGGCTTATTACCCTGTTTATGGCCTCCTCCCAGCTCATTCTATCACCTCCATCAGGTCAACTACCTCGACCTTGTCCCTCAACTGGGCGTAGCACATCGGGCAGACCACTATGGCCCTGTTGGCCAAGGACTTGAGGCTTTTCGCCCTGAGCTCCGCTATCCTTTCAGATAAGTCCCTGTCGACCGCCTCAATCGGATAGCCGCAGCAGAACGCGTTGTCTTTGCCCGTTATCAGGAAGTCCTCCTTGATCCTGAGTCCCGCCCTCGTTACTAGCCCCCTGTAGTTCTCCCTGAGCCCCAGGAACCTCGAGTAGAGGCAGGAGTCGTGGATGGTCAACTCCTCCTGGGTCACCGCCTTGGCCTCTTTAATCACCTCGTAAACGTTCAGAACTTCTATGTCGAAGCCCGGAACGAACTCCCTGTACCTACTCAACGCGTTGTGGGTGTGAGGGTCCACGGTGATCAACCTGCCAATTCCCCTGGACTTGAGGAAGGAGTAAACGGACTTCGCGTGCTCCTCGAAAAGGTCCAAGTAGCCCATCTCGAGGAGCGCGGCCCCGCTGTAGGGCTCATCCTCGTAGAGGTAGAAGAGGTCGTTGACCCCTGAGGCCTTAAGGAGCTTGACCATCTTGTTGAGCACTCTCGAGGCCCTCTCCAGGTCCTCCTTGGGCGGCTTAATGAGCTTGGAGGCCACGAAACCGAAGGCCGAAAGCTTGTCCGCCATTCCCACGAACTTGGACAGCGATTTAGTGAGGGTAGCGATTTGATACATGCACGAGGTGTAGAACAGGGTTTTACCGCTCCTCGGGAGGTCGCTCCAGCCGTGGCATTCGGCCTTGTTCAGGGGGAATGGGAAGCCGTACTTCTTAAGGTTGTCCCTGAGAACCTCCCTGAGGCTGGCCAAACCCGCCCTCGAGTACAATCGTCAAAAGGTATATAAGGTATTGGAGGCCGAAGACGTTAGTGTGAACGCTTAATACTCACGATTAGAAAATATCCCTTCGATGGGACTACTGATCAAGGCCCTGAAGTACTACCTCATCTACAGGATCCTGAGGTGGCTGTTCCTAAGGAGGTGAAGGTGGTGCCTAGCTCGCTGATCGACGCCCTAGTCAAGGAGGCGGGGAAAAGGCTGGGGGAGGTGACAAGGGCCTTCTATGAGACCGTGATGCCCCCGGTGGACGTTTACGAGGAGGGTAGCCAAGTGGTGGTCGTCGCTGACTTGGCGGGTTTCCCCAAGGATAAAGTCAAGGTGAGGCTTGTGGGAGGGGACGAGCTGGTGATAGAGGCTGAAAGGGACTTGCAGACTCCCGCCAACGCGTCTATCCAGCAGAGGCCCAAGAGGGTCAGGAGGTCGGTGAAGCTCCCGGCTAAGGTCAAGTCCGAAGGCTCGGTTGCTGCCTACGAGAATGGGGTGCTTACGGTAAAGCTCCCGATAGCGGAGAGCGTGGAGATCAAGGTGAGCTAACGTCTAAGGGCTAGGGCCAAGCCGAAGAGCGCGAAGAGGACTGAGGCGGTGCCGTCCTTAAGGAGTACGTAAATAGCTAGAGAAACGAGGAACGCGACTATCATAAAGGCGTCGTTGACTCTTCTTCCCTCCCTCCTGACTGGGAGGGGCCTCTCGAGAAGGAACATCTTCAGTTTTTTGAGAACGGCGTCGGCCAAGCTCCTTATCTCGTCAATCATCGCAGGCACCAGGAGGTTCCTCTCGTCGATCAGCTTAACTAGGGCGTCGAAGAACTTGAATTCCGGATCTATCATGAGGCACGTCCCCCCTAGGAGGGATGTCATCCTGATGTAGAGCACTAGGCTCTCAGGCAACCTAAGGGGGAACCTGTAAAAGACCTCGTTCGCCGCCCTTATGAATGTCTCGACCTCGAGCGTTTCGGGCGTTACTCCCCTGAAGGTGGAGAGGAAGAGCTCGAGACCCTTCACTAAGGTCTCCCTGTCGGCTGTTGGGTCTACGGCACCGAGCTCCTCGAGGGCCTTTACGAGCATAGGGGCGTCGAGCCTGACGAGGGCCGAGTAGACCCTAAGGAGCCTGTTCCTCGTGGCCTTGTCCAAAGCGCCGACCATGCCGTAGTCGTAGAGTATTATCTTGCCGTCAGGGCTCACAGCTATGTTACCGGGGTGAGGGTCTGCGTGGAAGTACTCCTTCTCCAGGAGCATCACCATGAAGAGCCTGAAGATCTGGTAGGCCAGTTCCTTAGGGGGGATCACTTTCCTCGCCTCCTCGCTAGTGACCTTGTATCCTGGCAAGTACTCCATGACGATCACCCTCTTCGTTGCCCCGAGGAGTCTGGGGACTATCACGTTGGGGAACTCCCTCAGCTCCTCCTCCAGCTTCCTCATGTAGAACGCCTCCTTCTCGAAGTCCATCTCCTCAAATATCCTCCTGGAGAAGTCGCTTATGATGACCCTTATGGTCTCGTAGAACGCCTCATCGAAGATGTACTTCAGTAGAGGGGAGAGGGCCCTCATGACCTCTACGTCGACTCTCACGATCTCCTCTATCCTGGGCCTCCTGACCTTGATCGCGACCGGTCTCCCGTCCTCGAGCTCCGCGAGGTGGACCTGAGCTATGGAGGCGGAGCTTATGGGCTCCCTGTCGACCCTCTTCACCTTGAACCCCAGCTTCCTCAGGTCCTCCATAACGTAGGGCTCGACGTCTTCCCACTTGGCTGGTGGGACTTGATCCTGAAGCTTCGACAGCTCCTTGAGGTAGGGCTCTGGGAAGACGTCGCTGTGTACCGAGAGTACTTGGCCGAACTTGACGTAGGTCGGGGCGAGCCTTATGAAGGCGTTAACCAGCTTCCTTGCCTCCCTGGTCATCTTCTCCTCGTCTTGCTCCTCCCCTTTCCTCGTTCTTTCCCTTATCGACCTGAGAGCCAGAACCCTAGGGCCTAGTAGGAAGATGACCTGAAGGGCCCTCGAGAGCTTGTTCAACACGTTCTGAGGGGTGTCATACTTTTTAAGCGATCTGAACTAGAAGCGGGCCTCCGTGGCCAGGAAACACTGTCCGAGGTGTAAGGTCACGGTTGAGGAGAAGGTGATAAGGGAGGGGAACAAGGTGACTAAGGTCTGTCCCAACTGCGGATTCATCTTCGTCAGTTACGAGATAGGCAAGGGAGTCTTGATCTTCAACAACGAGCCCGTGCCGGACACTGTCCCGAACACTAAGCCCAAATCCAGGATCTGAGACTTGGAGTTCAAGGGCAACCTTATACGACGTTAAAGCTCTCTCTTAATACATCGGGTCGTTTTACTAATTCTTTGAGTCGACCGTGCAGGACTTGCTGGAGTCCTATAAGAAGGTCTGGGCGATCGGCTACGCTCAGGCTCTCCTCCACTGGGACCAGGAGACTTACATGCCGGTCGCTGACGCGGAGTTCAGGGGAATTGCCTCCTCCTATCTGACCCTGATATCCAAGGAGCTCCTCCTCTCCCTGAAGCCGTTAGTCGAGAAGTACGCCAAGAGGGAGGACTTGGACGACGTACAGAGAGGGATCATAAGGGTACTGGAGAGGAAACTGCGGTACTTCGAGAACGTTCCGGAGGAGGTGATCAAGCAACTCTCAGCCCTTCTCCCCGTGGCCCAGGTGGAGTGGAGGAAGGCTAAGGCCAAGAACGATTTCGAAGCCTTCAGGCCCTACCTGGAGAGGATAGTGGAGCTCGAGAGGAGAGTCGCCGATGCCTGGGGCTACGAGAGGGAGCCCTACGACGCTTTACTGGACTTACACGAGGAAGGGTTAACGGCCAGGGAAGCGGAGGAGATCTTCTCGAGACTCCTCCCGGCCTCGAGCGAAATCCTGAAGAGGGAGGGCTTCCCGAGGGAGAGCGAGCTGGAGAAGGTCGAGTACAGAAGGGAGGACATGGAGAGGGTCAACAGGGAGGTAATAAGGCTCATAGGCTTTCCCGAGGACAAGTTCAGGCTTGATGTTTCTGCCCACCCCTTCACCGTAGGGCTCTCGCCCAACGACGTGAGGATAACCACGAGATACGAGGGGAGGGACTTCAAGGCTACGCTGTTCAGCGTCATCCACGAGGGCGGCCACGCCCTTTACGACCTCAACGTTGACCTCAAGCTGTCTACTACGCCTGTGGGGAAAGGGGCCTCCTTAGGGATCCATGAGGGCCAGTCGAGGTTCTGGGAGAACGTGATAGGTAGAAGCTGGGAGTTCGTCGAGCTGATCATGCCGATACTCAAGAGGCACCTCGACTTCATGGCTAACAGGACTGTAGAGGACGTTTATTACTACTTCAACACGGTAAGGCCCTCCTTAATCAGGGTTGACGCGGACGAACTGACTTACAACTTTCACATCGCGGTGAGGTTCCACATAGAGAGGGAGCTGATCTCAGGGAACCTGAGCGTTCGCGAGGCCCCGAGCAGGTGGGAGGAGCTCTATGAGAGGTACCTCAGGGTGAGGCCCAAGACCTATTCAGAGGGGATTTTACAGGACATACACTGGTCCATGGGAGACTTCGGCTACTTCCCTACCTACACGCTGGGAAACGTGGTCGCCGCGATGGGCTGGAAGGCCTTGCCCGACCTAAAGGAGAGAGTCGCCTCGGCCGACTTCGAGTCCATTAAGACGTTCTTCAGGGAAAGAGTTTGGAGGTGGGGCGCCATTTACACACCCAAGGAGCTGTTGAGAAGGGCCTACGGGAGGGCCTACGACGTGGACGCCCTAATCGAGTATCTAAGGCGTAAGTTCTTGGCCTAACTGAGCCTGTAATACCTAAGGCAGAGCGTCCTGACCTCTCTCTGGGTTATAGGGAGTCGGGCGGTGATAATAATCCTGATCACTACGAAAGTAAGTTTTATTTAAATAACGTCGAACGCCGGCCTAGAGGTGACTCCCGATTGCAATCCTCGAAGGAATCAACCTCGGCTACAGGTATTCTGACGACCTACCCTTCGTCTTCAGGAATGTCAACATCCACGCGGACGAGGGCGAGTTCGTCTCTATAGTCGGCCCATCTGGTGCGGGGAAGTCCACTCTAATCAGGGTTTTGGGAGGCTTCGTAAAGCCAACTGAGGGCGAGGTAAGGCTTCACGGGAAGAAAGTGGTTAGGCCCACGCCCAAGATAGTCCTGGTACACCAGTCGATAGTCACCTTCCCCTGGATGACCGCTCTGGACAACGTGAAGTTGGGCATGAAGTACATGAAGCTCCCCCCGGAGAAGGAGGACGAGTTAGCCAGGAAATACTTGGAGATAGTTGGCCTCTCGGGATTCGAGAACTTCTACTCCAAGCAGTTGAGCGGGGGGATGAGACAGAGGGTCGCCATAGCCAGGGCCCTGGCAGCCCAGCCAGAGGTCCTGCTCATGGACGAGCCCTTCGCGCACCTCGACGAGCTGACCGCTGAGGGATTGAGGAACGAGATCTACTCCATCCTTTTCAACAGGGATAGCCCCCTTAAGGCCGTCATCATGATCTCCCACAACCTCGACGAAGTAGTAAAGCTGAGCGACAGGATCTACGTGCTCAACGGTGGCCCTTCGACGATAGTCAAGGAGGTCAAGGTCAACCTTGAGAGGCCCAGGAATCCGATGAGCGAGGAGTTCAGGGCTATTGTCGAGGAACTCTACGCGGCCCTGACTCCCGTGAAGAAGAGAGTACCGGGGTGAGACCTTAAATGGCCCCTCCCGACGTGGTGAACCAGATCCTCACCTACTTTCTGGCCTCATTGGCGAGCGTGGCTAGGGATTGGGTCGCCATATTCTTTTCGGTAGTTACGGGCTGGTTCTTGGCCTACGCTGCCCTTAAGAGCAAGGTATTCGAGAACGTCTATATTTCGGTTCTGGAAACCCTGGAGTCCGTCCCTGTGATCAGCTTCTTCCCCGTGGTGCTAGTGGCGTTCGTCTACAATATCGGAGGGAGGCTCGGAGTTGAACTGGCGGTGCTCTTCCTGGTATTCACGGCTACAACCTGGAACATATGGATGGGACAGTACCAAGCCTTCAAGACCGTGCCTAGGGACGTGATAGAAGTCGCTGAGAACCTAAGGTTCACTTTCTGGGACAAGATGCTGAAGATCTACATCCCCTACTCGATCCCAAGAATAGCCTCCAACACTCTCCCCTCCTTCGCCGACGCTCTGTTCTACATAACGGTGAGCGAGGTTTTCAGCGTGGGCAACACTCAGTTCAGCGTTTTCGGCATCGGGACTATAGTGGCAGGCCTAACTGCTCAGGGCGATTACGTCGATTTGGGCATAGCCCTTGCAGTGCTTGCAGTGGTTGTAGTAGTGAACGTGTTCGCAATAACCAAGTTCGCTGACTACGCGGTCAGTAGGTACGGCTTCGAGACGGAAGCGGTGAAGGTCGCGAGAAGGGGCAGGGTGAGGTTTGGGTTGACCGTTAGGGCTGGGGCCACACTGAGCAAGGCCACCAAGGTGGCCAGACTAGTCCCGCTCAGGGGGAGGGGTTACGCGATGCTGGAGGAGGAAGGGGAGGAGGGGAAGAAGTTCGAAATCCCCACCAAGGTCACTTACTCCCTGTTGGCCTTGCTGTTCGTTGGCCTAGTTATTTACGGCTTCTATGTCAACTGGGGGGCAGTTGAGACCGCTCTTCCCTATACAGGACAGGTTCTGCTCGGCTTAGCTTACGATTACCTGAGAGTGGCAGTGATCAGCTTAGTGGCCTTCGCGATAGCGATCTTCGGAGGGTACTTCCTCGTCACCCACCCTAGGGTGGAGAAGCCGGTAATAGCGTTCTTACAGACCTTCTCCGCCTTCCCGGCTCCCGCTTACTTCCCCATACTCTTCCTGGCCACGTTGCCCTTAGTTAAATTGATGTTCGGCCCGTTAACCAACGAGTTCTACGTCCTCCTCCTCGGCTTTATCTCGACGTTCTATTATATCTTCTACGAGGTCTGGCTGGGAATCAAGAACATCCCCAAACCCATCTGGGAACTCATGGACAACCTAAACTTGGGGTTCTTCACCAGGCTCAGGAGAATAGTGCTCCCAGGCCTCTTACCTTACATAGTTACCGGCATGTCGAGTACTGTGAACAGCGCCTGGGGAGGTTTGGCTATAGGCGAGTTCTGGCCGAGTATAGCCCAGGGACAAAATTTGGAGGTAAGCCACGGCATCATGCTCTACTTCGCCCTCTGGGACGAACAGGGGGCTGTCAACCTGCTCGCCTGGGGCTCCTTCGTCTTCGGGGTAGTCGTAGTTATCTACTCGGTGCTCTTCACCAGGAAGCTTATGGACCTGGCTAGGAAAAAGTACATTATGGAGGAGTCCGTTTATTTAATCTGATGAAGAGGAATCCGGGATCTGACGGATGACGAGCCGTTCAGTGGACTGATATTAGCTCTGACTCCCCTTTTCCCATGTGGAGAAGGAAATCATCGCGGGCAGGATAACGAACCCCCTCCTTAGGGAGGCCTTCCTAAGGGTCGACAGGAGGGACTTCCTTCCCGAGAAGTATAGGAAGGTCGCATACGATCTGGAGCTCGCCGACCAGCCCCTCTGGGTAACGGAGAACGTCACCACGACCGCGCTGAACCTAGGCCTTATGATGCTGGACGTGTTGGACCTGAGGGAGGGGCAGAGGGTCTTAGAGGTGGGGACGGGCGGGGGTTATTACACCGCCTTAATGGCGGAAATGGTCGAACATGTGGTCTCCGTCGAGATAGACAGGGAGGTCCTGGAGTTAGCCAAGAAAGCCCTGGCCAACTACAGGAACGTAACGCTCGTTGAGGGAGACGGGAGCCTGGGGTATGAGCCGTTAGCGCCCTACGATAGGGCGATAGTCTGGGCGGCGTCGCCGACGCTGCCGTGCAAGATATTCGACCAGCTCAGGGAAGGTGGAGTACTGGTAGCGCCAATAGGCGGGGAGACCAGGCAGACCCTTTATAAAATAATCAAGAGGGGAGGAAAGCCGGAGATCGAGAGGCTGGGGGAGGTGATATTCATGAAGTTAAGAGGGGTTTGCGGCTTCTACTACTGAGCCTTGGTCTTCTGATACTCGACTATCCCTACCTTCCTCACGGTTTCCTCCACCACTTTAACGGCCCAGTCGAGCATCGGCTTCCTGTAGCCCAACTTGTAAAGGACGTACTTCAGTAGGGGGGCCTTTAGCCCGGCCCCCGCAGCTAAGGGATGGCCTCCCCCACCCAAGGCCTCGGCGAACCTCCTCACCTCTATGCTGGAGCTCCTGAAGGAGATGCTCTTGCCGTTCACGGAGGCGTAGAACTTGGCCCCAGTCCTCGCCATCAGGTATTGGCTCGCGTAGCTTATGTCCGGAGGCCCCTTCCACCTGACCGCTACCACACCTCTCACCCCGTTCACCTCTATCACTCTAGCGTAGTCCTTGAGCCCGTTGTAGCCCTTGAGCTCCCTGTTGGCTGTTTCGATCAGGATCCTCTCGAACTCCTCATCCCAAACTACACCCCTGAAGAACTTCTCCATCACGTGCCTCTTCCACTCGAACTCCCTCCTGTTCTCTATCACCCTCCTCAGCTTCTCCCCCAGCGGGTAGTCGTGTAGCCAAATGTCGACGCTACAGTCAGCCCTCGCTATAACCTCCGACACTTCGTCGTTAGGGTTCATAACCTTGTGGACCACTCCCGCCCCACAGGTAGTGGTGTCGTGATAGACCTGAACTCCGACCTCAGACAGCGTCTTCTTCCATTCCTCCTTCCACACGTGGTGGTCGAACCACTGAATCTCAGCCCCCTGGGATACGAGCCTTTTGACCTCCTTCAGGATCACGTCGAAGGTTGAGGCGTTTATCCCCAGGTCAGCTATGACTATCCTTTTCGCATCCCTGAGCTCGAAGCCCTGGAGGAGCTTCCCCAGCCTGGTAGGCTCTGTAAAGAGAGAAGAAGTCGGTAGCTCCCCCACCGCCCTGGCGTAAACGGCGGCGCTCGCAGTCCCGTCGAAGTCGTTGTGGACTATCGCGACCCACTTCATACGGTTAAAACCACTCCGTCGCTCGTGGTTATCTTACCCTTATAAAGGAAATCTATTTGCCTGAGCGCGGCGATCTGGTCGAACTCCGTCAGGGCCGATATCCCGTCCTCCGGGACGACAACGTTATACCACCTCAAGGCCGCCGAGCCGGCCGTGTGGAGCACGCAGATGTTGGCTACGGTGCCAACCACCACCAGGTTCCTTATCCCCTTGACCCTCAGCACGTAATCCAAAGGGGTCTCGAAGAACGCGTCGTACCTGTACTTCTTGATCGTTATGTCGTCCTTCTCGGGCTTCAGCTCGTCTATTATCTCCGCCCCCCACGTGCCCGCCACGGCGTGGACCCCCCAGATCTTGAACTCCGGGTCGTCCTTCATGTGCCAGTCCTGGGTGTATATCACCAAGGCCCCTGCCTCCCTGAACTTAGTTATCAACCTCCTGATCGGCTCGACGGAGTTCCTGGAGGAGGGCACGAATAGGGCGCCCTTGGGGTCGACGAAGTCGTTCTGCATGTCCACTATTAGCAACGCTGTGTCCGAGGGCCTGAGCTCCACCTTCTGAACCCTGTTAATTTGAGGAACCTCTACTTTCGTCATACCACTAACTGAACACTTGTCCCTCAGCCCAAAAATACTTTAATCCCGAAGCCAGGCCAACGACCTCAGACGTCCTCAGGGATGAACCTCTCGTTGATCTCGCTGGCCCGCTTGATCCTCTCCTGGACGTCCCTAGGATAAATGTGACATTTACTATCCCATTATCCTTGTCATGCATATAGGCAAGGACTTACGAAGTAGATAAAAGAATTAGCCTTAAGACTCGGCGTTAAAATAAGCGAAATGGAGGATCCTTATTTTGAGTGCGGTGCAGGTAGTGATTATTGGCTTTCACATCCTAAACTTTCCGATTTAGTTATGAAGGCTAAGAAAGAGAAGATAGATAAAAGCGGCGTAGAAGAATTTATAGTTACAAATAGTGTATGCGCTTTAGCTAAGGTATAAATACTTTAGATGAGACAATTATAATTGGTGACCGTGAATGGCGTTATTCGTAGATATACTTACTAATCAGTTAATAGTTATGGCAATCGCTTTCATAACATTGGCTTACGGTTTAATTAAAACCTATAGAGTTCATAGTACTGTAACGGATTATAGGAATTCTCTGAAAGCTCAATACATTCCTTTACTTACACTAGGAGGGCTTATGGCCATTACCGGCCTTTATGGTTTGATGACGTGGCCCCTACCTGGTAGCTACAATATACTTTTCTACGACTTATATCCGGTATTAGGTTTAGGACTAATTGGAATAGCAGTTAGTATAAAGAACGACTATAAACTTGAACACTTAGGCTTTATGGCTATATTGTTTGGATTAGTAACGATTTATTATGGCGTAATTGGTTTCATGCACAATATGACTTTAGAACCAGCAGCATTACTTGCGTTATATGCATTAACCGGATTAGCTTCGATATTTTTCTATCCAGTGTCATTATTCCTTGACGGTGCCAAATATGGAAAGATTTTCCTAATTATAGACGCAATATTACTAATACTTGCGGGAATAATCGCCGCCTATATAGGAATTGCAGCTGTCCCAGAACATTTAGTAGGCTTCTCAAAGTGGGTTCCCCCTATTTTGTAAGCTATTTCCTTTTAAGCTAACAATTTTTATTAAATAGTTCAATTATACAATTTTCTATATTTTCAGATCCTAAAAGAAATTGTAGAAAAGTATTGTAGATAACATGTATAAGGTAGCAGTTATGAAAATAAGTTATAATGGTTAGGACAATAATATTAGGTGCTGGGTTTACAGGAATCTCAGCCAAGTTAGCCTATCCTGAGGCCAACGACCTCAGACGTCCTCAGGGATGAACCTCTCGTTGATCTCGCTGGCCCGCTTGATCCTCTCCTGGACGTCCCTGGGCAGAGCGTAGTCCTCCCTCCTCTCCTCAAGCCTCCTAACCAACACTATCCCCCTTCCGGGCTTGACGTCTATCTCCCAAACGTGCCTGTCGTGGTTGGTCTGCCTCATCTTCTCTATCAAGATAAACCTCCTGAGCTCTCCTCCCCTCACGGCCCTCCTGAACCTTATTATGCCGTCAGCCACGTGCTCTACTCCGAAGCCGAAGGCCTGGCTCGTGGTTATGGCGTATTGTGAGGTGGCGTAAATGGTGAAGTTCCACTTGTTCAGCACCCTCTTCAGGTAATAGCTTATCTTCCTGGACATGGCGGGTTTGTCCAAGAAGAGGGCGGAGACGCTGTCGATAACGAGCCTCGCCTTACCGTATCCCAGCTTCTGCTTGGCCTGTATGACCTTCTGGACTAACTCTTCGGGAGTGAGCTCCATCAGTGACCACTCGTCCTCCCTCTCCCGCATTAACGCGTCTATTATGATGAGCTTCTTCTCCATGTGCTCCTCGAAGTCCCAATTGAACTGCTTGGCCTGCCTTATTATGGACTCCCTGCTCTCCTCGGTAGTGACGTAAATGCACGGATCACCCTCCTTAAGGCCCTGTGCCACGAAGTGAAGGGAGAATATGGTCTTTCCGGTGCCGGGCTCGCCTGTGAGGGCGACGAAGAACCCCTCCGGCACACCGCCCTCAATGAGGGCATCGAACTGAGGTATTCCCGTAGAAAGCCTCCTCATTCCCTAACGAAAGAATACTTTCGGAAGCGTAACTAATAAAGGGTTGACCCGCGAGGCCTGCGATCGTCGCTTGGTACGCTGAGGACTTCCCAGAGCTAGCTGGAAGACCGGTTAAGCCCGTCAAGCTGGAGCCGAAAGACGCCACCACCTCACTTGGCCCACAGTCCCAGAACCGTCATACAATTTCGGTGACTCGTAGCGAAACCTAGCTCTTGGTAACCCCTAAATCTCAGGGAACGCATAGCCGGCGTCGACTCTGCTGAGCGATTTAATGTACATCGACGTTTTAGGAAGAAGCGTATCGTTGACGGCTTTAATTTCACTAACGGCCGCCCGATGCAGATATGCTTGCTTACGTGGGGGTCCCCCCGACTTCTCAGCTTCCTAATCGATTCCGCCTCCCGAAGAGAAGTCAACGTTTCAATTGCCTGTTTTCCCTCACTTTCTTCCTCTCTACGGCCTTGGCCGCGTAAGCCCCCACGAAATAAAGCACCGAAAGTATCAACCCTATGGTAGTCTCGATAACTCCGCCGGTGGTTCCAGGGGATATAGCCCAGGCTATTATGAAGGCCCCCATTACACCCCACCTCCAGTTCTCGAACCACGTCTTCGCCTTCACTAGGCCCAAGTAGGTGGTTACAGCCATAGCTAAGGGGTACTCGAAGGCTAAGCCCGTGACCGTCATCATGGTGATGACCGTACTCGCGAAAGCCCTCAGGCTCAAAGTGGGCTCAACTCCCAGCTCGCTAGTGAATATTAGAACGAACTCCATCATGAGTGGGATTATGACGAAATAAGCGAAGGCGGCCCCTCCCGCGTAGAGCAGAAGGGCGGGCACTATGACCCTCTTGAAGAGCCTCCTCTCGTGCTCGTAAAGCCCGGGCGAAACGAAGGCCCAAGCCTCCCTGATTATCACAGGTATGGAGAAGAACACAGCCAAGAAGAACGAGAAGTAGGCCGAGGCTATCATAGGGTCTAAGGGGTTCAGGTTGATGAGCTTCAGTCCTGGAGGGAGGACGTGGTAGATTATCCACCTGACCATGATGACCGAAAAGCTATCGAAGAGGCTGGGGTAGGGGACCGGTATAACGTAGTTCCCGACCTGAATTGTGGTGTAGCCGAAGGCGAAGAAGAAGAGGAAAAACGATAGGAGGAATACGAGGATCCTCCTTACTCTCCTAGCCAGCTCTAAGATGTGATCCAATAAGGGCCTCTCTACGTCCTTCACCTGCTCAGTTCTTGCCGTCCTTTCGCTCAACGGCTTTCAGCCTCTCAAGCTCGGCCTGTAACCTCCTTATCTCCTCCTCCAATTTCCTTATCCTTTCTTCACTGTTGCCAGGTGTGAAGTTGGAGTAAGGCCTGACGTAGTAAGTTTGACCGGCCTCCGAAACTCCTTTAGAGACCTCGCCCCCCACTTGCCTCATCGGCTCGCCTGCCTCGTTCAGTTCCCTTATCAACTCCCTCTTGAGCTCCTCTTGCCTCCTCCTGAAGTCCCCCCACATCTTGCCCAGGTTCTTTACCGACTCTACGGCCTTCTTGTCACCCCCAAACAGGAGTAAGGCGACCAAAAGAATGACTAAAGTGTCTTCTAAGTTGGATATCATAACCCATCTTCCCTTAGTCCTCCCGTCACTGGCTCTTCTGGGCCTTCAGCCTCTCAAGCTCGGCCTGCAGCTCCCTTATCTTCTGTTCTAACTCGGCCTCCCTTGAGGGCTGAGTTGAGACCTGGGGATTTGGAGTCTGCTGACCCTGCTGGGAGGCCTGTTGCATCTGCTGCAATTCCAACTCGGCCTCCATCCTGCCCTTCTTGAACTCTCCTACTGCCCTACCCATAGACCTGAACAGCTCGGGAAGCTTGTTGGCCCCAAAGAACAGTACAAGTGCCACTATGATCAAAACCGCGATGTCGCCAGGACTCATGGAGAACGTTCCTCCTTCACCCCCAGATTAAATTCGTGATGAGGTATTATTTATACCTTTGATTTAATGAATCTCACGACGTGAGACCTTTAGGAAACGAAAGTCATTAGTAACTGATGGTGAGGCTGGCGATCCGGAGCCTCGACTTCGATTATGCTTTGGGGGCTGAGCCCCCAATGCGGGGGGTGGGACTTGAACCCACGCAGGCCTACGCCAGCGGAGCCTCAGTCCGCCCCCTTTGACCTGGCTCGGGCACCCCCGCAATTCTCCTCTTATCCGCTAGGCATAAAAACGTTAATGCGGTAGTCCGACATTTAAAGACCTGAGCACGTCCCTGACGGCAAACCTAACGGCCTCGGCAGAGCCGTACCTGGGCCTCCACCCCAGACTCGTTATCTTATTGATGTCGAGGAGCATAAGCCTCACGTCCCCCGCCCAACCCCTGCCCTCCCCGAAGTCCTTATAAACGTGCCTGGGCTTCAGGCCCATCTCTTCCTCCACTATCCTCGCTATCTCGTCCACAGTTATCCAGTCCAGGTTACCCACATTGAACGCGTCGTAAACTCCCCTGAACTTCTCTAGGAGAACGAATATGGCCTCGATTAGGTCCGTGATGTACAAGTAGCTCTTCTTTTGCTTCCCGTTCCCAAGGATCTCCAGCTCCTCCCTATTCCTCAGGAGCTTCCTGACGAAGTCTACGACCACTCCGTGGCTCACCCTGCCCCCGGTTATGTTGGCGAACCTCAGGGAAACGGCCCTAATGCCGTAGTTCCTTGAGTAGAACTCCACCATCTCCTCCCCTACCTGCTTGAACAGGCCGTAGAAGGATATCGGCCTTTTGGGGTAATCCTCTGGAGTAGGGAGCTTGTCCGCCTCCCCGTAGACCGTGGAGGAGGAGGCGAAGAGGAAGAAGAAGGCGTCGCTCCTCCTAGCTGCCTCAAGCACGTTGAAGGTAACCACTACGTCCCTCTCGAAGTGCTCCTTGGTGTTGTACATGGAGGTCCTGACGTCCGGGTTGGCCGCCAGGTGGAAGACGATCGACCCTTTCGGAAAGGTTAGGCCTTCGGAATTCCTCAGGTCAACCTTGCTGTAGAGAGCCTTCGGGTTCACGTAGCTCCCAGAGGAGAAGTCGTCGTAGACGATCGTCCTGTAGCCTCTCGATATGAGTTCGTCCACCAGGTGGCCGCCGATGTAGCCAGCCCCGCCTGTTACTACCGCTTCCATGAACGGAAAAGTAGATATTCGGAGTATTATTCCTTCTACATTATGGTGCTTAAGGAAATCATTACCAGGAGGCTTCTCGACGAGGTGGCCAATTACTACCCTCCCTTCGAGGGCGAGTATTACCCGTCGCAGCTCTGGAAGTGTCTCAGGCAGCAGTACTACGAGAGAACGATACCTCACCTCAACGTGATGAAGTTCGGCGGGCTAGTGCTGGGCACGGTGATCCACGACTACATCGCTGACCTGCTGAAGGAGATCGAGGGGGCGAAGGTGCTCTCTGAGGTCCCCATAAGGATTCCCCACCCCGAGGACGAGGGGATAGTCCTCTCGGGTAGGGCCGACGACGTAATAGTGCTGGAGGTGGGGAGGCAGAGGTACGTGGTGGAGGTAAAAACAGTTGACGACTTGAAGAAGGCTTTAGAGAATAGATGGATACCGAAGAAGGAACACGTGGCACAACTGAACGTCTACTTAAGGGCTTTTCCCAACGCCAAAGGGATCCTGCTCTACGTTGACAGGAGCGACTTCGAGATGGAGGAGTTCGAGGTCAGCTACGACCCTCAGCTCTTCAAGGAGACCCTGGACAGGGCGAAGACGTTACACAACGCCTTGAAGAATAAGAGCTTGCCGGAGCCGGAGGCCAAGCTTAACCAGGAAATGTCGTGGAACTGCATGTTCTGTCCCTTCACGAGCATATGCGAGAGGGACTCGAGGGACTCTAAGAATTATAGAACCTATCAGGGCGACCAGGGAGCCCAGAGCGCCCAAACGAAGACCGCTTCGGCAGTCAAGAACTCTTGAGGGGGCTTTAGTCGAGGTTAGCGTTCCTCACTGCATAGCAACCTATAAGTGGCGAGTCATAGAGAAAGCTAAGGCTGAACGGTGAGGAGCAGCGGATCTACTGAGAGGTGAAGAGCTTGTACTGGGTGAGGAAGGGGATCATCGGTGGTTCTCAAATGCCTTACAGCGTCGACGAGCTCGACATCTGGAAGTCCGAAGGGGTCAGGAGGGTGTTGGTGCTGGCCGAAGACTGGGAGATCGAGGAGGCCTGGGGAAACGCCGCGTACTACTTCTCGTTGCTCAAGGAAAAGGGTTTCGAGTACCTCCACTCCCCCATCCCCGACGGCCACGCCCCGAATAAAGAGCAGTTCTTCGAGATCTTCAGGTGGCTAGGTAAGGGGAAGGGGAACCTCGTACACTGCGTCGGCGGGATGGGCAGGACGGGCACCGTAATAGCGGGTTACCTAATGCTTACGGAGAGCCTCAACGCCCAGCAGGCGGTCGAGGAGGTCAGGAAGTACAGGCCGGGGGCGGTACAAACCCTTAACCAATTCAAGCTACTCCTTGAGCTTGAGTTGTCTTGGTCGAGACCCACACCCTGAGGTTCCTCGAGCTCGTCCAGCACCTGGTGGCGAGGAACTACAGGCAGTCCCACTTAGGGTTGGAGAACGTGAGGAGCCTCTGCGCCCTCGACGTAGCCTACAAGGGCGACTTAGGCGTAGCGGTCGCGGTAAGGGAGGAGGGAGGGAAGCTGGAGGTCAGGAAGTTCGTGGGAAGGGTTGAGTTCCCCTACATCCCGGGATTCCTCTTCATGAGGGAGGCCCCCTTGATGCTTGAGGCCCTCGACGACCTCTCCTGCGACCTGATATTGGTGGACGGCCACGGCCTGGCCCACCCGAGGAGGAGCGGGATAGCCACGGTAATAGGAGTCCTCCTCCAGGTGCCCACCATAGGCGTGGCCAAGTCGAGGCTCTCTGGGGAAATCGTGAGAGAGGGCGAGATAGAGTACGTGGTGATAGACGGCGAGAAAAGGGGAGTGAAGTGGGGGAAGTACTACTACTCCCCCGGGAACCTCACGGACCTACAGGACTGTATAGATTTGGCGAAAAGGGGTTACCCGAGGATCTTGAAGGTGGCTGACAGGATAAGCAAGGAGGAAAAGAAGAGGGTTTAGGCTCACAGAGGTATGTTCCCGTGCTTCTTCGGGTACCTGAACTCCCTCTTGTTCTTCAGCATCTCTAAGGCCCTCACTATGACCCTCCTGGTGTCCTTCGGCTCTATGACGTCGTCTATTATCCCCTTCTCGGCCGCCCAATACGGGTTGGCGAAGAGCTTCCTGTACTCGGCTATCTTTTGCTTGATGAACTCGTCAGGGTTCTGGGACGCCTGGATCTCCTTCCTGAAGAGTATCCTCACGGCCCCCTCAGGGCCCGTCACGGCTATCTCCGCGGTCGGCCAGGCGTAGACCAGGTCCGCGCCGAGGCTGTGGATGTCCATCGCTATGTGGGCGCCTCCGTAGGCCTTCCTCAGGATTACGTTTATCTTAGGCACCGTGGCCTCGGCGAAGGCGTAGAGCATTTTGGCCCCGTGCCTTATTATGCCCTTGTACTCTTGTTCGGTGCCTGGGACGTAACCTGGGGTGTCGGTCAGGCTAATCAGGGGTATGTTGAAGGCGTCGCAGAACCTTATGAACCTCGCGGCCTTGTCCGCGGCGTCGACGTCGATCGACCCGCCGAACTCCTCAGGGTTGTTGGCCACGATGCCCACCACGTGGCCGCCCACCCTGGCGAAGCCCACAATTATGTTGGTGGCCCAGTGCCTGTGGACCTCAAGGAACTCACCGTTGTCAACTATTCTCGTTATTATCTCCCTGATGTTGTAGGGCTTTGCCGCGTCGTTGGGCATTATTTGCTCCACGCCCTGGACGTCCCTGTCAGCGGGGTCTCCCGTCTCCATGTAGGGCGGTTCCTCCATGTTGTTGGAGGGCAAGTAGGACAGTAGCCTCTTAGTCAGGTTGATGGCCTCCTCCTCGTTCTCGACCATGAAGTGAACCACTCCGGACTTGGTGGAGTGGACCACAGCTCCTCCCAAGTCCTGATAAGATACTTCCTCGCCCAGCGAGACCCTGGTGATCTCCGGCCCAGTGACGAACATGTAGTAGGCGTCGCCCTTGATCATGATAATGAAGTCCGTGAGGGCGGGGGAGTAAACGGCCCCTCCCGCGGCGGGGCCCGCCATGATGGTTATCTGCGGCACCACTCCCGAGGCCATCACGTTGCTCCTGAACACCATTCCGTAGCCCTCTAAGGCCATAGCTCCTTCCTGGATCCTGGCGCCTCCCGAGTCGTTGATGCCTACCACCGGTGCGCCGACCTTCAACGCTAGCTCGTACACCTTGGCTATCTTGCTCGCGTGGGTCTCGCCTAACGAGCCTCCCAGAACCGTGAAGTCCTGAGCGTAAGCGAACACCACCCTACCGTCGACCTTACCCCAGCCCGTGACTACTCCGTCACCGTAGAACCTCTGCTTGTCGAGGCCGAATTCCGTGGCCTTGGTGGTGGCGAAAGTCCCGACCTCCATAAAGGTGCCTTCGTCGAAGAGGAGCGCGAGCCTCTCCCTAGCGGTGAGTTTGCCCTTGCTGTGTTGGAACTTTATCCTCTCATCTCCCCCTCCCTGATAGGCCTTGGCCTTGAGTTGCTTCAATTCTTCGACCAGTTTCTCAACTGGGGGCTTCTCGTAAAGCGAGCTCACGGGGCTTAATTGACGTAGGGGGTTTAAAAAGTTTTAAAAGTATAAACCTTAGGATTTAAATGAAAAATTTTGCTATAATTAATTGAATATCAAATAATTGATTTTAGTTACTTTTTATTCTATAATCAGCAGGACGTCTCCCTTCCTGACTCCTTGGCCAGGTTTGACGTTTACCTTCTTCACTATCCCGGCCTTCGGTGCCGATATCACGGTCTCCGACTTCATGGCCTCTATGGACAGCAAGGGCTGACCCTTGTTGACCGCGTCGCCCTCCTTAACCCTTATCTGAACGACCCTGCCCTGTAAGGGCGAAACCACTTCGCCCTCCTTGCCCTTGAGCAACTCTTCCAGGGCCGCGCCCTCCTTCGGGGCCTCCTCGCTGAGCCTGTCTATCCTGAATACCTCGCTCCCGTCGATTATTAAGTAGCCCTGGTCCACCTCGACCCTTCTCGGCCTCCCGTTAACCATTACTACGGACTCCCACTCCTTAGTGCCCCTACCCTTGAACTCCACCTCGTACGTGTTGTTCTCCGTCTTTATCTCGTACTTGTCCCCTTTGGTCTCCACGGCCAAGGTGAAGAGGTCGCCCACGTCGTTGTAGAGCCTGTAGACCTTGGGCATCACCACATCACCCTCGGGGCCATCTGCATCAGCTTCCCTTGGGTCTTCCAGGCGTTCTCCACTCCCTTACCTCCGGCCTGGGCCTCTACCTTCCTCTTGAGCAGCCCCTTGTTGTAAGCCACTAGGGCTATCGCCGCCCTCTCCTCTTCCCACCTCTTCAAGTCCCTGAGGAACTGGGGGGTCTTCTCCGCGATGTAGGCGGTCGTGAACTTCCCCTTCTGGAAGTCCTCGTCCATGCTTATCCACTTGTGCAAGTCAATGATGGTCTTGACCCCGCCTATCTTATAGTCGTTCAAGGCCCTCAGGCCCACCCTTATGGCCTCAGCCCTGTTCTCGGCGTAGACTATCAGCTTGGCTATTAGGGAGTCGTAGTAGGGCGGGACCCAGTTACCCTCAACGTAACCCGTGTCGACCCTAACTCCCGGGCCGGAGGGCTCCCTGTAATAGGTTACGAAGCCCGAGCTGCCGGTGAAGTTGTTCAGGGGGTCCTCGGCGTTGATCCTGTACTGGATCGCGTGACCCCTGTAACGCTTGTCCAACTCCTCCTGGGTGAAGGGTAAGTGCTCCCCTGCTGCCAGCCTCGTCTGAAGCTTCACCAGGTCTATCCTGAAGATCAGCTCGGTCACCGTGTGCTCCACCTGGAGCCTCTTGTTCAACTCGAGGAAGTAGAACTCCCTGGTCTTGTCGCTGAAGACGGTCTCGAACGTGCCGAGGGTGAAGTAGCCCATGAGCTGGCCGAACTTGATGATGGGCTCGAACATCGACCTCCTCTCCTCCATTGAGAGGGCTACGGACGGGGCCTCCTCGATCAGTTTCTGGTTCCTCCTCTGGATCGTACACTCCCTCTCCCAGGCCACCACGTAGCTGCCGTACCTGTCGCCTATCAGCTGGAACTCTATGTGCCTGGGTTCCACGGCGGCTTTCTCAATATAGAGGTCGCTCTTACCGAAGGCTTGCTGGGCGAGCCTCTTGTTCCTCTCCCAGACTTCCTTGAGCTCCTCAGGGGAGTTCACCTTGGTTATCCCTGTCCCTCCACCTCCGAAAGCGGCCTTCACCATTATCGGGTAGCCGATCCTCTCCGCTAGTTTGAGCGCCTCGTCGAGGCTTTCCACGGGGGCGTCGGAGCCAGGTGAGATGGGGACGCCCGCCATCTTGGCGTAACGCTTCCCGTCCAGCTTCGACTTTATCTTGTTCATGACCTCCGCTGAAGGACCGATGAAGGTCAGGCCGGCCTTCTCGACGGCCTCAGCGAAGTCGGCGTTTTCCGAGAGGAAACCGTAGCCCGGGTGGACCGCGTCCGCGTGCGCCTTGAGGGCCGCGTCGACTATTGCGTCGATGTTCAGGTAGCTCTGAATCGCGGGGGCGGGGCCGATGTAATAGGCCTCGTCAGCGTACTTGACGTGCAAAGCGTACTTATCGGCCTCGGAGTAAACGGCGACCGTCTTCATCCCCATTTCCTTCATGGCCTTCATGACCCTGACGGCGATCTCTCCCCTGTTGGCGACTAGCACCTTACCGAAAGGAGGCATCGGGAGATTAAATTAGAACAAGTTTAAAAGGTTTTAACTTTCGAATTTATTTAAACTAGTGAATATAAATTACGCCCTTGAAAGAGGTTCCTAGAGGTGTTAACGAAATTATGGACGTAAAACTATAGTGTTGGTAGGAAAAAGAACTTACCTTAAACCTGAATCTAGATCACCCTCTAGATTATCCGGTTACGGCAGCGGAGACGTAGACCGTTTGACCGTTCGATAGCACTAATTGTATGTTAACAGGGCTACCGGCGATTGTGCTAGGATTGATCCCAGTGAATACGATCACTAGCTGGTTCTGACCCGCTGGGATGTAGATGCCCGGTAATGGTTTGTTGCTTGTGCTATTGTAATATAGGTATACTTGAGATACTGTGACGGTCTGACCGTTGATTGTAGCTGACGTTATAGTGGTGTTGGGTCCCCTGTTGTTCAGCGTTACTAGTAGGTATACGTCACCAGCAGTATATGTAAGTCCAGCTGGTGCTGTTTTCGTGTATATATACGCAGTTCCCGTTGCTGACACTGCACCCGCAGAGCCGAAGGTGCCGAACAGGTTGAAGGCGAAGCCGACTACGATCAGGGCTATTACGACGCTGGCTACTACTAGTATTAGGGCGGTTACAGCTCCGCTCAGGCCTCTCATGTTTTGTCGAATCTATGCTAAAGTCTACGTCTATATAAATTTTTCGCCATCTAGGGTAACTGATAAACCAGGGGTAAAACCGCCGGTACTAGGACGGTGATGATAACCCCAGAGACCATGCTCGAGACGGAGCTTCGGTAGCCGTAAAACTCCGTGAGGAAGGGCAGAGTGACGTCCATGGAAGTGGCCCCGCCCGAAGCTATCCCTCCCAGGGGAGACTCCCTGAGCTTGGAAAGGGCCGGTAGCGCCACGAAGACCAACTGCTCCCTCAGGAAGTTCGTCAGGAAGCCGACAACCCCGTAGTACGGGCCCTCCACTGAGGCCAGGAAGGGCCCGTCGAAGGAATACCAGCCCGAGCCCAGGGTTATCCCTAAGGAGGCCTTCAGGGGGACAGCGAGGAGGGGGGACAGCACCACGCCCGATAATATCGCCCCCGAGAAGTTCACGAGGGCCGCGAGGACTCCGAAACCTAAGGAGGCCCTTATCACCCTGAGGTTGATCGCCTTCCCCACGTCCAGGCCCATCAGGGCCATGAGTAAGTAGAGCTCGTAGGTCGTCAGTTCCCCGAAAGGGAGGTTCGGCTTAGTCGTTAACCCGACCGCCATGCCTAGGGCAAGCGGTATTAAGTAAGCCAAGCCAAGCGAGACCCTGCCCTTACCGATAGGTTGTTGGGGTTCGCTCAGAATGGCGGCCCCTATCGCGTAAGTTACCGTAAGCGTGAAGGCGGCGTATATGAAGCTGACCACCACGGAGAGAGCGACGGTGACCGGGGGGATCTCCGCCCCCGCCCAGAGCGCCACCGTGAATATCAGGGCGTAGACCACCGCGCTCACGACCCTCCCCGGTAGCCTGAGCTTCCTGCCCAAGGGCATGAAGGCGAAGAACACGAGGACCAGCAGGAGAGTCCCTAAAGGCTCCAACCCGCTGTAGCGGATTGAGGGTAACAATATGAATCTGAGGCCGAACTGAGCCGTTTTTTACCTCGAGTCCGAGTAATGGGGCGGGACTTGGGATACGTAGCGGTAATAGCCCACGGCCTAGGTTCCAGTACCGTCTCCGGCGAGCTCCAGGTGGCGAAACAGGGCGTGGAGATGCTCAGGGAAAGGAACGTCGAGTTCACAGTCGTGTCCTTCTCCAGGCCAGCGGATAAGGAGTTAGCTGAGAAGGCCCGTTGGGTCTCCCCTTTCAGGATCTCGAGGTTCGATAAGTACCAAAGGGTGCTCACGGTCCTGAAGGCGAGGGGCCTGAAGCCCAGGGTCTTCCTCAACTACTCCGGCTTCCCCGACAGCCTCTCTGAGGTGGCGCCCCACGTCATGTACGGCGGGGTGTTCGCCTTCCTCACGCCCTCGAAGTACACCAGGTCGCGGCTCTGGAGGCTCTACTACTACCCTTACAAGGCCTTGGTCATGAGGCACCTCGACGAGCTCAAGAAGGCGAAGCTGATCCTGAACTCCAACTACTCGGCCAAGGCCTTGAGGAGCCTTATTGACGTCGATCCGAAGGTGATCTACCCTCCGATAGTCAACTTCGACCTCTACTCGAGGAGCTTCAACCTGGGTCCCAGGGAGCCCTCCGTGTTAACCGTCGCGAGGTTCGAGAGGGGGAAGAGCTTGGAGAGGTCCATAGAGATAGCCAGGATGACCGGGCTCAGGCTTTACCTCGTGGGTTCCCTATCGGACAGGAGGTACTTTGAGGAGCTCAGGGAGAGGTCGAGGGGGCTCGACGTGGTGTTTCTCCCCAACGCGAAGACCGCCGAGATAGCTGAGCTGTTGGCCAGGGTAGCGGTTTACTTCCACCCCACCGAAGGGGAGCACTTCGGCATGCCGATAGCTGAGGCCATGGTCGCTGGGGTAGTACCCGTCGTGCCGAGGGAGAGTGGGGGGTACGAGCTCGTCCCGGAGTTCGGCTACTCCACCCTCGAGGAGGCGGCGGAATACGTAAGGCAGGCTTTAGGTGTGAGTCAGGACTTCAGGAAGGAGCTGAGGATGAGGGTCGAGGGGCTCAGGCCTGAGAACTACAGGGCTAGGCTGTTCGAGGAGATAAGCGAATACCTCTGAGGGTTATCTATAGTTTAGGTGACGATTACTTCTTGATCACCTCGAAGCCGATGTCCTGCATCCGTACCGCGCTCAGAATCGCGTACCACACCGCTATTCCTTCCAAGAGGCTACCCCCGATTAATGCCACGACCGAGTAGAGGGCGAGCTTCCTCAGGGGCAGTCCCAAAGGCTGGGTGTTCAAGTAGAGGCCCACGAGATAGCCAGAAATCCAAGAGGCTATTATCGGGGTCGTCAGCAGTATTAGGGAGTTATTGAAGGGAAAGAGAGCCTTCGATTGGATCGAAAGGATCGCGATCAACAGGTTCAGGAGGCCTGAAGCCCACACTAGGAGCGAGTAGAAGTAGTTCGCTTTAACCTTGACTGACGTTTTCCTCCTCAGAACGTCTAAGGAATGGAAAACCCACCTCCTCCTCTGCTTCAGGAAGTCCCTTATGGTGAACGGGCTCTGCTCGTAAAGCCTACCCTTCAGCCACCTAATCCTGTAGCCCCTCCTCTGGGCCTCTAGGCCGAAGAGGCTGTCCTCTCCCCAAGTGGTGCCGAAGTCCCACCCTATGGAGGCCTCGATATCGGACCTGATGAGCACGTGGGATCCGTGCATCCAGGACACGAAGCCGGCCATGATTTGGAAGTAATACAACGACACGTCACCTGAAGAACGTACGGAATCGGCCAGCGAGGCCAGCAAGTTCTTCCCGTAGAGGTTGGAGTAAACTATGAGACCCTGCCCTATCTCGCCCCTGTCGTTCTCTATGAAGTCTATTATGCCGAGTATCGTGTCCTCCCCCACGACGCTTTCCTCGTCCATGAAGTAGACCCAGACGTCGTCTCGAGCGTAGGGCTTGCGAAGAAGCCTTGCGTATTCCAGTGCTCTAGCCTTGAACTTCGTGTTGTTGTTCGTCCTGAAGTCGCTCGGCACTTTAATGACCTTCACTCCATCTATGTAGTCAATCAACGCGTCGGGCTCCGTGACGAGCCAGATCTCGTAGTCCTTGAGGTACTTCCTGGCCCAGTACTTCACGCTCTCGACGGAACGCCTCACGGCGTCTACGTTGAAGCCCCTCGAGGTTATCTGGAAGATCACCTTGTAATCCTTAGATTGCGACCTTCTCTGAAGGGCGAAGTCCTCCTCGTGTAGTGCCAGGAAACCGATGAAGGCAGACAGCCCTGAAAGAAGGGGAATGAGGAAAGCCAGCTTAAGGAGGTCTATGACGGACGTCGATCGCGTGGGATGGCTCAAGATGGACAAGACGTCTAATGAGGAAATCGCGAAAAGGATGAGAACTGGTATGTATCTTATGACTTTGACGTTCACATTATATTTTTCAAGCGTGTACTTGGGAAATGAGCTCTCCTCCTGAACCTGTCTTTCCATTTTAGGCTTCTAGATTTTAAAATATTTAGTTTTTAAAGTTCTTCGTAACCTAAAGGGCTTTCGAATTCTCAAACATAGAGAAAACCGATAACTTAGCCTGTAACGGCGATCCGCAAGCATGAAACGACGAACGGAAAAGACATCATACGGGCATAGCGACATAGCTATCGATAATTTAAGGGAAAGGAAAGGGCGTGTTACGTTTACGAGCTAGAGAACGTGGACAGTGACTTAAGGGAGCGTTACGTCGGCCCCTTAATCGACGTCGTCGGGACTTACCTTAAACTGAAATCGGAAGCGGGGGTCTTAGGGGTGACCCCCTGATGCGGCCGCCGGGATTTGAACCCGGGACCTCTGGCTTGGAAGGCCAGCGTCCTGATCCAGGCTAGACGACGGCCGCAATTGAATACTTCACTGCTCGGCTTAAAAACTGAACCCATCTCTTTCAATTCCAATACCGATATCTTATAGGTAATTTTCGGGACGTGGGTCGAGAGCTTTAATTTGTGTCCCAGGGCATTAGATGCACGTGGTCTTCAAGGGATCGATATCGGCGGTGCTCGCCGGCGACCCGAATGAGGCCAAGGAGCTGGCCGAGAGGCTAGGCAAGAGGACCGAGAACTACATCTATTACAAGAGGATCGGTGACCTGATCAGATCCGTCCTAGTCCCCGAGGCGCTCTCCGACCAGGCGGAGGCGCTCTCCCTCTCCACCGCGTTCTACCTCAAGGTCTCGAAGTTCGACGCAACGACGGCGGAGTTAGCCCTGCTGGCGGAGGCCTCGGGGCTTAAGGGGGTAGTGATGACCCACGACAGGGAGAACTTCATGAGATACTTCGGCGACTTGGGGATCTCCAAGATGCTTTCTGAGCCTTCAGAAATGGACGAGGCCGCGAAGGACCTGGGCTACGTTTATGTTGACAGGGCGTTCAACGTTAAGGGCGTCGGCACGGTAGTTCTGGGCTTCGCCTTGACCGAGGTGGCCGTCCACGACAAGTTGGTCGCCTACCCGATGATGAAGGAAGTGGAGGTCAAGAGCATTCAGGTTTTGGACGAGGATCAGGAGAGAGTCCTCCCGGGGACGAGGATAGGGTTCGCGCTCAGGAACGTGAAGCTCGAGGAGATAGAGGGCGTTTCGGCATTGATAAAGCCAGGCGTGAAGCTCAGGGATAGGATGAGTTACACCAAGTTCAAGTGGGCCTCGGAAGCCACTAGCCTTCATCTGTTCGCTGGGGGGCTGAAAGTCATGGTTGAAGTGTCAGGCAACGAGCTCAAGCTAGGTAGGCCGATTCCTGAAACCGTAGTTAGGGGGATCCTGGTGAACTTCAACGCGAGACCGAAAACGCCCAAGGTATTCGGCTGGGCCCACTCCTGATTCATATTCATACTTTCAAAGCTGACTTCCTCTCGGCGGCCTTGAGGGCCTTTATGAGGGAGGCCCCGAAGTAGGGCAAGTCGCCGGGGTGCCTGGAGGATACCAAGTTATCGTCCTCAACCACTGGAGCGTCTATGTACTCTCCTCCCGCCGCCACTACGTCGTCCTTTATCGACTCGTAGGAGGTCACCTTCCTCCCCTTTATCACACCGGCTGATATCAGGATTTGAGGACCGTGGCATATGGCGGCGACGGGCTTCTTAAGCTCGAAGAACCTCCTCGTTATCTCTTTAACCTCAGGGATGTTCCTTATCCTCTCCGGCCCCCTGCCCCCAGGAATTACTAGGCCGAGGTACTCCTCGGCCCTCACTTCCTTAAACGATAGGTCGGAGAGTACCGAGTAGCCGTGCTTTCCTGTGACCCTAGCCTTGGCCTCCTTCCAGGCTATCACTGGTACGTAGCCCTCCTCCATGACCCTATAATAGGGGTAAAGCAGCTCTATGTCTTCGTACTCCTCCCCTACTATGAAGAGGACCTTCTTCGTTGTCATCGACCTCACTTAGGGAGTCCAGACAAAAAAGCGTGAATAGCGTTTGAGATCACGATTTGACTTACCCTCATACCCTGAGTTCGCTGGCCCTCAGGGTCTCTGGGCCTAGGATTAACCCGATGACGGCCAACAGCGCCCCCATGCCGAAGACGGTGAAAGCTGAGTAGGGCAGGATCAAGTACTTCGATAACAGGCTTATGTAGACCTGACTGAACCCGGCCACGAGGAACGCGCCGTTATAGGAGAAGCCCACCCCGGTGGCCCTGCTGAAGGTCTTGAACCTCTCCGAGAGGTAGGCCGGGGTGACAGCTGAGGGCAGGTTGACTAGGAAGCCGAACAGGGGGACGGAGTAGTTGATTTCCAGGACACTGCCGTAGAGTAGCCAGGCTCCCATGAGGGAGACTACGGTTCCAGCAACCGCCATCCACTTCCTGCCTATGTAGTCCGAGAGGAAGCCGCTCAAGGCCATAGCCAGAATCCCTATGGCGTTCATGGCCAGTATCAAGCCGCCGTAAACCTCGGGCTTGAGGGTCAGGTAAGTTCCCAAGTAGACCGCCATGAACTGCGGTCCGGAATAGATCATGATCCAAAAGCCTATCATGACCAGTAGGGTCTGCCAGAGGGGCCTGAGTCCGCTGAGCACAGGGGCGGTCCTTCCCTCCTTCAGGTATACCTCAGGCTCGATAACCCTCAACCTGATCAGGAGGGCCAGGGCGGCTGGCAGGGCACCTATGAAGAAGACGTACCTCCAAGTGTCAACTATGTTGGTGGTCTTGGCCAAGTAGGTGAAGAGGGCATCGACTAGGACGAAGCCGACAAGAGTCCCTCCCTGCATCACGCCTGACAATAGACCTCTCCTGCTCCTGACGCTCTCCATCGCGAGGACGAAGCTGGTCGATACGTCCCCGCCTATGAAGATCCCCTGGATCACCCTCAAGGCGACTAACGCTACTGAGGCTGTTATGCCCACTTCCTCGTAAGTGGGTAGGAGCCCGGTGAGCCCTATGGAAAGGGAGTAGCCTAAAACGGTTATCAGAAGCGTGATCCTCCTTCCCTTCAGGTCCGCCAAGTAGCCGAAGAGGAAAGCCCCCAACGGCCTGGAGACAACCGTGAAGACTATGGGGAGCGCCGCCCCGAGGATCCCAAGCGTCGGGAAGAACAGCTTCCCTAAGACGGCGGAGGTTATCACCACGGCCCCCAGGTCGTAGGAGTCCATTACCCACGAGAGGTAAGCGCCCAGATAGTTCGCCTTAGGCTCAGCCATGCGGCACCGGCCATCGGTGCGTTCTCACGCTAATAAGTTCGTAAATTGGAAACCTCCGTTGTTACGGCTCTTGGAATAACGGAAGCTCGCCCGTCATGAGGCGTTTTAATCAGAATTTATATACATAGAACTAAACTTTCCCCCATGGACTTCCTCTTCCCGTTGACCGCGGGTCTCGCCGCGGCGGCCATCGTGCTGGGAGGGATCGTTGAGGGATACGGTTACGGCCTCAGTTTGGGAACGAACTGGCCCTACACCAGGGACATCCACGTCCTCGCACTGAAGGGCGACCCTGAGGCGATCCACAGGATAGTGGCCACATCGATAGGGATCCTCTCGTTAATCACTATGATAATTAGGCCCTCCTTCGTGGCCTTCGTTGGTTTCGGCCTTATAATCGCTACAGCGCTCCTCGGGATGGCGACCCTTTACGTTCTGGCCGGGAAGCTCCCCTCGTTCCTCCAGGGGCTACACGGCATAGTGGCCTACACCCTGTTCGTTACTTACCTGTTGGCCTCCTTGGGGATAACGGACTTCCAGGGTTACATAAGCTTCCTGATAAACGCGATCACCCCGCCTCACGTGCTGTACTTCGTGATTTTCCTGGGCGGATGGACGACGGGCGCGAGGAGGATGGTCAACCCGATAGGGAACGTCAGGCTCCCTAAGGGCACGGTCCAGTGGGTCTGGACCTTCCACGGGATATTCACCCTGATCTTCTTGGCCTCATTGATCTACCTAAGGCTCTGGTTAGGGCTGGCGTTGGCCCTTCTGGAGGCCGCGGTGGGCCTGTGGGTCTACAGGTCAATAAACAGGAACCCGGCGAGGCCGGGGATATCCGTAGGGATTCACCAGTTGGTCTCCGTGACTATAGCTCTTTACCTGGTACTCAACGCCCTTGGATACGTTTAATATTAGCCCCCTCGAGTCTAGTGCACGTAGGGACGACCTTAAATGAAGGTTCTGCTCCTTGGCGTAGACGGGGAGCTGGGCTGGCCCTTAGCCTTGAAGCTCGCTAAGGCAGGTCACGAAGTGATCGGAGTGGACAACCTCTCCACCAGGAGGATGGCCTACGAATCCGGCACGGACTCCGTTTTCCCCCTGCCTTCCCCCGCCGAGAGGGTCATGGAGGCGAAGAGGCACCTGGACGTTGACATAAACTTCATAATAGGGGACATAACCCAGCCGGGGTTACTTAAGGATTTAATAAGGAAGTTCAGGCCAGACGCGATAGTTCACTTCGCCGAGCAGAGAAGCGCCCCCTACTCCATGAAGGACGAGGAGCACGCGGTCTTCACGATACAGAACAACCTGATCGGGACGATGAGGCTGGTGTACGCCGTGAAGGAGGTCGACCCTACGATACATATAGTGAAGATGGGCACGATGGGCGAATACGGGACCCCCAACTTCGACATACCTGAGGACATCGAGGTTGAGGCAGAAATCAACGGGAAGAGGGACAGGATTCTCGTGCCGAGGAAGGGAGGCTCGTGGTACCACTGGTCGAAGGTGTTCGACACCGACGTACTCTACTACGCGAACCAGCTCTGGGGCCTGACGGTCACGGACATAATGCAGGGGCCCGTCTACGGCACGAGGACTTCCGAGATAGTCCATGAAAGCATGAGGACGAGGTTCGACATAGACGAGGCATGGGGGACGGTGGTTAACAGGTTCTGTGCCGAGGCCGTGATCGGGCACCCCCTCACGGTCTACGGCAAGGGAGGTCAGACTAGGGGGTTCATATCGCTCGAGGACAGCGTGACGGCTGTTAAGCTCCTCATAGAGCACCCGCCAGACCAGGGGAAATACAGGGTGGTGAACCAGTTCGCTGAGGTCTACAGCGTGAGGCAGATAGCGGAGATGGTGAGGGAGGCCGCCGAGAAAGTAGGGCTGGGTAAGGTCGAGGTCCATCACCTGGAGAACCCGAGGGTGGAGAAGGAAGAGCATCACTACAACCCCACCAGGAGGATTTTACCCTCCCTGGGCTTCAGGCCGACCAGGACCCTGAGGGACGAAGTCCCCTACATGCTAGAGGACCTCCTGCCGTACAAGGAAAGGATAGAGAGGTTCAGGGAGGGAATCCCTCCCAAGACCACGTGGAGGTAAGGCTGAAAGTAAATTACATTTACGCTTGACTTACTTTAAATCAAAATTTTATTTTATCATGAACCTTAAACTAATCCGAGTTGAAGGGACTAGTAGTCTTCCTGGCGCTCATCCTAATCCTCTCGCCCCTCGCCCTGTTAGTCCAGTCGTACTTCGTCTACTCGGATTCCCCCTTCCTCTCAAGCGACCTGGGAAGCGTGAGGGCCCAGAACGTCCTAAACCACGTCTTCAACGTCACCCCCAAGGACAGGATATACGTGATTGTCAACGGCTCTTACTCTCAAGCGCTCCAGGAGGTAAACTCCTCACTCCGTTACTTGAACGACGCGAGGCTGATCACGCCCTACGACTACGTCGACTCCGTCATGAAGGGTTACAACGAGACTATCCTCCCTCTCGTCAAGAAGGCCTATGAGGGGTTGCTGCCGCTCCACGAACTCTACCTCAACCTCTCCCTAAAGAGAGATGAGGCCCTGAGTAACCTAACTAGTTTCCAGTACGAGCTCAACGTAACCTACGGCGTCCCTCAAGGCCTCCCAGCCAAGCCCGGCCCAGAGCTGTTGGCCTTCTCGGCGATTTACGAGAACCTCAGCAGAGTGATGCCGCCCCTGGAGGCCGCGAGGAACGCCTCGCTAGCGGTCTTCCGAGACCCTCTGGTCCTCCTGTTCTCGTTCGACAACTACTCCAACAAGACTCTGGTGATTAAAGCCCTGAGCGACAACGCCAGCCTGGTCTACCTGGTGAACTCGCTGTCTAAGACCGACCTTCCCTCGGAGGCCATAGAACAGCCGTTCGCCTACGCCTACAACGAGGTTCGCTCCGAGATCCCGCCCCCTCCCGTATCAATCAGCGACTTCCATAAGGGCGACTCCTGGCTCTTCATAGTCGAGGTCCCGGACAACGAGAGCCTAAGCAACGTGTTACTCTTCATGAGGTCGATAAACGGAACCGTCACGGGCCACCTACCCCTCTACGCGGAGAGCGAGGCAGAGACCGAAAGGAACCTCAGGCTCGTTGATATAGCAACCGTCGTGATTTTAGGGGGCCTCTTGATAGTCCTACTGAGGTCGATTTACCCCATCCTGATCCTTCTACTCTCAGCGCTCTTCGGGCTAGACACCGCCTATGGCTCCATGCTCCTGCTTCACTACCTAGGCCTTTACCAGATCTACTACATCTCGGGCCTGGTGGTGCCGCCTATTGTCTTCGGCATAACCGTGGACTACTCCATGCTTTTCCTCTACAGGTACTACGAGGAGCTGGGAAAGATGGGCAGCGATCCCTTAGCTAAAGCCTACAGGAACGTTAGGTCGGCGATCCTGATAAGCGGGCTGACCATAGCGATAGGCTTCGCCTCCTTCGTGCTCACCCCCTCCCTATTGCTCCGGAACATAGGAATAGCGCTGTTAATATCGGCGGTCTCCTCGTTAATCCCTCCCCTCACTTTCATGAGAGTAGCCCTAGGTTCCGTTTCGCTGAGGGTCCTGAAGTTCCCGAGGAGAGAGCTTCCTAAGGCGACCGACGTCAGGCAGGCCTACCTGAGGAAGGCATCGTTATGGTCCGTGAGGCGCAAGTGGGCGGTCATAGCCGTCTATATTCTCATCACCGCCCTGGCTTACCACGTCTCCTCCAGCCTTTTAGGCTTCGCCGTCTCTTTCTCCTTTCACTACACGGGCGAGGGCCTGATAGCCGTCCCGGTCGAGAGCTTCAAGTCTCCCCCGGGGACGAACGTCGAAATAGCCGAGATCCTCTCCACGAGCTCCTCCGCATACAAGGGGCTGGAGGAACTCAAGGATTACTTCAATTACAGCGTCGACTACCTCATACTGAAGGGTAACCCTAACGAGAGCTATTCGAGGATCTACAACCTCAGCGAGGCGCTAATAAAACGGGGGGCCCTAGTCTTCGGTCCAGCCAGCCTCGGGAACTACACCTTCGAGAACGCGACTTACCTGACGAACGCCTACTACAAGGACAACTACACCCTAATGGTGGTGTACTTGCCTCATCCCGTCTTCACCGGGCAAGCGATAGAAATGACGAGGTACTTACAGAACTTCGGCCTTGTGGCGGGCGAGAACGCGGAGAGGATAGACGTGGTGGACGACGCGACGCAGAAGTACTATAACATCACGCTCCCTCTGACCGTCCTGCTAATAGCCGTTTACTTGGCGATATCCCTGAGGTCGGCCTTCATGACGTTAAGGCTCGTCCTCACCTTATTCGCCTCCAGTTTAATCGGGCTGGCCGTGACCTACCTAATTTTCGGCAGCCTGTATTGGCTTACCCCCCTCGTGGTGTTCGCGATACTCTTCAGCCTCGGCATAGATTACGACATGTTCATAGTGGTAAGGAGCCTGGAGGAGAGGGGGACCCCTACGGAGAGGTTGGTTAGTTCAATAAAGAACACCGGTTTGGCCGTGACATCGGCTGGGCTAGTGCTAGCGGGGGCGTTCTTCTCGCTTTACTTCTCCGACATGAGGTTCCTCCAAGAGATCGGGATAGGGGTCGCGCTCACCATCCTTATGGACACTTTCGCGGTAAGGACGATCGTGGTCCCGGCTGTTGTAAGCCTGGCCGAGAAGTACGCGTGGTGGCCCAGGAGATTAGAGAACGACAACCGATATTAGAGGCCCCTAAACAACTCTTCAGCGGTTGGTTAGCGAGTCCCGTGATGAGGTTTACAAGGACGGAAACGTGAAGAGCTGGATCCTTGCTGAGGGCTTAGTCCGACAACTGAGCTTGGGCTACAGGGCTCTGGTCGTTATAGAGTCCCGAGACTATATGGATCACCTGCTGGAGCTTCTCAAGTCGGCGAAGGAGAGGCTCGGGCTCAAGAAGGTCCTCTACGCTTTTCACCCCTGGAAGGAGGGGGCGAAAGACAGGCTGAAGGCAGTTAAGGGCTTCTGGAGCGAACTCGATGATGTCGACTACTCGAGCTCCGAGTCCGTCTTGGGAACCACGTACGATTTAGTCGTCCTGGACTGCGTCGACGACTTCAGGCCCAACTATCTGGCCAGGCTGATTGACGTGGTGAGGGGAGGGGGTTTCGCGATTATCTACACGGACGACATCTCCTCCCCGAGCAAGCTCTACAAGAGCACTCTCGTGAGACACGGTAGGGTAAGTGACCTGTTCGAGGAGAGGTTCAGGAAATTGCTCGAGGCCAAGGAGGGACTGGTTTACGTTAACGATGAGGGCGTGATTTTCAAGCCCTACCTCAGGCCCCCAAGGATCGTTGAGTGGAGGAACTTTAAGGGCGTGAGGGTGACGAACGACCAGCTTAAGGTCCTGGAGGAGTCGGACTTCCTGTTCCACTCCGAAGATCCTAGGGCTCTCGTGATAACAGCCCCTAGGGGGAGGGGGAAGAGCTTCGTCACCGGCCTTTTAGTGGGGAGCTTACTCAAGGGCAATGAGGGCTTTAGAGCCGTCGTGACTTCCCCGTCCCTGCTGAACTCCCAGGAGGTATTCAGGGGCGCCTCAGCCCTTAAGGGGATTGAGGCCCTGAGGGCGAAGAGCGGCCTAATGAGGGCAGTTAGGTTCGGGAGCTCTGTGGCGGAATGGCTCCCGCCGGATATGGCGAGTTACGCCGAAGGTGACTTGTTGGTAATCGACGAGTTCGCCGCCATTTCCAACGAGCTGTTGGAAGAGGCCCTGAGGAAGTGGAGAAAGGTGATAATGACCTCCACCACCTTCGGCTACGAAGGCTCAGGGAAAGCCTTCAGGAAGTTCCTCGAGAGGGCTAAGGAAAGTCACTTAGTCAAGCACGTTACTATGGAAGAGCCCATAAGGTTCCCGCACGGTGATCCAGTTGAGGCCTTCGTCAACGACGCCTTCCTCCTCAAGGTCGAGCAGGGGAAGGTAGTAGGGGAATCAGAGGGCGTGAGGGAGGTCTCCAGGGAGGAGTTGGTCAATTCGGAGAGCCTCCTCAGGTCGGCTTACTCGATCTTGCTCACCGCCCATTATAGGAACTCCCCGGACGACCTGATGTTCCTCCTGGACATGGAGTTCCAGAGGGTTTTGGTGAACTTCCACGAGGGGAAAGCCGTTGGTGTTGCTCAGCTCGTTTACGAGGGCGGTCTGAACGAAAGCGAAACGGAGAAACTAATGAAGGGGGAGGAGAACCCGGGCCACCTGATCCCCCAAAGGATAGTGGGCTTCCTAGGTCTGAAGGAGTTCGGAAGGCTCTCCGGACTAAGGGTCATGAGGATAGCGGTGCTCGAGGGGTTTCAGAGGAAGGGCTTCGGGTCCCAACTTTTAAGGAAGGCCGAGGAGCTCGCCGCTTCCGAGGGTCTCGACTGGATCGGTTCGTCCTTCGTGGGGGACTACGGAGTCCTGTCCTTTTGGGTCAAGAACGGCTACCTTCCAGTTTACGTGACCTCCAGGGGCAACGAAGCTCTCGCCGGCTTTTCCATAATTGTGCTCAAGGGCCTAAGGCCCAACGTTACGGAACTAGTCAGAAGGCTCAACTCCAGGCTGAAGGAGAGGCTCGTACTAACGGCGCATCAGGTTTACTACAAAATGAACCCCAAGCTGTTGGCTTTGTTGCTCAAGTCCACGGGGCCGCTGAGCTGGAACGTCGAAGCGGTCGAGGAGGACTTCAGGGCTGCGGAGAGGTACTTAGACGGAGAGGTCCCCTACAACGCCGTCGCCCACGCCTATCACAAGCTGCTCCTAAAGGCTCTAAGTCTCGACGATTTGCCCCTCAGCGAGGAAAGCCTAGCGTTAATGGCCGCCAGGGTGCTTCAGGGGAGGAGCTGGTCCCAGACCGCCGTGGCCCTCAACTTGGGAGGTAGCTCTAACGCGGAGAAGGCGTTCAGAGAGGCAGCCAGGTCTCTTCTGAACGTTCTTATTAGTAATAGGGCTTAGGGAATCAAGTGAACCCGCTAGCCAAGCTCACTCTAGTCCTGTTCATCATCGAGGTAGTCCTCTTCGTGGCCAGCGCCTCCGTGCCCGCCTATAACGAGCAAACCCTCCTAAGCACCTTTCATAATCTAACTGAGGCGGTGAACGGAAGTGTGATCAACGATTTCGTCCTAATTTACTCTAACAACGTCGTGATAGCCCTGGGCTCGTCGGTACCGTTCGTCGGGGTCTTAATAATGCTCTTCGTGGTCTTCAACACTGGCCAGGTGGTTTCTGCAGCAGCGTCAGCCTTCTTCGGGACGTTTTCGGTGCCCTCGAGCGTGGCCGGGGGACTGGTGGCTATCCTCCTGGTGTTGATGCCCCACGGCACTGTGGAGTTCCTCTCTTACACCATCGCCTCGGCCACTTCCTTAAGGACTGGCCTGTTCGTCCTCAAGAGGTATCCCTCATCGTTCATAGCTAAATACTACATCACGTTCCTCCTTCTGTCCCTCTTTAACCTCGCGGTGGCCGCCCTCCTCGAATCGGTTGAGATAGCTTCCTCTTCGGGAGGATCGGCGATTGGGGTTTTCTCGCTTTGGGTTTTCGCGTTACCTTACTTGATCGGGCTCTACTACCTTCAAAGGAGACTGGAGATCAGACTTCTAGCTTCAAGTAAAGAGGGTAGTGATCGCTACCCTCAACCCTCAGTACCTCAGCCCTGACTATCTCGCCCTTAAGGTCAGGGGACGCCAAGCAATGGTCTATTCTCATGGCTACGTTCTTCCTCAGGTAGCTCCGCCAAGTGTAGACTACATCGTTGGGATGGAGAGCCCTGAAGGCGTCAACCCACCCCAACTGGAGCATGTGATTGAGCCACTCCCTCTCCTGAGGGGTGAGGCCGGGCCACGTCTCGTCCCATACGCTTGAGTCCCTCCTATCGAAAACGGCGTTGAAGTCCCCGCAGATAACGGTGGGCTTCTCCGAGGCCAACTTGGAGAGGAAACCCTCGACAGCCCTGTTGAACTCGACCTTGAAGTGGAGCCTCTCAAGGTTGTCCTCCGCCCTGGGGAAATAGGCGTTCACCACATATAGGTTACCTAGATCAACCGTTATCACCCTTCCCTCCTCGTCCGCCTCCGCGAGCCCTATTCCCTTGATGACGTTCTGCGGTTTTACGTTGGTCAACGTCATCACGCCACTGTACCCCTTTTTCTTGGCTGGGAAAGCCGCTATGGTGTAGCCAGACATCAGGACGTTGAGAGGAACGACTTCCGTCCTTATCTCCTGAAGCATGATTACGTCGTACTTCAGGATCTCGTCGAGCGCGCCCTTCCTGTTTATCGCTCTGAGGCCGTTAACGTTCCACGTGACTAGCTCCAAGCTCTCTAGAAACATATCGTTCCCCAAAGCTTTATTAGACCTGTGGCGGTTCGTCATCCATGCAAAGAAAAGATATATCGATTTCATTGATTGTAATAATATTACTTGGATTAGCATATATCGTTGCCTCATCGGTTAACATCCCAACCCAGGCTCAAGGCGGCGACGCTCCCTTCATAGTTCTGGCCGAGCCGAAAGTCCAGATAATATCGCCGGGTGAGCCCTATGTGCCCATACAGTTCAACATCACCTCCCTGATTAACGTCACCGACGTCACTATTGCTCCGCAACAGTCGGCCGTCTTCACGCCGTCCTTTCAACAAAGCGTCCACCTCCCCGTGCTATCGGCCTACCACTGGTTCAACAAGACCGTCTTCTTCTTCAACGTGTCGTCTCAGGCGACTCCCGGCTACCACAACGTGACTCTTGAGGTTACGTATTACGTGGGGAGCAACCCGGTTCCCACGGTGGCGTACGTTAGCGTTCCTGTACTGGTGTTGGGATACTCCACTTTCGTGGTTTCGGCGACCTGGGGAACGCCAAGTAGTCCCACTATAGCGTCGCCAGGATCTCAGGATCTCCCGTTGACCATCTTAATCATTAACGATGGTAATTCGCCCGCTTACAACGTGACCGTGGTCGCCTATAACACGGCCTACATAAACTTCACCAAGGACTATTCGTACCTCGGCGTAGTCCCGCCGGGAACCGAGGTGCAGGCAGTACTTTTAGCTGACGTGAGCCTCTCGACCAGTCAGGGAGTCTACAACGTACCAATCAAAATCATGTACGATAACGGCCTAAGCTATACCACTGATGTGCAGGTTCCAGTTACCGGCGCGACGTCCGTCGGTGTCTTCTCGGTGTGGGGCTCGCTGAGTGACCCGATAGTGGTTATGCCCGGGCAACAGAACGTCCCACTAACTCTGGTGGTCAAGAACTTGGGGACGACGACTCTCTATAACGTTACGGTATACGTGCTCAAGAATGATGTGATCGCGTTAAGCCAGAACCCCGTAAGTATAGGCGTTGTGCCCGCAGGACAGTTCAACTATCAAACAGTTACGGCCTCGGTCAACTCGTCCCTACAGCCGGGAGTTTACGATGTCCCCGTGAGGGTGGTCTTCAACGGGAACCTAGGCATAAACGCCACCATGCAGGTGAGCGTTGTGGGCTACGCCACGATCGACTCGGAGGTATTCTGGGGGAGTCCGAGCAACCCCATACAGGCCGCCCCTGGGGTGACGTACTATCCCCTCACGATAGTGTTGACCAACGCGGGGACGGCCACCCTGACCAACGTGACGATCCAGTTCTACAACACCAGCCTCATTACGTTCTACCAGCCCTCAGCCAACGTAGGCACGTTACCCCCAGGAACGCCGTTTCAGTTAACGGTTGTGGCCTCCGTTTCCCCCTCAGCCCCTCAAGGCGTGATCACCGTTCCCCTAACGCTGACTTACTTCAACGGCGTGAGCAAGACCGTCCTCCTGAGGGTCCCAATAACGGGCTACCAGGGCCTGCAGGCTCAGGCCTTTTGGGGGACAACCAGCTCCCCAATGGCCGCTTCGCCAGGCGAAACCGACGTCCCGCTGACTTTCGTAATCAGGAACCTCGGGACGGTCGCGATGAGCAACGTGACGATAACCCTGAGGAGCGTGGAGTACCCGTTCGAGTTCTCGCAGACCGTTCTAGGCTTAGGTGCGATTCCCGCGGGCCTTTACAGCGAGGCCACCGTTACGGCCAGCGTCTTCCCCAACGCAACTCCCGGGACGTATTACATACAGTTGAACGTGAGCAGTTACGGTCACGTGACGACCCTGGAGGTTCCCGTGACCGTTTACGGCCCCAGTTTGGCCGTGAACCTGGTCACGTATCCTCCTCAGATCTTCCAGGGCTACGAGTACTCCCAGCTGACGTTAATCGTGACTAACTACGGTCAAGGGATGGCCTACAACGCGTCAGTCGCCATAAACACTCCCCTGGAGGTGGTCGGACAGAAGGTGATTAATTTAGGCGCGATCCCTCCAGGCAAGCCCGTAAACGTGACCTTCCTGATCACCGTCCCGAACGACACGAGGCCCGGCACTTATCCCGCTCAGTTCACCGTTAAGTACGACGGTGGGGAGTACTCGTCCACGTTCAATGTCACGATCAAGCCTGAGGCCCAGCTGAGGGTTGTGGGCGTATATGGATCCCTCACAGGAGGGGCTTCGGGGGTACCGCTGACCATTGAAATAGAGAACGTGGGTAACGTCACGGTGAAGAACCTGATCCTGACACTAGGTCCAAATAACTACATTTACCCGCATGTGAGCTCCACTAACCCCCTCATGGGCCTTACAGCCTCGAAGTTCTTCGCCGGCGATCTGAAACCAGGCCAGGCCATTAACGTGACGTTTATAGTCGATACGGCCAGCGACATTCCGGCGGGCAAGGTACCCGTCGCTCTCATAGCGGTGTGGAACCAGACGGGCTCCCTTTACCCGTTCGAACAGTCCATGACGATCTACGTCCAGGTCTCGCCGTCGTTCGAACAGCTGATATTGCAACCCCCCTATGTGTACGGCCTGATAGCGGTCATAATAGCCATTATGGCCCTCCTGACGCTGGTGGGAATGAGGAGAAGGAAGAGCAGAAGCTAGTCATCCTGGATCAGGCTCCTCACCTCTCAGGTGGCCGCATTCTAATCATCCCGAGGAAGTTGTGCTATATACTCATTTACAAGGTAGTAGTGATTCCATTTTTTAACTAGTGTCTACGAGTGAGCTCGATCCTGCATGAACAAGTTGATGAAGATTGGACTCGTTCTACTGATAGTGGGTATAGCCGTCGGACTAGGAGCTATCTTGTACTTCATCCCCTCTATCTCCTCTTCCGTACATACAGTGACCATACAGCCTAACGGAACCTATGTTTTCACGCTCCATGAGGGTCAATTCGGCGCTTTCTCTTATAACACCACGAGTCCCGTTTCTTACAAGGTCAGCGGAAACGCCGCCGTTAACACATCTACCCTTAACGGTCTGAATACGGTTTCGATAGTTCCGCAATCTCCCACCGTTAACGTAACCCTTTACAACCCGAGCAGTACGGTCGCCGAAGTGATTTTAGTCGAACAAGGGTTCCAGATCGTCGGCGTATTGACCATAGCGCTCTTAGGTTTGGTGGTTTTCGTGGTGGGCGCGATCCTCGCGGTAGTGGGCTATATCCGTGGTAGGAGGAGAGGGCAGTAGCGCCAGGAAAGTCGCTGAGGGAGAACTCGTATCGCGAAACGGGGTGTTACCGAATTCGGTTGGGGCTCGTACTCCGTCTTAAATATTTTAGTATACGTTCCCGTAATACGGGGCAATAGACCCGGTAATACCACGTGAAACACCCCGCATAAAAACCAACAAGAAAATACTGAGTACGTACATTGTCATTTTAAATAAGGTAGCTCCGCTTTCCACATGAGCGTCATGCTTACCGAGGAGGAACTAGTTGATCAGGTGGATGGCCTCGATTGCAGGAGGCTAGCCGAAGCGTTCAATGCCCCGAGGTATTGGTTGCTCTCACCCTCACTTCACTACCTAGAAAAGGTTGCCGAAAAGAAGAACTGTGACTTCACTCGATTCCTCGTCTCGACCGACCCAGAAGTGAAGGGTCTGGCCCTCGCTTTGACAAGCGCTAAAGGGTACGAAATGGAAGCACTAGCGCTCATAACGTCCGAGAGGGATTCACCAGCGGTCATAGGGGCCATCAGGTACCTCTCGAGGTTCGCCCCAGTGGAGAAGTACGCCTTAAGCCTGTTGGAAAGCTCCAACCTGAGAGTGATACAGGAGGCCTTCACGTACCTAGACACGAACGATAGAGAAATACTTGCTGAAATATTGAAAATGACTGAGCCCATTATCTTCAACATCAAGGACGATTTCTTAGTGGAGTCGGCTATAGAGCTGATGAGGAGAGCCAAGGAACTGGGTGTGGTAAACTGCGAGAACTTATTCTCTAAGATCTCCTACGGTATCGAAACGCGGTCGAGAACGGCCGTCAGGCTCTTCGCAGATCTCTTCGACGAATGCTTAGCTCCCCTGATACCTCAGTTCGTTGATGCCGTGGAAGCGACCGGGGCCTATGAGGAGCTATTAAAACTAGCGAGTAAGAGAGTCGTCGAGATCGGCACGTGGCTACCTTCCGTCATCAAAAGGCTTCCTAAGCTCACGTCATACGACGTAGACGTCATCACGGAATACGTGACGAACCCTCGGTTGCCCCAGACCATTAGGGAGGCAGTTGCCAAGTCACTCGTCGAGAGAATAGCGAGAGACAAGCTCTACCACCTGGTCTCTCCCGAGGCCCTGAGGAGCTTACTGTCCGCTAAGGACGCGTTCCATGAGCTCCTTTCGCTAAGCGAGGAGGACTCCAGGACTTACTGGAACGCGGCTTTGCTAAGGGGCCTCGCGGCCAGGCTACTGGGAGAGGACGCCTCTGAGTACATTAGCAAGGTAGAGTCGTTGTTCCCGGGCAAAATGCCGGAGTGGTTGGAGAGAGCCTTAAAGGTAGTCAGCCTTTAGGAATCGAATGGTTTGTCTAAGAATTTTGATTAGAAAAAATTTACACCTCACTTCTTCACCAGAGCCTTGATCTCCTCCCACATCTCGTCGACCATTCTCTGGATCTCCTGAACCTGCTCCTGGGTCAGGTTCTTGAACCTCCCCTGAAGCTTCAGGTAGGCCTCCACGGGCTTCCTCCTTGACTTATCTAGGTGAGTCTTGCTGACGCTGGTCAACCTGAACTCGCCGTTCTCTACTTCGAAAAGCGGCCAAATCCCGGTGTCTACCGCAAGCTTCGCGACTTCAACGGTCAACGAGGAATCGTACCTCCAGCCGGGCGGACAGGGGGACAGTAGGTGAATGTATCTGAAGCCCTTTATGCCCTTGGCCTTCCGGAGCTTCTGCTCGTAATCGAATATGTACCCTATCGAGGCCGTCGCCACGTAAGGTATTCTGTGCTGCATCATCACTAACGGGAGCGGCTTCTTGAACTCCCTCTTACCTTCCGGAGTCGTTGTGGTCCAGGCACCGTAAGGGGTTAGTGACGACCTCTGGATCCCTGTGTTCATGAAGGCCTCGTTGTCGTAACAGACGTACAGTATGTTCTCGTTCCTTTCTGCGGCCCCGCTGAGGGTCGCGAAGCCTATGTCTCCGGTAGCCCCGTCTCCGGCCCAGACCACGACGTTGAAGTCCTTCTCTCCTCTCGCCCTTAAGGCTCTCTCAACGCCCGAAGCTATCGCCGCGGAGGCGGCCATGGCGCTGTGAATTACGGGAACGGTTGATGGCGTTCCCCTCGTGTCGCCCAGGATGACTGAGGTACAGGAAGCGGGCACTACGAGCACGGTCCTTTTGCCCATAACGCTTAGCAACGTGTCGAGCTCCTTCGGTATAGGACATCCTGGGCAGGCTGCGTTACCCCTTAGGAACCTCGCGTTGTCTAGCCTGAGGGCCTCCGTCACACTAACCACACCTCCTCCTGGAGGGTTCCCTCGTGAAGCTTCTTCACCATATCAACTATGACTGAGGGCCTTACGTCCTGTCCTCCCAGGCCAGCAACGAAGTTATAGACGGGAACCTGTAGGCCGTACATGGCGCTCTTCACCTCGCTAGCTAATACCCCACCGAGGCCGTAGGAGTATGCCCTGTCCATTACGAGGACCGCCTTTTTCTCGCTCAGATACTTCCTTATCAGCTCCTTAGGGAAGGGGCGGAAGGTCTTTACCTTGAGAAGGCACGCCTTTATGCCCTCACCCCTCAGCCTTCGTACTGCCTCCCTCACGTCCCCGGACCAGGCGCCCATGGCAACGATAGCGTAGTCCGCATCGTCACACATGAAGTCCTCGACCAGCCCTGGGACGTTCCTGCCCACCAGTTTCGAGTACTCCTTGGAGACCTCCTCTATCACAGACTTGGCATTTTCCATCGCCTTCATAGCGTAGTAACGGTACTTGATGTACTCGCTCGAGTCAGCCACTTGGCCTATCGAGACGGGATCCTCGAAGTCGATCAGGTTGAACTTCCTTGGAGGCAGGAACTCGTCCACCTCCTCGTCGTTGAGGACCTCGAGCCTCTCCATGGTGTGAGTCAGGATGAACCCGTCGAACCCCATCATAACGGGGAGGAGAAGGTTGGGGTACTCGGATATCCTGAAGGCCATGAGGGTGAGGTCGTAGGCGTCCTGAACGTCCTCCGCCATCATTTGGATCCATATGGCGTCGCGCTTGCTCACGAAGTCGTGGTGGTCGTCTAATATGGACCAGGGAGCCGCTATGGCCCTAGTCGCTACAGCAGCAACCAACGGAACCCTGGCACCTCCTACCCAGTAGATCATCTCCGTCATGTAGAGCAAGCCTTGCGATGAGGTGGCCGTGAACACCCTGGCCCCGGCCACGGCCGCACCGAATATGGTCGCCATCGCGGAGTGTTCGCTCTCGATCTTGACGAGCTCCGCCTTCAGCTCGCCTTCAGCTATGTACTCGGCCAGCTTCTCAAGCATGGTAGTCTGAGGCGTTATGGGGAAGACAGCTAGAACCTGGGGCTTCGCCTGCTTCACCGCGTAGGCCACCGCGTGGTTCCCGACCAGAGCCAGAACTTTCCTGGCCTTCTGCACTTCACTTCACCTCGGGCTCCATTGTGATGGCCTCGTGCGGGCAGACGTTCGAGCAGACGCCACAGCCCTTACAGTAGTCGTAGTCTATCCTTGGGTACATGTCGGGCATAAGGTCTATGGTGTTCTCCACGCAGTAAATCACGCAAAGCCTGCACTTGGTGCACTTCTGGTAGTCTATGACAGGCCTGCTTGTCCTCCAGAAGCCCGTCTTCCCAGCGGAGCCGAGCTTGGGCCTCGCCAGTGGGACGGAGTATTCGGGGACTTCAATCAACCCTCCTCACCGTCCTGTATCCTAAATCCACAGCCTCTGCGTTGAGTTCCCCTAGCTTCCCGGAGAAAGTCTCCTTCACCACTTCCTCCAAACTGTCCAGCTTGATTGTATGGAGCAGGTTGGCCAAGGCACCAGCCATGGCCGTGTTGACTACGGCCCAACCGGCGACCACTAGCCCTAAGTCCTTAGCTATTCCCGTTGCGTCCACCACGTAGGTGTTCTTCCACACCTTGAGCAAACGCTTGCTGTTTATCAGCATCGATCCGTCCTCTTTCAGGCCTTCCGTCACTTTAAGGATGTCAAGCAGAGTGGAGTCGAAAACGGCGACGACGTCGGGGTTGTAGGTCCTCCTATGAAGATATAAGGGCTCGTCCGATATCCTGACGTCGCTCCTTACGGGAGCACCTCTCCTTTCTCCCCCGTAGAAAGGTATTGACTGGCCGTACAGGTCGTCCTTGACCGCGGCGGAAACTAAGAGTTCGCCCGCAGTAACCACGCCCTGCCCTCCCCTTCCGAAAAGCGATATCTCCTCGATCAAGGTATAATCAGAACTCAAAATACTCTCGCGAAAGTAAAATCACTTACCTTAATCCCTTTAGAAATTTAACGTAAACAGAGTTAACCATAGATAGATGAGGCGTAAAAAAGCGCTTTACGGAGGCTTGACGTCTATAGCTGCCACGGGGCACACGTTCACACAGGCCATACAGAATATGCAGGCTTGCTCGTTAACCGGGTCGGCCTTCTTCTCTGAGGCCGGGTGGCCAGGCGTATCGAGCCACTGGAATACGTTAACCGGACACGCGTTTATACAGGCACCGTCGGCGATACATATGTCGAAGTCCACGCCTACTATGGTTCCGTGTATCCCTAGCTTGCCCGGAGGCTCGACTGGGCCGTACACCTTATGCCCTGCGTGTTCGCCGGCTACCGGCCTAGAGGTCCTGTAGTTGGGGTCTATTCCCATAACGATCGAAGCACAAGTTCAGTCAATCCTAAATATTTCAAACCCCGAATGTTTTCGGGATGTTATTCATTATCGTTTTGTCTACTAGAATTCCTGACGTGCTTAGCAGTTATGATTGGTCGAAAAATAGTATGAGGATTTTCGGCTTCAAGAGATATAACGACGAGAAGTACGTCGCGCTGGCGGAGTTCAAGGGACAGAGCGAGGTACTGCAGTCGCTGGGAGGAAGGTGGAGCTCCCAGGGCAACGTTTACGTGGGATACTTCCCCTTTCACGATCCCCTCGCGAAGGTGTTTTACAAGCACCACCTCGCCTCAGCCTATCCGGTCCCCGGGGAGTTCATCTCGTCCCTTTACATAACGAAGAAGTCCGAGGTAAAGGACGTGCTGAAGGAAATGTACGAGCTAGGGATCACCGCGAAGGTGAGTAAGGTGATAAGGCTGAGGCCTTACGCTGGGCTCTCACAGAGGCAGCTAGAGGCCATAAGGGTCGCGTACTCTTTAGGCTACTTCGATTTCCCGAAGAAGGCCAACATAAACGATGTGGCTAAAACGCTCGGGGTGACCGTTTCGACCGCCGCGGAGCTACTGAGGAGAGCCCAGAAGAGGCTAGTGGAGGCCTACCTAAGGGGAGTGATTTGAGCTTTCACGGCAGCGTGGTCTGGGACGGGAGCAGGCCGAGGAGCCTCAAGGACTTCAGTTATACCGTGAATCCCCTAGGGGTTCCTGACTTCGTCAAGAAACTCGTTGAAGAGGCCGTTCGGCTCCAGGTATACTCGCTCTATCCTCCTAACGATTACGGCTACCTAGAGTCCCTGTTGGCAGACTACGTGGGAAGCGGCAAGGTCACGGTACTCAACGGCACCAGCGAGGTCTTCCCCTTACTACCTCCCTGCAACGTTCCCGAGCCCAACTACTCGAGCTATAGGAGGGCCTCGTCCTATCCCGCGGAGCTAGTCAGGAGGGAGTGGAAGTATGAGCTGAAAGGGGAGTGCGTCGTGACATCGAACCCGGTCAACCCCACGGGGGCCTGTATAGATAGGCGGGAAGTCGTCAGGTTCCTGAGGGAAGGCGGAGTGCTGATTTTGGACGAGTCCTTCGTAGAACTTTCGGACTGCGAGTCCTTCGTAAACCTGGTTGACGAGTTCCCCAACCTATTGGTCCTGAGGAGTTTCACCAAGTCCCTTACGGTTCCCGGCCTCAGGATAGGCTACGCCGTCCACTCGAAGCGTAAGGAGTGGGACTTCTTAAGGTATCTCCCTGAGTGGAGGGTCAACTCCGTGGTCTATTACGTGTTTTCCAACCTAGACTATTCAGAGGTGCGACGGTTCCTCGAGAAGTCGAGGGAGGTCGTTAGGTCTATAAGGTCCGAGATGACGACCCTTTTCAGAGCCTTCGTTAGTTACGCGCCCTACGTCGTCGTCGAGCTGAGGGTCGACAGCGTGTCAGCCAACGATAAGCTGTTGAGATTAGGGTTCTACGTTAGGGACCACAGGGGCTTCAGGAATTTCAAGAAGGAATGGGCCAGGGTGGCAGTTAGGCAGGACTACCGCGAGCTGTATGACGCCCTGAAATCCAGTGACCTCATTTAAGCGAGTGAACGGTTCTTTAAAGAGCGTATCACGACCTATTCGAAACAGCTTTATCCGACCTTTCAAACATCCGCCTTTGAAAGACGTAATGCCGAGAGTCGATATCCTGAGGCGGTTAGTGTTCTACTCGTTGGTCGGCGCCTCAGGAATAGTAGTCAACGAAGTCGCTTTCGCGGTGCTACAGAAGGCGTTGGCTCTGGTAATCGCCGTTCTCGTGGCCTTGGAGCTCAGTATACTCTGGAACTTCGCCCTGAACGACTCCATCACGTTCAAGGACAGGAGGGGTTCGCCGTTCCTCGCGAGGCTTCTCAAGTTTCACAGCGCGAGTGCGGTAGGCTCAATGATTCAAGTGACGACTACCCTCGTTCTATTCGCTTTGTACAAGGGTGATCCGGTGAACTTAGTCGAGGTAGTGGGGGAAGTGGCGGGGCTTCCCTACTTTACGGCCGCGCTCCTCAACCTTCCTGGCATAATGTTGGGCTTCGTAATAAGGTTCGCTATGTCTTACCTTTGGGTCTGGAACAAGCGGGCTTAGGCGAAATATTCGACTTGACTCCATCCTCTTAGGTTATACCTTTGACCTAACGACTTTCGTCTTATATCAATGTCGACGACCAAGTTATACACTTGACAATGGCCCTGGACAAATCCTTCATAAAGATGTGGGAAGGTACTGAGAAGAGCCCCGGATGGTCCAATCCCTTTAAGTCTAAGACGCCCCTCAGGACCAGGATCGTACAGTCCCAGTATCAGCTGAGGTCCATAATAAGTAGGCTAGAGGTCTACATAAACAGGCTGGAAGAGAGGGACAGGAGCCTCTTCGAGAGGATTGTGGAGGCTCTTCAGAATAACGACAAGATGAGAGCTACGATGTACGCCAACGAGGTCGCTGAAATAAGGAGAGCGGCGAAGAGCCTGCTGGCCACCCAGCTCGCCCTAGAACAGGTTTCTCTCAGGCTGGAAACGATAACCGAGTTCGGCGACGTGATGGTCGGCCTGGCCCCTGTAATAGGTGTGATCAAGGAGCTCAAGGGCGTGATAAAGGGCATCATGCCTGAGCTGGCGATAGAGTTGGACCAAGTGGGAGAAGGACTACAGGAGGTCGCGTTGGCCGCGGGAGAGTTCACAGGCTCTTCGGGCGTGGGCTTCGCGGCTTCTCCTGAGGCGAAGAAGATCCTGGAGGAGGCCACCTTAATAGCGGAGCAGAAGATGAAGGAGAAATTCCCGTCCCTACCGGCTGGAGCAGTTGCGATGGGTAACAAGCTATGAGCTACCGTTACTATACCCCCAGTTACTCCAAATCGGAGGAGGTAAAGAAGATCTTAGAGGAGGCACAGAAGGTCGCCGAGCAAAGGCTGAAGGCCAAGCTCAAGTCTTCTTAACCCTCAATTTTCGTTTCGGACAATCACAACTAACTTTAATTTATTCTTTAAGTGAAATAATATTTTAAACAAACGATACATTTCCGTCGGTCTTCGTCTTTCAGCCTTAAATCTTCTCCTGAGCTTTAAAAGCGGAGTAATGCCGGAGTTCGAGGTAACGCCCTGGGAAGTCAAAGGTAAGGTGGACTACGACAAGCTGATTCAGGAGTTCGGCACCAAGAGGATAACTCCCGAGCTCAAGGAGGAGATCAGGAAATTGGCCGGGGAGTTACACGTCCTCCTGAGGAGGGACGTCTTTTTCTCCCACAGGGATCTCGATCTGGTTCTCCAGGACCACAAGGCGGGCAAGGGGTTCTTCCTTTACACCGGTAGAGGACCCTCCAGGGGGATGCACATAGGGCACCTGATTCCCTTCATCTTCACCAAGTGGCTTCAGGACGTGTTCAAGGTCAACGTTTACATAGAGGTGACGGACGACGAGAAGTTCTTGCAGAAGGCCGGTTACACCCTAGAGGAGACCAGGGAGTGGGCCAAGGACAACATCCTGGACATAGCGGCCGTTGGCTTCGACCCGGACAGGACGTTCATCTTCCTCGATACCGAATACATCAGGAACATGTACCCCCTGGCGGTAAAGGTGGCGAAGAAACTCACGTTCAATGAGGTCAGGGCGACCTTCGGATTCAACGAGTCCACCAACATAGGTCTGCTCTTCTACCCTGCCCTTCAGATCGTTCCTACGATGTTCGAGAAGAGAAGGTGCCTGATACCTGCGGGCATAGACCAAGACCCCTACTGGAGGCTGCAGAGGGACATCGCTGAAAGTCTGGGCTACTACAAGACCGCCGCCATCCACAGCAAGTTCTTCCCGCCCTTATCGGGAGTTGAGGGAAAAATGTCGTCCTCGTTGCCCGAGTATACGATCTACCTCACCGACGAACCCAAGACTGTGAGGACTAAGATAATGAAATACGCGTTCTCGGGAGGGCAACCGACAATCGAGTTGCACCGCAAATACGGGGGGAATCCGGACATAGACGTGTCGTTCCAGTACCTATACATGTTCTTCGAACCCGACGACCAGAAGATCAAGAAAATAGAGGAAGAGTACAGGAGCGGAAAGCTCCTGACGGGGGAACTGAAGGAGATCCTGATAGAGAAGTTGAACGAGTTCCTAGAAACCCACAGGCAGAGGAGGGAGGAGGCGAAGAGCCTAGTGGATAAGTACATGTACGACGGTGAGCTGGCCAGGGAGATGTGGAGAAAGATCCACGAATAACCAAATATTTAGTCGATCGTCCACAAATTAAATGTAAGAGTTGATCAAGGTAGGCACTTGCGGCTTTACGTATAAACACTTCTCGGTTTTCGACGCCCTGGAGGTTCAGCAGACGTTCTACGACGAGGTGAGCGAGTCTACCCTGAGGAACTGGAGGAGCAAAGCCCCCGAGGCCCTGGAGTTCACGGTCAAGGCGTTGCAGGTCATCACGCACCCTGCCTCCTCGCCCACTTATAAGAGGATGAAGAGGTTCGAGGGAAACAGGGAGAACTTCGGCTTCTTCAGGCAGAACGAGGACGTAATGAGGGCTTTGGAGACGACCCTATCCGAGGCTAAACTGCTGGGCGCTAAGGTTATAGTGTTCCAGACACCCGAGTCCTTCAGGCCTACCGAGGAGAACTTGAGGAACCTCAGGGAGTTCGCTGGCGTCCTCGACAGGAGCTTTACTTACGCGTGGGAGCCGAGGGGGAAGGAGTGGGACTCCTATAAAGGTCTTAAGGACCTCTTCAACGCGCTAGGCTTCGTCCACGTGGTCGACCCGTTCAGGAGAGCCAGCGTCACGGAGAGGAAGTACTACAGACTCCACGGCCTAGGAAAGGGCGAGGTTAACTACAGGTACAAGTTCAAAGACGAAGACTTAAAGAGGCTTCTCGAAATCGTAAAACGGGACTCCGACGCATACGTAATGTTCAACAACGTGTATTCCTTCGATGACGCGAAGAGGTTTAAGGAGATGCTCAAGAATGCCTGACCCTTTAGTCGTTTTATCCTCGGGAATTCTCTTGGGTCTCTCCATGGCCGCGCCTCCTGGGCCAGTAAACGCAATGATAGCGAACGAGGCCCTGAAGTCTCCCCTTCACGGAACCGCCACTGGAGCTGGGGCCATGACGGCCGACCTCACGTACTTCGTATTGATGCTTTTCCTGGCCAACTACGTACCACAAGGCGTGATCCCCTGGTTCTACATAGTTGGTGGCGCAATCATGATCTACTTCGCCTATGGAGCTCTCAAGGCCAGACCAGTAAGGACGAAGATTTCGGGGAGCTACCTCAACGGGCTCAAACTAGGTCTCACTAATCCCTACCAGATAACCTGGTGGATAGCGTACGGGATTCCCATGATAGACCACTTCTCCTATCTAATAGGGCCCAGCTTCTTCCTCGGCATCCTTATATGGATATTCAGCTACCCCTACATCGTTCACAGAGTGGGTGGCCTCAGCGATAAGGCGGTAATCGCGGTAAAGCTCTTCTCTTTCGCGGTCCTCCTGGCCTTCGGGGTGTACGCGATTGTCCTCGGAGTGTGGGGAATCAAAGGATGATGTAAGGAAAAGGATATGGGACCTGTTAGAGTCGAGGAACATAGCGGACTTCCCAAGGCCGGTTCACGGAAGGATACCCAACTTCAAGGGCTCTGTTAGGGCCGCGGAAAACCTTGCCAAAACGGAGGAGTTCAGAAGGGCCAAGGTGATTAAAGTGAACCCCGACTCGCCGCAGAGGCACGTGAGGTACTTGGCCCTAAAAGAGGGCAAGGTCGTCCTAGTCCCGACCCCCAGGCTCAGGGGACAATTCCATCTCTTAGACCCCAAGGAAATCGACGACCTGGGCGAGGCCTCCACAATCGCTGGGGCCTCTAAGTACGGGAGGCTGGTCGACCTAGAGGAGATCCCGAAGATAGACCTCGTCGTTGTGGGCTCGGTGGCCGTCACCTTGAGAGGCGACAGGGTGGGTAAAGGAGAGGGTTACAGCGAGTTGGAGTGGGCCATCCTGAGGGAGGTCGGTAAGGTGAGTGATGAGACTCCAGTGGCTACTACCGTACATGAGGTTCAAATAGTCGACTGCATACCGGTCATGCCTTACGACGTTCCAGTTGACGTAATAGCTACGGATAGGCGAATAATAAGAACTGAGAGAAGGGAGAAGCCGACGAGCCTGATACTGGAGTACCTAACGAAGGAGAAAGTGGAGAGGACGCCCTACCTTAAGCTATACCTTGAGAAGCTCAGAAATCGCTTTCTGTAGGTCGTCGCACACCTCAACTCCTTTAGTCTTCAGTGTATTTGCCACTTTTTCCCTTTTCACCTCATACAGAAACTTCGGCCTCCCTCCTTTCTCGGAGGGCACCTTCTCTTTCTCCACCAGACCTACGGACGAGAGCTTCTTGAGTATTAGGCTTATCCTGCTCTTGCTTAGCTTAACTCTCGTCGCGACCTCATCCGTGTCGACCTTCTTGTTGAGCTCCACTAAAGTGTAAAACACGTCGACCTCAGCGTCCGATAGACCGTAAGCCACCGTCAGGAACCTCCTTAAGTAAAGTTGCCTCTCCGACAAGTTCTTTCGCAATTATGAGTAACGTTAGATTGTTTTAAAATTTTGCATTTTTCATTACTCAAGTTTTATTGAGTTGTGCTCCTTAGGGAATACCCGTAATGTTGAAGGAGGAAATACTGAACGCCCTTAGGGAGAAGGGAGAGATGACTTCGACCGAGTTAATTGAATACTTGAGGGATAAGGGCCTCGAGTTCTCGGCCTTGGAGTTCAGGGAAGCACTCGCCGATATGGTGAGGAGAGGCGAGGTTGAAAAAGCGGTTGACTACTCTAGGAGGAAGTTCCTGTTCCGCCTTCCTCAACGATCTTGATTACCTTGTCCGCTATCTTGACGAACTCCTGGCTCGCAGGGCTCGTGGGGTACTTAAGGAAGAACGGCTCGCCGAGGTCGTTGGATTCCGCAATTGATGGGTCCAGCGGGATCTCCCCGAGTAACGGTACGCCCATCTCCTCCGCCATCTTCTTGCCCTTCCCTTCTCCGAATACGTAGTACTTCTTACCGTCGCTGGGGCACACGAAGTAACTCATGTTCTCTATTACTCCTAGTATCCTGGTGTTGACCGTCCTCGCGAAGTTTATCGACCTTCTGACCGCGAGCGTCGAGACCTCTGAGGGGATAGTGACGATGATTATACCCGTCAAGTTAGGGACCAGCTGCACCACCGAGAGGGGTTCGTCCCCCGTTCCAGGCGGTAGGTCGAGGACCAGGTAGTCGAGCTCCCCCCAGTTGACGTCGCCCAAGAACTGTCTGATCGCAGAGTGTTTTATCGAACCTCTCCAGACCACTGGCGTGTCGTCCCTAGGGAGGAGGAAGTCTATCGAGACTACCTTCATGCCGAACGGGCCCACCACGGGGTTTATCCCCTTGTCATCCGCGGTAAGCATCTGGCCCCTGAGCCCAAGCATCTTAGGCACTGAAGGGCCGTGGAAGTCCACGTCCAGGATGCCTACCTTTTTGCCTGCAGCAGCCAAAGCTACCGCAAGGTTTGAGGAAACGAAGGACTTGCCTACCCCACCCTTCCCGCTGAGTACCGCTATCTTGTACTTGACGGATTTCATTCTAAGCTGTATCTTCGTATCGACCGCCTGAACTGGAGGAGCGGCCTTCCTCAAGTCCCTGGGCTGTTTACCTTGAGTACCTCCTCCTGTGGGGGCCGTTATCCTGAAGGGATTGTTGCTCACATGAGCCTCTCATAAACTGGCTATTTAACACGTTCCCTATCCTAACGCCCTCGCTATAGCTCACGAACCTGCTGTATGCCTGTGACGTCTATCTCACAAACCTCACCGAAGCTCTCCCTAGCCTCTTGACTCACGACCCCCAGGACTTCAGCCTCGACGTTCTCGGCGACCTTAGCTAAAGGCCATCCCCTCCTCGTCAGCTCCTCCCATAACTCCTTAGGGTGTCTCCTCAGGACGAGTACCTTATCCGCCCTCCTCACGAGCGAGGGATAAATGGTCTCCACGACGTAATCTCTGGATCCCAGATACCCGTTGAGCTCCTCAACTAGCCTCTCCTCGTCTATGACGTAACTCCTGGACTCCTCGTCGAAGTCGGTGTAAAGCCTCCTCGATATAGCGAAATCCGAGACGTTCAAATAGCACATGCCGTACCTCTCGGCTAAAGCCCTGGCTACAGTCGACTTACCCGTCCCGGGGGTGCCGGCTACTATTATTATCACAAGGTCAGCAAGAGCTCCGCTATAAATAGGCCTACCGATATACCAATCAACACAGCTTTAGCCTTCCTAGTCCCTCCGCCCTTTAGAACCTCGTAGATTCCGTAGGGTAATGTAACTATGCCTATAACTATAAGCGCTTCCTCAATCAAGTGGAAATCGAGCATTATCGCTTCAGTCGAAACTTAGCTCATCCGTTGTGCCGTTTATAAAACAAATAGTCCGAGATGCCGCAGAGCATCCCGCTAAGTCCACCGAACACGTGGGCTACGTTGTTCACGTTGGAGAAAAGGAGCGAGGAGAAGGTTATTACGAAACCGAGGAAGGCTGCCGCCACCACCAAGCCTTTCAGCGATCCTCCCCTGATCAGGGCATCCCTGGCTAGGTAATACCCGAGGAGTCCGATCACGCCTCCCGAGGCCCCGCTCGAGATGGTGTCAGGAGGCAACAGCAGAACTGTGGCTAAATTGCCCACGGCCCCTCCTAGGAGGAAGCACGGTACTTCCCTCCAACCCGCCTCGCCTCTGAAGAAACTGTAAATCACTACGAGGGAGGCCTCGTTGAAGAATACATCCGACAAGTAAGGTGTAACGAAAACTGCACTAAGTAGCTCGTAATACTGACCGTAATAGGTCACGGCCCTGTTATATAGCTCTAGGGAAAGTACCTCGCTTGGAGGGAGGGTAAAGGTCAAAACGAACCCGAGGGCCACCGCAGTCATTAACAGGAGCGTGGGCAGGTAGCCGGGAAACCTCATCGTAGACCCTCAAATGGGGTAGAAGGCCCAAATTAGCACGCTTATTACGATTAGGAGTAGCCACACTGTCCTGTTCCACTCTATCACTCCCCTCCCGTCCAAGGGGCCGAAAGGGAGTAGGTTGAAGAACGCTACCCAGGCGTTCAACGCGCCCGAATAAACTATGAAGGAGGCTACCGCGCCTTTAATTGGTATCGCTTCGTAAAGGGCTATGGACAGTAGTGCGAGCGCTATGTTAGTTATCGGCCCCGCGACCTTTATTAAGCCCTCATTGGGCGTCCTGAAGCCGTAGAATCCTCTGAATGGGCACGACACTATCGTATAGCCTGAGAAGAACACGCCCCCGATATACAGACCGAAGTACGTAAGGGAACCTAAGAATACGTTGATTAAGGTGGTCATCACGAAGCCCCTTTCGTCCAGGGCGAACCTAGCGAAACATCCCATAGATCTCCCGACGAACCTATGGGCCAGCTCGTGAGGCACTATGGCTACGGCGGCGGCCGCTATGGGGATCACGACGGAGTAAATGGCGTTTTGAAGGCCTTGTAGGCTTAGGAGGTCAGCTACGATGAAATAGACGCTTATCGAGAGGATGGCGAGGATGAAGCTTGTGACTTCGCCTATACCTGTTAGGGGCCTCGGTTTAGGACGTTTCACTTCGATTGAGTGAACCCTCGAAGTACTTAGGCTTAACCGAGAGCGTCACTTTGTTAGCCTCGAAGGTCCACTCTACCGACAGGTTCTTGCCCATAAAGACGAACGTATTGTCGCTCCTCAGCTCTACCTTACCCTCGTCAAGTTTCAAGGCCTTCGACATGAGCTCCAGGGGGAAGAACTTGTAGACGTAGAGCATATCGACGGTCCGACAGCCCGCCAGGTTCGAAAGGACGAACTCGGCCGCGTCCCCGCTGGCCTCGGGGACGAAGGCGATTGCTAAATCCTTAAAGAGTATCACGAAGAGGTCGAGCCTGTTGTACTTAGCGAATAGCTCAGTTAGGAAGAGCACGCCGTTAAGACAGTCCCCTTCATTCTCATGGACGCCAACGCTCGTCCAGAATATAGGCGGTTCCCCTTCCGTTACGTAGGCGTCTATAAAGTTCGCCAGCGCCTTCAAGTCCTGTCCTCTGGAGGTTAGGCTGTATGCTAAGTTCGGGGAGAGCGTGATCAGGTTCCCAGAGGACGTTAGAATCTTCACCCCGGGATAACTGGGGGAGTTAAAAAACGTCTGGAACAAGGCCTCCCCAAAAGCTCTAAGCCTTTCCTAAGTTAATATACTTCGCATAAAGATCGGCGTGGATTTCCATAGTCTTGATGAGAACGTTTTCCAGAATCGATTTGTCCGACGAGGCTACCTTGAGGTCCTTTACGGCCTCCTCCACCTTTTTCAAAAGCTCCTCCACGTCGTTTATCGAGGACATCGCTTGTTTCTGGGAGTCCTCGGCTAGATTAGTGTTTCATAGGCTAGATCTGGTATTATTCTCGGCCTTTTCACTTTCGATAAGCTCCCTGTATTTTCTCCCTATTTCTAGAACTTTTTTAATTACAGCTATCGGGTTGGGGCCGAAGACGTAAGTCACGGGCTCAAGGCCCTTGCCGCCCAAGTGGAAGACCACTTCGGTGCCGGGACTGAAAGCCCTGTAAACCGCTTCTGCTATCTCATCGTCGCTGGCCCAGTCCTGGGGACCCGCCACCGCGAAGGCCAGGCCTAAAGCCTTCACGGTTCTCATTATAACCTCATCATATCTCACGTTCATGACCGCCCTGGTCATCCTGTCCCTTTTCATGACCTTCAGTAAGACCTTCGCCAAATGCACGCTGGCTCCCCAGGCCGGGCCAGAGGCCGGCGTGGGCACGCCCCTCACTTTGGTTATCCTTCCCTCGAAGGCCGCGACGTCATTGATAGTCTCCGCGTTCTCCTTCGCATAGGCTAAGTTGCTCAACACTTCCGGGATCAGGGGCGTAATGAGTTCGTTCGAGAGTAGGGCTGCCGCGTCGTTCAGCTCCTGGAGTTCGTCCTTCACGTAAAGGAGCTTACACACGTCACACGATTTCGGTACCTCTGGGTCTATGGCTCTATGAAAGTCGCAGAGCTTCAGGCTGGAGAGCACCCTAAGGGACCACCTAGTTACGTAACTCATGGCGGAAGGAACGTCGTGGGCGGTTATCACCCTCACGAGCTCGTCCACATAGCCCTCGACCTCATCCCTGGAAATCCCATAGCCTTCCAGCTTTCTCAGCACCTCCTCCTCGTCCTCGCTTAGGTAGTTCTTAACCGCGGGTTGGCTAACCCCCAGGAGCTGGGCTATCCTTAGCTGGCTGTACCCCTCACGCCTAAGCCTTTTAGCAAGGAGCACCCTCATTTGTGGGAGAAGGTAATCGGTAATGAGGTACAGGGGCGTCCTAGGCACTCTAGTAAAACCGTTATTCGACAACGCTAAAGAGGTTAAATACGAGTTCGCCGCCATTGACGGCACTCTCGTCGACGTTCCGGGCCAGAGGCCCCTGATTATAGTGGGCGTGGTCAAAGGTTACCAGGAGGGGTTTAGGACTAGGATTGAGGAGATCTACTTCAAGACCGAGGAGTGTTACTCATGCGAGCCCTCAGTTTACATGGAGGAGCTCGAGGTGTCCGTTGCTAACTCTAGGAAAGAGGAAGTGGTCTTCATCGATGGATCATTAGAGTATAAGAAGGACGTGAAGAGAAACGTCATAGCGGTCTCCAAGGACTTCGAGGGGAAGGGTGAGTTCGCTAACTACGCTAAGCCTCCCTTCTTGATACCCTTGGACAGCGACATTAGGAGCGCGGTGTTCCAGTTCGTTGGGGGCACAGGACCTTTCCTGGTCGAGGTCAACTACGACGCCCCATGGGACGAGATAGCTAGACTCGTTTACGTTACGTCGTTCCACCCCATCCCTGAGGCATTAGGTTACGTTTATCCCCTTTACATTGTGGACAAGGCCGTGAAGTTCGAGAGGAACAAGCTCCTCCCCTTGTACGAGTACAGAGCGATGCACTCCCTGAGCTACAGGTTCATGAGGAGCAACGTGGAGCGAAGGAGGTTTTTAGGAAAGCCTCTGGTTTAATGATGAACGTTGCTGAACAGGGAACTGTTCAAGGAGACGGAGGCCAGGCTCAGGGAGCTGAGGGTAGTAACCAGAACTTCAGCGGACGGAAGGGGAACCGTAAGCTTCAGGACGTTCGTCGTTGAGGCCCCCTTTGAGCTCGCCGGAGAGCTGAACGTGGGAAAGCTGATGGCGTTGGAAACCACTAAGCCCAACACGTACCTGATAACCGAGGTAATAGACTTCGTGCCCATGCACTTCGGACTGGTCAACTTGGACGGCTCCGTGCCGAGGGAGCTGAGGAAGAACGTGCTAGAGAACGTCGAGAGGGTGATAAAGGAGGGGAGCCTGGACGAGGCCTGGCTGGAGGTCTTCGCCTCCCATGTGGGTTACATCATGGAGGCGGAAGGAGACAACGTGAAGTTCGTCAAAGGTTACATCCCTCCGTTACCCGCTTCAAGAGTTTACCTGTTCACGCCCCAGGCATACAGCAGGTTCGTGAGCTATAGCGAGGGCGTTAGGATAGGGAACGTGTTGAACGAGAACGTGGAGCTCAGGCTGAACCTGGCGAGCGCGATAAAGTATCACTTAGGGATATTCGCCTATACCGGATCAGGGAAGTCCAATCTGACGTCGGTGATAATTAGGAAGGCGCTCGAGTCTATACCGTCTCTTAAGGTCGTCGTCCTAGACGTTTCCATGGAGTACGCTGTCCTGCTTTTGGACGTTTTATACAGGATGAACTCTAGGCTCGCAATAACGGACAAGCTCCCAGCGAACGAGGCCGACGCCGAAAGGAGGTTAGTTAGGACGCACGTCATCCCCGAGGAGCTCTCAGAGTACAGGGAGGAGATCAAGAAGGTTTTCGGGGAGATATTCAAGCAGGGCAAGATCAGGAAGCTCTATATACCGCCTCAGGGCGTGAGCTACCTCACATACGGCGACCTAATAGCTATGGTAAGGCAGATGATAGAGGACAAGTACACTTCTTCCTCACAAAAGCCCATACTACAGCTAATGATACAGAGAATAGACGAATTCATGAGGGACAAGAAGCTCGACAGGGACGACGTCCTCGACGAGTCCTTTAAGGAAGTCATAAACGAGGTGGAGCTCAAGGCGAGGGAGTCGGGCCTCAGGGAGACGGCAACCGTCTTCTCCTTCCTCTCGTCCCTCAAGGCCTACCTGAACAGCTCGGACATAATAAGGGAGGACTACGACATCGACGCTCTAGCCGTGGAGATCCTTGACTCCGACGAGTCCTCGCCGAGACTCTTCGTGGTGGAGGTTCCCAACTTGGAGGAGGCAAGGCTCGTCGCCTCTAGCCTAATAAATAACGTCTTCATGAGAAGGAAGAAGCTCTACTCGAACAAGCCTCAAGTCCTGTTCGTACTAGACGAGGCCCAGGAGTTCATCCCAATTGACGCCAGGCAGAAGGACTACAGCGAGGCCTCCTCCCTAGCCGTCGAGAGGCTGCTCAGGCATGGCAGGAAATACTTCCTCAACGGCCTCATAAGCACACAGAGGTTGGCCTACCTGAACACTAACGTGCTTCAACAGATCCACACCTATTTCCTTAGCACCCTCCCGAGGCCTTACGACAGGCAACTGATAGCCGAAACCTTCGGTGTGAGCGATTCCCTGCTCGAGAGAACCCTAGACTTAGAGAGCGGACAGTGGCTACTCATGACGTTCAAGTCAGCCCTGCCTGAGGACATACCGGTGTTCTTCAAGGCCGAGAACAACAGCGACTACCTCAAGAACTTCCTTGAGGGCTTTCGAAGCTCAGGTAAGAGAGCCCAGAACCCGAGCACCTGAAGAGTTCGAGCTGACAGCTCTTATGCGATCAGCCGTTAGGGCTTTTGTAAGCGTTCTAAATCTTCGCTTATTAGTCACTTTAAGGGCTATCCTAAACGAATGAAGGTAGCGGTGCCTGTAACAAATGGGTACGTCGATGGACCTGGAGAAGGAGAGACCGTCAGGATCTATGAGGTCGATGGAAACTCCGTAAAGCTCGTTGAGGAGTACCCCAACCCGGCCTTAACTAAGGAAACCGCGAGGGGTCTGTGGATGTTGAGGAGCGCCTTGGAGAGAGGGGCCACGGCTTTCCTGGTGGCGGAGATCGGGCCTCCGGGTTTCAGACTCCTGAAACAGAACAACGCCTCAATATACGTAGTGGAACCAATGCCGGTTGAGGAGGCCCTAAGGCTCCTGATTGAGGGAAAGCTGAAGGAGGCCGAAGGCCCCACTCACGGCGAGCATCATCACCATCATTTCTGAAAAATTCGAGAAGTAATTTTTTAATTATAAGTATAGTAACTCGTTTTAAATGGTTAAGGTAGACCAGAAAGCCAAGTCCTGGGGGATCTTCGTAGCCTTCAACGAGCTGTCGGGAATAAGGAACGGTTACCCCGAGTTCGAGGGAGAGATCAGCGAGTTCGAAAGGGAGTACTCTAAGGGTGATTTGGAGGGGCTTAAGGACGACCCGGTTGTGAGGGCATACAGGGACTTCTATTGGAGGATCGGGATAGACCCCACCAAGACTAGGCCCGCGGGGGAGGCCTTGAGGAGGAGGCTGATAAGGGACGGGAAGTTGCCCAGGATAAGCTTCGTAGTTGACGTCGGCAACATGGTGAGCGCCAAGACCCTCGTCCCCATAGGGATTTACGACAGGAAAAAGTTCGTGGAGGAGCCAGTCATTACCATAAGCGAGGGCGGCGAGGAATTCCTAGGAATAGGGAAGAAGAAGGTCGAGAGGGTACAGCCGGGAGTTCCAATAATGCTCTCGGGTAAGGCAGTGATGCACATTTACCCCCACAGGGACTCGCTTCTCACCAGCGTCGACGATAAGACCACTGACGTCCTGGTTGTATGTGCGGGCGTTCCTGGGGTCCCAGAATCCCTGGTCAAGCAGGCCTGCGACGAAGTCAAGGACCTACTCGTCAAGTACGGGAGCGCTCAGGTCGTCAAGGACACCCAGATCGCATAAATCGCGCCGAAGCAATATTATTGCAAATCCCTATGGGCTACGAGTGGGTCCCTGCCAATGAAAGGAGGATAGCGTTAATCCCTCCTAAGGACCCCTCAGGGATTAAGGACTCATTGCCCCGCGAAAGGGTAATAGATGTCAGAACGTGTCTCCTCACCGAGGTCGATGGTTACGTCAAATTAAACGGGGAGTTAGCGCTACCCGACGACCTCATGTCATTACTTCTAACGAGGAGGTTCTGGGAGGCCCACGAGGTACTGGAGGAAGTGTGGAGGGAAAAGAAGTACGAGCTCTTCAGGGCCATGATCATGTTGCTGGCCGCTGAGATCAAGCTCTGCAAAGGAGATTATTCGGTGTATACCAAATTAGTGGAGTCGGCCTACTCGAGGGCCTTGAATTACTTACCGATACTCCTGTTGTTCCACTCAGCCATAGAAGATTAGGGGCTGTTTGAGATCCTAACTTTTATAATGACAAAACATTACTCTTAACCCAATGTCTGTAAACTGGGCTCTTCCCTTTGAAGAGAAACTGATACCGCCAGGTTACGAAGGTAAGGTCGTACCTCCCTCCGTTTATCAGGCGGTTCACAAGGTCCTCACGGATAACTACAAGGAGTACTGGGAGTCCGTGGCTAAGGAGCTCGAGTGGTTCAAGCCTTGGGAGAAAGTTCTAGACGACTCAAGGCCTCCCTTCTACAAGTGGTTCGTGGGCGGCGAGCTCAACTTGTCCTACTTGGCCGTCGACAGACACGCCAAGTCCTGGAGGAAGAACAAAGCGGCTATAATATGGGAAGGAGAACCCATCGAGGACGGGAAGCCGAAGGAGGTTAGGGTGCTGACCTACGGCGACCTGTACAGGGAGGTGAACAGGGTCGCCTATATGATGAGACACGTGCTAGGTCTCAAGAAGGGGGACACGATAGCGATCTACATGCCGATGGTACCTGAGCTCCCGATAGTCATGCTCGCAGCGGCCAGGCTGGGAGTGATCTTCACGGTGATCTTCTCGGGCTTCAGCGCTCAGGCCCTCGCCGATAGGATAAACGACTCCAAGGCTAAAGTGCTCTTCACTGCCGACGGGAGCTGGAGGAGGGGCAAGGTAGTCCCCCTCAAGGAGATAGCGGATAAGGCCCTCGAGTCAACTCCCTCCGTCCAGAAAGTGGTGGTCTTAAGGAGGATAGGGAACAACGTGAACATGGTTTCTGGCAGGGACTATTACTTCGATGAACTACTGAAGGACGTTCCCCAGAACGTCTACGTAGAGCCCGAGAGGGTGAAGAGTGAAGATCCCCTGTTCATCCTTTATACCTCTGGAACCACGGGGAAGCCCAAGGGGATAGTCCACGACACCGGAGGTTACGCCACGATCCTTCACGCCACCATGAAGTACGTGTTCGACGTAAGGGATACTGACGTCTACTGGTGTACCGCCGACATAGGCTGGATAACCGGTCACAGTTACATCGTTTTCGGCCCCCTCCTCGAGGGAGTAACCGAGGTAATGTACGAGGGCGCCATGGACTACCCTGAGCCTGATAGGTGGGCCGCCATAGCCGAGAGGTATGGCGTCACGATCCTGTACACTTCCCCTACCGCTATCAGGATGTTCATGAGGTACGGCGAGAGCTGGGTCACGAAGCATAACCTTAGGTCCGTAAGGATCATGCACAGCGTGGGCGAGCCCATAAATCCAGAAGCCTTCAGGTGGTTCCTAAAGGTAGTTAACCCTAACGCCGTTTTCGGCTCCACGTGGTGGATGACGGAGACCGGAGGCATAATGATCAGCCACGCCCCCGGCTTCCTCCTGGTGCCCATGAAGCCCGGAACAAACGGCCCTCCGATGCCGGGAGTCGACGCTGACGTGCTCAACGACCAGGGTAACCCGGTAAAGGACAGGGAAAGGGGCTACCTAGTAATAAGGAAACCGTGGCCCGGGATGCCATTGACGATCTGGGGAGATGACGAAAGGTACGTCAAGACTTACTGGTCGAAGTTCCAGGGAGTGTTCTACCCTGGAGACTTCGCTGTTAAGGACGAAGACGGGTACTTCTGGATCTTAGGTAGGGCTGATGAGGTTATTAAGGTGGCCGGGCACAGGCTGGGAACTTACGAACTAGAGTCCGCCCTAATCCAGCACAAGGCCGTGGCGGAAGCTGCGGTAGTAGGGATTCCCGACCCGGTTAAAGGTGAGGTACCTGTCGCGATGGTGGTACTTAAGCAAGGCTATCACCCCAGCGAGGAGCTTAAGAGGGAGCTCAACAGCTGGGTGAGGGAGCAGGTAGGGCCAATAGCCTCGTTCGCAGACATAAAGTTCGTAACTAAGCTCCCGAAGACCAGGTCGGGAAAGATAATGAGAAGGGTAATTAAGGCGGTTCTGACCAACGCCCCTCTTGGAGACCTGACCACTCTGGAGGACGAAACGAGCGTCGAGGAGATTAAGAGGGCCTACGAGGAGTTGAGAAAGGAGATTTCATAAAATTTCACTTGTTTTTATCTATTTTCATTTTCACAACCGGTTGAATAGCGAGGAGAAGAATTTATAATGATTGACATAAACTGTTCAACAGTTTATAAATCGAATTATTCGATTTTTAAGGTAACTTTTTATTGGGTAAAGAGGAATATAGTGTTGCAATGCTCCGCGACATAATGCAAACAAACCTCATAACGGTTCAACCGGAAACCCCGCTGAAGAAGGTAGCAGAACAAATGGTGAACGGGAACGTTAGGAGGATTGTCGTTAGCCTGGGTCCAACGCCTCTCGGCGTTGTGTCGGCGAGGACGATCTTGAGGGAGGCCCTGTCGAACCCCAACTGGGGGGAAAAGCCGGTTAAGGACATAGCTAGGCCTGGGATTTTTGCGGATCCCGATACGCCGATCAAGGTGGGAGCTAAGATGATGGCTAGGTACGGTGTAGGCTCGTTGTTGATAAGGGGTGGGGGAATAGTGACGGAGAGGGACGTAGCGAAAGCGATACCCAGAATGAGGATCCCCGCTATAGCTGTGGCCACCACCCAAGTCTATATGCTGGACTCAGACTCCACACTTAACGACGCTACCCAGGCGATGGTAAGCTTAGGTATTTCGCACGTGCCTGTAGTCGAGGGAGGGAAGCTTAAGGGAATTATATCCATCAGGGATGCGCTGAAGGCTTTAATTAACAACGACCTTAACTCCAAGATAAGGGAGAAGGATTACGGGAGCAAGAAGGTTATCTCTTTGACGACTGACGCGACTATAGCCGACGTCGCTGATATAATAACGGCTAATAACGTCGGTTCGGTTATCCTAACTGAAGAGCCCACCGACAACGCTTCGGACGTTCGCGGGATAGTGACGGAGTGGGACCTGGTCAGGACATACGCGAGCTCTGTTAGGGCTTACGTGTTGCTCAAAGCTGAGCCGAGTAAACTGAGAGGACTTCTTACTACATTGGCTTCCATGCCCAGGGTAACCTCGATAAGCCCTATATTCGGCCCATATGACGTGCTAGTCACCGTCGACGTCGAGGCCTCCGACGTTCTGGGCACCTACGTAACTCAATCCATCGGCAACCTAAGTGGCGTAAAGGAGACTTTAACGCTAATTGAGGCGGAAGCTATATAATTAGATTTTTTTAATTTTATTAAACTTGATTCTCTACTTTATTAAAAATTTTTATATATCGAATAATCTTATAAAGGCTCAGGTTTCACTGACCCCGACCGAAAGTGGCCGTAAGCGCGAGGATTTTCGCTATAGTTGTAGTTCTTCTAATAGTAATAGCGGCTGTAGGATTTTATGAATACTATGCGGCCTTGTCCAACTATAACTCGTTACTAACCAAGGTATCACAGTTGCAGAGTAATATCTCTACAATTAACTCGAACTATACAGCATTAATGTCAAAATATCAGAGCTTGTACTCTAACTACACTTCACTGAGCGCCGCTTACTCCACGCTGATGGCCTACCTTAAGGGTAACGTGACCGAGCTGCAGAAGCTCGCTTCAGAGCTGAGCCCGCCGACCTTCCTAGCGAACGGTGAGCAGACCGTCAATGTGAACGCAACGAAGGGTGCCGTACTTCAGGTAGGCAACATCATAGTTATTCTGCCTCCTGGAACGTACGCGAAGAACCTCGCGACTAATCAGACCCTTGCGGTCTACAACTTCTCATTAATAACGTTCAGCAACTTGGGCGTCTTCAGCCCGCCTAACACTACATTGACCCCCCTCTACACCTTCGCGTTCGCGATTAACGGCCACATAGCACCGACATGGGAGCTAGTGGACTCCAACGGTAAGCCAAGGCCTGCGATAACTATAATCATGGAGGCCCCGACCACCTGGACCTCCTGGACTTGGTTCGGCGGGACCTTCAACGGTACGGCTTACGTGGGAGGAAGCTACAAGTTCGCCGATAAGTGGATATACGGTAACGGGTTCATGGTGAACCTGGCCTTCGTCAGGCCGGTGCTGTGGGTGATACTGTCTTCCCAGACCCCGTTGAGTCAGGGCCCGCAGCTCTCCACCGTGAAACTAGGTAACGCTTACGGGCTGTCGCCGATCTCTGCAGAAACCATTGAGGTTAACTCGCAGCAGGGAGCGGCCTTCATGTACGGCAACATAATGGTCGTGATACCGCCTGGTGATAACGTATCGACGACGGTGGGTGTACTCAACAACTACAACTTCTCCGTAGTGCTTTACGACCCGTTGAACGTCTCCTCGGCCCCGAGCGGCGCGCAACCCTTCGAGGTATTTGCCTACGCGGTTAACGGCGTAGTCAACTTCAACATAAACTTCTCCAAGCCGCTTATAACGGTCATGTTAGCTCCCAACAACAACGCCCAAATGTGGACTTGGGGACCGGTCTCCGGAGGATACGGATACAAGTTCCAGGACCCGATACTCACAGCGCCTGGCCTAGTGATAAACCTGACCTTCAAGAAGCCCGTGCCATGGGTACTAGCCTATCCGTTCCTGAACGACGTAACCAGCACACAGAGCACAAGCACCACGGTCTACTCCGCGACCCTCACGTACTAAAGCCCTCAGTTATAAGTTAGCCCATTTTTCTCCTCTTAAGAAGGGACTTGAGAGTCGAAATAAGCCTGAGCGGTGAGATTGCGCTCAAGGGGCCTAGGACCAGGCATAACATGCAGTTCGCGCTCATCAGGAACTTGGAGAGCGTAGTGAAGGTTAAGGACTTCAATATAGAGGGAGGGATCATTTACGCCGACATAGAGGGCGAAGTGGAGAGATTATCGAAGGTTTTCGGTATAGCTAAGTACTGGGTTGTAGAGGAGTTCAGGCTCGGCAATTTAGAGGAATTAGCTAACTTCGTTGAGGAGAGGTTTCGCGACGTTGTCAAGAACAAGACCTTCGCCGTTAGGGTGAGGAGGGTCGGGCAACACAACTTCACGAGCGTGGAAGCCGCCAAGGTGATCGGGTCCCGCCTCTACCCTTACTCCAAAGGTGTAGACCTCAAGAACCCCCAAGTGGAGGTGAAGGTGGACATTAGGTACGATAAGGCGTTACTGAAATTGAGGGAGTTCAACGGCCCTAAGGGCTTACCTGTCGGTACTACAGGGAAAACGGTGGCGCTGATATCCGGAGGATTCGACTCCGCTGTGGCTGCATGGTTCCTCATGAAGAGGGGTAGCGAAGTAGTCGCGTTGAATTTCGCTTTGGGAGGAGCGGTTCACGTGGAGGCCGTTAAGAAGATCGTGAAAGCTTTGAACGAGTGGAGCTCCGGTCACGTCATTCCCATTTACGTAGTCCCGGGCGACAGTGTGTTGCCTAGGCTCGCCCTGGTGAACGAATCTGTCAGAGTGGTGGTCCTGAAGAGGGTTATGTACAGGACCGCGGAGGCCCTGGCTAAGTCCCTGGGAGCGCACTCCATAACCACAGGAGAGTCCCTGTCCCAGGTCTCCTCTCAAACGGGGCACAACCTCTTCGTGACGAACTACGGCATTAACGTGCCGGTACTAAGGCCTCTGATAGGCTTTGATAAGGATGAAATTGTGGAAACGGCGAGGAGAATAGGCACCTATGAGATAAGCGCCAGACTCCCCGAGTACTGTTCCCTCAGTACCAAGTCATCCACTCACGTAAGCTTAGAAGAGGTTCTCAAAGCAGAGGAAGAGCTGGGCCTAGATTACGAGAAGCTCTATGAGCCCCTCACAGGGTAAGCCTCAGTCCTCACACGGCTCAATCATCCGTCATGCCGGGGTTCTCTCATCACAGAGCTTTCGTGAACCTTACCAGTTCCTCCTTTGCCTCACTTATACTCTTAAACGTTTTCGGGGGGCTCTTGAAGTAGAAGCCCGAGACCTCAGGCACGTTACCCCTGGCGCTTCTCTTCTTAAGGAGGGAGGAAACCTTCAGGAGATCTAGGACGGGAACCACCGCGTTCTGAGAGTCCAGCGTTTTGAGCGATATGTCGACCCTTATCTTCGCGCCCGCGCCGTAATAACCCTCGACTACTATGTAACTCACCCTCCTGTCCTTGAGGAACTGGACGTAATCCGAAGTCCCCGCGACGACCTCCACGCCCCTCTGGCCCCTAATGAAGGAGCTCTTTATGCCCTTCTTAACGTCCTTCACGTCATCCTGGATGGTCACCAGGGCCTCGGTAGTGCCCGCTATATCGACCTGATAGGATCTCAGGACCCTAACTCCCCTTGACTCGAGGAACTCGATTAGTCCCATGTGGAAAGCTGTGCCGCCTATCTGGCTGAGTAGGTCGTCCCCCAGCACGAAGGCCTCATTCTCCTCGAACTTCCCCGCCAATTCCTTGGCGATGGGTGAGGGGGTTAAGTTAATCATGGATATCCCATTCCTCGCGGCGATCTCCGCGTAGGCCGTATTCGAGTGAATGACGTTTGATGATGTGGCCAATAGGATAAGGTCTGGCTTCACGCCCCTTATATAGTCCTCGACCTCGCCTTCGTCCTTATGCACGGGATCTATTAGGCCCGAGAGGAAGCCCAGATCGTCCATCAGGATGCCCGCTTCCACGGTCACGTCGCTCTTAACTTCCCTGAACTTGGAGGCCACGTTAGGAGGGACGAAGAGGGCTTGGCTCAACTTCAAGCCTACCTTTTTCCTGTCAACGTCAAGGGCCCCTACTATCCTTACCTCCTCCCAGCGTAAGTGAGGAACGAAGGAGAAGTAATCGTTCCTTCCCTCGTTCATGTCCTCAATTGCCTGAACGACGGAAGCTACGAGGTTTCCCACTCCGATTATCAAGAGTCTCAAAAGCTGACACCTACCAGCGTTAAGGGTAAAACTATACCTAAAGCTATCGATAGGACTGCAGTAATTATCATTATCGACCTCTCGGGTGAGGAGACAGGGGTCCAGACCCCTGTAGAGAACATCTCCCTGAACGGCTGAATGTAATAGCCTGCAGAAGCCGCGCTGTTGAGGAGGCCCAGTATGGTCAGAATGGGGTAAGAGAACGTTGACTCGAAAATGAAGAGCTTAGCCCAAAAGCCGATGATTGGGGGGAAACCTAAGAGACTGAGAAGGAGAACTATGAGGGAGAACGCGGCAACCTTATCGTTAGAAGCGAAACCCCTTAAAAACGTGTATTCGGAGCTACCGCTGACCTTCTCTATATAGGCTATTCCCGCGAACAGTCCGACTTGAGCGATAGTGTAAGCGAGCGTCTGTATGACTAGTCCTAAGTAGGCAGTAGTCGGACTCACGGTAATCATCGCGAAAGCCAGAAGGAAGTAACCTGCTTGAGAAACGGAGCTGTAAGCTATCATCTCGCTCAAGTCTTTCCTGCCGAAAGCCATGACGTTTCCGAAGGTAAGGGTTCCAATCGCGAATACTGAGAAGACCAGTATTTCCGCCTGAATTAAAGACGGGGTCGGGTCCAATAAGGTGAGGATCCTGACGAACGGCGCGATAGCCACTATTTTGCCTATGCTTGAAACCGCCATCAAGGCACCTCTGTCTGCCTTAGAGTAGAGGTCGGGAAGCCATGCGTGGAACGGGAATGTCCCCATCTTAAACATGAAGGCTATGCTGAGAAGGACTACGGAGAAGATCACGCCTGGGGTCACCTCAACATTTACGAAGCTCAGACTCCCTGTAAAGGAGACGTAAAAGGCCAAAGCCAGGACCATTATAGAGCTGCTGACCACTCCCATGACCAAGTACTTGATTCCTGAGACAACGGAGAGCCTGTCCTTGGACAGCATGGCTATAGCGTACATAGCCGCCGAGCTTATCCCCCAGGACGCCAAGAACATCGGTATCGTCTCCGAGGCCGACAGGTAATGGATACCCAGGACCGAAAGGAGAACAAGTGAAACTAGGGAGTTCCTGGTAGCCCAAGCGCTCACCAAATTGTAGGACCCAAGCAAGACTAGGAGTCCGGTTATATCGGTTACGATAGAATACAAATAGTAAGTATTATCTAAAAGAACCTGGTTAGAAAATAAAGAAATTCCCGATAGCTTGGCAAGCAAGCCGTACGCCTCGCTGAGTATAGAAACGACTAGAGCGGTGATCCCTGTAGCGACAACACCCTTGAAAGACCTCATAGGTAAAACAGCTATCGAGGCGATTACCACGACGATTGAGGGAACGACTATCGGGACGTAGATCGACAGGTTCATGGCATCACACCACCGAGAGTATGATCAGAACAATAACGATCAGGATAACTATTCCAGAGGCGTAAACCGCTATGTAGTCCCTCAAGACGTTGTTCTGGATGCTTTTCACAAGCGAGTTCCCAGACGTTATGAGCCAGTTCGGTAGCCTCACGTTAAGGTAGTTATCTACGACGCCGAACTCGAACTTATTGTATAGACCCTTAGCGAACCCGAATGACTTCACTCCGAACTTGTCGAACGCGGGATTAACGTACCAAGCGTAATATAGAGGCTCGGTGATGGAGGACTTGATCTCGAACCCCCTGATGTAAAGGCCTAGTCCTAAGGCTATCCCCACTAGGGAAAGGATTAACTCCATGACGTCCACCTTAAGGTACTCGCTTGCCTCGCCTCCTATAAGGAAGCTCATTAATTGAGGGAACGTCAAGCCCAAGACTACAGAAGCTAAAGCCAAGACGAATGGGGAGACCAGCATGATCGAGCTATAATGTCCTTCCTCGTGAGGCTCCTCTCCCTTAGGCCACAGGAAGGTCTTGGCTATGTATCTGGTTATGTAAACGGCGCCCAGGAACTCTGTGAAAACGTAAAGGGCCCAAGCTGGGCTGAAACCCTCTATTAGGTTTGAGATCGCGTTGTGTGCCCAGAAACCTACCAGCGGGATAAGGTTGGCCAAGTTCAACGCGGCTATTAGCTGCAAGACGAACACGAGCTTCAGCCTCCTGTATAGCTTCGGGAATACCCCAACGTATCTGCTTTCCGTGTAATGAATCACGGTTCCGGCGTTCATGAACAACGTGGCTTTGTAGACGCCGTGGGCCGTCATCTGGAGCAGGGATATGATAATGGAGATATAGAGTATATACAAAAGACCAGATTGGGCGGCTAGGAAGGCACCGAAGGAGGTCGTCATAATCATAAGCGATATCTGATCCGCCGTGGAGTATGCCAGGATCAGCTTCTGTTCGTTGGAGGCTAAAGCTGAGGTGCTCGTGTAGATTGCCGTGAATACGGCTATCCAGAACACAACGGCCGCGAAGATCTCAGTCTGAGGGTCGGGATACTTGAGGTATGGATAGACGAAATAGGTCAGTATGGCGCCCAGGTTAACCATCGTGGCGGCGTGTATAAGCGCGCTCACGGGGGTTGGGCCTGTCATGGCGGTGAGCAACCACTGGGTCAGCGGGAACTGCGCGCTCTTGCCCAGGCCTCCAAGGAAGAGGAACAGGAGGACTATGACGGCGACTTGTAGCTGATAGAGATCTGTTATGTGAGGCAGTAGGGCCGAGTACAACGAGAGGTTCCCTAGGTACTGCGAGTGTGATGTAAGGAACAGTAAGTAGCCGAAGCTTGATATCAGGCCGACGTCCCCTATCCTCGTGAAGATCATTGCCCTGACGCCGCTGGTGGTCGGCCGAGAAACGTACTCTAGGCCGAATATGTACCTCCCTATGTCGCCCACTATGTTCTTATCGTTGTCGTCGAGCCAGTAGCTTATGAGGCCGTAAGAGGCTAGGCTCGTCCCCTCCCAGCCTGCCAGGAAGAGTAAGAGGTTATCAGCGTAAATTACGCCGAGCATTGAGGAGACGAAGAAGCCGAAGAAGCCCCAATACCTCCTAAGGACCTTGTCCTCCCTCATATAGCCCACGCTGTAAAGGGAGATGAAGAAGGAAAGCCAGGCAACTAGGGCTCCCAAGTAGGCCTGGATCGGGGAGAGCCTGAAGGTGAAGTAACCTCCTAGGTCGTAAGAGCTAACCTGATTCAGAAGCGCCGTCAACGAGAAGGAGGACAGAGATCTCAACAACTCGAGGGTGGCCAAAACGGCCGAAACCCCTATTAGGGCAACGACCAGCCCTCCTCTCACGTCCTGGTTGAGCTTCCTTGGTGTGATCAAAGCCAGCAAAGCCCCCACCGATGGGAGGAAGACTATAAACGATAGGTAGTAGTCCGAACCGCCTATGTGGGTGTAAAAGCCGGACAAGGGTGGAACGATCAGTTCGGGCACGAAGAACAGAATTATCGATATCGCCGCCAGGAGAGCCATAGGAACTTTATACTCGTTGACCGCATCCAGGTTGGATCCTCTAGGAGCTCCAGCGAATACCCTCTTGTACAAGTACGTTAAGTAGGCTGAAGACACGGCGATGGCTACCATAAGGAAGGCCACGAGTATTACGTAGGCCCAAAGCCCGAGTACGTTGAGTAAATCACCGACGGACAACAGGAGTAGGACCTCGCTTATCAGCCCCACGCTCGGGGGCAACCCGAGTAAGTTAAGTGCCCCTACGAAGGCTAAAGTGCTGTGTAACGGGGAGTTGGAGTAAAGCCCGCCCAAGTTGTAAATGTTCCTCTCGTGGATCTCCGTTATCATGGCTCCTGCGCTCATGAACAGAATGGCTTTACCGTAGCCGTGGGACACGTATATCAGGAGAGAAGCTATGACTCCTAATGGTAGCTCAAGTATGTTGCCCTTAAGGCCCAAGTAAAACGCCACCGAGGCCCCCAGGAGCATGTAACCCATCTGAGAGACGCTCGAGTAGGCTAGGAACCTCTTGAAGTCCATCTGAGCTAGGGCGTTCAGCCCACCGTAGATCATAGTGAAGACCGCCCAGGCCAGAAAGATGGGGGCCAGGTACGTTAGGTCCCTGAATAGGTACATGTAAATCATTGCCGCGAAAACTCCCAAGCCCACCATGTTAGGGCTCAGGAGCACCGATATGGGAGTGGGGGCCTCACCGTGAGCGTAAGGTAGCCAGACGTTTACGCCACCCATGGCTCCCTTGATCATCATACCCACGACTCCGGCCAGGAAGATCAGCTCGGCGTAGGTCAGGCCGCTGTAGTTATATAGGGTAGTAGCGGTTTCGTAAACGTCCATACTACCCGATTCGATGCCTATCAGAACTATCGAGATCAGCATTAAGATGGTACCCACGTGGGTCCAAACGAAGTACATCAGGCTTATCCTCTTCCTATCCCCGTAGCCATAAAGGAGGATGAGGAGGAACGAGGTCACAAGACCCAGCTCCAAGAAAAGGTAGATTTCGAGTAGGTTGGTGGACATCACCGTGTAAACCATAGAGAGGGCGAAGAGGGAGTAAAGGGCGTAGTAAGTCCCCCACGAGCCGTAGCCGAGCTCGTGGAACCTCTCCTCCATGTAACGCAACGAGTAGATCGTGGTCACCAATGTGACAGGAACTATCGTGGCGAGCATTGCCAGGTTCAGGTTGTTAACGACGAGACCGAAAGACCCTACTGTGGGCGCTACGTAGAAAGACTCAAGCCTGTTGTAAAAAGCGAAGTAAGCTAAGGTAACCGCTATAGAGAGGGCGGAGAGCGTGGCCGAAACCTTTTTCGACTTAACTAAGAAGGGTAGAGAGGCCAGGACGAACGCTACAATTAGGATGTACCACATGAGCATCGCTCAGTCCACCTCCAGGCTCCCCTTTGACCTGAAGTAAAGTATCACAGCGGCGAAGGCGACTACCACCTCTATTAGGGCGGTGCTTATAGCGAAAACCGAGTAAATCACGGGAGGGTAGGTCAGGCCGTTCAAATATGACAATGTGAAAGTGAACAAAATCGAGGCGTTTAAAAGGATTTCAGAAGACAAGAGCGTCCTGATAATGTTCCTACTGCTCATTAGCCCATAGAGGCCTATGGCTATTAGGACGATTGAGGTGGACAAAACTATCAAACCGACCAGCATCTGCCTCACCTCCTCCTAGCTAAGGCTAACGCCTCGATAACGGTCGTAATCAGGCCAACTATAAGCACTATTATAGGGAACCAGTAAGCGTCCAGGAGCTGATTCGCTAGCTCGGTCAGACTCAGTGCAGGCGGAACCGTCGAGCTAGCCTGAACGCTGGGGTAGATCAGTATCGCCGTTACGATAGCTACTAATACAGCTATAACGACCCCCAGGGCTACGCCGGCAGAGGGGGAAGGCTTTACGTCTATTCCCCTAAAGAGTACAATGGTCAAAGCTATGAAGGTCACCGTAGCGCCCACGTATAGCAACACGTGGAATACCGAGTATATCCCGTAAGCTGATGGTGAGAGGAGGGCTATCAGCGCGGCGGTGGAGAACCCTAAGAAGGCTAACGCTACTGCCGAGTAAAGGACGACTTTCTGTTTAACTATTGTTATGGCGGAAGCTATGGCGAAGGCCGCGAGAAGCGCCGTAACCCCTTCATATAAATAACTTGAGACGTCACTCGTCAGGTACATACCTAATCCCCTTATTCTCGTCTATCACAGCCCTTACCTTCCTCACGGTTCCCTTGACGGGTAGGGTCTGATCGAAGTCCTGGTTGAATTTGTCCGGGTTGAAGACTAGTTCCCTTCTGCTCTGGAAAGCGGCGTCATGAACCCTAGTTTCTCTCAGAGCGTCGACAGGGCATACGTCTACGCAGAAGCCGCAGAAGACGCACCTGCCGTAGTTTATCTGCGGCAACTTCTTCCCTTCCCAAGTGGTCATCTTCATCGCGTCAGCCGGACATATCATAGCGCAGAGCGAACAGCCTATGCACACGTCCTTATACAGCCTTATCATACCCCTGTAGTTAGTAGGGAGCGTCATCGAGACGTCAGGGTACCTTAGCGTTATTGTCTTGGGTTTGATCGCGTGCTTTATTCCCTCACCTACCGCGGCTACGTGTGCACCGAACAGCCTGAACGGATTCTTGTTCTTGTCGTATTCCCTAATTTTCACCTGATCCATAACCACCCACCCACGATCCCGAGAACTATGGAAGCTAAGGCTACAGGTAGGAGTAAACGCCAGGAATTCCTAAGGGCCTGATCTATCCTATAACGGCCGTAAACTGACCTTAGGAACACGGAGAAGAGGACAATTACCGCCGCTTTCAAGAAAAGTATCACAGCACCTGGAAAGCCAGAGAGCGGATACCAGCCGCCCAAGAATACGGCCGCGAAGTATAGGGCGTAAACGTACGTTCCGAAGTACGATCCTCCCATAGCGAGCAGGAACAGGAGACCGCTGTATTCCGTTGCGGGACCGGTTACCAGCTCGCTCTCCGCCTCGACTATCTCGAAGGGAAACCTGCTGGTAGCCATTATGAGCCCCACGAAGAACACAAAGGCAGCCAGCGGGTTCGCCACTATCCCCGGGATCCCCGACTGAACCACCTTGGCGACGTCGAGTGTATGGTACTCTACTGCTGTTGCTATGACGGACATTAGTATTAAGACGTCATAAGCGACGGAGAGGTAGGCCTCCCTGACCGCTCCCACTAGCGCGAACCTGTTGTTTGTCGCCCAAGCCTGGAGGATGATGAAGATCGGGTAGGCTGCCTCGACGGCCAGAACGGCAATTAGGCTATACTCCGTCGGCAGGGCCGCTATTACGCCCATGTTCACGCCGGGATCGAAGAACGAGTGGTAATAGGCTGAAAACACCGATCCCTGCTCGGGGATCACGCCGATTGGCAGGAAAGCCAGGGGTAGGAAAGCGAAAAGTAACGGGAATATAGGGGCTATGACGTAAAGAGTAGGATTGACTCCGGCTGGGATTATTATTTCCTGAAGTGCCACCCTTATCGCGTCGGCCAAAAGCTGAGCTATCCCGCCGAACCTTGAAACGTAGTAAGGACCCACCCTCATCTGAACCCTGGCGGCTATCTTCCTCTCGAACCATATCGCAAAGAGTACGAAGAGCCCTCCCGCTATGAGACCAGGGAATATTATCATGACGAAGAACGAGGGGTAGAAGATCACGTATTTAATGTCCTGTAGGATGTCCATCATCTATCAGCCTCCGGAGGGAAGTAGTCTAGGCTTCCGTAGATCGCGACCAGGTCTGCGTACCTTGCCCCCTTCGCCAACTGTTCGAACACGTATATGGTCCTGTATGAGGGGGTTACCATCCTGAGCCTGTAGGGCTTTGGAGAGCCGTCACTATTGAGGTAATACACCAGCTCGCCCCTAGCGGCCTCGACCCTGGAGATCGCCTCCCCTTTTGGAGGCCTAAAGGAGGCGTAATAGCCAGGGAACACGATCTTCCCGTGAGTCTCGTAGTGCTTCTTTAGCCTGGTGGGGGGTATCTGCTTGAAGAACCTGTCGCTTAGTATATTGCCCTGTGGTATTTCCTTGATTATTTGCTCTATAATCTTCATGCTTTCCTCGATCTCGTTGAACCTTACGTGGACCCTCGCGTACGCGTCACCCTCCTTGTATACAGGGATCTCGAAGTCTAGCCTATCATAAGCCGCGTAGGGCTCGAACTTCCTAACATCGTAATACACTCCCGAACCCCTCAGGTTCGGGCCTACTGCGCCCCAAGCTATCGCCTGCTCCTTACTCATCACGCCGACGTTCTCGAGCCTCGCTCTTATGTTCGGGTTGTTTAAGAAAATCCTCTTCCATTCTGGTATCCTTTTCCTCTGGTACCTGATGGCTTTCTCGATCATCTCCTTAATTGTAGGAGTCAAGTCCCTCCTCACACCTCCAGGAATGATGTAAGAGTTAGTGACTCTCGCGCCGGTCAGCGCCTGAAGCACCTCAACCCAAACCTCTCTGTCGCCGAAGCCCCACATGAACCCTGTGGAGTGGCCAAGGAACACAGCGAGGATCCCAGTGCCGTAAAGGTGGCTGGCTATCCTGTTGATCTCCGCAGCCAGGCTCCTCAGATACTGGGCCCTGTCAGGGACGTCGACTCCCATAATTTTCTCTAACGCAAGGATGTAACCCAGGTTCATGTGGATTGAGTCGAGTATTGCAGGCCTTTCGACCAACGGGATGAGATGCATGTAGTTTCTCACTTCCGCTAGCTTCTCGACCGACCTGTGGACGTAACCCACATCCAGCTCGGCCTTCTCTATTATGTCGCCGTTGAGCTTGACGTAGATTCTCAGGTGTCCTGAGCCAGGGTGTTGAGGCCCTACGTTGAGCTCCCCTTCGATGGGGACTATGTCTATCTGCGTGGCATCCATTGTGAATACGTTAGGCTGGGCGGTCAACGAAGAGACCCTCCGTTTTAACCTTGTAAGACTTCCTCATGGGGTACACTCCTTCGAAATCCTCATCCAAGAAGAGCCTCCTGAGGTCGGGATGTCCCTCGAACCTTATGCCGAACATCTCATACGTCTCCCTCTCCCCCGTCCACGCGCTTTCCCAAACAGGGTGAAGCGAAGGTAGGGTCGGATCCTTATAACTCACCTTCGTCCTCAGCGTAACTATGGTCTTGGCAAGCTCGAAATCGGTGTAGGACGAAACGTGGTACAGGACCTCGAAGGTTTCGGTCTCCGGGTAGTCTATAGCCGTGACGGTCTTCACGTGATCGAAGCCTATACTCCTAAGGGCCATAGCTACGGCAAGGAGATTCGACTTGTCAACCTCGATGGTGGCACGCCTCTCAGATTCCACCTTCACGTTAACGGGTACGTTAAGCCTGGTTTTCATTTCGTTCAACTTCCTGCTCAGGGAGCTCTCCTGCTTCTGTTGAGCTTGCTGGGCCTGCTGCTGGGGAACCTGAGGGGGCTTAGCTTCTGGCTGTGCGCTCATTAGCGCCTCACCTCCCACTGATTAATCACGTCGGCTAACCTGGCGCCATAGTATATCACGGGGTAGAGCAACGCTATGAACGTACCTACTATAGCTAGAAGGTGAAACGCCAAAGATTCGGAAACGTAGAAAGTTGAGGGAGCTAGTAATAGGAGGATTACCACTAGTGGCTCTATGGACGTGTAAATCAGTAGGTAACCGTAATATTGTAAAGGGTACCATAGTCTCCCTTCTCCGTAAGGGATGTTACCTGCCTCGAACCTCGCGATCTTCACTGGGTTGCGTTTCAGACCCAGGATTAAGGAAAGAGCGAAGTATCCACCGTAACCTGCGAGGAACATAAGCACGATTGGTATTCCTAGGCCTACGAGGGCCTGGATTAGGCTCATGTGCGGTGAGTACACACCTACTGGGTAAATAAATGCGTTTTGTTAAGAATTCAAGATTTCAGTTCTGTTTGAGGAAGCTTTAATTGTTTAAATTCCGCGATAGTGAACCCGATAGTTTCATAAATAATTTAAATAAAAAGATAAAGTTTATTTATTCGTGATGTTCTTCCTCTTCGGCCTTCTACACGCTCATGGCGTTCCTCACGCACTTCGCAATGCCTTCCCTTTCCACCCCCTCCGAACACCTCTCCGAAACTAGCTTAGCGCCGCTCAACAAGTCCTCAAGTGCAATGGGTTCCTTCCTCACGAAGTTCTCATGGATCAAGCAATTCGGCCCAGCGTATTTGAAGAGTCTCGGGTGGACTCTCTTGACCTCCTCCAACATCCTCCAGGCCACCAACCTTATCTCCCACTGTGCCCTTGAGCACAGCCTCAACGCGAAGAAGTTGTAGAGCTCCCGGGCGTTCATGGTGACTACTATGTTAGTGTTGACGCCGTTCGGCAGGACGTACCTAGCGTCTTCCTCGGGCACTCCTAACTCTAAGAGCCTATAGTAACGCTCGTAAGCGTCTCTGTACGCTTCCTCTATAACGTCCTTGGCCCTCCTTTCGGCCGATGGGGGATAAACGGGACGATAGTACTCGTCGACGGGCTTAGCGAAGCGGTGACTCATTTGGGTATAAGAGGCTATCCTATGCCTGACTAACTGATGGGAAGCTACCCTAGATATGCCCTCAATGGAGAAAGTGTAAACCGAGTGCTCTAACACGCTCCAATAGCCGTGAATTATCGCGTCCCTAATCCATGTTTCGACCTCCTCATCGCTCATGTTCTGCCAGTGGTAATCCCAGCCCTTCCTTGACCTGCTCATCTTACTGGCTACCGCTACTACTCGCTCGCCGTCCTTCGTGAAGGAAACGAGCGTTACTTTTATCGTGCTAAGGGTCTGCACCACTAACTATCTTTTAGCTAAGATATATCTATTAACCGAAAACCCAGATCATGCCCTTAGTTAATCAAGCAGGCGAATACCGGTTTAGAGCTCACGTTTCGGTCCGTAAAGCCAACAAAAAACGCACATCGCCCTTTAGAGAACGTTCGCCAACCTCTCTACGTGCCTCGTGAGGATACCCGCGTTCTTCTCGGCGTCCTTCTCCACCGCCTCCAGGACCTTCTTCAGTTCCTCGTCCCTCACCTTATTTATCCTAGCCTTGTATTCGACTATCTTCTTCAATTCGGTTTCAAGACCGTCTAAGACCGCCTGAACGTCCTCGGAAGACCCCTTGGGGTTGGCCAAGGCCTTGCTCCTGAGGCATGCGAAGTGTACTACTGTCCTGTTGCTCATGAAGGTGAAGAGCTCGTCCCAATATATCGTTTGGTTACATATTCCACACGTCCACTTAGTTGCTGGCCTACTCATGGCGGTTTCTCAGCTTTATTTACGCATTTAAGCATTACCTTCGAGGTGCCTTTAGAGCCTAGGGTATTCGAGGACTCCAAGTTCTACGGGAAGCCCATAGCCGTAACGTTCACCTCGAAGAACTGTGATCAGTGCGAGACGGCATTTCAAGAGATAAGCAACGACCGGGAAATCAGGAAAAGGTTCATAGTGGTCAAAGTAAGGGCAGACGACGACTTACCCTATTTCGTGAGGCTGACTAGGGGTATACTTCCTTCCGTCTCGGTCATAGATCACGAGGGGAACCTCCTCTCGCTCATAGAGTCCTCAAACCAAGGCTTCGTCAAGGAGAAGCTCATGCTTACCTACGAGAGACTGGACAAGCTGATTAAGGTCGATTACTCTTTCGTCCCTTCGCCGAAGGACTTCGAGTTAATAGAGTCCTTAGACGTTGTTAACCAGATCCTGGCCGGCGTGCCTGGGGACTTCAGGGCTTATCAGTTCATAACCTGGTTGTCCAGCGTCGATAAGGAGTATCAGGCCGTGAGGAAGGCCTTCAGACCTGCGGATAAGTTCTCAGAGAGTCTCGTGAAGGGGGTCAACGTCCCCTTAGAGGGTTACAGCTCCGAGTGGGGGATAGCTATTGACCTGGGTCTCAGCAAGGACTACGACGAGTTACTCAGCTACGTAGAGGACGATGGGAAGGTGAGGAGAGGCAAAGAAGCGTACAACTCGGGCCTACTCATAGATCAGGCCTACGTTGGCAACTGCCTACTCACGGCCTACCAGGCAACAGGCATCGAGAAGTACCTAGAGGCAGCTAACAAGGTCTTCAGATGGACCGTGGAAAACCTATCCCATGAAATGGGCTTCCGCGACGTAAGGCCTCAGGATCCGGTAACGAGCAGGGTCGTAATAGAGGCATTGATGAACTCAGAGTTCGCTGTCTTCGCGGCGAGGCTCTGGCTCTTAACCGGCTCGGAGGAAGCGCTGAAGGCAAGCGACAAAGCGATAAGGGCTTCCGCACACAGGAGGGATGTTCCAGTCTTAAGTAGGCTGGGAATAGCGAAACTTAAGCTCGATTACGGCTACTTGGCCAGAAGCTGCTCCAGCCTTCAGTGCGAGACCGCGAGGGACCTGGAGTGCGAGTATAAGTTCAGGGGCACTTGCTACAGTTCCTTAAGTGAAATAGATGATAAAATCAGAGCTTTTTGAAGAACTTACCGACGTATCGGATCATCTGAGACGCCCCGCCTCCCTCGCACGCGACCCTGAGGGCCTTCACCTTCTCAATAGGAATGACCTTACCGATTACGCTGAACCCGTACTTCCTTAACGTGTTCGGGGCGTAAACGCTCGACACACCTGCCAGGATTAAATTGTCTGCGCTCACGTTCGCTAATATTCTGTCGATTTGACCGTTTACTATGGCTGAGCCGAAAACGACGGCGTGGGTGCAGCTCTCCTTTTGGAAGGACGAGAAGGGCCTTATCGTGAGGTTCCCCCTGTTCTGAACGGCTGGTTCGGAGAAGTCGTAAACCACTAACGAACTGTACTTTTTGGGATCGACGCTTGGGGAATAGCCGAAAACGCAGAGTTTACCGCCCTCAATGACGTCCAAAGGATCGCCCCTCTCAAAGGAGGAGTCAATAAAAGAGCTCAGTATAGAGAGCGTGATAGACCTCACAATGGGCGACTCAGGTCCCATGGAGATTATGTCCTCGGTTTTCATAGAAAGCAGCTCGCCCGCGGCGGGAACCTCGCCCTCTGGCACCGTGTGGGCTATACCTGAGGACCCGTCGCTTAGCGTTGAGACGGTGTAAACTGTTCCCACACAGATGTTAACGAGTTTCTTAGAAGAGAAGAAAGGTCTTAGCTCGGTTACTACGTCTTGATAAAACATAGGGTCATGAAATACCTCTCGCTTAGATCTAAAAACTGATGGTTCAATTGAATTCGTGATGGAGTACTTCTTCAACAAGGTCGATAACGTCGAGTGGAAGCCCGTTACCATTCCTGGCTCTAAGGACGCTTTCATAAAGTGGCTAGTAACTAAGGACCACGGGTCGCTGAGTTACGCGGTAAGGAAGTTCTGGGTTAAAAAGGGAGGGATAATCGCTAAGCACTACCACAAGTACACGGAGACCGTCGTGATCACGAAGGGAAAGGCTAAGATATGTGCGGGCGACAAAGTCCAGGTGCTAGGACCCAACGAGTACGTTTTTATAAATTCGTTCGTACCTCATTATATAGAAAGCGTAGGGGATGAGGACCTAGAGTTCTTCTGCATAATCTCGTATGAGGACGATATGTCTATCCTCGAGTACAAGGGAGAGTGCCCGCATGATGACGTGGGAAGAACCTGATGGGTGAAGAACATCCGCGACACTGACGTGATGAGGCCGAGCACTAATGAGAGATGATTAGAGGACCACCGCTGATCGTTTAATAGGGTAACGACGGATTCCTGATCAGCTAGGAAAATGGCCAACGCGTTGGAGAGGCTCAAGAAGGGCATGCTCACATACCTCGTCCTAGAGGTCCTAAGCGCTAAGCCCATGTACGCTTATCAGCTGATCAAGGAGATAGAGAAGGTCACTAGAGGGAGGTATAAGCCGAGCCCGGGCTCCCTTTACCCGGTCCTGAAGAAGTTGGTGAATTCGGGAGCTGTTGAGCTAATAGTGGAGAACTCAAAGAAGACTTACAGAATCACCGAGACTGGAATGAAGATGTTGAACGAGATGAGGAAGGATAGAGAGGAGTTCTTCCAACAGTTCTTAAAGGGTCCAGGGAGGGAGCTCATAGACGTCCTCGTCTCAGTAGGCCTGTTAATAAAGGAAAACAGGAAGAAAATAGATGATGAAAAACATAAAATAATTCTAGAATTGTTAAAGTCTTGCGAGAAGGAGATCACGAGGGTCTTATTCGAGTGATTGCCGCCTCCATCCCTCGTAAATATCGATGACCTTCCTCACTGCCTCCAGCGGAGTTCTTCCCAGCACATAGATCCCTGGCTCCTTCCCTAGGTCGCCTGTGTCAACTATCACCTCAGGAACCCTGCCTAGCTCCCCGTAAGCCGCGTCAATTATTAGCTGCATAGTCCCTCCCTCCTTCCTCCTACTCTCCTCTGGTTCTTTCCTCCTATCGAAGACGTAGGCCCCTTCAGGGATTGTGAATAGCCTGACGTTTATGGCCCCCCTCAGCTCCCCGTCATACCTCATCGCCGCCAGGATCAGCCTGGCCATGTGATCTGAGGCGCCGAAGGCCGGCTCCATGCAATAGAAGGCCCTGCCGAAGGCCTTCGTCACTCTCCCGGGGATTCCCGCGACTTCATCCACTGACTTGGCTTCTGGAAGGGCGTAAACTATGTTGGTACGGATCTCCGGTATTAGGTCGGCCGCGTGGACGTAATTTACGAAATAGTCCGCCGCCTCCTTCAACTGTTTTAAAACTTTTACCCTTACGTCGTCCATATGTGTTAAGTAGATGATGAGCGATAAAAGCAGATCAGTGAAGAGTCCTAGTCCACCTGAAGGTATCTCGCTTAAAGCCAGAGCGCTGGAGGTCCTCAGCAGGATACAAGGTTACACGGTCGAGGTTAGGGGGAACGAAGTCGAGATACGTTACGTGACTCAAGCGAAGGGAGGGCTGAAATCTGTCAGGATCGTTGGAGAGCTGAGGGGTGAATGGGTAAGCATTTCACAGGCCTTCTTAGAAGACCTTGAGTACGGAACTAGAACGGTAATGGAACTAGACGAACTTAAACTTTGGGCGGATTATTTCAATGAGGTGGCCTCATGAGCAGGGTTTACATTTTCGCTTACGGATCCTTCAGGTACGGCTTCGAGCTCCATCACCTGGTGAAGAAGCACCGCTTCGTGGGAAGGGGTTACGTTGACGGATACGAGCTCTATGACTTAAGAGGTTATCCTGGGGCCCTAAAGGGCGATGGGGTCGTGGTCGGCGAGGTTTACGAGATAGACGAGAGGACGTTGCGTCTAATGGACGAGATAGAGGGCTTCGAGGGATCTGAGGACGAACTGTTCGTCAGGACTTCCGTTAGGGTCTACTTTGACGACAGGAGGAAGTATTATTACGACGACGTGCAGATGTACGCAATAAACCCCAGCCTCGAGAGGGAGATAAGGAGTAGGCCCAGGGTTGAGTCGGGAGACTACTCGGCGTACATGGGTATGCCGAGCCTGATCAATTACTTCGCTTACGCCGAGAACACCAACAGCATAGTTCTCGAGGAGCGGGGGATCAATAAGATACCGAGAAAGATCAAGGTAGTGTTGAAAGGTTATGAGCTAACGTTCAACGTGCCGTGTCAGTGGGGGGCCTGCGCTAACCTTAGGGAAAACCCTGCAGGTGTGGTCTGCGGTTACCTCTATCAGTTAACCGACCAAGAGCTCAAGTTCCTGGACAAGGCTGAGTCCAACCTCATAAGGTATATAAAGGAGGTAGTTAGGGTGGAGGATCCCGAGGGGAGGGAGTACTTCGCCTACGCGTACGTCTCGCCTACCGTGGACTACAACCTTAAGCCCACGAAGGACTACATTAACTTGATACTCGAGGGACTCAACGAGGAATGGAAGGGCTCCTGTATTAGCACCGGTTTGAAGGAAGTGATGTGAACCTGGCTGAGCGCTGAAGGGTGATGTCCGAACCCGAGTCTGATCCCGTTTTTCGGTCTTTTACCCTGTACGCTTCTATACTAAGAACGAGACGATTACGCCTAAGCCCAGTACCACCGAGGAGTAGATGTTGTAGTAGAAGGCCCTGCCGAAGTCGCCGCGTGAGGCCAAAACGTAAGCGTAAAGCATTATGAGGCCATGAAGCAAGGTAGCGATATACGCTATCAGCCCTAAACCATAGACGTAGTCCCCAAGGAACGCTAGGATCACTGAGACGAGCTGGTTGAGTCCAGCGAACGGGAGCGCTTTATCGCCCAGGAGCGCGGCGAAGCTGTGGAGCCCCATCTGTCTGTCGAACTCCGCGTCCGGGATGTGATTATACAGGTCGAACCCCACTGCCCAAAAGATAGTGGAAACCACGTAAAGCCACGGGACCATTTCTAGGACTTGGACCATTGAGGAAGCTATGAGGCCCGCTGACGCGACCCCTCCGGCGAAGACTGAAAGGCCCAGCACGGATGCTATATGGTAGTTAGCGAAAGCCGTGACTCGCTTGGAGTACGGATAGAGCATCACAAAGGCGGCGACCAGGGGGGACAACAGGAAGGCGTACACGTTCACGAAGTAAGCAGTAACGAAGAAGCCTACGAGGGAAGCGATTATCATGGCCTTAGCCTCATTTACTGTGATCGCTCCTGTCACCAAGGGCCTTGTCTTGGTCCTTGGGTTCTTAGCGTCTATCTCCCTGTCGACCAAATTGTCGTTGGTCATGCCGGCCGTCCTTAAGAACAGGAGAGCCAGGAAGATAAGGAGAAGGGTGGGCGTAGGAGGAACGCCGTGGATTGCTATAAACGCCCCGGCGTAAGCCATTGGGAGGCTGAAGAAGGTCTGTTCTATTCTCAAGAACCTCATGTAAACGTAGAGCTTGTTCCTGGATTGTAACGACGCGCCGCCTGGGTCCCAGGACGTCATCCGAGTGATTAAAGCCCAGGCTCGCCTTATAAGCGGTTATTTGCCTCTTAAGGAAAACGAACAAAATTGAACGTTCGCTTAGGCGTGTTGTAGTGCCCCTCCGGCCACTTTAACCATTCCGATCACGCCTTTCGCTCTTAAGTTCCTGACCTGTAGGTAGTAGTCTATGCCGTCCAGCAGGGCCTTAACGCTGGCATCGATTAGGTTGGTGGAGACCCCCTCCGTCCTCCAGCTGGACTCTCCGTCGCTGAACTCTATAGTGACCCTCACCACACTCTCCGTACTCTTTATTTCGGTGGGCAAAAGCACCCTGTAATCGGTAAGCCTGACCTTCTCCAGCTCTGGATAGACTTTCGTCAGCGCTTTCCTGAGAGCCACGTCCACCGCGTGTACAGGTCCTACACCTTCGGCCACCTCAAGCTGGCCGTTGACCTTAACCACTGCTATGTTGAGGTCGTTCTCGCTGACCACCTTCCAGTAGTCGACCTTTATGAAGTCGGTGTATAGTCCCAAGGCCCTGAGGGCTATGAGAATCGCTGAGGCCGGTGCCACGTCGAAGGAATAGCCCTTGTTCTCGAGCGCCTTTATCTCCTTCAGGGCTTCCTTCAGCCTTTCGTCCTTCTTGTCCATCTCGATGCCCAGGCCCTTCAATAAGGTCTGTAAGTTGGAGGTCCCAGCCAGCTCCGATACCACGAACCTTCTAGCGTTCCCCACTAACGATGGGTCTATGTGCTCGTAAGCCCTGGAGACCTTCATCACGGCATCGGCGTGAACTCCAGCCTTATGAGTGAATGCGTTGTCGCCAACGAAGGGTTGATATGGGTTTGGTGGGATCCCCGTGATCTCATAGATCCTCTTAGAGATCTCTTTCAGCCTCCTTATACTCTCCTCCCCTTTCAGTACATCGTAACCCAGCTTCAGGAATAAGTTAGCCACTATCTGTATTAGATCCGCATTTCCTGTCCTCTCGCCTATCCCGTTCACGGTTCCTTGAACGTGTCTGGCTCCCGCTAATACTCCCATTAGTGAGTTCGCTACGGCCGTACCGGAGTCGTTGTGCATATGGACGCCGACCTTGACCTTGACGGAGGACACCACCTTTGAGGTAATCTCGAAGACCTGGTGAGGCAATGTGCCGCCGTTTGTATCCGCCAAAGCTATGACGTCCGCCCCAGCCTCCTCTGCCGTTTTCACGACGGACAGGGCGTACTCCGGATCCTCCATGTAACCCTGGTAAAAGTGCTCGGCGTCGAATATCACCTCGAGACCATGCGATTTCAGGTAGCTGATGCTGTCGTAAACTATGTCTAGGTTGTCCTCCTTGGTGGTCTTAAGGACTTGAGTCACATGAAGCGTCCAGGACTTACCGAAAAGCACAGCTACAGGAACGTCGGCCTTCAGTATAGCGTTCAAGTTGGGGTCCTCCTTTGCACTTAATTCCTTCCTTCTGGTGCTGCTGAAGGCGGCAAGCTTAGCGTGAGTCAAGCTCACTTCCTTCATCTTGGCGAAGAACTCCTCGTCCTTAGGGTTAGACCCAGGCCAGCCGCCCTCTATGTAGTCTACTCCCCATTCATCCAGCAATTGGACTATCCTTATCTTATCGTTCAGGGTAAAGGAGACGTTAGCCGCTTGGGCCCCGTCCCTAAGGGTTGTATCTAAAATGTCTATCTTAACTCGTGATTTTCTGGCCACCCATGACGGTTTATTGAAGACCTCGACGAATTAATAAGCTTGGTGTAGGAGGAGAAGGCATGAAACGTAGCAGTAAGTTCGTGCTTATTGGTTTACTCATAGCTCTAACATCCCTGGCTGTCTGGATTTCCGTCCCGCTCATAGTGCCTGGTTATCAATCCGTGAGTCAGGCTTTCGCCAAAAACGCGAGGATAGTTACGCTCCCTCCTCACATGAGCGTGGTCGTAGCGACCTTCTTCGCGAGTAACGACTCGGCGGTTGTGGCGTTCCTCCTGAATTCCTCCAGCGTTAACCTCACCGTGATTTCGAGCTCTGGGTCAATAGTCACGAAACCCGGACAGTTAGTCTCCGTGAAGTTGCCGTCCCCTGGTAATTACAGCTTAGTCGCGATAAACCCGCTCGACTCGACTCAAACCGTCGCACTGACTTACGGGGTCTTCCCGTATTCAACCATCCAGGGCTTTTACACCTACACCGGCTTCGCGCAAAACGTTTCTGAGTTCTTCATAACCCTCGGCATAGTCTTAGCTGCCTACGGCCTCTACCTCAGGCTGAAAGGACGCTAAGGAGCCACGGCAACGCGTCCGTTATGAAGCTGGGCCCCGTGTGGGCTAAGAAGTCCCCCCGAGTGAAGTGAGCCTTACCCAGGAGAACCGATAGACCCCTCCTCTCGAGGGAGGACTTCATCCTCTGGACTTCATGCTCGACCAGTCTCTTCGGCTCTAGAACGACCACTTCGGGATCCCTGGCCGCTATTTCGGAGTCCTTGGGGGTGAAATACGCGATAGGAACGTCATCGAAAACGTTGATCGCTCCCAAGAGCCTTATACCATCACTTACGTGAGTGGGATAGCCTACAGTGATTGGTCCTCCAAGATCGAACTCCACGTAAACCCTTTTCCTTTTCGCCCTTCCTTTAAATTCCGTGATTTTCTGAACTAGTGACAGCTCTAGCTCCCTTCCTATCTCGAATGCGTTCATCACAGTTGCTACAACGAGGACTCCCGAAACGATGTCGTGAACTGTTATAGGTACAGGAACCGGGAACACTTTGTAGCCTTTCTGTAAAAGCTGCCTGGTGAGATCCTTTTGAGCTCCGGTAGTGGTGAAAATTAGATCTGGCTTGAGCTCCGCTAGTTCGTCCCAAATCACGTGTGTATAACTGCCTATTTTCGGTAACCTTTTAGCCTCTTCCGGCCTGTAGCTGAAGGCGTCAGTCGCAACTACCTTGTCCCCCAAGCCCAGCATGAAGAGCGTTTCCGTCACCGCGGGATTTAGGGAAACGATTCTCCTAGGAGGCTCATCGAACTTAACGTAGCTATCCAAGAACGGGTTGTAGACCTCGTAGCTGGATCCCAAGGCAGGTATGTACCCCCTTCGCCCTCTTGGTTCCCTTGAGAAGAACCTTAAAGCCTCTGATCCTCAGCATATCCTCACATAGGACGGGATCGTTGCCCTTAAACACGAACCTCTTCGTGAGTCGTTCGTGGTATAGGCCTAGGGATTTAGCCGTCAACTCCGTGCTGGCCTGTATCACGCGCTCGGGTACGTCCTCGGAAACCATTATGCCTATGGCGAATGTGTAAGCGTAAAGGCTCGGCTTCCTGCGGTCAAATACGTTGACCACTAAGTCCGCCTCTTCTATGTCCTCGGCTACCGAGTAGCCTTTCGGAAACTTGAGCTTAACCCCCTCGTAGTAGACCGAGAGCTCCCCCTTCTCTTCGAGGGTCTTGTACACCCTTTTCATCCCGGAACCGTTAACGAAGTAAAGCCCGTTCAACCAGGCGAACTCCTCGGGGCTATAAACGCCCATCAGAGAGCTCCTCGAGGTAAGCACGACCTCCCCTCCGGTTTTCTCGGCTATTATTTGACTCAAGAAGCTCCCTCCCGACTTCTCGCGCGTGAGAGGAATTATGTACTCCCCGTTGGCCGTCACGTTAATTATGACCGGTATACGCTTGTACACCTTTTTCAACAAGAGCTTCATTACAGCCCCTAGGTATCCCACGTTAACTATCAGGTCAGCCTTCTCAAAGGACGACGCCCTGTAATACCCTAAAGAAGATAAATACTCCTCCAGCTCAAACGCTAAGTCGTTATTCCCCCTAACATAAAAAGAGCTCACATACAAAGCTTCGTTTCTGTCCTTATTTCTGTACTAGGTTTTTATTAGTTTTTTCAAGCGATCTCTTTCCTCGGCGTAACGACAGTGAACCTCTCCTTTAAGAGCTCTACGGCGTTCACACCTAGATCCGCCGAGAACTCCTTTATTATCGGCTCCAGCTCCTTGAACTCCTCCTCGGTAAGCTCTCTATATTCCGCCTTCGGAACGCCAATCCTCTCCTCGAACATCTTCCTCGCGAGCGTCTTGGCCTCTCCTTCCAGCTTGTTGATTATCTCGGTGTAATCAGCGTCCTTAAGCTCCTTGTACGTCTCGTCGCTTATCAGCTTCTCCATCCAGAAGGCCTTGAGTAGCCTCATCAGCTCGACCCTGTTGGGTTGTAGCCCAAGCCTCGAGGTTGGCACCTTCCCCCTTATGTAAATCCTCCCTCCTACCATACCTGTGCCCACGAAGCTGCCTACAGGCACTCCCTTGACGTTCATCCCCAGAACCGCAATGGCTCCTCCAGCCATGTACTCGCCGAGGTAGTCGTCGACCATCCCGCCTATTACTAGGTAAGGCCTCCTGTCCCTGTACTCCCTCATCTGGATGCCGACCCTGTTACCGGCGTTATGCCTTACGAATATCTTTCCGTTTTGGAACGTCTGTGCAAGTACGTCCCTCGCGTCACCGGTTACGACGACCTTGCCGCCATGCATGGTGTCACAGCAGTCGTCCCCCACGTTGCCATATATCCAATACTCGTTGTCCTCGTTGAGGTTGGCCAGAACGTTACCCACTACACCGTATAGGTGTATCCTCTTTCTGGAGACCCCGAGTCTCTTGAAGGAGAGGCCTATGTACCTGTGACCCATAACATTAGCGACGGTTATTTCGTCCTTACGCTTAGCTACCTCAGCGATCGCGAGGTTTAGACTCCTATAATCGTACTTAGAAGCGTCGATGTCGTAACGCTCCGGGACGAAAACGGGAGGAGGTGCAAACGAGTGGATCTCCTCCTGTGGCCTACCGTAGGCTATGACGCCCTTGTTCATGGAAGCTATGAAGTAGGAACCTGGTTTCAGGGTCCATACCGTCGCCTTTGGGTTTATCTCCCTTATCTCGTTCTCTTCGCTAGCCACATAGAAGTAGTTCTCATCAACGCCCACCACAACGGGACGGAACTTGGACCTGTCAGCTAAGGCTATCATGTAGAAGTCGTCGCCGGAGTCGTAACCTATCACCGCCGTGAAGGGACCGTCCAGCCTGGCTCCCCTGTATAAGTAATCCGTTTCTGGGTCGAGGGGGTTCAACCTCCTCGACGGGTTTATCATTACTTTGACTACCTCCTCTATCGATAAACCTTCTGACAATAGCTCCTCGAAGAGGAAAGCCATTACCTCGCTGTCGGTTCCGACGAAACCTTCCCAACCTTTTTCCATTAAGTACTCCAGGTTGGCGCCAAAGGAGCTTACGTCACCGTTGTGCACGATGGCTATGTTGAAGGTGGAGAACGGGTGGGACCAGTAAGGCAAGTAGCCAGGGGAGTTCGTCGGTTGCCTGGTATGGGCTAGCCACATGTCACCCTCTAAGGAAGCGATGTCGTACTGCCTGGCTATGTCTGCTGGATATCCGACGCCCTTAAACACTCTGAGCGAATTGCCGAAACTGTAAATCCTTCCCCTCCTGTTGACCTTCCACAGGATCTCGTTAACGGTCCTGAAAGCCTTCTTGCCGTCAGCCACATTTCCAAGCGTTATTCTGAACTCGCAGTCACATACGCCTCCGGCTATCTCGCGAACGCTAGAATTAGCTACCTTGATACCTTCGGCCTCCAAAAGTTCCCTCAACGATTCTGGACTGCCCTGATAGAACACCTTAAACACATAGGCGTTACCGAAATCCCTGTTGAATACCGCGAAACCCGCTCCTCTGTCGCTGCCCCTATATCTGACCCTCTCTATCGCCCTTGCTACGGCTTCACCCTTGATTTTCGGAGCGTTATGTCTCCTTAAAACTCCCAAAACTCCGCAACCGGAAGGGCTTAACTCGATGCTCATAAAGACCCCGCCGCCTTGATCCTGAGCCTCTTTAGAACGTAAGAGTTCAGGTTTACCCCCCTTAAGAGCTCCCTGTTCCCGGTTATGGTGTTCTGAACGCTGTACACTCCAGCTGCCCCAGCCAGTAAAGCTATTTCTTTTCTCCATCCTGCGACGAGGTTGAAGGCCTTAACCTTCAAGTCCTTCCTAGCCCCCTCGCCGATGGCGATCTCTAAAACCTTGCCAGATAGGATCACAGCGTCGGCCCCGAGCATGACTAGCTTGAAGACGTCGGCCGAATCCCTGATCCTTGACGACTTAGCTATTACGTCCAACCTTTTCCTAACGCCGTGTTCCTTGAGCCTTGTGTCGACGTCTGATATTAACAGCTCCAAGTCGTCATCGGCCGAATCCTCGTCTATGATAAGTCCAGGCAGCCCCTTGACGCTCACGGCCACTTCGACGGCCTCATCGGCGTTGGAAATCAGCAGATAATTACCGGGCGAGAACTCCTCCGACCACGTGAGCGCTCCCTTTCCGTCCTTGGTGAACATTATCTCGGAATACTTGGGATCCGTCACCTCGTCGAAGATCGCCGAGCTTAATGCGTAAGCGGCCCACTTCCAGGCCTCCTTTTCGTCCTCAGGGAGGTCGATGACGTCTATCATTATCGGAAGGCCGAGGAAGAAGCGACCTTTGTTAATGTAAAAGCTCGTGTCTATATCCTCCCTATAAGGATCTATGGGAGGTCTCGTGACCTGGGCCCCGTCGCTCCTTAACCAGTCAAGTATTCTGGCGGGCTTCTCTATTTCAGGAGGCGCGGTGCTCCCCATGCTGGTTATTACTGGGTCGCCCTTAACTGACAGCTCGTGGAGGTAGACCTTCCTCCTCCTAGTCCATAGCTCCCCCTGCTTCGGTTGCTCTTCTTCAACCTCACCTTCAATGCCTAAGACCTCAAGGGTATCCCTGGAAAGCCCTCTAGCGATCAATAGATCCCTGTTCCCCCTGAGTTCGTCTAGGTTAGAAAGACCCAAGTTGTCCAAGATGTTCGCGAGCTCCAAGCCGAAGCCCCTGATGTAGTTTACAAGCGTCTTAGTACCGAAGTCTAAGTCCATCATTCTCGTGCCGTCTATCTTGTTAGTGAGTGCAGTCGGGCACGAACCTATGTGGCACTTATGAACCATCACGCAGCCCATGGATATCAGGGCCCCAGTAGCGATGTTGACTACGTCCGCACCTAAGGCGATCAGTTTTGCCGCGTCATACGCGTTCGATACCCTACCTCCAGCTATTATAGTGAAGTTCTCTCTTAACCCCTGTTCCCTGAGCACCCTGTCCGCTGAAGCCACCGCGAGCTCTATCGGGATCCCCACGTTGTCCCTAATCACTAGCGGCGTCGCTCCCGTGCCGGCCCCGTGGCCGTCTATTATCACGCCGTCAGCGCCCATCCTGGCTATTCCGGAGACCACGTAGGGGATGTAGTTGGTCGCGGCCACTTTCACGAATACGGGTTTGCCCGTAACTTCTTTGAGGGCCTCAATCCTCTGACCCAGGTCCTCAATCGAATATATATCGTGGTGGGGAGCGGGAGATATGGCATCGATTCCCACGGGGATCCTCCTGGTTAACGAGATCGGTTCCGTAACCTTACTCCCAGGTAAGTGACCTCCTATTCCGGGCTTAGCCCCCTGGCCTATCTTAATGACGACGCCTAAACCCTTCATTAGGACGTCGACGTCCACGCCGAACCTAGCGGAGGCCCACTGAACGAATATCCTTTTGTGCTTCGCGACCTCAGGATGTAAACCCCCCTCTCCCGTGCCCGCCAGGGTCTCCGTTATGTCGGCGGCTGTGGCTATCGCTATATTAGGGTTGCCGCTGAGAGCCCCGTATGACATATCGCCCAAATAAATCGGATACCTCAGCCAGATGCCGGAGAACTCTATCTCGGTGTTAGCCTTCGGGTTCTCTTTGATAGTCTCGTCTTCCCTCTCGAAGAAGATCCTATCCAAAATTCTGTTAGTATTATAATGAGGGAAAAGCTTGACCGGTTTACCTTCAAGCGAGAGCTTACGTATGTGTTCTATCCTCTCCACAGTCCAAAACTCGTTATCGGTCTGTTTGGGGATCGGAAGGTACTTATTGATTATCAGCAATGCTGGTCTCAACCGCCCCACTGGGCTTTTTAATCTCAATTGTTAGAATCGATTCGGATTATCGTATCCGAGTCTACGAGATTACGAAAGGAATGGTTCGGAAAACGTATATATTCGTTCGAATTCGGAATTAGATATATCATTCTTAATGATTTTCAATTTATCGTACCTTATTTCGGCTCGATGATTTATAGTTCGGCCAGATCTTCATGAAAATTGTTAAATTATGTCTCCTCATACGATGTGCGATTTGAAAAACATCTGACGTTACAGATTTCCTTCAACCCTGAACCGCTGTCTGGGCTTGGCCTTGGGAGCCGGCCTGTTTAGTGGTCCTCTTGATCACTAAGTACACGCAAAGGTCACCACACATAGTGCACGACCCCGACTCGTAGTCCTTGTACTGCCTATAGATTTTCCTCGCCCTCTCAGGATCGAAGGTCAACTCGAACATCTTCTTCCAGTCCAAGTTCTTCCTTGCTGAGCTCATCTCCCTGTCCTTCTTCCTCGCCCGTTCGCCTAACTTGACTATGTCGCCCACGTGAGCGGCTATCTTGAAAGCTATGAGCCCTTCCTTGACCTGCTCTGGGTTCGGGAGACTGAGGTGCTCGGCCGGAGTTAAGTAGCACAGCATATCGGCACCAGCAGCGGCAGCTATAGCTCCCCCGATAGCGCCGGCTATATGATCGTAGCCCGCAGCTATGTCAGTCGGTAGAATCCCTAGAACGTAATAAGGAACCCCTCCCGTCAGGGCCTTCTCGAGCCTTATGTCGGCCTCTATGTGGTCTAAAGGCATATGACCTGGGCCTTCGATCATCACCTGGACTCCCTTCTCTATGGCCCTCCTCGCCAACCTAGCGTTATTGACTAACTCGCCTACTTGTAACTCGTCATGAGCGTCATCTATCCCTCCTGGCCTTAGGGCGTCGCCTAGGCTGAGCACCACATCATATTCCTTAGCCATTTCTAGGAGGTAATCGAAGTTAGCGTACAGGGGATTCTCCTTTTCGTTCTGTATCTCCCAGGCTAAGAGGATCGTTCCTCCCCTGCTCACCACTCCAGCTACCCTGTCGGCCTTCACAGCCTTCTTGGCCAGCTCGAGGGTTATGCCAGTGTGAACCGTAACGAAGTCGACGCCGTCCTTGAAGTGTTTTTCCAGGACGTTAAACACGTCGTCCTCCGTGAAGTTTATCGCATACTTCCTTTTCACCACGGAATCGTAATAGACCTGATAAATCGGAACCGTGCCTACTGGCATCCAGGCCTCCTTAATTATCGCCCTCCTCGCCGCATCTATGTCGCCCCCGTCGGTGAGGTCCATGATTGTGTCGGCGCCGTACTCGTTGGCTATCCTGACCTTCTCGAGCTCCTCGTTCAGGTCATAGTGGTTCGTGGAAGCTCCTAAGTTCACGTTGACCTTCGTGAAGAGGCCCTCCCCAATCGCGGTATACCTCCTCAGGTTATCCCTCACTACGTTGTGGAAGATTACTACAGTCCCCCTGGCCACCCTGTTCCTGATCTTCTCAGGCTCCAGGCCCTCCTGCTGGGCTATTATCTTCATCTCCTCCGTTATCGAACCGCTTCTCGCTAGTTCAATTTGAGTCGGCATAGTTGATTTACAATATTAGCAAGTTAATAAGTCGTTAATCATTACTCCTGAGCACGTTGGACATGAACTTATCGTAATCCACGACGACCCTCTCGTGAGTTCCCTCCCCTATCAGAACGTCGTTCCAATAGGCCGAAACTCTGAACTTCATCCTTTTGCCATCGAACTCCGTAAGCTCAGACCTCACCCTTACCCTCTCGCCTATAGCCACTGCCTTGAGGTGTCTGACATCGACCCTCACTCCCACCGTCGTCTGATTTTCCTTCACGTACTTCAAAGAAAGCTGGAACGAGACGTCCTCCATGAAGCCTATCATGCTCGGGGTCGAAAGGACGTAAACGGCACCCGAGGAAACGTTCGAGGCGGCGTGTTCCGGTCTCACTTCGAAGACCTTCTCCAGGTAATCCACGAAGTAAGCGAAGGGAGTTAGGTAAAAACCGTTACGAGCCGAGAACAGAGGTCATAATCCACGCCCTTATTATTTCCTGGACTACCTTTACCGTCTCCCCGATTGGCGAATGGCCCATGTTCTGAATTACGTGAAGTTCACACTTTTTACCCGCCTTTTTTAGCGCCTCACACAGGTCGAGGCTCTGCCTCGGCTCTACTATGGGATCCTTCCCGCCATGAATGAGTAGTACGTTAGTTAACCTGTCAACGTAGTTGAAGGCGCTTACCTCCCTCTCTTCCTTAGGGAGGGACTTAAGCTCCTCGTATATCCTTGCCTGGAACGTCCCAGGAGGGAACTTGGAAACGTACTCGAACTGCCTCCTCCTGTCCGCGGGAGCCCCTACAGCAACTACAGGCTTGCCTTTCAGCGCTCCCGCGATGAGGGCTACGAGACCTCCTCTAGAATGGCCGGCTATCACGTCGAAGCCGTAGGATAGGCTGATGCGAATCCCCTCCGAGACCTCCACGTCGAACTCGGGGACTATCACTTCTCCGAACTCCCTGAAGGGGGACGCCAACCACTCGACGTTCTTGGGAGAGGAGTTCCTGCCGTGGAGTACTAAGGCCTTCATCAGCCTATAATGAGCTGGTGGGCTTTAACTGATGCCCCCTCTAGAACCACATAAACGGCATGCAATAAGCCCTCGCTGTACTCGCTCCCTGGGTTGAAGACGAGGGTCCTACCTATCCTATCGTAACCCCTCGATTCGTGAATGTGACCGTGTAGTCCTATCAAGGGTTGGTACTCCTCGATCACCTTCCTCACCGCCACTGAGCCTACGTGAACGTAAACGGGAAGGCCGCCCTTAATGACAGGCTTCAGATCCTTGTCCAGCAGGGGAGCATTGTCTATATTGGTGTTTATGGGAGGCGCATGGATATTGAATATCGCCTTCTCCTTGTCGCTGAGCTTCTCCGCCTCGGCCTTCAGTCTCTTGTAGATCTCGTCCTCAGGCAACTCCCTGGGGGTGTTCCAAGGGGTAGGGTTGACGTAACCGAAAGATATCATCTCGTGTCCCATTATGTCGATCACTTTCCCTTCCGTCGGTGTCATGAACTCCGATTCCTTCAACACGTCGAAGAGGAACTCCGGGTCGTCGTTACCCAGATTAACGTAAATCGGAATCCTTCTCGTCCTAAGCTTCTCCGCCGCTATCCTGTCCCATCCCTTTAGCACGTCGATCATCGCCCTCTTGAAATGCTCGTCCCTGAGGGACTTGTTGTGCAATAACTCCTCGTACTCCTGTTTTGTCACTACCGCGTAGTAATCGCCCCTCCCTCTAATCTCCTTGATCAATGCCTCCAAGTTGTCGACAGGTTTACCCTCGTACTCATACCTTCCGTTTCCGAGGTCTATGATGGGATGCAAAGCCTTCCCGGCTATGTCACCTCCGATGACTAACGCGTTGACTTCGTACATTAGCCCCGCGTTGAGGAACTTCCTGAAGACTATATCGGAGCCATGAACGTCTGAGGTGAATAGTATCTTTACCTTGTTTCCCTTCTGTCCTCCTTTCCCGAAAAACATCTCCCTACTGCTTGTCTTGTTCCCCTTAGAATTTATGTTCTACTTAATAGAGCTATTTATTACTTTAAACCGGTGAAGCGACGCCTAGTCCTAACTCTGGATTCTATCGGTAGATTTCATCAAGGTTGACAAGATCAAGGCTATCATGAGGATGGTTCCAGAGGTGACGAACGCTACCGTAAGCCCTTTAACGAACTCCGTAACAAGCGTCGAGTTAAGGACTGTGGTCCCTACGAATATCTCGAAGGCGTACTGCCTAGGGATCGAGATTGAGGAGACCACGATGGCTAAAGTGTAGCTCACGATGGTCCCTATGTTGGTCAAGGTCCTCTGAAGCCCGCCCGCGCTACCCAGGTACTGTGGGGGAGCGTTCACCATGACGGCCTTGTTGTTCCCAGGGAAGTAAAGGGCGCTTCCTACTCCTCCCAGAACGGAGGCGAGAATGACGTATTCTATTGGGGTATTAATCCTAAGCTGAGTATACAATAAAACCGACACCAACTGAAGGGCTAGACCCCCGATAACGGCGACCCTATAACCGAACGTGTCGATGAGTCTGCCCGACACTACAGCCATACCGCTAGATAGTACGTAGCCTGGAACCAACACCAAAGACGCCGTAAGCGGATCTAAGCCCTTAACTCCCTGTAGGTACATAATGACCAAGAAGATTATCGAGAGGTAACCCACGCTTTGAAACAACGAGATGAGTAACGGAAGGCTGAACTGTCTAAACTTTAATGCATTTATATCTAAAATAGGATTTTTTACTTTAGTTTCTATAAATGTAAAAAGTAAGAATAATAGCAACACGCCGATCAAAATGATTAAGGAGTTCTGTAAGTCTAAGCCGAAGCCCGTCATGTCTATGGAACCGTAAGATATCAGGGCAAGTGAGACGAGTAGAACGCTCGAGCCTAACCAGTCGAAGCCGACCTTTGTGACCAATTTCGTTCTTAAGTACTTGAACCCGGCCAGAGAAGCCGCTATCCCGATTGGCACGTTAATGAGGAAAATGCTCTGCCAATCGAAGAAAGTTGTCAACACACCCCCTAGAACTATGCCTAGTGTGGCACCTACGTTCCAGCCTATCGCCGTTATCCCGAAAGCCCTTCCCAGCCTGTCCTTTCTCATTGTTTCGGTTATTATGGCGGAGGAGTTAGCCTGTAGCATGGCCCCTCCGAAACCTTGAAGGAACCTGAAGGCGATGAGGGCATATATGGTGGGGGAGAGGGCGCATAGGAATGAAGCTACGGTAAATATAACGAAGCCCAGGTTGTAGACTTTCCACCTCCCGTAACTGTCTCCCAACCTGCCCAAAGGTGTCGTAAGCGTGGCCACAACTAGGAGGTAAGCCAGTATCGTCCAGACCGTAGTGATCAGATCGGTGTTATAATACTTCATTATGTTCGGTATCGCCAATATAACGATGGTCGTGTCCACTGCAGCCATCATGACGCCTAACGCAACGATAGCCAGTACGACCCTTTCCTTAACTGATTCAAGGTCTCCGCTCATCCGAATAACACGCTTCAACAGCTTTCCACGCTATAAAAGTTAGACATCGAACGATCTCTTTTGGGCGAACTTTTTAGTTCATGTTGAAGTAGAAATTTGGATGTCTCGAATTGTATACGACTCCAATTAAAATGAACAAACCAAAGATATATCGATATATCGATATACTTAATAACTGAGGGGGACGAGCTGTCGAACGTCTTGGGGTTGATTAATTTATGATCGTCAATCCACAGCCCGAGGACAAATACGTCATAAGCTTGATGAACGTGCGTAAAGTTTACGAGGGGAAGGTTCCCGTCGAGGCCCTAAGGAACGTGGATTTGAGAGTCGAAAGAGGCGACTTCGTCACTATTACCGGGCCTTCTGGCTCGGGCAAAACCACGCTACTTCTCGTCATGGCGACCCTCACCAGGCCCACTTCCGGGACGGTACTTATCGACGGAATTGACGTAACTAAGCTCGGTGACGACGAGTTATCGCGTTTAAGGAACAGAAAGATAGGTCTGGTTTTCCAGAACTACAACCTGGTTGAGAGGATGACCGTGCTAGAGAACGTGGAGCTGCCGCTGATCGCGAGGGGTGTTCCCAAGTCTGAGAGGAGGAAAATCGCGATGGAAGTACTTAGGGTCTTGGAAATAGACCATTTAGCTCACAGAAAGCCAAACGAGCTCTCTGGCGGACAACAACAAAAAGTTGCGATAGCTAGGACTTTGGCACAAAACCCTGATATCATACTTGCTGACGAGCCGACGGCGAACTTGAACTCCGAAATGGCCAAGGTCGTAATGGAGACTTTCGTAGAGGCCAACCGCGAGTTCGGAAGAACCGTGATAGTCGTAACCCATGAGCCGGAGATAGCGGAGTACGGAAAAACCAGGGTGAGAATGAAGGATGGCTCGATAGTCTCAGTGGAAAGGGCCTGAGGTGGTGAGAAATGGCTAACAGAACCGGAGCGCAAATCTCGTCAATTATAATGGTTTTGATGGCCCTGGGCCTACTTGGGTCAGTTAGCCCGATAATATCCGCAGCCTCGACCCCACAAGTGCTTTTAGTGGCCTGGGGCTCGCTCCAGCAGCCCGTTAATGCCACCGCAGGGGATTACAACGTACCGCTTTACGTCGTGCTCTCCGGCGACGTAATCAACGCCACTTTGTTACCGAACTCGTATCAGCCCTTTGGAACGACCTCACCAATATACGGGGTTATCTTGTCTCAAAGCGGCACCCAAACGGAAGTCGAGTTCGTAGTATCGTTGGTGTCGTCGGGCGTTTATTACGTTCCGCTAGAGGTCTATTACTATACGTCTACACAAAGTATTCAGAGAACTACCCTAACTTTGCCGATATATGTGTCTAGTCCTTCGTTTCCGATTCTAGAAGATATTTTATTTAATGGCAATCCGTTCGCCGTGCAAGGCTCGGGAGTGACGAACCTACAAGTTACGGTGTATAACCCTTCAAACGTCTTAATGCGGAATGTATTTATAACCCTCTCCTTGCCGGACGGTGTATACTCGCTGAACGGGAACCAGTACGTCACTGTGCTTATCCCGCAGGTGCCTCCTTACTCGCTCGCACAGGGCGAGGCTTTCGTCCTCGTTACAACTCAAGTTGAACCCGGAACCTACAGTTTAGCCTACAAGGAGCAGTACACTGACCCCCTTGGAGGAGTTCATTCGAATATGTACTATAATGCCACAGTCTACGTCATTCCTTCTCAGCCGCTGAGGTTAGAAGTCAGCCCCGTTACAGCCGTCCCAGGCGGGGTAGCGACGCTTATTGTTAAGGCGAAGGGCCAAGGGATGATAACAGCCCTTAACCTAGTTTCTCCATTCTCGATATTAGCCTCCAATTTCACCCCTAACTTCCCGGTTAACGGCGAGGCAGTCTTCGCGTTCAAGCTTCTGATTCCGGCCAGCGATGGTCCAGGGATTTATCCTATTACTATTAATTTGAACTACTTGAGTTACGAAAGCAACTACCAGGCAGCGTATAACTCGTTCATAAACGTGACGCTCAGTGACGCACAACCGTTCATAGAGTCCCTGACGTGGCAGGGAGTCCCCATACCTGGCGGGACCACGCAGGTTTTAATGAATGTCGTCAACCCGTACGACTTCCCTATCTATGACGTCCAGGTAACCTTCGGCGACGGAGTTACGCTGGATAACGAGCAGACAGTGCAGGTAGTTCAACCAATGGGTTACTCGCAGATAGCCGCCACGGTAAGACTCCCCAACGTTTCAGGGACGTTAAACGTTTCTTACACCTTGAGTTATTACGTGAACGGCCAGCGGTATAACTCAACGGGAAAAGTCACGATAAACCTTTCCGAGTACCCCACGCTCGGCCTGACCATTAAACCGAGCGTCCTTTATGCTGGCGTGCAACTGACTGGCTTTCTGAACATTAGCAACGGGCTATCGAGCCCAATAAGCCAGTTAATCGTGACCCTGTACTCGCAAGGAATTGAAACGATCTCGAAGCCTACGGCATTGGGAGAGATCGGGCCTCACGAGTGGACGCTGATCCCGCTACAGCTGTCCGTTCCTCAGAACCTACCTACAGGCACTTACTACGTCAACGTCAACGTCTCGTACGTTTATAACGGAATACGAGTACTTCAGAATTACCTCGTTCCCGTTTACGTTATTCAAGGAATTAATCCGATCGAAGTGACATTAGAGCCCAGCGTCCTGTATTATCAAACTCCTAACTCGGTCGTCCTATCTCTAACTAACGCTTTGAATGAGACTTTACGGAACGTGTCAATTACAATTACTACCCCATCCGTCGCGGTTCAGATAAGCCCTCAAAACGCGTACCTGAGCTCGCTTAAGCCCAAGTCGACGGCGAGCCTGAACATCACAGTCTTCACGAACCTAAACACTGTTCAAGTGGTTCCGGTAACTCTCACGGTAAGCTACCTGTCGAACGAAGGACTACAAGTGGAGACGATCCCTCTTGTCCTCACCTTTACTGGACTCATCAAGCTCGAGTTGCTTTCGCCTAACTTTACGTACAACAACGGTAGCGTGATGTTCTCTGGAACGCTGCTGAACGTGGGGAACACGCAAGCGAACAACGTGATCGTTTACTATCCTGGAGGGAGCCTGTACCTTGGTCAATTACCGCCGAACTCCCCGCTCAATTTTGAGATCCCTGCGCAGTGGAACGGTAAGACGGCCTCGGTGAACTTCATCGTATCCTACGAGACCCCTCTATACACCGTCGTTAACACGTCGTATTCGTATTCGTATAACTTGACGATAGCCAACTCCTCGACTACGCCTCATACATACGGACCGAACTTATTCTTATCAGTCTACTTCTATGCAATAATTGTATTAATTGTGCTAATTATTGTATTAATTATAATAAGAAAAAGAAGGAGGTCCAACGGATGAGGTTAAGCGACCTGGCAACGCTCGCTTTCAACGCCCTTAAGGAAAAGAGAACGAGAACGATACTCACCGTTCTCGGCATTATGGTGGGGCCAGCGATAGTGATTGCGATGACGGGCATGATTCAGGGCTTCTCAATTTACTATCAGAACCTTATCCTACAAACTTTTGCGCCTAATGACATATTCCTGAGTCCTAAAACGCCCGGAAGCTTGAACTCCTACATAGTTTATCAAATCGAGCGGATCCCAGGCGTCGAAGCTGTGGTTCCATACTACCTAATCCCCGCCAGTATTAACACGCCGAAAGGACCAATGCCCACAACGATTTTCTCGATGAACGTCAATTACGTGGACCTAGTGCTCCCTTCCGCTAAACCCTACTCAGGCAGAATGCCAATAGAGGGTTCATACACTCAGGTGGCCGTAGGCTACTATATCGCTAACCCCAGGTACCCTGGTCAGCCCACGTTCGAGCCTGGAGACGTCATGAGCGTGGAAATCTCGCTTCCGAACGGCCAAACAGAGACAATGTCGTTCTCCGTGGTGGGCGCGCTTAAGGAGATCAGTTCGTTCGGGGGAGCCAACTTCGATCAGGCGATTTACACATCAGACGCGTTAGGGAGAGCTATATACGGTGATCAGTACTCAGGAGCTATAGTGGTCGCGAAGCTGTCCAACGTAGATCAAGTAGCTAACGCGATTCAATCACGATATGGAAATTACGTCACCGTTCAAACCGTTCAACAGTTCCTGACCTTCATCAAGCAGAGCTTAGGCTCGTTTGAGGCCTTGCTTATAATTGCCGGAGCCTCCTCGTTCATCGTGGCTTTCATAGGCGTTACAACGACGATGTTGACCACGGTGGTAGAAAGGACCAGGGAAATAGGACTACTGAGCTCGTTAGGTTTCAGCAAAAGGGACGTCTTGCTGTTGTTTCTGTTGGAGGCCTTGATAATGGGCATAATAGGCACCTCTGTAGGGACGCTATTAGGACTGGGAGGCTCCTATGTAATGGCAGAGGTCGCCTCGAGGTTGTTCTCCACCGGGCCTAACGGGACGCCCGTATCGATTCAACCGTACATCTCACCCGGTCAAGTCCTGGAGGTGGATTTAACTATGATCCTAGTCTCGGCGATTGGAGGACTCATACCAGCATACAGGGCTAGGAAGATCGAACCTGCCAAGGCTTTAAGATACGAGGTTTGATGATCTCGGAAAAACCAGGCTGTATAAGGGTTAAAAACAAAAACGGATTTATTTTTATTTTGAAAATCCCAGACATAAGATCTTAGTGAGCTAGTAACCCTCGCTACGACGCTTGTTTGGCCTTCCTCTCTCTCCTTCCTTCTTCAGGGAGGATTTCCTTAATCTTCTTAGCTACGTCGTCCAGTTCGGCCTTCTTCTGCCTCCAGGCCTTGAGGAGCTCGAGCAGCTGTTTCCCCTTTTCGGTTATATAGTATAGACCTTCTTTGTTCTCCACGAGGCCCAACTTCTCGAGCTCATTGAGATAATTAGTCGTTAAATCGTAAGACAGATTGGCCCTGTACATTACCCAGGTTTTCTTTGATCCGGTCTGACATTGATCCAAGACGTCGTGTATTATCTCATACCTGCTTCTTTTCTTCCTCCTGAGTTTGGCCTGGCTCACAAATACGTTTTAATCACCATATTATTTAAATCTTGACTAGTACTGTGGGAGAGAAAATATGTTCTTTCGCCACACTAAAAAATTCTCGGGATAGAGGCAATCTCATAAGTCAAACAAGCGCATCTCAATAAAGGTACTGTATTATTAATAATGTTCATGGACGCCGTAATACCAAGAACAATTGTGTACATGTCCGATTCTAGATACGCTGAGCTAACTCAGCTAGCCTTGTTTCATGATAAAAGGTCTAGCGCTTCCGAGCCAAACTATAAAAAGTGAAAACTTGGTGAAATATTTGAATGATGAATTTTCGGGGAGCGGGACCGATGACCTAGCGGTTACCCGCCTGATCTCATCGGCCTATTAAAGACCTGATGGTCAGATTACCGTAAGGACACACCTCCACGCAATCCCCGCAGCCCACACACGCTATTCTGTTCGTATAGCCCTTCGAAAGCACATCAGACCTTATAGGTATTTTCACAGGACACGCTCCTTCGCACTCCACACTTCGGCAGGCCTTACAAGTCTCCACGCTGTTAGCCTTAACCTTGAAGAAGACCTTGTTGCCTAAGCCGGCTAATGTACCGAAGCCGCACCAGCCCTGCCTGGCACAAGAGTAGGCGCCGAATATCGGGGTCAGGAAGAAGAAGAACCACCAGACGTAGTTCAGCACGAACATGCCGTAAAAGTCGAGGATGAAGTTAGCGAACGATTTCGCTCCCGGTAGCTTCACCGCGGGGGGTTGGAGTAGGCCAAGGCCGTAAAGCGGGTACAGCGCGAGAACTATGATGGCCGGAACCAGGAAGGCCCACCTGAGGTAATCCCAACCTCTCCAGTGCCTCTTCGGCTTGAACTGGTCGTACCAGACGTTGGTCCACATATGGGCGGCCATGCAAACCGCGTTACAGTAAGCCCTCCTGCCCAGGAGAATGACCGCGATTGCTACAGCGGCTAAAGATATTAAGTAGGGAATCACTTCGACCGGAATTATCATACCAGACATGCCGAAGACGTAGAAGGGAGTGTAGTAAGGTACTAGCACCACGAATATGGGTATTGAAACGAGGATGACCAGGGTCCATCTCTTCACACCTAAGTTCTTAGCCCTCCTGTACCTCTCCCATACGAGAAACGCCATTTCGGAGCCCATCATGATAACATAGTACGGCGACATAGTGGTCATCATTATGAGCATGAAGGAAGACCAGAACATGTTGATTAACGCGTTACCGCTTATCTTCATCATGGTCATCATGGAGTATATGTCGAACGGGAAGAGCCACCAGAGCGGGTCCCAAGAGGACCAGGGTTGTACTCTCATCATGGGCATATGACCTCCCATACCCATGTTCATACTGCTTGTCGTCCCGCTCGGCATGTTACCTGATTGAGACATGGTGCTGGACACAGCCATTTGCCCGCTCGCATCGTGCATGTGGCCCATTGCGCCGCCAGCACTTGACGGCATGAACAGGTCGAGCGAAGTTCTGAATCCGAAGACCGTCATTCCGAACCCCATGGCGAGCTCCGCCAGATTAACGAGAACCAAGAAGAGGAACGTGAGACCGGGCCTCGGTTCTATTTTAACATCCTTCGACTCCCACACTTCAGCGAAAAGGTACCAGGCCATAGATATCGCCGAGGTCAGGGAGAGGACTACGAGGCTACCGGTTACGGCGAAGTCGCTGAGCCCGTACATCATTAGGAAGTTGAGGAGAGCCATCGAGATAGCGAGGAACTGCCTCCTGAACGTGAACCCGCTCAACTGGACTAGGTAAAGTAAGACTACGTTTGTGACCATTATAACGGAAGCTAGTATAGAAAAAATCAGCATAATCATTTTGCCGTAAACGAACACCACGTTCGGCAGGAAAACCATGGCGGTAGCGAACGTGAAGAGGGCGTACTCCGGCTTCCCGCGTCTCCTCGAGACCAACAGGAAGAAGAGGGCATCGGCCAGCATCATAAGGCCGAAAGCCACGTTACTCACCGAGTCCACCAGCCAGTTGCCGAGGCTAACGCCGAAAGCTTTGGCGTATAGATACCCCATGCCAACCTCGTCCACCACCAAAGACGTGGCAAGTAGCAGGGAGTACTTGACGGACCCTTGAAGCCTCACGTTCTGAGGCTTTATCACTCCTGAGACGAGGAGAGGAACGGAAGCTAGGACTAGGGCAGGTAACTCCGCTAACGGTGATCCTCCCTCGTAAATAATGTAACCGAGCGCGAACCCTTCTGCCGCCATGTAAAGGATTATGGACGAGAAGAACATCACTGCCCTGTTGCTGACGTATTCCGCCCTCAAGAGATGCCAAAAAATTAGGAAATTCAAGGCCATCATAACGGTGTCATACAAAATAGCAAACCATTGGACAACCAGCGTCATTTCAGCTTAGAAGTACAAGCCTGAAAATATAAGCCTTAATTATTTGATCGACTAAAGGAAGACCGACCTGTACATCCCCTTTTTCGACAGGAGGTTGAACGCCCTCTTAACCTCCTCCTTCTTGCCGTCTGTGCCTGCTTCTCCTCTTTCGCACTCCTCCAGAACCTGACAGATCCAGTAGCTCACTGGGTCGGAGAGCCTCAACGCCCTGCCATCAAAGGCTAGAACCGCGGTTGACTGTATCGGGTTCGATATAACGAGTATGAAGTCCTTAAGGCTCTTAGAGGGCATGTACTTCGAAACTATCATGTTTATCACGAAGTCGGAGAGCTCCCTTAACGTAGTTACGCTGAGTTCACCGTTATTAGAGACCGCGAACGTGGAGCTGATCACGTAGTCCGCTAAGGCCTCAACGCTACTCACAACTCCTCCCCCTAGCCTCACGATCGTCTCCCCTTCCTTAACGAAGAGGCCGTAGGATAGCCTCTTGGGCTGTAAGGGGGAGTAGTCCAGGAACTCTAGCTCCTCCGTGTGGGCCTTACCCCTCGAGTTGAAGACGAAGAACGTCCCCGTCTTCTTGGGTATCCTCCTCCCCCTCCATTCGCCCTGCTGACCGTCCTGAGCTGTCTCGACCAGTAGGGCCGAAAACGTCGTGACGGAACCGTAAGAGAGCAGGGGGTTCCCGAACTTCTTATCAGCCTTCAGGTACCCTGAGTACCTGAACCACCTGTCGGCGTCGAGGGTTAAAGGGGACGCGCCTTCCCTCCTCACCCTAGCGGGCTCCCTATGATTCCCCTCGACTAGCGCGAAGGTCTCAGGCACAAGACCTACGATCTTGCCCTCTAAGGAGAAGAGAGGGATGAAGGAATACGCCTGCGGCAACTGCTTGAGACTTTGTAGGATCTGGTTCAGCTCTTCCTTAGGCTCAGCCTTACGTCTAGGCCTCTCCTCCTTTCTGAAGCAGCCCGAGAAGTCGACCGATTTGAGTAGCTGAACCTCCTTGGCCTCGAAACCCGAGACCTCGCCGATCAGGTTCACGATCTCGTTGGCCACCCTGTTCACGTTTTCCTCGCTGAACCGAAACTTCCTCTCCTCCACCTCGTCGTTCAGGCAGTAGACTAACCTGGCCATCCCAACCTCGTCCTTCATCAGAATGAATTGAGCGCTACCTGTCGAGAACCCCGCGGTGGAGCCTGGAACCGCGTGCCTCAGCACGTAATACACGAACTCGTAAGCGTCCATCAGGTTCGACGAATCCGTTTTTATTCCTAGCCAAAAGGTTTTCGCGTGAAGGTCGCTTACGCCGTCTTGGAGAACGGCGAGAGGATGGCCGTCTTCATTAACGGAAGCCGTTACTTGTCCCCTATTAGGGAAGGGCTCGAGTGCCTTTTAGCCAACCCTAACGCCGTGATCAGCAATTACGACATCCTGTCGAGGTTGGAGATGGGGGAAGTGAAGGTTAGGGAGTTGTTTGTTCCAGTGGTCCCAGAGAAGGTGCTCATGCCCGCCGTTAACTTCAGGTCCCATGCAAGCGAGGGACGCTTCGAGAGGCCTCCCTATCCGTACTTCTTCGTTAAGACCCCCAATACCCTAGTCCCTCACAACGGCTTCATAGAGCTCCCAAGGGGGCTAGAGAGGGTAGACTACGAGGGAGAGATCGGTATTGTAATGGGTAAAAGGGGAAAGTACATACCTAAGGAGAAGGCGTGGGATTACATCTTCGGCTTTACCGTGCTGAACGACGTCAGTTACCGCGACTACCAATTCCCAGGAATACCGCAACTAGGCCTCAACTGGGTCTTGGGCAAGGACCTGGACACGGGCCTACCCATAGGTCCCTGGGTCGTTCCGAAGGACGAGGTGAAACTACCCCTCAGAATAACGACGAGACTGAACGGGGAAGTCGTGCAGGACGGTACTACCGACGATATGATATTCTCAATGGAGGAGCTTGTACACTACGCTAGCCAAGGGATAACGCTGAGGCCTGGGGACGTGATAGCCACTGGCACGCCCGCAGGGGTGGCGGAGTTCACCGGCAGGAAATACCTTAGGCACGGGGACGTGATAGAAGTGGAAGTAACGGATATAGGAATATTAAGAAACTACGTGAGAAGAAGGGAGTGATAGAGAGACTTCCAGGCAACAAACGGGCGCTGATAACCTCCATAGCGTTCGTGCTTGCCGTCGTCAATCCGTTCGTTGAGGCGTTATATATCGACTCGCCAACCCCCCTAATGGTATCTCATTACGCCCTGGCCTTCGGCGGGGGCCTCATCGGCTATTATTATTTCAGGGCGAGGAGAAGCTTCCTAGCTTACTTAGGCTCATTGATCCTCATAGCCTGGCATTACCCCGACCTTTACGTCCTAAGCGCGGTTGACTTGCTATTCAGGGCGGCGGACTCCCTAACCGTCTTCGTTGCGGGGTTCCTGATAGGGGCGTCCGTTCATTCGATGAGGTACGTTGAGAAGCTGGCGCTCTTGATCCTTTGGCTCATTGGAGACTCTACCTTAGCCGTGGCACTTCTTGCTTCGTACCCGTTCTATTCCAACCCTCCCGTCCCTTACTCCCCCTGGACGCCTGGATCGGAGCAGTTAACGGGCTTCGTCATGATGGCCATTATGATGGGAATCCTGGGCTTCATACTCTTCAAGGCGTTCAGACAGTTCAAATTAATTTACTGAGGAGTTCTGAAATTAAGTTGATCGAGCCAAGGTTCAGGACTGATGGTTCCTCCTCCAGGCCTCATACATGGCCAACGTTGAGGGATCGACTGACGGCTTGGACTTCTGCAAGACCTTCTCAAAGTCCTCTATGGTTACCCTAATCCTTATCTGCCCTTTTTCTAGGGCTTCCTTCATCATGCTCCTCCTGACCTCGTCAACGACAGCCTTCAGGTCAGCGGGAGTGAAGTTGGTAGTCTTTCTGGCCACCTCAGCGATTAGTTCCTCGTCGTATTCTAATCCTCGCATCAGAACCTTCAACACGGCCTTCCTGCCGTTCTCGTCGGGAGGAGGCACGTAAATCAGCCTGTCGAACCTGCCGGGCCTAAGCAACGCCGGGTCTAGGTCCCAAGGCCTGTTGGTAGTAGCCACTACCACCACGTCCTCGAGTTCCCTAATCCCGTCCATCTGAACCAGGAGCTCGGTAAGGGCGCTCCTCCACTCGTTGGCCTCCCTCACCCTAGTCCACGAGTCTATCTCGTCTATGAAAACTATGGAAGGGGCGTACTCCCTAGCTAAGGCGAACTTCTCGGATATAACCTTCGGAGCCTCAAACGGTCCTACCCTAGAAAGCTCCTCGTGAGACAGTATTATGAACGAGGCGTTCAGCTCCGAAGCTAACGCCTTAGCCAGGCTGGTTTTTCCCGTTCCTGGAGGGCCGTATAGGAGAACCCCCTTGGCGGGCTTTACCCCTAGGGTCCTGGCTATTTCCCTGTGCTTTATGGGCATCTCTATCGCTTCCCTTATCTCCCTCTTGACTTCCTCCAAGTCCCCTAGGTCGTCCCATTTGACTTCCTTAACCAGGTATGGTTTCTCGCTGACCTTATGTCTGGAGTACTTCTTGGCTATGTCCTCGAACTTCAATAGGGTCTGTAGGCTCAAGGAAGGTTTGTAAGACTCAAGCTCCCTCATGTAGTCCTCGGTGGTGGGCTTCCTCCTTTCTCCCAGCTCAACCTTGTTCTTGACGGCCTCGACCACTGCCTTTATGTCGGCCGGGGTGAGCCTATTGCTCGACTTGGCTAAAGCCTCGTAATCAACCTCGGACCCCGCCAAGGCTTTCCATAGCTCCTTCCTGGCGTCCTCGTTGGGGAGACCGACGTAAATGACCTCATCGAACCTCCCGGGCCTCAGGAGGGCTTCGTCTATCTCTTGGGGCAGGTTAGTGGTAGCTATGATTATTGCGAGGACGTTCGAGTCGTGGAGCTCCTGAAGCCTCGAGAGCATTATGTTAATCAACCTGTGAGTGACCTCGTGAACCCCTTCCTCCCTACTCATGGCGAAGCCGTCGATCTCGTCTATTAAGACAACCACTGGGGCCACGAGGGGTATCTGGTCGAAGAAGGACTCCAGAAGGAACTCGCTTTCGCCATACCACTTGCTCATGACGTCCCTAGCCCTAAGCTCCATGAACTTCCAGCCCAACTTGTTGGCTAAGGCCTTAGCTACGAGGGTCTTCCCTGTTCCCGGGGGCCCGAAAAGGATCACCCCGTAAGGCTTCTTCCTCGCCTTCACCCACTCCGCTATCTCCAAGAGCCTGCTCTTCACCTCGTTCATGTCGATGACCGAATCCCATGATACGGAAGGAGGTAAGTAGACCCTCCTGTCCTGTTTCCTGTTTATTCCCAAACCCACCTGCATCCTGGTAACCATGTAAACCATGAAGAGGAACGCGGCGATCCAGAGTAGGTAAGGAAGGAGGGTGAGCATGACGGATAGGGCTGTGACCTCAGGAGCCGCTTGCGGAGCTTGAGATGAGACGTTGCTAGCTACCACTGAGAGATGTATTACCGGGCGAGGGAATATAACTTGATAAGGGACTTCGGGTAAGCTTTGAATTTGACCAAGTCTATACGATTCTCTTTTATAACATTATAGAATAAATTTAATATTTCTGTTTAATACTTTAATTTCATGGGGAGATCTTCGTAAAAGACTGACAAATAGAGCTCAAAGCGCCTTGATTTTCTCTATTCTGGGTCTCTTGAGCTCTTCCATTAAGCCGATCAGCTCATCGACGCTGTAACCTAATGGCTCGATCTTCTCCTTCCCGTCTTTGACTATTCTAACCGCTAGGGGGAATAGCTCTTCTACTCGCCTCATTACGTACTCCTTGTCCTCAATTAGGGAGAACCCGAAGTTCACGTGCCTCGCCTCGTCCTCTATGATGACCCTGATCCCTTCGTTGAATTTGTTCAGCCCATGCTTCCTCGAGGTCTCGTTCAGTATTTTGAGGCCCACCGTCGCTAAGACGCCCTCGGTGATCATGTGGAACCTGGCGGCTACCCTGTCCTTCCAGTTTGGCGACTTGAAGTCCTCTACGAGCCCGTCGAAGAGCTCTATATAGGACTGAGGCAACTTCACGTTGCTTAGAGGCTCCTCCTTGAAGTATTCCCTGAAGAAATCGAAGTGCTCTAGCTCTTCTATTACTTGCTGAAGGGAGTATTGTTTAACCGTTTTCGCCGAGCTGAAGGCTAGCCTTTTGAGCTCGCTCCATCTCCACATCAGGCTTTCTGGATAGAAGTGGGCAGAAAGATACCTAATTCCTTCCCTTACCTCAATCGGAACCTGTTTCCAGTTAGCGTCCATATGCTGTGAAAATATATTAAGTTTATAAACTTTTTTGGAAAAGTTGAGGATAAAATCGCTTACAAATTAATTGTAACTCTCCTTTGAAGACGGACACGTGTGCCATCATATCTTCGACTACCTCAAGGCACTATATACACACACGTTTGTATATGAAATAACATGAAATTTGAAAAATGAGCTCAAACTAGAAGCTTTATTATGTTATTTTTGTATTCTAAATGGACGGCACAGGCGGAGCACGGGTCGAAACTCCTCACTATCCTCAACGCGTCCAGTCCAGAAACCCCGGCCTCCTCGGTCACTTTCTGACCGATTATCGATCTCTCCACCGGACCTAAGTTGGGGCTGAAGTTCCTATCGCTGGGCGTTATTATTTGGTACCTCAGCACTTTGTTCCCGTCCGTTATTAACCAGTGAGCGTTGGCCCCCCTAGGCGCGTCATGGGCGCCCACCGCGAGCCTGTAACCCCTTTTGCCCTTCCTCGGGCTAAGGTCTGTGCCGCTGACCTCTATCTGTTGTAGATACTCCTTAAGGTACGCCACGGTGAAGATCCTCGCGAAGGTCCTTTCCATTACGGTGTTGCCCCTGGGCTCCCACTCGTAGCCCAAGGCCCTTATTTTGCCCTTCTTCAGCCTATAGGCATAAAGTCTCGCTATGTCCCCGGTGGTGGGCATGTATTCCTTACCGTTATAGTATTGCTTCACTGTCGGTACGAAGTTGTTTATCACGATTTTGCCCTTGAGCTTAGTCTCCTTGTTCCAGGGGTGTCTCCTATCTAACTCGTTCCCCAGTTCGTCCCTCTCGTACTCCCTATCCCAGTCCTCGTAGGGCGTGCCGTCCACGTAAACCCTAACACTTAGAAGGATCTTGGAGAGCCTGTCCTCCACTAGCTCCCCGTTTATTATTAGGGCTGCAGGGAACTCCCTCTTGCTCCCCCACTCGTCCATGCCCTCGTAATCGGCGTCGTATTCGTCGCTTTCTAAGAGCCCGTACGTTACGTAGTCATCCTCTATCCTCTTGTAACCCGCGAAGAACTCCCTTAATTCTGCCATTATGTAGAAGAGTTTTTCTATCTCTCTATCTTCCTTCATGAATTTCTTGACCTTTTCCGCTATAGATGGATCCCTGATTGTTATGGTACCGGGCTTGAGGCTAAGGGGCTGAGGGTACCTGAGCCATATGGCCGTTGCCAAGTCCCTGAGTGCGGTCTGGACGCGGAAAGCCGACCTGTATATTTCCTTACCGAAATACAAATTATCTAATATGGATGAGACCTTAGGGTATCCGTGAACGTCCCTGAACTCGCAGTTAGTTTCTTTCGCCCTCTCGTAAACGCTGGGGGTGTGCTTCTTAACGACCTCGGCGGAGTAATCGATAGCCTGAAACAGGTACACGACTGTTACGTTGTTGTACATGATATCGGCCAGCGAGTACGCGATGTTCCTGAACTTGATGGCATCTGACGAGGGGTATACGCCGTAAGCCATTTCCAGGGCCTCGGTTGACACCAAAGTGTGCGTCGCTCCACAAACCCCGCAGATCTTACCTGCCACGTTTGGCGCCAAGTGAAGGTCCTTCCCCTTGAGCAGACTCTCGAACCCCCGGTACATCGTCACCTTTACTCTCGCGTCGACGTACTCCCCGTCCTCGACCTTAACGTGGACCCCCAAGTGCCCCTCTATTCTGCTTATAGGTTCCAGGTCAAGCTCCACCCTTCCCACCCAACGCGTAGTAGATCGTCGCGACCATCATTTGAGGGGAAGCTGGACAGCCTGGAACCTCGAAGACCTTCTTCCTATCACCGATCACCTCCTTAACCCCTTTACTGCCCGCCTCCCTGAGTATACCACCGTTAACCGCGCAAGAGCCTACAGCTACTACGCTATGCGCCCTCTCGGCCAGGAGCTTTATGACCTGAGTACAGGAGTACCCGCCAAACGTGCAGAGTGAGTCGTCGGAAGGGATGGCACCCTCGATTACCAGGACGAAGTCGGTCATTTGTAAAATATTCTCTAGAATCTCTTTTCCCGATTTTTCCTCGCAGAAAAGCGAGACGAACTTCACGGGAGAAGAATGGAAGAAAAGGTCCTCCAGGCCCTGACAGCCGGACCTTAGAATCATCACCGTTTCTCCTGAGCACGATTGAGCCTCTATCCAGACTATGCTGTGCTTTAACACCTCCCTAAGCGCCGTGCAGTAGTCCATATGTATATGTCACGTAAGTGCCATTAAAGGCGACTACTTTGCAAACCACGACCACGATTACGTTAGATTATGTTACACAAGTATCCGTAGACGTGAGGGAAACATTGCGTCCGTTCTCCGAATAAAAAGCTCGAGGAAGTTAAGTTGGCCTCATTGACGTCTTTGAGACCTCCTGAAGCCAGAGATACAAGAAGGCGTCTGAGATGAAAACCTCTAATGCGGCCGCCGGGATTTGAACCCGGGACCTCCGCCGTGGCAGGGCGGCGTCCTGATCCAGGCTAGACTACGGCCGCAATTTGTGACTTGTTTATAACTCATTTAAATCTTACCGCCTAGACGGACACGTTGTAAAAGCCGTAACCTAACCGTGCGTTGCCCTCTAGCACGCTGAAGTTCATATTGAAGAACGGGTACTGTGTAACTATTGTGGCCTCGGCCTTCCCGTAAGGGAAGAGGGTCAGCTCGACCGGTTTGCTGACGTTCGTGCTGAGGTAAATCTTCGCCGTACTGTTTATACTAATTCCCCCTTTAGATAACGGGGAGAACTCTATTTTCACAAAGTACAGTTTGGAGCCGTTAAGGTAGTCAGTCACGTTAAGTAAGATGATACTGAAGCTGTAGTTGATGGGTTCGCTTAACTCCCTCTCCTGTATGTAACCTCCCTTATATGTGGGGGGCTCGACGCTGATGGTCGAGTACACGTAAAGCCTTTGGAGGTCTAGAACTAAACTAGTGAGATCCTCCGAATGCCTGTAATCGTAAATCCCAGAGCCACTGAGACTGACGGTGATAAGTGACGAGTTAAGGGGTATCCCGAAGATGAAGCTTTGCGTTCCGCCACCTCCCACGCTCACCGTGAAGTTCTTCGTTATCTCATGAGTTCCGTACAGTAATGTCATCGTGTAAGACGCGGAGAAAGGGAGTAGTCCCCCGTTGTGAACGCTGAAGTTCAGGAAGGCTATCACAGGACCGTTAGGGCTTATAACGAGCTTAACTACGGAAACGGAAGTCCTTATGTTTGTCGCGGTTTGATACATCAGTGCACCAGCGATAATTATAACGACTAGAGCCGCGACGCCGACTATAGTCCAGATCGACAAAGCCGATGTAAGCTAAAAACGCATCCGATTTAAAGCCTCTCGAGACTCAGGCCCTGAAGCCTGCCTGAAGGATCCTGCCGTGTTCCACCCTTTGTCCTGGCGAAATGAGGGCCCCTAACTTGGCCTCCTTCCCCCTGACCGGCCTGCCAGGGTAACTTATCGTTATGACTGCAGACCCTACGTCAGCGTTGTCCCCGACCACGGTGTAGCTGAGGTAGGCCTTCGAGCTTACCTTAGCCCTCCTGCCTATTAACGAGTGCGCTATCTCGGCGTAGGCTCCCACGGAGGATCCCTCCTCGATGGACGAGAAGCTCCTCACCAGGGCGAAGTCCCCCACGTACGCGTCCCTCCCTACGTAAGAGTTCTTGATCACCGCGTAATTCTCGATTGTCGCCCCGTCCTCTATGACGCTGTTCTCTACCACCACTCCCTGTTTGAGCTTAGCCTCTTTGCCTATGACGCTTCCCCTACCCTCGAGCAGCTCCTGTATCGCCATTATGAGATCCTCGGGATAACCTACGTCTAGCCACATCCCAGACCACACGAAAAAGCTCACCTTTCCCTCCCTCGAGAGCTGTTCTATGAACGCGTAGAGGTCGTCGAATTCCACTCTGGGTAGAACGTAGGCACCTCCCAGCGCCAAGGAGGACTTGCCAATCTTGATTTGGCCGCCCTCAAAGGTCATTGTTCCGTAGGTCTGCTCGCCCTTCGAGACGGGAACCATCGATATAACCGCCTCCTTGCCGTAGGCGCTGTTGTCCATTAGACCCCTATAGAACTCCGTTGGCGCCACTATGTCGCCAAACGCTAGGACATAACGATCCCCGCTTACCTTCTTGAGCCCGTCCTTAATGGCCCCTATTAGGCCTGGGCTGGTTTGAGTCACGGTCTCGTAAGAGACGTCCAGCTCCTCTAGGACCTCCTCGATCTGTGAGGCTCTTTCATTGACGACCACCACGAACTCGTTAACTCCCACTGCCTTTAGGCCCAGTATGGGGAAGCTGATTACGGCCCTTCCCGTTATCCTAATCGCCTCCTTCTGGACGTGTAGAGTGTAAGGTAGGAGGCCCTCACCTCTTCCGGCGGAGAGCAACAAGGCCTGCATAGGCTGTAATTATAACCGCGACGCCTACTATAATATAATACGTATAGGGAACCTCGTGAAAGCCCGTATTCGTTGAAGTCGTTGATGTAACGTTGTATATGAACCCGGTAGAGTTCGGCAGCTTGAAGCTACAGAATATGAGAGGATCGTATCTGGTGTTGGGGTACACTTCCGTTTCTGGAGGTACGCTTATGTAACCTGAGCCGTTCGTGGACACAGTTAGACGTTGATAATAGTCAGGGTAAGCCAAGTAGACTGTCCAGTAACCGTTGTTCAGGGATATTGTTTGGAGCACCATGCCAGAGTTCCACGAGAGGTTAACGAAGGCCTTGAACCCTTTCGTCGTCAGGGCGGTGAGGACGAAGCTCCTGTTACCAACGACTAGGCTCAGGGGTTGTGAGGCGTTGAAGACTTCAGGCGTCCCGAACGGCTCCAGCACGTAGGTCCTGTTCCCGCTTATCCCGTAGAAGTAGACTTCGTTCCACGTATAAAAGACCCTCAGAGTTCCGTTGAGGCTGAACTCGAAGGAGCTGCTGTTGGCGAACAGCGTCAAGTACTTATCACCGCCCTGTTGAATCACGTAAAACGGCACGGTAAAGTTGGCCAACAGCCTAGGTAAGCCCTCGAAAGTGTGGAGTTGGCCGTTGTAGTAGAGGATCGTGGAGTCAGTCGTGATGTTGTATCCTAGGAAGTAGGGTTTTCCGTCCAGGAAACCGTAAGAGACGGGTACAGTGTAGCTGACGTATATATGATAAACCTTGGCTTCCGTGAGGTTTACCTCTCCTGGTAAACCGGTGTTGACTACCGCGAAGAAGTATTCCTGGTAGGTGGGAGCGTTGACGTGTGTGGTGAAGAGATAACTCACCGTACCGTTGACGAAGGCCGAGAAGTTGTTGAAGAACAGTAAGCCCTTAGGGATCCCGTACGCGTTCACTAGGTACCCCCCGTTCGGAGTCCAGACCATGACAGAGCCGTTACTCAGGATAGCCCAAACGTAATCCCTGTAAGCCCCTCCACCCACGAAAAGGCCCGGACTCCGCATTATGGGCTGTCCGTTCAGGTAAAAGTAGTACTTGCTCCCGACCACCAGGCCTATGGACGAAGGGTAAATTCCCAAGAAACCCATTCCCGAAATTACGCTTTGCCCGTTATAGTCGAACACCGTGAAGTTTTTCCCGGCCTGAAGCACGAAGTAAGGAGTATCGTTAACGACAATCACGTTGTATAAGCCCTCCAACGCGTAGGTTTTATCGAACGAAGAATGAGGAACCGAGAGGGGCAAACATTGATAGGCGGAAGCAATCCCGAACGACAGGCTGAGAGCGACTATCAACGTTAGGACTATTAAGGTGTAACGAGAACGGCCAAGGGAAAAGCCTTTCCTCACTCCACAGTCACCGTTTTGGCCAGGTTCCTGGGCTTATCGGGATCGTAGCCCCTAGTTACGGCCGCGTAATAACTCACCAGCTGAATTATGGGAGCCACGGCGAAGGTCGAGAGGAAATCGGAGAGGCCCAAAACGATTTCGTGATCGGCTCCCAGAGCGACGTTGGAGCTTATCGCGAAGGTCTCCGCGCCCCTCGCCTTCATTTCGGCGTGGTTGTTCAACAATAGGTCACTCTTGTCGACGTTTATGAAAAAGACTGGAAAGCCGGGACTGACCAGAGCTATGGGGCCATGCTTACTCTCGCCGGCAGGGTATGCCTCGGCGTGAACGTAGGCAACCTCCTTAATCTTCAACGCTCCCTCCATGGCGAGGGGGAGTCCTAAACCCCTGCCTAAGTAATACGCGTTGCTTTTCTTCGCCAGCTCCTCGCCCCATTCCTTCGAGATACCCTCGTAAGTTTCTATGGTTCTCTCCAAGATTGACCGTATCTTCTTGATCTCTTCCTTGAAGCTCCCAGTGAGTTCGGAAAATAGCAAAGCCAGTGAGGCCAACTGTGAGACGAAGGTCTTAGTTGCTGCTACCCCGATTTCGGGCCCAGCCCTCATGTATAGGGCTACGTCGCTCTCCCTGGCCAACGCGCTCCCGATCACGTTGGTTAAGGAAATCACTTTGGCTCCCTTGGTCTTGAAGGACTTAACCGCCTGCACGACGTCTAACGTTTCCCCGCTTTGACTGATCGCCAGCACGACGTCTGAGGGGTTCGCCTTTACTGTGTAATACTCTGACGCGATTATGGGGAGGGAGTTGTAACCTTCGGATAGCAGGAGCTCGTGGAAGTAAAGCCCTGCGTGATAACTGGTCCCCGAGGCGACAACTATGACTCTTCTGGCCTCCGCTAATGCCTTGACCGCTTCCGTAAGCGTCTCCATGTCGCTCAGCATACCGTTGATCGTGTCCTCGACCGCCACTGGGGACTCGTGGATTTCCTTGAGCATGAAGTGGGGGTAGCCCCCTTTGGTGACGCTCTCCGACTTCCAGGTGACTACTATGGTGCGCTTAGTTACGTCCACCACGTTTCCCTCTAGGGTCTCCACGTGGACCTCCTCAGGAGTGACGTAGCCCAGCTCCCCGTCCTTGAGGACGATGACCCTATCGGTCTCATCAAGGAACGCGGGGATATCGCTCGCCACGAAGTTCATCCCGTTCCCTAGGCCTATCACCAAGGGGTTGTCCTTCTTCGCGAAGTAGATCTTCCTTTCACCCTTTACGATCGCTAAAACCGCGTAACTCCCGTGCAGAGCCCTTATGGCGGCCTTGAAGGCGCTGAAGGAGTCCATGCCCCTTTTCATGAACTCCTCAATGAGGTGAGGGATCACCTCCGTATCGGTCTCGCTGACGAACTTATGCCCTAAGGACTCGAGCTCCTCCCTGAGCTCTCTGTAGTTCTTTATTGTGCCGTTATGAACCACCGCTACTTCCCCTTTACAGTCCGTGTGAGGGTGAGCATTCTTGTCGCTCGGGGGACCGTGTGTGGCCCACCTCGTATGACCTATCATGAGGAAGCCTGTGAGCTCGGGGATCCTCTTAATTCGAACCACGTCATCGACCTTACCCTTGGCCTTCCTCACCTCAATCCCTCGGGAGCTCACCGAGGCCACTCCTACGCTATCATAACCCCTATACTCCAGCCTCTTGAGTGCGTTCACCGTTATCTCGGCTATCCGCCTCGACTCTTCCTGACACACGACCCCTATAATCCCGCACAAGACGAGATCGTAATGGCTGTAAGAAAGAATAAGCGTTTTCGAAATTTTAACGTCTAAATGAATTTCGGTAAGCCCTAAGAGGTAACGTTCTCGATGAGTGTGCTCAGGTCAATACTTCCCTGACTATAACGCCTGTGTCGGTCGGTCTAGCGTCTATCAAGTTGGCTCCGAAGGCCTTCAGAAGGCTCTTCGCCCTCTCGTCCTCCAGGCATACCGTGAGGCCTCCTCCCCCTCCCCCGCTTAACTTACAGCCTTTAACTCCCAACTCCCTAGCCCTCGCAATCAGCTCGTCCTGAACTGCAGTGCTCACACCTATGAGAGACAGTAACGCGTGGTTCATATACATCAGCTCGCCCAAGGAGTCCTCGTCACATGCCTTAAGCGCCTTCAGGCCCTCGTCAGTGATCTCCTTTATCATGTCGAACACCTTATCTATTAGTCCCTCCCTCCTGGCCCTTAGCGCCCTAACTATCCTCAAGGTCTCAGCCGTAGTCCTAACCCTCCTGAAATAGCCCGCGGAGAAGGATAGGCCGCACGGACTTATCTTCTCCACACTTCCGTCACCGCTGAAGTACACGAACCCTCCGAGCGATTCAGTAGTGGTGTCCATCCTACTGCCTATTCCCTGAACCCTTAGCTCGACCTCGTGGGCTATCCTGGCTATTTCCTCGTTGCTTAACCTATATCCCAAGAGCCTAGAGTAAGCCGCCACCGTGCCTACCACAACGCCCGCGCTAGTCCCCAGTCCTACCGAAGGTTCGACGGGCGACTCGATCTCGACCCTCACGGGCCTCTCGGCACCGAAGTACCTCAAGGCCTCCTCAACATAGCGAAGTACCCTTTTGGCCTCCTCGCTGTAAACCGTGTAGCTATCCAGTAAGACCCTGAGCCCCCTAACGACCAGGTTGTTCGATATGACTTCGAACCTGTCGGACTCCTCGACCTTCACAAGCATTTTCTGAGATATGGTGAACGCTATGGCAGGCCTCCCGTAAACCACTGCGTGCTCTCCGAATAGCGTTACCTTTAGCGGAACCTCGGCCACGATCATTTGTGGACCCTTTTGCTCACCCTTAATGGCAAAGGCGAGGGGGAGAGGGCTTCGTTACCTTTCAGCTGGTTCATCAACTCCTCGAGGGTCATCTGCCTTTGCTCGTTACTCTCCCTTATCTTGACGGTTAAGTTACCTGTCTCGACCTCCCTCTCCCCTAAGATCACCACGAAGGGAACCCACTCGGTCCCAGCTCTCGCTATCTTCTTGCCTAACCCTTCATCGGTGTCGTCAACGTCCACCCTGTAGTTTCGTAACTTGGAGGCTAGCTCCAGTGCCTTGTCCACCAGGTCTCTCTTGACCGGTATAATCCTCACCTGAATAGGACTCATCCACAGAGGGAGAGTGGGAGGACTCTTCTTAGCGGACTCTACCATGAAGTAGTACATTAAGGCGTTCGCGTTAATTTCGTAGTACCCTTCTTTCGCTACAACTACGGGAATCTCGTTGGTGGAGTCCTTAAACACCTCGGGCAAACCCTCAGGCTTCGATCCAGTCCTTACGTATATCAGGGTACTGTCGTTGACACAGGGAACCTTCCTCCCCTTCGGCTCCGAGTATACTATTCTTAACATCCCCTCCTCGACGTCCCCATCACCCTCCGCCTCGGTCTCATGAGGAATGACCTTCCTCAGCCAGTCTAAGGTCGCCCTTCTAATCGCAGTAGCTAAGGGCGAAACGGGAAAACCGAACTTCTCGCAAACGCTCATCTCCTGTGCCTTCTGGTACTCCGGCTCGTTCCTTATCCTCCTAGATAGCTCGCTTAACGGATGGCCGTAGCAGGAGATTGTGAAGGCTTTGTACCAGCCAAAGGGGGCCCTCACGGCCTGCAAGCGATCCGAAATTAACCTGTGAAGCTCGTCCAGCACTTTCACGGCATCCGAGGGGAGAGCCAGGTTATCGGAGAGGTGAGCGTAGGGGTAAATCACGACCGACGAAGCCTTGACCTTGGAGGCGATATCGATAATGTCGTTTGCCGCCCTCTTTATCACGTTCTCGTCGTCCCCTTTCTCGACTGTCGTGAAGACGACCAAAACGTTCTGCCCTTCGAATTCGGGGACCTTAGGCTCTTCAGGATTCTTAATAGCGGGCTCATTAACGCGATAGGAGAACCTCTCGGCGTGAATCAGCAGGGTTATCATAAGACAATCTCTTGTCCGCTCTGCGGAATAATAACGTCCACACCCATCTCCTCCTTTACCTCCTTGCCGAAGGCCGTTAGATTATCGGGGGATCCGTGAACCAGGATGAGCTTCTCTAAGTTCGACGCGCTCTTCACTATCTTCTTCAAGTCCTTCCTACCCGCGTGACTCGAGAAGTCGAACAGCTCCAGCCTGGCCTTCAGTACTGGGGAATACTCGTCGAACTTCCCTGTCTCGAGGAGCCTCCTCCCCGGCGTGTTCTCAGCTTGATAGCTCACCAAAAAGACCGCGTTCTTCGGGTTCGATGAGAGCTTCCTGAAGTACCAAACGGCCGGGCCTCCCTTGAGCATTCCAGCGCTAGAAACTATCACTCCCCTCTCCCTCACCGCCTTGCTCCTTTCCTCCCAGCTGCTGACGTAGTTGAACTCATCGTAAGCCTTCTTCAACGAGCTCCAGTCGTTTATGTAATCCCTCTGCCTCATCATGATCTCCATGATCTCCCTGACCATACCGTCGTAGTATACTGGGTACTCGAAGTCGTACTTGGCCAACACGGCAAGGAGCTCCTGGCTCCTCGCTAGGCTGAAGGCTGGAACCAAAACGGTGCCTCCTGTTTCTATTACCTCCCTCGCGGTGTTCACGAAATCCCTTTCCACCTGCTCCCTTGAGGGGTGATTGAACCTACCGTATGTCGTTTCCATAACCAAAACATTTACATCCCTAAGGGAGTCGACGTCGGCAGGCTTAACTAATGGCGTGTTGATTAAGTTGGTATCTCCAGTGTAAGCGATCGTTTTGGTCGAGGTGTAAACCTTCACGTAGGAGCTTCCAGGTATGTGGCCAGCGTCGCTCAGTTCCACCTTGAAGTTGCCGACCTCAAAGGTTTCGTAGAGCTTCTTAGGCTTCCAGTTATCTATGACCTTCTTCACCTCAACCCACTCAAAGGGCAGCTTGGCGCCCGACAGCTTAAGGAAGTCCTTTAGCATTAGTTCCGCTATATTCCTAGACATCTCCGTCCCGTAGACGGGAATGTCGGTCGACACCTGGTAAAGGGGGAGCGCGCCTACGTGATCCAGGTGAGCGTGAGAGATCACGAAGCCCTTAATGAGGCTCGGGGTCTCCTGAAGGGGGAGTACCGGGTTGTCGTTCTGATCGAAGTTCACGCCGTAATCGAGAATCAAAGCTTCGTTTCTGTCCAGGACCTCAATGGCGGCCCTGCCTACCTCCATACCGCCTCCTAGCACTTTAATCGAAAGCACAGGAGGTTCTTTGTGTAAAACTATTAAGCGTTAGAAAGCCAAAAGAAAATTCGTGAAACTAGACCAGAAAGCCTTCTCCAAAATGCTGGAGAGGATGGGCGTTAGGAACGAGCAGCTTAACGCGGTGAGAGTGATAATCGAGCTCCCCGATAAGACGTTAGTGTTCGAGTCCCCTCAGGTCACGAGGACTTTCGTCCAGAACATGGAGTTCTTCACGGTGATGGGTAAGTATAATGAACAGGCTAAGGCCCAACAAAACCAGACCGTAGAGATCAGGGAGGAGGACGTGAGGCTGGTGGCGGAACAGACGGGCAAGAGCGAGGCGGAGGCCAGGGAGGCCCTCATAAAGGCTGAGGGTGACGTAGCGAAGGCCATACTCATGTTGACCGAAGGCCAAGGCTCTTGAGCGTCTCGATCAGGTCGCTTACCGTCTTTTTGGTGGAAATAATTATAGGAATATCCGACCTTATCGCGAGAAGGAGGGCTAGCTGGTCAAAGCTGCGCGTGAGCCTATGAATTACGACCGCTCCGGGCTTTAACGGCGTGAGGGTGACCCCCACCCTTAAGGCTATCATCGGAGACCTACCGTTACTCACGTTTGTGAAAACTAGCAACCTCCCGACGGAGTTCGAAAGGAGCTGATAGTAATCGGCCCCTTCCATATAGAGAATAGCCTTAACGCTATCTACAACCAGCCAGCCGTGAATTAGCGATAAAGGTATCTTGACATTGAGCGTGTACCCTAAGGCCTTCACGATCTCGTCTAACCTAACGGGAGGCGCGAAGTCTCCCTCCGAAATGACGTAAGGGCCTAGGCCAGTAGTGCCCTTAGCGAGGCTCTTGACTACTGGAAAGCCCCTAGACCCGTCTATTTCTATCAGGGCTTTTATCATCTTCTTAATGAAATCTACGCCAGGCTTCCTCCTTCCTCTCTCGTAATCGGCTATAACGGACTGGTGCACGCCCATCTGTTTGCCCAGTTGAGCTTGCGAGACCCCGAAGACTTCCCTCCACTTCCTTATTTCTTGTCCAGGATTAGGGCTCCAAACCAGATCCCCGAGAATCTTCTTACTAAGGAGCTCTATTACGTACTCATCCACCATACTTCCTGAGCCCCTCCAGGTTAGCTAACGCCACCCCTCCGACCACCAAAGCGGATCCGATTACCTCCGCTAGACTAGGAACGTCGCCCAAAATTAAGAATGTGAAGACGTAGGAGAGCGGAGGAACTAACAGTCCGAGGCTGCTCGTCACGAATGGACCCAAGGCCTTGATCCCCTTAAACCACGACACGAAACCGAGGGCTTGGGCCAATAAGCCGACCAGAACGGCGTAAAGTATACCTATCACGCTCACCGTGAACCTGTGGTCTAAGGCCAGCAACGGGCTGTCCATGACCAAAGAAGCCAACGAGTAAAACGCGTTGAGCTTCATCAGATCCTCGTTGGCGAGATACTTACGATGATACAGAGTCCCTAAAGCCCACAGGAACCCCGCGGCCAAAGAAACTAAGGCGCCCAGGTCGAAGTTCACGCTGCCAGCTGAAATAACAGCACCGATGAGCGCAATCGCCGTTCCCAAAGCCCTAGGGAACGAAACGGACTCACCGGTAATCGCGCCTAGAGCGATTAGGAAGGCCGGCTGCGTATATATCAGCACAGCTGCCAGTGCGGGATTAGAGGACAGCTCCACCCCCAAGTTCAGACATATCAGGAATAGCCCGACGTTGAGAACAGCGGAAACGAGCTCCTTTTTACCAGCTACTATTCCCCTCGCTATAATCGTAAGCACTAGACCGCCCGCTAGTAAGCGGATTTCGAGTAATGGGATGGGCCCCATATACAAAAGGGCCAACTTTATGAGGGAGTAGGAAACGCTCCAGGCCAATATCGTAATAGCGGGCCATATGTAGTCCTTTCTCACACGCTTATGTAAGGGTATCAGCGTATTCAAAGTCGATCGAGTTGGCCGTTTGGTACACAGGAGCGGGGGACGAAGGCAAGACCAAGCTACCGTTGAAAGGACGAATATGGAAGGACGACCCCATTCTGGAAGCGTTAGGTGATCTGGACGAGCTTAACTCCGTTCTCGGTATCGTTTCCTCGCTCTACTCTTCCTTATCGGACGTCATTAGAAAGATCCAGGACGACGTGTTCACGATTTCTTCTGAGCTGGCGGGGTTCGATATGGGATTCGGTATCGAGAGGACGAAATGGTTGGAGGAAGAGATCGAGAAGTTCTCGATGTACGTGGAGAGCCCAAGGAGCTTCGTTATGCCGGGGGGTCATTTGGCCTCCGCCACTCTTCAGCTCGCGAGAGCTGTTGCGAGGAGGGCGGAAAGGAGGGTCGTCGCACTACTCAGGGAGGGGGTAGCGAAGAGACAACACGAGAGCTACCTCAACAGACTATCGTCACTACTGTTCCTCTTAGCCCTCTACGTGAACAAGAAGGAAGGAGTAGAGAACGTCTTATGGAAAGGTAAGCTCGGTTCCGAGGCCAAGCCTTAACGCCTCCCGATAAGCGTAATAGGCTGCGAGGTTATCTTGAGCCGACGTCCCCACGGACTTGAATACGCTGGGTCTCTCCACCTTTAATCCCTTCGATATGACTTCCCCTATCTCGAGAACCCTAGGTAGTATTCCCTTCTTCTTCGGCTCTATGAAGTCCCCCGCCTCCTCGGAGACGGCCTCCATTGAGTCCACGAGGTAGGTCTTAGCCCTCTTTACGGCCTCGTCGTCGAGCTCCCTGGAGTCCGGCGTGTGTGCACCTATGCTCGAGACGTGGAAGTCATCCTTCAGGTACTTGCCCAAAACCACCGGCTCCTTGGAGGAGGTCGTCGCGTAAATGACGTCGGACTGCCTAAGGAGGGTCTCCAGGTTTGTGGGTTCGGCGCCGAACTCCTTGGCCAACGCGTAGTGGCTCTTCCTAGCGGTTATGAGGACTTTACCTATCTTTAGGTATTTCAGGGCTATCTTAAGGTGGTACCTGGCCTCCGTCCCCGCGCCAATCACCCCCAGAGTTCCCACGTTTCTGCCGTAGGCAACTTCAGTGGAAAGCACGCTGGCGGCCGACGTCCTAATGGCCGTGAGAACCGACCCCTCCATCATCGCCAACGGACTACCGTCCACGGGATCCATCAGGAGCACTACGGCGTTGACCGCCGGCTTATTCCTGGCCACGTTCCTCGGGATAACGTTGACGACCTTAGCCACGAAGGCGTTCTCCGTGGCGGACTGCATAACCGCCCACCAGTCGCCCTTAATCATTATTACCGTCCTCTTGGGCTGGTTGATCCTACCTGAGGACAGCTCGGTGAAGGCCTCCCTTACCGCCTGGACCGCTATTTCCGGTCTCAAGGCTTTCTCTACGTCTGAAGTCCTCAGGAACAGCATTACCTGAACCGTAAAAGATGGGGCTATTTAGCAATAATGCGTTCAGATCTTCCCTATTTTTATCAAAACTGCGGCTCCTATCGCTATAGCGGCAACCATGACCAAGACTATTATCAACGCTCCTGGCTCGGGTCCCGAGGCATTTGTGGGAACTGTCTGTGACGCCTGTAACTGGGCGTCAACCTTAACGCCTTCGTAAGACCCGGTGTAATTCACGAGGATTCCGTCCCGGAAGTACAGAGTTACGGGAACCTTCAGACCGTTGAGCTCAAACACCCCTCTGTAAATGGTGTAATTACCTACGCTTCCCACGTAAGATACGTTACTTACTCCGAAGGCGGAGCCGTTATATGGGAAAGGCGCAGGCTCACTGAGAGGGACGGCCTTCTCGAAAGTGAGCGACATTCCGTTGGAGGAGTTATAAGTAGTCAGCTCGAAAACCAAGCTCGTAGGCGTGACGTTCACTACCGTGAAGTTATACTGTAGGATCTGCACGTTATTGTCAACCTGGATCGTGAGCGTGTAGAAGAACCATGAGCCCGCCGTGAGGGTCAGCAAGGCTAAAGCGACAAGAGAAAACCCCAAACCTCTTCGCAAGCTTTATACCGATGTGAGGAATAAAACTAAGCATGTCGGAGAGCGTAGAGAAGTTCTTCGAGTCCGACCTCTACGTCAGCGAGATGCTGAAGGTTTGGGAGGAGGGCAAGGAGTGGGCCGAGTGGCTCGACTCTTTGGCCAAGAAGACCTCGTCAGGTAGGGACGTCCTGGACGTTCCCTGCGGTATCGGGAGGATAAGCCACTCGCTGAGCGAGCTGGGCTATAACGTGGTCGGCGTGGACATCTCCGAACGGTTACTCGAAGTCGCTAAGGCCAGGTCGCCCAAAGTTACCTTCCTCAAGGGCGACATGAGGAGGCTAAAGGACGTCATAGGCGACAGAAAGTTCGACCTAGTGATCAACATCTTCAACAGCCTGGGTTACTATTCGGAAGAGGATGACATAGAAATATTAAAGAATTTGAGGGATTCTTCGAGGAAACTCGTCGTTATAAACATTGATAATAGAGACTTTGTAATATATAATCTTCCGAGCGTGAGGCACATCTATATTCCGCCCTACCTAGTAGTAGACGCCAACGAGTTCGACGTTTCAACCTCTAGGCTCAGAGTCATTAGGACGTATTACCTGAACGGCAAAGAGGTGGATAGGTTCGAGTTCAGCCAGAGGCTCTACTCGTTACACGAGATAGTGAGAGAGCTTAAGAGGCTCGGGTTAACTGTATTGAACGTCTACAGCGGGCACAGCTGGAAGCAGTTCGACGTGATGGACCCCCAGATGACGATAGTCGCTAAAGTGTGATGAAGATTGGTCTTGAGGTGATCGATGCCTGATGCACGTCAGGCTGATTAAGGCTTATAGCTGACCCACCTGGATTCTGCCTTATATGAAAGACCTTAAGGCGCGCTCGAACCTGGTTTACGGAGGTATAGAGAAGGCACCTAACAGGGCTTTCCTGAAGGCAGTGGGCCTAAGCGACTCAGACATAAGCAAGCCACTGGTAGGGGTAGCGACGACTTGGGGGGAGATGGGACCCTGTAACATACATACGCTGGCCTTAGGCAACGTGGCCAAGGAGGGCGTTAGGGCAGCGGGTGGAACCCCCAGGCTCTTCGCCATTCCCCTAGTCATAGATGGGATAGCTATGGGCAGTGAGGGCATGAAGTACTCGCTTGTCAGCAGGGAGGTGGTTGCCAACAGCGTGGAGATGGTAGTTAATGCCCACGGTTATGACGGCATAGTCGCCATATCGGGATGCGATAAGACCACCCCAGGGCTCCTGATGGCTCTGGCTAGGATAAACATACCCTCCGTCATCATGTACTCCGGCACTACCCTCCCGGGCAACTTCAAGGGTAAGCCGATCACCATCCAGGACGTCTACGAGGCCGTCGGGGCTTACAGTAAGGGTAAGCTCACCGCTGAAGACCTCAGGTTAATGGAGGACAACGCCATCCCTACTGCTGGGACGTGTGGAGGGCTTTACACGGCGAACACCATGGGCATGACCACGGAGGCCTTAGGGATGGCCCTCCTAGGAAGCTCCGCGCCCCCGGCAGTTGACGGCTCGAGGACGAATTACGCCTACGAGACCGGGAGGGCGGTTATGAGGGCCATGGAGCTTGGCATAAAGCCCAGGGACGTGATGACCTTCGAGGCCTTTGAGAACGCGATAACCCTGGTTCAGGCCTCAGGTGGGTCAACGAATGCCGTGCTGCACCTCCTAGCCGTAGCCCACGAAGCCGGAGTGAAGCTGACCCTGGACGACTTCGAGAGGATAGGCAAGAAGACCCCAGAAATAGTCAGCATGAAGCCTGGCGGAGAGTACACGATGTACGACCTCTACAAGGTGGGCGGGGTTCCCCTGGTTCTCAAGAAGCTGGCCGACGCCGGCTTACTTCACTTAGACGCGCTAACCGTAACCGGGAGAACCCTAGGCCAGGAGCTGGCGGAGTACAGGCTTCCCAACGTCCCCCACGACCATATCGTGAAGGACCCGAAGAACCCGAGATTACCCTACGGAGGGATTAAGATCCTTAAGGGAACCCTGGCGCCAGAAGGGGCGGTGATAAAGGTTTCTGCGACCTCCGTCAGAAAGCACAGGGGACCGGCCATGGTGTTCGACTCCGAGGAGGAGGCGTTTAGGGCCGTCATGGAGGGGAAGATAAAGGAGGGCGACGTAGTGATAATAAGGTACGAGGGCCCCAAGGGAGGTCCAGGGATGAGGGAGATGTTGGCCGTAACCGCGGCGATAAGCGGGCAGGGGCTCGGAGAGAAGGTCGCGTTAGTCACGGACGGCAGGTTCTCGGGAGCCACTAGGGGAATAAGCGTGGGTCATGTGGCGCCTGAAGCGGCGGTGGGAGGACCCATCGCACTAGTCCAGAACGGCGACGTCATAAACATAGACGTGGACGCCGGGAGAATAGACGTTGAGTTGAGCGAGCAGGAGCTGAAAAAGAGGGCTGAAAGCTGGAAGCCCAAACCCCCGAGATACACTACAGGACTGTTAGCCCAGTACGCCTCCTTAGTGTCGAGCTCGGCTGAGGGTGCGGTACTAAAGCCAAGACTTTGAATTTTATCGTAATTAGTGGAAAAATCCTAAGGCTTAAACAGTTAAAATAAGCTTATATTTCCTTTGTCAGTTTGATTTGATGTCATGAGGAGAACTCTCAAGGCTGCAATTTTGGGCGCAACGGGACTAGTTGGGATCGAATATGTGAGGATGTTAAGCCAGCACCCTTACATTAAGCCAGCCTACTTAGCCGGTAAAGGATCCGTAGGTAAGGCGTATAGCGAGGTGGTCAGGTGGCAGACAGTCGGCCAAGTACCTAAAGAAGTGGCCGACATGCCGGTATTGCCCACCGATGTGAACGAGATCAAGAAAGCTGGCGTTGATATCGTTTTCTCCCCGTTGCCTCAGGGCGCGGCTGGACCAGTTGAGGAGGAGTTCGCGAAAGCCGGATTCCCAGTAATAAGCAACTCCCCCGACCATAGGTTTGACCCAGACGTCCCCCTCATGATCCCTGAGGTCAACGGTCACACCGCTTCCCTGATCGACGAGCAAAAGAAAAGGAGGGACTGGTCTGGCTTCATAGTCACCACCCCGCTGTGCACCGCCCAGGGGATAGCGATACCGTTAGCCCCTATTTACAGGGACTTCAGGGTCGACAGCGTTTTCATCACCACGATGCAATCCCTGAGCGGGGAAGGCTATCCCGGAGTCGCCTCGCTGGACGTAGTGGACAACATTAAGGTTCTCGGAGACGCTTACGACGCCAAGACCGTGAAGGAAGTCACCAGGATACTCAGCGAAGTGAAGAGGAACGTCCCCGGTACAATGGACGAGCTCACATTGAGCGCTACTACCCACAGGATTGCGACCATACACGGCCACTATGAGGTCATGTACGTAACGTTCAAGGAGGACGTTAAGGTCGAGAAGGTCAAGGAGACCCTAGCGAACTTCAAGGGCGAGCCCCAGGACATGAAGCTGCCCACCGCTCCTTCTAGGCCCATACTGATAACGGAGCTCGATAACAGGCCTCAGCCCTACTTCGACAGGTGGGCGGGTGACGTGCCAGGAATGAGCGTAGTGGTCGGAAGGCTGAAGCAAGTCAACAACAGGACTGTCAGGCTAGTGTCGTTGATCCACAACACCGTCAGGGGCGCTGCGGGAGGCGGAATATTAGTGGCCGAGTACCTCATAGAGAAGGGCTACATTCCCAAGTGAGCGTTTTTCTCGACCAACTCGTATCGGCTTTTATGCCCGTTTTCGGATTGAGGGATGTGGTAGACTTCATATCGCTCGCAGTATCCTTGGGATATGACAAGGAACGGGCAATCAAGGCTTATAGGGCGATTAACGGAGGCTACTTCCAGGAGATCTCGTACGCCCGTCCTCCCCTACTCTTAAAACTGGACAAGTGGCCTAAGAAGTACACTAGTCCTAGACTGGACGCCGTCCTTTCCTCCGACGTTAAGTTGAGCGAGTTGGTCTCCCTTTACTTAACCCTCGACCTCTTGAGCGTCTATCAAATGTCAGCCACGCTACTCAACAAGCCTCTGAACTTCGATTTGGTTTCAGAGGACTTCGAGCGGACGAAGGAAATAATGAGAGGTTCGTTCTCGAACCCAATAGACTTAGGCGAGATAAAGAGAGTCGAAGAGGATCGGGTATTAGAGCTAGGTAGAGAACTCGCCGAGAAGAGGAGGGAAGAACTGAGGCTGAACGTTTCGGAGCTCCTAAACGACCTTGCTTATGATAGTAAGACCTTTGAGGAGGCCAAGGCCTCCATCCCCTGGCTTAAGGGCGTTAAGAGGAAGGACGCGCTTAGGGCGATCGCGTTATCAGGTGCTACAGAGCGTTACCTCAAAGAGGTGGAACTACATTTGAAGTACCTCGCTTACGAACTCACCTTGGAGTTTGACAACTACCTGTTGAGCAGGGGGCTCTTGAAGACCATTGAGTCAGCCAGAAACCTCGAATCGGAAAACGCCAAGCGGGCGTTCGACAACCTGGTCTCGATGGTTAGGAACGCTGGGGATTACTTCTAGTAGTTAGCTACTTAACTCCCCGGTTAATACCGCAGCGAACGCCTTTTATACATCCCGAAAGGGTAAGAACTCCTTCCGTGAGGGCTAAGGCTAGGAACAACAAGAAAACGCCGAAAAGGGAGAGCGTATCCGCGCTCAAGAAGGAACTTATGGCCTTGGCCTTTGAGCCGATTTATAGCTCTAGTTTTAAGGACGTAGTCACCCGGCTGACCGTTATGCTCCAGGCCTTGGCGAGCCAGTACGGCTACGACGTTGAGTTCTCCGGAAGAGTCACGAAGATCAGCGATGGGGACAGGTATTACTTCGAGTATCCCGTTACTCTGAAGAGGGGTTCCGTTTCTAGGAAGCTGAAGCTGGGAGTCCAGTATCTGTTTTACGAGGAAGGCAAGTGGGTCGGCATGATAGTGGACGTCAAGCCTTAACCTTTTAGTTAATCGTGACGGCTTCTCCGCTTCCTTCGACTAGGCCCGATAACCTAATTTTCCTATCCTTAACTCAAACGTGGAATGCTGTATAGAGAGCCTGAAGACGGGGAGCCCATAAGGTTCGAGAACGGTAAGTGGATAGTGCCAAAGAGGCCGATCATCCTATACATTGAAGGGGACGGAATAGGGCCGGAAATAACGAACGCCGCCATTAAGGTCATCAATACCGCCGTCCAAAAGGCCTACGGAAGCGATAGGGAAATAAGGTGGATGGAAGTCTATGCCGGGGAAAAGGGGGAGAAGCTGACAGGAAACAGGTTCCCCGAGGAAACTCAAAAGATGCTCCTGAAATATAGGGTAGTTCTCAAGGGACCTCTCGAGACTCCGATAGGGAAGGGTTGGAGGAGCGTGAACGTCGCGATAAGGATGATGCTGGATCTCTACGCTAACATCAGGCCGGTGAAGTACGTTCCAGGCATAGAGAGCCCGATTAAGAACCCTGAGGCCGTGGACATGATAATCTTCAGGGAGAACACTGACGACTTATACAGGGGCATAGAGTACCCGTTCGACAGTGATCAGGCCAAGAAGATAAGGAAGTTCCTGAAGGAGGAGTTGGGAGTCGAGTTAGAGGAGGATACCGGAATAGGGATTAAGGTAATGAGCAAGTTCAAGACGCAAAGGATAACCAGGATGGCCATCAAGTACGCCATAGAGCACGGTAGGCGGAAGATCACGGTCATGCACAAAGGTAACGTCCTGAAATACACGGAAGGGGCCTTCAGGGAGTGGGCTTACGAAACCGCCCTCAAGGAGTTCAGGGATTACGTAGTTACGGAGGAGGAGGTCAACACGGTCTACGGCGGTAAGGTTCCCGAGAACAAGATAGTCTTAAACGACAGGGTGGCCGATAACATGTTCCAACAAATAATCACCAGGCCCGCCGAGTATGACATAATCCTAGCCCCCAACCTTAACGGGGACTACATCTCTGACGCTGCGGGAGCCTTGGTAGGAAACATAGGCATGCTGGGTGGAGCTAACGTGGGAGATTCGGGAGGAATGTTCGAGGCCATTCACGGCACCGCCCCTAAGTATGCCGGAAAGAACGTGGCGAACCCAACTGGCATAATTAAAGGCGGAGAACTAATGCTTAGGTTCATGGGATGGAACGAGGCTGCCGACCTGATAGAGAAAGCCGTCGCTGAGGCTATAAGGCAGAAGAAGGTTACTCAGGACATAGCGAGGTTCATGAACGTACCTGCTTTGACGACGACTGAATACACACAAACGCTCGTCGACATAATCAACTCCATGTGACAAACTCCTTGGAGCGCATTACAGTACATTTCGCCCGTTTCCTGCAGTATTTTTCCCTAACCCAAAGACTCCCTCTCCTAATTTCCTTCGAAAATCGATAATGAAGTAACTCTGATACAGCTGGTACCAGGAGTTCCAAGCGATATGTTTACTACTTCAATATACAAACCACATAAAGAATTTATTAGGAATTAGGTGTAAGAAACGGAGGAAACGCGGGGTGTCTCTTCTCCTGAAGTGTATTACGTAATGATTGGGTAACACTCGAAGGTCTTTTGATTAACAATTTCATAAGTAGAATGAAATACTTTCAAAGCGTTGAAAATTAGGGTATGAACGCTGGCAGAAACGTAGGAAATATGCCGTAGTGCTATTAGGGAATAAAGCCTCTAGGAAACGGGTGCAAAATACGGTAAATAACGCTTCAAGATTACCGTTGGTTACAGCCGCAACGGTAACACCGATCGTAACGAGGTTAACTGACTATATCGTCAAAAACGACGGAAACGCAGGCAATGATTAGAGAAGCACTGTTAGGCGGCAGGGGCGAGGTTATAAAGAACCCGAAGGTCTTCATGGACCCGCTGGCGTTCTTCAAGGACATCCCCTTCAGGGAGGACATATTACGTGAGGTCGCGATTAGCATCAGGTATTTCGTCAAGAACAACGTGAAGTTCTCCACCCTTTTCTTGGGCCTGACTGGAACCGGGAAAACGTTAGTTGCTAAATATATACTCAACGAAATCGAGGAAATCAAGCCCGAGGATCCAAGCTACGCTGAGCTTACTCAAGCCTACGTGAACTGCAGGGAAGTGGGAGGAACTCCTCAGGCCGTTCTCTCCGCGCTCACGGAGAAACTGACGGGTAAACCCGTTCCGAAACACGGGATTAACTTAGGAGAGTACGTCGAGGCCATAAAGGAAGGCCTAGGCAAGAAGAAGGCGATAGTTTACCTGGACGAGGTCGACACTCTAGTGAAGAGGAGAGGCGGGGACATAGTCCTTTACCAGCTCCTCAGAACAGACGCTGATATCTCAACCATTATGATAAGCAACGACATCAACGTGAGGGATTATATGGAGCCGAGGATAGTCTCGTCCTTAGGACCTACGATTATATTCAAGCCGTATGACGCCGAGCAACTCATGAAGATCTTAGAGATGTACAGCGACATAGGCCTTTACAAGGGAACATACGACAGCGAGGTTCTAGCTTACATAGCTGCCATTTCAGCGAAGGAGCACGGGGACGCGAGGAAGGCGGTGAACTTGCTCTTCAGGGCTGCCCAGCTAGCCTCGGGAACGGGTAGGATAACCAAGGCCCATGTCGATAGGGCGATAATAGAGTACGAACAGGAGAAGCTGCTCGAGGCCGTTAAGGCCCTTCCGTTTCATTACAAGCTCGCCCTTATGGCGGTCATCGAAGCCGAGGACCTGATGAGTGCCCATAAGGTATACAGTGACCTCTGCGTAAAGTACGGCCAGAAGCCCCTGTCCTACAGGAGGTTCTCCGATATCGTTTCCGAGCTCGACATGTTCGGGATAGTTAAGGTTAAACTGATTAACAGAGGGCGGGCGGGAGGGATCAGGAAATACGTGGAAGTTCCCGATAGAGAGAAGGTGAAGAAAGTCCTTGAGGAGAACATGCTGTTAGGTGTCGAATGATGTACTGGGAGAAGGTTAAACAGATAGAGGAGGAGCTGGAGGAAGTACAGCGGAAAATCGTTGAAATAGAGGAGAAACTGAAGTTGCTACCGGAAGGACATCTCGAAGCCAAGAGGATCGGCAATAACGTGTATTATTACCTAAGGTATTGGGAGGACGGAAGGCTGAAGAGCAGATACCTCGGTAAATCCGCAGAAAATGTAGTAAGTAAGCTTAGAGAGGCTGAGGAACTCAAGAGGACTCTCAGCTCCTTAAAAATTAAGAAAAGGAAATATGAGGCCTTACTGGATAAAATATCAAAATTGATAAATTCATAAAATGTAAACTCATTCAATAAGGCTAGATACAGAAACTTTTTAAAGGTCATATGACATTATAGAAGGTGATGAGGATTCACTGGTACAAAAAATCGTATAGTATTACTCCGCTACTTAGTCTAATTTTAGCAGCGTTGCTGATAGCGGGATACGCGAGGCCCGTGACCGCCCAATCTAATAACCTCGTGAATGAAACCGTAAGCGCCTTAGGATCCTTAATAACTACGATTATATTCGCTATCCCTAGCGTGATAGTCTTCTTGATAATTATACTGATTGGCTATTTCGTGGCCGACATAGTCGCCAGGTCGTTAAGGCATTTGTTTAACTTGAGGGTATTCCAAGAGCCTCACATCCAGCAGACCAAGGATCTCATAATCGGTGTAACTAAAGCGATTATAATAATCATAGCGCTCTCGATAGCCTTCTCGGTGCTCAATCTAGGAGCTGCTTCTGTCTACACTCAGAAGATCTCGGAGTACTTGCCTTCACTGGGCGGCGCTATAGTTCTCCTTACCTTGGGTATCACGTTAGTGAACATGCTGACCGACTACATGTACTCTAAGGTTAAGACGACGTTAAGCGACCCGTTCATGGACGTAGTTTTCAACATACTGAGGTTCGGCCTAGTAGCCACCATCATAGTGATAGCCGTTAATCTAGCAATCATCTATTGGATACCACTGGTAACGCCCTACCTCTTTTACGACATTATAATCGGTTCAATAGTCCTGCTGGCCGCTTTCTCCATAACTGATAGGGCTATGAACAGCATACAATCTACCCATCCTGACCTTAGCTACCTAGTGGGCTTCGGTAGGTTCATCCTTTACACGATCTTCCTCCTTCTAGGTATAGCGATAATAATACAGCCCTTCTCCAGCGTGACCTCCATAATTAATACGATAATGTGGGGTTTGACGATAGCGTTCGCTATAGTTCTCATACCGCTAACGTACTTCCTAGTAAAGAGGATAGCCCAGGAGCTCAAGTGACTTAATTTAATAAGAAATTCAAAATTTTTTCCAAAATTCCCAAGTTTTCAGTAAAGACGAAGACACCGCCAGTCCTTTTTACGAGCTGCACTAACAGCTCACAGCCTTCTACTAAGTTAAGGCATACCACGTTAATTATACCGTTGAACTTCTCCGGAATCTCGCTTATGTTAACTGGGGAGTTAATTACAAGAGTCAACTCGATGAACCCCTGGTATTTTTCCAAGACGTAATTTAACAAATGGTCGAGCTGAGTCTCCGTGCCGACGAAGAAATCTCTGTCTGGAGTCGTAGAGGTTACCGCGTAATTGTTGAAGTAGAGCACGTTAAGGGCCCTTGAGGACACGTCAACGTAAGAATCGTAAATGCTGGTTCTAGCTAGTTGGGTTGCCTGAAGAGCTAGGATCTTTACAACTTGAACCTTATCCATTCGAGGCCACCCGTCTCAGTGCCAGGCAGTACTTCTAACTCGAGGAGGTTCTCTAATACCCTAACCTTCCCCGCTAGTCTATAGGAGGTGATCGGCCCCGGAAAGACCCATATGGCCTCGTAGGGATACTCAGTTATTTCGTTCTCGTACTCGTTCTCATACACGTTCTCTCCCCTAACTAGGTTGCCCTTGAAGTCTATCACGTACTCAATGAAGGGGTAGTTGATAGAGACGAAACCTATCCTGGCATGCCTTACCCAGGCTCTCACCCTCTTTCCGTTTATCATGATCTTCTCGTCGTCTAAGAACCGTTGCATGTTCTTCTTAAGTACGTTAATCTCCTCGCTCAGCTCCTCTTTAGAGAGGCCGACGTAGTAAGCGTCTGGGTCATAATAATAAAACACGACTAGCTGGTTGACCCTACCGTCAGCTGAAAAGGAGAAGAAGCCTCTCGCGTAGACCGGTCTAACTCTTTCGCTCATTTCCTCCTTTTCCTTACGGGAGCAGCTGCCTCAAGCTCCTTAAGCGCCTCGTAAAGCCCTTTACATTCATTTAGCTTATTCCACACGTAGGCCGCGAAACAGCAGAGCGATTTGAGCCTATCCACTGAGGAGAACTTGATCGAGTTCTGAGGCCTTTCTGTAGAGATCGTAATGAATCTAGCTTGTCCGCCCAACAGCTTCACGAAGAGGTGATCCGAGCGGGCCAACTCCGAGGAAGACCAAGACACGCCTTCCCTAACCTCGGGCTCCCTGTACTCGTTTAACACTATTTTCTCGCATTCTGGGTTGTATTCCACACTCACGTCGCTCTCCTCGAAGTTCATCACCTCAGCTTCAATAGCCCTCTGCTCCCCTAAGAACGACTTCACTTTCTCTAGTACTTGCGTATTGGACGAGAAGCAACAGCTGACGTCCGCAAGTTCCTTAATCATGTCGACCGACCTCAGGTTGATGTTGTTAGTCCCCCTGACCGTTGATATTGAAATCAACGGGCTCCCATCCTGAAGGAACAGGACTTCGAACCTGAAATAATTGGTCTCAAAGATCCTGAGTATATGGATCCTCCCAGTAGAGGAAGCCCTCTCCTTGATTTCTTTTATTTTCGAAAGGACGTATTGAGTGTCACAGTTAGGAACCAAGAAGATTGAACCTCTAAGCTCAGGCACTTCTTTAGAACTACAAATCATTAAAAACATTAACACGAGTTACCGATTTTAAACTTCTCTCTCAATTATTAGGTTCACTCCATCTTTAGTTATTGTGTATAGTATTTTCCCGTTCTTGTTCGCCTTTACAAGACCGAACCTCTGCATTAGGTCGAGGTGATACCTCACGGTCGAATAGTTCAATCCGGTAAGCTTCGAGATCTCGTACGGAGTCCTCGGTTTCTCTAATAATAGTTTTAAAATTTGAATTCTTGTGCTCTGTCCCTCGGAGTTGAGCATCTCTTCGAGCTTCAGGATCGGCATCATTTGGAGCTTTGCGTTAGTTCTACTTAACTATCACTCATTTAATTCTCGTTAAAAACAGTTTTTAATAAGTTTAAAACCGGCTTTAATGAGAATAATTTCATTGAGTTTAGCTTTAATTGTATTAAATCTATTTGTTCAATTTAAATATAGGAGGTAAGTTTCTTTTGTGCGAATTTATTCTAACTAATTGCTTAATTCTCTCTACTACGGATTTTTCGATCCCCAGGAGTCTCGTGACCTCCGCCTCGGATAGGCCCTTCTCATACATAGCGTAGAGCACCAGGTCGGCTACTTCGTACTTGAAGCCGAGTTCCTCTTCGGCTGTCTGGCCCGTCCAAAGCGCCGGAGAACTGGGTTTCTCGTAGATCTCCTTCGGAACTCCTAAGGCCTTAGCCAGCAACCTCACTTGGGTCTTGTAGAGGTCCCCGATGGGAAGTATGTCGACACCGCCATCGCCGTATTTTGTGAAGTAACCTAACAATAGCTCGCTTTTGTCCCCTGTTCCAACGACCAAGTAGTTGAACTTCTGGGCGAAAGCGTAAAGGTAGACCATCCTAATCCTGGCCTTCACGTTACCGATAACCCTCTTGTCGTCCGTTCCGACTTTATCTCTAATGATAGAAACAACGTCGTCCACGCTTATCATCGAGTACCGGTCCTCAGCGTTCAACAGCTTCACCACTTTCAACGCGTCCTGGATGTCCCTCTGGGGGGTCGAGTCGGACGGTAGGATTAGGAAGTAGTAGTTCTTGAGGGCTTTGGAAACGAGGAAGGCCGTCGTCGCCGAGTCCACGCCGCCGCTGACCCCGACCACGGCTCCCTGAAGTCCGTTTTCCTCAACGTAGTTCTTGATCCACTTGACTATCTCTTCCCCTATCTTGTTCCAGTCCTTGTCGTAAAGCTCCTTCTTTAACTCCTCGACGGAGAAATTTAGGGGCATAACGGTTGTATGAATTTGAATTAAAATCTAATTAAAGACTCACAAAGGTTTGGTGATGAAGAGCTCGACTACCTTCTTCGGTATTTCGTCGCGATTCTCAGGCGTCACTACGAACACGTAATCACCCTTGAGCCTTACCTTCCTATGCACGACCGCTAGAACGTCCTTGTTAAGCGTAAGCGCCCTATTTATGAAATCCCTTATCGCCGGCAACGCGAGCTCCATGGGACCTATCTCGTCTATGGCGATTAGCGAGTACTCGTTCAAGTTCTCGGCCACGAGATCCACGATTTCCTGAGCCTCGGGCTGTACGTAATATTTACCTACCTTTATTTCGGTCCTCGGACTGATTCTGGCCAACCACTTCCATTTCTGCGTTTCCAAATCGACGATCTTGAACCCAACCCTTATCCCGCCTTCCCTCACCTCGGGGCAGTAGAAGCCTCCGATCCTCAGGCCTTTAACTCTCAGCTCGTTCACGATCTTCAGGAAGGCCGTGGTCTTCCCTACTCCAGGCTCGCCCGTGAGGAAAACCCTCAAGTCCTGATTAGCTTTTATCCTTTGAAGGCATAAAAAACGTGAAGGGCTTGACCATAAGGGTTCTATCATACAGCGATAAACCTCTAGTAAAAGTGTACAAAAATTCTAAGGAGCTTCTAGAAATATCTTTAGAGGATAATGGAGTGCATGTAAGGCTTTTAGATGGGAAAAGATATGTACTTTTCCCGAGCCCTGACATCGAATCTCAGGTAGAACAGATGATAGAGAAAGTGGTCGATTTAGGGAATGACGACTTACAGTACTTCTTCGGGAACGATTCAGACATGCAGGAGGTCGGTTACCTTCTTCTGGGAGACCCGTGGTTCGATAGGGAAAAGCTAGCGTTAATAGCATCTAAACATGTCGCAGTCTTTTCGGGAAGCAAAACCGGAAAAGTTCAAACCGTAGTCGGCGTCACCAGATACCTTCCGGATTTGGTTAGCGCGACAGTTATCCGAAAGGACGACGGCTTCCCCCTTGGGCAGGTACTCGTGGACTACAGCCAGAGGCCTCCCAAGGTGAAGTTGTTTAACGAGCTTGGGGAACTGAGCGCTGAACTAGAGGGTCAGTTCGATCTGGACGAGTTGCTGGAGGACAAGTTCGAGCTGGGCAACTCGGTTCTCGTCTATAGAGAACAGCCGGAGAGCGTCAAGTCACCTATGATTATAGAGAACGAAGACAAGGCCTATTATGTCACCACAATATTCAGGTTCCTTTTAGCAGTCGAACAGAACAGTAACGACGGAAAGGCAGTCAGGATCGCTAGCGAGTCCCAGCTTAAGTCCAGCCTTTATGCCCTCCTATACTTGGACAGGATGAAGGGAGGAGAGGGGGTCGAGATTTACGTCCACCCTTATGCGGTTCCGCTGAGCAGGCTAGAAAAGACGATCAAGAACCTCAAATCACGAATAAACAAGAAATTGAACAGACTCGGCATCAGCAGGGAGATAGTGAGCGGCTATGAGCCCATCTTGAAGTCGCTGAAGGAATATAAATATCTCGACGCTCTGGAGATCAGAGTAGTTCCCATAGCTTTCCTGGTCGTCACATCGTCGTGGGAGAGCTTCATGAACTATACGGAAAGGATAGCTATGGGGCCTGTAAAGGACGGAGAGATCATCCTGTCGAGCGTGCTGAGCTCGTTAAAAGGATCGCAAGAGATGGATTACCTTCCGAAGCTTCTAACGTTCGAGCAGTTGCTATATCTCGTTCTGGATTCCGGCAAATAGGACAAACTAGAAATAGAGCGACATTGCCTGTAGTTTATGAAATGAATAGTCGATATCGCTAAAGAAGGTCTTGCAGTTTGTGTCGGTTAAGGGCTAAATACAAGGCCAGAGTGAGGGACTTCCCGTCCTCTATTTCTCCTGCAGAGGCCATCGAAACGACGTCGTCGAGACTCACGGTCTTCACCTCGATAACCTCGTAGTCCTCCAGTTTCTGCTCAGTTCTCTCTAGGTCGGCGGCCACAAACGCGTGCATTTTCTCGTTAGTGACGCCTGGAGAGACGTAAAAGGAGAACAAGTGTTTCAGTTTCCCAGCCCGATATCCTGTTTCCTCCTCCAGCTCCCTCATCGCGGTAACTTCTGGGGGCTCGTTTCCCTCAATCGTGCCGGCCGGGAACTCTAAGAGCCACTTCCCTGCGATTGGCCTGTATTGTCTTACCATTATCAGCTCGTTACTCGACAGGAAAGGAGCGATGACGACCGAACCCTTATGGGCCACGTAAGCGGTCTCCTTAACTTTCCCGTTGGGGAGTTGGAACTTCTCTACGTAAACCGAGAACTTCCTTGCTTCGAAGACCTTAACGCCCATGACAGGATCGATTTAGTCCTGGATATTAGGCTTTCCCAATCCACCAGGAACAAGATAACGCCCAAGACGACGAAGGTTAGTACCAAGCCCACTTGTAATAACGCGTTGTTGAAAACGTCGATGTGGAGCGTGCTTGAGACGAAGGACAACGAGTAGTATTCAATGGGAATCTCTACGATACTTTTAACAAGCTTAGAAAGTAAAGTCACCCCTAACATTTTTAGAATTTTGTATTTTAAACTGCCTGCCCAGATGTAAAGGTAATCGTCTAAGGGAAGGCCTGGTAGGAAGGCGGTGACGAAGAGGGCCACAAGGAAGGATCTGTGCTTTACCCAGTTCTGGAAGAAATGGTAGTTCCTGTTCTTCTTTAATAAAAACGAGAGTTCTAAGCCGAAATAATATAGAGGAACTTTGGCCAACGCGGCTCCTAATGCCGTGGTGACGATTACTGCAGGAAGCCCGAGCTCAGGAACCTTTAAACTTCCTATCAACGTGTAAGGTGCTCCGCCGAACGGGACTAGGTTGCTGACGAAGGATATCAGGAAGAGCTCGAGAGCTGTATACGCCAAGTCGTACATTGACACTCTTATAAACGGGTGGCAAAGAAAAAAACACGTACGAGATGCACGAGAACTGTATATTTTGTGGTATAATTTCAAGAAAATTAGATGGATACATGGTTTATGAAGACGAAAAAGCTGTAGCTATTTTAGATAAATTCCCAGTCTCGCCCGGGCATACCTTAGTTATGCCGAGAGCTCATTACTCAGATTATTTAAACGCGAAAGAGGACGAAATAACCTATCTAGCTCTAATAACTAAAAAGCTGGCCAATAGAATAATGCAAAAGTTGGGCGCCGACGGTGTGAGGATACTGACTAACGTGGGCGCCTCCGCAGGTCAAGTGATCTTTCACCTCCATATACACATAATACCCACCTGGGGTTCGGGTTATCCTGACGTTTATAGAGATTTCATTCCTAGAAAGGAACAACCGAAAGAGTATTATGAGAAATTAGTCGAGTTATTGTCTTCGGATAAATAGAACTTTATGGCTGAACTTAACGTATAAACTTCGTTCTTTTTGAATCCAGAACGATCTTTTATTCGATAGATGGCGATCCACGATTTAGATTTCATCTTGATGATTAGAAATGATTTCATATAGGCTGTCCGCATATTACAGGTTGATCCCTTCGATGCATAGCTAAGAACTTTAATTGTTTATTAGGGCGTCCGACATTAGGGGTCACAGGCGTTTATATGCCGTTACCCCGTGAGGCTTCAAGGGAACTGGAAAGCCTGTTTGGCGATAGGTATTCGGAGTCATTGCTCGAACGGCTTTCGCATTCGTCCGACATGGGTTTCGTTCCCGAATTGGTAGTTGCCGGCTTGGATATTAACATAGTTCCGGATGCGGTAATCTATCCGAAAACCGTTGAGGAAGTCGTCGAGCTGGTGAAAATAGCCACCAAATACAAGATCCCCCTAGTACCTTACGGCCGAGGAACAAACAGATACGGCAACGCGATTCCTACCGAAGGCGGGATAACCGTAGACTTCTCCATGATGAGGCAGATCACGATAGCGAGGGATCAGAGCGTCGCTGTGGTCCAGCCTGGGGCTACCTGGAAGGAAATAGACGTGGAGGCTGACCAATATAAATTGTCTTTGAGAACGTTCCCCAGTTCGTATGACTCTTCAGTGGGGGGCGGTATAGCAGGTGACGCGTTAGGAATAGGCTCTTACGAGTGGGGTTTCATATCAGATAATTTGACTTACGTAAAGTTCGTAAACCCCAGGGGAGAGATCGAGACCGTAAGCGGCCCTGAACTCGCGAAAGTCGCCGGGGCCGAGGGAACGACAGGGCTAATCGTCGAGGCTGGGATAAAGCTGAGACCCAAGATCCCAACTTTATCTTTCGTCTTTCATTCGCCCAGCCTAGACGAGGTTCTAAAAATACTCGGGGAGTTTTACGACACCGGATTACCGCTTTGGCACGTTCAGATAAGGGGCCCCTCGATATCAAACGACATGATTGACGGTTTCAAGGCGGATCTACAGAGGGACGAGTGGAACGTAATAGTGATGTTTCCGGCCACTAGGGAAGCCCTAGTTAGGAGAAGGCTCGAAAGCATTTTGAAGAACTACAATAAAGAGCTGAGACCCCTGAAGTGGGTAGGCTGGTGGACCTTTAACCACGCCGCGATAGCTGCGTTGAGAAGGACCGGAACCCCAATCCATCAGCACGGTTTAGTTCCAATGGAGAAGCTGCCCGACCTAATTAAGGAGCTTGAATCTAATTTGGGTCCTCTGGGTGTGTTAGAGGAAAACCGCGGATTTGATTTAGATATCGCGCTAGAAAGAAGAAGGGTACTTTTAGTTAACGCATTCACAATATCTTCTTTAAGTTTAACTGATAAGAAACTAATTTATGATCTAGCCAAAAACACATTAATGATGGACGCTTTTGTGAAGGTTGGTGGCTCTTTACTCTCCGTTGGAATGTTTGCCCATAAATACGCCAAGAACAGGCTCAACGTCACCAGCAAGACGTTCTCAGAGTTAGGGGTAGATAGATATGATATAATCTCGAAGTACAAGAAAGAGTTAGATCCCGAGGAGCTCTTCAATCCAGGCAAGCTTCTACCGCCCGAAAAGCGCGGGAAGAAAGTTTTCGAGATCTCAGACAGGCAGAAACTTGCGCTGACCTTCAGGTTCGGCATAGGGCTGGCGAAGTCAGTCACTCCAGGCGGTCCCAACGACGGTTATAAGACCGTTAGGGCTTTCCTGGAGACTTTCACGGACTACGCCTTTCAATGCATCGACTGTGCGATGTGCGTGACCGTTTGTCCGCAGTACAAGGTGGTTTATAAGAACCCGTACGCTCCGAAAGGGATGTTCGACTTCGTTAAAGGAGCAATGGCCTACTACTTCTTAAACGACAAAAAGATCGACATTCCGCTTTCCGTAATAGCCGATATTTCTGGTTGTCACAAGTGTGGTTTATGTGACAGAGTGTGTCCAGAAAACATTCCGATCTCATACTTGCTAGTTCAGCTATCGACTAAGGTCGCCAAAGGGGTTTCCACCAAGGCCTATGTATCATTAGGGCTAACCGAGAAAGAACCCTTCTCCGCTATTCACAACCCAGACTCCACTACGGTCCTATGGGTAGGTTCGTTGATGCAGGAGAACGTCGAAGAGGCCTACGTGGCCGCCTCCATCCTTGAGAAGCTCAAAGTCAAGGTGAGAGTTATAGATACGGATAAGGATTCCGGTTTCTATGACTACATATCTGGATCTAGGGAGTTCGTGGAGAAGAGGCTAGGTGAGGTAATCGAAACGTTAAATGACTCGGAGCTCATAATTACGTTAACACCCGAGGATTACAGGACTTTGAACGATTACGTTAAGCAAGCCGCCAACATAGTTCTACGTAAGCAGCTTAATTACGACGCGATGCCGATAGAATTGTTCCTGCTGTCCATGGCCTTGCCTGTTGAGGGTAAAGAAGAGGAGATCAACTTACATGTACCCTGCTTCGCAACTGATTATGCACAAGAAATAATCGCGAAGTTAACGAGTAGAGGTTTCAAAGTGAAGAGAATAGACGGATGCAGCGGTGCGGCGCTTGCTAAGAATCTAGGCAATAGAGCGAGGGAACTGAGTAAGGCTATGGCGGAGAAGTACAGCGAGTTGGTGACCCTATGCCCGCTCGCTGCACAGCAGTTCAGAAGCTTCGGAATCAGGGCACAAACCCTGGTGGAGTTTATGGCGAGTAAGCTCGGCGCACAGAAAGTAGTCAAAGTCGAAACTAAGGTGGGGTTCACGCTGTCAGAAGACAGGAAACACGCTATAGAGGAAATAGTTATGAAAAGTATTTTAGAGGAATTAGAGAACAAAGTTCCGATCTTTGCAGATCTGGCTGCGTTCGTCTCAGATTCGCTAGATGAGTCGAGAAAGATCTTGGACCCTGTTATTTCTGAGGTTGTTACTTCAGCTGGCGATAAAATAGCGAGCGAGTTGTCTAAGCTGGTTCAAGAAGACACGGGCAAGGAAGAAACTAGCGTGCTTTTGGTAACATCGAGTTACGTCAAGGAACTTATGAACGTGGTCAACGCCCAGACAGACTTTCAGCGGATTGCATCTGAGGTGGCGGAAAAAGTTCTGAACACCGTTCCGGATAGGTCAGCGTTTAACAAGGATCTGTTCATACAGGTAGTAATCGTTTCCCTTAGGGACAAAATGCCCGAGTTGATAAATTTAGTATCTCGAAAGCTAAAGTGACAGGTAAGGAATGGTTAAGATATTTTTGGGCCCGGCTGGAATCCCACACGCCTCGAGCAAACGGAACACCCTGGAAGGAGTGAAAGTAGTTAAGGATCTCGGTCTGAATGCCATGGAGGTCGAGTTCGTACAAGGAGTGAAGATGTCAGAAGAGATGGCCGAAGAGGTAGGTAAACTGGCGTCGGAACTTGGGGTGAGGCTTTCAGTTCACGCACCTTATGCGATAAACCTGTGCTCGGAGGACGAAGCTAAGATTGAGGCCTCCAAAAAGAGGCTCTTAGAGACGGCCATAAGGGCCGAAAAGATGGGGGCCGATGCCATAGCCATTCACGCAGCCTTTTACGGCAGAAGAGGACCTGAAGAATGCTATGAGCTGGTAAAGGAAGGGCTTAAAGAGGTCGTGGAGCTTTCGGAAAGCCAAGGGTTATATAACGTTAAGTTCGGCGTCGAGACTATGGCAAAAGACACGGCTTTCGGGACCATAGACGAGGTAATAAGGATAAGCAAGGATGTCAGAAGGGTAATTCCCTACATAGATTGGGCCCACACTTTCGCGAGACAAGGAGGTCAAATAAACTACGATGAGATAATCAACAGACTGATAGACGAGTTAGGCCTGGAACACGTCAACAGTCATTTCGAATCGTTAGTGTACAGGAACGGTAAGTATGTTGATGAGCACATCCCGATCGACAACGAGACTCCACCCTTTAGGCCGCTAGCGGAGGCGATCCTTAAGAACAAGAGACTAAAGTCGATAACGCTCGTATGCGAGAGTCCTGAGCTGGAACGGGACGCCCTTAAAATGAGAAAGGTTCTAGAGGAATTAGGTTATGAATTCTCCTAAGGTAGCGGTGGTTTCAGACTACGACAGGACGTTGGCTTGCGAGAGCGACGGTTTTAGGATCAGAGAAGACGTTTCTGAAGCCGTCAATGAGTTCTCCAGAAAGCACGTTTTCATAGTGGCCTCCGGTAGGGAGGAGAAAATCATAAGGGAGCTAGCCCCTAACCTTCGCCCGACAGTTTGGGTCCTAGAAAACGGAGCGAAGCTGGTTTTTCAGGGAAGAACGGTCCTTTTGAGCACCGACGAGTGGATGGCTGACAGGGACAAAATACTCTCTAAATTATCGCAGCTGGGCATTGAGTACTCCGTAGGCGAGGTGATAATTTACGTGAATGGGGGCAGCCAGAAAATAAAGGAAGTCCTCGAGGCAGTGAAGGGTTTAGGACACGCGGAAAGGAACAGGTCTGACGTAATGATATTACCAAAAGGGGTGAACAAAGCGAACGGAGTGCTTCGGGCCCTTAAGGAACTGAACTTCGAAGGTAAAATTTACGCCGTAGGTGACAGCGAGAACGACCTTAGCTTGTTCGAGATAGCCGACGTTAAAGTCGCTGTGACCAACGCCTTAGATGAGGTGAAGAGGGTAGCAGATATAGTTTTAGACAAGCCTAACGGTCTCGGAGTTAAGGAACTCCTCGAGAGAATATACAGAAATGAAGAGACGCTTTAGGGAATCACCCTTACGAATTTATAAACATTCGTCGGCATCTCGTGGAACCTCTTCCTGTGCCAAGCGTATTCCCTCCTCATCCTGTAATTAACCGTAACGATCTCTGCCGTGAACCCGAACTCTCGTGCTAACTTAGAAAAGAGTCTTATGGTGCTAGAAGAGCTGAGGTGGATAGAATAAACGGCTATCCTCGCCAACCTGAAGGCTTCCAGCAAGAATTCCTTATCTATTCCCTTTCTTTGGGTTCCGAAGGGCGGGTTCATGACTATAACGTCTACGATTCTGAGAGGGGAAGAAATTACGTCGGCATTAAGGGCTTCCGCCCGCTCTAAGTAGCCTCTGGCCGTCATAAGCGCGTCGTAATCCAACTCCAGACACAGGCACTCCTCCGCCCCTAACAGCTCCGCCCCTCGGCAGAAGATACCAGTACCGCACCCGAAATCAGCTACGATTTTCCCGTTTATGTGACCCGAAAGATAGGCATTCCATAACACGGCTGAGGCTAGTTCGGGCGGGGTGACGTACTGTTCCAGGTCTATTTTAGGCGAAGGGAACGGCGGGGCTTTTGACATCTCGATCTCAAGCGACTTTTTCGACGTTACAACAGTTCCAATAGGCTTCTCACCCTTTCTACACCCTTAAGGTCATCATAAAAGGAGAACCTGTCTAAAACTATCCCCCTTATTCCAGCCCTTTTCGCCCCAATGAAGTCGATCTCGTAAACGTCGCCCACGTGGTACTCAGGATAACCGTACCTATCTACGGCCACCCTGAATATCCTGGGATGTGGCTTAAGCACTCCGACTTCATAGGAAGCGACGTAGCCCGTAATGTAATTATCGAGGTTCAAGCTCTCCCTTATTTCCTTTAGGTCGGGAGTGGAGTTCGTCACCATGATTATGTCGTAACCCTTCTTTTTCTTCTCCTCAAGGAACCTCCTGGCGTCCTCGAACATAGTCCACTCGTTTGCCAACAGCCTTTTGCTTTCCAGGTGGCTCACCAGGTCACGTCTTGGAACTATCCCTAAGCTCACCAAGACCTTCCTTATATCGAGCTTTGAGAGTCCTGCGATAAACGGGTCAGGGTGATGGTCCTCCCCTAACACCCTCATAACGGCCCTATAAACGGTCCTCTCCGTGACGTCGTACCTCAGTTCCCTCAGCGTCCAGTAAATGGGTTGCCAGAATTTAGGGTTGAACGAGACTATCGTCTCTCCCATGTCTACAAAGACGACCTTCTTATCAGGAACCTTGGAGGCGCTATTTTCGTGCTCCCGCATCTGGGACACCTGGAGGGCTTAGTGAGCTTGTCATCGAACATGAAGCCACAGTTAGAGCACACAGGATATTGGACAACTAACTTATACCCTTTTCTCTTGGCGCTTAGGGCCACGTGCCTCAAGTGCTCGTAAACGTCCTTTTCGGAGTCGAGATGCAGTATCTCTTTGATCTGTCTAGCCGTTAGGGGTTTGTCCGTCTCTTCCAGAAGGAAGAATATTTTCTCCCGGGTAGTAAGGAATTCAGATACCATAGATGACGACCTAACTAAAACTACTCTAGGCCCTATTCACCAATCCCGAATATATTTCCTCCGTCTTAGCTAATATGACGTCCTTATCGTAACCGTTCGCCATGGCGGTCACGGCTAGCCCTCCGGCCCCCACGCCTTCCTTGACGTAATACTTATCGTACATCCTCAAGCCCTCGTATCTCGATTTGGAGAACTCTAGCTGGGCTGAAAGCACTCTGACCCCCACTTGTTTCGCTAACCCCAGGGCGTCAGCGGTAGGATCCTCGACCACCCATCGAGTCGTACCGATTGCTATCCTGGATAGCGCTTCGTTTCCGTACATGGCTTTTATTAAAGCGGCCGCAGCTATCATCTGCGTGCCGCCGCAAAGGAGCACGTCCTTGCGGAACCCGTTGACAAGGCCGGCCACCGCAATTAACATAGGATCTGAGACCTTGGCGGCGACCTCTAAGGGTGAACTGACGTTCCCCAGGTTCCTTAAGGCCTCGTTGACTATCCTGACCTTCAAGTCTTTCGGATTGTCTGGAGACGCGGAGCTCGTCTTTCCTAAAGCGTCGTAGCCCAACGCCTGAAGCAACGCCATGGCGGTCGTGGTTCCTCCTGGGACCGACTCCCCTATTAGAAGGAGGTCGGTTTCTTTGCTCAGCTCTTTCCCCAAAAGTTCTGACCTACGTAAGACTTCCTCCGCAACCTCCTTCCTGACCGCTCCAACCCTAATGTCTTTCCCTGGCTCTCCCCCTAGGTCTATGAGAGGTATTCTCGGCTTCACTCTACTACCCGCGTCGGCCACTAGGACGGGGAAGTTGAGGAGCTCGTTGGCTGCTCTGGCGAGCACCACGGGGCTAGGCAGACCAGTAGGGGACACCGGAATGCTGTTCATAGAGTAAACTCGCCCGGTCACGAGGAATTCGGCGTCAGCAGCTGGGGTGAAGTGGGTGAATTCTGGGGACGCGCCCGCTATCGTTATTCCAGGGATAAGGCTGACGTCGGTGGTCGCTATTACGAGGACGAAAGTCGCCTTCTTATTCCTTAGCCTATCGGCGAAGTAACCGAAGTACTCTTTTATCATCGCGATCGGACTATTGGTCATAACCAGGAAAAATGAGTGACGAGTTTTGGAAGCTTTATAAGAACGTTGAGAGGTGGGCCCTTTCCAGCGAAGTTAACGATCTGATAAGGGACGACGTAAAGTCACTTTACGAGTATGTTAAGTCCCAGGTCGGAAGCTCTATCGCGGAAACCCTCTTCTCGAGAGGCCTGATTTCAGGGACGTTGTATGACGAGATAAAGGACGTTGAAAGGCTTCTAGATAATTTAGACGCTATCGATCTCGATATGATAAAGGCGAGCCTCATCAGGATCTTAGAAATCCTTGAACAGGCGTATTTCTCAGCCGTTAGAGTGTCTAAGGATTGATATTAATTTTTCTATTTCGTCCTTGGTATTATAGAAGTGGGTGGATACCCTAATTCCCTGACCTCTCGCCGAGGCTAAGATGCCTTTAGCCTGAAGCTCCTTAACCACCCTCTGAGGGTCCTTCACCTTAAAGATAACTATGCCCGCCCTTTTCTCAGTAGGCGTGACCACCTCGAAACCTTCCTCACTTAACCTCCTTATTGTATATCCCGAGAGCTCTAGAACCCTCGAGCTCACTTCCTCCATGTGATTCGCCAGGATCTCGGCGGACTTCGCTAAGGCCAAATTGGCGGCCACGTCAATCGTACCGATCTCGAACCTCCTTGGGCCTTTATCTACCTCGAACTTCTCCGCATTAAACTCAAGCCAGTACTTCGAACTTCTCCAGCCGTAAAACGGTGGATCCTCTATCAGCCCTTTCTTAACGTAAAGAAACCCCGAGCCCTGAGGCGCCATGAGCCACTTATATCCCCCGGCTGCAGCGAAATCGACGTGCTTCAGGTCTACCTTGACTGCCCCAGCACTTTGAATCACGTCGAGGAAGACGTAAGCCCCCATCGAGTGCGCCTCCCTGGCTATTCTCTCATAGTCCACCCTGATACCGGTGTTGAAGCTGACGTGACTTATCGCTACAAGCCTCGTTCTTCCGTCAACTGCGGAAAGCACGTCGTCCTCGAAGCTGTTCAGGTTAGGTCTTACCAGCCTCACCTCGACGCCCCTTTTCTTAAGTTTATAAAAGGGTTGAGGCACCGCTGGGAACTCAAGGGAATCCGTAACTACGTTGTCACCGGGGCCTAAGTCCAGGCCGTGAGCGATAACGTTAACACCGTAAGAGGTGTTGGGCACGAAGGAGATCTCCTCCCAGGAGACGTTGAGGAGGTTGGCTAGTTTCTCCCTTAAGCCCTTGAAGTCGTCAGCTTCGTATCTGTTGACAGCTATTATTCCTTCACTGGCGACTTCCCTGAGGTAAGCCTGAGCGGCTTCGAGGACGGGAAGAGGCGTTGGGGAGACGGCGGCGTGGTTCAAGTATACGAACTTCTTAGTGACCGGAACCAGATCCCTGAAGCTTTCCGCGAACGACATACTCGATCTCCCTCAAGTCGGAAGGATCATCGACAACGGTGGGATCGAAGGGTTCCCCCGTTAAGATCTTCCTCAGAACGCTCCTCACTATTTTTCCACTCCTCGATCTAGGGAGCTTCTTAACCCTGATGACGTCGTCGACGACGTATATCGGCCCTAGCTTTTCCCTCACTATCCTCCTTATTTCGTCCTCGGTAGCGTCGCCCACGTAGAATATAACGAGCTTGTTGCCCTTTATTTCGTCGGGTACCCCTACAGCGGCAGCCTCAGTAACGCCTTTGACCTCGGAGACTACGGCCTCGACCTCGCCGCTCGTTATCCTGTGTCCCGAGATTTTTATCATGTCGTCGTTTCTCCCCATCATCTTGAAGTGAAGGCCTTCCCTCACAGCTAGGTCTCCAGTCTCGTGATATCCGAACCTTACGAAGTACTGCTTGAACTTTACCTCGTCGTTTAGGACGCCTATGAACTGAGTTGGGAAAGGCCTTACTGAGACCAAGTTCCCGATACCATCAGTCGGTTTGCCCTCGTCGTCCAGGACCGCCAGCTCAGCCCCAGGCAAGGGGACTCCTGCGTAACCGGGCTTCGCCTCCACGCCGTCCAAAGAGTACGGGGTGCCGATCACGTAGCCGAGCTCGGTCTGACCGTAAACGTCGGTGACCTTCTCTGCGAACCTCAGGGAGTAATTCCATGAGGATTCGTCGAATATCTCCCCCGCCGCTGCCAGGAACTCTGTCCTCGGGAGGTCGGCGCCGAGCCTTCTGAACAGCCTGATCAGAGTGGGCGAGGTGAAGAACACCCTGGCGTGTTCTCGTTCCGCGATCTCCTGGATCTTGTTGGGGCTAGGGTAATCTGGAGCTCCTTCCATGAACACTAACTTCCCTCCGTGCAGCAGGGTTCCGTACATTATCCTCGAGAACGTTATCCAACCCACGTCAGCCGTGGTGAAGACCACGTCCCCATCCTTTAGGCCGAAAAGGTAATCGAACACCTCGTAGTCCCCTACCATCCAGGCCCCATGGGGGAGCACTATGCCTTTAGGAACTCCAGTAGTTCCTGAAGTGAAGAAAACCTTCAGGGGCTCGTTAGCCTCGACGGCCTCATACTCGAGGTGGCATGATTCCCCAAGCTCGATCAGATCCCTCACTTCTTCCTCGTCATTCAGGGTCCTGCACTCTATATCGCCGGAGAAGTACAGAGGAATCCGTCTTCCTTTTCGCTCCGTCCACCTCGCCTTAACCAACACTTTTGGCTTCAGCCTGTCAAGCCTGGCCTTCACGGCGTCCTCGCCTAGGCCCGCGAAGATAACGCTGTAAACCGCCCCTATCCAGGCGGATCCAAGCATATATAAGAGGGTTTGGATCGCGTTGGGTCCGTAGATGGCCACCCTGTCCCCTTTCCCGACGCCGAGTTCCTTCAGTTTACACGCAGCTCCTACGATCCCTAGCCTCAAGTCCCTTCCTTTGAGCTCCAACCTTTCCCCGGTCTCGGAGTACCAGACGAGGGCTGAACTCTCGCTCCTGGCGGAGTTGAAGGCTATGTTAGTTCTGCCCCCTTCGAACCATTTGGCCAGGGGTCCCTGAGGGTTGTATGCCCTAGTCCAGCGTCTGTCCCAAACCAGTTTATCCGCCCACCTGGACCAAAACGACTCAGGGTCGGTGAGGGAAGCCTGATATTCGGTTAAGTAATCCACGAGAGTTTCATCGTTTGTTCAATTAAATTATAGTTCTCCTTAGGCTGCGATTCCCTTAGGTAACGGGTCTTCTGAGCAGCCTGTTACCGCAGAAGTAGCAAAGACCGGGCGAGGAGTAAGTCCTACCGCAGGAGGGACAGACGTAAATGATCCTCTTAACCTTCGTCAGTCTAACGCCTAGCTTAACTGACCCATACCGTATCCCTAGGCTTGCAAGCAAATTCTGTAGTGCTAAGTCGTCGGTGAAAACGAAAGGTCTGCTTAGATCTAGCGCTAAAGCGGCAACGCTGAGGTCAGCGTCGGATAGCCCTAACTCGCCTAACGCCTCGGACTCCCGTCTCACCCTAGCTAACGCCGACTTGGAAGGTTCAATCACAATTATCTTGCCCCCAGAAATCGCGAGCTCCAGGTTGAACCTTGAATTACTGTCCTTAACCTCGCTCAAAACTAAGGGAGTGGTGTAAACCCTTTCGAAAAGGCCCTCGAGGCCTGCCAGGAAGCCGGCAGTGTCGAAAATAATGCTATTACTATCTCCACACCCTGAGCATCCTGATCGGTTGTCCGAACCTGATGAGCTTCGCCCTTTTCTCACTTTTCCTTACCTTAAAACCCTCGCCCGCCCTGCTAAAATAGCCTAAGATCTCGCCGTCTGCCACTACTTTAGACTTCTGATCCCTTCCTTTATCCTCCAACCTTACAGCGAGTTCCACTGGAGGGAGGATAACTGCCTTAAGGCCCAAGGGAGAAAGGGGGTTCATAAGGATGAGCTCCATGCTGTCCACATTTTTGTGTACAACCACTCCAGTGGCCGAGAACCCCCAAGCCCAACTGCCCTGGGGCGTCGCTATTATCACGCCATCGCCTTCGAACGTTATCGTCTCCCCCTCAAAGCTCACACTGGCCACTATAGTCTCTGAGCCGTCAAAGATAAGTGCTACCTCATTAAACGCCAAGAACTTCTCTCCACGCATTTCGACCTCAAGTAAAGGGTACTCATCGATCACGTAGTCCCCTTTAATCAGTCTTCGTAACGCATGCTCGCCCTCCTCCGGTTCCACCTCAAGCAACTTCGACCTTCTGCCGAACTTTATTCCTAGCACGGGTATGCCATACTTAACGTACTTCAGGAGCGTTCCGTCGCCCCCAGCCACTATTATAGCATCGGCGTCCTCTGGCCTTGAAACCGTTTCTATTCCCAGTGAGCCCGACTCTTCTACGATCTTCCTAGCGTACTCCTCCGCCTCAGGGCTCCGCTTCGCCGCGACGAAAACCCTCAAGTCCGCTCTAACTCCTTATCTCTGGAGTTAAAGGTTTGGCATTCCCTTTCGCACAACACCCTTACTGTGATCGCGAACACAGTACTCGGGTTAGTCATTTCTAGATACTTGACGTCGCTGAACAGGGCGATCTTGTACACCCTTCTCGGAGGCCCTTCGTTCCTTCTGGCTACAAGCCAGGCGTTCAGCCCTTCAACTATAACCGTGACTTTCCCTTCGGTCTCTATTGTTACTCTATCTTTAGGCTTCAAAACCACGGTCAGCGAATGAGGGTTAGGGCCTGGATATTCCACGCCGGCCGCAATGATCTTCCTATAGTAATGTAGCCAGGTCGCTAGTAGGATCGGGAACGACAGCAATAATAAGAGCACTAAGAGCGCTGTCAGAAGGTTCACGTTTCCTTACCGCAGTTCTCTAAAGTATTTAAATCGACTTAAACCAAATAGCCTGCGGTCGTTATGACGGAGTATGACATGATCGTGATCGGCGGAGGTCCGGTGGGACTCTTCGGAACGTTCTACGCTGGCCTAAGGGACATGAAGGCATTGCTCATCGACGTTCAGGACGAGCTAGGAGGCCAATTGGTGACCCTATACCCTGAGAAGATGGTCTATGATGTGGGAGGGTTCCCTGGAATACAAGCGTACGAGTTAGCGCAAAGGCTGGTCGAGCAGGCGAAGATGTTCGGACCGAGCATCAGGCAGAGAGAATGGGCCGACATGATTGAAAGGACACAAGACAACATGTGGGTAGTAAAGACCGACAAGGGCAACCAATTCAAGGCCAAGACTATATTGATAGCCGCAGGGATAGGACGAATGGTTCCGAGCAGGCTGGGCGCCAAGGGAGAGGTAGAGTACGAGAATAAGGGAGTTTACTACACGGTTAGGAGGAAAAAGGACTTTGAGAACAAGAGGGTTCTCGTTGTAGGAGGCGGCGACTCCGCTGTGGATTGGGCCATAACGTTGGCCTCAGTAGCTAAGAGCGTTACGCTAATTCACAGAAGGGATCAGTTCAGGGCTCACGAGAGGAGCGTGAAGGAACTCTACAAGGTCGCGACGGTTTACACGTGGCACGAGCTCAAGGAAGTGAAAGGTGACGGCTCAAGGGTAACTCAGGCAGTTATATTCGATAACAGGACCAAGGATGAGAAGGTGTTGGACGTAGATGCCATCATAATAAGCATAGGTTTCAAGGGCGACTTAGGCAACATCCCGAAGTGGGGCGTTAACATGAAGGGCAGGGATATAATAGTAAACGAGAAGATGGAGACTAACCTTCCTGGAGTTTACGCCGCTGGGGACATAGCCTATCAGGAGGGCACGCCGAAGCTCGCCCTAATAGCGGTCGGTTTCGCCCAGGCAGCGATAGCGGTGAGCGTAGCTAAGAAGTACGTTGACCCTAACGCCTCGCTGTTCGGAGGCCACTCGTCCGAAATGGCTAAGAAGTTCGCGGAGAAAGCCCAGTAACGTTGATGTTGTGTGTTAAGCTAAAGCGAAAAGATTTGGGACTTTTTCCTAGGAATCTCATAAATACTGATTACGAGTTCGTGTTCCTCGGAGATTACGTCCTTATCCCGGTAAAGATGAGGGCGGAAGGTTACACGATAGAGGAGTGTAACCCTCCCCGCAAGGAGAAGGGGAGAAAATTAAGGGACTTGATGCCTGGCGTGAGGAGTTTCGTAGTGATAGGCGATATAGCACTCGTTAGTCCAAAGAAGGACGTTGACAAGGCTCAGCTCTTTCAGGCAATAAAGCAGTTGGAGCGAAGGGTTAGGGCTGTATACATCAGGAGAAAGGTCTCGGGCGAGTTAAGGATAAACGAGTTAGAGTTAGCAGGGGGCGAGCCAACGACGGAGACCGTCTATAAGGAGAACGGCTTGCTCTTTTACGTTGACATATCGAAGGTCTACGTCAACGTGACTCTGGCTAGTGAGAGGGCTAAGCTATCGCGAGATATATGTGCCGAAAAGCCCGGTAAGCTGCTTGACGCGTTCACTGGTTACGGTCCTATCGCTATTACAGTAGCTAAAAGGGGGTGTTACGTGATAGCTGGGGACCTCAACTTAGACGGCCTGTATATGGCCCAGAAGTCGGCGAGACTCAATAAGGTTCAACACCTAGACCTCGTGCAATACGACGCCCACCACTTACCTTTCAGGGACAAGGCCTTCGACATCACGATTGCCGACAACCCGACTAAGGGTCACGAGTTCAAGGACGAAATCTGTAGGGTATCATCAAAGGCCGTGTTTTACGAACTGGCTAGAGGCGAGAGGGAGGCCGAGGAGAAGATCGGGAAGACCCAGTGGCTAAGGGTCAACGAGTATTCTAAGGATCTCTTCGTGTTTAAGGGGCTCATCACTTGCGATGACATAAGCAGTTAGTTCGCTGCCCTCCTTCAGCTTCCTCACGATCTCACGGTTAATATCCCTCGCCGACTTGTCGGATTTTATCATGAGCGTGCTGGGCGAAATGTATTCAGACTTCCTGACAATCAACCTGTTCGGGTCGCTTAGCTCTAGGCCAGGGAACCCCCTACCAGTAACGATGTCGACTAAGTCCTCAACGCGAAGGACGAGGTAAACATAACCTCCTCCCCTGATTATGGCCTTTACGCTTTCGTTCAAGTCGCCCAGACCTTTGTCAGCGTCTATTCCAATTATGCAATCCCCTCTTGGGGTCAGGTAGTTATCTCTAGTGATTTCTAGGGTCGTTCTATGGGACGCCTTAACGTTAGGATGTCCCTTCGCTCTTATCCTGTCCTTTGCCCACAACTTCGGCTAGAATGAAGGTTTTTCCTCTGACCTCAATTAACTTAGCGCCCACGAGCTCCGCTACCCTCCTGGCGAATTCTCTCCTGTCGTCCACTTTAATCCCGATCTTCACCTTCACTACTTTGTGCTCCTTAAGCCTCCTCCTAATTTCCTGGACGATTCCCTCAGAGAGACCGTTCTTCCCTATCCTCACGTCAGCATGCTCTGCCTTCTTCCTCTTAATTTTCGCCTTTATTGACTCCCCTTGAGAGCTCATATCGTCTTATCCATCCGCACGTTAGACACGTAACTACTAATGTTTTCCTCTTTATCCTAATTCTCATAGTCACGCCTGGAATCAGAGGCACGTGACAACGTCTGCAAAACCTTCTCTTCACATTCCTTGGTATTCTTACCCTTAATTTCCTAGAGGTGATGAAGGCCAGCTCGGCCACTTCCTTAGCGGTTTCAGGATCGTTCTTGGCTAGAATCTCAGCCAGGCTGAGAAGCTCTGTCACTTTTTTCCTTGCGTAATTCTTAGCCTTCCTTGAGGTCAATGTTCAACATAATACTTCTCGAGTCATCCATTTCACTTTTACCCAAAAGGTTCTGGAACTGGCCGGAGGCAAAGGCTTACTATAGGAGGTTCGGCGTGCCGCCTGAGACGCAGATCCTCGATATATCGTTTCACTACGACATAGTTAGAACCCTAAAAAACCCTAAATTGGGCAGACCCGACATCGTCCATTTGACTCTACTTTCCGTGTTCGCCATCCCACGTGAGGAGCTGGGCGAGATTTACGTTCACACTGTCGAGGGGACCGTCTACGAGGTCTCTAAGGAGGTTAGGTTGCCCAAGAACTACTTCCGCTTTCTCGGTCTAATGTCACAGCTACTGTCTTATGGTAGAGTGCCGCCCACGGGGAAGGCTCTACTAAAGAGAGTCGATGACAGAGGGTTGAAGGAACTAGCGGAGGGCAGATTGATCTTAATGGACGAAAGAGGCGAGAGAGTCGATATTAAGGAGCTCTGTCAAATGGCGAACGACGGTTACTTAATCGGCATTGGGGCGTTCCCGCACGGTGACTTCTCTCCCGAAGTGTTAAGGCTATCCGTCAGGAGGGTTTCCATATCGTCAAGAACCCTTGAGGCGTATCAAGTGGCCTGCATGCTCGCGTCCGCATGCTCGCTATAATTTCCCTTAAGTACGATTACACCCCCGGCGTTGGGCTTCACTTCGTTGATTTTCAACCCGTAGCTCTCAAAAACCTTCTTCGCGATTATTGCCGAACATTCTGTGCTTTCCAGGTTAAATCCCGAGCCCAGTATGGTAATTATGAATCCACCATCAGATTCCTTCATGTAAAGGGACTTCAGGGGTAGTATATGTTTCACCGTGTCAAAGGTTTTCATCAATTCTTCTAGTGTGGGCGCGTAACCTGTGAGGAAAGTGGCCAGCTGATCTCCTGTCTTTTCGCATAGCTCGAACAGCTTCTCCTTATTAGCCTTGTAGAGCTCAGATATTAGGTTCTCTATGAACCAATCTGTCACAGGGATAAGCCTTAGGGCTTCAGAGAGTTCGATGTACTTCACTAAGGCCGCTAACGTCTCTGGGGGTTTGCCGAGCTTCAACAGTTGAACCATCGAAGCTAACGAGGTGTTCGTTAGGGAATAGAGCGTTATACCTCTCCTTTTGGCCTCGGAGTCCAGCTCGTCTACGAGTTCTTCCGACGCGGCGAGGGTCACACGGGCCATGTTGAAGTTCTTAAGTATTTCATAAGGTACTAAGTTAATAACGTCACTATAAAACACTTTTTCCTTGCAAAATAATAAAATACATAATCGAGGGCGGGCGATAAATTATTTTTACCTTTCAGCGAATTCACGTGTGTGGAGTGAATAACGCTATATCCATTAAGATGAACAGTATCAACAATATCACGAAACCGCCCAAATACCAATTCCCGTATTTGAACAACGCCTTTATCACGTCTCCGAAGCTCTTGATCTCATATTCGGCCAATATACTTCACCTCGTCGTTTTCATTTGCCTGGGACTATATATTAAACGTTTTTCCTAAAATCCAGGTAGGCTTATTTTAACGTCGTTTACGCCTATCCGTAGACAGGGACTAGATAGTCCTCCGTAATAGGGTAGCTGAGCGAAAGGACGTCGTAGCCTAGGTCCTTTAGGACGTCTGAAAGACGTCCCGAATCATTTCCAATCAAATAAAGTTTTTCAGTAGGCTTAATAATGCTTTTCATATTCGTCTTTTCTGTATTTTGAATTGTTAGTCCTAAGTTCCTTTTAAGAAAGCTTTCGAGGGTTGTCTTCTCTATCTCCTCGAATCCCGAAGGGGATTTTCTCAGAAGAATAACCTGTGAGCTAACGGTGGCCGTACGGTCAATTACAGCGTTGCTCTCATCGATGACCTTCAGGAACGATCTCAATGGACGACCCTCAGAGGCCACAAGGACTATGGTCTCTGACCCGTATCTTTCGCCCAACCATAAGGCTCCAGCCACGTTAGTTCTGTTACTGAGCCCTACTAGTAGCATATCTCCTACCTTAATGACATCATCACCGGAGATCCTCTCAGCTCCTTCGGGTGGCCCCATGACTTCACACGTGGTGCACAAGCTCATCAGTTGAGAAATCGGAGAATTATCTAAAACCAAGAGCTTCTGATAAGATAGAACGTGTGGCCGTAGTTTCAGATCGAAACTACAAGCTCTCACTACAAGATTGGTGCATCCGTCTTCTTCCCTGACTGAGAAAAGGCCGTTTGACAGCCGAAGCAACTCTATATCGCAGAGGTCATGTAGGTCAGCCTCATGCGATATCGCACTTGTATCGATATGTTCCAAGTCTAAAGCGGATGAGGTTAGGATACTGAGGAGCCTGCCCTTATCAATCAACGTGCAGACGTCGCGTGCTGGCTTGAACCTCCGAATTACATTCAATAACCGGCTTAAACCGTTAAGGTCTTCACGAAAGCCGGCATTGAAGTACTTCACCAATCGAGCGAGGGCCTTTGGCATATAGTACAGAAAGGAACTCGGCGTGGTCGTATCGTCTATAAGCAACTTTACCCTTAATTTCTGACTTCAGAAAGGTTCAATAAAATAACCTTGCCTCGTTGGAGAGTGGGAGTGGGTAGCGAAAATCTAGCAAAGGTCGAAGCCGTACGGGAAGCCCTAAGTTTGATCGGTCTCGAGGCGGAGATAATCCCAGTAAGCGTCGATCCAGGGGTGTCAAACCAGCCTTTCTGTGCCGAAACGTTTTACGGGGCGAGGAATAGGGCCCTAAAAGCCCTAAGGCTTACAGGAGCTGACTTAAGCGTTGGGATCGAGGGGGGACTATGTGTGTATCAGAATAGGCTAATGGGATTCGCCGTAGTATATGCTGTATCAAGGGAGGGAAGGGACAACTTCTCCTTTTCGCCTTGGTTTCCACTACCGAATAGGGTAGCCAGACACGTAATAGGCGGTAAAGAGTTGGGCGATGCGACGGACTTGGAGTTCAACGTTAAGGGATCTAAGGCCTACGACGGCGTAATTAAATATCTTACGAAATACATAAATAGAAAGGATCTCTACGTTCAGGCGGTCATAATCGCACTGTATCCTTTCTTCAACCCGTCAGTGGCCGACTAGGTCCAAGAACAGTCTGCCTATTTGAACCAGAGACACCGTATCGTGCTCGTGCGGTCTTGGTACGCTTGCTAGGAAAACGCCGTAGGGCTCTCTACCGTTAGCTCTAATCTCACCGTACGGCGAGAAGACTATGAAGTCCTCCGCCACGTTGAGCAACTCCTTAACAGCCCTGTCGACTTCCGCGTACAGCTTACATTTGATGTCCTCCTTACCAGCAGAGAGCGCGCGGTCTATGGAGGTTATAGAGGCGATGACAGGCCTTCCTCTACTCAGACTCATTAAGGCTGCCTCCTTTACTTTAGAGATCTCATCGAAATAATCCACGTTTTTCAGATCAAGGCTCAAGACACCATAGGTCGGGTTGGTTATCGGTATGTTTATCGCATCCGCACGTGTGGCCTCAATCAACGGAAGGGGCGGAGGAGAGCTTAGGAATTCGGTGGGATTCTGGGTATCCATTGTAAGGATCTCGAGCCACGACGCCGCTGTACGATCCTTCAGTCTGTCATTTTTCACGACGCCTCTAAAGGTGGAGTTGAAGAGGGCCATGAGAAACCTTGGTGAACACTTCATGAAGCTTGAGTAGCTCAGTCCATCGATACCGAGCAGGATCGCCCGCTTACTCATTCAAGATCACTTTTAGTCTGGCCTCAATCATTTCCCTGGGAACAGCTCCTATTATGGCGTCCACGGGTTCCCCATCCTTGAAAAGGAGAACGGTGGGTAGGCTCATAACTCCGTATCTGGACGCTATTTCTGGGTTCTCATCGGTGTTGAGCTTTCCGAAGCCAACCTGGGGGTAGTCTCTCGCAAGCTCCTCGATGATTGGGGCCAGTATGAAGCAGGGGGCGCACCATTCCGCCCAGAAGTCCACGACGGTCACTCTTTTTCTAGATATAAAATCGTCGAAGTTGCTTGAGTCCAAGTGGACTACCTCTCCTGGCGGGAAGGGATCCCGCTGAAGTTGACGGGTCTTCTCAATCAGCTCCATGGCCTTTTTGTTTAGTAACTCCTCGAGCTCTTTGTCCTCTCCCATATTTACGAATTCGACTCTCCTTGCTTTTAAAAGTTAATTAATGATAAACGAAACAATCACGTTCGTTAGGTCTCGCATTTCGACGAACGAATTTAAGTGAATCCTAAGCGTAACTACGTAGTGGATGTCGAGGTCGTTGTTTCCCGAAGGGACGCCGTAGGGAGGGTCGTTAAAGCCTTAGGTTACGATTTCAGAGAGGTCGAGAACGACGTAATAGATTTCGAGGGTGACTTCACGAAACCTGTCGTAGTTATTTCAAGACATGAAAGTTCGTCTGGAAAACCGTCCTTGACAGTTCACACTCCTGGCAACCCCAACGACAGGACGATGGGCGGAAGACCAAGAGAGCTCGCAACGGCGTTCCCTAGGCTGATGAGATCGATATTCCTTGAGATAGATAAACTCGATGTATCACTCGATAAGGCCGTAGAGGCCACCCATCACGGCCCAACGACGCTCAGGGTGCCGATAGTCTTTGCAGAAATCGGCAGCTCTGAGGAGTACTGGAATAATGAGAAGCTCGTCAGGAAGTTCGTCGAGGCCGTGCTGAGGGGGATCGATAACGTGGATTTCGTGGAGTGTAATGATGTAGTTACGATTTTCGGAGGCCCTCACTATTCACACGTAGCAGCTAAGGCCTTACTATCCGGAGACTGCGTCGCCCACATAATTTCCAAGCATTACGTTAAGGACGTAGAACAGGACGTTATAAATCAGGCCGTGGAGAAGTCCGTTAACGGTGTGACAAAGGTAGTTTTCGATAATGTGAGCAAGCCTAACTATGAAAGGATACTCATGACCTTACAAAATAGACAGTTAAAGATACTGAAATTATAGTAAGTCATGGTAACAACTGTTCCCGATTAAGCGTTGACTTTCTCTCGCAACAATTTCACGACCTCGTTGGGCAGGACGGGTAGCCCCACACCGAGTACTTTTAGGCCCGCTTCAACCTCAAGTAACGTTATACTGGCATTGGGAACCATGATTCCCCAGGACTGGAAATCGGAAAGGCCACAAACGTATCCGATGACCGATCTTATCGGGTCGTAATGGCTCACAGCTACTACCCTGCTGAAGCCCCTCGCCCTGACTTCGTCAATGAAGCCGAGCATTCTGGCCTGCATGGATTCCCAGTTCTCTAAGCCCTTGACTTCCCCTAATCCCCTCATCAGCCTAAGCTTCCAATGTTCCGAGTTCTCTTCGACCTTCTTCCCTTTCAGCTCTCCAAGCCCTCTCTCCCTTAGCCTCTCATCAACCATCGGCTGGAGACCCAACTTGTTTCCTATTATCTCGGCGGTTTGTCTCGCCCTAAGCACGGGGCTCGTGAAAATGGCCTGAGGTTCCAACTTTCTCAGCTCTTCTCCGACCTTCTCAGCCTGCCTTACCCCTTCCTCGGTCAGCGGGAACTGGTCGTAGTCATCCGATAATATTTTTAGAACGTTAGACAAAGCCTGGGCATGCCTGACGAACGCTACTAACATATGTCGCGCTCACGTTCGTCCTCAATTTAAAAACCATCATTTGCATATCTATTCTTCGACATGACACTTACGGTAGGTCAAGTAGCGACGAAGGTAGTACACGTCGTCAAGTCCAGCGACACTATAAGGTTCGCGGCGCAGGAGATGACCAAGCACAACATAGGTGCGCTTCTCGTAGTCGACGAGAAGAACGTCATAGTTGGAATTGTTACCGAAAGGGACGTAACGAAAGCCTTGGCCCTCGGGCTAGAGAACGGCCTAGTGAAGGATATCATGACGTCATCCGTGCTGGGCGTCTCTGAGAACGTGAACGTAACGGAGGCGTTAGAAGTGATGTTGGATCACGGGTTCAGGCACTTACCTGTAGTGGATAAGAACGGTAAAGCTGTAGGGATAGTCTCGATCAGGGACTTGGTCAGGGCCATGATTTCTCCACACGAGATGAGGTTCAGGATGAGTATGGAAGACGTGAAGGGCACAAGCTATATATGTCCCGTGTGTGGTCATGAAATAGACGAGTTCGGTTACTGTGGCTGTGGTACAGGATCGGGCTGATCAGATTCCGTTTTAAACTTCTTTGTTTCTAATTCGACTAATGATAATTTTCTTCGCAATAGGCACAAGAGAAAGAGCGAAAGAGTTAGTAAGAATTATTACGAAAACTAGATGGAAAACTATATCTAAAAATGCAATAAAAATAGCGAGCTCATCCATTGGCCCCACGGTGGTGATCTTCAAGCCCTCTAAGGCAGGGCTCGCCACCGCCCTTTGGCTCAAAAAGAAGGCTGAGGAACTCCAGATGACCGCAGTCGTAGGGTGGCTTCAGGAGATAACCAGCGTACCGGACGACGTATTAGAGGCTGTAAATAACGATCTGAAAAGGAGATACATGGCTAAGCTTGCTGAGCCATGGGCACCATTTGGGACTCAAGGGATAAGTTAGTGTCGGCCCTTGTTATTATTATATACTTCGAGAACCGCGTTAAGTAATCGACCAGCTGTCTGAACCTGGTCTCGTCGAATGCCATAACCGTCTCGTCGAGTAGCATAATCGGGGGAGCGAAGAACGCCTTAGCTGCGGAGGCGATTAAAGCTAAGGCTAACGCCGTTTTCTCAGAGGTTGAAAGCCTCTTAACTCCCAGTTCCGCGTTACCCTTATACACTTTTAGAAGCATCTTATCGTTAACTACATCAATTTTAGCCGTGTAACTGAAACCCAGCCTAGATAATAATTCAGAGAGTTCAGTTTGGAAAGATGAAACGGCGATCGTTATGTTTCTAGTTAAATTCTGTTCCACTTCGATCAGCTCATTGTCAACTTCCTTAAGCCTTGCTGACTTTCTCTGAATCTCTTCCAGAATTGTGGTCTCAGGTGGGTACTCCTGAAGCTCGAACTCTAGGCTCTTACGCTGCTCTTCCAACTCTTTTAGCCTGTTTTCCACAGCCTTATCGCTGGTCAGAACCATCGTCAATTCCTTCGACGTTCTCTCATCATTTGATTTTATTTGTGTCTCTAAATCTTTTATCTGGTAGTCCAATTCATTAAGTTCTTTTTCTATTTTAGCAATTTCACTTTCTATCGCTGATTTTCGCTCTAATTTCTTCTGACTCTCTTTTAACAATGCCTCAATTTCCCTCTTTTTGGTATTGAGTTCAGCCTCTTTGATCGCCAAACTTCTTAGGGCTTCTCCCAATCCCTTCAGCTCCTCAGTTATGCTCTGGAGCCTACGGCGCCACGACTCAGGATCGACATTGGTACCACAGAGCGGGCAATGGTCGGTGTGAGCCTTCTCAGCCTCCTTAACTTTCTCCCCAAGAAATTCCAGGCTCTTAAGGCGCCCCTCTATTTCTCCTCTTTTGGCGGAGATCTCCCTTAGCTCTGCGTTGATTCTCTCGAGCTTTTCTGTGATGGAGGCGACGCCCTCAGTCACGAGTTCCTGGTTGATCTTAGTTAGCTCCTCGCGCAACTTGTTGAGTCTATTTACGAGCATCGCGTAACGCTCGCGCTTGACTTCTAGCCTAGATCTAAGGACGTCCGCCCTGTTTTTCTTGCTGATCTCTATGGATTCTAAGATCTTTTTGGAAAGGAAATCCTTACTTTTCTTTAACTCTTCCATTTCAAGGTAGATTTTCTCTAATTTGCTTTTGATTTCCTTGACTCTCGAATACGAGGCTTTAAGGAACTCTAAGTCCCTTAATAGGTTAGTTTTCTCATTCTCGAGCTCACTCTTCTTAGCCTTAAGCTTCGAGATCTCCCCTACCTCCGTTATGAACCAAGTCACGTCCTCCTCCCCAGCGAGTATCTTACTCACCAAGGGGTTCTCGGGAGAGAAGTAGCCAAGCAGTAATGCCCTGGGGTCGTCGAGCATCAGCTTGCTTTCCTCGAGTATCTTTCCGCCTTTCCCCTTCACGGCTATCCTACGGTAATACCTCTTCCCGTCGATCTCGACCTGAACGTAACTCCTGTCGGAGTTCACGTTTATCAGGTCTTCCGCCTTTATAGCGGACGTCATTACGGAGAGAAGGCCCTTAGCCAGGGACGTCTTTCCCCAAGCGTTGGGCGCCCTGAACACGTTGACGCCCTTAACGAACTCGTATTCCACGGGGTCGATAATCCCGCCTATCCCTTGTAGCTTCACTTTCATAACTGGACGAAATTGTATTCCGCGCTTTTAAACGTATTACCTAATCTTGACAAAGACGCGGGGGAAATTGAGGAAGGTAATATTCGATTCGGATACTGCCAGCGACGACGCGATAGCCCTCCTATACGCTCTGGATCACTTTGAGGTGCTGGGAGTCACGATAGTTGCAGGAAACGTGAAATACGAGAACCAGGTCAAGAACGCCCTATACACCCTTGAACAGTTCGCGCCCGATGTGCCAGTGTATCTGGGGGCGAGACGCCCAATCATGGGAAGGTGGAGGACCGTAGAGGAGGTTCACGGCCCCACAGGCCTCGGCTCGTTGACCGACATATCACCGAAGAAAAAACCTGAAAAAGAACACGCGGTGGACGCGATATTAAGGCTCGCTAACGAGTACCCTGGCGAATTGGAGATATTAGCGGTTAGTCCCTTAACCAATTTAGCCTTAGCTTACCTGAAGGACGAGACTCTACCTAAGAAGATCTCCCGGGTTTGGGTAATGGGAGGCGCGTTCACTAGAGGTAACACGACGCCACTGGGGGAGTTTAACTTCTGGGTAGATCCTGAAGCCGCGAAGATGGTCCTTAATGCCGGTTTCAATATTACGATAGTGCCGTGGGAGGTCACCGAGGAAACGGCCTACGTTGATGACGACTTATGGGAGAAAATAAGCTCGATGAGGACTAGAAGGTCGGACTTCTTCATAAGGGCTAACGAAACGCTGAGGAAGTATTCAAAGGCAACCGGCGCTTTGGGGAGCATTCACCCTGACACCCTGACGGTAATGATAGCCAACGACATTAGCATAGCTACAAAAACGGCTGAGCTTAACGTGGACGTTGAGACTTGTGGCGACGCTAGGGGAGCCATGATGGTAGACTGGTACGGGCTCACCGGAAGGAAGCGAAACGCGAACGTGGTTCTTAAGGCCAATAGGTCTAAGTTCGTAGAGGAGCTTCAGAAGCTTCTCTCAAGAGGATAGGTTGTTTGACTTGTTGCATTCGGCAATGGCGACCAAACTCAGGTTCTTGACTACGAAACCCTTAGAAGACAGGGCTTCCATGATCGAACTTACGTTAATATCTACGTCTACAATCTTTCTTTCTGGACTATCGACACATATCACGTTGACGTGGGGCTCCAGCCTCGCTTCGTACCAGGTAACACCCATGAACTCGAAACTCCTCACTAGGCCGCTGTTCTCTAAGGCCTCCAAGGCATTATAGACAGTTGAAAGCGAGATACTTGGTTCCCTCTTCTTCACCTCGTTATAGATCTGCTCGCCCGTGTAGTGCCCCCCATTGAGTAGAACACGCATAACTGCGATCCTTTGCGGAGTGGCCTTTAGGTCGTGCTTTCGTAACAGCTCAGCTATCCTTTCCTCCTCTAAGCTCATCAGAAATGGGTCGAACTGCTTCCTATTTAATAGTTAATTCTAAAAACAGGAAATAATTATACTTAACCTTACAATAGTCTATACCTGGGGAACTCCGCAATGAAGGTCGTAGTGGATCTGGCCGTTGAGCCGATTGGTACGGGCTCCACTAGCATCTCTAAGTACGTAAACGCGGCGATCGAGGTCCTTAAAAGGAGGGGGCTAAAGGTTTATCCAGCACCATCGATGACGTCGTTCGAGCTAGAGGATTTATCGCAGTTAGGTTACATCCTAAAGGAGATCAATGACGAACTAGAGAAGATGGGCGTTAAGCGGGTTGTTACCTTTCTGAAAATAGACGATAGGAGAGATAAGGAAACGTCGATTCAACATAAACTCGAAGCAGTGAACGAGCAAAAGCACTAGCGGTTATTATCCTTTTATTAGGTTAGTCTTTATTTTTGAATTTAATTAAATAGTTTCAAAACATTGAAGTATATATTTTAATTTCCATAAGGTATTTCTTGGTGTTCTCGTCTACTAACGCTCTAACGATATCTGATGAAGTGATGATACCGATGGGCTTACCGTTCTCCAGAAAGACGGCCGACCTAGGAACGCGTACCGAGATCATCATGGCCACGGAGCTCAGGTCCTCAGATAGGATAGCTATGTTGAGGGAGGGGTTCATCACGTCCTTGACCGGTACTTCCAGGCACTTCGAGTTCGTCAGGAAGGGCAAAACGAAAAGGGCGTCATTGGTTGAAAGCATGCCCACAACCTTTCCAGACTTACTGACTACGACTAGCCTTCCTAGGGACTTGGACTTCATAATTTTCACAGCTTCAGAGAGGGGCTCCTCGTCAATGACGGTCTCCACGGGCTTGCTCATGAAGTCCGACGCTTTATGGACTCCCTTTATGAGGCTTGCGTAATAGGAGACTAAGTCTTTTTTAAGGATCACTCCGATAACTTTGCCTTCCTCCGAAGTGACGACTATCATCGGCTGGTTACGCTCTAAAAGGAGCCTAGCTGCCTCTATCGGGTCCACTCCGTTCTCAACTTTCAGGAAGTCTGTCCTCATGAGTTCGGAGACGTATATCTCAGATAGCGACCTGCCAGCCATCTTGTCGATTTTCTCGAGTATGTCCTTCTGGGTCAGGATACCTAACGGGTTGTTGAATTCATCTGTAACCACGAGTTTAGGCACGTATTGATATTCCATGAGCTTGAGGACGTGCAGCAGGCTATCATGGGGCCTAACAGTGACGGGGGAACTGATTACGGTCATGGCTGGGCGTAAGGATATTTCTACACAGTTCTAAATAAGCGCGGTATGCCCGATTACGCTGAAGGAATCCGCGAGCTCTTCTCTAACCCTGGTAAATACAGTGATTGGTATAGAAGAAACAAGATAATTTACCAGGACGAGAAGGCGCTTGTAAGCTCGTTTAACCCTAAGGACTGTCTAGATATGGGATCTGGTCCCGGGATCTTTCATGAGGTGATAAGGGGCGAGACTGTGTCGTTAGACATCTCTGAACACATGCTTTCCGCCTTCGAAGGGGATAGGGTGGTTGGCGACGTGAGACAGATGCCCTTCAGGGATAAGGCGTTCGAGTGTTCCTTTTCCGCGGTGACAGTGTGCTTCGTCGACGATCTCGACTCATTCTTCAGGGAAGCTAGCAGGGTCACGAAGAAGCTTGCTATTATCTGTTTCATCCCCTTAGACTCAAGTTGGGGGGAACATTACGCAGAACTGGGCAAGAAGGGACACCATTATTACAGTAAGGCGATTTTCAGGCCGAAAGACGAAATAATGAAAGTATTCACTAAGTACTTTAAGTTAGAGTCTATAAGGAGTACACTAGCTTTCAGACCTGACGAGAGGCCTAAAGTTCAGGAACCGATGGAAGGTGAAACAGGTTCGTTCATATGCGTTTCCGGTCCTCCTCTCATCGGACCCGCTGCGGGGCCGGCTTGAGGAGGCGATCCGCCGGACCAAAAACAAACTACCTGTCCTCAATATTTATGCCTTTGGCGTTCCTTACTTCAATGATTTAGGAACCCATTGAGGGCCCTTAATCAGGTTCAGTTTCAACACCTGACTTAACCTTCTCACATCGGCCTTCGAGAACCTCGCCTTCCTATGGGCTTCGAGGAGTTGCATTGGATACCCCTTTGTCTCGGTGGACCTAAGTATGGAGATCACCCTTCTCAAGAAAGCCTCGTCACCGGAAAAGTCCACTCTTAAAACCTTTGAGCCTCTCCTCAATCTCACGAAGGAGTAATACATGGGTACTGGCAGATACCTCATGCGAATTGGCCTCGGCTTGGTATAGCCGCAAGAATCCGTTAAGAGATCAAGAATTACCGAGTCAGGAAATTCAGACCCGAAAATCTCCGTAGATCTACTCTTTTTGCTTATCCATATTATTTTTTCTCTGAAGGACAGGAGGTCCACCAAAGCTCTTCTATGCTCTATTAACGCCTTCTCATACGCTTTCTTCTCGTCGCTTACCTCTAGTGATTCGATCTTTTCCAAGTTTACGGCTCCTTCTGCAGTTCTGACACGTGAACTCCTCTCGCCCTTCTTAACTACGCTCCCGTCCATCAGAACTAACTCCGCGTTGAAGTTCTTCAGACCGTTTAACCCCCTTAACGCCAGTTTCATCTCCATGATCTCCATGAAGAGGCTCACCACGTCCTTCGTGTCGTTCCCTGGGCTCAGAAAGCCTAGTTCGGCCATCGAGTCCAATAGCTCCCAATTCATTCCCTGCCCATAAACTGCAACCGCGTCAACTGCGAACACCGCCCCTGTTTTCGTCTCTGATACCCACATACCGCCGTCAACGCCGATAACTGGTAGCTCAACGGGTTTCTCGGGACAATATTCAATCCATTCATCCTTTATGGCGTTGGCGTGATTCTGAGCCCATTCGGTTCTCGTCAACAACATTTTCTTCATTATTTCGTCCTTCTTTTGGATCAGTTTGTTGTATACGTCATTGATCAAGGTTCTCCACCTTCACTGAGCTCGTTCCCTTCTCGTTGGTCACGGAAATCACTTGGTCCCCGACGTCCTTCAATTCACTGTCGTGCGTGACCAGGATTATCTGTGGCACCAAGTTGGTGGCCTTGCGGATGACCTCCAGTAGCTCCCTCTTCCTGTACTCGTCGAGGAACACCGTGGGTTCGTCTAAGACCACGAAGCCCACGTTGGAGCTCAGGAGTCTCGCGAACGCCATTCTCAAGGCTAAAGCCACTGCGACCCTCTCTCCGCCACTCATCAGGCTCGTGGGGATCTTCTCACCGCTGGAGGTATAGCCGTACACGACCAGCTTAGCCTTCCTCGACTTCGACCTACTGTCGGAGACCTCCTGCGCTATCTCGAGCGTCGTGTACTTGAGGTCGAACGTGTTGGCTATCTCGTTAAGTACCCTTTCGAGGAACTCCTTCGCCGAAACGAAGAGGAAAGCCTGGAGCCTGTTTTCTGAAAGGACGTCCCTTAAGCGTCTGAGCTTCTCATAGGCTTTAGCTAACCTATCGTATTCGTTCACGCTCCTCCTCAGTTCGTTAAGCCTCTCGGTCTTGATCCGCTTCTCTGTCTCGAGCCTGGAGAGCTCGTCTTCCAGGGCCCTAAGAGTTCCTTCCAGTCTGGCTACCTCATCCCTCGTGAGCTCCAATTCCTTCTTGACCTTAAGGTACTCATTTTCGTCGTACATTAAGTCCTTCAACTTAGTTTCTACTTGTGCCAGCTCATCCGTTTTTCTTCTTAGTTCCTCCTCTTTTTGTCTCACCCTTTCCCTCAACTCGAGCAGTTCCACAGCCTTAGCCTTCAGTGACTTCAACTCCTCAAGCTTCCTCATACCATCCTTTTCGTCGAAGTCAGATACGTCCGAAAGGGCTTGTATACTGGCGTTCAACTCGTTAAGCCTTTTCTCCTCTTGAACTAGCCTTTCCTCCTTTGCCTTTATAGTGTTCTCGTCTACTTTGGACAACGCCAGGTACTCCCTGTAACTCGGTTCCAGCTTTTCCAGCAGAGTTTTGAGCTCTTCATACCTTTTCGCTTGAGCTTCTAAACCCTCTAGCCTTCCTTTTAGTGAGGTAACCTCTTGCTGTAGTCTGTTGAGTCTATTCACTTCCAACAAGAACTTATGTAACTGGGCTTGAGCGACTTCCTTGGCGCTTTCTAACTCTCTTATCCGTCTTTCGATCTCCTTGAGTTCAGACTCCATAGATACGAGAGCGTTCCTTACGCTCTCGAGCTGTTCGTTCAACTCTTGAAGTAACTTTTGCTTATGGATCTCAGTCAGGGGGGAACCGCAGAGAGGACACGTTCCCTGGGCCTCACTTACCTTCCTGATCCTATCGTTAAGATCCTCCAGACCCCTCTTTAAACTACCAATTTTTTCCTGCCTTTCTAGCCTTAATTTTTTAGTTCTCTCTAGCTCTGATTCGATATCTTTCACGTTAGGTCTCGTTAAACCCTCCACCAGCTTCTTTTGCTCCTCCAGATCCCTCCTTTTACTTTCCAGCTGGGCCTTTAGTTTAACGTAATCTTGGTAGGACTGCTCTAGTTTGGACATCTCCGTTTTCGCTTTCAAATAATTGTTATAGGAGTCTTCCAACGACCTTTTCCTTTTCAAGTCACTTAGTGCAACCTCAAGTTCCCTTCTCAACGACTCGACGAGTTTCGAGGCTCTCTCCCTTTCTTTCAATAACTCATTAAATTTGAGTTTATTCTGAATTTTTCTGTCTAAACGTTCTATCTCTTCATCTATCTGCCTAATGTCTGGGATCTCGGTCAGCTTCCGCTTATTAACATCTAAGAACTTCTGTAAGTCCTGTATTTCCCTTTCCAGGTCCTTCCTCCTCTGATTCAACTTTATGTAAGCTTCCCGTTTCGCCTCCAAAGCGAGGAGACTTTGCTCGAGTTGGGTAAGTTTATCCCTGAGTTTGGTTAATGTATCTGTCAAAGACGCCCGCAGGCTCGCTTTTTCCGTTATAGTCATTTCAAGTTTTTTAACATCTTCCTCAAATTCTTTTATAAGTTTCAAGTCAGTCTCGATCCTAGTCAGTTTCTCTTTCACCTCATCCATAACTTCCTTGATCGGGCCGTCAGAGGATCTGAGCTTCTCCAACTTCTCCACTTGGACTACCTTGCGGAAAACGTCGTCGAGCTGTTCGAGGACGTCCTCTACGTTTCCCTGAACTACGAACAACGTGAGCGTTAGGGTGTCTTTATCCAGGCCGAGCAGGTTGACGACTTGGTTACTCACTTCCTTGGCGCTCCTAGCCTTCGTTACGTTGTCGACCCTGAAGAGGTCGGTGATCGAGGCCCCTTGGCCTATAGATCTCACGATCTCGAAAGTCCTTATGCCGTCCGTGAGCCTGAGAACGACTTTGGCGAACCTTCTCCCTTTCTTGATTATTTCGTCCTGGTTAGCGTTTCTGCCCGTTTCCCTATAAAGGCCGAAGAGAATTCCGTCAAGCACGGAACTCTTGCCCGCCCCGTTTGGGCCCACGATCACCGCTGTGTGGCCCTTGAACACGACGTCCGTTTTCTCATGGCTGAGAAAGTTCTCCAAGTGAACCGACTCGATCCTTATCATTTCTCTAGCCCCGCGAACTTCGTCAGTATCGACTTCATTTCTTCCTCGTCATCTGAAGCGATTAAGCTAAGGATCAGTTTAGCGTCCTCAGGGCTGTAACCTTCTCTCTTAATAAGGTACTCCAAAATGAGGTCGTTCAGGGAGCCCTTAACTACGCTCACGTCCTTAAAGCCCTCCGATAAGATGTATGTGTTGTCCTTGTAGATCCTTATCTTCTCGGCCACTTTGCCCTCTAGGGAGGCTATTTTCTTCATAAGCGCGTCCTTCGTGATGGGTTCGCCCTTCAGGATCAAGTGCAGTACGGGTAGCTTGCCCTCCACCGGCTTCGGGGCTTTCTGTATTATGTCCTGCTCGAAGGAGGAAGTATTTACCTCAATAACGTCCTGAGGCCTGAGCTTAACGTTCAGGCCCGTTACAGAGGGCTCGTCTTTACTTAAGTCGACTAACCAGGCCCCCTTGCCGTTCCTCTTGTATCCCTCGATCTCTCTCTCATCTATGATGTCGGGCGACCCTGCTATCGCGACTACGCTCCCGTTCTCTCTCCTCATCACGAACCTGTCGTGGAAGTGACCCAACGCGGCGTAAGTTATCTCCGTAGGAATGTCGCTGAAGCTCATCTGGTAAGCGTAATCGAACGGGAGGAGTTCCTTAACCCCCTGATGGAGGACGAGTACACTCTTCCCTTTAGGCTTCAGCGATCTCAAGGCCTCTTGGAAGTCAGTTCTCGAGTCCTCGCTTAACAAAGGGACGTGCCTCTTTCCGTATATCGTAACTCCCTTGACTTCAATCGGTTCGCTCAGCTCTGGGACTTTGATTAGTCCTAGCGTTTGAAGCATGTCATGAACTGTAACGCTCCTACCTAATCCACGCCTCTTAGGAGTGTCGTGGTCGCCGGGTATGCCTATGAACGGTATGCCCTTGTCCTTCAACCTACTTAACTCCCTTATGGCGATCATTTCGGCCTCATTGCTCGGGTTATTCACGTCGAAGAGGTCGCCTGAGTGAACTACAACATCTACCCTTTCCTCTATAGCCAGGTCAACAAGCTGGGAGAAGACCTCATAAAGATCGTTTTCCCTGGACTCTAGGTTATACTGCCTTTTGCCTAAATGAGTGTCGGAAACGTGAAGGAGTAACAAAGCCTAGCTCACCACTCAAGCGCCTCTTTGCCTATCAACTCCTCCTCTTTCGCCCTGTTCCATTCCTCCATCAGGTTAGGGTCTTTTCCGGCTAGATTACCCTCATACTTGTCTATCTTAACCATCATGGGCAGCTTGACACTAGGTCCTATGACGAGCGCTTCTCCAGGGTTGAACGAGGAGAGTCCCTGAACGAGGTCCTCGGTCAGGTTATCGCTGGTTTCCAGGACATATTTCTTATCCGTGGGTTCAACCAGCCTCAGGATGATTTTGTTAAGCGTCTGGCTAAGTATGTTTTCGTCCAACCCCTTCGGCCTTTGGCTGACCACGGTGAGTATGACGCCGAACTTCCTACCCTCCCTCGCAATTTTGGCCGCCCAGTGCTTGGTTAATGTGTTCCTATCCTTCGACAGCAACACGTGAGCCTCCTCAATTACTGTGAGAAGGGGATACTTGAAGCCCTTTCCCGTCCTCTTATGCTCCTTCCTGGACGTAAGGAACCTCCTTAAATAGTGAGAAACTATGGCGTCCATCACGTCCTCGTCAAGAGGACTCAAGTCAACGACGTTCACGCGCGCTGAGCTGATTAGGTCCATAACGTCCTCCAGATTCACGTCTATGAAGTCACCGTATTCGTCGAAGAACTCCTCGATCTTGTTTTTGACCTCAGCTAAGGACTTATCGTTGTCTTTCTCCTTAGTGGCTTGATTGTTGATCTTTTCCAAGAATAAATTCTTCAGGTTTTCTTGAACGTTCTTCAGGTCAAATTTACCCGACTTCAGTTGATTCGTAATTTCTCCCTTAACGTCATCGAAAGCTCTTCTCAGTATTCTATATTGTATATGGGCGTTCTCCCTTATGTTAAGTAAGGTTGCGAACTCCTTAGTGGAGAACTTAAGGGGATTAAGCTTTGGCTCTATCAGGTTCAACCTTTTGGTGTTCAGGGACGAGTACTCCCCGTGATAGTCAAAGATTACCACGGTGGCACCTAGTTCTGCGAGTCTGGTCGAGAGCACCGCTACGGTGTTTGACTTGCCAGCGCCTGTGGCCGCAAGTATAGCCATATGTCTGGTTAGACCGTTAATATCAATGGTGGCTGGGACGTTCGAACCCAGGACTTTACCGATACTTAGGTTTCCCCTTGAGTAAACGGCTTTAAGCTCCTCATCCGTCGCCAACCTTACCTCAGTCAAGGGGGGCGGAGGCAGGTCTATCCTCCTTAACCCGTTCAGATCAACCAGGAGCTTGATTTTACCTTTCACGAACTTGGGAATTCTGTCCCTATTTACTTTAGCCAAATCGTCCAAAAGGATGACGTCATTTATATCCTTATCGACCACGTCGCTTCCTACAGTTAAAGAAGTGAGTAAGCCAAGCGCCTTCACATCCTCGTATTCGAGGGTAACGTAACTGCCCTCCCTGACCTTGTTCTTCATAAGTACGTTAGCGGAGGAAGTCGTCGACTCACCTACAACGTAACCTATAAACATCGGTTACCAGTCAGTATAAATAGTCCCGTACTGTTAAAAAACCATTCAATACTAAGAGGGTAATACAAAAAACATTGGCTTACGAATTTAAGCAGCTACCCTCTTCGCGGTCTCAGCTATCTCCTTCTCCTGAGCGGCGAAGGCGCAGAGCATAGCCTCTATGTCGGCGAAGCCCTCGGCCTTGGCGTCCATGGCAACTCTGTCATAGGTGCTTACGTGCTCCGCAGCTTCCTTAACGCTGAAGTTCCTTAGAAGGGCCTCCACCTTCTCGAAGACGAAGACCATTTTTGGTCGAGCTATGAATCGATATTCGGAGTTTAAATACTTTTACATCAAAAAATTAGATCTCAAAAAGAAATAAAAATTGTAGCAAAGCTTCATTATTAGTATTCTGCTTTCTACGAATATTAGTTTAATTTGTATAATATTCTTAAATTTTATTCAGGTGGAAAACCGCTGTCCAGTAAGTCCTGAAAGGCTTTCCTCGAGAGCTCATAATATCGCGAGGCTTCAGCCCTATAGATAGCCTCACTGTCCTTTTTCCTTTCCGCAAGCAGGTTGGCCATCATGTAAAGCGTCGCGTAATGCATAAACCTTTTAGGCTCCTCTTTAGGTACCTCGCTCGACTTCAACTCTTCGTACCATTTCATGACGTAGTCAATTCCGTTATATTGAACGATCTTCTCAAGGATCCCTTTTGCGTGGCCGAGCTCCACAAACGCCTTCTCTTTGAGTTCCTTAGCTTGGTTCGTCTTCCCGACTGCCTCATAGGCCTCCGACGAAAAGAGCAACAACAAGTGATCTTCAGAGTTTGCCATGAACAGGTGCTTGAGCCCTTCTTCCGTCTTTGAGCCCAACGGCATCGAGGTGCTATATTTCATAGAAGATAATAAATTGGGCGCGTTAATCTACTAGCCAAAGGCAACTAACCCTTAACAATGATGAATGACTCCAATACTGATGTGGTGAAGAGGTAACCCGAGGCTGAGTGGACAATGATAACGGTCTCTGAGATGCGGGCCCTTGAAATAAACTCCGAAGCGTTGGGCGTCCCTACGAGGCTCCTAATGGAAAACGCGGGAAGGTCGGTGAAGGATGCAGTAATTGAGGTACTCGGTACGGTTAGCGGTAAGGAAGTGGTAGTTTTCGTAGGGCACGGCGGCAAAGGTGGAGACGGTTTAGTTTCAGCGAGACACCTGGCGGGCGAGGGAGCTAGAGTGTCAGTCTTCCTCCTGGGAGAGATCAAGCACGCTGACGCGTTAGCTAACCTGGATGCGATAAACGAGATGGACTATTCCGTGAAGCTGATCGAAGTAAAGGATCCCAGTCAGCTGAGTCCCCTAAACGCGGACGTCCTTATAGACGCGATGCTCGGTACTGGAGTGAAGGGAGAAGTCAGGGAACCGTTTAGAACAGCTATAGAGGTCTTTAACAAAAGCAAGGGCTTCAAGGTGAGCATTGACGTACCATCTGGCATCGACCCCGACACAGGAGAGGAGCTAGGTGTGTCAGTTCAGCCGGATCTGGTCGTGACCTTCCACGACTTGAAGCCTGGACTCATAAACAAGCCCTTCAAGGCTAAGGTAGCCAAGATAGGAATCCCCCCTGAGGCCGAAGTTTACGTTGGTCCGGGAGACCTCATGGTATCAATACGTCCTAGAAGGCCCCAGTCCAAGAAAGGCGATTACGGTAGGCTCCTGATCATAGGAGGCAGCGAGACCTTTTACGGTGCTCCCACTTTGGCTGCGATGTCGGCAATGCGAGCGAGCGTGGATTTGGTTTACGTTGCGGCACCCGAGGAGACGGCCAAGACTATCGCCTCTTACTCGCCCGACCTCATAACGATCAAGCTCAAGGGAAGGAACCTCAATCCAGATAACGTCAAAGAGTTAACGCCGTGGATCGAAAGAGCTAACGCCGTAGTTCTCGGCCCTGGCATGGGCATGAGTGATGAAACCGTTCAGTTCTCTCAGGAAATAGTCAATTTGTTACTCGGACTGAACAAGCCCGTGGTTCTGGACGCTGACGCCTTAAAGGCCAACAAAGGGAGGAGGCTCAGCAAAAGCTTCGTTATAACTCCCCACGCCGGCGAGTTCGCGATATACTTCGGCTCGCAACTCAGCATGGACGTTAAGGAAAGGATAGGGCAGGTGATCGAGGGCTCCAAGAAGTGCGATTGCGTAGTTCTCGCTAAGGGCTACGTCGATGTAATCGCTGACGGTTCCCGCTTCAAATTGAACAAGACAGGTAACCCTGGGATGACCGTGGGAGGCACGGGCGATACGCTCGCGGGGTTAGTGGGCGCTTTCTTAGCTATGGGACTGGAGCCGTACAAGGCGGCCTATTTGGGGGCTTTCGTGAACGGCCTGGCAGGCTCCTTAGCTTACGCCGAGCTCGGCCCCCACATAACAGCCTCGGACCTAGTATATAGAATACCGCAAGTGATGAACGATCCCCTGAATTCCTTTAAGAAAAAAGTGTACAAACGGATACTCCAATGAGGTGACGAGTACTTCTAAGATAAAAGCGGGTTCTACCTTACATACTCCTTAAAGCCTCTAAGGCCTTATCCACATGTTCCTCAGCCTTTCTCAGTCCCTTGATCACAGCCCTAACGACGCCGTTCTCGTCTATGACGAACGTTACCCTCGAGGCACTCTTCCCTGACTCGCTCAGGACGCCATAGGCGTTGATTATCTTGAGTTCTGGGTCAGCCACTAGGGGGAATTGGGCGTTATACTTCTGGGCAAACCTTTCCTGAGCGGACAGTTTATCCGCACTTACCCCTATGACTTCGGCGTTAAGTTCCTTAAACTTCTCGTACATTTCGGCGAACTTTTGCGTCTCCCTGGTGCAACCCGGCGTAAAGGCCTTAGGGAAAAAGTAGAGAACTACTCTCTTACCCTTGAAGTCACTGAGTCTTATTTTACCCTTATTGCTTTCTGCCTCGAAGTCAGGGGCCTGAGATCCAACCTCTATAACCAACGCGGATCCTAGGACACTCTCTCCGTACTCTTAGATTTAAAAGAGGTGGGTGCCCACCCTAGCGAGGAATGAGACTGATACCTAGGACTATGTCGACACAACATCCCGATAACGCTGCCGTTCCGCTTTGGGCGAAAAGCGAGGTGATAAGTGGGGACGACGAAGTGGTGGAAGCCTACTATGTCTTCTCTAATTTAGGGGTTCACGAGGTGATGTGGGACGCCGAGGGTAAGGACGTAGACACCCACGTGGTGAGGAAGCTTTTCACGAATTACCCAGAGTTCTTCAAAGAGAAGGTCTTAGGGAGGGACGTCTTCCTAACATACAGAATCCCTAATCCCAAGATAGAAGGGGCAGAAAGGAAGGTATTCGTTGAGACGTTGGAAAGCATACCGATCACTTACGACTTGGCGGAACAGTTCTACGGTAGCGGCAACCTGACCCCTCCCGTCTTTGAGGTCATATTACCCTTTACCACGTCCTATACCGATCTGCTATCCACCGTGAAGTTCTACGAAAAGGTGGTGGCGAGCAAGGACGACGTTAAGCTTTACGACGATTTCACGGTCAAGGACCTGATAGGCGAGACTAATCCCAAGAGGATCGAGGTAATCCCGCTGATTGAGGACCGTTACTCCATGGGCAAAGTAGACGAGATAATTGGGAAATACATCGAAATTGCCAAGCCACCCTACCTCAGGGTTTTCTTGGCCAGGTCAGACCCGGCGATGAACTACAGTATGTTCTCAGCGGTGCTTTCGGTCAAGTACGCCCTTAATAGGATTAAGAAGATTTCCGATAGAACCGGCGTTCCCATGTTTCCCATCATAGGGGCAGGGAGCCTTCCTTTCAGAGGTCATAATTCCCCCTCAAGGGTTAACAAGTTCTTGGACGAGTACAGAGGAGTGTACACTGTAACAATTCAGTCCGCGTTTAGATACGATTATAACGAGGCCGAGGTTAAGGACGCTATAAAGAAACTCAACGAGGCTCAAGTGAAAGAAATTGAGACTTACTCAGAAGAAGAAGAGGTAAATCTCTTGAGTATAGCGGATAAGTTCACGAAGAAGTATCAGTACAAGATAGAAGGGCTAGCAAACGCGATAAACAGCGTCGCGTCGTTGCTTCCGAGGAGGCGAGCGAGGAAGCTTCACATAGGCCTCTTCGGATACTCGAGGAGCACGGGAAGGGTCACCCTTCCCAGGGCGATAAGCTTTGTGGGTGCCATGTACTCCCTAGGCATTCCGCCCGAAATTCTCGGGGTCTCCGCGTTAGGAGAGCTCACGGAGGAAGACTTCGAGTTGTTCAGAACGGCCTACAAGTACTATATGGACGATATTTCCTTTGCCGTCGCTTTCCTCAATTACGAGGCCCTAGACCTGATATCGGAAGTCTGGAACGTCGAGAGCGACGTGATCGCCTCGATAAGGGAGGACATTAGCTACATCGAAAACAATCTAGGGTTGAGTTTGGGCGGTAAGGACTACGCTACTAAGAAACACGTAATGCTCTCCACTTTGCTCTATTTGGCGCTTAAGGAAAAGAAGGTGGACGAAGTCAGGGAGCTATTGAGAGACATGGCAAGTTTAAGGGGTTCAATAGGATAAAGAAAGTTTAGACAATATTTATTTTCGAATAGGCTTTATATTTCGCGCTGAAAAATTATAGCAATAATGCCCGAGGAGTTCATAACCGTTAAGGGGGCCCGTATAAGGGTAATTAGAGAGGGCCAGGGGAAGCCAGTGTTTCTGTTCCACGGCGCCAGGTTCACCGCCGACACCTGGGTGAGTACGGGCACCGTCAAGGCTATAGCTGACGCGGGGTTCCAAGCTATATCAGTAGACTTTCCAGGGTATGGCAAATCCGAAAGGGGAAACTACACGATTCTCTCGGAATTCATCAGGGATTTGGTACAGACCTTGGGGGTAACTAGGGCATATTACCTTGGAGCATCGATGGGCGGGGAAGCGGTGCTAGGCTTCGCCCTCAATAACCCCGAGAAAGTCGAGGGCGTAATTCTAGTTGGTGCCGTTGGAGTCGATAAGTATAAAGAGAAATTGGTTTACTTGAGCGGCAAGAAGGTTCTCCTGATTTGGGGAAAAGAGGACACGGTTGCTCCTATAAAGAACGCCAAGCTGATTACGGACGCGGTGCCTACTGCCAAACTGGTTTACGTTGGAAGACAACACGCCTGCTATTTAGACGACCCGGAGGGATTCAACAAGGAGATAATAAACTTCCTAAAGGGGTAACGGATTGGATGAGGAGTTAAAGAAGATCTTAATGGAGGTACTAAAGGACGAACGGTACCTTAAGATCCTTAGACACTTAAGAGTGGCTAACGTCGACTACGGAAAGTCGATAATGAAGAACACTAAGATTCCGATAGACCAGGTAGTGATGTTGCTTGATGACCTGGAAAAGATGGGCTTAGTTGAGAGGGTTCCGGGCGCGACGGTGAAGAACACAGAGGCGAAGTTCAAATTGAGTCATGAGGTCCATAAGCATCACACTTATTACAGACTCTCAAGACTCGCTGACCACCTGCTCAGAAACCTAACAGAGGAGGAGCTAATTAGGGCCTATGCAGAGTTAGTAAGGAACAACCCGGATTATTTGTCCTTTCTGTCCTTGGCTGAGAAACTCAACGCTGATCACGCGTTAACTTACGCGAAGCTGAGCAAGAAGACCTTAGAGGACGCCATAAGGGTATTAGAGGAGCTCGTTAGGATGGGACTCTTAGAGGAGAAGCACGATAAGATAATAAAATTTGGGGAGAGGAAGGCTAAGCCGAAAAAGGAGACGAGAACGCACCATAAGTACTACGGACTCACAAGGGAAGGTGAATTACTAATGAGGTATTTGAAAAGAGCCAGAATCATAACCTGATCGCTTTCAGAGGTTTAGCTTAACCTCGTCGTAGATCGCGTTAATTACCTGGTCTATGGTCACCTCGTTCTTCTCCAACTGTTCAAACAGCTTGTCGGCTCTCTGCACAACGCTTGAGACGACTTCGCTTAGTTTTCTCCTCACCGTAAGCTCGACGGCTTTTCTCCTTCTCTTCCTCACTATGTCCGCGAATAATCCCTTCGAGACGAGATACTTCATGTGTTCCTCGAAGAGGTCCACGAGCTCCTTCACCCCTAATCCCTTGGTGGCGACAGTCTTAACTATCCTTGGTTGCCAGCCGAAGCGTGGGCTGACTATCCCTTCGATCGCGAACTTCACCGCTTCGTAAAGCATTTCCGCCTCTGGCTTGTCGGCCTTATTAACGACGTAGATATCACCTATCTCCATAATTCCCGCCTTCAGCGCCTGAATCTCATCTCCAGTTCCGGGTACCGTGACCACCGCTAAAGTATGCACGACGTCCATAACTTCCGTATCAGTCTGACCTGCTCCAACAGTTTCAATTATTATCCTATCAAAACCCAGCCCGTCTAAGGCCTCTATCAGCAACATAGCGTCGGCGGAGAGCCCCCCTAAGTGTCCCCTTGTAGCGAGGCTCCGGATGAAGATATCGCCAGACCGTTCTTTCCCGATCATTCTAATTCTGTTTCCCATAAAGGAGCCCTTAGATATGGGGCTAGACGGATCGATCAGTAGCACTCCTATCCTATGGCCTCTCCTGCTGTATTCCTCGATCAGGGAGCCTATCAGAGTACTCTTCCCCGCGCCGGGAGATCCCGTTATGCCGATTGTATGGGCGTTACCTGCCCTAGGCAAAAGTTCCTTTAAGTACTCTATACCGAGAGGGGTCAAGTACTCTATCTGAGTTAGCACCTTAGATATGGCGAGCTCTTCACCGTTGAGAGCTTTCTCGAGGAGATCATGTCGCAACCTTCAGACCCCTTTTCTTACTGACGAGCTCCTTGATCCTCTCCACCACAGATTTCAGGCTTGACCCGGGTAAGAATACCTCGTCCACACCCATTTCCTTGAGCTTTGGGACGTCCTGAGGCGGTATGACACCTCCCACGATGAGAACCACGTCGTTCAACCCCTTCTCCTTCATCAAGTTAACTAACATAGGGACGAGTTCCAAGTGGGCTCCGCTCAATATGCTGACACCTATCACGTCGGCGTCCTCTTGAACAGCGGCCTTAACGACCTGCTCTGGGGTTTGCCTCAGGCCTGTATATACGACCTCCATTCCAGCGTCCTTAAGCGCCCTAGCGACGACCTTAGCTCCTCTATCGTGACCGTCGAGTCCTAACTTTGCAACAATCACCTTGATCTTCCTCTCCATCGTAATACCTTAACGGAAGTGATTCATTAAAATACGTTGCGGGTGGGTTCTATGGCGGGGAAGGTACGAGACGTTTCATACGTATCGAATCTTAGGTTCTACTCGTGCTCTTCCGCGTTTCAACTAAAATGAGGATTCGCTGGCGTAGTACGTACGCTACATTGTAGCCGAATTTCATTAACTATGACCTTCACATCTCGAAGAAGTCCGCAGTGGGGCCGGGGGGATTTGAACCCCCGATCACCAGGGCCCAAGCCTGGCATCCTAGTCCAGGCTAGACGACGGCCCCAGTCAGCATTTCTTTCGTGTAATTCTAAAAGGTTGTCGTTCTTCGGGTCCCTTTCCTTTGTAAATGCCTCAACTTTTACTTGACGCTATCTTGTGACATTAACTCAAGAGGAACGACCTTTACTCCACGTTGAAGGTTAAGGTAATACCATAAGTATTCCTTAAGATACTACCGTAAGGTTTATTTAAGTGGAAGGGGAGCTTCATCCTGACCAAAAATGGCAGCCAAGGTGAAGTTCAAGTACAAGGGTCAGGAGAAGGAAGTAGACATCTCCAAGATCAAGAAGGTCTGGAGAGTCGGCAAAATGGTCAGCTTCACTTATGACGACAACGGCAAAACTGGAAGAGGTGCCGTCAGCGAGAAGGACGCCCCCAAAGAGCTTCTGGACATGCTGGCCAAGCAGAAGAAGTAAAGTCCGTAATCTCTGGCCTAAAACAATATTTAATTTATTTAACCAATCTTTTTATTTTTAACAAATTTATTAGTTGACGTTAACGAATGTTAGTTGGTCATCGTTAGGTTACACGTTAAAGAAGATCCCGTTGATAAAGCTAACGATCACAGGCTGATCCGCGGTTAATTCATGTGTTTATATTCTCTAAACCGATTTATACGCGTGAACTCGCATGCTTAGGACTGGCGAAGACTACCTAAAGGCCATTGCCGTCAGGAAGAACGTCGAGATTTTCGTGATGGGTAAAGAAGTCAAGGACATCACCCAAGACCCGTTCTTGAAGCCGAGCGTGATGGCCTTCAAGGCTACTTACGACGCGGCGTGGGAGGACGATACGAGAGAGTTAGCCAGGGCTAAAAGCCCGTTCATCAACGAGGAGATCAATAGGTTCGTTCACATTCACCAGTCTCCGGAGGATCTGGCAGCCAAGGTCAAGCTATTGAGGAAGCTCACCCATAAGACGGGGGCGTGCTTCCAGAGGTGTGTTGGTTGGGACGCCCTTAACACGCTTTACATAGTAACGAAGATGATGAAGGCCGATGGGAGGCCGGAGTACTATGAGAGGTTCACGGACTATCTGAAGTACGTTCAGAGGAACGACCTGGCCTTAGCTGGTGCGATGACTGACGCGAAAGGAGTAAGGTCTTTAAAGCCGAGCCAGCAGCCAAACAAGGACGCCTACGTCAGGGTCAAAGAGGTTACTTCCGATGGGATTATAGTCAGCGGTGCTAAGGCAAACATTACTGGGGTGGCGGCCACCGAGGAAATAATCGTTTTGCCCACCAGGGCTATGGGTCAAGAGGACGCTGAGTACGCTGTAGCCTTCGCTGTCCCCACCGACAGTCCAGGGGTGAAGATCGTCGTTGGCAGGCAGGTGAACGACGCAAGGAGGTTTGAAGGAGGCGACATAGACGGAGTACCTTACGCGTTCAACCACGAGGGCTTAGTAATATTCGACGACGTTTTCGTGCCTAAGGAGAGGGTTTTCCTCCTGAAGGAACCGAAGTATACGGTACCCATCGTCGAGATTTTCTCGGCCTACCACAGACAAGGTTACGGAGGTTGCAAAGCCGGGCTGGGGGACATCCTAATTGGAGCATCGCTGAACCTAGCGAAGCAACTAGGTATCGAGAAGGCACCTCACGTTCAGGAGAAGCTCACAGAGATGATCTTCTATACTGAGACGATGTACGCCGCGGGTATAGCGGCGAGCCTCAACGCGGTGAAGCTATGCGAGGACTGCTACTGGGTTAATCCGTTAGAGGCTAACATAACTAAGCACTGGGTAGCGAGACTTCCAGCTATCCTCAATCAGCTCGCAGTAGATATAGCAGGGGGTGCCGTAGGGACCGCACCGAGTGAATGGGACCTCAAGAACCCCAAGCTGAGGTCTTACATCGAGAAATACTTCCAGGGAGTTACCGAGTTCACTGCGGAGGACAGGCTCAGGATGACGAGGTTGGTGGAGAACGTTGGCCTGGGCGTGGCGTTCCAGATAGAGTCGATTCACGGGGCCGGGAGCCCAGCGGCTCAGAGGATCACCTTCAACAGGGTCTACGACTTCAGTTACGCTGAGGAGATAGCGAAGAGGTTAGCGGGGATGAAGAACAACTTGGTTTGGAAGAAGGAGGCCGAGCCCTGGAGAGGAACCGAGACGGAGAGGATGGCTAGTCAAACGATGAAAAACAAATCTTGATTTTAATCCTTACTTTTTACTTTTTCTTCCTTTGGTCTAGGAACACCTGGAGCTTATATCCAGTCCATACAGCTTGTCCAGGCTTTATCCACTCGATGTCGATATCGTCAGGGTTAAAACCTAAGTTTGAAGCGATTATCTCCCTCGCCCTTTTGTCGTACTCGCTATCCACGGTGGCTCTCTTGGTTTCCATCCTGATCTTCAGTTTGTCCATTTCATTATCGTAAACTATCACGTTATACATACCAGTTGTGTCGGGTACGTCATTGACGGCATCTTCCACGTAGATCGGGAAGAGCAGTTTACCCTTAACTGAGAACATCCACTCGACCCTGCCGGGAATGGGCTCGGCGAACCTCATGTGAGTTATACCGAACTTGGGGTCGGGGTCTGTGATGAACTCGTTCTTAACGTAGTCGCCCAGGCTATACCTAATTAAGGGCATGGTGAAGTGATTAAGCAGGGTAGCTATCAGCTCTCCCCTTTCGCCTTCTGCAACAGGCTCATCGGTCTTCGGGTCCACTATATCGAATATCTCCATGTCCTCCCAAACTACGAGCTGACCCTCCTGTCCGGGTATCTCAATCGCCATGTGTCCGTCCGTGGTACCCCAGACGTTAATCGCGAGCTCAGCGTTGGGGTGGACCTCGAAAAGTTTCTTCTTCGTTTTCTCTGCAGCCGCACCACCGTGTAACAGTAGCACTTTGAACGGAGTCTCCCATCCCTGCTCTTTCGCTTCCTCGCCGATCAGCCTGTGAAGCCAGGGTGTGGTAGCGAACACGTCCACCTTCCATAACTTGAAAATGAGCATGTGCCTGTTTTTCCATGAGAAGAACGTCTCTCCTCCTCCAGCTATGGCCGTAGCTCCGCAACGCCACATGGCGGTCTCAACTACTGGTGGGCCCCAGCTGTAGAAGCCGCTCATGTTCAGGTAGTTAGCGTAAACTCTGCCAGGCTTAACTCCCGCGAATGTCCACAGGTATCTGGCCTGTCCCTCCTGGAAGTAATCCATCTCTAAAGCTCCCCATCCCTGGAACGTCGGAAGCCCCGTGGAGCCTGAAGTTGCGCCCACGAACCTTATCCTCCTAGCGAGTTCCGGTTCGAATATCGTGCCGAAGGGCGGGTTCGCGGAAAGGTCCTTCCTAAGTTCGTCCTTCCTGAGTATTGGTATCTTAACGACGTCTTTCCAGTCCTTAATCATGTCGGGCTCGAATCCCTTGGACTTCCAGTACTTTCTGTAGAACTCTACGTGATCCCAAGCCCACTTCACTAGTCTCTTAAGTCTGAACGTCTTCAGCTTATCCAACTCCTCCCTTTTCATCGTCATTACTTTCTTGTTCCACAGCACCTCGTCCGGCGAGGGCGGATAGTCCGATCTTATGAAACCCTCACTCCTTAACTCCCTATGTATAGCCTCGTACTCTTGGAGAACGGAACTCATTAATACAAGCGAATCTAAGTCAGTTTAAAAATAATTAAACCTCAAGCCTTTCAAGCCCTCAAAAGCTCCTCTTCCCTAAGGCTATTTCCTCTAGTAGCTTGGTGGGTTTGTAAGCCTCGTAGCCTTTCTTGTAAATGTCCATTAAATGGTCGTATATCCTCTTCACGCCGAGTTCTTCGGCCATCTTAGTCAGCCCTTTAGGGAAGTTATAACCGTAGATCATTACGTCGTCAACCCCCTTGGCGTCGACAATACCGTTCTCGATGAACCACGTGGCCTCGTTTACGGCTAAGGAGATGAGCCTGGCTGGGTCAACTTTAGTAGTGTTTGGAACCTGGGGCTTAACGAACTTGCCAGGCGCGGGATAGGAATAGAAGCCCTTTCCGCTCTTGACTCCTAACTCCTTGGCGTCCACCCTCGCCTTGTACATCTTGCAGGGCACATCGGTTGCGCCCCTACTTACTATAACAGTCCAAAGGTCGTACATAACGTCCAGACCTATGTAGTCCGATAGCTCGAACACGCCCATGGGGAGCTTTAACAGGTTCCTAGCAGCTGCGTCTACCTCTTCGATCGTTGCCTCCCCGCTCTCCACCTCCCTACAGGCTTCCTGGGCCAGCCTCAACAAAATTCTGTTGCCGACGAAGCCCGGTATGTCCTTAGAGAGCCTCACGGGAACCTTGCCCATCCTCTTAGCCAATTCGACTGTGACGTTAATGGTCTCCTCCGACGTGTACTTACCTGGAATTACCTCCACGAGCTTCATCAAGACCGGAGGGTTGAAGAAGTGCATCCCGATGAATTTCTCCCTTCTTTTAGTGACTTCTGCCAAGTCAGTTATGGGAATTGACGACGTGTTGGTAGCCATGATCGCGTGAGGCGGCAGTACCGAGTCGAGGGATTCGAACACCTTCTTCTTTATTTCGAACTTCTCAGGCACCGCTTCTATAGCGAAGTCTGCATCCCTTGCGACCGAGTAGTCGACGGAAAGAGTGATCCTGTTGAGCACTTCCTGGGGGTTCTTGATTGCGCCCTTCTCGGCCAGCTTGTTCAAGGACTCCTGGATCTTCTCCTTAGCCTTGTTAAGGAAGTCCCAAGCCACGTCAACTAAATACACCTGATATCCGGAAAGGGCGGCGACCTCGGCTATTCCGTGTCCCATCGTTCCAGCTCCAATAACGACTATTTTGCGGATCTCCATACGGCGGAATCCTAAGGTCTGGAGAATATAAGCCGTTAGCGTCAGATTAACTCAGGCTTGAAGGTAGTATATCGGCTTGTGAAGAAAGACGACTTCAACGGGCTTTTAGAGCTTTACGATTCTCTCTCGCCTGATGATATATTTTACAGGTTCATGTCGTTTCACAAAATCAGTCCCGAAGAGATTTCTTTCTTAATAAACGATAAGAATCATGTTACTATTGTGGCCGAAATCGACGGGAAAGTAGTGGGGGAAGCGTCACTTTTCGGGGACGGTGAGATAGCGGTAGTGGTTCACCCTCAATACAGAAACAGGGGTATCGGAACGACGCTCGTGAAGAGCTTGATCGACCTAGGGAAATCTCTCGGGATGACAACGTTCAAGTTCTTCACGTTGCCAGATAACATCCCCATGATTAAGATAGGGAGAAAGTTAGGGTTTGATATAAAAATTAAAGAGGACGAAGTCGTCGCTGTTTTGAGGTTAGACGAGAGATCATGATGAGCTTCTAGGCTACAGAGAGGGATGAAGAAAGGTGCAAACGCTGAGCTCTTCACTGTCATATAGAGGGTGAGAAAACGCGCTGTTCGATACTGAGGTTAATGGGGACTTTACGTCATTTGGCGGAACCTCCTAAGACGTTTGAGCGCTGCGGATAGTTAGACCTTCATACGTGAGATATATCTCAATTACAGCAAAGTGTGCAAAGCTAACTTGTAGGAGATTATGAACCCGAGATTATCTTGAAGGGTAATGGGCCCGGCGGGACTCGAACCCGCGACCACTGGGTCACTCCTCCAGACCCACCTCATCCCCTTGCGGGTCAACTGACCCAATGTCGCCCACGTCTGGAGCCCAGCACTCTACCTGGCTGAGCTACGGGCCCATTACCGTTCATTCGGCATTCATAATCTCGATTTCGGTGATTATTAAGCTTGTTCCGATCGCTAAACTAATTTTGTTTTGAAGGACTCGAAAGACTTGCTGGAGGAAAGCTCATGTGGGACAAGCACAGGCTTGAAGTACTAGACAAGCTCAGGCAGATGGGAATAAACCCTTACCCTCACAAGTTCGACATTACCCATTCGATAAAGGAGATAAGGGAGAAATACGCTAACCTGAACGATAAACCTCAGGAGCCTTTCCTTAAAGACGTCAGGACTGCCGGTAGGATAGCCAACATAAGGAGGCAGGGCAAGTTATCGTTCGTCGACATTTTCGATGAGGGCGAGAGGCTCCAGCTGGTGCTTAGAGTGAACGAGCTGGGTGACGAAAAGTACAACAGCTTTTTCGAGCTTTTCGGCAGGGGCGACATAATAGGAGTAGTTGGGGACCTGTTCTTCACCAAGAGGGGTGAACTTTCGCTCTTAGTTAAGGATTACACCATGCTAGCCAAGGCCCTGATAGAGCCTCCCGACTGGTCCTCCCTATCTCCCGAGTTCAGGTACGCCAGAAGATACGTGGATTTCCTCTATAACGACAACGCCAGAAGGACGATGGAGGTAAGGTTCACCTTCATAAGGTACCTAAGGGAATTCCTGTACTCCAAGGGATTCATCGAAGTAGAAACTCCCGTGCTTCAACCGGTCTACGGTGGCGCGCTGGCTAAGCCTTTCAAGACCAGAATAAACTATTTGGACGAGGACTGGTACCTGAGGATATCCCTAGAGCTCTATCTCAAGAGGTTCATAGTGGGTGGCCTCAACAAGGTCTTCGAGATCGGGAAAGTGTTCAGGAACGAGGATATCGACGTCACCCACAACCCCGAGTTCACGATGATGGAGCTCTACTGGGCCTATGCAGATTACAACGATATCATGAACCTCACGGAGGAGATGCTCCGCTACGCGGTAAGCAAAACTTTAGGTACTACTAAGGTGAAGTACGACGCCTTAGGCAGGCCTATAGAAATAGACTTCTCCCAGAGGTTCAGGAGGATCACGATGTACGACGCCCTCTCCAACGAGTTAGGCAAGGACGTGGAGAGCGTAAGCGACGACGAGCTCAAGTCGATGCTCGACAAGCTCGGGCTTAAGCCCAGGGGCAACCTTTACGTGAGGGGCCTTATGATAGAGAAGCTTTTCGATAAGCTCGTGGCCCCGAAGCTTGACCAACCGACCTTCATAACCGACTACCCTGTGGAGACCACACCCTTATGTAAACCTCACAGGAGCAAGCCAGGCCTGGTCGAAAGGTTCGAGCTGTACATAGCGGGTATGGAGATAGCCAACGCCTACACTGAACTCAACGATCCCATCCTGCAAGATAAGTTCTTCAGAGAGGAGCAGGAGATGTTCAGAAGGGGTGACGAGGAGGCCCATCCGTACGACAAGGACTTCGTGAGGGCGTTAAGCTACGGCATGCCTCCTACAGGAGGTCTCGGAATAGGGATAGATAGGATTGTCATGTTACTAACGAATAATTACAGCATTAAGGAAGTGCTGCCGTTCCCCATACTGAGCAGAAGGGCATTCGAGGAGGACTGAAAAGTCACGGCAGGTCTTTCACGTACCTGGCAGTCTTAAGGCTAACAGCAACAGTAACAGAGTCCCGCCGCTTAGGTACATGACAGTTTTTTGTCCCTGAGGCCCTAGAAGCTCGCTGAAGAGTTTAGCCCCGTCCGTTATGAAGAGGGGTAACGCATTTATCAAGGCTAAACTGAAGTTGATTATATACATCCAGATAATGAAGTAAGCTAGGCCCTGTTCTATGGAAGAAGGGAAGTAATAATCTAGGTATACGCCCAGCTTTCCCTGAGGCGTGAACAGGGTCTTCGTGACCAAGCTACCGTTTATCAATAGCGTCACATTATTGGGCTCCGTTTTACTGAGGAAACCGTCAACCTGTGACGGTACGGTTATTTTGTGGCCGTTGACTGCGAGTATAACCGACCCCACCGGAATGGAGGCGTTATATGCGGGGTAGTCTTTGACGAGGCCGACTATTTGTGCCCCTTGCGACATCGCCGGTACGGCGTAATTCATAAGCGCTAGGAAAAGCAGGGCTAGGACGAAGTTAACGCCAATGCCGGCCGCTATCACCTTTAACCGTTTCACTTTCTCGGCTTTCTTGAACTCTTGCTCATCAGGCTCCACGAAGGCCCCAGGGAATATGTAGATTAACAGGATCCCTCCTCCCCGCACCTTAATTCCGTTGGACGTTGAGGACATAGCGTGCATCAACTCGTGTAGAGTGACCGAGACCGCTATGGCAAGGAGTATGTAAGGGGCCTGATCTAGGGGGGTCGTTATACCAGGTATTATAGGGGTTATCGACGCCTCTAGGGGACCAGCAGGAGTGACGTACTTGTTGTAAATAGCCTCGATTAGGAGCCAGAAACCCAAACCGGATGAAACGAACGACAAGCCCAAGAAGGCCCATTCTAAGGCCTTGAACGCCTTAGTCCTGGTAGCACTCGGGAACCACTCCGACCTCGAGTCTCTCCTCGCCATAATGAAGAAAGGGTAAACGATTATTCCCCTCGTCTTTAGTTCGTCCCTCTTTAGGTACAGGACCAGAAAGGCCGTGAGCCAAACTACTGTGATTATTACGAAGAAGTCTAGGGCGTTCAAGCTAAGGCTAATTCCCGTTTCGGAAATAATTAAGCCCTGTGGAAGTGGAGTACACCGACGCCCACTGGGAGCTGTTGAGAAGGAAAAGGGAGAAGGCCAGGCGAATGATGGAGAGGGTATTGAAGCTCGGCATGAAGGAAGTATACGTTTACGGCTCCGTGGCTAGGGGAGACGTGAGGCCTGAGAGCGACATAGACGTGGTTGTACTTGATCCAGACGTGTTGAAGCTCGACCTTTTGGAGGACGTGTACCACAAGATAATCGTTCAGGCGACGCCCCGTTCCACCCCAAAAGCATACTTATCCTTCGATCCTGATGAAACGGAAGTGATCACCTTCCCCTTAGCCAGGCTCACCAGAGACGAACTCGAGTTCTTCAGCTTCGGGGGCAAGCTAAGCTACGAAGGGCTGATCAAGAACATGAGAGTACCTGGGGTAAACAAGGACCTCTTTCTCATAATCCCCACGGAAAGAGGTCACATAGAAATGCCCTTGAAGGGCAACGAGGATTTGGCCTCCAAATACTTGGGGATAAGCATCGACACTATACTGCAGAGGGAGAAATTGCTCACTAGGAGGGAGGAAACGGGGAGGACCGGAATTTTCCTCAAACACGTGATCTCGGGAACCGATAGCGTTCTTGAAGCCGTGAGGACCCTTTACAAGTCCAACAAGTTCTTCAGGAGGGTCATGGATGAGCGTCAGTTTTGAGGGATGCAAAAGGGAGAACGCGAAGGAGCTCGAGGTCTGCGAGCTCCGCTTTAACGGGAGGCCGGTGGGAAGAGCCTTTTACTTCCACGGTAGGCCTCCCTTCTATCCCAAGTGGATTGAGCTGATTTATGACCCCTGGCCGAGGAAGGAGGGATTAGAGGCCGAGCTGTTCAGGGCTCTAGCAGAAGAGCTTGGCCCTGGAGGGAGGCTTTTCGTAGTCTACCTCAAGGACGGAAAGACAACTGGGCTACTATACAGGGGTTTTCATCCCGTCGACACCCCTTTAGGGATGTCGTTGCTGAGGGCGGGCTTCACGTGGTTCAAGGACTGGTATTTCCCTGAGGGAGGAGCCGAAGGAGGGATGAAGCTTCAGGCGAATTTGCCTATGAGCGATGACGAGAGGGTCAGACAGCTCTGTCAGTTGTTTTCCGAAGTTAGGACGGAGGAGGCTAAGAGGGCTGTTGAGGAGGAGCTGAGGAAACGCGGGCTGACCGAGTCCGTCTGTCCTCAAGGGAGGGAACAGAGTTAATAGAGTCGTCGCGGAGCTGGTAAATTAGTGCTAAAAGGTAACCCTGAGACCGGCCTTTACAATAGGGATTTACCCAAGGGCTGCGAGTTCTGCAAGCTAGGCGGCAAGCTTGTCGTCTTCGTTACTGGAGAGTGCGGAGACGACTGTTATTACTGTCCCGTGAGCTTCGAGAGGTTCGGTAAGCCCGAAAGCTACGCGAACGAGAGGCGGGCCACTGACCTTGAGGACTACTTACAGGAGGCGTACAGGATGGGGGCCCTTGGGGCAGGAATTACGGGCGGAGACCCTATTCTAGCAATAGATAGAACTGTCGAGCTAATAGAGCGCTTCAAGGCCTACTTCGGCCAGGAGTTTCATGTACACCTCTACACCACGGGGAGGTACGTCAACCTGGACGCCCTCAGGGAGCTGAAGAGGGCCGGATTGGATGAGATCAGGTTTCACCCGATTAAGGAAGTTTACTGGAAGGCGGTGGAGAAAGCCGTAAAGGTTGGGCTAACAGTCGGGCTGGAAGTTCCGGCGGTCGAGGACTTCGACTTCGACGGGCTAGTAAAGAGGGCTAAGGAACTGGGGGTTAAGTTCATCAACATAAACGAGCTCGAGGTAACGCCGAGGAACGCGGTATTCATGAGGGCGAGGGGGCACTTAGCTGACCACGGGCTTGCGGGAAGCTCCAAGAGTCATGAGCTCGCTTTGAGCCTGTTGAGAGCATACGAGAGTTACGACTTGAGCCTTCATTATTGTACATCCGTATACAAGGACGTGGTTGAGACGAGGAACCGGTTCATCAGGACGTTCCGAATCAGCTCGTTCCCCTTCGAGGATCTCAACCCGGAGGGAACCGTAGTCAGGGCGATTGTGAGGACTAACGCCGATCTGTCGGATTACGGCCCTAAGTTAGAAGAGGGAACTTACGTGGTGAGCCCCAGCCTGTTGGAGGAAATTAAGACCAAGTACGGTGTTCAGGAGGTCAAGATCATCGAGGAACTCCCCAGCGGGCTGAAGGTTACCGAATCCTGAACCTCAACAGGCCGACTACCCCCGTAAGGCTCTTCAGTTGATGATAGATCTCACTCTCTTTCGGTACAATCCACGTTTTCCCAGAGGCCTCCTCCACCTTGTTCATCAGTTCCTCCACCTTGTTCCTCAGCTCATCGTTGTCTGTAATTAACAAGTCCTCCGAGACCAGGAGGTCCGAAATCGCGCCCAAGTCTGCCGCTTGCATGGCCTCCTCAACGCCGTAAACCGCCAGGCCGTCGCCCTTAGCTATATGCTCTAACGCAGAGTCAAGGATCCTGGCCTCACTGGATATCTCATAGTCCCTCATCACCTTGTTCATCACGTCCCTCCTGAGGAGCTCGTTCAGACCGCTCCTGGTAGCGGATGAGACGCTATCAACGTAGACCTTCACTCCCTTCAACTCCTTGGCAACCTCCTCCTTGAAGGGTCCTGGGCCAGCCACTATGACTGCGTCGATTTGGTAGCTTTTGGCGTAAGCCTCGATCTCCTTTAGGATTTCGGCCTTGTTCTCCTCGATTACGGAAGGATCGTTCTTGCTTGGCGTCCTCAGAGTTCTATCGGTTAATACCTTAACGCCCTGCGAGTAAGGAACGGCGATCAGGAAATCGTCGTAGTCCACTAGGACTATTAGGACCTTGACCCTCGGCTCAGCCTGCCTTTTTATCTTGTTCAGCGCGAACTTGCTCCATATCTTTTTTACAATTATCAACTCGTCTCCTACATCCACGTTTACAGTATGGTGCGAACCCTGAACGCCGAACTTCTCTGGGGCTTCCTCGATCACCCCCAGAATCCTCAGCCTGTTGGTGAAGACTTGAAACTCGGTCCTCTCCACTCTCAGTTTGACAGTCATGGGTACCCTCCTGCTCTCCTTACCTACGCTCACGTCCCTCATGGTCCTCGCTACCACCTCATCCCCCTTCTCTATTACCAATGAGAGGGTCCACAAATCGTCCTCGTTGTCCACGTGAACTTTCATAATCCCGTGCTTTTCATCGAAGTAGGCGATCTTCAACGTTAGGAGGTTTCCCTTGCCTTGATAATAATAACTGACGCTAAACCCGACTATCTGGACGCGATTTACGAGGTCGAAAGGTCGAGCTTCGAGAGACCCTATCCTAGAGGACTCCTCAAGTTCTACCTGCTTCTAACCCCTCGAACCTTCCTGATAGCTAAGGACTCACGGAGCGGAAGGATTGTGGGCTATGCCGTGGGACTTCTCCAGTGGGGACTAGTTGGTCACGTAATCTCAATAGCCGTTCTCGAGGAATACAGGAGGAAAGGGATAGGGCGAGCCCTGATGAAGGAGCTTGAGACGAGGCTTTCAGGGATGGGCGCCCTTTACTTCGTCCTAGAGACCTCGCTTGAGTGGGGGACTGTCGTTTTTTACAATAAGCTGGGCTACCGCGTTGCCAGATTCTTAAGGTCCTATTATGGTAGGGAAGATCACGGGGTTTTGATGGTTAAACCTGCTAAGTATTATAGTCCAGCCTTCGAATAGGACAATCAATGGAAGCTAACTTCTATGTATTAGATTTCTCCTATGAGGTAGAGGGCCAGGAGCCTTGGGTTTACGTTTGGGCTATTGACGAGAATGGCAATAGGGTCGTCCTGATCGAGACGGAGTTCAGGCCTTACTTTTACGCCGTGATAGACGAAGATAAAGAAAAGGAGCTCGTTTCCGCGATTAAGAAGCTAAGCAAGACCGCCTCGCCTATAATAGATGTCGTTCCAATGGTTAGGAACTATTACGGGAAGCCAGTCAAGGTCCTTAAGATAGTAACCAAAGTTCCGGCCTTCGTGAGGACGTACAGGGAGGAGGTCGCTAAACTCGACGGAGTTAAGATGGTTCTAGAAGCTGACATAAGGTTCGCCATGAGGTACGCGATAGATAACGACCTTAGGCCGTTCACCTGGATAAGGGCGGAAGTAGAGGAACTGAAGAACTCCGAGAAGCTGAGGGTGAGTGGAGTCTACAGACTAGTTAGGATTCTGGAACGCGACCTGAATCTGAGGCCCCCAAAGCTGAGGGTGTTGGCCTTCGACATAGAGGTTTACACCAAGGTAGGGGCGCCCAACCCCAGGAAGGACCCAGTTATAGTAATAGGCACTTGGACCGAGGAAGGTTTGAGACAATTCGTCCTTGACGGCTCCGAAAGGGACTTGATCAAGCAGTTCGTGGAGTTCGTCCAGGCTTACGACCCCGACGTGATATTAGGATATAACTCCAGCGGTTTCGACGTACCATACCTGCTCGAAAGGGCGAAGGTTAACAACTTAAAGCTGGACTTAGGAAGGAGACCAGGATCCGAACCAAATCAAGGTGTTTACGGTCATTATTCGATTTCTGGGAGGCTTCACGTCGACCTGATGGGCTTCGCCAGGTACGTAAGTGAGGTGAAGGTGAAGAGCCTTGACAACGTCGCCGACTACTTGGGAGTGGTGAAGAAAACCGAAAGGGTTCTTATTGATTGGTACGACATACCGAAGTACTGGGAGGACAAGGAGAGGAGGAAAGTACTGCTTCAGTATAACGCCGACGACGTCAAAAGCACCTACCTTTTGGGAGACGTCTTCTTACCCTTCGGGGTAGAGCTCTCGAGGATAACTGGCCTCCCCTTAGATCAATTGGCTATGGCCAGCATGGGCAACAGGGTGGAATGGCTCCTCATAAGGGAGGCTTACAAATTCAACGAACTCGTCCCGAACAAGGAAGAGAGGGAGTACGAAGGTTACGAGGGTGGAATGGTATTCGAGCCATTACCAGGCATCCACCACGACGTTTACGTGCTCGACTTCTCGTCCATGTACCCGTCTATTATGATAAAGCACAACGTAGGTCCCGACACCCTGATGAAGGGCGAATGCGAGGATTGTTACGTTGCTCCCTACGTGGGCCACAAGTTCAGGAAGGAGCCCCCTGGGTTTTACAAACAAGTTCTCAGGAAGCTTATCGAGGAGAGGAAAGCGGTCAAGAAGCTCATGGAGTCCGCCAAGGATGAATACGAGAGGAGGGTGTACGAGGAGAGACAGAAGGCGTTGAAGATTCTGGCTAACACGTTTTATGGCTATATGGGCTGGCTAGGTGCCAGGTGGTACTCCAAGGAGGGGGCTGAGGCTGTAACGGCCTGGGGCAGGAAGATCATAAGCGAGTCCGCGGAGGTTGCCAAGTCGATGGGCTTTACAGTGGTCTACGGCGACACGGATTCTATGTTCGTGAAGGGCAACGGCAACATCGAGGCACTGATAAAGACGATAACGGAGAGGTTCGACCTGGAGATCAAGATAGACAAGGTCTACAAGAGAGTCTTTTTCACTGAGAATAAGAAACGTTACGCAGGCCTGACCGAGGACGGGAAGATAGATATAGTGGGATTCGAGGCAGTTAGGGGTGACTGGTGCGATCTCGCTAAGGAAGTTCAGAGGGTCGTCATCGAGAAAATATTGCTGACCGAAAAGATGGACGAAGCGGTCAAGTATGTAAAGGACGTAATCATGAACCTCAGGAGAGGAAACTTCAAGTTGGAGGATCTTATCATATGGAAGTCCCTCGATAAGGACATAGACGAGTACGACGTAGAGGCCCCACACGTGGCTGCCGCTAAGAAAGCGATGAAGGTCGGTTACCTGATAACGAAGAACTCCAAGATAGGATACGTAATAGTTAAGGGGACGGGCAAGTTGTCCGACAGGGCCGAACCGTATTTCATGGTGAAGGACAAGTCGAGGATCGACGCCGAGTATTACATAGACAAACAAATAGTTCCTGCCGCCATGAGGATCTTGGAGAGGTTCGGGGTCAAGGAGAACTCATTGAAGACGATTACTGGCACCGATATCCTGTCTTTCTTCAGCAAAAAGTGAAGGAAATCCGTCCATAATTTTAAAAATAAAATAAAAATTTTTATGTTGTTAATAAATCGGTTATAGTGAGGAGCTCGACGTTCTCGGGCTTCTTGGTTACTCCTCCGATTCTCGAGCCGATGAGGACCTTCACGTTTTTTGCAGAGGCTAAGTCCACAAGCCTTTGGGTAATAACTCCGTCAAAAACTATGTAGGCCACTTTATCCTTCTCCAGCGACTCGAGCTTGCTTACGATTTCCCTAACTTGTACTGTCGCTATTTCGTTCCAGTTCTCGTCGTAGAGATAACCTTCAAGGGTTCCGCTCAAGGTCTTTATTCTCTCGAGCACTTGGCTAGGTATCTTCACTAGGATTTCCTTAGCCGCTTGAGAGGAAACCGTTGGAGCTTGCTGAACTCCCTCGAGTACTTGTAGCTGGGCCTGCACCTGCGTCTCGGCCTTAACCGCTTGAACCGGCTTGTATTCCTTCATTTTTTTCAAGTGCTGGGCCAGTGGCACCATGTCCTCCAACGCTTTCACAACTTCTTTCTTCGTCAACTCCTCGACTTCCTTACCTGGAGGCGCTCTGGCGACGTAATCTATCTTGACATCGTGTGCTAGAAGCTCCCTTAGTATGAGGTCTCCTCCATGGTCACCGTCGAGGAACGCGATGACTATCTTCTTCTGTTTCGACAGCTCCTTAATGGTCTCGGGAATCTTCCCTTGGGCACCCTCTAACGCGATAACGTTCTTGTAGCCGTACTTGAGCAGGTTGATTACGTCAGCCCTTCCCTCTACTATTATCATATTTGGATCCTTCTCGATATCAGGACCGGCGGGCAACTTCTCAGGGCCGTATTGTATTAGTTCGCCGATCTTCACAGAGCCAATTATCTCGTTGATGACCTCCTTGAGGTCCAGGGTCTCCTCCTTGCCCCAGGCATCCAGGATCTCTTTTGCGCGTTCTATGATCTTTCTCTTCTTCTCTTCCCTTATGTCCTCGATTTTGACTAGGCTGAACTTTGCAGGATAGGGGCCCACTTTATCAACGCTCTCTATCATCGCCGCCAGTAACGCTGTCTCGATCCTGTCGACGTTAGACGGGACGATTATCTCGCCCTCAGTTTTCCCGCCTTTAGTGGTTAGGTTAACCAGGAGCCTACCGATCCTCCCTTTCTCCTGTAGCTCCCTTAAGTCCATCTGCTCACCGAAGAGGTTCTCTGTCTGACCGAAGATCGCTCCGATCACGTCAGGCCGATCTACGATTCCTTCGACCTCAAATTTGAGAAATATATTGTATTTCATGCATTTCACCTAGTTACACTTTTTTCAATTCTTCTTACAAGCTCCACGTACTCAGACTTCCTTTCAATACTCTTTCTTATGGGGTCTAATATTTCATTCAGCTTCCTCGAGGTCGCTGCTTTCAGGTCGAGAGGGTGAAGCTTCCCTTCAGCGAAGGCCCTTTCTAGGTCCTCGTAACTCTCAAAGACCACCGTGCCACCGTACTTAGGATCCCTCTCAACTACCAGCCTCGGGTTTTCGGTGTGGAAGATTATGTACTTGTTGATCTGAAGGACAGGATTGTCCTCTACGACTCCCTTCGGGCAGTAAGCCTGTTTGAGCTTACTCTCCACCACTTCCGGCGGGTCGGTTACGAAAATCGCGTTCTCAGGCTTACTCTTACTCATTTTGATCGCCGACATGTAGTCGTCCCTATCCACGCCCGCCTCCATCCTCTGCCCTCCCTGAAGGCCTACGAGTAGCGGCGTGTGGATGGCGATCACTTTCTTCCTGCCGAGCTTCTCGGCAACGTCCCTCGCCAACATGTGGGCCTTCCTCTGGTCCGTGCCTCCGAGGGCGATGTCCAGATCCTGGTAGAAGATGTCGGCTACCTGCATTGCTGGGTAAATTAGCTTCGACGCGTCTATCTCAGCCTCCTCAGCCTTCCGGCCCATAATGGTTAGGGCCCTCTTTATCCTCGCGAGGCTGGTGCCCTTGGCCACCTTAAGCACGAGGGCCCAGTAGTCCTTATCTTTCGCGAATTCCTCCGCGTCTATCACGTTCACCTTGCTCATGTCTACTCCTAAAGCCCTCAGGATCTCGATCGTCAGATCGCCGGCCTTCCTTATTAACTCAAGGTCGCCCCCTAGCTTGTCGTTGATCCACGCGTGCCACGTCGCCACTAGGACGTTCATCTTGATTCCGGCGTTCACTAGATCCCTCAGCTTGTAGGCCCAGATCATCCAGCCAATGTGAAAGAGGCCGCTGGGCTCGAAGCCTATGTAACCCTTCAGTTGCTCTCCGCTTTCTAACTTTTGTCTGAGTTCGTCTAGGGTAACAATTTCTTCTGTGTTTCTAATGATTAATTGTAATCTATTCTGACTCATATAATCATCACTTAGGGGTAATTTGGGGACTGGGCTTAATTAAATCACTATTCCTCTAGTTCTCGTCTTCATTCTCCCATCGCTATCAGGTCGACGTATCTCGTTCTGGGGCCGTCGAACTCGAGCAGTATTATCCTCTGCCACGTCCCCAAGTCTAACTTGCCCTCCCTTATGGGCACAACTCTGGCGTTCCCGATAAGCATTGTGAGCACGTGGGCGTGCCCGTTGTTATCGATCGCGTTGTGGTGGAAGTGGCCCTCGGGGGGGAACCAGCTTCTTCGCCCACTCTATGTAATCCTTCATCAAGCCTTCCTCGGCCTCGTTTATCACGACTGTACACGTAGTGTGCTTGCTAACGACGAAAAGCACGCCTTCTTTGATCGTCCCCTCTATCTCCTTCCTGACGTGATCCGTTATGTCCAAATCATCGAACCTCGACCTAGTCCTAAACATTAATTCCCTTCTTACGACCTTCACTTGATCCTACTAGACGGGGGGTTGAAAAGCTTTGGACCTGGAGGGGCTAGCGAGGGTCCTTGACGAGAACACAGCTAAGCGGATTATTGCAGACCTCCTGAAGATATATAAGGGCGATTCCCCCCCGGTGAGGGAGCTTCCGGAGGCCATAGTTCAGGAGGTCAAGAACTCGAGGAAGGCCGAATCGTTCGAGCTCTTGAGGGTTCACAAGGTCGGAGCCAAGGCCGGGGAGAGTGGACTCGGATCCAGGGGGTTCGGCGATCACCTAATTCATAAGTACTTGTTACAGATGAGTGGAGGGGCGTTCGAGGACGCTGGAATAGTCGAGGACGTCATCGTCAGCGTAGACGGGATTCACTCCAGGCTGTCTTATTTCCCCTTCTTCGCCGGCTTCCACGCTACCAGGGCAGCCGTCAGGGACATAACCGTCAAAGGGGCGAGACCCCTCGGCATCTTGGTGGACGTCCATCTGGCCGACGACGCCGACCTCTCGTACCTGTTCGACTTCGAGGCCGGGGTTCTCGCCGTGGTAAAGGCCATGGGGATGAAACTGCTCGCCGGTAGCACGCTCAGGATAGGAGGGGACTTAGTTATAGGCGAGAGGGTTTCGGGAGGTGTTGGGGCCGTCGGGAGGCTGACCACAAAACATTACCTCAGGATCAACGCTAGGAGGAACCATTACCTCGTTATGACGGAAGGTAGGGGCGGCGGCACGGTAACCGCTACAGCGATCTTCAACGGCATGCCGGAGGTTGCCTTGAGGACCCTGACTTTGTCTGACGTCTTGACGGCGATGAAGGTGGCTCAGGAATTGGGCGAATACGTTCACGCCATGACAGACGTGACTAACGGAGGGATAAGGGCTGACGCTGTTGAGATCTCGCACTCCACGGGACTAAGCGTAGTTCTGAACGTCGAGGAGTTCAGGAATCTAATAGACCCTGTAGTTTTGAGGATGCTTGACGAGCTTAACATTGACCCCCTCGGGCTCTCGATAGACTCCATATTAATGGCTACCGATAAACCCGACGAGCTAGTTAGGGAACTCGGAAAGTTCGGTATCAGGAGCGGTGTCGTGGGGTATCTCGACGAGTGGAGGGGAGCTCCACTGGTCGACGTCTACGGAAGACCCATCGAGTTCCCCTTCAGGGAATCCGCCTACACCCCCGTGAAGAAAATCATCGGTAACGAAACGCCGTTCACGAGGGAGGAGCTGGAAGATAGGGTCAGGGAGGCCTATAGGAACGCGATGACGAAGCTCGAGACGGTTTTGAAAACTTTAAAAGTGAACGAAGGCTCTTAGGGGTTAGCTGGTAGCTGATGAGTGAATCCTTCAAGTACATAGTTAGGCTTTTCGGTCAGGACGTCGACGGCACGATGAGAGTGCCTTACGCTTTAGCCTCAGTCAAGGGCATAGGCTACAACACGGCGATGGCAATCCTGCATAACTTAGGCATAGACAGGAACAAGAGGCTGGGGGAGCTCACTGAGAGCGAGTTGAGATCCATAGAGAACTACCTTAAGGATAAGACGATCCCTAAAGTCCCGACTTGGATGTACAACAGAAGGAAGGATTACGAGACGGGGATCGACCTTCACTTGGTGACGAACGACCTGATCTTCTACGCCAGAAACGACATAGAGAGGGAGAAGAAGATAAAGAGCTGGAGGGGCGTCAGACACGCCTTAGGCCTAAAGGTGAGAGGGCAGAGGACCAGGACTACCGGAAGGACAGGGATCACGGTAGGAGTGAGGAGGGGTAAGGGGGCTCAGCCCCAGCAGCAACAGCAAGCGCAGAAGCAACAACAATCGGGAGGAGGCAAGGAGCAGAAGTGAGGTGATTAGATGGGAGACCCTAAGAAGCCGAGGAAGAAATGGGAGGGTCCAAACCATCCCTGGATTAAGGAGAGGCTTGAGAGGGAACAGTTGCTTCTCGGTAAGTACGGCCTAAGGAACAAGAGGGAGATCTGGATAGCTGAGACATACGTAAGGAAGCTGAGGCACCAGGCAAGGAGCCTATTGGCTTTACCCCCGGCCGAGAGGGCCGCACGTGAGAAGGCTCTGTTCGAGAGGGTAAGGGCCTTCGGCTTTCTCGAAAAAGAGAACATGACCATAGACGACATCCTGGGGCTAACGGTGGAGAACTACTTGGAGAGGAGACTTCAGACGATAGTGTTCAAGAAAGGTTTAGCCAGGACAATCCATCAGGCGAGGCAGCTGATCGTTCACGGCCACATAGCCATCGGCGGAAGGAGAGTAACTTCGCCGGGGTATATGGTGAAGAAGAGCGAAGAGGACCTGATAGACTTTTATCCGACGTCACCCTTCAAGAACAGGCCTCCGACCGTTCAGGTAGGAGGTGAGGAAAGTGTCCAGCAGGCGTGAAATTAGGTGGGGTATAGCTCACATTTACGCTTCTCAAAACAACACTGTTATCACCCTGACTGACCTGACCGGGGCAGAAATCATAAGCAGGGCTTCAGGAGGCATGGTGGTTAAAGCCGACAGGGAAAAGCCCTCACCTTATGCGGCAATGCTAGTGGCCAACAAGGCTGCCGGAGAGGCCTTTGAGAGAGGGATAAGCGCGATTCACATAAAAGTCAGAGCTCCTGGCGGTTACGGCAGCAAGACTCCGGGACCGGGAGCTCAGCCCGCTATAAGGGCCCTCGCGAGGGCAGGGTTCATCATCGGAAGGATAGAGGACGTAACTCCCTTGCCTCACGACAGCATAAGGAGACCTGGCGGAAGAAGGGGAAGAAGGGTCTGAGGACTTTTTGCCATGCCCGTATACCTACGTTTTTCCGACGATAATAGACTAGGTCTCATAGTCGAGGGCTACCTATTAGCATTACTGAACGCGATTAGGAGGTCAGTCATTCTTTACACCCCCGTCATGGCAGTTGACGAGGTTTACATCATAGAGAACAACAGCCCGCTATACGACGAGATGTTGGCCCATAGGCTCGGAATGGTACCCTTTGACTCCGAGGAGGCCCTTACGAAGTACAAGAGGCCTGAGGAGTGCAGTGGTGACGAGAGGGACTGCACCACTAAAGTTTACTTGGTGAAAAAGGTCGAGAGCGGAGAAAGCCCAACCTGGGTTTACACGAAAGACCTTAAGTCCGACGACCCTGAAGTCAAACCGATTTCAGGGGATATCCCGATCGTCCTTCTGGCTCAGGGCCAGTCGGTTTCGCTCGAGGCCAAGTTGAGGTTAGGTTACGGAATAGAGCACGCCAAGTTCATCCCTGTGAGCGTAGCCGTCGTAAGGTACTACCCGAAGGTTGAGATAGCTGAGGACTGTGTCAAAGCCGCCGAGGTTTGCCCGAGGAAGGTTTTCGAGGTTAGTGACGAGAAAATAAAGGTCGCGAACGAGGAGGACTGCATCCTTTGCGAAGAGTGTGTGAAGGTTTGCGGCGAGAAAGTGAGGATTACGGCGGTGGAGAACAAGTATATCTTCGAATTGGAGTCAACAGGAGTTCTCAGACCGAAGACTATTTTAAGAGAGGCCATTAAGAGCCTAAGGCGAAAGTTGCAGGAGTTCTCTGAAAAGGTAGGGGTGCTCAGCTGATGAGAAGGACCGGGCCTACGAACGCGTTGGCCAGGAAGCTTATACGGATCCTAAGGAAGCAAAACAAGAGGATTTGGAAGAGGGTGGCCGAGGAACTCGAGAGGCCCGCCAGGCAGAGGGTGGCCGTCAACGTCAAGAAAATCGATAAGTACAGTAAGCCTAACGACATAATTGTTGTTCCGGGTAAGGTTCTGGGAGTCGGGACACTCTCTCATCCTGTCACAGTTTACGCTTTCGCCTTCTCTAAATCCGCGAAAGAGAAGATAGAAAAGGCCGGTGGTAGGGCGGGAAGCCTGTTCAAAGCCCTAGATGAGATTAAGAATTATAAGAACGTGAGGATGATGAAGTGATGAGTTCGGTCCAACAGGCTCCAAAGCAGAGAGTCAAGGAGGTCATAGTGGTCGACGCGGAAGGGCAGATCCTCGGAAGGATGAGTAGCCAGATAGTGAAACTGATGAAACAGGCCATAAAGGAAGGGAAGGAAGCCGAGGTTCACATAGTGAACTCGGAGAAGGCTGTGGTTAGCGGCCCTTGGAACAAGGTGATAAACGGGTACAAGCTGCTTTTCACGGTTAGGACCCTTTGGAACCCAGAGAAGCAGGGCATAAGGAGGCCGAGGAATCCAGCTAGGATAGTCAAGAGGACAATCAGGGGGATGCTTCCTAAGAACGCAACGGGAAGAATAATGTATAAATCGATAAAGGCCTACGTGGGCTACCCAGAGGAGATCAAGGCAATGGTTGAGAAAGGGCAGGCGAGACTCGTGAAGTTCAAGGAAGCGGACGTCTCTAGATTGAAAGGGAAGTACGTCACTGTTCTGGAAATAGCCGAAGCCATGGGGTGGAAGGGTGCCTGAGGGGGTAATCTTATCCTCAGCTAAGAGGAAAACGGCCATCGCGAGGTGCGTGTTAAGACCTGGGAAGGGAAGGGTGCTAGTCAACGGAGTGCCCTTGGAGCTGATACCGATGGAGATGGTTAGGATGAAAATCATGGAGCCCCTAATGCTTGCCGGCGAGAAGATCAAGAACTCCATCGATGCTGAGATCACCGTTGAGGGCGGAGGGGTCATGGGTCAGGCCGACGCTGCCAGGATGGCCTTGGCCAGGGCGCTAGTGAAGTTCACTAATAGCCAGGAGTTGCGTGAGCTCTTCATGGTCTACGACAGGTCGATGCTGGCGGGCGACAAGAGGAGGACCGAGAGCGAGAAGTGGATGAGGTACAGCGCCAGGAGATGGAGGCAAAAGGCCTACAGGTGATCGTTATGCTCATACCGGTAAGGTGTTTCACTTGCGGTACGCCTTTGGCGGATAAGTGGGAGGAGTTCAAGAAAAGGGTGGAGGCCGGAGAGGATCCAGGTAAGGTTCTCGACGAGCTGGGAGTAAAGAGGTATTGCTGTAGGAGGATGCTCCTTTCCCACGTAGACATTATATATGAAGTAATCCCGTATACGAGACCGGTTTGAGGGTGATAGGCTATGGCTGAGGAGGGAGAGAGAGGCGGACAACTGAACGAGCAGGAAAGGGAGGAGATGCAGAGGACGGAAAAGGGCCAGATGATAGAGCTGTTGGTATCGTTGGACACTTACCTGTCCGCGGGAGTCCACATAGGGACCCATTCCTGCACCGCTAGCATGAGGAAGTTCGTCTACAGGGTAAGGCCCGAGGGACTGTACGTCCTAGACGTTAGAAAGATAGACGAAAGGCTGAGGGTGGCGGCCAAGTTCCTGGCCAGGTTCCCTAAGGATAAGGTCTTGGCGGTAGCGGTGAGGCCTTACGCCTTCTCGCCGGTTCAGAAGTTCGCCGAAGTCGTAGGGGCTAAGGCGATAGTTGGAAGGTTCCCGCCAGGAACCCTAACAAACCCACAGTTCCCGAGCTACATAGAGCCCGAGGTGCTGTTGGTCTCGGATCCAAGGACGGACGTTCAGGCCATAAGGGAGGCAGCGAAGGTAGGCATACCCATAGTGGCTTTCGCAGACACGGATGCCGCACCTCAATACGTCGATTTAGTGATACCTGCGAACAACAAGGGCAGGAAGTCCTTAGCGTTGCTTTACTGGATCCTAGCCAGGCAGGTCCTGAGAGAGAGGAGGGAAATACCACCCGACGGTGACATTCCTGTAACAGTGGAACAGTTCGAGGCAAAGGTGACGGTTTGAGGCGGTTCCCCGCAGTAGCGGGCTCCTTTTACGAGGCCAACCCGGCTAAGCTTAGGAAGCAAATAGAGTGGTCTTTCCTCCACCCTGTAGGTCCTGGGAAGATCCCCGAGGTCCCCACCTCCAAGGGAAAGAGGAGCAACCTTTTCTTCGTTTCCCCCCACGCCGGTTACATCTATAGCGGCCCGGTGGCCGCGCACACCTATTACTACTTAGCCAGTGAGGGTAAGCCGGACCTCGTGATTATCATGGGCCCCAATCATACGGGCCTTGGGGCCTTCGCATCCGTTTGGCCCGAGGGCTATTGGGAGACACCGTTGGGCGCGGTGAAAGTCGACGCGGAAATAGCGAAGGAACTCGTTAAGGAGTCCAAGGTACTGGACTTCGACGAAAGTGCTCACATGTATGAACACTCTGTGGAGGTGCAAGTCCCCTTCTTACAGTACTTCTTCGGCAACGACTTCAAGATCGTACCGATAGTCATTCTCATGCAGGAGATCGAAATAATGTCGAGGATAACCAACGCCATCGAGAAGGTAATGAGGGAGCACGAGGGCTTGGATGTCGTAGTGATAGCTAGTAGCGACCTAAACCATTACGAGCCCTATGAGTTGAACAATGAGAAGGACGAACTGGCGATTAGGGAGATCGAGAAGTTAGATTACGAGGGCCTCTACAGAGTGGTGAACGACATGAACGTAACGGCCTGCGGTTACGGCCCGATAATGGGGGTGCTGATGTTGGCTAGGAAGTTCAACAAGAGGCCTTACGTCCTTAAGCACGCCAACTCCGGAGACACTTCAGGTCCCAAGGACTCTGTAGTGGGATACCTTTCAGTGAGGTTCGGTGATTGAGGCCCCCGTAGTCCTGGCAGGAGTTCCAATAAAGGAGGTCAGGAACCCGTTTCTGATTGCACTGGTGAGCTTCGTGGGAGATCCCGTCAGATATTCATTCGGGTTCGATAAGCTCTTCAAGGAGGCCACGGGTTTCAGGTGCGGGAGCGATTCCCTTGAGCTCCCGAGGATGCCTGAGGTCTCAGCTTACGTGTTGATCAGCGAAGCCTATGTGCGCAAAGCGGTGGAGGAGTGCCAAGTGCCTCTCAGCGACGAGGAGACGAACGACGTGTTGAGCGAAATAGACGAGGTCCTTTACGGTTCGCCCTTGCTTTCCCCTTTGAGAAAGGCTTACAGGAGCCGTTCAGCCGTCCTTTTCAGGGAGGGAGAGAAGGAAGTTTACGTCGACTTCCCGAAGCTGAGGGCCAGGCTAATAGCCAGTTACCCTTTAGTGGAGGAGATCAGTTACGTCGACGACTCCCTGATCCACTTGGCCGGTTATCTGCCCCTTGAAGTCTATGAGACCAGGGACTTCAGCGTGTTGAAGGTCAATGACCACGTTTGGGGAATGGTTTACGGTCTCAAGGTTCCGCCCAGGCAGGACTGGATATTAATTTGGGACGGCAACAGTGTTTCGTTGATCGAGCTTGTCGATCTCCAACAGGAAGCTGGAGCACCTCGAGATAACGCTTTACGAGAGGGTTGAGGGCTTCTCCTCGACGCTCCTTGAGGACGTCAAGCTCGTCCATCAGGCGCTTCCGGGGTTCGATTTCAGCGACGTGGAGCTGTCCGCTGCTCTCTTCGGCAAGAAGGTCGACGCTCCCCTAGTCATATCAGGCATGACCGGGGGGGTCTCCAGAGTTAGAAATAATCAACAGGAGGTTGGCTGAGCTGGCCTCGAAGTTCAGGATAGCCATAGGCGTAGGCAGCCAGAGGGCGGCTATAGAGAGGGAGGACTTAAGAAGGAGCTTCGCAGTGGTCAGGGAGGTCGCTAAGGACGTCCCGGTCATCGGCAACGTCGGGGCGCCACAAATAGCCAAGGGGTACGGCCTGAAGGAATTGATGGCCGCGGTTCAAATGATAGAGGCCGACGCGATAGCTGTTCACTTCAACCCAGCACAGGAGGTCTTCCAGCCCGAAGGCGAACCGCACTACGGCCTAAGTATATTGGACAAACTATCCGACGTCTCGAAGGACTTGGGGGTTCCCATCATTCTTAAGGAAACGGGTTGCGGGTTTTCCAGGGAGTTCGTAAGGCTGGCCAAAAGCAAGGGCTTCACGTACTTCGACGTAGAGGGGGCCGGAGGGACTAGTTGGGTCGCGGTGGAGATGATAAGGGGGGTAAGGAGAGGGAACTGGAAGGCTGAGGCGGCGAAGCGCTTCCTGGACTGGGGCATTCCAACCGCGGCCTCCATAGTCGAGGCGAGGAGCGAGGCTCCTGATGCGTTCATAATAGGCAGCGGGGGGATTAGGAACGGGCTGGACGCCGCGAAAACCATTGCCCTGGGAGCGGACGCGGTTGGTCTCGCGTTACCGGTCCTTAAGGCCGCAGAGAGCGGGAGAGGGGACGAGTTCTTTAAGGTCTTCATTTTCGAGATGAAAGTGGCGGCTTTCCTGAGCGGCTCCAAGGACTTAAGGCAGCTCAAGGCGGCGCCCTTGGTGATTAAGGGGGATCTCCTTAACTGGCTGACCCAGAGAGGAATAGATTTATCAACGTACTTAAAAATGAGGGGGACAACTCATGAGCGACTCTTACGCTGACGAGGTAATACAGGAGGTCAATGAGGCCATAAAAAGCTACGTCGAATGCGTTGTGCCTAAGCTCTGCGAGGCCTCGTATCACCTATTTACAGGAGGAGGTAAGAGGCTCAGGCCCCTCATATTAGTGGCCTTCTCCGACCTACTTGGGGGGAGGAGAGACAGGGCGATTAAGGCCGGAGCGGCAGTGGAGATTCTTCATAACTTCACGTTGGTTCACGACGACATTATGGACAACGACACGATGAGGAGAGGCCTCCCGACAGTCCACGTAAAGTACGGGGTTCCCATGGCGATACTGGCGGGCGACTTGCTCCACGCCTTAGCCTTTAAAGCATTGAAAGATGCCTTCAGGGGATCCAAGTACGCCTACGAGGCGATCGACCTCTTCGTAAAGGGGATCATCACCATAAGCGAGGGGCAGGCTCTCGACATGAGCTTTGAGGAGAGGACCGACGTCACAGAGCAGGAGTATATGGACATGATATACAGGAAGACCGCTGCTTTATTCATGGTTTCTTCTGGCCTCGGGGCATACGTTGCGGAGGCCGAGGAGGCGGTAATACATGCTATGGAATACGGCAAGAACCTCGGGATCGCCTTCCAAATAGTCGACGACATTTTGGGCCTAATAGGAGACGAAAAGGAGCTGGGGAAGCCCCTTTATAGCGACATCAGGGAGGGAAAGAAGACCATACTCGTACTGAAGGCCCTCAGGGAGGCCAGCGAGTCCGAAAAGGAGGTACTCCTTAGCGCTTTGGGTAACAAGAACGCCTCTAAGGAGACACTAACTAAAGCTGCGGAAATTATCAAAGCTCACTCCTTAGATTTCGCGTACTCCCAGGCCGAGAGATACAAGGGGGAGGCTTTGAAGGCGCTGAGCTCAATTAAGAGCGTCAGGGACGATAGGCCTTTGAAGCTGTTGAACGAGTTAGCCGAACTCACCGTTAAGCGGAGGAAATGAGTTAGTATGCCCTTAGATTACTATTCCCTCGTTTTAGCCGCTTTGACGAGCTTCCTGGTTTCGTATCTTACGACGTCGTGGGTCATAAGGCAAGCCCTCAAGGCCAACCTTGTCGGAATAGACGTTAACAAGCCCGATAGGCCCAAGGTGCCGTTATACGGGGGAATAGGTCCGATAGCTGGATTCGTGTCTGGGAGCTTTGTGTTATTGCCGTTAGTAAGGGAGGACGGAGCTGATGTCCTCGAGGCTGTTCTGCTCTCCTCCTTAATAATCGCCTTTCTCGGAATGCTAGACGATATTTTCAACGTTAGGCAGTCAATAAGGGCCTTCACCCCGGTCTTCGCTGCTGTGCCTTTGGCTGTGTTCAGCGTTGGCCACACAACGATAAGCGTACCCTTCCTGGGCTACGTGAACTTCGGCCCTTGGTATTATATCGTAATACTTCCGGCCGCCTTAACGATAGCGGCCAACGCCTTCAACATGCTGGAGGGACTCAACGGCCTCGGGGCAGGGATGGGGGTCATAATGACCCTTACCTTAGCCTTAATAGGCTTCAGGGCTGGCGGTTTATCCTTAATATCCGGCGAAATGGCCGTGGTGCTCCTAGCTTCGCTGATAGCCTTCCTGATCTTCAATAAATACCCCGCTAAAGTCTTCCCGGGAAACGTTGGGACCTACTTCATCGGAGCCGCGATAGGGGCCCTGGGTATTTCGGGCTACACGCTCACCGCCCTCTTCTTCCTCTATCTCCCCTACGTTGCGGAGTTCGTACTGAAGGCGAGAACCAAGTTCAAGGGGGTATCCTTCGGTAAGGTGTCTCAGGACGGGACGCTCTATTGGGACTCCTTCCCTCACTCGTTGACCCATGTGGTTATGAAGCTGGGCAGGTTCAAGGAATATCAGGTGGTCCTAATCCTCTGGGGAATCGAGGCGGTCTTCGCCGTTATGGCGTACTTCTTCCAGGTAACAATAATAAAGCTCTGACAGATACTTCGTGGCGTGAGGGCCGCAGTCCTCTTCAACTACAAGGAGCCCTTAAAGATAGAGAGCGTTGAGATCTCGGATCCCAAGGAGAACGAGGTCTTGATCAAAGTGACCGCGACGGGCCTATGCCACTCTGATGTTAACGTCTTCGTCGGGGCCACCCCTGTGCCTCCGCCGGTAGTGGCCGGTCACGAGATATCAGGAGTCGTGGAGAAGGTTGGACCGGGAGTCACGAGGGTCAAACCCGGAGATAGGGTGATCTCGGCCTTCATTCACCCGTGCGGCAAGTGCAGAAACTGCGTTACGGGCCACGAGAACCTCTGTGAGACTTTCGCCTCGGTCAGGCTTAAGGGAACCATGTTTGACGGCACAACTAGGCTGAGGCTGAAGGACGGAACTCCCGTGAGGACATTCCTGGGAGGAGGTTTCGCTGAGTACGCGGTAGTTCACGAGAACGCTCTGACTGTAGTCCCAAGCGACATCCCCTTAGAAAAGGTGGCCGTTTTAGGATGTGCAGGGCTCACCGGATACGGGGCTGTCAACGAGGCCAAGATAGAGCCTGGTGAATCGGTCGCGGTAATAGGCGTGGGGGGCGTCGGACTATCCGTGATTCAGCTCCTTAGGGCCAGCGGTGCGGGAAGGATAATCGCTTTGGGCACAAAGAAGTGGAAGCTGGAGAAGGCGTTGGAGCTAGGGGCTACCGACGTGATTAACACCAAGGAGACCGATCCAGTTAAGGCACTTAAAGAGATGACGGGAGGAGGACCGGACGTTGTGATCGAGGCAGCTGGAACATCCGAGACTATCCAAATGGCGCTCGATTCGGTGAGAATTGGAGGAAGAGTTATATTAGTCGGCCTACCCCCCGTGACCGCCCAAATCCCCTTCAGGGTGGCGAGCATAGTCAGGAACGGGATCACGATAAAGGGAAATTACGGCGGTAGGCCAAGGGTGGACATGCCGAGACTTCTGGAGCTCGTAAGGCTAGGCAAGTACGACCCCACTAAGCTCGTCACTGGGAAGTTCAAATTGGAGGAGATAAACGAGGCTGTTAAGCTGTTGGAAGAGGGAGAGGCGATCAGAAGCTTAATAATTCCCTAGAAGAAAAATACTTTTTCCTAAAGAACTTTTTAGAGTGCCGTTTCAAAATATGAAATTTCTCGTTATAACGCCGGGGGCGGGACTTGAACCCGCGCGGGGATTAACCCCAGCGGCTTTCAGCCTGCTCGAGATAGCAGGCCGCCGCCCTACCAGGCTAGGCGACCCCGGCAAGGTAATCTTTGGTTGACAACTCTTTAAATCTGTTTGGGGGCCGGCCCCCCTAAGCCCGGGCTATGGCTGTCCAGCCTCACCCCTAGGTCCCGTTCGGGCCGGAACCGGCGAACGCCGGCGGTCGGGCACGGTTGCTCCCTTCCGGGCCTAGCCGCTTCCCCCGATTAGCGTGGTACACCTCCTCCCTTCGGAGGAGGCGTCCACGCCCGCCGAGCCCCGCCGGGCGACCCTCATTCGAGACCCAGGAACTGGGCAGCCAGTCGCCTGAGCCTAGGGGTTACTGGTGCCCGCCTTACGCCGCGGGCGCAGGGAATGGCGACTCCCCCCACCCTACCCGGCCGATTTGCATTAAGTAGCTTGACATTAATATAACATTGCGGTCTCATGTTGAGGGGAACTTGTTTTGAAATAAAATAATTGGAATCTTTTATAATAATAAAACATATTAAGAAATCGATAATTTTCCACTAAACCGTTAACACCGTTAAACAATTCAATATAATTCAACTTCATAAAAAGGTTTAAAAACTGAGGACGTAGAACTTTTGCCTGGTGAGTTCGAGTGGGGTTTAAGGATCTAGTCGTAGCACTATTTCAGCTAGACAAGGACTGGACTACTAGGATCGTACAGGCAATGTTGGTCTTGGGCGTCATATGGGGCTTGCTGGGGGTTATCGACTCTCTGATGGTTAGAATCGTTGAATCGATGTGGGGCACCTTCGGCGTTCTCCCCCTGACTCCTCAAGAGTACTACGCATCTATAACGCTCCACGCCGAAAGGGATCTCTTCGGCTTCGCCCAGCAGGTGATATACGCCATCATAATATACTTCACGATAAAACTGCTAGGCCTAGAGCCCAGGGCTAAGTGGCTCCTGAACATCGCCTTCATCCTGCTGAACATCGGTATGATGTTCATGGAGGGACCGATACTGGTAATCAACGGCCCCGGCTTCGACAACTACTTCCCCGCCACTTCCTGGTACTACTTGAGCCCCATAGGGATTTACGGCTACTCGTGGTACGTGGTTAGCCCCTTCTTCTACATAGGCTGGATCCTTAATGACCTATTCGTTTACCTCGCGGGGATCTGGATAGTCTATCACTACGCCATAGCGGCGAGGAACCTGAAGGAGAAGCTTCCAGTACCCCTCGTGTTCTTCCTGATGATAATCCTGATGTTCATGATAGGGTACAGCGGGGTTACGGTCGCGAACATTTGGGACATCCTGGCGTTCTACGGCGTTACTGGGCTGGATCCGATAGCTAACCAGATAGCTTTCTGGGTATTCGGCCACGCCGTAGTTTACATGGCTTGGATACCGGCGGTAGCTGCACTCTATCTGCTCATCCCCTTGCTCTCCGGCAACCCACTTTACAGCGACAGGATGGGAAGAGTGGCCGCGGTCCTTTACCTAATATTCAGTAACAACATTCCGGTACACCACCTCTACATGGTCAACCTACCGATCGTCCTCAAGGTTCTCCAGGAGGCTCTGACTTATGCCGTAACAGTCCCGACCTTCATGACTTTCCTGAACTTGTGGGCCACCGCTAAGGGCTCCAAGAACACCCCGGTGAACGTAATCACCCTCTTCACGGTGACCTCCTTCGCCGGTTCCATATTCGCCGGAGTCACGGGCATCTCCAACGCCACCATAAGCTACGACGCGATAGTGCACAACACCGACTACGTGGTCGGCCACTTCCACGCGATGATCCTTCTAGGAATAGTCCCGGCTGCTATGGCGGTACTGTATGTCATGATACCCATGATGTCCGGGAGGCAGTGGTTCTCCGCTAAGATGGCCTGGGTACACTACATCGGTTACGTGGTCGGTTCAATAATCTTCGACATAGGCATAGAGACCGCTGGACTGGACGGAATAGTCAGGAGGGCCGAGATATACCCGAGGTACCCGCTACTCGTATCGGCCGAAAACCTAGCTACTGTGGGAGCGATAATCGCCCAGTTGGCCACCTTAGTGTGGTTCCTCAACGTCGTGCTCACCCTAGTTAAGGGCAGAGTCATAACTGCCCAGGGCCTAGGTCTGCCTCAGCTAGTGGGCAACATAGGTCTGGCCCTAAGCTGGGAGGCCGCTTTTCCGGCCGTCACTAACGTAGGAAGGACCGCGAGGATAAGCAAGGCAATGTCCGGATTGGGGGCCCTCGCGATCCTAGGGGGTATCCTGGTCTTCGTGTCCGCTGCGTTCCTGCTCATAGGGAATAGCATAGACTACATGCTTGGGACGTCTGTAGAGTGGGTGTGGATAACTTTGTTGACGATAGGAATATTGTTAGTGGCGATACCTGGCCTCAAAGCAGCTAAATCAATTTAGATTTTTTGAAACATTAAACAAATTCCGAGCTACGAGGTGGGATAGGTGGACAGGAAGGAAAGATGGGAAATAATTTGGACCGTGGTCTCTATAGTCCTTTTGGCTGCAGCTCTAATAGGCACCCTACCTCAAGTTTTTACGGTCGGTGGAGACCCGAACGTCATCAGCAACATCCCGTCTGGCGCTACGAACGTAGTTCAAACTAACATAACGGCGATGCAGTACGTTTTCGAGGTCCAGGAGAGAGGCCCCGTGAATTCTCAGCTTATACTTCCCACGGGCCAGAAGCTCGACTACTATTATAACCTAATGGTTGTGCCCTACGGTGGATGGATAAACGCCACAATGTACGCTGTACTCGGCAAGACCGCCACGGAGAACCTGTATATACCTACGTATAACGCTAAGTACGTGGTAGACACCCAGATCGTGCCAGGATTAGTCCAGTACGCGACCTGGGGCGCCGTGGATGGGAGCGGGAACCCGATAGCGCCAGGCGTCTATGCTTTCCTGAGCGGAGAATACGCCGGACCTTGGTACTCCTACTACGTCGGGGAGATAATAGTGTTGCCTAAAGGAACTTATTACACGTCCAGCGATATAGCGTCTTACGAGAGCGTGATGCAGTCTGTGATGAACGGCTTAAGCTTGCAGGGTGATCCGTACAATCCGCCCTACGTAGACCTGACCAACACCATGAATCCTCACCTCTACCTAGTGGCCGACAACTACGATGCTTTCAACTCTTCAGTGCCTGGCCCCACGGCGATAGTGAAGGCCGGCTCCAACGTGACGGTTACTATGACGATACCAACGCCCAACAACGACCACAACTACTTACTTAATTACACCGCGTCCGGTCAGTCTTACGTTGTGAATAATGTGTACGTGGGTATATACGCCGTCTATCCCAACGGGTCTATAGTGCCGGTAACTTACCAACAGATCCAGTACGATAAGCCGATGACCTTCACGTTCAAGGCGGAGGGAGCGCCTGTGTACCTCTACGGAATAGTCTACCCAGTGTTCAACGTCTACAACATAGATGGCATGTCGGGCAAATTGGCCGGTGAGGACATGGGAATGCTAATGTCACTATGGGGAGCCATAATGGTGGAAGGGGGGTGAAGTAGGATGGCGAGCCTGTATAAGATGCTCGGGATCGGCTACGTTCTGGCTGTCATAGGGCTATTGTGGGAGATATTCACCGAGGTTTCCCACGGCGCGGCGATCCCCTACACCCTGCCGTTCGCTGTAGTGGCCGTTATAGGCTTCGTTGTTTACTACCTGTTCGTCCACTTCGCGCCTCCGCCGACTGAGGAACACAAGTGATCAATCCGATCTCCTTGTGTAAAGGTAATTCTCGATTTTTTCTCGTTTCTTCTCCCTGAGTTCAAACCAGTCCGAGACGTTCAGGAACCTCCTGGCGTTCTTTTCTATTTCAGCTTCCACGTCTTCAGTTTTCATCCCCTTGATCTCCGCTATTTTCTGAATGGCCTTAATCACGTTACATGGCCTATTTATTTCCCCCTTCTCGCTTCCCATGAAGGGCGAATCGGTTTCCGTTAGCAAGTAGGCTAAGTCCACGGCCTTAACCGCTTCAGCCCTTACCTTGTCCCTGACCAAGATCGGCGGGACGGAAATGTAGCCGCCCAGGTCGACGAAGGCCCTAGCGTGTTTCGCGGAGCCCTCGAAGGCGTGAATGGCGAACCTAACCTTATACGATGGAAGGAGATCAAGGAGGTCCCTATTCCCCCCTCTGGAATGCAAAACTACGGGGAGGTTTCTTTTCTCAGCTTGTTCGAGGAAATTCTTAAGAATTTCAATTTCTTTCATAATTAGATTCCTATCTTTTATCCAGTAATAGTCCAATCCCACTTCACTAACTTCTAGAGCGAAGTCCAGCAAGTCCAGGACTTTCGGAGCTTCGTTGCTCTTCTCCACGAACTCGGGATGGAAGCCTAGTGCGGGAAACAGGTTATCTATTCGGCTCGCAAGCTCTAGGGTTTTTATTGAGGAGTTGAAGTCGACCGAGGCGTTGAACACGATTACATTGCACTCGTTTACGACATCCTCAACCCTGCCCTTGAATTCCTCGGAGTCTATGTGGGCGTGACCGTCAAATAGCAAGATAGCTCATTAGCTTCTCAGCGCTTAGGCTATTGAGGTTTTGTGGTTTTAGCTCTGGTTCAACGGCTTTATTTTAATTACATGCTCGTTCTCGTCATAAATCACGACAACAAGCTCGCCTTCCTTGATTTGGAACTTCTGACGGATCTTGGCGGGGATCGTTATCTGGTAATTGCGGGACACCTTGACAACTTCTTCAAGAGGCATACCTACCAATACTGACTTAAGACATTAACAATATATAAATTTATTCATGTAAATACCTTTCCAAATTAGGTGAAAGTTTCAATCGACCGATTTTTGGGATCATTCCGGGCTGCATACAAACAAAAATTCAGTAATACCAACACTAGTCAGCTAATAACAATATAGGAAAAATGATAAATATCCGATTAGGATAAATTAAGTCAGGCGAAATATGTCCCTGGAGTCTCAGGGCAAATTCGTGTTGCCTTCAGGCAAAGAGCTCACGCTTCTCGACGTGCTCAGCTTCTGCTATGGCTTATCTGAGACTGACGTTCAGGTCCTAATGGCGCTCCTCAAGTCGAGTCCCAAGTCGACTGAGGACCTGGAGCAGGAGCTCCAGCTCAGTAAGGCCTCAGTTAACAGGAGCCTCAATAAGTTGCTGAGCATGGAGCTAGTGAAGAGGATCAAGGAAACGGGGAACAAGGCTGGGAGGCCTAAGTACCTTTACAGCGCAGCTAATTTCGACGAGCTCAAGGGTAAGCTGGTTAAGGAAATCGAGGACTGTACGAATAGTATAAGGAATCTAATATCGACGCAGTTGACCCCCTCTATTAGGTAAGTAAGCCTGTTTAGATCTACTTGTAAGATAGGGATGAAAGACTCTCGTTGATCTCGTTCACTAACCTAGACTTCTCTCTCCTAATGGTCTCCTTTTCTATTATCTTTCCGGATACGATGAGTTTCTTTACAGCTTCTCCCGTGGTGTAATACACAACGTGTGAGACGAGCCTCTCGGGGCTGAAAGGATATAGTTCGTCTGCGTCCAAGAGGACTAGGTCAGCCACATAACCTTGAGCGACCTTACCGCCCTTGAGCCCCAAAAGCCTGTAACCTCCCGTGGTAGCGCTCCTAAAGGCGTCTTTAGCGGTGACTCTCGCGTCCCAGTAGTTGTGCCGCTGTTGTAGTACCGCGTTCTTCATTTCCCTGAACATATCAAGGCTGTTATTGCTCGCTGGCCCGTCGGTTCCCAGGCTAACGTTCACTCCTCGCCTTATTGCCTCATAGAGGGGAAAAGCTCCAGCGGTTGCCAACTTCATGGAGGAAGTGGGACAATAGGTAGCGTGATGATTCTTTAGCAAGTCGAGCTCCCAACTCGCGATCCAACCGAGGTGAACCAGTTGTGAGCCCTCAGGCAGACCTTCCTTGATCAGGAATTCTACCGGGAACAGGCCGAAGTTCTTCTTGGTGTAGAAGACCTCACCCCTCGTCTCTGAAGCGTGGATCTGTAGCCTCTGATTCAGCTCCCTCGAGAGCTCGAACGCCAGTTTGAGAGTCTCTCTGGAGACCGAGTACACGCTGTGGACGTTAATTATGGGGGTGAACAGCTCGGTGCCCCTGAGACCCCTCTGGAGCCTTTCAACCTCGCTCGGATCGAACATTGAGTCTAGGAAAGTGAAGCCCGCCTGAGCTCTTATTCCGTACTTCTCTGTCATTTCCCTCACGTCCTCGGGGTTAAAGTACATGTCGACGAAGGCCGTGGTTCCTCTCTCCAGCATCTCGAGGACCGCTACCTCCGTCGAGAGCTTCATTAACTGCCTAGGGAAGGTTCTTTCGAAAGCCCAGACGTCGGAGAGCCACTGCCTCAGCTCCTTGTCGTCGCTGTAGCCCCTCAGGGCAATCATGGCCGAGTGAGTGTGGGCGTTAACTAAGCCCGGAAGGACCACGAGGCCGCTACAATCGATCTCATCGCCCTCGCTCTCCTTTCCTACAGCCCTTATAACGCCCCTCTCAATAACCACGTTAACGTTCAGCTTAACCGTCTCGCTGTCTACTAGCACGGCCTTACAGTTCCTCAGAGTATACGCCTTATCCTGAAGACCCACTCGTACTCACCTTTCCTTATTGTCTCCCCTTCCGCGTGGAGCCTCCTCTTATAAAGAGGGGCGTAGAGCACGAAAGTCTCCGCCTCCCCACCCTCAAAGGCCGGGTTGAAGCCGTACCTCCTGGATGCCTCAATCACTATTTTCACGCCGTCCTTATCGAGCGTTTTCCCTACTAACTCGAAGGGAAACCCGTAAGCTGAGGCCGAACTTATGAGGATCTCGAAGCCTTCCTCCACTAATTCCCTCATATAATCCTCCTGATCCTTCCTCCAGAGCGGTGTGTACGTCTTGAGGTCCAAGCCTTCAGCTATTATTGCGATGTTCAACCTTTGGTAGTCGCTGAGTAGCGCCCCAGCTATGACGCCCGAGACCCCTAGCTCCTTGCACTTAGACAACGCCCTCCTCAAGTCCTCCAACTCCTTATCCTTCTCGCCCGATGTAAAGAAGACTAACGAGTCTATCCCCATTGCCTCACTGGCGACCGGTGCCCAGGCTACGTTGGGCACTTGGAACATCCATGAGTCGGGCCTTCGCGGAATGAGGGTTAAAGTGTAAGCGACCTCGAAGCCGTGCAGGACAGCCCAGTGAATAGCGAAAGTGCTGTCTTTCCCTCCCGAGTAAAGGGCGCAGAGCCTCATAGCTCATAACAGTAGAGGGTGGATTCTAAAGGCCAGAGCATTCCCTCAGCCACGCTCTTTACGGTTTTGACGGGTTTGACGTTAGGGAACGGGAAGTCATGAAGCCCTACCCTAACGCCCTTTATCCTTAAGCTAAGTAGCGATTTCTCCAGCTCTTCAATCAGCATCGGGCTTAGGTAGGCCGTTATGACTGTGATCCTGTCTACTAATGCGGGCAGGACGAAATAGAGGTCTCCGCATATCACCTCTATCCTGTCGCCAAACCTCGAGTAGGATTCCGCGCATAGCCTCTCGTTCAGCTCCACTCCTAATCCTGCCTTAGAGCCGAACTCCGTCACAGCAACGTAGGGAATCCTCCCATCTCCAGATCCCAAATCCAATACTACATCGTCCTTGCCTACTGAGAGGCACCTCAGTAAGTCCCTGACCGTCTCAAGGGCTGTGGGTACGAAGGGAGTCCTCAGCATTTGGCTCGATGACCTTTCGTATTAATAACGTGACGGAAAAAAGGTTACCTTTATATCCCCCTATGCTAAGGGAGTATTACTTCTTCTGAGACTGCTGGGCTTGTGGGGACCCCTGCTTCTGCTCTTTCTTCTTGGCCATTTCTGGGTCCCGTCTTAGTTTAGCCAAGGACGGCGTAATTAAAGATTCAGGACTTCCTTCACTTTGAAAATTGATGATAAACTTCACGGCGTAAAATTAAATTATAGCGTTGCTTGGTACGAATTTATATGAATTCTAGGTAGAGATATAATATAGTTTATTGTAAATCGTTTAATACTTCTCTAGATATAGAAGATCATTGCGAAAGGGAGGCTTATGTGGACGTATCTTATTCTCTTTATAAAGAACGTATGGGCGAAAGTATTAGATCCTTAGGAGAGTTTGCAGAAAACAAAACGATTTCATGTATTCCGTAATAAACGAGTTCTCTCGGTGAAAGGAACAGGGGGGACTTAATACACTCCCTAAAGCTGGTGCACCCTTCCCGAATTACGTCGCTCTTATAACAAGCTAACGAGTATTGCGGTTTCCCGGCCTTTAACGGGACCACTGCCTCCCTCTCAAAGGAGCACAACACTTCCGCAAGCTTCCTTGTAGCGAAGGGGTGATCGCATCCAACAACGAACAGTTTCCCGCTAATCGCGTTTCCCTTAACGAATTCGTTCAGAGCAACGAAAGGTCCTTTCAGCGTTTTATCCAGGATCTCGTTGGGGTAACGCCTCGGTCTGTCGGTAATTACGAATACCTCGAGCCCCGTAAACTCCTCCAGCAGCCTATCGAGGAAGCTCCTACCGTTCCACTCGAAGGAACACTTGTCTACGCCGAACCTCCTCGACCTCCCTCCAGCTAGAATGACTACCTTATATGAAGAGCTTGACCTCGAACCTTTCTCCCTTCCCATACTTCCTTCCCCTTTTGAAGATCGCGTAGCCGTCCGCTTTGACCAGTTCGCTGTAAAGTCCTACTCCCCACCTCAAAGGCGTGGCCCCGTGGTCGGTTAACTTAATCAAGTAAACTGAGTCCATGTGGTGCTTCACTTCTAGGTCCTGAGCCAGCTCAACTTCCTTGACCTTCCTCAACTTCAGGCCGGAAAGCGTCTCCAATACGTGGAGACCGAACTCGTGAAAGGAGGTAACTGCCGAGACAACCTGTCCTGGGAGGGAAACAAACGCCTTCCCGTTCACTTTACCGACGCCACACCTCTTGATCACGTTCGTGATAACCCCTTCAAAGACGAGATCCCCCAACCTGCTCACGACCTTCTTCACGAAATCCTTCTCACCCATCGAGGATCCTCCGATGGAGAGGATCAGATCGCATCTTAGCGAGGCATCAACTAGAACCCGTTCAAGCTCGTGAGGGTCGTCCTTAACCACGCCCAAGTACTCCACGGTACCGAACCTCCTCAAGTAGGACGTTATGATAGGCCCGATGGAGTCCCTCACTTTACCACTATCCGAAACGTAGTAGGGAACGAGCTCGTCCCCTGTGGCGAACACACAAGACCTTAAGTCGACGACTTCTACTTCATCTACGTTGGCCCTCAGGAGGAGGCCCAAATGCCTCTCCGTAAGAATAGAGCCTTTAGGGATTAACAGGTCGCCCTTCCTGAAGTCTTCGCCTGAGGGCCTTATGTCCTGTCCAGGCCTGGGTCTGAGGGAGGAAGTGACGTAGCCGTTCTCCAGCCTTGCAGCCTCGATCCTGATCACGGCGTTCGCGCCCGGGGGGATCGGGGATCCGGTCGTGACGTAAACGGCCTGGTCATCCCCTATCGGAGGGAGTTCGACTGTGTTGGGGAAGCTCTTGCCAACTACCTTCAACTTGCCGTACTTTTCCAGGCCCTCGACGTTCACCGCGTACCCATCCATCGCAGCTATGTCCCTTTCCGGCACGTCAACGGGGGAGTAAACGTCCTCAGCGATCACCCTATTAACGGCGTCCCAAACCTTGACCCTCCTAGTCGCCCTGATCTGCGAGAACGAACGGTCAATTCGCGAATGGGCCTCCTCTACGTCCAGTAACACAGGCCTAAATATGCTTCATGAAATATATATTCAGGTCGATCGTTTGCCGTGCGTAGCTCAAGTTCTGGGACGTAAGGACAGCGGTAAAACGGCCGTGATAGAGAAGGTAGTTAAGGAGTTGAAAGGCGAGGGCTTCAGGGTTTTAGTCGTTAAGCCCTCCCATCACGTGATAGACCTACAGGGAAAAGACACTTACAGGTTCAGATCAGCTGGTGCTGACGCTGTAGTTTTCCGAGACCCGAACGGTCTGATTCTCTTCGCCAACTACCCCGATTTCGTCAGGTGTCTCAGTGTTGACGTCGTTCTAGTAGAGGGTCTCTCTGACTTCGTGGCCCCTATCAGGGTCGAAATAAGGGAGCCTAGCCAGGTGAGCGAAGTCGCCCAAGCCCTCATGAGGATGATCAAGGAGTGTCTAAGCAAGGGGAATGATGCTCAAGATTATTGGGTATCATTAACAAATGCCCTCATGAGGCATGAGCCAGGACGACGAAATAATCGAGATGATGAGGTGCCCCATCGACGGCACTAAAATAATAACCAAGTGGAGGTGCGAGAACGGGCACGAGTTCAAGGAAACGAACGGTATTTTGGATTTCCTGACGGAGAACGTCGAGTCCCACGAGTTACTCGAAAGGGTAGCCCCCATCTATGAAAGCCTTTGGGCCCCCTTAGGACTATCTCTAACGGCAGGAACGAGCTACTCTTCACTAATGTCTTTAGCAGCGAGCTCGATGGGTGAGAGGCACCTGGACGTAGGGACGGGAACTGGAAAACTCTTCGACTACGGTAAGTGCAGGGTTTGCGTGGGCCTGGATGTCTCCCTTAGGTTCCTCAATTATTTAAGGAAAAGGAGGCCCAACGTGATAGCTGTCAGGGCTGACGCTAGGAGGTTACCGTTTAAGGACTCCTCCTTCGATTCGGCCAGCTCGTTGTTCGTCATACACATGCTTGACGACCCCTCCTTAGCTATCCAGGAGATCCACAGGGTGCTGAAAGACAAAGGTAGGGCGGTACTAACGGTGATGACGGACAACAACGCGATTGACAAAATCCTCTCGAGATGGTGGGGGCTAAGTCTGAGAAGTTACGATTACTACCTAGGCGTCTTAACTAGGTACTTCGAAGTGGATAAGGCAAGGAAGATGGGGGCCTGGTCCTATTTCGAGGTTGTCAAGAGCTGACGGCGATAGGCCACGGCACGACCTCGACTGGCCTCTCGTCGAGCAGGCTGGTCGCTATCGCTCCGAGTGCTGCACCTCCCAGGGCTCCCAGAACGCTTCCCAGGAAGTGACCCAACGCGTAACCTCCCAATGCTCCGAGTGCCGCACCCAGGGCGATACCCAAGTCCATGTTCTTGACTTCGTAGATTATCGCGTATCTTTCATCGCTTCTCTTACCCTTCTTGCTGGCCAAATAAGCCAAGTCCACTAAGGCCTCCTTAACGTCTGAGATGGTCTTGAAGGGGACCAAGGCCTCGTAGAGCTCGTAATTCCCTGAAACGGTGAAGAACACCGGGATCAGGCCGACCTTCCTTATGTCCTCCAAGGAGTTCTTGGCCTTTTCCGGGTTCTCGAGCTTCAACCTCACCTTGTACATTTGCATCAGTTAATACTTAGTGAACATAATCGGTATATAGCTTAGCGTTGGCGGAGATCTCGGAACCCCTCGAGAACTACCTAAAGGAGATTTACGAGCTGGAGGAGCTGAAAGGCCACGCCAGAGTCTCCGACCTGATACTGATCTTCGGCGTGAGCCCAGGAACCATAAGCTCGGCCTTGGCGAAGTTGGAGAGGATGAACCTCGTAACCAGGAAAGACAGGAAGATCAACCTCACGGAAGAGGGCAGGAAGCTCGCGGAGAAACTCATAAGGGCGCACAGGCTCTCCGAGAGGTTATTGACCGACATAATCGGAATAGACTGGGTTAGGGCGCACGAGATAGCCCACAGGCTGGAACACGTGTGGCCCGACGACGTTCTCGAGAGGCTTGACGAGATCTTAGGGAGGCCGAGGACTTGTCCTCACGGTCACCCCATTCCAGGGAGGGTGGAGAAGGTCGAGGGATTCAAGCTGTCGGAGGCGAGGCCCGGAAAGTACAGGGTCGTCATGATAATAAGGGAGGAGGAGTGGGTGTTAAGGAGGGCCCTAGAGCTGGGCTTGTTTCCGGGCAAGGAAGTGAGGGTGATAGATAAGGGCAAGATAGAGGTGGACGGGAAGGTTCATGAATTAGAGAACGCCTTGGCTGAACAGGTGCTAGTGAATGGAACTGAGTGACCTGGAGAAGAAAATACTCATCCACATATACAAGTACGGTCCTGACACGCCCTGGCTCATGGCGAGGAGGCTGTTAGGCGAACACGGCTGGGCCCCCAAGTACGACGAGAGCGAAATAGAGACGGCCTGCACTAGACTCGAAGAGGCTGGACTCTTAACGAGGTTCAAGGGTAGCCTGAAGAGGAGCGTCACTTCCTCCATTAAGCCCTGGCTTAAGGTTAAGGCTAAGGAGATGGATCACAAACCGTCGGGCGTTTATTACGATTTGACTAAGGAGGGCAGGAAGCTCGCCGGACAGCTCTACAAGGAGATGAGGAATGCGGGAAGTGGGAACGATAGGGGAGCTAGTAAATAAAGCCCTGAAACTGAGCGACCCTAGGTACTGGCTAGCCAGGAAAGTCGAGGTTAGAGGGCACGAGATTACCGTAGAGGGGAAGAGCTACGAGACTAGTAGGACTTTACTGATAGCTGTGGGCAAGGCCTCCGTTCCGATGGCAGAGTACTTCGTGAATAAGGTTCCTTTGGTGAGGGCGATAGTTGTGACCCCGGTATTCGTAAGTCTCCGAGACGCTGAGGTGATCGTCGCCGAGCATCCGGTGCCCGGGGAGGGCTCGCTCAGGGCGGGCGAGGTCGTCGTCGAGGCCTTAAAGAAGGAGGATTACGACCTAGTTGTATTCCTCCTATCCGGTGGGTCCTCGTCCCTGTTAGAACTAACGGACATGAGCCTCGAGGAACTGAGGACGTTGAACGAGAAGCTGGTCAAGTCGGGCCTATCGATCAACGAAATCAACGCGGTGAGGAAACACTTGTCTAAAATCAAAGGCGGTCAGTTGGCCAAACTCTCGAAGTCGAGAGTAATAACAATAGCCGTAAGCGACGTCCCCGGCAACGACCCTTCTACCATCGGTAGCGGCCCTACAGTGCCTGATACCACTACGGTTGAGGACGCAAAGGAGGCGCTCAGGAGGGTCGGACTTGAGGGGTACGAGAAGTACTTAAGGGAAACCCCAAAGGAGATCGACAACTCGGACTTCTTCCTTCTTTTAGACGCCATGACCGTCCTCAAGGAAGGTTTCTCGGACTGGCTGGTATTGACAAGCGAAGCGAGAGGAGAGGCGAAGTCGCTTGGCCTCTTTCTAGCCTCTATAGCGAACTCCTCACCTAGCACAGGCATATCTAAGGTAGCCTTAGCAGGGGAGCCTGAGGTGAGGGTGGAGGGGAAAGCGGGGAAAGGAGGGAGGAACGGGGAGGTGTGTTTGGGGTATTACTTAGGAAGGAGGGTGAAGGACTTCGCCCTACTGGCTCTGGCCTCGGACGGCCTGGACGGGAACAGCGAGTACGCGGGCTGTTACGTGGACGGGGAGCTGTACCTCGATAAGGGCGAGGCCTTAAGCGCGTTAGAGCTTCACGACAGCTATGGCTTATTGGAAAGGTACGGAAGAGCGATAAGGACGGGGTTTACCTTCACTAACGTTAACAACTTCTACTTCCTTCTCAGACACTCTCGTTAATGACTTCGAATTTCCCTGAGCTGAGGTACTGTTGTATTTGCGGTGGCAATTGGTTCTGGGGGACCCAGATCTCGAGGATCGGTTTTTGCAACGGCGTCATTCCGAACTGAGCCAGATCGTTTAGGTGGTTTAACGTGAAGTTGATGAACTGGAACCCTAAGTCTGGGTTGTTGGAGTTCTTCGGAACGGAGATCCACAATACGATCAGGCCTCCCTGGAACTTCTGGCTCCCTGCGACGTATACGAACTGCTTGTAGAAGTCAGCGTACTGAAGGGAGCCGAAGTTCAACTGCGGAGGCAACTCTATGTACTCCAGGTGTTTCGCGACCGCGGCGCTCTTATAAATGAACAGGAACTGGATGTTCCCGGTCTCCAAGGCGGGAACCAGCTCAGCCGCGTTAGTAGCCGTTACGTTTCCCATATTTAGTAACATCCTCTCCTCATAGAGACTCTCGTTGTGGGCGTAGAGGTAGCCGGCTATTTGGAGCACCAACCAGCCTCTGAAGCCAGCTGGATCCGTCAAGGGGTTAGAGATCCCTACCCTCACTTGACCCGACGTCAGGTTACCGAAAGCGTAAGCGAGTAAAGCGCTGGAGTTCTCAGCGATACCCTCTTCGAACAGCTTCACGATGTTCTGGGCGACCGCATTGTTAGCTATTGAGTTGTTGGTGTAAGCAATCACCATCTCGTCAGTTGCTATGCCTATAGCCCAGCCGGGGGAGTAGTTACCCATGAAGCTCGGGTAGTAAGCCCTATCCGATATCGACATGAAGACGGTTGTTGGAATAGAACCAGCGGCTATTTGCCTGGCTAAGGCGAACGAGCCCCCGCTCGCGACGTGATATTGCACTCCCGTCGCTTTGGAGAAGGATTCCCCCAGGTAACTAGCCTCACCCGTGTACGCGTCAGCGACGGATATGAACAAAGGTGTACTCGTGTTGTTAGGGGGGCTATAGAGGAGCAGACCTGCGACCACGCCTACAACGATAGCAATTACGACCACGCCTAGGACGATATTTCTGTTCATCAATATTTCCGTTTGTACACATAATATAAGCCTTATCTTAAAAGGGTAGAATTTTAACGTCTGCAGCGTAGTATCCACCTGGATGAAGAGACCAACCTTAACCGAGCGATGACGACGGGTTGTTCGGCTGACACGCGAAGTTAATACTCGGGCGTTCTGGGTATCTCGATGAGGAAATGCGTCCTGAAGAGTGTAAGCACTTGGAGTGCGTTGAGGAGGTATTGCGCAATGACTTGGGAATAGCGAAAAGGATAACCTTAGGGGAAGGCAGGAACAGCCCGGCTAGGGTGGAAGGGGACGAAATAATTATAGACGTGATGAGGCTGGATTCTTTTCAAGCGGAGACCGGTGGAGAGGCAGGCCTCGTTTCAGCTTACATAACGGCTGCGGTACTTTACGCCTTATATGGGACCGCTGAGGCGATTGAAACATCTAGGAAAAAGTGGGGAGATTCACTCGTGGTCAAGGTATTGGAGACGTACTTCAGGTGATATTAAGGACGGTTTATTTACACTAAGGAATCCTAATTATTTAATAATTATTTAATAAGGGCTCTCCGCCCCTCCATTCCCCTTATGGCTCCCTTAACCAGGTCCTCGGCGACCTTCACCGGGTCCTTGGCTTTCATTACGGCGCTGGCGACTCCGACGCCTTCGGAGCCCAGCTTTATCGCTATCTCCACATCCTCTCCCGAAGTTATTCCGGCGCCAGCCAGTAAGTAAACCCCGCTGACTTTCCTTACCTCCTCTACAGCCCTAGTAATCACTTCGGGTTTCGCCTTAGAGACGGCTATTCCAGAACCGATCAGCTCTGGGGGTTCGATGAGGACGGCTGTCGGGCCCAACAACGCTACTGGATGAACAAGCTCGTACCTGTCCACGCAGACGACGGTCTCGAGGCCTAACGACTTCGATCTCGCTATCGCCTCCGCTATCTCGTCGAGTCTCATCCTCTTCTCGCTGTGGTTTATCAGGGTGCCCTTAGCTCCTGCCTCCTTTACCATTTCAGGGATCACGCTGCCCGTATGGGCTCCGATAGGCGAGGGGTCAACGTGCTGTGCGAAGACCGGGATCTCAACGGCCTCGTTGATCCTCGATATCATCGTAGCTGGCACGCTCACGGTTATCTCAACGCCGTACTCCTTGCTTAACTTATCGAGGCCCTTTGCGAGGTCGAGGGCTTTAGGCCCGAAGGAGTTCTCGTAGGCCTTGAAGTTTATAAGGACTTGAGGAGTTCTCATACATTTTGCTAGGGTGAACAACGATTAAATAGTGTACTGCGGCATCGACTTGGCGTATAAGAGGCCCTCAAGCCTGGCCGTCTTCGACGGTCGGAAGGGTTTCGTCCTTAACCTCGAGAACTACGAGTTGCCTGGACTGTTAGGGTTATGCAGAATAATTGCAGTTGACGCACCCCTCACGCTCAAGCGTGGTTACAGGGACTTCGAGAGGGAGTTGGTAGCTAAGGGCCTTAGAGTCTTCCCGCCCAGCTTCCTCAAGACTCTGGTAATGGCGTTTCAGGACCTAGCGAGGGAAATAGACGCCGAGGTAGTCGAGACTCACCCAGGAACTTCTAAGAAGCTTTCGAACATACGGGTCATCCCTTCAGGGATGATCACCAAGGACGAACTGGACGCCATCGTCTCCAGCATGACGGCTTACCTTCACGTCCGCGGTAAGGATTATGAGGTAAGGGGTAACGAGGGTGAATTACACGTGTTGAGCAGCATCAACGCTTGTATTACTTACAAATCACCTAATTTCTTCCTTACCCTTTTCAGTTTTGGGCTTCCTTAGTCGCTTGCTCCTGATGTAGGATAAGTATATGTAAAGGACAATTATCCCTATCATGACGAAATCGAAGTACGGTTCCCCGAGCAATGCACCCAATATGGATAGCCAAGCTAGAGCGAAGATCAAGTACGCTAGAAGCCCAACAGTCCGCACGAACCAAGCGCTCTCGCCTGAGACACCGAGGACTCTTGTAATACCCTTGAACGTCTCGCGGTATGCGTAAAACGACGATATTAAGACGCCAGCCGTGATCGTGGCCTCTACGAAGGGGACTAAAACGTCGTAAGTGATTACCCTAACGGAAAGTCCCAAGGAAAGCGTACCAGCCATTACTATACTACTGAGGTAAATCATGAAACGTATAATCATGGACGTCATCTCGGTCGCCCGGCCGGGGATCTTAAGCCTGTTATGTAGCGTGATCAATAGGGCGTTAGCGGTTCTTATGATTGTACTGTTCTTCTGCAAATTAATGAAGAATTGACTAAACCCCAAAAGTCTAGAGACTAAAAAGCCAGAAAGTATTACCGAAGCACCGAAAGTCATAACGACCAGATCGAAGACAGAGCCCAGATTGTAGCCGAGAGATATAGCCGTCACGCCAACGACGATCCCAAACTCGCTTAGGGCCGTCATATTGATTCCGGTAGTGAAAGCCTTCTGGAAACTACCGCTTACTATCCAGTATCCGGTGCTGAACGCTACGTACTTAAGGGCGATCAAACCAAGAGACAAAGGCAAGAGCAAAAGGGTCTGATAAGACAGAGAAACGTTTTGACCCACTAGGAGGAAAAATATCACTAGGAAGAAGTCGTTCAAAGGGGATAGGCGCGACTCTAACTCGGATTTGTCTTCGCCCATATCACTAAACGCGTAGGACGTGGCGATTCCTAGAACTAGCGGAGGTAACACCTCTGGGATCCTCAGATCTTCCCCGAGCAGCGTGAACACGAGCACAAGAGTGATAGTGGCTAAGAAGAGCAGTTCCTGGGAGTACTCCCTTTCCTTACTCGATAGGGTGGGGAGCAGGAACCTCGTCAGACCCAGGCCCAAACCGAAGGAGGCGAGGCCCTCAAGGAACAACACCGACCCATTGTAGACGTTAATTAGCTGGCCCGTCAAGATCGTCAATGCACCAAACGCGACTATGTCCTCAAGGGAGCTCGTGGCCATGACTACCTCGAAGTCGTCGCTAGGAATCTTACCTCTGGACTGTTTGAACAAAATGGACGAGGAAGCGTTTATTGCAGTTGCGAAGAGTAGCACGGACTCCCCTAAATTTAGGTACATCAAGCTCGAAACCGCTGAGATAACACTAGCGATTAAGAAGACCTCAACTAAGACGATAACGATGGCCTTTCCGAATACATTCTTCACGGTCGAAGCGTCGAAAGACAAACCTATTCTAAAAGCCAACAACTGAACGGCAAGAGTGGAGAGGAAGTTAAACACAGTAGTTTCTAGGTTCAGATGGAAATAGTTCAGTACAACGCCCGCGATGATATACGCTATCACGGGAGAGAACTTTAGGTAACGAAACAACCAACCGGAAGCCGTGGCCGCTACCAGAGCTAAAGTGAACAGCGTCAATACGTCCAATCACTCCACCTTGCATACTCCCCCGTAATACTCGTTCCAATCCTCACTGAAGTTAAAAACGCATTCAAAAGGTTGCCCCCTAGTCACGTAATCGAACCATACGGTGTCGTCGGGCCACACGTTGAACTCAGGGAGATAAGGAAGCCACAAGGGGAGGGCTTCCTGCGTTTCCTCAGGAACACCCTTAAAATCGTTTGAAACGACGACGTAGGCTTCCTCCCTTAAGTTCCCGTGGAGGAAGCTGATCTTCCCGAGCACGCGTGGGTTCAGAAGGTCTATCCCTACCTCCTCTCGGGTTTCCCTGATCGCACACTGTTCGGGGCTTTCGTCGTCCTTAAGCTTCCCGCCGGGCAGGTTGTACCTACCGCTTCCTAGTCCTCTCCTCTTGAAGATCACGAGGAAAAAGCCTTCTCGCTTGACGACGGACAGACAAGTCTTCATTTCCCGTGTAAACCTGGCTTCGTCAGTTCTTTTAGGTTTAATAGCTCGTCTATTTGGGCGTCCGTGTACCCTAATTCCTTTAACGCCTGCCTTATCGACTTACCCTTGACTAACTGTCTCCCGATTTCGGTAGCCTTGTCGTAACCGATCTTCGGCGAAAGCACTGTTATTAACGAGGGGCTACTCTCGGCGTAGTGCCTCATCCTCTCCACGTTCGGAACCATCTGAGAGATTACTAAATCGGCCATCTTGTTCAGGGCTTCGAATAGTAGAGCCATTTGGGTGATTACGTTGTAGCCCATGAGCGGCACCCCCATGGAGAGCTCGAACTCTCCCAGCATAGACGCCTTCACGTTGGCCTCGTCGAGACCCATGACTTGTGACACGGCCAAGAGGGTGGCCTCTACGGTGACTGGGTTCGTTTTGCCGGGCATTATCGAGCTCCCCGCTATCTCCTCTTGGCTAGGTAGGTCAATCTCGTTCAACCCGGTCATCGGGCCCGAGAACATGAGCCTGATGTCCTGGGAAAGCCTGTAAAGGTCTACGGCAATCGTCCTCATTACTCCGCTCAGCGTTAGCAGGTCGGTTAAGAGCCTTAGCCCTCTGAACTTGTTAGCTGGGACGAACCCCAGCTTCGTGAGCTCGTTATAAACCTCTATACACCTGGCCTGAAAGTCCGGATGGGCGTTAATCCCAGTGCCCACGGCGGTTCCGCCAATAGGTAGCTCCCTGACGTAATCCAGGGCGTGGTTGAGCAACCTTAAGTCGTGCGCGAAGGTGTCCTCATAGGCAGAAAGCTCTTGGCCTAAAGTTACCGGCATGGCATCCCTTAAGTGCGTCCTACCCGCCTTCGCTACGTCTTTAAACTCTTCGGACTTAGTATGTAGGGTAGAGATTACCTTCTTCAGGGCAGGAATTAGTCTTTCCTCGACCTCAGCCACTGCGGCTATCCTGATCGCGGTGGGTACAGTGTCGTTAGACGACTGCCCCATGTTGACGTGGTCGTTGGGGTGAACCTTGATGCCAAAACGCTTGCTTGCCTCCTCAGCGATCACCTCGTTAACGTTCATGTTTAGCCCCGTTCCGGATCCCGTTTGAAAGACGTCGAGAACTATCCTGTCGTCGAGTTTTCCGTCCATCAAGTCCTTAGCTACCGCCATTATAGCCTCGGCGATCCTCTTGTCGAGTAGGCCCAAATCCGAGTTCACTTTGGCCGCACTGTACTTGACTAGGCCCATGGCCCAAACGATTCTCCTAGGGAACTTAGTTCCCGTGTTGAGGAAGAGCTTAGGAGCAGTTTCAGTGTATTTCACGAAAGAATCAAGGGATGCTTCCATTAAAAGCCTGGAGGATCAGTCGATCTTCAGGCCTCTCCTAAGACTCGCGAAGTACTCTGTGTAGAGCAACCTCGCGTGTCTGCAGAGGTTCTCCCCACACTCACAAGAGGTTCTGACGATCGTTATTTTGGAGAGCTCGATGCTTACCTTAAGGGGCCTGAGGCTACACCTGGAAGGGATATAGCCCTCAACCACCGTCTTCCCGTTGTTCCTCATCACTTTGGTTATCAAAACTGGTCAACTCTTCGTAAGACTTGTAGCCGTCGTAAAATAGGATTGCACCTGAAAGCATCGAGACTATCATCGAGTAAAGTAGCAATGCGGTTGCACTTAGCGAGTAAAGCGAGAGCTCAACGGGTAGGCTACTTATTAGAAGCGAGCCTAGGAGGACCTTATAGGGCAGGACAAACCTCCAGATCTTAACGTAACCAGAGGGAGGCTTGGCAATATACAAACCGTCCCCTACTTTCTCTACGAGTCCCTGCGACATCAAGTTATCTATGTGGTGTTTCACTAGTGCCGAACTCCCTAGGTTGAGATCCCTCTTTACGTCACTCAATCTCAGCGGCCTTCCCCGCTTCAGCATGTACGCGTAAATTCTCTTTGACGTCTCCGACTTGAACTTGAGTCCCATACTGTGTAGTTAGATATCCATAGATCGATCCGTTCAAAAGCCTTTCCTTTAATAGAGCTTGATCGGGGTCGTCGTTCGTAGCCTAAGGCGTTCGACCTACTCGGGGGTGTGGCACCAATACGCGCATGGAAACGTTAGTCATCACGCTTCGCATCTAAAACAGCGGAAGACCTTTTGAAATGTCGGTAATGGAAACGGAAGAGTACTGTTCCGATTATCCTTAAAAAGCATAGAGTGGCGTTGTTAGATTAGGCGACGTGGAACTTCAAAAGATTGCAGTCATCTTCGTTTTGGGAGCGTTGTTGGCAGGCTCTCTTGGCCTCCTAGCTTACGTTATGTCGACCAATGAGATGGTCAAGCACTGGCTAGTAGATGTCTCGGTGAAGAAAAGGTGTTTAGAGCGAGGGGAGTCGAGCAACGGTACAATTTCCGCACTGACGACCGTAGACGTCGTTAACGGCACACTATACGCTCCGTTTGCGGTAACCGCTATGACGCCTTCCTCTCAGAATACCTCGCAGGTTAACACCTATTACCGCGGCCCGGTCAACGCCACCGTAATTTATAACACTGCATCGATCGCGGGGACCTGGGGATACGTATTCTATGAGATTGAATGGGAAGGTACTATAAACGTTTCTGGATCCAGCCTGACCTTCGCTAAGTCAGTAATCGTATACCCTGAGCAAGGCGAAAGGAGCTGGAAGGATTTGCTGTGGAACGCCAGGGAAGTCACGTTCATGATGGTTCCCCAACACGCGAGGATACTACTGGACGTTGAGGTACCCGAAGGATCGAAAATTACCGCGTTCACAATACCGGGGTTGCTCACCTTAGAGGGATACAACTTAACTGACTCAGGGGGGAAGGCTCAGGCGATTTTGTTCTACCAGACCGGTGAAGTCAATACGAACACTATAGTGGTGTTACCTGTAATAATAAACGATGCCTACTGGTACGTTTACGTTATCGAGGTTAGTCCCTAAATCTTCAAGAGGACCTCTCAGTCGGGGATATTCCAATCACCGCTCTTCACATCGACCCTCATCACAATCATAGCCCTAACCTCTTCAGGATTCCGTACATTAGGGATCCTGCCTCCATGTTCCCCTCCAGGGGCTTCCTGACGGGGCCTACGAACACGCCCCTGTATTTAAGCGCCTCTTTTATCGCGGCTGGGTAGTCCGCTTTCTCCACAGCGAGTAACATCTCGTTTATTATTGCTTGGACCTCGGCGGCTTTCTTCAGATCACCGTTGCTAACGGCAGTCAACAACGACCTGACCAGGCTCGGCGAGATGTTCGCTATCCCGCTGACTGCCCCATCTGCGCCCATCGAAAGCCCATAGAGCAACAACCAGTCGTCTCCGTTTAGCATAATGAAGTCCTTATTCGCACCCTTTAGGGCCGTCATGTACTTGACGAACTCGGAGGCGTTCGACGTCGTGAACTTCATTCCCGTTATTATCCCGTCAGCCGCCATTTTCTCGAACACCTCCACCCTGATAGTGTAGCCCAGCCTTGCCGGATAGTAGTAAGCGATCACCGGAACGCCTAACTTGGAGAGCGCCTCGTAGTACTCGATTATCCCCTTATCGGACGGCCTCAAGTAAACGGGAGGGAGGCTGGCGATATAGTAAGCTCCTAGGTTCACCACTTCCCTGGCGAGCTGAACCGCCCTCTCGACGCTGTTCTCATGAATTCCCACTATCGTCTCCTTTGGGGTAACCTCAAGGTACTTCCTGGCTATCTCCAATTTCTCCTCATACGAAAGCAGGCTCAGCTCTCCGGTCGTTCCATTTACGAAGAAGCCGTCGGCACCTTCTCGTCTCAAGTAGGACACGTAATCTGGTATCATCCCGAGGTTCAGGGAGCCGTCATCGTTGAAAGGAGTCACGGTTGCGACTATTAGTCCCTTCATCCCGCAGTCGTTTAGAGTCTCGAGTCGAGTGTAATAAAAACGCTCTGAGGACGTGGGGGTTGAGGCGGCTTAATATAGTCTTGATAGGACGACGTATCCAGAGAGAAGTTGAAAGTCAACGGTGTAGCCGATCTTTCACCTCTGAAGGACGATGAGGTCTGGTCCTTCATTTCCGATGTAGAGAAAGTGGCGAAGTGCTTTCCCGGGCTTAAGAGTATCGAAAAGGTGGGAGACAACTCTTACCGAGTGATGGGACAAATAGCGGTGGGACTGGTAAAGGGCGACTACGTGGCGGATGTAGTATTCACGAAGGTAGATCACGCCTCCAAAGAGTTAGCCTTCAACGCGAAGGGTAAAGGGTTGAACAGCCAGGTCGAGCTGAACGCTAACCTCAAGGTACTTGGATCTAGGCTTCACTACGAAGCCGACGTTAAGATTTCGGGCGTGCTGGCCTCACTGGCTTCTAGGGTTCTAAGCCCCGTGGTGAATAGGATAGTAGAAGGCCTAGCGGGTTGCGTTAAGGATTCGATAAGTGAATAAATTAGATAAAGTATTCGTTGGGACCAATCAGTGCGCTCCTGAACTTACGATCGATAGCAAACATTAAATAAAGAATTTAGGTGAAACCTAAACAGCGAAGTTATGGGCCTTTCGAAGAGGGAAATCGAGTACTTGGAGGTCATCGATCACCTCGAGAGTAACGGCTCTAAAGTCACGCTGACGGCAATAGCTGAGAGATTGAGGATCAGCGTCCCGTCAGTATTTGAAGAAATACTCCACCTTAGGGAGAAAGGTTATGTTGAGAAAGTGGGTAAGAGCGTGGAGCTCACGGAAGAAGGAAGGAAGGCCCTAAATTACTATAGGAAAGCCCACAGGGTCATAGAGACCTTGTTGGTGAGGTCCGGCGTCGATAAGGCCAAGGCTTGTGAGCTCTCTGCCAAGTTCGACGTAACTGTTCCTGCCGAAGTGATAGAGGCGCTTTACGAGTATCTCGGCAAGCCGAAAGAGTGCCCGCACGGAAACCCAATCCCTTGAACGCCTTTCAGACTGAAGAACTCTACGAGGTGTAACGTTAAGTTTCAAGCTAGACATACGGAAGAGAAAGGGCAGATTGGGAATACATTACATCCTCCTGCTATAAATCCTAAACTAAAGAGGGAAAAGATAATTTTTTCTTTTAGATACATTATGATTAGATAAATTTCCATTAGAGGCCTATTGATATGAAAGCTCATCAGGTGTAATTAGGTTAAGATATCGTAAGCCGATTTCAATAAATAAAATAGCAGATAAAATACATCATTTTAAACTCATGAGGATGTTGTATGATGTATGGGTCATGTGTTAGTAAACAAACTTTTAACTTTCCATAGTAAAAAACCCGTCGTGATTGAGCTAACCCCTTTACAATACGTGTTGACCTTAGTGAGCGGGTTCCTCGTAGGGTTCTCGTTGGGACTGATAGGCGGCGGAGGATCCATACTAGCGATTCCGTTACTCCTTTACTTCGTAGGCCTCGCCTACGACACTCAATACCCGCCGAACTATATAGACCACTTGGTCATCGGTACAACTGCTCTAGCCGTCGGTCTGAACGCATACATCAACTCCTATATGCACTGGAGGAAGGGGAACGTTAGGGTCAAAGAGGGCGTGGCGTTTGCAGTAGTTGGAGCTGTAGGAAGCTTCGTGGGAGCCAAGGTCGGATTACTGGCTCACGGCGATCTCCTGCTCTTCCTCTTCGGCATTTTCATGATAGTCGTAGCGGCGTACGTCTGGAAAGGAGGGTCAAGAACTAAGACCGCTTCTGTTACAGGAGGAAATCCGAACCCACAACACTGTGGAAGGATCATATGGCCCAAACTGATCCCCACGAGTTTCGCGGTCGGCTTTGCCTCAGGGTTCTTCGGTATCGGCGGCGGTTTCCTCATAGTTCCAGGCCTGCTATTCAGCACAGAAGTGTGCATGTTGAAGGCCGTGGGAACCTCGCTGATTTCCGTGGGCACATTCGGCGTGGTAGCTTCGGGCACTTACATGCTCCAAGGGTTGGTCGATCCCCTGATAAGTATACTTTATCTAGCCGGGGGGGTTGCGGGAGGCTACATAGGAGCCAAAATTGCGTCCAGTCTCCCTAGGGGGACTTTAAGGAAAGTCTTCGCCGTGATAATCATTATTGTGGCTATATACATTATGTTGAAGAACGTCGACGCTCTCTTCCAACTTCTGTGACGTTACTTTTGAAGTTCACTATAAATAGACCTTATTTTGTCGTCTAGTAACGAGATTAATTTAGAAACTTGAATTAAAACGGCCTCCTTCTCTTTTCCTTCTATAGCGGCCATTAGCTCTTGCACCTCATCTCTGATCGAGGGGTCGTTCAAACCCTTCTTGAAGAGCCCCTCGAGTTCCTGACCTATTAGGCCCCAAGGCACCGTGCGCGAGGACTGTAGCATCAGTTTCACCTTTTCCAGGGACGTCCTTAGGAGCGTGTAATCTTGAAGCTGGTAGAACAGTTTGTCCTTGCTCAACCCATTTTTAATAGCCTTACGACTAAGATAAAACGGCTAGCCCCACCCCCCATCGGGACCTGAGGGCCCATTGGGATCTATGAGGGTCCTCAGCAGGGTGGGGCACATTTAATGATGACGGCCACATAAGCTGAGCAGTGAGGAGGGGTCGATTTCCTGATGTCAGAAGCATCTGAATTGGACGAGATTGCCAGGGAAATCAGGTCATGCACCAAGTGCAGGCTTCACATGAACAGGACTAACGCGGTTCCGGGAGAGGGGAACCCTAAGGCTGAGGTCATGTTCATAGGCGAGGCTCCTGGCGAGAATGAGGATCTGCAGGGAAGGCCTTTCGTGGGGGCCGCTGGAAAGGTCCTCACGGAAGCGATCGAGAACTTCCTAGGGCTGAAGAGGAGCGACGTCTTCATAACCAACGTCGTGAAATGTAGACCTCCGAACAACAGGGATCCACAGGACGACGAGATCCTGGCTTGCTCGTCCTATTTAGACAGGCAAATCCAGACCATCAAGCCGAAGGTGATCGTGACCCTTGGGAGACACTCAACTAGGTATATTATGGAAAAGATAGGGAAACAATTCAGGTCGATTCTGGCGGAGCGCGGTAAACCGATCAAGGCGGACTTGGGCTATGGGGAGGTGGTAATATTACCCACCCTTCACCCTGCGGCAGGGCTGTATAACCCGAACCTAAGGAAGTACTTCGAGGAGGACTTCAGGACGTTAGCTGGACTCTTAGGGCGTGATAAGGACAAAGATAAAAGGCCCTCGATATTCGATTTCTTAAATGGACCTAGGGCTCGTGGGAAAGAGGGTAATAGTAACGTCCTCAAGTAAAGGGATAGGCTTCGCAATTGCCAAGCGGTTCCTAGAGGAGGGCGCGTCGGTAATAATTTCTTCTCACAACGAGACTAACCTCGAGGAGGCGAGGAGAAGTCTGGAAGTCCTGGGGAAGGTTTACGCGGTTAAGGCTGACCTGTACAATCCCGACGATGGAGTGGAGCTGGTCAGGAAGGGGGCCCAACTCTTAGGAGGATTGGACGTACTAGTCTACGTCCCGCCTCCCCCTAGGCCGGGGACTATAATGAACCTCGAGAAGGAGGACTGGATTTCAGCTTCCAACTCCCTAATGATAACGCCAGTTCTGATGGTGAGGGAGGCGGCTAGGATCATGCGCCCAGGAGGGAGGATCATAATCAGTACATCGACTACCGTGAAACAGCCGATTGACAACCTAGACCTATCGAACATCATCAGGACTTCGCTAGTCGGGCTCATTAAGACCGCGAGCAATCAGTTGGCAGAGAAGGGAATACTCGTCAACGGGATAATGCCGGGCTACACGCTGACCGACAGGATGAGGCAGCTGATAGAGACTAGGGTGAAGTCGACGGGTAAGACTTGGAAGGAGATCGAGGAGGAGTTCGTTAAGGACGTACCGCTGAAGAGGTTCGCCACCCCAGAAGAGATAGCGAACGTCGTGATATTCCTGGCCTCTAACATGGCAACCTACATCACGGGGGCCCTCATTCCAGTGGATGGGGGTCTGATAAGGACGTCGTTCTAAGCTTCACGTAATACTACGCGTAATTTCTTTCCTGTACTAGGTTCGAACACACGTTGATACATCAGGCTCCTAGGAACCCTCCCCGTTAAAAACAGTCCTTACACAAGTATTACCTGCGAGTGATACGTAGTGAGGATTACCGAGCTTTACGTAGCGAACTTCAGGAGCATTAAGGAGGTCAAGCTCTCTGACTTAGGTGGCGTAAACTTAGTAGTGGGGTACAACGGGAGCGGTAAGACCAACCTATTGTCCTCCATATTCACGTTCATCAGGAACCTGAACTCCGGCATCGAAAGGAAGACCGTTGACGATCCGGAGGGCAGCTACTCACTGCTGTGGCACACTTACGACATCACCAAGCCCATTTACTTGGGCGGAACGATTTACTTCAGCGAGGATGAGGTAGCTAAGGTTGTAGGGAAGAGAGTACCTTACAGGATTGAGGTACTCAATAAGGTCCAGTACGACAGGAAGACCATCACCTGGAGCGTGGAGAAACTCTTGGTGAACTCATCGCCTGTGGACAGCGACACCCTTAAGGACGTCAAGGCCCTGTTCAGCTACGCCTCGGGTTTAGTGGAATACGTTCCGATCTACGACGCCACGTACTTCGACGAGGCGATCAAGAAGATGATAGAGCTGTACAAATCCCCCCTCCATTTGAAGAGGCTTTGGTACGACTTCGTCAACCTGGTCAGCTCCACGATCCCAGAAGTCAAGGGCCTCGAGATATGGGAAGGCAACAGGCTCGTGCTCAACGTCGAGAATCTCCCGGTTTACGTTGACCTGGCGGCCTCGGGCTTTCAGAGGGTAATAATGATGCTCTTCATAATCTGGGCCAGCGGCAACAAGGTGATGTTAATCGAGGAGCCAGAAGTCAACATGCATCCGAACTTACAGGCCAGGGTCATAAAGCTCATCAAGGAATGGTCTTCGAGATCGAACTTCCAAGTGTTCATCACGTCTCACTCGCCCTATTTCGTTTCCACTAAAGTCATAGAGTCCGTAATAGTGATGAAGAGAAAGGGTTCCAGCTCCACGGCGGTTCAGGTTAGTTTGGACGGTACCCTTGATCTTATGCTTAGTATATTACGGGTCAGGCTAACCGACCTGCTGTTCAGCAGGACGGTGATTCTGACCGCTCAGCAGGTCGAGCCAGTAGTACTCCTCAATTGGCTTAGGAGGATCGGGGTACCGGTAGACGAGGAGGGAATAACGGCATTCAAGGTCTCGAGCGATTATGAGTTGGGAGTGTGGAGAAGAGTGATAGAGAGGCTCAAGCTCTCCGTCATTTACGTGGGGGCCTGCGAATCCTTAACAGGCCCCGAGAGGGAATTGTGCATACCCTTCTACAAGAACGTGGAGGATTACTTCAGCAGGGACGTTCTGCCGACCGTTTTGAAGACCTTGGGAATACACTTGGAGGACAAGGAGCTAAAGGAGTTGAACAAGTCCGATATAACGTCCTGGCTGATTCAAGTGACCAAAAGGAGAGGAGTGGACTACGAGAGGATCAGGACGTCATTAGGGGACATAATGAGCAACAACGACACGATAGAGATGCCCAAGGAGATAGAGATTTTAGCAAACAAGCTGAAGACGGTTCAAGAAATCGCATGACCATTTCCCTTTTTGACTTAGGGGTTACCTTAGCTTTCCTGGGACTAATCGTGATTATCATCGCATTAATTTACGAAATCTTCAAGAACCTGAAAGATCAGCCTCAAGAACGTAAGGGTCAGACTAACGTGGGCGGCGTGATCCTAATAGGTCCGTTCCCCATCGTGTTCGGCAACAATAAGGACGCGATAAAGATTTCACTAATACTCTTGGCTGTGACGATCATCTTAATCTTGGCGATGGCTGTATTATCGCGATTATGACGATAAATGGAAAAACCGCATCCGAAAAGTTCAGAGTTGACCCATGGCTTTCATAGCCTTATAAACCCTCTCAACTGCAAGAGCCATGGCGGCCGTCCTCAGGTCGACGTCGCCTAACTTCTGGTATTCGGTGTAAACCGCGTTGAAAGCCTTTTCCATCCTGCTTATTACGAGCTTCTTCTGTTCCTCCTCCTCCAGGATTTCTCCCATCTTGTTGTTAGCCCACTCCACGTAGCTCCCCACTACCCCGCCCGCGTTAGCCAAGATGTCCGGAACGACCGGGATTCCCCTCCTCTTCATCGTGAGGTCAGCGTCCGCGGTGAGCGGGCCATTAGCCGCCTCGACGATCAGCTTAGCCTTCACTTTCTCGGCGTTCCCCCTGTGGATGACGTTCTCCAAGGCGGCCGGGATCAGTATGTCGCACTCGCTCGTAAGGAGCTCCTCGTTTGTGACCTTCTTGCCTTTAGGGTAGTTCATGACCGACCCGGTAGCTTTCTTCACATTCAGAAGTTCGTTATAATCCAGGCCCTCAGGGTCTATTACTCCACCTTTAGAGTCACTGACTCCGATCACCTTCGCGCCCATCTCGCTAAGGAACTTGACGGTATAGGTTCCAACATTCCCGAACCCCTGAACTATTACGGTTTTTCCTTCAATTCCGTTAAGGAACTTCTCCGCCGCCATCTTCGCTATTGTCGCGACGCCTAGCCCCGTGCTGTACTCCCTAACGGCTATACCCCCTATCTCGACCGGTTTCCCGGTGAAGGCTCCGAAGTCTTGTCTTCCGGTTACCTTGATGTATTCGTCGAGGAACCAGGCCATTACTTGGGAATCCGTGTTCACGTCGGGTGCGGGAATATCCTTATCGCTGCCAATGTACATATAGATTTGCTGGATGTACTTTCTTGATAGCTTCTCTAGATCCTCTTTGTCTAACGTCTTAGGGTCTACCCTAATACCCCCCTTCCCTCCTCCAAAAGGCAACAGTAAAAGCGAGTTCTTCCAGGTCATCATCATCGAAAGAGCCACGACCTCATCCCTCGTGGAGGAAGGATGGTACCTCACGCCGCCTTTGTAGGGACCTAAGGCGCTGTTGTGCTGAGACCTCCATCCAACGAAGGTCCTGACCCTACCGTCCTTCAGCCTGATGGTCATCTTAACCTCCAACACCCTCTCTGGAGTGGCTAGGGCTTCAACGGTCTCGTCGTCTAGACCCAATAACCTTCCCGTGTTGTACAGCCTCTTGATCTGTTGGCTCAAAAGAGAGGAAGAAGCGACTTCTTCGAACGGTGTCGCCATAGACTTAGTTCAGTTTCGTAAAATTAATGGTTTGTGTTGCCTACAGAGACGACTCTTACGAAGCTTTACCTCAACCTAACTAACGTAGCTATAACGACGACTACGATAGCGAAGACCACGGCGATCATGTAAGAAGTCTCCGGATTCACTACCTTATAGGGTAATGTAGTTTGACCTCCGAAGTTCACAGGTGACGGGTACGTCTGGGTCGCAGGGACCAGGACGGGTTTAACTAATTCGAGCTCTACTATCGGGGCTTTCTGTATAATCGAGGTCACTAGCTCCCTGACTACGACGCCTGAAGGCGTCACCCACAGCGTGACGTTTTGGGTCCTGTTCTCAATCCCCGTGTAAACGAACGTGGAGTAGCTGTTGGAAAGCACAGTGATGTTCTGTGTGCCTAATAAGGTTAGGGTCGTGTTGCCCCACCTTACGACCTTCTGTCCTGCCTGCGGCAGAATTACCGAAGGGTCTCGCGTCGCGTTAACGACCTTTATGAACAGGTAAACCGGCACCCCGCTCACGCCTTGGGGTGAATCGACGTACTGGCCTCCCTGAGGCCTTATGGCGTAATAGTAAGCGAGGTAAGAGTCGTTGGTGATGACGTAGGGGATGACGAACTGTAAGTACCCTGTCACCTGAAGCGAGTTGTAAAGCGGGACGAAGGTTTTGACGGCGTAAAGTAAGGGTTGTGAGGCGGCGTTCAGTATCTGGGGGCCAGCGTTGAAACTCAACGCCATTGGGTTAGAGTAATTCATAAGCGTCATCTCTATGGTTCCTCCGTTTGCCGTCGACATACTCAGGGACTCGAGTAGGCCATTAGGCCCTATCTTAACCTGAGCGGACCCGTTCCACGCGTTGCTCGATAACGTCGATACCAGTGTTCCGTTGACGAAAGAAGGCGACACCAGAAGTATAGAGTAGTTGTCGCTGGTACTGATGAGCACGCCCCCCAATTGGGTGACGAAGAGCTCGGTTATGTTAGTCATGTTTACGGGGTAGAGGAACTGCGGAGGTATGTAGGGGTAATAGGGGGATAAGGGCTCCCGAATGATATCCAGCGTCCTAGTTCCGTTAGCCAACACCGTGACTCCAGGTGGTATTCTACCTTCAATGGAGACGTTGAGCAGCGGGCCTTCAACACTAACTACCTTGTAAGTCAGCGTGGACTCGTAAGTTGTCTCGCTCGCCGTCGCGTTAGGTTTAGAAGAGTTCGTGGTAGTCGTGTTTGTCTGCCCCGTCGTTTTCAGGGGAGCGACGTACTTTATCTCGTAAACTAGGTCCTTGTAGACTATTACCTTATTCAAAGGCGCGCCCAAGCCGCTCTGTTGGGCTCCAACGTGTGAAACTGAGGCGAGGGGCACGGCGTAGGCCAAGAGAAGCAACGTAAGGGCGATCGTTAACGTCCTGTTCACAGTGGGGGAGAAACGCATTTATTAAAAAACGTTATTGGAGGGCGGTGTCGTCGAGGCCTATAGTGGCTGTAGGCTGCGTAGTTGAGGAGGGAAAAAAGGTCCTATTGGTTAGGAGGAAAAGACCCCCCAACGCGGGACTGCTGGCCGTTCCTGGAGGGAAGGTTGAGTACGGCGAGACCCTGGAAAAGGCGGTGAAAAGGGAAATGAAGGAGGAGACGGACCTGACGGTCAGCGTCAAGTCGCTTCTCGCAGTGGTCGAGGTGATTAAGGAAGGCTTCCACTACGTTATATTGGACTATATCTGCGAGAGGCTAAACGGAGAGCCAAGGGCTTCCAGCGACGCGCTGGAGGTCGTTTGGCTGGATTTGTCGGAACTGGAGGTACACAGGTCAGAGATGTCGCCCTCCACTTACGAGATGCTCCTGAGATGGCGTGACGGAGAGAAACTACCGTTAAGCGTTATTTCCGCAGATTAACGTTCAGGATCTCTTTCTGAGGTATACTAAGGCTCGTAAGAGCTGACGAATACGCAAGGGAGGCCGAGGAATACTGTTTCAATGGTTTAGTGTATTGCTTAAACGGGATCAAGGAAGTGTTAGGAGAAGCTAAGACTGCTATAACCCAGCGATTTCGAGATTTTCAGTTGAACGTCCCATTAAGATACGTGGCTACTTAGCGGTCAACCGATTTAGTGAAACGCGTGGGGGTTTAGGCACCGGAAGAAGTCAGAAGGAGCGCTAGACCTTCCTTCCCTTTACGTCAGCCTCCACGTCGATTTGTCCTTTGAGTCTAACACCTTCACTCCCGAACTCTCCAGGATCGCCCTTATTTGGTCGCTCAGGTCGTACATTTTCTTCGCCCTCAGCTGGTTCCTTATCTCGAGGACCGCGTCCAACACCCTCGACAGCGTCTCCATTCCCGCACCGAACTCTTCATCCATTACGCCGAAGACCTCGTTAAACATCCTGAAGCCTTCCATTGCAAGGACTGCTGAAGTGAAGTCCTCGGATGGCACGACCTTCGAGAAAGCCAGGTCGGCAAGCCTGTGAGCCACGTTCAGGGCCTCAGCCGTGTTGAAGTCCAAGTTCATGGCCTCGTGGAACTGCTCTATCAGGTTAACTATTTGCCTCTGGGTCAGTACGGCCTCATCGCTCGACCTGAACTTGGGACCTTGTGAGATCACTCCCCTCAGGAGGGCCACGGCGTCCTTGAGCCTCTGAAGGCCCTTAGAGGCGCTCTCCAGGGCTTCCTCGGAGTAATCCAGCTCGGACCTGTAGTGCGCGCTGAGGTACCAATACCTGAGGACGTTAGGTCCCCACTTCTTGAGGGCCTCGTTGAGCGGTATTATGTTCTTCAGAGACTTGCTCATTTTCTCTTTCCTAATCGTGAGGTAGGCGACGTGAAGCCAGTAGTTGACCCACTTGTGGCCGAAGTAAGCCTCGCTCTGTGCTATCTCGTTCTCATGATGCGGGAACACCAGGTCTATGCCGCCGCCATGTATGTCAAACCTCTCGCCCAGGAACCGCGTCGACATCGTTGAGCACTCTATATGCCATCCCGGCCTTCCTTTCCCCCAGGGTGACTCCCAGTAGGGCTCGCCTGGTTTCCACGCCTTCCAAAGGGCGAAGTCATACGGGTTCTTTTTCTCCTTTACGAACTCCTCCCCTTGGTTCCACTGCTCTTTCTTCGTATTGGATAAGGCTCCATAGCTTGGGAAGGAGTCCACGTCGAAATAGACGCTTCCGCTGGGGGCTACGTATGCGTGGCCCTTATCTATCAAGCCTTGAATGAACTCAATTATTTCCTTAATGTGCTCCGTGACCTTCGGGTGGGCGTCTATTTTGACCTTTAGAGCCCTAATCCCGTCCATGTAGTCCTTGGTGTAGTAGTCTACGATTTCCCTCCAGTCCTTTCCCGTCTCCCTGGCCTTGTTTATGATCTTGTCGTCTATGTCGGTTATGTTCTGAACCCTGATGACGTTGTATCCCCTCAGTTTGAGGTACCTAACTACAGCGTCGAAGGCGACGAAAGTCCTGCCGTGACCTATGTGGACGTAATCGTAAACCGTAGGACCACAAACGTACATCGTCACCGTGTGTGGTTTCAGGGGCTTGAACGGCTCGAGCTTTCTTCCGTAGGTGTTGAAGACCTTGATTTCCTCACTCATTTAGCAAGAGCCTCCTAGTTAGTTGCCTGACTTTCGGGATGTTATAAAGCACGTCCGCCTTCACTCCCATCTTGCTGCCGAAATAAACGCTGGCCAAACCGGCCAACAGGAAGAAGTAAGCGATCGTCTTCAGAAGGCTTCTGTAGGGTGGCTCCAACACCTTAGCGTTCAACACGTCAGCCGTAGTGTTGTCTATCGGGTCGTCGGACTTTATCACGACGGGGAAGTAATCGCTCCATCGAGAATATAGCTCGATCTCGTTGTGGTTTACCTCCGGAATCTCGCCGTAAAACGCCGGGTACTTCGCGTTCTCGTTAAACTCCTGTTTGAACCTCTCCGCTACGGCCAAATACTTAGAGGCATAGAAGACCGGAACTCTTTCGTCCAGTTCGTTCGCCAACCTTTCGGCCTCTTTACGGGCGGTCTCCATTGAGTCCCTGGTGGCCTCCAAAAGCTCGATGGGGTTATAACTCACCCCCAGGTTCCTCAGGATTTTCACTATCGGGACGAAGACGTAAGGGAAGGAGAACCTCGTCTGAAGGCCGGAGGGTATCTGAACGTACGGTACCCCCCTCTCCTTGGCCCACTTCAGCAGGTCTCCTCCCGAGGCAATTACAATAACCTTGGCGCCCATCTCGTGAACCTTCTTCGTAGCAACTAGGGTCTCGGCCGTGGTCCCGCTGTAGGAGACGCTTATCGCTAGCGTTCTCTCGTCTGCTGTCGCCCTGTAACCCCTGAAAAGCCTGAACTCGAAGGGTAGATCCATCATTTCTAGGAGCCTTCCCGGAATTCCGCTACCTCCGATGCCCAAGTACGCTAGTTTCTCGGCCTTAACGTCAGGAACCTCGAAGGACAGGGCGTTCTCATAAAATTCGGGCCATCTCTCGTAGACGTTCCCTTCGCTCAAGGTCACTCAGCCCCCAGGCTCATTGTGATGGCCGGAGGGTTTGCGACGAGGTTTAAGTTGATTGTCTTGAGACCAAGCTCACTTTTCCTCTTAACCAACTCGAGGTACGACTCTAGGACTAAGGAGATGCAGCTCTCTATCAGGTTCTCGAGCTCCCTCCTGATCGTGACGTTGTTCAGCGAGGAAATCACGACAGGTTGAAGCAGTAAGCTTCCGAAGAGGTTCACTCTGGCCACGAACCTCATAAGCGAGGCCAAAGCCCCCTTGAGGTCGTTGTTCGAGAAGGACTTGGAGACCTCCTCGGCCACTCTTACTAAGGACTCCGATTCCTGTTTGAGGAACCTCAAGGCTTCGGTCTCGTTGTAACTGAGCCCTGCCTCGTTAATCTTCCCTAATTCCTCCTTGACTTGTGTAAGCGTTTCGTATGATTGCATGTCGATCTCTTCGGTGTAAGTAACGATTATATTTACTTAGCCCTTTCAGAACCTCACGGATGAAGAGGGTCGTCGTTATAGGCGGCGGAGCCGCTGGGATGAGCGCCTCGTCTAGGGTAAGGAGGTTGGACGAAACGGCCGAAATAACGGTCTTCGAGGCTACTGACATGGTGAGCCACGCTCCCTGTGGCATCCCTTACTACATCGAGGGCCTCTTCGACGATGTGAGACTCTTCATGACTTACGATCCCGACTTCTTCAGGACCAAAAGGAGGATCAACGTGCTTACTGAGACCAGAGTGACCGAAGTGGATCTGAAATCTAGGGTTGTGAGGGCTGAGGGTCGTCACGGAATAGTAGTGGCCGAGTACGACTATCTAATCATAGCCACTGGAGCCTCGCCTAAGGTCTTGGACACGGCAAAGGGGGATAGGGTCTTTTACGTTCACCATCCTGCGGAGGCTAAGGAGCTCAGGGAGAAGCTGTGGTCCCTTAACAGGATAGCCATCATAGGGGCGGGCATAACCGGGCTCGAGACGGCAGAGGCCCTAGCAGCTAAAGGGAAGAAGGTCTACTTGATTCATAGGGGACCTTATCCGCTGAACAAGTACTTAGACGAGGACATGGGGAAGATCCTGGCGGAGAGGGTCTCCAGGTCGGTCGAGTTCAGGCCCAACGAGAGCTTCGAGAGAACTGAGAGTGAAGGGAGGGTGGTCTTGACTGACAAGGGTAAGTACGAGGTGGACGGCACGATCGTCGCGGTCGGGATAAAGCCGAACGTCGAGCTCTTTGAGGATTATGTGAAGCTGGGCCTTACTGGAGCGATAGAAACAAACCACTACATGAGGACCAACCTGAGGGAGGTTTACGCAGCTGGAGATGTGGCCGAGTCAATAAACCTCGTGACGGGCAGGCCGGACTGGCAACCCTTCGCTCCCGTAGCCAACAAGATGGGCTTCGTTGCGGGCTCCAACATAGCCGGTCACGAGATGAGGTTCCCCGGGGTGGTCGGCACGATGATAACGAAGTTCGAGAACTACTTCATAGCGAAGACGGGCTTAACCGAGAAGGAGGCGAGGGCCTACGGCTTCAGGCCTTTCGCGACCACCATCTCCAGTAAGACCAGGGCCAGGTACTACCCAGGGGCGAAAGACATCCACGTGAGGCTGGTCATGGACGAGGCGACTGGGAGGATCCTAGGGGGGCAGATAATCGGGGAGGAAGAGGTGCTGGGGAGGATCGACGCGATCGCCGCTATGATCCAGAAGGGCATGACTGCTGAGGAGGCATTCTTCGTCGAAATGGGCTATCTCCCGGCCATCTCCAGGGTCTGGGATCCGCTCATAGTGGCGATAAGGCAATTGCTGAAGGCCGAGTAGAGATATGGAAAATAGTTTCGGTAATACGTAAGATTTTAAATATATCAACGACTAGCATAAGTATCAAGGATGGATAAATTTCGGGAAACGTTTGTAACCATTGCTAAGCTTATTTCATCCTTTATGGAGGGTTCTGACCTCCTAGTTGAGGTGGAAGAGGAGGTTTCCTATCACGAGCCCTTTCCAGTTCTGGGGGTTAAGCCCTCAGATTTAGTGTATTACGTCTCTCCTAAAAGGGCCAACTTCTCGGCCGTTGACGGTAGCAGTAGGAGTCTGATATCATCTGGAGGCATATTGAGCGTGGCCGCGGTTGCAGTCACAGGCATCAGCGTCCCGCTGAGAGGGATATACCCTCATTTCACTGGCCTCAGGGGACTCGAAGTGAAGGCTCCCTTCCTAGCTCTCGCTCCCTCGACAAAGGGGAGGAATAACGTGTTATTGGCTTCGCTCGATTACATCATGCTCCGGTCTATCGACGGCACGCCTTTAGACGCCTCTCTCGGGGTTTCCAGGGTAGAGACTGAGCTGAGGTCCAACCTCGAAACGGAGGCGATTTCCCACGCTGAAAGGACGCCACTGCTTGACGGTCCACTCCTTCCTAGCTATTCCTCCCTGCCGAGCGAGGTCCGGAGAGAGCTCGTGAGGAGGAGGTACCGAAGGCTACCGAAGGGCGCGGTTGGGATAGTGAAGAGGATAGACCGGTCCAAGCTGTTGGTTGAGGCCCTAAACCCCTACGCCAAGGAGCTGGAGGCCAGGTTCGGCTTAAGTAACGTGTCGTTCCTGAGCGACGAAGCCTTAGTCAGCAACCTGGTCAGGAGGCTCGCAGTACCTCCTTTTAAGCCCATGGCCTTTGGACCGGTGATTTACGAGCCACACGGGGTAAGGGTTTACGCGTATTACCTAGCCTTACCGTTACACCCCCACGTCCGTAAGTTCTCCATAATAAGGGTAGAGTCGCTCACTTTACGAGAAGGAATAGTAGACGAGGTTGCCTCACTGCCTTTGGGGACCAACGGCGTGCCCTACCCCATCGCTTACGCCGATAAAGTAGCGAGAGAAGTAAGGGGAGGGCTAGTAAAGGCCCTCAAGCTCTCCCTAGAGTCGTTCGGGATAGGCGTTAGTTACGCGGGCAACATGGCGGTGATGATGAGTTGAGCGCCGGTGAGGACCTATACTCTTCCATAAAGAACAACGTGGAGAGGGCGAGAGCCCTAGCCGTGACTTTAGGGGAAATAGTCGGGAAAGTAGTGAGGGGAATCCCGTCAAGAGTATCCTCGGACGAGATGAGCGTTTTCGTGCTCATACCTCCTGACGTTTATTATAAACACAAGTCGCTGGGAAGGGTAGGCACCCTTCTGGGCGTCGTGGACATCAAGACCCTGAACTTCATTCTCCTGAGGGCCGTGGGATACGAGAGGGCCGACGCGGCCTCCGTCCTATACTCGGACACCTCCCTGGTGAACACTGCAGAGACCTATGAGGACGAGCCAGGAGGCCTGATGACTAACGTGCTGGTGAAATGTGAGATGCTGACGAAGTACGACGTGTTCAGCGGGGGGCCCGCTGAGGCGGCTGACGTAGTCATAGAGCCACAGAGCCCCGCCATACTCCCGAGGGGCGAAGTAATCGAGAAGGCCTTGGATCTGAACAGGGGCCTCTGGAGGCTGGGCTACCTGGACTCTACCAACGACGTCAGAGTCTCGGCCTCATTCGAGGACCTTAACTATCACACTCTAATAGTGGGGACTACGGGAACTGGCAAGACGTCGTTCATAAAGAACCTTATAGCTACCGCTTTTCTCCTTGACGATAAGTCGAAGATAACCGTTCTAGACACTACTGGTGACTATTACCACATCTTCCTTCCGCCTGACTTCTCAAGCCCAGCAGTTAAGGAGAGCCTTAAGACCTTCACTAGCCTAGTTGGCAGGATAAACGGCTTCAAGGTCGACATAGTCCTCCCCGTAACAAGGGCGTGGTTGAGGAACTACGCCGACGGTAAGGGCGACGTGATTTCGATAACTACGGCCTACTTTAACAACTTCGTGAAGCCTATAATAGACTACCTAGACAAGAGAGGCGTTAAGCTATACGCCTCCGTCGAAATGAACACCATCAGGGTCTCGAGCTCTGAGTGGACCGCCGAGGCCAGAATACTACCGTTTCACTTCAAGTTCGGAGCGATAAAGGGCGTTATCCACAAGCTCAACCCGTACTTCAGCGAGCAGGCATCCCACTTCCTCAAGATCCTGGTGAGGAAGAGGAGGGACGAGATAAGGTCGTTCCAGGACATCATTGATATACTCGAAAGCGACGTGGCTGAACAGCTGAAGATCCACAAAAGCACGAAGGAAAACATCATAAGGGGGCTCTACCTGCTGGCCAACACCGGGCTCTTTAACGTCAGGGCCGCTAGGATCCCGCTGAGCGAGATCCTGAGGACCAATCGCAGGATAGTGATATTCGACCTCTACAACTCCAACCTGGACGATTTCGCTCAGAAGATCCTCATATACTACGTCCTGGACAAGATCTTCGCCTTCAGGGAGGCTCTGCTTAAGGCAGGGTCGCTCAGCGATAGGGCTATAATTATCGTAGATGAGGCACACAAGTTCTTTCCTTCCTCGAAAGGCTCGGAGGAGGACACAAACTACGTAAGGAGGGTGGCCGGGAAGATAGCCTATATGATGAGGTTAGGCAGGAGGAGGAGGCTAGGCTTCGTCTTCGCGACCCATAACCCCAACGATCTGAGCGACATAATCATCCAGTTGGCCAACAACAAGTTCCTGTTCAGGATAAAGGCAGAGATAGCGGAGTCCTTCGGGCTGAGCAAGGCGGAGGCCCTGACCCTTTCTAGGGAGGCCAACGGGGTAGCCTATTACTTGTCCCCGTGGCTGAGGGAATCAAAGATAAAGATAAGGGTTCCTATACCGCCACCAATTGGTCACTATGACCTCTCAAGGGAATGATTTATCCTCGAAAGTTGAGGGGCTTAGGGTCTCTGTTGCCCGAATGCTTCAGGGCAGGATCGACGCGGTTAGGGACTTCCTGTCGGTGGTTTCTTCCCTTATGCCCCCCTCTACGGACTTCGGCATCGAGATAGGGAGGAGGGGGAAGCAGGTCTATTACGTGGACTTCAAGGGCGTATCTGTGGTCATGCTATCCGAGGACGAGTACTTGCCCTACTTATCATCGAAGGAGGTCAGGCTCACGATAGATAAGCTCCCGGAAGACGTCCTCAAGCAGGCGAGACAGGACTTCAAGAGGATCCTCAGAGAGCTCATGGACTCAATAATGGAGTACAGCAAGAGACACAAGGAGTATTACAGGGTCGCTGACGCGGTGAGCGAGGTTGTACTACAGCATCTCTGACACGCTGGTAAGGGCCGTACGGATAGTCCACTACGAGCAGACCAACTTCATGGGTCGTCTTCACGGCGGGGACATGCTGAAGCTATTGACCGACATCGGCTACATATCTGCCTCGAGGTTCTCGAAGGGAATAGCCCTCCTCGCCTCCCTGGACGACGTATCCTTCAGGAAGCCCGTCAACCTGGGCGACGTCATCACGCTTGAAGCCGAGGTACAGTACGTGGCTCACTCCTCGATGGAGGTGGCCATGAGGGCAATGAGGAACGGAGAGGTCGTGGTGGAGGCCACAGGAGCTTACGTCCACGTCGACGAGTTCTGGAGGCCTTCGGCAATCACCAGCTCGCTGAAGCCCGCTCAGGAGGAGCTGAAGAAATACGAGGAGGCCAGGGTCAGGAGGGAGAGGAGGCTTTCGAAGATCTCAGACAGAAGGGAGAAAAGGTACGATATAAGCGACCCAACACAGGGCCTTAGATACAGGCTCGAGTCGACCTTCATTGTGACCCCCGAACTCAGTTACGACGGGAAGATAATGAGTGCCGGGGCCCTGCTCAAGCTTATGGACGATTTGGGAGGGACTGTGGCCCTCAACTTCCTGGGTTACGAGGGTTCGAAGGTGGGCCCCACGGTGGTTACTGTCGGGGTTAACGGCTTCAGCTTCTATTCCCCCGTCAAGGTGGGTGACCTGGCGACGATATACGCCGGTCTGGTCTACGTCGGGAGGAAGAGCTCGGACATACTCCTTAAGGTAATAAAGGAGGACGTAAGGGCGGGCGTGAAAGAGCACGTGGCCACGGCGGTCTTCTCGTACGTTAAGGTCGATGAGAGCGGAAGACCTTCAGAAATGCCGGAATACGTTCCCTCAAACGAGGTTGAGAGGAAACTCTACGAGGCGGCCGTGATGAGGAGGGAGTCTTTAGGGCTTTTACATAGGCAATCCACATAGCGCCGCTAAGGGCGAAGCCCACGTAGGAAACCTCGTAGCTAACGTAAAGGGGATACTCATTGAGGAGCGACGGCACGAAGGAACCGATGCTGGAGCCTATGTCACCTGAAGCGTTCAACAAACCTATGACCTGGCCCCTATTACTCCTCAACCTCTTCAACACCAGCGAGTAAAAGGACGTGCTAAAGAACGACCACATCGAGCCGAAGGCCACGAAGAGCGCGGCGGCGGAAACCGATGTTATGGGCATTTTGGATACGATCCAGTAGAGCGCGATCATCCTCCCTATGACGCTCGTGAGGGCCGTTAGTCCTTCAATGCCCTTAACGATCCTGGGTGCCGCGTAGAAAAGGGCGATTTGCGTAACGTAAAGCAAGAAGTAGCTGGTATAGTAGACGCTGTGGGGCAAGCGATAGCTCTGAAGCAACGGTATGAACAGTATGTAGAATATTTCGGCTGAGAACGAGAAAACGAACATGATAGTTATCGGCCTAAGTGTCGTCACTACGTCGTTCCTTCTCTCGGCCTTGTCTGCCCTCGGTTCACCCTCATAGATTGGCATGACCACTGCGCTCACTAGAAATGCCGCAGTGAAAAGGGTGAGAAGGACGGGTTCTCTGAACGAAACTTCGGAAACGATGAGGCTTCCTAGAACGTTTCCTCCTATGGTCGCTATGGACAACAAAGAGTTCTGCTTCGGGAGGCTATCCACATCGAACCTTTCGAGGATGAAGGTGGAGTATAGCGGCCCTCCAAGGGACGAGATAAACCCCACTAACCCGTACACGTAAGGATAGGCCTCTGTTTCGAGGCCGAAGAGGATGGGTATTCCGGAGGCCGTATAAAGTAAGAACAACTCCTTCCTTCGCCTGGAGTTGTCTATGAGCCAGCCCCAGAAGTAAGACCCTATAGCGTTCATAACGTTGTAATACGTCACTAATAGGCTCAAGTATAGGGTGGAGCCCGTTTGCTCGTAATACCTCAGAGGGTAGTACAAAGTCACAATGGTGAACGCCGTGCTGGCGAGCAGTTGTCCTATGTAGTACTTCACGATAAATGAAGCTGAACTAGAGCACTCCTTATTAGAGGTGTGTCCTATGGTACTGGTGGGCGACTTTATAACTTAGGTCCTGGAACCCGCCAAAAGGTGAACCCAGCCGCCCTCGCCGTGGGCGTCTTAGTTATCGCTTTGTTAGCGCTTAGAAGCAAGTTGAACGTCCCGCCGTGGCTCACGATGCTCATAGGCGGGGCCTTAATGGTTGCTTTAGGCGTTATAACCCCTAGCCAGGCCCTTGCCAGCGTAGACCTGAACGTAATACTGTTCCTGCTATCACTCTTCATTTTCACTTCCGCCCTCGAGGTCTCCGGGTTCTTCGAGTACGTGGCCTACAGGATATCAATGAAGTACAAGGATCCTAAGAGGATCATGTTCGCGAGCTTCCTGGCCTCAGCCCTCCTCAGCTCGGTGGCTAGCAACGACGCCATAGCGGCATCGTTCACGCCGATCCTCCTGAACGTGGCGAAGCTGATGAAGATCGACGAGAGGCCCTCACTTTACGCCGTAGCGTTCGGGGTCACGATAGGTAGCGTGATGACGCCGATAGGCAATCCCCAGAACGTTTTGATCGCGCTCAGCGGGGTGCCGAACCCGTTCTTTACGTTCTTCGTATACTTGGCTTTGCCCACCGCGCTCAATCTCGTTTTGACCCCTTACCTCATGTCCTGGGAGTTCAGGGAGCTCCTCAAGGTTCGGGGCGAATTGGATCTCGACTCGTTAAGCGATCCAGGCCTTAAGGACGAGTACTTGGCAAAGCTCTCCTTGACCCTTTTAGCGCTAACGATAGCCTTAGGGGCTTACGCTTCAGCGACCGGCTACGACATGGTTCTGGTGTTCCTAATAGGGGCGGTCGTCTTGCTTACTCTTACAAGGAAAAGGGAGGCCGTCATACTTGGCGTCGACTATCCCACCCTCCTCCTTTTCGTGGGGCTTTTCATGTTCGTGGAGGGCTTAAAGGAAGGTGGCGTGGTTCAGCTCATCCTTGAGTACCTTCCGGGATTAAGTACGGTGTTCGGCGTTATGGTAGTAAGTATAGTCCTGAGTCAGGTCTTAAGCAACGTTCCCCTCGTCGCGCTTCTGTTGCCTTACGTTTCCAATCAACCCAACTCCGTGCACCTGCTGGTAGCGTTGGCCGCCGGGAGTACTATAGCGGGGAACTTCACGCTGTTAGGAGCAGCGAGCAACCTGATAGTCTCTAGGGCGTCCGAAATAAGGGGTGGGAAAAAGCTGGAATACTTCGAGTTCATGAAGTACGCAACGCCTGTCCTCATAGTCAACTTCGTCACTTACTACGCCTTCATTTCTTCGGTTGGAAGAGCCTTGTGACGGCGAGGAGCTGCATCTCGTTGGTACCCTCAGCGATCTCCATTATCTTGGCGTCCCTGTAGAGCCTCTCCACCTTGGATCCCCTGTTGAGCCCGTGTCCTCCGAAGACGTGCAAGGCAGTCCTAGTCACTTCCACAGCAGTGACGGCCGCGAAGTACTTCGCCATCGACGCCTCCACAGTAGCCTCAACGCCCCTGTCCAGAAGGTCAGCCGCCCTGTGTATCAGGAGCCTCGCCGCCTCGACCTTTATGTAGGCGTCGGCCAGGTTAAACCCTATCCATTCCTGCTCGATTATGGGCTTGCCGAACTGCTTCCTCGTTTGGGCTCTCACTATCGCCTCCTCGAGGGCTCCCCTGGCTACCCCTAAGGCGATTCCGGCGTACCCGTTCCTTGAGATCATGAGGCCCTTTAAGGCTCCCCTGTACGCGTCTCCCTCCTTACCGATTATGCTGTCCTTGGGGACCCTGACGTTCTCGAACTTCACGTAGCCTATCCCGGCCCCCCTGATACCCATCAGGTCGAGCTTCTGAACCTTTATCCCCGGAGTCTTAGCGTCCACCAAAAGCAACGATATCCCCTGCCTGTCGCCTGGGTTACCGCTAGTCCTCGCGAGGACTACCATCTTGGTGGCGTAGGTCGCCCCGCTCGTGAATATCTTCTCTCCGTTGATGACGAGCTCGTTACCTTCGGGCTTCGCGGTGGTCTGTAAAGCTCCCAAATCGGAGCCCGCTTGGGGTTCAGTCAACGCCACGGCGTAAATTTCTTGACCCTTAACGCCCCTCTCGATCCACTCGGCCGCAGAGTCCCCTCCCACGCTGTAGAGCAACTGCAGGGCGTTCTGTTGAGTGTGGAGGCTGTGGGACGCCCCTCCGCTTTCAGCGCCCAGCTCCTCGGTGGCTATGGCGAAGGCCCTTTCTCCTAGCTCCAAACCCCCGAATTTCCTGGGCTGCTTCATCCCCAGAAGGCCCATGTTGGCGAGGTCCTTCACTATCTTGTCGCCGCCGTCGTTGGCCTCGTCCATGTACTTGGCGTATTCCCTAACGGTCTTCTGAGCGTACTCCCTGATCTTAGCTTGGTACTCCTCCAGCTCCTTAGTCAGGGCGAAGCTCATGGCACGATTTAATGACGTATAAGCATTTTAAACATAGCCGTCCCATCCCGTTAGGCTGGGAGCTTCAACGCTTAATATTTCCCGATTGAGAACTTTTAACCCAAGGGGGTATCTGGCCTTCCAACGGCCCCACAGCGGGCGGGATGAGGGAGGCTTCCTGCCGTGAATTTAGCTTCTCTTTACCCAATTCAGGTGTCTTACACTCTGTTAATGTTGATCATAACGTCGATATTCGACATTAAGTCCAGGGAAGTTCCCGAAAAGCTGTGGATCCCCTTCGCGCCGTTGGCTGTGTTCACATACCTTGAGCTACACTACGTCAACCTCCTACTCTTCGTCTACAGCGTAGTGGTATCGGTCGCGCTCCTAACGGTTATGACGTATGTGGGCCTCATGGGAGGTGCGGACGTGGTTCTGATACTCCTCTTAGGCTTAGGCAACCCTGTCGTCATGCCAATCTTCTTTCCCAGGTTATCCCTGCTGGGAGGGGAGGCGATAACGGTCGTGTTGTACACTTCCCTGATAATAACGCTGGTCGGCCTGTACAACACGATTAGGAACTGGAAGTACACGAAGGACGTCACCGGAGCGAACAGGTTTCTTTTGGCTTTTTCTGGGAAGAGGATGACGGTGAGCCAGTTCCTGAACTCTAGGTTCTACTTTCCTCTGACGGAAATAGACGAGTCTGGGAGGATGAGGCTGAGGACTACTTTCAGGACAGATGAGGACGACGCTTATTGGAGGAAAAAATACGCGGAACTCCTCGAGAGGGGGGTTGTTAATGAGTCCACGGAGATTTGGGTAACCTGGGGCGTTCCGGTAATTCCGTTCTTCCTAATAGCGTATGTGATTAGCCTCGTAGTGGGGCTCCCGGCATAATGAGGAATTAATGTTATAAGAGATCGGGAAATCTCTCACATGGACCCGTAGCTCAGCCAGGACAGAGCGCCGGCCTTCTAACGGGCCGGTGGAAAGCCGGTGGTCGGGGGTTCGAATCCCCCCGGGTCCGCTACAGCTCACTCGTACTCTCTCCAGACCTTACCGCACTTAGTGCACTTATAGAACCTCGTCGGAGGCTCGTCAGCTCTCCTCGTTTGTAATATCCAGAAGTACGCCTCATCGTTACCGCAGTTCGGGCAGAGCACGCCCTTAATCTTCTGCGCCCCCGTGGGTACCTCCTGGTCTATGAGGAGGGTCTTCTCCTTCTCACTGTGCCTTATGGCTTGAGTCAGCTTCGACGAGCTCGTGACCTCTTCCTCGTAACCGCAATTTGGGCACTTGTAAACCGTTTTGCCTCCGACCTTTCGGGGGACCATAAGGGACTGGCATCTAGGGCAGAACTTCATGGAACTCAATGCCCTACCTAGCCCTCTTAATCCTTTTAGCTTTATCTTCCACCCCCATGGCTACGACCTTGCACTGCTCGATTAATTCAGGATCTTCGCTAAAAGAAGGGGACTCCCCCTTCACGGAGGAACTCTCAAACGCCTGAAAGACCTCCTCCTTCGTCCTCCCGAAAAAGACGTGTTCTAAAACCTCGCCTCTGAACACGCAGATTACCGCTATGAACCCGACGTAAAGGACTGCCCTCCTTGACTCCCTCTTCAAACCTTCTCCAACTCTTCTTCGAAGCGGTCCAGGTCCTTTAAGGCCTCCTCCGCGGCCTTCCTGAAGGCCTCGTAGGGCGAGATGGAGCCGTCCGTCATGACCCTGATTAGAATTTCGTTAATCAGAGGGTGAGGCATGGAATAGGAAGCGAACTTCACGCCAGGTAGCCTCATGAGGTAGTTCGCTATTAGGTTGCCTAGGGTGTGTTCCTCTCCTTTGACCTTAATCTCGGCGTAGTTCTCCCCGGCCCTCGTCACTTCAACTTCCACGCCTTCTCGCCTCGGGTAGCTTTCTCGTCTCGACGTTCTTACAAACCGTGCACCTTAAATGCTCTTCGTCGATTTGAACCATGTCACCTCCGCAGATGGAGCACTTGGCTAAAACCACTCCCAAGTCGGGTTGCTTAATCGTGAGGGGAACCGGGAGGGTGAAGCCCAGGGGCTTCGCCTTAACTACGTCGCCTGGCTTAAGGTAATCCGTGATTCTCTCTACTCTCCTGTTCACTATTTGCGAGATATGAATGTAGGCGGACAAGTGCGAGCTGACGGGTCTGTCTTCAATGCCTATAATGGTTCCTACAGCGGAGTCCTCCTTAACTTGCTCCACCTGGAAATAAACGAATTTAGCCTTTTTCAACGCGGTGAAACCCGGTCTCCTGTTAGTTATGACGTTCCCCTTTCTGTAGATCATGTCCACAAAAGTAGTCCCAACCACGGCAGCCCTGACAACACCGTCCTCTTCGTACGTCCCTTCGCCGCTCAGGAGTTCCTCGATTATCCCTATCTCATCCCCTGGGAAGACGAACTCGGACTGGCCCCTCAAGCTCTCACCATGGGAATATGTATTTGTCGAGTTCTCCCGATATAATCATTTTAGCCTCACCTGGGGTTAGGACGGGCTTCTCGAAGCTATAGACGTCGTCTATAGGAACCCTAGGGCATGAGGCAACGACGAAGACCTCCACCTCATTAGGGAGGTTCCTTAACGCGTCAACCGTAACGATCCTGTTGGTGAAGACGTACACTTTCTTGCCTATACCTTCTAAACCCCTCTTTAGGAAGTTCACCAGCGTCGGCCTGTTCTGCCCTAACTTCAATCCCCTGATGATCCCCCAAACTTCCCTATCCTTGGCCTCGAATACTTTGGCTAGCCTCACTTTCAGAACCCTGAAGGCCTCCTTGCTTACGTCCTCAACCCTATTCTCGTAGGGGTCGAGCTTGAAGGTAGGCCTTTGGGTCGCTAAGGCCACCCCCAGGCTGTGGAACCTCCCACCCGAGACGTTGACGAAAGCGTCCGAGTCCTCCCTAACAGCGTAATAATCGCAGCCGAGCACCTGCCCCTCGAGCATATAAGGGGGTCTAGCCATGCCTGAGGACGTCTGGAAACCCTGCGCTTCCAGGAACTTCCTCAGCTTCGGGATTAAGTGAACGTGTTGAAGGACTGCGCTAACGTTAACCCTCCTGGCGCCCACGGTCCTAAGCCTCTCCGCTAGGTCGGTCATCACTTCTTGGCTAAGCTCTAGCTTGCTCGGAACAGGGACGTATACCGTGGGCGTCTTAGGAGAGTACCAAGGGTAGGGCGTGTGGCCGAAGTGCACTATAAGGTCGGCCCCAACCAGCTGTGCCTCGTCGTCCGCGACGTCGCAGGCTCCCCAGGACGGCTCGGCGCTTATTACGAACTCCACGTCCCTAAACCTGTCCCTTAACTTATCTACTATCTCAACGGAGTATCGCCTGAGTCCTTCTGGGAACTGTAGTAAAACCCTCCTCGGCTTCTTAATCTCTATTTCACGAAAAAGCCTCCCTTCGTCGAAGTCATAACTCACTGAGCCGGTGCCTCCTTGGCTAACGGGACGACATCAATTCTCATTTTAAGGGGAAGCTTAGACTTTGCTATCTCGAGGGCCTGCTTGCCCACCTCTAAGTGCTTCGCGGGAACCCTCAGGATCATAACGATATCTCCCTGCCTACTGACCCTGGCCGCGGTGCCGATCGGCTTACCGAAGGAGAGCCTCATCCCGTCCTGAAGCCTGTCCGCACCGGCGAAGGCCATCATTTTGTTCTCCCTGAGCACGTGGTGCGGGTACTTGAGCACCCAGAGCCAGAACTCGTTCTCCCCTCCCGTCTTCTTGCTGAGGTACTTCAGGGCGTTTACACGCGCCGCCTCTAAGGCATTATGTCTGATCTGACCTGTCTCTATCGCCACTAGTCTCAGCTCGTATTCGTAGGCACCCTTAGGATTGCCGACTGTGAACTTAGTTATCTTGGGCCCAGGGACTCCAGGAATGTATTCCTTCCTCGTGTAAGGTGGACCCGAGAAGTGCCTGTAGCACCTACCTGGCCTTAGGGGCATCGCTATTCCGTAAGGTAAAAGGTTCCTGCCTTATTTAACGGTTTCTAACACCTTGATGGCGGCGTTTATGTCAACCAGGATGTCGTCCAAAGTGTTCCTCAGCGTGAGTAGCCGCTTTGGATCAACGCACTCGCATTCGCCGATAATGTATAGGTTCTCCTCGTTGTGGTAGAGACTAATTGTTATACCCTGAGGCACGTCCACGTTATCTACGCTTATTGCCTTCTCCAGTTCCGCAGCGTGGGGTGTCCTTATTTCCACCTCAACCCTGACCTTCAGGGGTTCTTCGTTCATATTTTAATCAGCCCTTCCGAGGGCGAGTTAACGAAAGCTCTACTGGTGTAAGTGACCCCTTCCAGGCTGACCGCTACGGTCTTATCCATTTTAACCTTTCCTGCCTGCGCCAATATCTGTCTCACCAGCAGGGGCGACCTCAGGTTGGTCTTCACCACTATCGCGTCGCTCCTCTCCGTGATCTCTTCGATCTTGAACCCCTTGGCCATTTCCTCCCTAAACACGGAGGTTATGACTTCGGCGAACGAGCCGTCCTCGACGAGCTGGTAGAGGTAACCGGACCCTGAGACGTCGAGAACGTACATTGACGCGAAGGCCAGTTCTAGGAGGTCCACGTCTTTGACGAAAACCCTCTTGCCGAAAAGGTCCAGGTTGGAGAAATTGGGGTTGTGCTTCTGTGCGGTCAGGACGAGCCTGTAGAAAAGGGAGTTCTTCTGGCCTTCCGTCAGATTTTCCAAAGCGGCGGTCAGGTCGATCTTCAGCTCCTTCAGGACGGCCTCGGCTCCAGATCTGTTCCCAGAGATTCCAGGGAAGTAGGGGTCGAAGGAGAAGGTCAAGGAAGTGAAGAGCGGTAGGTTCTTATAGTTCGGTAGTTTAGGACCTTCTTCGACGATCGCCCCCCACGTAGAGGCTACACCGTTTAACCTGGCCTCCTCCAGGTGGGTGAACTGCCTCCTATCGAATAAGGAGGCCGCGTGAACCCCCAACAGTGCGGCTAAGTGAGTCCTCTCGTCAGGGCGAACGAGCGATGAAAACGCCGATTTCCCCAAGAAGTAGTCCTGCTTGTTGAGCGTCAGCTTTCTCCCTTCCCTATTCTCGGTAAGTATGAGCTCGCAGCCCTCCCCCTCACCGAATGAAATGACAGTTTGCCTTTTAGCCTCTATCGCCAGGACGAAGGAGAAAAGGAGGGCGTCCACGTCGTATACGGCCCTTACACAACTAACGGAATTAATGGCCTGTCGGAATAACTCATCCGCCTGTTCTGGGCTGAGCTCGTTTAAATACTTCTCCATATCTCCTGAGCTCCTCCTGAAGGTGCTTCAAGTTGATTTCTTTAATAAACACGAAGCCGAGGGCGAATGCGGCCAATTCAAGCGTCCTCAGGCTGATGGCTAAGTTAGGGGGAAGCACCGTTGAGAGCGCGAACTCGCTACTCACAGAACCCGCGGGGATCAGGACTAAAAGCGAGACGAAGTACAGCTGGTTGACCAACAAGGCGACCAAATAGTCGTACTCGAAAAGGTAAACTAACGGCGTCGCTTGAATTGCGAACTCCGCTACAGTCAGTAAGGAAAAAAGTATAGCTCTTAATGGAGAGTTTTTAGTTTTTATTATCTCCTTAGCTCTAAAGTAGGCGCGTTCTATTTCAGGATAATTCTGAAGTTTTTCGAATATTAGTCTCTCTAATCTGTTCTTCTTGCCCCCCGCGGTTCCGGCGAAATAGCCGATTACCGTAAGCCAGAACAGGATGTTGGCGAGGGCTACTAACGTGAAGATAACGTCGAGAGGTTTGGGTTGCACGATTAATAGGAGCAGGTACATAAGGGAGCCGATCACTACGTCGTAAAAGGCCGAAACAGTACTGATAGCGAACGCTTCATCCAGCTTCAGTTTTACGGATTTGCTGTAAACTACCGCTCTCGTCAAATCGCCGCCTAAAGCTCCAGGGATCACCAACCCGACGGCGTTTCCGAGGAGCCTCGCCTTGAAAGCCACGGAGTACGGAACCTTAGCCAGGAGAGCGTCCCTCACTGAGGCAACGGCGTTGGATGCCAGGTAAGCCAAGAAGAACGACAATGTAAAGTAAGGCGAGAGGTGTAAGAGGGTAGTAATCGGATCGACCTTGAAAAGCAACGAGTAAGCTATGACGATTAAGGGCGGTAGGACCGCGCCGACTACGAGCTTTTTATCCGTCATGATTCAGTACCTTCTCCTTTCGAAACATCCTTCAGGGTAACAAATTTTAACGTAAGAGGTTCCCGTAGTTATCTGGAGGGCTTCAGTCCTCCCCTCAATCCTCCTGATCTCGCATGACCCTGGCCTTATCTCCCCCCTTAAGTAGGGGAACTCACGGAGCCCACAACTCCTGCACTTCGGGTTCCTGCTCAGCTCCACTCTCGTTAACCTGAGGTCGTCTAGCTCTACTAGGATCAGTTCGTCTTTCACTCTGCCTCGCAGGTAATTCAAGAACAGTTGAACCTGCAGGCTCGCCGCGACGGTGGGCGCTAAGACGGTGGTCCCTACTACGTCGCACGCGTTCCTATCGTCCCCGTCATAGTTCAGGAAACACGATAAGCACGACATCGCACCCGGAACTACTGCCTTAACCGTGATGTACTCGCCCGACACCCCCGCGTAGAAAAGCGGTTTTCCCAGCTTGACGCAGGCGTCGTTTAGGAGGAGCCTGGCATAAAGGCTGTCCAACCCGTCGAATACCACGTCAGCGAAACCAACGTACTTCTCCACGTTGGAGGGGTCGATTACGTCGTGGTACGCGACGACCTCCACGTCTGGGTTCACGCTCCTCAGGCGTTCTTTGCAAGCGTCGACCTTTGGCCTCCCCAAGTCCTCAACGCCGAACATGTGAGCGGTCGAGAGGTTGGCCTCCTCTACCACGTCCGCGTCGATTACGACAAGCTTACCGATCCCCAGCCTGGCCAGAGCCTCGGCTATGGAGGATCCCAAGGCTCCGCAGCCCACCACCAGGGCTGTGGTGGCTCTTACCTTGTCAAATACCGTCTTGCCGATGGTCAGTACTTCCCTTAAATACCGTTCCACGTGATCTGCACAAAGCTTATAATTAAATCTCTGATTCTACACGGGGGTTTGGTATTGTTCCAATGGGGAACGAAGGAGGGAGGAATGATGCAACGCCAATATTAACACTCGAGGAGTTGAACAGGTTACGGGAGATAGCCGAGAACGCGAGGAAGAACGTAATAAAGATGCTATTCTATGACCAAACGCTTCACGTAGGGTCGTCATTGAGCAGTATCGAAATCGTAACTCTACTGATGTTCAAGTACCTAAGGTTCGGAAGGGATCCATTAAACAGGGATTACTTCATCTTAAGTAAAGGTCATGCGGCCCCAGCCCTATACGCAGTCATGGCCGAAAAGGGATTCATACCGGAGGACGAACTATGGAAAATCCAAGACATATCCAGCATACTTCAGGGACACCCTGAGATCTTCATTCCGGGAGTGGACATGGCCACTGGAAGCCTGGGCCAAGGGCTGAGCTTCGGAATAGGGATAGCCACAGGCATCAAGATGAGGGGAGGAACGGGAAGGGTCTTCGTGGACATGGGAGACGGCGAGCACGACGAGGGCGAGGTTTGGGAGGCGATAACCCACGCAGTGACGAGGAAGCTCGACAACCTGATAGCGATCGTGGAAGTCAATAACTTCCAGCTAGACGACAGCGTTGACAGCGTCAAGCCCAAGGGTTACCTGCCTAAGGTTTACGAGGCCGTCGGTTGGGCCGTTTTCGAGGCTGACGGTCACGACTTCGTCAGCCTGTCCGAAGCCCTAGAGGAGGCCCTAAAAGCAAAGAGGCCGAGCGCGATATTCGCTAGGACTGTTAGGGGGAAAGGCTTTCCCCCGATAGAGAACACCAGGAAACAGAGGTCGAGCCCCGATGACGCAAGGAAGCATCTTATCAATGCGTGATACCCTGGGTAGGTTGCTGGTCGAGCTAGGCGAGAGAGACAAAGACTTATTAGTGATCACTGCCGACGTGGGCGATTCGACCAGGGCGATCTATTTCAAGGAGAAGTACCCCGACCGATACTTCAACGTCGGAATATCGGAACAGGACATGGTGAACTTCGCCGGAGGCCTCTCGATAGCCGGCTACAAGCCAGTGGTAGTCGAGTTCGCGATGTTCCTGATGAGGGCCTGGGAGCAGATAAGGAACAGCATTGCCAGGATGAACCTAGACGTGAAGTTCATAGTTACTCACTCCGGTTACAGCGACCACGCCGACGGTTCCAGTCATCAGGCCCTCGAAGACATAGCCCTGATGAGGGTATTACCGAATATGAAGGTGATAGTACCCGCGGACCCGGCCGACATCAGGAGGGCCTTGCCAGTAGTGCTCGAGGAACTTAAGGGACCGACTTACTTCAGGATCGGTAGAGAATACTCGCCGAGCATCACGGAGGGACTAGACTATCAGTTCAAGTTGGGGAAGGGCTTCGTACTGAGGGACGGCGACGACGTCGCAATAATGGGGGCGGGAGTAGTGCTCTGGGACGCTCTCAAGGCGGCGGAGGAGCTGAATAAGATGGGCATAAGCGCCGCCGTGATAAACCTTCTTTCCATCAAGCCTATAGACGAACAGCTCATCGAGTACTACGCGAGGAAGACCGGAAGGATAGTGACGATTGAGGAGCACAGCATTTACGGCGGGATCGGTTCCGCCGTCGCCGAGGTCGTTGTCAAGAGATATCCGGTGCCGATGAGGTTCGTAGGGGCCACAACGTTCGGAAGGTCGGCCAGGAGCCAGAGGGAGCTCCTGGACTACTACGGCATAACCTGGAAGAGCGTCGTAAACCAGGCCATGGAGTTAATGAAATGAGCCTGGAGGAACTGAGGGCTAAAATAGACGAGATAGATTATCAGATCCTTTATTTAATTTCTCAAAGGTTTTTGATTTCGAGAAAGATAGCTGAGATTAAGAATAGGTTAGGTTTATCTATTAAGGACGAGGCGAGGGAAGCGGAAGTACTCAGGAACTGGGTCGAGAGCTCCAGAAGGCTGGGTGTCCCCGAGGAATTAGCGAGGGAGCTCGTGAATTCCATCCTGTATTACTCTAAGAGGGTTCAGCTCACCAACTCCTCCCCCAAGAGGGTGACTATAGTGGGATACGGAGGCATGGGCAAGGCTTTGGCCAAGCTCCTCACCTTGGCCGAACACAAGGTGGTGATAACGGGCAGGAACTCTGCCAAGGCCGAGGAGGCTGCGAGGGAATCTGGTGGCGTCTACATGCCCCAGAGTGAAGCCCTGGAGTGGGGGGACTACGTGATTTTGGCCCTGCCGCCTGAGGCCATCAAGGGAGACTACTTCTCCAGCCTGAAGACCGCATTGAGGGGGAAGACCGTGATGGACGTCCTCTCCGTTAAGGGAGACAACTTCGACTTCCTCGAGAGGGTCAGTGTTGAGGAATCCTTCAGGTTCGTCTCCACTCATCCTCTCTTCGGTCCCCAATCGAGCCCAATAGGGGAGGAGATAGTAGTTATACCCTCTAAGACTAGCGGGGACATAAGCGACGTTATCGCCTTCTGGAGGTCGGCGGGATTGAGCGTCGTCGTCAGCGACCCCGAGAAGCACGATAAGGCTATGGCGGTAGTTCAGGTACTTTCGCACTTCTATTTGCTGGCCTTGAAGGAGGGCTACGATAAGTTAGCGAGGGTATTGGGTGTCGAGAAGGAGGTGGAGGTCATGAGGACTGTGACCTTCAAGGACCTGATGAGGGTCATAAATAGGGTGATCTCTCAGGAGGACGTCGTAATGGAGATCCAAAACGGTAACCCCTACGCTTTTATAGCGAGAAGGGTTGGGATAGAAACGATTTCAGAGCTCTTTGCGAGGTTAGGAGAGAATGCTCTTCATCCTCAAGAAGGGAGCAGACTGGTCGACCCTAAAAGAGAAGATAAGCAGTAGTGGGGCTTCATATAGGTACCTCAACCTTTACGGCAAAGAGCTCGTAGTTGCCTGGCCGGATAACCTAGTCGAGACGATAGTAGATCCTTCGGTCGAGATGAAAGTGAAGCCCAAAAGGCCGTTCCAGCTAGCGAGCAACGAGTGGAAGAGCGACCCGACTATAGTAGACGTTAAGGGTGTCAAGATAGGTGACAGAAAGGTAGTCGTAGCTGCCGGCCCCTGTGCCGTGGAGGACGAGGAGCAGTTGATGACTACGGCGAAGGAGGTCAAGAGGGCCGGCGCCTCCTTGCTCAGGGGAGGAGCCTTCAAGCCGAGAACGAGCCCCTACAGCTTCCAGGGTTTGGGCGTTAAGGGGTTGGAGCTGCTCAGGAGGGCCTCGGACGAAACAGGGCTCCCGGTTGTCACGGAAATAATGGACCCGAGACATATGGAGTACTTCAAGAGGTACGCTGACATGCTCCAGATCGGGGCCAGGAACGCCCAGAACTTCGACCTGCTGAAGGAAGCGGGGAGGTCCGGTATGCCGGTTCTGCTTAAGAGGGGCATGGGCAACACGGTGGAGGAGTGGATATTGACGGCCGAGTATATCCTATCAGAGAACAACGGCTCAGTTGTGCTCTGTGAGAGGGGGATAAGGACGTTCGAGAAGTCGACCAGGTTCACGATCGACATAGGCGGAATGGTGAGCGCGAAGCTACAGACCCACCTCCCGATCTGTGCAGACCCAAGCCACCCCGCAGGAAAGAGGGAGCTGGTTCATTCCCTGGCCTTAGCGGCGGTAGCCGCGGGGGCCGACATGCTGATAGTGGAAGTTCACCCGAGGCCAGAAAAGGCGTTGAGCGACTCGGAGCAACAGCTGACTCCCGAACAGTTCTCACTACTAATGCAGAGGATCAAGGCTCTAGCGGAGGCATTAGGTAGGACGGCATGAGGGAGATCACGCAGACCGTCTGCTGTAACGACGTTAGGTTCGTTGTGGGAAGGAACGCCCTCGAAGTGCTCAGGGAGCTGACGGGGAAAATAGCGGTCTTTCACCCTCTTTGGCTCGACCCTACCCCCATAAGGAAGGTCTTGCCCGAGGCGGAGTATTTCCCCGTCGAGGACGGCGAGAGGTTAAAGGACGCGAACAACGTCCTGGTTCTGGCGAAGGAGCTCTTCGAGAGGGGTTACGACAGGGGTGATACGATAATAGCCGTCGGCGGAGGGAGCGTGACGGATACTGTTGGCTTCCTCGCGTCGATTTACTTGAGGGGGATAAGGCTGGTCAACGTCCCTACCACCCTACTCGGCATGGTAGACGCGGCAATAGGGGGCAAGACAGGGGTTAACTTCGCAGGGATCAAGAACGTCCTGGGCACTTTCTACCAGCCGAACATAATAATTGCGGAGTTATCGTTCTTGGACACCCTCCCTCAGCAGGAGCTAAGGAACGGCTTAAGCGAGGTCATCAAGTACTCCATAGTCCTGGACTCAGCCCTCTACAACATACTGATGGGCAGCAAGGACGAGATAATGAGGAAGGACGACGAGGCCCTGGAGGAGGTCATCATCAGGTCCGCGAGCAACAAGCTCGACGTGGTCGCTCAGGACGAGAGGGAGACCAAGGGGATCAGGATAGTCCTGAACTTCGGCCATACTGTTGGCCACGCCATAGAGTCCGCCACGGACTTCAAGGTTCACCACGGCCTCGCGATCTCCGTCGGTATGACCTGTGAGTCGAAGTTCGCCGAGGAGTTGGGTTACGCGGAGGAAGGCTTGGTAGAGGACACCTTAAGCCTCCTGACCCTTTACGAACTTCCGGTAAACCCTGACCAGCTCGACCCGAGGCCCGACCCCTACAAGGCGTTAAAGGCCTTAGAGAAGGACAAGAAAAGGAGGAGCGACGTTCTCCTCGTCCCGGTTCCCAGGAGGATAGGGGCCTGGACTAAGGCTGAAATACCCGTGGAGACCTTCAAGGGACTAACTGAGCAATGCCTCAGATAGGCTACACCACCAAGCTCCTGGGAGTTCTAGGGGAGAACATAAGCTACACCCTTTCCCCAGCTATTCACAACTACGCGTTTGAGAGGCTTTCCATAGACGCCGTTTATTTGGCGTTCGACTTGAAGAGGGAGAAGTTCAGCGAGACGATAAGGGGACTACTGAACTTGGCCTACGGCTTCAACGTGACTATCCCCTATAAAGAGGACGTGATCCCCTACTTGAGCGGTCTGTCGGAAGAGGCGAGGAGGGTGGGAGCGGTCAACACCGTGAAGGAGGGATTCGGTCACAACACGGACTACCTCGCCGTGAAGCAACTAGTGAGCGCTGCTGTAGAAGGCCCGAGGGTTTGCACCGTATTCGGAGCCGGGGGTGCGGGTAAGGCTGTAGCCGTTGCCTTAGCGGACCTGGGCTGTGAGGTGCTGATTATTAACAGGACGAGGGAAAAGGCGTTAGAGCTTGCCACCAGGATCGTCGAGCTGGGAGGCAGGGCTAAGGTCTCCGAGTCGTGCCCCGAGGATCAGGACGTGGTAGTCAACTCTACCCCCAACCCCGACGTTATCCCGGATCACTGCGTTAAGGGAAGGTTGGCTTTGGATATGGTGTACAAGCCCTTGAGGACGAGCCTAACTGTAAGAGCTGAAAGTAAGGGAATGAGGGTGATAAACGGCCTACAAGTCCTAGTTAGGCAGGCCCTGGAAGCGGACAGGATATGGTTCGGCAAAAGCTTATCAGACGAGGAAGTCTTGGAGTACCTCAGTGCCAGGCAACTCGTTCGGTGAGAGGCTGAGAATAACGACGTTCGGCGAAAGCCACGGCCCTTACGTTGGCGTGGTGATAGACGGCCTCCCAGCGGGCTTGCCCCTAAGCAAGGAGGACTTGGAGTTCGAACTTCAATTCAGGAGACCGGGAAGGCAATACGTTACTGGGAGGAGGGAGAAGGACGAGCCGGAGATAATCAGCGGGATATATGAAGGCAGAACCACCGGCGCCCCCGTTACTGTAATTTTTAAGAACACCGACGTAATATCCTCGTTCTACGAGGAAATTCACTATAAGCCTAGGCCGGGGCACGCGGACCTGCCTTATGTTTTGAAGTACGGGTTCGATAACTGGGACTACAGGGGCGGGGGTAGGGCAAGCGCCAGGGAGACAGTCGCTAGGGTGGCGGCCGGGGCGGTCGCAAAGAAGCTGCTTATGATGACGGGGACTTGGATAGCGGGTTACCTTACGGCAATAGGTAAGGTCGACGCTGAGGCGGCGTCCTTCGAGGAGGCCTTGTGCTCCAAGTACTCCCCAGTGAGGGCGCCCAATAAGGAGGCCGAAGGGCTCTATGAGGAGGAGGTCTCCACAGCGTTCAAGGAAGGGGACAGCGTGGGCGGGATAGCTGAGATAATCGTGAGGAACCCCCCGATAGGCCTGGGGGAGCCGGTCTTCGACAAACTAAAAGCGGACCTCGCCAAGGCATTGCTTTCCATTCCCGCCGTTGTCGGTTTCGAGTACGGTCTGGGGTTCCGGGCCGCGAGGATGAGGGGTAGCGAGGCTAACGATGAGATAGTTTACGAGGGTGGGAGGTTCAGGTGGAGGAAGAACACGGCGGGCGGAATATTGGGGGGGCTTTCGAACGGGGAGGACATAGTCTTAAGGGTTGCCTTCAAGCCCACGAGTTCCATACGTAAGCCCCAGAGGACTGTGGACTTGAGGACTTTACAGCCAGCGGAGCTATCAGTCGTTGGGAGGCACGACCCTTCCGTGGCCATCAGGGGGGTAGCGGTGGCGGAGAGCATGACTGCCCTAGTTCTCGCTGATCACGCGATCAGGGCAGGGGTGATACCCAGCGTTAGGCTCGAGAAGGATCAAGTTGGCCGGATAGAGGAGGAGTGGAAGAGGTACAGGTCGGCATGCTCGCCCTCGGCATGCTCGCCCTCGGCGGAATCTCAGCAGTGAACGCTTTGGGCTCCTGGTACGGCTCCTCCATAGCGGTCAACCTTAAGGTCAGTGTGAAAATCAGCGAATGCGACGGATGCGAGCACGGCGATCCCCTGATCAAAGAGGTAATAAACTACTTCCGCAAGAATTACGGGATTCCCAACCAGAGGGTTGAAATAAGCTCAGAAATACCCCCTAAGAGCGGGCTGAAGAGCAGCTCCGCGGTATCGACTGCCCTTATCGGGGAGATAGCCGAGAGGTACGGGTTAGAGGTCAACGTCCCGGCGCTTTCGGCGATACTGTCCATAAAGGCCGGCGTGAGCCTGACCGGGGCTTTAGACGACGCTACCGCAAGCTATTACGGCGGGCAGTCGTTCACGTACAATAAGGAGCTCAAGATACTGAAGGTCTCGAACCCGCCCGAGGGCAAGGCGGTGATCCTCATGAGGGGCTTCAGACCCAAACAACCCAGGCTCAGCGAATTCAGGAAATATGAGGCGGAGTTCAGGAGGGCCTTCGAGCTGGCCTATTCAGGTAAGGTCTACGAGGCCATAAGGCTGAACGGCAGGCTCGTAGCTAGGATAATGGGCTACGAGGAGGAGATCCTAGAAAGGGCGGAGAGGTTAGGAGCTATGGCATCCGGGGTTTCGGGGAACGGCCCCTCACTCTTCGCGATAACGAAGGAAGGAGACGAGGGACCGATAGTTGAGGAGTTCTCGAAGCACGGCGAAGTGAGGATCGTGGAGCTGGTGAGCCATGGAGGTCTCGGTAGGACCTTCAAGGGTTGAGGGAAGGGTAGAGGCGCCTCCCTCGAAGAGCTGGGGCATCAGGACGATCTTTTATTCCTTGATCAACAGGGTAACGTTGAGCGAGGTTCCTGACTCCGACGACATCGCGGCAGCGATAAACGCGGTCAGAGCTCTGGGAGTCAAGGTAGAGGACGGCAGCTTCAAATTCGAGGAGCCTTCGAGCAGGGGGTACGCCTTCGTCGGGGGCTCCGCAACCACTCTGAGGATGCTGTTGCCCGTTGCCATGGTTCTGGGAGTGGAGCTGGAGGTGGACGGGGACGAGAGCTTAAGGAGGAGGCCCCTGAACGAGATAGTTAATTTAGCGAGGAGGCACGGCTTGGAAGTCACCTCAGAAAGGTTGCCCCTGAAGGTTAAGGGCAAGTTGAAGGAGGAGGAGGTCGAGATATCTGGGGCCGAGTCCAGTCAGTACGTTTCGGGCTTCATGTTCGCGTTCGCGGTTAGGGGTCACGGAAGGATCAGGGTGCTGTCGCCCGTATCCTCGAAGAGTTACATAATGATGACGGCCGAGCTGTTGACCTCACAGGGCGTAAGGGTCGAGATCGAGCGGGACGACGTATGGGAGATAACAGTTGCAAGGGGTAACCCGAGGCCTTACGAAGGCAAAGTTAGGGGTGACTTCGCTCTGGCGTCCTTCTACGCCATAGCTAGCTCGGTCACGGGAGGGAGGATCGAGATCTCGGGGCTTTACGACCCGCCGAGTTACTTCGGAGATCACAGCGTGGTTAACCTGATGGCGGAGGCCGGGGTCAAGAGCGCTGTTCGAAACGGGACCTGGATAGCGGAAGGGGAACCTGAGAGGGGCTTGAGGGTTAACGTCGATGACGCCCCCGATTTGGCCGTTTCCATTGCCGCCCTGGCTCCATTCGCCCGAACGGAGACCGTAATCGAGGGTGTAGAGAGGCTCAGGATAAAGGAGAGCGACCGTATAACCACCATAATAAGTACCCTGAAGGCCTTCGGGGGCAGGGCGAGATACGACGGCAGGCTGGTGATAGAGCCGAGCAAGCTGAGGGAAGGAGTGATAGAATGCCCTAACGACCATAGGATAGCTATGCTCGCTGCCGTGCTCGCGCTGACGGCTGGGGGCAAAGTGCTGAAGGCGGAGTGCGTGAATAAGAGTAATCCCAGGTTCTGGGACGACTTGAGGGGCCTCGGGGGCAGGATAACGATTTCGTGACGCTCCCTTCTCGACTTTAGCAAACCTATTATTCGCGTCCACGACCTTAATCTCGCTTTGGTGAAGCTGGTCGTTGCCCTGCCGGTGAGGAGTCTGGAAGACATCAAGTTAGTCCCCACTCTAGACTCTGACCTGGTGGAGCTCAGGCTGGACTACCTGGAGAGGCCGGAGGACTTCGACCCATCCCTGATCGAGGGGGTCAAGGACAGAGTTATCGTAACCGTAAGAGATCCCAGCGAGGGAGGAGTCAAGGGGGTAGATGAAGAGTGGAAGGCCTCACTTTACAAGAAGCTTCACGACAGAGGGGTGCTTTATGACGTAGAGGCCAAGTTCTTGAGGAGGAGAAAAGACGTCCCGTTTGAAGGGAAAATAGTGTCTGCCCACTTCTTCGACAGAGTTCCTAGCGTAAAGGAAGTGGATGAGATCTTCAAGGGCTTCGAGGGAGCCTGGGTCAGGAAACTGGCGGTGACCGCGAGGGAAGGCTACAAGGAGCTTCTGGCCCGCTTCGCCAGGAAGGGTTTCGCCGTCATGCCCATGGGATCGGACCCGATTGAAAGGATAGCCTTCGCCGTACTGGGCTCGGAGCTGATTTACGCGAGCCTCGATGAGGGCTTAGAGACAGCTCCAGGGCAGATGAGCTACAAGAGGGCCAGGGAGATCTTGTCCTGTCTAGGGCTACGCTGATCTCAGCTATTCGCCTATTACGATCTTGTCGTCCCTAACCTCCACCTTATACACCTTCAGGGGGGACCTGGCAGGTCCCTTAAGGACCCTCCCATCAGCCAGGGAGAACCTGGAGAAGTGACACTGGCATACTAGCTCCTCCCTAATTACTGCACCTACCTTCGAGAGGTCGCACTTAAGGTGGGTGCACCTGGCCGATAGGGCGTAGTACCTGTTCGCCCCCAAGTATATAACGATGACCTCCTGTCCGTGAAAGTCTACCTTGCGGATCTCCCCTGGCCTGAAGTCTTTGGGTATCTCCTTCGGGGCCGATTCGCGAGGTTCAGTCATTGTCCCACGCCTGATAGGCCTTGCACCAACGCTTCAGCTCTAAGGTATAAACCGTGTTATCGTACTACCACGTGCTTAGCTCGCGCAGACTGCGCAAGTTAGTCGATGGAAATTACATATGACAGACTTAAATAAGAGACGGCGTGAATCCGTATTGACAAATCATGAGTGAACTTCAAATGATAGCCGACCTCTCTGACAAGGTCGATTATAGGATAACTTCGTACGCTTCGTACCCACATGACGTTGAAATAATCGCAATAGTGATGACTAACGTGACTCCGGATGACTCTGTAATAAGCAAGGTAAGCAAATACGGTAACGTAACTAAGGTTTTCAGTTTCATGAACGTGATCAAAGTAAGGGGAAGGGCTAAGGACATAGTCAGGCTCGCCGAGGAACAGTTCGTGTCATATATTATGCTTGACGAAGTCATAACCTCCTGAGGTTGCTTAAGCTCAGGGATTGGCAGGAGAAACTGAAGGGTAAGGTCGTAGAGGCCCTCGGGTCAAAAAAGGTCGTATTGCTTAACGCACCCACAGGAAGCGGTAAGACGCTCTTTTCCCTTTTGGTCGGATTCGAACTCTTCGATAGGGTAATAGCGGCGGTGAAAACCCACAACGAGTTCTTCCCTTACTACAGGGAAGCGAAGAGGTTGGGAAAGAGGTTCTCCTTCCTCGTTGGTAAGCCTAACGCCTGTCTTTTCGCCTCCAAGGACGTGGACTCGGAGGACATAAAGTGCGGCCTCTGCCCCTTCAGGAGAAGCGTAGAGATAGAAGCTCAGTTACCTCCGGCCGAGTTCTTGGCTCAGCTCAAGGAGAGGGGAGGAAACGAAGGTTTCTGTCCTTACTATACCCTGCAGGACAGCCTTAGCAAGGCCGAGGTCGTGTCGATAACCTACCCTTACCTCCTCGTCCCGTGGTACAGGGCGTCGATTGACGTCCCGCTAGAGGAAAGCCTGGTGGTTATAGATGAGGCTCACAACCTTGATCGGGCGGCCGACCTTACGGAGAGGGTCCTGTCCCAAAGGAGCCTGGAGGGTGCCCTGAGGGAGGTATCATCGCAGGAGGCAAGGAGTATCCTAGAGTCGATAAGGAAGAGCTCGCAGGGGCTGATCAACCAGGGGGAGAAGTACGTCAGGGTGATGAACGTTCCGCTCGTATCGCAGGACGAACTCCAGGTACTGGCCGACGAGCTGGAGGATCTTAGGGAGAAAATGATCAAGGAGAGGAGAATCAGAAGGTTACACTTAGGCTCCGTAGTTAAATTCCTGGTGGCCACAAGGTCGCCGGACTACGTGATTTACTCCGCCGAGGGCAAGCTGATAGCCAGGTCCTTCGCTCCCCTGTCCGAGTTCAGGGAGATAGTTGAGAAGGCTGGAGGACTGCTGCTCATGTCCGGAACGTTACCGCCTAAGAACTACCTAACGAAAGTCCTGGATTTCGGGGGTAAGGACGTGGTCGAGCTCAACGCCGAGAAGCACGTTAGGCTCAGGAGCTATGAGGCCTTCGATTGCTACCTAGCGATCGACGTCACTTCCAAATACGAGCTAAGGGAGACAATGGCGAGCAAGTACGCGAGCTACTTGCTCAAGATCTACTACTCGGCGAAGTCCCACGTGTTGGCGGTTTTCCCAAGCTACGAATACATGAACGCAATAACGTCTAAGCTAAAGATCCCGACGTACGTGGAGTCGGAAGAGTCTCCGGTGGAGAGTCTAGCGAAGCTGAACGAGAGGACACTCATATGCGCGGTCTCCAGAGGGAAACTCACCGAGGGGATCGAGCTAGTCGATGAGGAGGGGAGGAGCAGGATAAGCGACGTAGCCGTAGTCGGCATTCCCTACCCCCCAGTGGACGATCTGACTGAAGACTTCTCGAACAGGGCAGGAATTCCCCTTCACGACTTCCTGAGGATCAACGCCTGGATTGCGGTAAGGCAGGCAGTGGGGAGGGCCATCAGGGGACCCGAAGACAGGGCGAACCTCTGGCTTCTTGACAGGAGGTTTGAGGAAATATGGTGGAGGAAAAGCCTTAATTGCCTCAACCCTCGCAGGGTTAGGCTGTGAGGGTGGAGATTTTCACTCACAGGAACTGCGTTGAGTGTAACATGCTGATAGAGTGGCTCGAGGAGAAGGGCTACCTTCATAAGGTGAAGCTCATAGACACCGAACTCTATCCGTTCTTAGCCTTCGAGAGGGGTGTGATATCCACACCTTCAGTGTTCGTTGACGGCAAACTACTCTTCGCCGGCGTGGTCGACTACGACGAGCTGGAAAGGCTCTTCAAGGGAGAGAACGTCGTCCTAGAGGTATCGAAGGACGAATTGGTCGCCAAATTCATGGAGGGCATAGTGAACTCCTTCGCGGCCACGGCATATTTATACGTGAATAAGGACTTCGAGGCCATCCTATCGCAGAGGGACTTCGTTTATGCCGTCACGGGGCTGGCTCTATCGCCCAACGCTGAAGACCTATACAATTATCTCAGGAATTACACGCTCAAGACTAAGGACGAGTTGTTCGAGAAGTGGAAGGACAGGATGAAGAGAGTGATCGCGACGAACTTCGTGAGGGAGCTCTACTGGCTCTACGGGGATAAGGTACTTATAGAGAAAGCTAAATCCCTTTACCCCTTGGAGGTCTTCTACCATTGGGTTCAGGTCAGGGGAGGGGCGGTCGGCAGAGTCGGCCTAAGGATCCATAGGCTCACTGAAACCGACGTTCTCGAAAGGGTCAAGGAAGTCTACGATTACCTCATGGAGAACTACGACGCCCTGTGGGAGAAGGTCATAAAGGAGCAGAGAGAGATAGAGGCGAAGGAGTGGAAGGTAAGGAGGGAGATCGAGGTCTGACTGCATTTACTTCTCTATCTTTAATTCGCCGTTCTCTACTTTGACGTTGTATCCCTTAGTTCTGAGAAGAGATATGAAAAGGGGAATGAACTCCTCCTTAATGCCGAGCTCGCTTACTGGGATAAATCTCTTGGCTTGCAGTGCTGGCCCCAAAGTTAGCGCTAGGTTGTCGAGTGCCTTGATCTCCTCTTTCATGTCCACTAGCTGAAGCGCCTTTTTGATTTCATAAAGCAAGCCGTTAACCGCAGAGAACCTCTTACAGATGGGATCATTACCGTTCAGAAGAGCGATAGCGTCCTTAAGGACGTTGGCGCGTTGTGTGACCTCATCGGCCCTTATCCCCTCGTTTAGCTCTTCCAGTTCTTTGTACTCTTTCGTATACTCATCGCTTAGGGCTTTGAGTAGCTTTTTTGCCGACTTTTGAACCGTAACAACCTTATCATATGAGAATGGAAGTAGCGCCGCGCGGCTTATGCTACTAAGCAACTCGTACCTCACTTGGTTGTCAGAAACGGTTTCCAACAAAGCCCTCATATTGTTAGTGCACATCCTGATCTCCTGATCGAAGACCTCATGGTTCAGGGTGTCAACCACATTAGCTAGGCTTAACACATCATCATAATATTCGTTGTTAGCAACTATTTTGCGTCCTATGAGCTCTTCTAAGGCCTGATCGACGCTTATGACTGAATTTCTTATGGAAAGTAAGGATTCATTGACTTGCTCGTTTAACTTCTCAATGAAATCGGTCAAAGTTTCGAAATTGAGATCTGTGTCCTTAGGGGCTTGAATTGTTCTCGAAACGATGCCCAGCCTTTTGAACTTCGTTACGAAGTTATTGTTCCTCGTCACGACGTCAAACGCTAAGTCGCTGATGTTCCTAACTATTCCTTTTTTTATTTCTACTAGCTTTTCTTCTACACTTTCTAAACACTTCAGGTCAGGTGCTTCACATGATAAAACTTTGTTGGGCAGATCGGTAATAGACGCCCTTATATTGGAAATCGACTTAGAGTAGAGATCTTCTAAGCCTATTGTTTTTTCTAAAGTTGAGACGCCCTTAATTAGCTTATTGACAATGTTCTGCAAGTCGTTAATTTCCTCGAGAAGTTTTATACGTTTTGAGTAAAACGTTTGTTTGGCCTGTGTTGACTTCCCGAGGTAGAGTGAGGCTCCTAATACTCCTATCGTCGCCGGAGGTAATCCGATGCCTAAGTACGTGTAAACCGGACTTAATCCCACGGGGAGAAAGCCGGGCTCGGTCATAAGCCTTGAGAGTACGAATCCTGTTATTGCAACGAGTATTGTCGCCAAGAGTTTGAGCAGGTCTCTTTCAACGTAATTTAAGACCACGAGACTCGCAGAAGAAAAAGCGACTAAGAGCATCGTCAGGACTAATGGAGTAGTTATGGCCCCTACGCTTTGGAGTCCGTTGGACGAAAGTATCACGATAAAGTAAGAGAGCGGGCTTAGGGGTGCAAGGACCACATGCTTCCACCTTTGCCTGAGGTTCAGGGAGGGCGAGAGCAGTCCTAGCATGGACAGCACATACAGGCTCCCCTCTAATTCGCCGAACACGTTCGGGTTTATAGTGAACAGGCCGAGGAGGAACGAAACTCCTGAAGATGGCTGAGATATGTAGAGGAGCCTTTCGTAGAGGACAAAGACAGATATGATGAGAGGCGTCATTCCCCAGGCCAGGACACCCACAGCTCTCGTCCTCACGTACACGTAAATGGGCAGTACAAAGGATAGCACAGTAATAATTGCTAGGGATATTATCACGTTCACGAGGTTATCCAGCCCGACCCTGTATACGGCGTCCGAGACGATCGCCAAAAAGGACGCCAAATAGAGCGTTACCAGACCTACAGTTACTGCCCCTGGCAAAAGTAATCCTAAGACGAACACCAAGCCCATGCTCAAAAGAGCCAGGTCAAAGTTAAGCGAGTACGTGAACGTAATGTAATACGATACGAATCCCACTAGCGCGCCCACAACGGCTCTCCATACGTACTCTCCTACTATATTGTAAAGATCCCGTGATTTCAGCATGCTCATTCTCTATTCCCTTTCCTCCTTACCAAATATATCAAGTTATTAACTCTATTCGCCCAGTCTAGAACGATTTGCCTCCACGTACGATAATCTTCTTTGTGTTCGTGCTATTTACTGATTGCACTTAAAGTATCCCATTATGCAACATCCGCTGGGCTCATTTAAGAGTCCTAACTGAATAGTGAGTGCCGCGTCGATCATGACGTGGGTCGTCATACGTTCGCTTCGACACGATTCAGGACGAAAGAAAGTCTGAAAGACTTGAACAGATAAGCACATATACGAGATAATATTAACTTCTACATAACAACGCAATTGACTTACCATGTTCAAGAGGTACGAACTTCCTCCACTCCCCTACAAGGTCGACGCCCTTGAGCCTCACATCAGTAAAGACATCGTAGACGTGCATTACAACGGCCACCACAAGGGTTACGTGAACGGTGCTAACCAGTTCTTAGAGAGGATGGAGAAGGTCATAAAGGGAGAGCTTCAGCCCGGCCAGTACGACGTCCAGGGACTGATGAGGGGGCTGGTGTTCAACATCAACGGCCACAAGCTCCACGCCATTTACTGGCAGAACATGGCCCCGGCAGGAAAAGGAGGGGGGAAGCCCGGCGGGTTGCTCGCCGACCTGATCGATAAGCAGTTCGGCTCATTCGAGAGGTTCAAGCAGGTCTTCACCGAGACCGCCAACTCGTTGCCCGGAACCGGATGGACCGTCCTTTACTACGACACCGAAACCGGGAACCTACAGATCATGACCGTCGAGAACCACTTCATGAACCAGATCATCGAGCTCCCCGTACTGGTAATAGTTGACGAGTTCGAGCACGCCTACTACCTCCAGTACAAGAACAAGAGGGCGGATTACATAAACGCCTGGTGGAACGTAGTTAACTGGGACGATGCCGAGAACAGGCTGAGGAAGTACTACAACAAGTGAACTGCCTGAGAGGAAGGAGCAAAGTTTCTTTTTTCGCCTATCACAGAGCTGTCAATGGTTTCCGTCATCATACTCGCGGGGGGATACGCTACTAGGCTCAGACCGCTGAGCCTCACCAAGCCCAAGGTTCTCCTACCTATCCTCGGAAGACCCCTTCTTGACTACATTCTCGACGAGGTCGAAAGGTTGGAGCCTAAAGGGGTGTTCCTCTCGCTGAGGGTTATGGCCAACAAGATAGTCTCGCACGTGACTATGGAGAGGAGGAACGTAGTTACGGTCATAGAAAAGGAGAGGCTAGGGGACGCAGGGCCCCTGAAGCTGATATTCGAGAACTACAAGCTCAACGACGTCACTCTCGTCCTGAACGGCGACGTTTACTTCGAGACTGACCTTAGGGAGGTCGTGAAGTTTCACGAGTCTGAGGGTTGTGATGCGACCGTAGTTGGAAAGGAGGTCGAGGATCCCAGAAGGTTCGGTGTTTTAGTCACCGACGGGATTTACCTTAAAGACGTATTCGAGAAACCGAAGATCCCGCCGGGGAACCTCGTAAACACGGGGATTTACGTTTTCAAGTCCGCGCTCCTCAAGGAGGTGAACGGTCAGTCCATCGCGCGTAACTTCCTCCCTCACTTGCTAAAGACGAACAGGAGGATATGCGTTTACCGCTACAGCGGGATATGGGCCGACATAGGGAAGCCTGAGGATTACCTGGAGCTCAACTTCAGGCTCCTCGTCGAGAAACACCCCAAGGGTTTCGTGAGCGAGAACTCGAGGGTAAGCGAGAGGGCGAGCCTGACGCCCCCCTACTTCATCGGCGAGCGGACTGAAGTAAGGGAAGACTCTGAAGTCTTCAACTCCGTGGTTGGGGCCGGTTGTTACCTTGGAGAAGGGTCTAGAGTCCAGGACTCCCTTCTAATGAACGGGGTCAAAGTGGGGAAGTACTCGCTGATCAACTTCTCGATCCTGGGAGACAACGTGACCGTGGGAAAGAGAGCGAGACTAGAGTCCTCCATATTGGGTGACGAGGTCGAGGTCTACGACAACGTCCTACTGAACGAGGGCACGATAGTGTTGCCCAACAAAGAGATAAGCGAGTCGGTATACGATAGGCATAAGATAATTTTGTGATGAGGTTCGTCCCCTGAGCCAGTGATGATCACCACCGGCGCTGACCTTCCAGCTCTTTTCTCGATCGCCCTCTCCGTACTACTCTCGCTAGCTATAGCTGGGCAGACCGTCTTGGAAGCCAGGGGGACGGCGAGGCCTCCCTGCAGGGTTAAAGATGTGGCGAAGGTCAGCGTGATACTCCCGATAAAGGGTCTGGACCCTATGCTCAGGGAGACCTTGAAGTCCCTCATAGATCAGGACTACCAAAACAAAGAGCTAATCGTAGTTCTAGACTCTACGGAGGATCCCGCCTTTCCAATAGTGAGGGAGTTCCCCGTAAGAGTTCTAATGAACAGGAGACCGTGCTCGGAGTGCAGCGGGAAAGTCGCCGCCATCCTCACCGCCGTTGAGGAGGCTAAGGGAGATATCTTGGTGTTCGCGGACTCCGACACGGTTTATCCTCAGGGTTGGCTCTCTTGTTTGGCGTCCCTGGTGAGCGAGGACAAGGTCGTCACGACGTTTCCCTGGCCGTTCCCTGTAAGCCTCACGCTCGGAAACGCCCTGCGCTCTGGGTTCTGGACTCTAGGCTTCGAGTCCGTCTTCTCGAGGCCCTCCCGCTTCCTTTGGGGAGGCTCGATGGCCTTCCTAAAGTCCTTCTTTACCGACAACGTCAAGTCCGCGCTCGCGAAAGCCTGGTGTGACGACTGTACCTTGACGGCCCTCGCTAAGGCCAGGGGGATGAGCATAGAGTTCTGCTCTATCATCCCCCAGAATTGGTTCGACGAGAAGGACTTGACTTCGTTCGTCGAGAGGCAGGTGGTCACGGTCAGGACGTACAGTCCTAGGGGCTTCAGGTACTTCATGGCCCTCTGGGGCATTATCCTAACGCTCCTCGCGATCTCACCTCTCTACCCTATCACGGCCCTACCCGTTCTAGCCTGGATAGCGAAGAACCTCGTGAGGGCGAGGAGGGCCAAAGGGCCAGTGATTCCGGCCCTCTTCTCGCCTCTGGGTGCAACTACCGCTTTCGTAGTAGGGCTACTGACCCTGAGGGAGGATCAGGTGGTCTGGAGGGGCACCAGAATCAGAGTTAAGGGTTGATTTTCATAGAACTTCGGATAACTCGAAATTTTAGCTATAAGCAAAAGGTCAAGCGAATCTAGACGAGTGTAGGAACCTGATGATCAGGCTTGGATTCCTCCGCTTATCATCGTCATCTACCTTCAGATAGGATAATACCCTTTTTCGCATAGATTTTCTTTGCGACCTCTTCGGCTATTGAGTAAAGTTCAGGGTACATTTCTTTAAGCCCCCTCTCCAACGCCTCCTTCGCCACCCTGCTCATCCTGAAGCCGGGCACCGTCGAGTAGAGGTACTGAAGCAGGAGGAAAGCTGGGTAGCTCCAGACCCCTATCTTGGGGTCCCTGTCGCCGAACCTCTCCATTATCGACATTACCTTGTCCCCGTCTTCCGCCTGGACTCTAGGCTCTGAGGCGTAGTTGGAAGGCTCCTGAACCTTCTCCCTGGGCTCTACCCTCTCCGGTCTAGGGGCTTCAGCGAGTACTCTAGACTCGGTTGGGTGCTCTAGGGTCTGGACCCTTCCCTCATCTTTGTTCGGCCTTCCTTCTTCCGCCTTGACCGAAGCCTCTTCCCTTTTCCTTCTCTTCAGAAGCAGCTCGAGGTCGCTCAACCGGTAATCACCTTGGCTATGTTCTCGAAGACTGCCTGAAGCCTTGGCCTCTTGGTCTTGAACTCCTCGAGTCTGAGGGCTGGAACCCCGAGTCTAGAGGCTTCAATGAATAGCTTACTCTGCGGTACGGCGATCTCTAGGGACTTTATGCCTTCGACGTTCACGTTCACGGGCTTGTTGGACATGTTAGTGACCGCATGAGCGACCTTTCCGAGGGAAGCCAACCTCTCCCCCAAGTTCTTTGTAACCTGGATCGCCAGAGGGTGGGGCGTAATAGGCGTCAGGATCCTGTCGCCGGCGATCATTGCGGCGACGGCCAATGTGCCCAAATTAGGAGGCGTGTCGATCACCGTGATATCGAACCCCTTAGCGATCTCCTTTAGGCCTTGGGCAACCGCCTCAACCTCGCCGCTCAGCTCCAGGTTCAGTAAGCCCACGTGGGCGGGGAAGAACTCGACGTTGAATATGTTGACGCTCTTCTCACCGAGCTTGAGCTCCTTCTTGTCCCTCCTGATGCCGAAAGAAACCGTGCTCCCGCCCTCGGGATCCAGGTCTATCAACGCCACGTTCGACCTTTGAGCTAGTAAATAGGCCAGGTTGACCGAGGTCGTGGTCTTACCTACCCCTCCCTTCTGGTTAACTACCGTTATAATCACGGTCTAGAGTCTTGCCTCGAGAACCTCAAATTAAGACTCTTCCCCGGTAATACTAAGCCTCCATCAAATCCAGGACGTGCAAAGCCCTCAGTCCTTTCCTCAGGAAGTTCAGGGTACACACCGGGTTCGTCGATATCACGGCCTCGGCCCCGGTCTTGGCTATCATGTTCTTCTTCACCTCCGAAACGGCCTCCGAGACGTCATCGTTGAGGATGAACGAGTACCCTCCGGCCCCGCACTCGTAGTTGGGCTCCTCCATCTCGACCACCTTGGCGCCGAGCATCCTGAGCGCCTCCCTGGTGTACTTCCCCAAGCCGAAGTGGCTGGCATGACAGGAGTCGTGAACCGTGACGAGCTCCGCCCTCCCCTTCACAGGGAGGCCCCTCTTCACGACGAACTCGGCGAAGTCGTACGCCTCCAACCCCTCTTCCTTTAGCCTGGCCACGCAGTTGCTGGAAAGACCCACTATGGGCCTGCCCTTGGCTCTCTCCCTGAGTCTCTCGACCGCCCTCCTCGCTCCCTCCTCGTTCCCCGAATGGAGGTGAGCGAGCCCGCAACAGCCGTTAACTACTTCGGTCTTGATCCCGACCGCCCTGAAGTACTTTACGGCCTTCTCCACCAGGCCCCTAAATAGGACTGAGGTAACGCAACCAGGGAATATCACTACCTCTGCCCTCTCATCCTTATGGGTCAAGGGCTCTCTAGGCTCAGGAAGGTAGGGTCTAGACCTCCTCAGAGCCCTGAGGGTCAGGGAGAGAAGCTTGGGCGACTCCACCACGCTTGAGACGTCGAGTTTCCTTACCCTCCTTATGGCCTCCACGTAGATCTTCGAGTAGTTCACGCCGCTAGGACAGGCGAGTTCGCACCTCCTGCAGAAGAGGCATGAGGCGAATACCTCTAGACTCTTCCCCTCCCTGAACGCGAGTACTCTTCCCCTAGGCGAGAAGAGCTCGTTCCTCGTAACGTTGTAAGTGGGGCATGACTCAAGGCAGAAGCCGCAATGGACGCACTTGAGCGCCTCCTTCTCAGCTTCCTCAAGCGTCAAGGCCGTTACCCACGTTATGAGGCTAACGATAATAAGGTTGGGGTGCTTATACGGATATCGTTCCGTCCGCTCCCTTTAGTCAGCCTCCCAAAGCTTCGTTAAGACCTCGCTCGCCGGTCTACAGTCTTCCCTCTGCACCAACTTGCACGGGTTCATCAGGTAGTCCGGGTCGAACGCCTCCTTTATCCTCCTGAAGACCTTCAGCTCGTCCTCAGTGTAGTAGCGTCTCATGAAGCCCACCTTCTCTATCCCGATCCCGTGCTCACCTGAGGGGACTCCACCTAGCTCTATCACGACCTTCTCGACCTCAACCCCGGCTGCTACGGCCCTCTCCATACTCTCCCTGTTATTCGGGTCGAAGGGGATAAGCGGGTGGAGGTTGCCGTCCCCCGCGTGGAAGACGTTAGCTATGTAAACGCCGTGCTTCCTAGCTATCTCCCTAATCTTCAGCAGGGCCTTGGATAAATCCCTTCTGAGAACGTTACAGTCCAGGGTTATGTAAGCCGGGAAGATGTAAGCCATGGCAGGGAAGGCTCCCCTTCTGGCTGCCCAGAGTCTAGACTCCTCTTCCTTGTCCTTAGGCACTATCACTTCCGCTTCAAGCTCCTCGAGCACCTGAAGGACGACTCCTTCGTCCCTCCTTATCTCCTCCGGGATCCCCTCGAGCTCTATTAGGAGCAAAGCCTCGGTCTCTGGGATCCCCGCCCTGAACCTGCTCCTCTCCACAGCCCTAATGGAGTACCTGTCCATAAGCTCGAGCCCGCTCGGGTTGACCCCCCTGTTGAAGATCTCCACTATCGCCCTACTCGCCTTCTCCAAGCTTTCAAAAAGGGCTGCCAGGGTCTTCGTGTTTTCGGGCCTCCTGAAGGTCCTGAGCCTGGCCCTAAGTATCACTCCCAGGGTGCCCTCGGCCCCCACGAATATGGACTTGTGATTCAGCAGGGGAGAAGTCCTTATTTCCTCGACGCTACCGTCCGAGAGCAGAACCCTAAGGCCAAGAACGCTGTTGTAAGTGGGACCGTACTTCACTACCCTTATCCCTCCGGAGTCGTGGGAGATGTTCCCTCCGATGCTCGAGACCTGGTAACTCGAGGGGTCGGGGGCGTAGAACAGGTGGGTCGGTAAGCTCTTGCTCACCGAGAAGTTGGCTATCCCTGGGCCCACCTCCACTTCGAAGCCCTCAACGGAGTGAACCCTGTTGAGCCTGGCAAGGGACACCACTACCTCGTCGTCCAACGGGGTCGAGGCACCGCTCAGGCTCGTGCCGCTCCCCCTAACTATGAACCTCTCCTTTCGCTTCAAAAGTAGCCTCACAACCCTTACGGCCTCCTCCTCGGAGCCCGGCAGGACCACTAGGGAGGGGGAGCCCTTATGAAGCAGGAAGGCGTCGTGCGAGTAGAGAGTGGCTGCCTCCCCCGAGACCACCCACTCCTTCCCGACTATCTCCTGTAACTCCCTGAGTAGAGACAAGCCTCCCTCACGTTTCACATCCGGAATAATAACCTGTTGGTGCTTCTCACCTCTAAGCTTTCAAACTGGAAGAAGCCGTCAATCCTGGGAAACGGTCTAATAACGCTTTAGAACTCCTAAAGTCGACTTTGACCAGGTGGAGTGCGAGAGGCCCAGGAACCTGAAGGAGTTGGTAGCGACCGTTTTGTCCCACGAGAGCGTTCACTTCGTGGGATTCGGGAGGCACTTAATAACCGAGCACGAGGGGCAATGCGTTAGCCTCTCCGAGTTCAACACGGTACTGGAGGTCTCCAACTCAGACCTTTACGTAACCGTTGAGCCAGGAGCCCCCGTAAACGAGGTCAAAGAAGTTTTGAGGACTAGGAACCTCTTCCTCCCCGTTCATCACGACGGCTCGATAGGGGGCCTCCTGGGGCTCAACCTGCCTTCCGAGTTCTCCTTCTGGTTCGGCTACCCTTCCGATTTGGTGCTCGAGGCCAAGACCCTGACAGGTTTAGGCGAAGTCGTGCGGACCGGAGCGAAGACCCCCAAGTTCTCCAGCGGCTACAAGGTCTACAAGGCCTTGGCGGGAGCCTTGGGCTTGCTAGGGGCCTACCTTGAGGTGACGCTTAGGGTCTTCCCGAGGCCCGAGGTTATAGCTTACCTCAAGGTCAGGAACGGGCGAAGGGCCTTAGAGTCCCCCGTGAGGCCGTGGGGAGGGATAGTGAGGAACTTCGGCGAGCTGGAGACCTTCGTGACGGTAGGGGGCTGGAGGGAGAAGGTGGATAAGGCTGAGGAAGCACTGAACGCCCTAAGCTCAAGCGAGGAGAGGCCCGGCCTGGAGGAGGCGGAGTCCTGCAATAGGGTCGTTATGGTCAGCGTCCCTAGGGGCTTGGAGGAGGAGTACCTGGCCAAGCTCGGGAGGGGTTACGCGTTCCTGGGCTCAGGGGCTCTGTTCCTGTGCGATCCTGACGTTAGGGCCTTGAGGGACAAGGGGTTCATCGCCGTAATAACCAAGAACTGTTCGAAAGGAGAGGACTGCTTCGGCTTCAGGAGCCCCACGTTGAGGAAGCTGAGCTCCGCCTTGGACCCTAAAGGGAAGTTCATCACCATAAGACCGCCGCCCTGGTGACGCTAGCTCAATTTGGTTATTATGGCCTCCCTCACGTCGTTAGGGTCTATGATCTTTACGTCTTTTTTCAGCGTTTCCGCCTGGGACTTGGTGAGGAATAGCCCGGCCTCGACCTCTTCCCTCTTAAGTCTTCCCTCTAGAATCTCGAACTTCACCTCATCCCCCTTCACGCTCAACCTTACCCTGTTCTTGCCTGGCACAACGTTGTTCGCGATTATCACTATCTTCAGCGAGGAGAGCAACGTGTGGCCCAGGATCTTGAACGCGCTTCCTTGGGATATTTCGTTCACGGCTCTGAAATCCATGTAGAAGACCCTCTTCTTCTCTAAGCTCAACCTGTCGTTCACGGCTCTAACCACCACGTCGTCCTCCTCCTTCGCCTCTATTGCCTTTATCAGCTCCTCGTAGGGCCTCACGAAGAACGCCAGCCTCAGCCTCCCTTCCCTGAGGAAAGCCTTCGGCGGTACCCAGTTCCCTTGGACGAAGGTCAGGACTACTTCCTCCTCCGGATAAGCGTAATAGGCGAACTCCGCGAACTTCACGTTCTCCGAAGGGCTAACACTCTTAGCTATCCTCTTCGCGAGATCCTTGTTGAGGTAGAGGGAGATAAGTGGATAGAGCCCGTTGGATTCCGCCCACCTGAGTGCCTCCTCGAAAGGATCGCCCACGAAAGGCGATAAGCCTTTGAAAGCAATAACGCTTTACCTCGGGCGTCCAAGGTCTCTGAGAGTGATGAGCACGCCCTTAGGTGAAGGGTGAACGGATCTACCGGGACTGAGTTCGTTCAACCCAGAAGGTTCACCTTTATCTCCTTGCCGATTTCACTCAGCTTCCTCGCCCTCAAGCCTATCAGGCTCGTGGTGTCTACATCTACCACCGCGAAGCCCTCGGTCTCGCCTAGCACCTCTTTTACTACGCCCACGATTCGATCCTCCTCCAACGAGGGTACCGCTATGAGCGAGTGCCCCCCGCTCCTTGGGGGAACGAAGAGGTTCGCGTTGACGAAGACCATTCCCGTTTCCGCTGCCCTCAGTTTCACCACGTCGGACCACCACTGGAGAGACTCTACCGGCACCGCCGAGGGGACCAGAACCACGTCGATGTTTTGCCTCAACAGGGCCAAAACGAGCTCCGAGTGTAAGAGGTCGTGCCCTATCAGGACTCCGAACTTGTTCCCTGAGGACTTAAAAGCCACTAGCTCCGTTCCTGGAACCGCGTCCTTAACGTCTGGGTATATCATCTTAGAGAGCCCCAGGACCCTCCCGTCCGGGGTGATTATGGGGGAGACCACGGAGAAGCCGTCGTAAAGCCCTCCTAGGACTATGTGGGCAGTAAAGAGCTTGGCGATTTTCTGGAATTCGGAAACTGGAACTAAATCTAGCGAGACCGTCCAGTCCTTGGGTAAAAGGACTACCCTCGCTCCCTGCCTCAGCGCCTTATCGGTCAGGTTCAGGGCGCTCTCAACCGAGCTCGCCTGTACTATCCCTAGCTTCAATCCTTCGCCTCTCTCATCTCCTCAGTTTTTAATTCCTTCAATTTCTTCAGCCTCTTTTCAAGACGCTCTAGAGCCGATCTCAACGCCCTGAGAGGGTCTGAGACGAACTCCTCCGCCTTCACGCTCTCCTCTATAGCGGATCCGTCCACGTTGATCCTAACCATGTAGCTCTCGTCTTCTCCGACTGAGACCGTGACGCTCATCGGACGCGATAGCCGCCTCAGTCTCTCCAGGTGGCTTATCAAGAGCTCCCTGGCTGCCGATGAAACCTCAGGGGGCAGGTCCGGGAGGCTCAAGATAATGGGCAATTCGGCCAATCCCAGTCTTTTGGCCAGTAGCTTCAGCACGTCACCTGCAGTTATTACGCCCGTCACGTTACCGTTTCCGCTCACAAGGTAAGCCCTGCCGAACTTGAGGAAGTCCTCTGAGGCGATGAGCTCGCCGAGGCTCTCCTTATCTTCCACTACGAAGACCTCCTCAGTCAGCTCAGTCGCTGAAAGCTTTTCGACCCCGCTTGGGCCGAGGAGTCCGGAGCGTTCGGACCCTTCGTAGAGACGTGCTAACAACCTCGTTAACCTCACCGCCCCTCGTAAGCGATCGCCGATCACGGGCAAGGAGGATATCGCGTTCACAGCCATTAAGTACCTGGCCCTCATAACGGAGTCGTTGGGACTAAGCGAAACTAGTCCTTTGGTAGCGACGTCTCCGATCCTAGTGTTGTCGATCCCCTCCTGGCGATATCTTACTAACTCCCTGATGAGATCGTTCCGCTTGACCACACCGATCACCTTCCTCTCCCTGGAAACGACGGGCACAATAGGGAGGTTATGCCTGAAAGCCAGCAGGAGGGCCTCGAGGGGGTCCGAGTCTGGGAGAACGGCCAAACCAACCGCTCTCATCGCGAACTCCTTGACCCTCGCTGAAGGGCTCACGAACCTCCCGGCGAGGGCTTCCATATCGAGGAGGCCGTAAAACCGACCCTCCCTGATCACGATCAGCTTCGACAAGTTGAGCCCCTCTGCCACTAACACAGCACGGCCTAGCCTCTCCCTTTCACCGATTAACCCAATCGGCTCAGACGTCAGCCCTCGTGAACTCAGGTCGGACGGCAAGATGTGCGGATGACAATATTGAGGTGGTTGTTAATATTGTCTGGTTGATCAGAATGGCGAAGATGTCAGCGCGTTCAAGCTCCTTCAGTCACAGGACGGTGTTCGTGTGGAGCGACGAGTACCTCAAGTACAGCTTCCCCGGTGACCACCCCTTCAAGTCGCTCAGGGAGAGCATGTTGAGGAAGATCCTTGAGACGAAGGGGGCCTTCCACGAGATTGACATGAGGGAGCCGGAAGTCGTAGACGAGAGCGTACTGGAGACTGTTCACTCCAGGGGTTACATAGAGTTCGTGAAGAGGATGAGTATTAGGGGCGAGGGGTATTTGGACGATTTCGACACTCCCGCATTTCCCGGAATCTTCGAGGCGGCCCTCATTAGGGTTAGCGGCACTGTGACCGCCCTGAAGCTACTGAAGCAGTACGACCACGCCGTGAACATAGGCGGGGGCTTCCATCACGCCAAAAGGGACGCCGCTTCAGGGTTTTGCGTTTTCAACGACGTCGCCCTCGCAGCCAAGCTCGCGGAGAAGGAATACGGGAGGGTGGCCGTGATAGACGTGGACGGCCATCACGGGGACGGGACTCAGTTCCTCCTGTACGATGACCCGAACGTGCTCAAGGTCTCCTTGCACATGTATCACACGAACTTCTTTCCAGGAACGGGGAACTACGACGAAATAGGCGTTGGTGAAGGTGAGGGCTACACCCTGAACGTGCCTCTACCTCCCGGGACGGGAGACGACCTATACTTGAAGGCCTTCGACGAGGTAGTAGTCCCAAAGGTCAGGCAGTTCAAGCCCAACCTCATAATGTTCGTTGTGGGCGGCGACTCCCACTTCGACGATCCCCTAGTGGAGCTGAGGTTGACGACCTTAGGTTACCTCGAAATAGCTAAGAGGGTTCACTCCCTAGCCCACGAGTTCGCTGGAGGGAAACTACTAATGACCGGGGCCGGCGGGTACAACTACGACGCGACCGCCAGGTCTTGGGCAGCCGTCATAGCGGAGATAGCTCAACTCGATCCCGTCGAGTTCGAGGACGTTCACGACTGCTGTATGATGGCCTCTAGCCCCCTTGCCAAGGAGAAGGTGCTTAAGGTAATCGAGGAGCTGAAAAACATACACGGCCTTTAGCTCACGAGTATGAGGGAGGCGGCCTTCCTGGCCTTCTCCCTGGCCTCGGCGACGGTCGAACCAGTGGCTATGACTACCCCGAGCCTCCTCTCGGGGTACGCATAAGGCTTGCCGAAGATCCTCAACTTCACCCCAGGAATAGCCAACGCCTTGTCGACGTTCTCGAACCTCGGGGCCCACTTGGTCGAAGGCGCCAGAATCACGTGGGTCGCGGCGGGGGTGAGGACCTTTACCTCTGGGGTCGGCAAACCCAACGCGCTTCTCACGTGGATCTCGAACTCGCTGATGTCGGTGCTCGCGAGCGTGACTAGCCCAGTGTCATGGGGTCTAGGGGCGAGCTCGTTGAAGAGAACCCTGTTGCCACTGACCAGTATCTCGACCCCGAAGACGCCGAAGCCTCCCAGGGCGTCGACGATCCTCTTCGCGTACTCCATGGCCCTTAGTTTAACGTCCTCGCTGACCGTAGAAGGGTGCCAAGACTCTATGTAGTGGTAAATGCCCGCGGGCCTCTGATGCTCCACTGGCTCAATGACGTTGGTCACGGGAACTCCCGATTCCCCCGGGTACCTATACGTTAGGACCGTCAACTCCGTGTCTATCTTCACGTATTCCTCCACCACGACCCTCCTGCTCTTCCCCCTGGCATGGGCCAAGGCTTCCTTGAACCTCTCCTCAACCTCCCCCTCGTTTCTGACCAGGGTGTGTCCGTGACCGCTGGAGCTCATCTCCGGCTTTATGAGGCAAGGGTAGCCGAGTTCCTTGCACGCCTTCCTCACCTCGTCAGGGCTCTCGGCGAAGAAGTAGGCAGTGGTAGGCAGCTTGACGTCCTCTGCCGCGTACCTCCTGAGCTCTACCCTGTTCATCGCGATTTTGACCGCCTTGGCGTTAGGGACTACCCTGAACCCGTTGGACTCCAGTTCCTCCAGGGCTGAGGTGCTGATGGCCTCTATCTCTGCTATTATAGCGTCGGGCTGCTCCCTCCTCACGATGGAGATGACCGCGTCCTTGTCCTGCATGTCTATGACGTACTTCCTGTGGGCCACGTGCATCCCTGGGGCGTTATCGTACCTGTCGACCGCTATGGTCTCGACGCCCAACCTCTGGGCCTCTATTATCATCTCCTTCCCGAGCTCCCCGGCCCCCAGCCAGAGGAGCTTCCTTGAACCCTCAAGCAAGGGCGTAGTGAGGTACATGTTTTGCCGTGACTAAGTTAAAAAAGATCCCGTTAAAAGGCTAATTGAATTTACTTATTTAAGTAAATATAGGATCCAGTCCAGGAAAGGCTTGGGGTCCTTGACCACCCAAGGGAAGGGCCTCCAGCCCTTCGGGGTCCTGCACGAGCCGGAGTAGGGGAAGACCACTGCCCCTAGAGGGTAGACCCTAGAGTACTCCGAGATCTGGGACTCGTCACACTCCCCCACCTTGGCTTCCACCGCGACCTTGCCCGAAATCACGAAGTCCGGGTAGGCGTGAACCCTCCTGCCCGCTATCCTCCCTATTGGGTAATACGCCTCCTTGTGCCTCTCCACGTTTCCCTCGCCGAAGACACCCTTGAGCAACCCGTAGACGTACTCCTCAAAGACGTATCCCATGAGCCTCCTTATCCCCATATCGCCGTCCACGAGGAACGGTCTAGGATCTACCTCGACTCTCGTGTGCTCGAGTAGCCTCTTAGCCCTCTCCCAGAGGGCTCCCCTGGCTAACGACTTGAGGTCTACCTCCTCGTCGCTGAAGAAAAGGTGACCGTGTTTGATCGCGAAGGCCTCCCTCCTCTTACCCTTCAGTTTTACCGCCTTCAAGGTAATACCTTAAAGGAAGAGTTTTTGTTAGACGATATTAATCCAACTGGTCAAGTCTTCCACATGACGGTTACGACGAGCGACCTGGCGTGGGGCGCAGCTCTTACGGCTTGGGTCGCGTTCGTGACGCTCAAGCTGAGCAATTGGGTCGCGGAAAAGACCTCGATCTACGTGGCCAGGAAGGTCATCCATATACTAGGAGGAGGAGTGGTGGCCGTCTTGGCGCCCTTCGTCTTCTCCTCCCCGCTGATCGTAATAGTCATGTCTTACATCCTTACGGTCTATCTTATCGCCCAAAGGCTTAGGAAAAAAGAGATGGGGTGGTTCATGGAGAAGGGCAATTTAGGCGAGGTCTACTTCACCTTCTCCTACGGCACCGTCCTCGCCCTGATGTGGGCATTAGAACCGAATTATTGGACCACGAAAGACGTCTACATACCGCTGATCCCAATATATTTCATGTCTTTCGGGGACGGCGTCACGGGGATCATCAGGAACTACGTGTACAAGCGGAGGGTAAAGGGGCTCTGGGGGAGCTTAGGAATGCTAGCCGTTTGCGTTCCCATAGGCTACTACTACTTCGGCCTGATAGGGATGATCGCGGGGATACTCGCGACTGCTCTTGAACTCTCGAACGTGATAGACGACAACGTGGCCGTCACTTTCGGAACCTTTGCCTACCTCCTCCTCGCGGTCAAGTACCTTTAGCTCAGTCAGGGAAGCGTTCGTCATCGCTCGGAAAACCGTCACCTCATCACGCTTATTACGCAAGGAGGTCTTCGACACTAATATGCTTTCTTGGCTAATAGGGGAAAAGGCTAGGGATTGGGCCTTTTACAGGGACGTGTTCGAGGACTATCCGAACGCCTCAGTTTACGTCGATGAGAACGACGTTGTTAAAGTGATAAGGGTGAGCGACATCGGGGAGTACTGGGGCGTCGGGACGGTCATCCTGGAGTGGGGGAAAAGACCTAAGTTGACCCCGAAGTTCGTTAAGATGGAACATTACGTCGCAATACCGACCTCGATCGAGGAGGTGTACGTGGCCTTAGTGAGGAAGGGAAGAATGAGAGGCGTCGCCAGCTATGAGCCGGACTTCGGGGGAGGTTTCGCGATATACGAATGCGAGAAATGCGAGGAGAAACAAAGGGCGCACTTCGAGGTGTTCTCGGCGGAGTCCTCGACGCCTCCAGACGAAGTCTTTAAACGGCATCTGAGGATAGCAGAGGGCTAGAGCTCGTGCGGTTCCTTATTCCACTCGAAGTCTTTCAGGCTCGTCAACCTTTCCGCGCTGTACTCCTTGTCTATCTCGCCCTTTAGGGCGAAGTTGAGGGCCATCTCCGCCAAGGCGGGGCCTATTTCCGCCCCGTAACCGTCGAGCCCGCCTACCCAGTAGGCGTTATCAGCTAACCTGCCTATCGCAGGCCTCAGGTCCTTGGTCCCCTCGCAGAACCCGTCGCCCTTGAAGAACGGCCTGACCTTCCCCAACCTCTTCTCGACGTTCCTCAGGGGTCTGTCGCTGTGGGAGGGCTTCCCGAAGGGATCGCTCACTACGTACTCCCCGTCCCCTACGATTGCCGTCCTCATCCCTAGACCGAATAGGGGCCTCGAGTAGAATCCCAACTCGTAGTCGTAGACGAAGACCCTGTCGAAGACCTCCGAGGGCGTGGTTACCGCATAAGCCCAACAGTAGTAGCTCCTCGAGGGGAGCTTCACGTTAGTCGAATAGGGGTTCCAGGCACCCGCGGTAAGGAATACCAAGTCCGGTACGATTTCCCTCGAGTCCGTTCTGACTTTAGCCAGATCGCCCATGACCTCCACGAACGCTTTCACCGAAACCTTCGGCACGACCTTCCTCAAGCTGGTCACGCTGACCAGCCTATCGGTGTCGACCCCTAGGATAGCCGAACTCCCGAGGAACTCAACCTCCCTGACGTCTAAGCCTTCGGAGGACCACTGATTAACGATGGAGCGATCCTTGAGCCCCAAGGTGTATGAAGGGAAGCCGAAGGTCGGAACCCTCCACCTCCGGTAGAGCTTCAAGGACTCCTTGGCCAGCTCGACGTCCTTCCCCTTGAGCAGGGTGGAATGGATCAGCGTGGGATAGAACTTCCTTTCACCGCTATCTAGGACTAAAACATCATGACCTTTCTCCTTCAGGAGAAGATACAGGGATGACCCTAATATCCCGCCCCCTACAATTACGACCCTCAAGTTGGGACACCCCTTAACGGAAGGCTACTTCGTCAAGTACAGAGGGTGCGTCTGGGCCGTCAAGGGGTGCAGACACCCCGAGGGCTTCGCAGTCGCGGTGCCACGGAAATGTGGGGAGGTGAAGGTAAAGAAGTTGTCCGACTCAATCGCGTTGGTGAGGCTCAAGTTCCCCGAGTTAATACGTTACGATCCGATAATAGGCTACGAGGTGCCGATGGTGCCCCTGAGGGACGCGGAAGTTCTGGACCCTTTCGAGGCCGAGGTGAATGACCCTTTGGCCAGGGAGTTCATGGGGCTACTTAAGGGCAAGGTGGGCGTGACGGGCAGTCTGCTCTACGACTCCCGCCACAACGACATGGACTTCCTCAGCTTCGATGAATCGCATTACCTGGCGTTAAGGGAATTGAGGGAGAGCGGAATAACCGGTCCATTGACTGAGGCGCGGGAGGAGGAGGCCGAGGCCCTATCGGTGGACTGCTTCAAGAAGCTCAAGGCTATCAGGGTACTGGAGGGAACCTTCCGGGGAACGCCCTACACTTTCAAGATAGTCAAGTGCGTCGATGAGGCCCCGGTTTTGAGGACTTCTGTGGTCGAAGGGACTTTCAGAATAACGGGGCTAGTGAAGCCCTACAGTTTGCCGGTGATTTACGCGGCGGAAGGACCTCTGAAAGGCTTCCTGAAGAGCTACAGGATTAGGTTCACGGAGCTGCCAGAAGGCCTCGAGTTAAGGGTGAAGGCGAGGGCCTTCATGAGGGAAAACGGATTTATTGAGGTCAACTTAGATACGGCGGAGCGAGTTGAGTGCGCACAAAAAACATAAGGAGCAGGCCCCGACGGTTCTGAACTATTACGTGATATCGATAAGCACGTCCAGGTACGAGAAACTCCAAAGGAAGGAACCCGTGGTTGACGAGAGCGGCGACCTGATTAAGGAGATCCTTATAAAGGCCGGACAAAAGGTGATTGGCTACGACCTAGTTCCCGACGATAAGGTGAAGATACTTAAGGCGTTCGCGAAGGCCTTAGATACGGACGAAGTCGACGTCGTAGTGAGTACGGGAGGTACCGGCTACAGCCCAACCGACGTGACGGTCGAGACCATAAGGCCCCTCTTTGACAGGGTGATTGAGGGCTTCTCAGACTTGTTCAGGCTTTACAGCGAGAGGGAAATAGGAAGCGCCGCTTACCTCACCAAGGCCTCAGCGGGGATAATCAAGAATAAGCTGGTCTACCTGCTTCCCGGATCCCCCGACGCGGTGAGGTTGGCAGTGGAGAAACTCATACTGCCAGAGGCGGGACACCTGATTTACTTGATAAGATCGTCAAAATAGGATCATCTTGTCCTTTTCAATTTAGTATCCATGGCTTTGTGGAGAATCTTCGTTGTTTCGCCCTGCTTTTCGACCAATTCGAAGTACTCCTCCACTTTCTCTAATTCGTCATTGCTCTTGTCTTTTATCGCCTGTAGCATCGCTCCGACTTTAACCCATTCCCTGGCCTCCTCGGAGATTCCAGCGTACCAATCCAGGTCTTCCACGTACGTCTCAGTCAGTAATTCGGTGTATAGGTTCTCCACTTCCGATTTCAACTTCACCAAGGCGTCCTTAAGCAGGCGCTCCTTCATATATAAGGTAAGGGCTGAGGGCACTCCGGTCTTAACCGAAGCCAGGGAGCAGAGCGTGACCTCATAGTCCAGCTTGGCTTCCGTTTTGGACCCGGTGGCTAGGTCGTAGAAGGCGTAAGAGCACGCACCTTTATCGCTCCTCAAATAGCACGGGTAGTGAACTTTCAGGCTGGGTTTATTCGCGATCAGCTCACCGAGAATGAGCTGGTGGACGAGGGCTACTTTCGACTCATCGAACGACTTCCTGAGAACCTTATCGAGCTCGGGAGTTAAAGTGTAAATTCTTTTGGCCGCATCTAATTTCGTCTTCACATCCGGAGGCAAGGATCCGGATTTGACGAGGGACGCTAGCGTGCTGGGTATCACATAAAGGGATGCGCCCTCTCCCTTCACCCCGAGGTACACTAAGGTGCCCTCTATCTCGTCCTTCAGGAGGTCCTTGGTATCTGCGGTGACGACCAGGACGACGTCCTTAATCATCCCCTCTTCCTGTAGAGGTCCTTGCGGTTCCCTGAACTTGGCTTTCGTGGAGTAATAGCTCAGAATAGGCAGTTTAACTGGGCACACGTTCTCGCAGATACCGCAGAACTCACAAGTCGCCACGTCACTTACGTCAAGGCCCGAAGCCGAGTAGAGCGCGAAGAACCCCATGGGCGAATACGCGAAGCTCCGTTTCAACTCCGCATGGGGACACACGCTTACGCACTTCCCGCACAAAACACAACCAGTCGTGAAGGCCTCCGTTTCCGGGGCGTCGCTGTAAGGCGTTAGCGCCAAGCTAGGAGGTAACTTAAGGGGCTTGAACGAGAATAAGGAGACCCACATTCTCGTTCTTTCGAGTCTTAGGACAGCGGCGACGTCGGGGTCCGCAAGAATTCTTTCAAGCGACGGAAACTCGTTCAGTTGTGTAATCCCGAAATACCAGTAAAGGGGCCATCCCAATCCCTTCAAGGACTCGGGGCCGGTCGGCCTCGTCTCGGTCCATCCCGTGAGCGCGGACAGAACGGCACCAACGAGGCTCTCCCTGATGGGCGTGTAGACGGCAATCACACGAAAGGTATCACCGGTCTTCCATACCTCTAGACTCCTGAAGGGCGCCACGTGCGCGGTTAGAATAGCGTCACTGAGCGAGATGATGTCCTTGAAGTTTCTTGTTATCAGCTCCTTCCAAATCAGTTTAGTTTTCTCCCTCTTAATCCGAATAAATAGGGGGATACCGCCGTCCTCGTACTGTCCCGTCTTCACCGAGCCGTCCTTGAAGTAAGTCACCTCCGCGAGCGCGGACTTAAGCGACCTGAACTCGTTGAGCCCGAAAATGGGGTCTCCGAAATAAAGGGAACCCCCCACCGAGAACTCGGCGACAGAGTAAGAGGCCACGTCAGGGAATTGGGAGATCACTTCCTCCCAGGTAGTCCCAGCCCTCACGGTGACGGTAGTATCGTCCCAAGACACTATCCCCTTGAAGTCCCTGAGGTCGTAAACGACCTCCCCGGGGGCGCCCCTGAAGTTCTCGAATCTGGGAACGCCTTCCTCCTTGAAGTCGCTCTCGCTGGAGACCTTGACGACCTTTTTCGGGAACGGCCCAAACCTCGTCTTGTTAAGGAGGCCGTAGAACGCCAGCTCCAGGCTATTATCGTTAGCGGGCATTCAAACCACCGGATTGCCCCAGATCTCCTCGTCGTGGTTACTTGCGTTTATAGAGGTTAAGAGCTTTAATGACTTCTTCCTAGAAAGGTATTTGTTACCGCTTCCACAATAGGGCGAATAGACGCAGTTGGGACAGCCGTCTTCGCAAGTGCATTTGGAAAGTATGTCTATGGCCACCCTCCTGGCGACCTCGAACCTCTCGTAAAGCAACTTGGCGACCCCAGAACCGCCTATGGCTGAGTCCATTATGGCCACGTGCCCGGAGGGGTAGCTAATCCCCATGAGGTCCGTCTGTCCCGCCCCGGCGGCGACCCTCGCGGCGGAAATCAGGACGTGCTCCGTCGCGTGATACGCCTCGAGGGCGTCGACCTCGGTAAACCCCTCCAGGTAAGGGAAGACCGTGACTATCCCCTTGGTCCAATACGAGAAGACTATGGGTTCGTCGTAAAGCTCTTCCTCCACGGGTCTCTCATCCTTCCCGCCTATCGAGTACTTGAAGAACCCGTTGACCTCCTCCCTAACCTTGACCTTGGCGTAGGTTATCCTAAGCCCTTCCGTCGTCTTTCTTTCCATTATGGGGTGGACTTCCTCCAAGTGAAGGGAGTACATCGGCCTGGTGTAGTACCCCACCTCACCCGCGAACTCGAGATCCGCCCTGAGCTTGTCCAGGTCTAACGACTTGACGACGAAAGTCCTCTTGTTGGAGTAGTAAATCGCCCTCGGATACACGTCGTAAAGGGCAACCGGGAGCTCCCTCTCGCCTATCTTCCTGTCGCCGTGATAGAGCGAGACTAGTGGGCCGGTCCCCCTTAGCTTCAGCGTCCTCACGTAACCGAACGCGGCTGGCGTGGGGAAGGCGGTGTCGTCCGTGATTCTGGCCAATCCTTCGTCCCCCAATTTCCTAATAGCGGAGGCCCACTCGGGTGGGATCGAACTCAGCGAGACCCTGAGCTTTTCGGCCAAGTAAGCTGCGGCGTGAGCCCTTAGGACCTCTTCGTTGGAGGTCTCGACCCTGGGCGGGAGGAGCTCCCTTTTGAAGAAGGCCTGGGGGTTCCTGAGGAAGTAGCTGTCTATGGGGTCTTCCCCAAGGAGGGTGAAGACGTAGCCTACCCTGTCCCTTCTCCCTACCCTTCCAGCCCTCTGAAGGTACTTGGCGAAGGACGGCGGGTTGGTAACCATTATCGCCGCGTCCAAGTCCCCTATGTCTATGCCCAGCTCGAGAGTTGGGGTAGCAACCACCCCGCTCAGGGTTCCCGCCTTCAGCCCCCTCTCTATCTCTACCCTCTCCTCGCTCCTCAGTCCAGCCCTGTGGACCGGTACGTTAACGCCGAACCTCTCCAGCAGCTTCGCCGCCACCTCCGCCATCTGCTGCGAGTCAACGAAGGCGATCGTCCTGAGTCCGAGCCTTATGAGGGTCGCCATGAGGTAAGCCGCTATCGTCCACCTGCTGGCAGGGCCTATGTTAACCAGGACGTGAACGGCCATCCCCTTCCTCCTGGGGGAACCCCTCAGGATCACGCCGTCCGTGCCGAACAACTCGTAGAAGGTAGTCTCCGTAGTCCCTATGGTGGCGCTCGCCCCGATTATATGGGCCTCGTCGAACGACCTTATCCTCTCAGAGAGAGCCCTAAGGTGAGACGCTAAGACCCCATCGTATACGTGAACCTCGTCGAACACGAAATGCTGAGCTTCCCTTATGAGCTTCCTATACCTTTCGCTCAGGGGTAAGCCGACGTGGAGCATGTCAGGCGTCGTTATGAGGAACTCGGGAGGGTGTTCGCTCAACCTCCTTCGCTCCTCGCTCTTCGTGTCCCCGTCGAAGACCCCAACGCTTAGGCCCAGCTCCTTGGCGAACCTCGAGATCCTGGCCAGCTGATCCCTCCCGAGGGCCTTAGTGGGGTATATTAAGACGCTCCTCTCCGCGTTTTTCAAAGCCAGCTCCAGCAGGGGGATGAGAAACGCCTCGGTTTTCCCCGTTCCCGTGCCGGAGACTATTAGGACGTTCCTCTCGGACAGAATCAGGTTTAAGGCCTCAGCCTGATACTTGTAGAGCCTCTTTATCCCCAGCCTCTCTAAGGCGGCCTTGATCTTGGGGCTCACGTTGAGCTCTGACACCTCGGGTCCAGGGTCGGGATCCAAGGACGTCTCCCTGTGGATGTGAGCGATCTTGGCTCCGAAGTAGGACAGGCGTTCCTCAACCGTCTGGATAACGTCCAACTCGCTTTTTAGTTGAGTTACCTCGTTAAAAACGAAGTGTGTAGCGTAAGCGGGGCGCTACTCCTGAACCCGAAGAAGTACAAGGAGGTCGAGGAGAGGCTAATAGAGATCCTAACTAGGGCTGAGGACAGGGGAAGGGACAGCTTCGGGGTCGTGGTAGTGGACGAGGACGGAAGCGTTAGGGGAGTCAGGGGAATCGGCAGGTTCTCCGAGCACAAGGACGAGGTAAGGGGGTTGTTGAACGAGAGGTCCAGAGTCGTTGTCGCGAACAACAGGGCCGAGCCCACGACGGAGTACGTGAGGTTCAAGAAACAGACGGACATACAGCCCTTCGAGGGGAGCAGGTACGTAGTCTCTCACAACGGCATAGTAGCGAACGATGCGGAGCTGGAGAGAAAATACGAGCTCAAGAGGGCCTCCAGGATAGACTCGGCGGTACTGCCTCCGTTCCTCGACAAGGTCTGGGACGGGAGCTTGGAGGGCTTGGTTAAGGCACTCAACGAAGTCAGGGGCAGCTTCGCGTTGGTGATCGCCGACAAGCGGAGGCCCGACAGGATCTTCCTGGCGCAGAACTTCAAGCCCCTTTACATGATGTACGACCCTGAACTCGAGGCGTTCTTCTTCACCTCCCTGGACAGCTATTTCCAGGTGAGTCCGAACGAGCCCAAGAACGTGACTAAGTTAGAACCCTACAGCGTGTACGAGGTCGACGTAAACAAGAACGTGACTAAGTCAGAGCTCCTGCCTAAGCCCGAGCGTAAGAGGGCGCTGGTCATAGCCAGCGGTGGCCTAGACTCGACCGTGGCTGCAACGAAGCTCTTGAGGGAGGGCTGGGAGGTGACGTTGTTACACTTCAACTACCACCATAAGGCCGAGGAGAGGGAGAGGGAGGCGGTGAGGAAGATCGCGGAGTACCTGAACGTGCCTCTCATCGAGATAAGCACCGACCTCTTCAGGATGATCGGCCACACCAACCTGCTCAAGGGGGAAGGCGAGGTCTCGAAGGAGAGGAAGGGTGAGGCGGGGGCGGAGTTCGCACATGAGTGGGTCCCCGCCAGGAACCTCGTGTTCTACTCCGTAGCCATAGCGATAGCTGAGGCCTACAACTTCGACGCCGTGGTCTCAGGCGTGAACCTGGAGGAGTCGGGGGCTTATCCGGATAACGAGATGGAGTTCGTTAGGATGCTTTCTAAGGTCGCACCCTACGCCGTCAGGCCTAACAAGAAAGTCGAGCTCCTAATGCCGGTGGGTAACCTGGTCAAGCACGAGATAGTGAGGCTCGGCGTAGAGATAGGGGCTCCCCTCCACCTGACCTGGAGCTGTTACGAAGGGGGAGAGAAGCACTGCGGCAGGTGCGGCCCGTGCTACATGAGGAAGTGGGCGTTCAAGATAAACGGCCTGAAGGACCCTGTGGAATACGAGGATCCCAGCCTATAATTTCGCTCCGTGGATAAAGGGTTACTTTCGCCGCACGCTTCGGAAGGCGATGTCATTCATCGGGACGAGGAAAGGATCTTTCCTCAACCAAATCGGAGTCGATGTTAATTAGGAAGAGTTCTCAAAGCGCAACTCGATGGAGCTGGTGAGGCTCGCGTTGGCCGGCTCAGCGATCTCTTTGGCGATTGGCGGCTATATGCTTTACGGCGTTGTCCCCCTTTTCCTCACGGTCGGGACCGCCCTCGAGGTCGCTTTGCTCCTCCTCTCGCTGGCTCTGTTCGACAGGAAGCCGTTCAGGTACTTGGCGCTCGTCCTGAACTTCCTATTGCTCGCCACCCTCTTCGACCCGGCCCATGTGAGTGCCTACGAACGTTTTGGCACCGACGCCTGGATAACCGCGCTGGACGTCCTTTCGTTCCTGGCCTTCGGGGCGTTTCCCTTGACGTTCTTGATAGTTTACTTTAGTAAGAGGAAAAGTAACCGAAGAACACTTTAATTCCTCGAAGCTCAATACTAAGGGCTCAGACGGAAAGTCATGTCAGAACGCATAATTCACCCTATGGCTAGGGTCGCAGACCTCCTGGGGCTCCTCTTGACCCTCCATAACTCCTTCGGGGGAGTGTCAGACATTTACAAGGTAGAGGAGGAACTCGAGGTCGACCTGGACGACTTCATGCCCATAGTTTACGCCGCAGCCGCGATGGGCTTCGTGACCGTGGGGGACGGGATGATATCTATAACCGACAAGGGACTAGAGTTCATCAAGGGTAACATCGAGAAGAGGAAGGAATTATTGAGGGAGAGCCTGACGGGTGTCGAGCCCTTTAAGACCGCCGTGGAGCTTAAGTCCTTCACGGTCAAGCAACTCCAGGACGAGTTAGAGAGGAAGGGCTTCCCCGATTACAGCGGTCCCGGCGGGGAGTACGACTTGGAGATAATCCTGACCGAGTGGGGCGTCTACTCCAAGTTGTTGAGGAAGGAAGGGGACGTTTACAGGGTCGTCCAAACTTAAGGGCTTCGGTGAGTTGATCGAAATTTTACTTACGACTTTTCGTATTACTAGATAAAAATAAATTCTAAAGTTCTGCCCAACGCCCATGAAGGGAGAGAGAGACCCGCTTCAGGCGGAGACCAGCGAGGTTCACTACACGTCCGAGGCCGACAAGTTCAGGACGATCGTCTTCGGGATCCAGGACGGCCTCATAACCGTGGGCTCAATAGTTCTGGGGGCCATCGGCTTCAGCTCCGGGGACTTCAAGCTAGTGCTGATCTCCGCGCTGATAGCTCTTTTCGGGGCCGCTATATCGATGGGTATAGGCGAGTACATCTCAACCAGGGTCAGGATGCAGATCTTCAACAACGAGATAGAGAAGGAGAGGAGAGAGATAAGGAAGTATCCGAACAAAGAGCTGAACGAACTCAAGGAATTCTACATGAACAAGGGCCTCAGCGAGGAGGATGCCGAGAGGATAGCGAGCGTCCTGTTCAAGAACGAGGACGTAGTCCTCAACGAGATGATGATCCACGAGCTGAAGGTGTTCCCCGAGGAGTTCGAGAGTCCCGTGAAGCTCGGCCTTATAATGTTCGTTTACATGTTAATAGGCGGTCTCGTACCGACGGCACCTGTCCTCGTGGGCTACTTGTTGGGCCTCCAGAACGTGATCCTAGCGGGTTACGCCGCGGTCGCCCTCACCCTTGCGACCCTGGCGGTATTCGGCGTTTTGTCCACGAAGTACACCGGGCTCAGGCCCTGGAGGGGAGCTTTCGAGCAGGTGGTAACTGGAGCCTTAGCTCTACTGATAAGTTACTTGGTGGGCTACGCCTTATCCGCGTTAATAGGCGCGGTGGTGCCCGGCTGATCCCCTAACTTTCCCCCGCGTTGAGGAGCTGGGCGAGCCCCCTGGGCACTTTCGCGGGCCTGTAGTCCTTCTCGAACAGCTCCCTCCTGTGCATCTCCAGGAGCTTGGGCTCGACCCCCAGGAGGTCCGAGGCCTTCAAGACCTTGACTCCGACGGATCTCGCGTATTCTATTACCGGCTTAAGGACGCTCTCGTAGTTCGGGTCCCTCAGCACGTGGTGGTCTATTACGGCCCATTGAAGCCCTTTCTTCATCATCCTCTCCAAGTTCTTTATCCCCCTATCCAGGTCTTCCTCGCTCAAAGCCCTGCCGAGAAGGTAGCTCAATGGTCCGTCAACGATCAACGCGTTGGGTTCCACCTCCTCCGTGAACTTCACGTGCTCTTCCTTCGGGGCGCCCTCAATGTCAGAGGTGAACAACACGGAGCCATCCTTGTCCTTTACTGCGACCTGAATGACGTAACCCAGCCTCTCATCGTTGCCGTGAGGGACGGCGTTGGAAATCATTACCTTCGTGGAGCCGAAGGCGAAACTCCTGCCGTCTCCGATCTCGATCCTCTTGGGCAACCCCTGAATGGCCTTAAGGAACCTAGGGGCCCTCCTGAACTTCTGGCTAGGGTTTATCATGTTGGCGGGGTCCTTGATTATCACGATCTTGTCCCTGTATATCTCCTTCGGAACCACCCAGCCTGGATCGTGATGGTCGTAGTGATAATGAGTCACTACAATCACGTCGACGTCCTTGGCGACCTCCGTTATCCTCTTCGCTATCTCAGTCAGGGCGTCCACCTCCAACTGGTGGGGAGGGAGGCCGAACCTCCTGGGAGCCAGTGAGACGGCCGGGTCTATCAGCACCCTCACGTCCTTAGTCTCTACCAGGGTCGCCTGAGACCTAGCCCCCAAGCTTTCGAAACCTAAAGGGGTTATCTCCAACAGTCAGAATACTCGGCCTCGCCGTATTAAATGAAATGGACAAAAACGGATATGAGGTTCGGACTCCCGAGGTCGACTAAAGACGGCAGGAGTGGAAGTCGAGCAACACGTCCCTCAGTTCCAGCTTGAGCAGGGAGTAGTCCACGGCGAACATCCTCAAGCCGTAATTGGTCGATCTCTCCCTGACCTTCCCTATCGCGTAGATCGCTAAGCCCGTTAGTGTTGTCAGGTGGAACGGGTCGTCCAGCGAGAATATGAAGAACTTCCCTAAACCTTTCAGCGTTTCCCCTTTCTTCTCATAGTCGCCTAATAGGTATCTCACCTTAGGTTCGCTACTTTAGAGCTTAATGGAGAGCGAATTTAGGGCGAAGCCCCTCGCGTCTCGGTAAGACCCGTCTCAAATGGACTCGCTCAATCTAGCGGAGTAATATCGGGAAACGGAAGTCCTGTAACAATTTAACCCATGGGCAACTAGATACCATAAGACTAGATAATGCTGGAGTACATAATAGCGACTTTGGCCGCCATAGTGTCGGAATGGGGGATCTACAACGCGTCCTTGGCCCTCTTAGGACTCGCCGTTAAGGAGTCCAATCCCAGACTCAACGGTGGCATCACGTTCACCCTCATCGTACCTGCCAAAAACGAGGAGAAGGTCTTGGGTAGGCTCTTGGAGAGGTTGGCCCATCAGCAGTACGACAAGGACAGCTATGAGGTCCTGGTGGTGGAGGACTCCTCCGCGGATAGGACTTATGAGGTCTGCGAGGGCTACGCGAGGTCGTACCAGAACATAAGGTGCATGAAGCTCCCGCCCTCCAAGGTACTCAACGGTAAGTCCAGGGCGATAAACGAGGCCCTCAAGGTCGCTAGAGGCAACGTGATCGGGATCATGGACGCTGACTCCGTCCCCTCCCTCGACCTCTTATCTTCAGTGGCAGCTAGGTTCGCCAAAGGCGCGGTGGCGGCTCAGGTTAAGGTGCTTCCGCTCAACGCTAGGGAGAGCCTGGTGGCGAGGTTGGCCGCCCTGGAGGAGTTGCTTTACGAGTACACGCTGATGGGCAGGGCCAGGCTGGGCCTCTTCGTTAGGTTGGAGGGCACGGGGAGCTTCGTCTTGAAGGACGTAATCAATTCTTTGAACGGCTTTAACGAGAACGCGCTCACGGAGGACGCGGATCTGTCCTACAAGATTTACTCGATGGGCTACAGGGTGGAGTACGTGAACGACGTGGCGGTTATGAAAGAGGTCGTTCCCAGGTTCTCGTGGCTCGTGAAGCAAAGGCTTAGGTGGTACAGGGGCAACCTCGAGCTCATCAGCACGTCAATTAAAGGAGGCCTCAACCTGTGGAAGCTCGACTCCCTCATGACCTTCGCCAGCCCGGTAATGACGGCCTTGTACCCCGTAACTTCGCTCCTGGGACTCTACGCCTACGACTTCCAGATACTGTGGGCGGAGGTGATAGCGTCTGTGGCGGGCTTCATGGCCTTCATCGTCGCTCTCGTAATAACGAGGAGGCACATGATAGGCCTACCCTTCGCGTTCATCACACCCATCCTCATGAACCTCCTGGCCGGCCTCAACGCGATGGCCGTCCTCATGGAAGTGAGGGGGGCGAAGAAGGTCTGGGTCAAAACGGAGAGGAGCGGGGCCCTTTAGGTCTCCGTTCGCCTTAAGCCGGTTAAACGTAATTAGGCGCGAGGAACTCCTGAGCTTATGGGGTGCCCCAGCGAGTTCTACAAATGGTCGGAGGCCTTAGGCTACAACGATTGCCCGGTCAGGGAGGAAGGCGGCGTCATCGAGATAGAGGGTCCAGAGCTCCCGATATGCGTGGGGAAGGGAAACAATTGCGTCAAGGTCGAGGGCGGCCTGATCGTTTACAAGGGTTTCAGAGCTGAGGCGCAGTTGAGCGAGTGGGAGGTCGCTGGGGCGCTCTACGGCCTCCTCAAGCTAGGGTTCACTAGACCCGCCGTTTACCTGTTCCACTTCCTGAAGGAGATAAGCGGCGACGACGAGAGGCTGAACCTTAACGTAAGCTTCGGCTCCCCTTACGCTTTAGTCCACGTCAAATACCACGGCTACGAGTTCAAGGGAGTCAACTCCTTAGTTAAACCCGGGGTGGAAGCCCTCAAGGGCATAGGCTACCCCTACGCCATGGTGACGCCCATCAACGCCTCGATCCTGAAGGCCGGAAGCGAAGGCAGGATAAGGCTGACGGCCTCAGGCCTTTACGGCGACGCCCTAATATACAAAGGGGTCTTAGTCCTCTTCGCTTCAACAGTTGGAGAGCTGGAGAGGAAGGTAAGGAGGCTCACGAGTTGATTCTGGTCATAGGGAGTTACAACGTGGACTACTTCGTGGTGGTTGAGGATCTCCCGAAGCCCGGGGAGACCGTGAGAGCCCTAAGGACGTTCTCGGCCCACGGTGGGAAAGGCTCGAACCAGGCCGTTTCTGCTAGGAGACTGAGGGGCGACGTGGCGTTGGTCTCAGCCGTGGGCGACGACAGTTCGGGCAAGACCGCTCTGGAGTTCTGGAGGAACGAGGGATTGGAAGTAAAGTGGGTTAAAGTGAAGACCGGGATCCCGACGGGAAAGGCGATAATTTTCGTAGATGTGAGAGGAAGGAACATGATAGTCGTCGAGCCGGGAGCTAACTACGCCCTGAAGCCGGAGGACGTTGGGGACAGCCTGGAATGGGGTAACGTCTTGCTCACCCAGCTCGAGATCCCGGAGGAAACGGTCAAGTACGCCCTGAACGAGTTCGACGGCCTTAAGATCCTCAACCCGGCTCCGGCCAGGCTCAAGGACTACAGCGTCCTGGAGCTCGCCGACATACTGACCCCTAACGAGGTGGAGGCTACGGAGCTGGCCGGCACGAATGAGGTCTCGCTGGCCGCCGAGAGGCTCGCTAAGAAGTCCAGGCTAGCCACAGTTGTCACCTTAGGCGACAGAGGGGTGCTGGTCGTGACGAGAGAGGGCAAGAGGTTCAGGTTCGACGCCTTAAAGGTGGAGCCCGTTGATGAGACCGGCGCCGGGGACGTCTTCAACGCCGCCCTGGCAGTCTTCCTGGACAAAGGCCTGGAGCTGGAAGAGGCGGTCAGGAGGGCTAACGCGATCGCGGGGATATCCGTCACTAGTTACGGGGCCTTGGGGCCAACGTGGGAGGAAGTCGAGAGGTTCATGCACACGACGGGATCGAGACTCTTCGAGCCCTAGCTGAGCGTGTGATACCAATCCCACGATGATATAACGAGAGCGACGCTTCGGTTCGGTCTAACCCCTCGGTAAGACCCACCGCTAAGGAGGTCGCGGAATATCTAGACAGATTAATTCCGTAGAGAATGATAAACCCATTAGTATGAAGTAACGACGGGAAATTTTCGCCTGTTCCTTGTCGACAGTTCCTTAAACGCCATAGGAGAACGATGGTCTCCAACCGGTTTAATCGGGTCGAAACAGATTTAACCTGCGACAATTCGGTAAGCTCAAGGGACTTGTTGGATTTTCTTAAAAAATTACTTGGACGAGGAAGGGAGACTAGATCCCAAGAAGCCTTTAGAAATTCGTCGAGGGGAGAATATGATTATCTTTTGGAAATAAGACCGATCCTAGAGAAATACAAATTGAGGTCCCTAATTAGGGAATTGAGGTCTTATCATGGCCTGAAGCTACACAGAGTACCGCACATCACGTTAGTCTACAACTTCGCGCCGAAGGTCAAGGACTACAGAATAATTCAGACTGTGGCCGACATCGGCAAGAGCTACGATAGTGAGCAGTTTCAATTCTTTTACGACGGGATAGAAATTAGGAAAGGAGGAAGGGGCTACGTTGTCGCCCTGAGGATAATCCCGTCTGAGGGGCTCAGATCCTTCAGGGACGAGGTGTACAAGGCCTTGAAGCCGGTGATAGTAGAAAGGCCAGATGTAGGGAAGTACAACGAGAACCTTTGGTTTCACGCGGCCTTGTCTTTCCGATCTCATAAGAACCCGGAGGAAGTCGTGCCCAGGGAACTGCTAACTAAGCTCAACAATTTCCTCTTCAAAGGCACCGCGATGAGGATAACTTTACTGCGCAAAGGTAAAATAAGGTACGAGTATGATACCCTAACCGGAAAGATCTTAAACAGGTCGGAGGCCCTTTCTAAAGAGGAACTCAGGACGACGTATTTGGAATACAGGAAGAGGATGCTCAGACTCAGCTTGAGCAGGGTAGAGCTGGACAACATTTGGCTCACGGCCGATCATCACTTCGGACACGAGAACATCATCAAGTACTCAGCCCGCCCGTTCACGAAGGTTAAGGAAATGGACGAGTTCCTAGAAGAGAGATGGAACGAGTTAGTTTCGCCCAACGACAAGGTTTTCATACTGGGCGACTTCTCTTTCTCGAATCCTGAGAATTACCTGGGGAGACTTAAGGGGAAGAAGACATTAATACAAGGTAATCACGACCCTCCAGGTATAGGACCGGAATCTTTAGAGATAAGCTACGGGAAAGTTAAGTTCGTCCTTTCCCATTATCCGTTGAACGTTGCCGAATGGAACGTTCACGGCCACGTCCACAACAACAAGCTTAAGGAGTACCCTTTTTTTGACAGACAAACTAAGAAAATAAACGTCGGAGTGGACCTGACTAAGTTCTATCCCGTCAACCTCAGATGGATAATTGACTTGGTGGAAAGCGGGAACTCTTACCTTTTCATGCCTTGATCATTCAGTCTTCACACTTTCTGGACACCATCAATTCCCTAGCATATATATTAATAGAATTCCTACTTTCATAAAGATATTAAGTTTCGTTTTAGATAGGTCAAATCATAGTAAATAAACATGTCTTTGAAATCCTAAATTTATATAAAATTTGATTACATTTTTTTCCAGCTTGATTTAATATATGAATTCGGTATTTTTTACAGGTATAAGATAAAAGATATTCGTTTTATCTGATATAGCCACTATAATTTACAGGTAATATCAAAATATAATTTCTATCGCTCACTCTACTTTAGATTTCCCAATGCTTATATCCGCAATATTTATTATTTAGGAGGTAATAAGAGATTAATTTGGTGAATAATGTCAAGTCCTGAAGTCAAAGCGCTACAAGATTTGCGATCGGGATCATTGTATGCAATAATAGCTGATATTTTACTTGGTATCGCAATCATACTCTCTTTTGCGTTACTACCTATTATCTTAAGTAGTTTAACATCTCCATACTCCTTATCATCAGCATATATAGGATCACTGGCAGGAGTTACAATCTTAGAAATAATCGCGTTAGTATTCACTATACTTTCTGTATTGAGATTACGCTCTGGCTTTCGTGGATTAGAAGCCACAGGTAAAGACGTAGGCGGAGTTACGGGTACTACCTTATGGATTATAGGAGTAATTTTAGCAATCATACCACTTATTGATATCATTGGTGCGATTTTAATAATAATAGGACTTATCTTAATAGGATTAGCGGTTAGGAGAGTAGGACAAATTTACAATGTAGGCAACATAAGGAACGGTGGAATTCTTATAGCCATAGGATCAGTAATCCCGTTCGTAGCGTTTATTGGGTTCATACTTACGTACATGGGCTTAGGGAAATTACTGAATACGATGGGACCGGGCGGTCAACCTCCGAGTGGTCCCAGTCAAGGCGCTACGCCTACCCAATAACTTCCAGGATATCAAAGCGGACAACCGGTCCAACTACTTTCAGCAAGGAATGGCCGTTTTTCTTACTTCCCACACTTATCTTAAATAAACAAAGTATGAATCAGCTTACATTTTTATATTAAGTAAGTTTTTTGACGCATGATTTATGTTTTGAATAAGTTACTAATGTTTAATGTATCCGCCTCAGCTCATTTATTGTGATTAATTATCGACCTACATACCTCGCAGGTGCCTCAGAGTTCTTGTCTTGAGGAGACGTCAAACCCTTGCTAAAGGTGAGGGTTCAATACCAGTGTTTAAGTTCAGACAGCTTCAACCCATAGGTTCTCACAAGGAGGTTGTAAGAAAAGATAAACGGAAGCTCCGGGCAGAAAGTGATAAACCTCGAATGCGTTTTAGAGCCTTTAGTGAAGGTAGGTTGACAAAGGCTTCCAAGAGGCCAGGGAGGGTGAAGGGTAAGCTGCGGCTTAACGACTTCCACGAGGACGAGGACCACGAATGCGGGGGGTTATGTGATATCCCCGACATAACCGAAAGGGACGACATGTGAGGGGATTAGGATGGAGCTGACCTTCCTCGGCACGGGGGCGGGCTCCACCTTGGGCAGTAAGAGGTTCAAGTCTGGCCTCCTAGTCAGCTCTGGGACTACGAAGATCGTCCTCGATATGGGGTCTGGGGCGAACTACCGCCTGGAGGACCTCAACGCCCTGGACGTACAGACCCTGTTCGTCACCCACCTCCACGTGGACCACTTCTCGGGCCTCCTCGACCACTTGGTCGTGAGGAAGCTCAAGGGACTCCCGACCCTGAAGGTCTACTCACCTCCGGGACTGAGGAGCGTCCTCGAGGCGGTGAAGTTAGCGGGGAACAACGTGAGCGCGGAGGTCGAAGAGGCTGAGCTGCCGAAAGCTAAGGTCGGGGACCTGGAGGTCTACTCCGTTAAGGCGTGCCACTCGATCCACGCGGTGGCTTACGTGGTGACTGACGGCAGAAGGAGGGTCCTGTATTCAGGTGACACGACGGAGCCCTGCGAGACGATCCTGGAGGAGGCCAGGGACGCGGACCTGGTCGTTCACGAGGCCTCTTGCGTTACTGGTTGCGACAGTTGGGGCCACACCGGAGTCAGGGAACTGCTCGGCCTGATCCCGAGGGAGAAGCTCGTCCTCACCCACATCCCCTCCTGGCTTGAGGCGGAGATAATCGAGGCCTCCGTGGGGGCGAGGGTGGCCCACGACGGGATGAGGCTCAATGTGTAGGCTCCTGGCATTCAACACCGAGTCGTTCGACCCCAAGTTCGCTGAGGCGTTGAGGAAGAGCGCTCAGAGCGACCCCTTCTTCAGCCTCGGCTCCCACGCGGACGGTTGGGGGGTAGCGGTTTACTTCCAGGTCGACGGGGAGTGGAGGAGCCTCGTTTACAGGACTAAGGTCCCAATCTTCAGGGATCCCCTCTTCGATAGCGTGATCAAGACCATTCAGGGAAGGAAGGCCGTGGGGGTAATGCACGTGAGGCAAGGGAGGAGGTTCTTGTACGCCTTAACCAACAACCACCCCTATCACGCCAGGGCGAGGAACTACGACCTCTTCTTCGTCCACAACGGCTCGATCATGAGGAAGGCCTTCCCTCAGCCAATGTACCCAGCTACCGACAGCTTCCTTTACTTCCAGGGGATAGTCGGACTCGTTGAGGAAGGCCTTCCCCCGCTGGAGGCTTACTCGAAGGTCTCCGTCGAGCTTATGCAGTACGCCTCAAGCCTCAACTCCGCCCTATTGGCCTACGACGAGGTCTACGGCCCGTCGGTGTATTACCTCAGCTATCACAACAGGGCCAGGGCCAGGGAAGTGGACGAGTATTACGCCGTTTACAGGCACGAAGGTTACGTCTTTTCCTCCACGCTCAGGCTATACTTAGGCCTAGGGGAGAGGGTCGTTGAGGGGACGGTGACCGAAATACCGCCGTCAAAGGTATAAGCTTGTATAAACATTTGTAAATTGACTATAGAGATTACCGCGGTCGGATTTAAAAGGACAGAGGACAAGTTAAAACACGAGGTAAGGTAAATGATGTTGGAAGTCCCTGAAAGGGTTATCAAGGCCTTCGACGAGTACGGGACGGAAGCTAGCGAGAGGGAGGCCAAATACGTCGTAACGGAGGCGATACTGCCTCAGGACTCGGTGAAGGTGGTCAAGGTATACGAGAGGGTCGACGGAAGCCTCAAGGAGAGGGTCAACCTCAGCACCCTGGACAGCTTGAGTAGCAGGCTGTCGGCGCTGGAAGGTCTACCGGTACAGGTAGCCACCTACGTGCTTTCCAGGCTCTCGAGGGCCTAAGGACGTTCCGACCATAATTTCTTCAGTTTTTCAATATTCAACATTCTGAACAGTTTTTTAGGAGTTAGTACTCATTTATCTCTCATGAAAGTGAGACTATTTGAATCGAAGGTCGTCAGCAAGGGAGAGCTGGAGAGGATAAGGAACGAGGTTCTCTTCGCCAGCATGTACGTCGACAGCCTGAAGAGGAAGGGCCTCGAGGCCGGGCCTCCGCCCATAACCGTTCCCAAGGGCTTGTATTACCAGGTGGTCTCATCGGACGTCGTTAGGATAGGCCCCGTGGAGGTGGTCAGGCAGGGGAACAGTTACTTACTTAAGGGGCTAAACGCCGTCGTGGAGCCCCCGCTGGAGGGGGAGCCGGTTCACGCGATAGCCGAGGTGGGGAAGGAAATCAAGGTCTACCTCGCTTACCCTGTGGAGCAGAGCGTCGTAGGGGTAGACGTGGGGGTCAGGCACCTCTTCACGGTAGTGGCGATAGACAAGGAGAGGAGGGTAGTGGCCAAGAGGTACTTCGGTGAGAACCTGATATCGGAGGAGTTCGCCAAGGTCGTCTCCACCTCTGAGGGCTTGGGGGAGATAACTACCATAAGGAAGAAGGTCGAGCCGGTCGTTCAAAGGGCTGTGGACTTCATAGAGGGGCTGGACCCGAAGATAGTTGTCCTCGAGAACCTCAAGGGGATAGAGAACAGGATCGCTTTAGTGCTGAGGATAGCTACCGACTCGATCAGGCAGGAGCTCTACAGGAGGGGACTGAAGTACAGGTTCGTGAACCCCTACAGGTCGAGCAGGCTCTGTTCCAACTGCGGCTACAGGGAGGGAATACTGGAGGGTCACGTCTTCTTTTGCCCCAATTGCGGGCTGAGGATAGACAGGGACCTCAACGCCGCCGTGAACCTGGCCATGAGGTGTTACTACGAGTGTTAGACCTTCCAGTAGTTCCTCAGTATGCTCCTCTCGTAGGCTATCAAGTCCCTGATGGCGGTCATTAGGGCCGAGGGGCTCTGGTTGATCTTGTACTCCACTTCCACCCCGCTTAGGGCCTCGTAGAACGCCCTAGCCCCCCTGCTCAGGCCGACGCTGTAGCCCCCCTCGAGGACCGCGTAGAACCTCTTGGCCTTCCTGGCGAGCTTACCGAACGCGTAGAAGGTCGACTCGGTCGCCCTAATCCTGGCCAGCCCGTCCCCCTCGAACGCGTCGAAGCCGGCCGAGAAGGCTATGACTTCCGGCCCGAAGTCGTCCAGTACGGACTCGATGATGGGCAACAGCTCTAAGTAAGCGTCGTCCCCCGAGCCGGGAGGGAGCACAAAGTTGACCTTAGTTCCCTCAGCTCCTTTACCCCCCACGTCCTCAGGGAAGCCTGTCCCGGGATAGAGCGTCCTCGGGTCCTGGTGAACGTCTATGTGAAGCACGTCGGGCTCGTTCCAGAATATCTCCTGGGTACCGTTGCCGTGGTGGACGTCGAAGTCGATTATCGCCACCCTCTTAAGGCCCAGTTTCTTGATCGGGAAGGCCACGTTGTTGAAGATGCAGAACCCCTGCGTCGGCCCGCCCAGAGCTTTACCCGCTACGCCCGAGTGGTGGCCGGGCGGCCTGGTCAGGGCGAAGCCTTGTACCTCATAAGCCAGGAGGGCCCCTCCCAAGGCGTACAGCGCCGCCTCGAACGTCCTGTCGTTGACGTAGGTGTCCGGGTCGAGGTGGGAGTAGCCGAGCCTGCTCTCCTTCTCGACTAGGTCCACGTAATCCGGGTCGTGAATAAGGAACGCGTCCTCCTTCCTCACCGGCTGGGGCTCAACGATCACCTTAGGCCTTATAGCGTCGAGCACCCTCCTGACCCTCTCCGGGTTCTCGGGATGATAGCCCTCCGCCCTGTGATCCATGTAAATGGGGGCGTAGATGACCGGTACTTCACCCACGTGTTTTGCTATTAGAGAAAACTCTTTAAATCAAGCAGCCTCGACCGCCTCCCTCAGCCTCCTCACCCCTTCCTTGATTCTCTCCTCGTTCTCGACGGCCACGCTTAACCTGAGCATCGTCTCCCCTCCCCTGAGGAAGAACGGCTTGGCGTCGACCACGCTCACGCTCCTCTTCACCGCCTCCTCGAAGACCCTCCGGGAGCTCTTGTGGGAGTCGAGGAGGAGGAAGAACCCGCACTTCGGCTCGTTGAAGTCGGTGAGCCCCCTGTCCCTCAGCTCGTCCATCAGAACCCTCATCTTCCTGCCGTAATGCTCGTAAAGGCCTCCCCTCCTGTCCTGGGGAACCCTCTGCTGTAAGAGCCTGGCGACCACGTACTGGTTCACCGTCGAGGTGGAGAAGTCCATCTGCTCCATGAGCGAGACCTTGTGGGCGATCTCCTCGTTGGCTATGAAGAAGCCCACCCTCAGGCCGGGGGCCAGGACTTTGCTGAAGGTGCTGACGTATATCACCCTCCCCTCCCTGTCGTAGTTCTTTATCGGCTCGCCCAGGCCGCAGGCTATAGTCCTGTAGGGGTCGTCCTCGATTACGTAGAAGTCGTACTTCGAGGCGAGCTCGACCAGCTCCTTCTTCCTCTCCTCAGCGAGGTTGACCCCCGCCGGGTTGTGGCAGTTCGGGATGACGTAGACGAAGTCCAGCTTTGTTAGCCTGGCCACGAACTCCAGCTCGTCCACCCTTATGCCTCTCGAGTCTAAGCTTACGGGGAAGACTACGGAGCTGAGGAGCTTCATGGGCTGGAAGGTCTCGACGAAGGTCGGGTTCTCCACGGCTATCTTACCGTTACCGTCAAGGAAGTAGAGTGAGAGTAGCTCGATGCCGTGCTGTGCCCCGCTGGTTATCACCAGGGAGTCCCCGGCTCTCCTCTTAACGCCTAGGAAATCGGCGTAGTTCCATGCCTCCTTTACGAGTACCTCCTGACCCCCTGCACCTGGGTAGAACAAGGCCTTGGGGCCGAACTCCTCTAGGACGTAATCGTAGGCCTCCTTGATCTCCTTAACCGGCATCACCCTCGGGTCAGGCGATCCTGAGGCGAGGTTTATCTCAACCCTCTTGGCCGTCTGGGAGCCGAGCTCCACCGGGGAGAGCTCGACCTCCCTGCCGATCCTGGAGACCATAGCCGTTCTGAGCGAGAAATAGCTGGTGTTACCCATAACTTTACCCGTTCCGTTAACGCCCTAAAGGCGAGGATCTAAGGCGTTAGAGGTCCGTGACCCCCATTACCCCTCGGCGACCACTTGAGGCTCAGGGGAACCTCCTTCCCTACACCGAGCTTCTTAGCCTTATCGTAAAGGAGAGCCAGGGTTGCCAGGTCCAGGAGGCCGACGCCCACGGACTTGAACAGGGTGAACTCGTCGTCACCCTTCCTCGTCCACTTCCCCGCGACCACGGCGGAGAAGGGGATTAACTTGCTCTCGTCCAGCATGCCCAGCTTCTTTGCCAGTATCAAATCCCCGGCCTCCCTCAGGGCTTGGCTCACCGACTCCACAGCTATCACTGACGCCCTCTTGACCACGTCAGCGAACAGCTCAGCCCTCTCAGGCAGGTTGCTCCCCATCGCGTTCACGTGAGCCCCCCGTCTTAGGCTCTCCGCCTTAAGGAAGGGCTCCTTGGAGTTGGTGAGGGTGACCACCACGTCACTGCCATTCACGCACTCCGCTAAGTTGACCACCCTGGCCTCAGCCCCTATGGCCTTGAGGTTCTCCAAGCCCCTATTCACTCCAGCCTGAGTCTTCGCGGTCGCCTTAGGCTCGATCCCCTTAAGCTCGTTGAAGGCCTTCACGGCGAAGCTTCCCTGCCTCCCCAACCCGACCACGCAGACCTCCCCGTAATCACCCTTCATCAGGTCTGAGGCCAGCACGGCCAGAACCCCTGTCCTCACCCTGGTCAAGTAATCCGAAGACGCTAAAAGGAGGAGCTCGCCCTGGCTGTTGAAGAGTGCTCCCAGGAACGAACCCGATATGAAGGTCTTGAACCCGAAGATCCCCTGGGCGGCAGCGGCCTGGTACGTGAGCACCGTGCCGTGCGAAGCGGTCCTCACCCTTTCCGTGTTGACGGCGAGGCCCTGATCCTCTAACATGAAAAACCTCCTTAGGGACTCGTAGACGTCCCTGAAGCTCAGCAGGGACTCCACGTCGGTCTCATCTAGGAACAGGGCCATACGTAATACGGGATTCACCCGCTTTTAAGCTGGGACACGGCCAAGATCTCCCCCGTGGAGCTGACACCTAGGCTCCAAGAGACCCTTAGGATAGTCAAGTCCTCCGGCGAGATAAGCGTTACGGACTTGGCCCTCCAACTTCGCGTGTCCGAGAAGACAGCCAGATCCTACGTTAAGGACCTGGCGAGGTTTGGCTACGTGGAGGAAGTCGGGAACAACAAGGTGAGGTTCAAGGAGCCTGGAGGAACGGAGACGATAGACGGGTTGAGGAAGTCCGTGGAGCTCCACGAGGCGGAGCTCCGCTTCCTGAAGACGGAAGTGGAGAGGCTCAGGGAGGAGGTCTCTAGGCTGAAGCGGTTCGCGGCCTTCGGCAAATAAAGGTTAGCGAACTAATTTTCCACAACCTTGAAGTGCTTCAGTATGTTCTCCCTATGAATCAGCTTAAGCAATTCCCTCTCCACGTAAACCGTCCCGTTTCCCTTCCTAAGCACCTTACCTATGACCCTAGGTTCCAGCCCCTCCCTTTCCAACTCCTGGGCCACCTCATCGACCACTCTCCTCGAGGCGAAAATCACCGTGGCCCCGTTCGTTCCGGCTGTGGAATTAGGGATGATGAAGTTCTCCGTGGCGAACTCGCAGATGTCCCTGTCGATCACCGGAATTTCGTGTAGCTCCACGTCCACCCTGGCCTTCTCCGCAAACTCCTTAACGACGAAGATCCCCGGCCCCGTCACGTCGGTGGTCATAGCTATGTGGGATTCCTTATCGAAGGGCCTACCGAACTCGGGGAGATGATCGTAAATGACCCTCGCGGTCGCATAGTTGGGGATCGCCATGAGCTTCAAGGCTCTATCCTTCACCTCCTCTACCCTTCTCAACGAGATCCCTCTGGACTCGAGGGCGTCCAGAAGCTCTGGAACCGTCATAACCCAGAGGTGGACGTTTATCGGCGTCAGCTCTCCGACGGGCCTGGTGACGAGGACCTCCATCCCCTCCTCCACTTCGTTGTAAAAGGTGGGCAACTCGTGGTCGGTCCTCCCGATCACCGTAGCCCCTATGATGAGGGTGCCCGTATCGGGCTGGACCTCGTTTACGAGACCCACGTTATACCTCCTCGAGAAGCTCTCGAAGTTACTCGAGAGCGTTTTCCTGAGCTCCGGGTCAGGGGCGTCAGCGACGGGGATCATCTTGAGGTCCTGGAAAGCCCCCTTCGTGAAGAGGTCGTTCAACGCGTTCGAGACGGCTACGTCGACTTGGACCTGAGACCCTGGGTCGTCGAGCGGATCGACTATCTGAATGGTGTCGTTATTGGCGAGGGTGTAGGACTTCAGTTCTCCCCCGTCGAGCCTGATGAGGTCCAGTACCGCCACCTCTCCCCTTGGGTTAGTGGTCACGATGGAGTGCCCTTTGCCCACCACAAGCCTCCTCCTCGTCCTCACGCTCGTGTAAACCCTTAGGAGGAACTCGGCGAACTTCTCGGGACTACTCGCCGTCTGCTGGCTCACTTGAACCAGGCTCACAGCCCTGTCAGCGTCGAAGTCCCCGCCGTCAATTAGCCTCTTGACCGTCTCCTCCTCCCTGCTGACGAAGATGTCCGTGTCCTCCCTTGGGGAGATCTCTACGTTGTTCTCAAGCAGCTTCGTCCTTATCCTGTCCAGAGCGGGGTAAACGGTGTCTATGAGGTCTACCTTCACTGCACAACCTGTGGCCAGCGACAAGGGGTTAAGCCCCATCCTCGTGTACTTCTCTACGTTTTTTCTAAACCTCTCGAACAGGTCGGTCATACCTGAGGGTTTATTGATGTCCATCTTATTTAATCTTAACTTGCAAACAATTCATGATTTTCGAATTAAGTAATATTTTCAGATAAGTTCAACTTATCTGGTTTCGATCGGGGAATTAGGATGAACTGGCGTCGGGAGGATTCTTATGATCTTTAATCTTCAGGCCGTTCCCTGATTAAACCTCCGCCTCGATCGAATCGGGAGAACGAGAGGCCTTTTCATCCCCGTAGCTTCGCCTTACACGTCTCCCACAGCTCGTCCCCTACATGGTGCAGGTTCTCACCGAACTTGCCCCTCTTCTCCGCCTTGGCCTTTTCGACCGGCATCAGAGCCCTCATGACGGCGACGGGCACCCCCGTTTTGGTCTTGACTAGGAAGTACTCCCCCTCCTTGCAGTCGCAATTGAACTCGACTATCCCCGGGGCGAAGAGGTCGGCCCCGTTAGTAACCGCTTTGACCGCGCCCTCATCGACGACCACGTAGGGCATGTTCAGGTTGAGCTTCAGAACCGCGCAGAGTGTCGGCAAGGGGGGATCGCCGAAGAACGCCAGGAGCCCGTCCAAGAAGTAGTACACCTCCTTCTTCTCCTTCCCCACCTCCAAGTTACCCTCCAGCTCGACCCCGTAGAGTTCCTTCACCCTCTTGAGGAACTCCTTCGCGTCCTTCTTGGACATCACGTGTCTCTGCATCACTGCTACCCCCTTACTGACCTACAGCTATTAAGTGAGTGGGACCTCAGCCTCTTATAACCGGCACCCCTTACAGCCGAGCGTGGGCGCGTTAAGGGCGATAAAGTCCCAACTGGCCTTCTTCACGGTGATCCCGGTAAGGGCGTCCTATGACGACGTCCTGAGGTACTCCGCCCTCGCGCCGCTCATAGTCGGCCCCTTGGCGGGCCTAATAGATTGGGGCGCCTATTACCTGCTTGCCTACCTGTCCCCCTTGGCTACCGTCGCCACTTTAGCTGTCATCGAGACCTTCCGGGGGTTCAACCACTTGGACGGCCTTCTGGACTTCGGCGATGCCCTAATGATAAGGGGCTCGAGGGAGGACAAGTTGAGGGCTCTGAAAGACGTGAGTGTGGGGGCGGGCGGAGTGGGATTACTGTTAGTTTACGTGTCCCTCTCCTTCGCCTCGTTGGTCTCCGCAAGGTTAGACTTGTTGGCCTTCCTGAGCGTCGAGGTCTCATGCAGGGCCTTGGGGATATCCCTGGTCTTCTTCTCCAGATCCATGCCGGAGAGCTCGATGGGGAAAGCCTTCAAGGAGAGGGCACTGTTCAAGCGCCTAGTCTTAGTGTGGCCTCTGATCTTCTCATCGATACCTCAGCTCCTCCTTCTCCTCATCTTATTCGTCGTCTTCAGGTCGTACTCGGAGAGAGCTTTGGGGGGAGTGAACGGCGACGTGGCCGGGGCCGCGATAACTCTTTCAACGCCCCTTCTCCTCTTGGCCCAGGAGGTAGGTGAAAGATTTGGCCTTGGCTTTTCCCTTCTCTCGCTCTCGCTGTCGCCCTTGCTGTAGACCTGACGGTCGGTGAGCCTCCCCTCAAGCTCCACCCGGTGGTCTGGATCGGTAAGATCTCGGAGAGGCTCATCAGGCCCTACTCGTCTAAGCATTACGGAGTTCTCCTGTGGCTAGCGAGCGTCCTCCCCGTCTTGGTCCCTCTCTCGGCCCTCTGGTTCCTCCCCTTCCCCTACTCCTTGATTTCAGTTTACCCCCTGAAGGCCTCCTTCTCCATAAGGATGCTATATGAGATAGTTAGCAAGAGCGTCCCCTTCAGGGAGGAGTCGAGGAAGTACGTCCAGCAGGCCGTCAGGAGGGACGTCACGAGGGCGAGCCCAGAGCTGGTGAGGTCGGCAGCGATAGAGACCCTCTTCGAGAGCGCCGTGGACGGAATCACCTCGCCCCTCTTCTGGTTCCTGTTGCTCGGCTTGCCCGGGGCGTTACTCCAGAGGCTAGCGAACACCATGGACAGCATGGTGGGCTACAAGACTCCTGAGCTCAGGGATCAGGGGTGGTTCTCGGCGAAGGTAGACACGGTACTGAACTACGTGCCCGCCAGGTTAACGGCCTTAATCCTCGTATTGGCGGGGAGGATCCTCGGCATGAGGCCCGAAATCGACGAGGAACTGAAGAGAGAGGCTCAACGAGTGGAGAGCCCCAACGCGAGGGTAATCTTCCTCACGGTGGCCTCGCTCCTCAAGGTCAGGCTGGAGAAGGAGGGGTACTACGTAATTGGATCGAGACACCGCTACCCCGAGGACGAGGACGTCGAGAGGTCCCTCAAGCTCTTCAGGGTCGCTTTGGCCTTGTACCTCGCCTTGGAGTTCGCCCTAGTGATGGCCCTATCTTACGTCAGTCCACTATTAGCACCTTGATGGCCTCCCCGCCCTCGGCTACCTTCACCGCCTCTAAGAACTCGTCTATCCTGAACCTGTGGGTCACCAGCTTGCTCACGTTTATCCTCCCCTCAGCTATCAGCTGAAGCGCCTCCCTTGTGTCCTCCTCCACGGCAGCGTTGCTAGGGATAATGGAGATCTCGTTGTTCAGGAGCTCGCTCACGTCGTAGTCCAAGACCGTCCCCTTGTACGGGACCCCGAAGAGGAGCACCGTCCCTCCCTTCCTAACGGAGTGTAGCGCTGTGAGTATCGCCTGGGGGGCTCCGCTCGCCACTACCGCCACGTCAACCCCCCTGCCCTCCGTGAGCTTCCTGACCTCCTCCGGGACGTTGTCCTTCTTGGGGTTAAGGGCGTGATCCGCCCCGACCTTGAGGGAGAAATCGAGCCTGAACTCTGAGGGCTCCGAGACTATCACCTCCCCCGCACCCTTCGCTTTCGCCAGCATGATGTGTAACATCCCCATCGGCCCGGTGCCGACAACTAGAACGGAGTCCCCCCTCCTTATCCCTGCCCTCCTCTGGGCTCTGACCACCGTGGCCAGGGGCTCGACGAACGCTCCCTCCTCGAAAGTAACGTGGTCGGGCAGGACCAAGATCCCGCCGTTCCTCACGTTGTGGGCGGGGACCCTGAAGTACTCGGCGAAGCCTCCAGGATCCAAGTTGGTCCTCCTGTACATGGGACACATGGTGGGGGAGCCGTGGGTGCAGAAATAGCACGCGTAATCCGGGACGTGGTGGTGAGCGAACACCCTCATCCCCTCCTTCAGCCACTCAACTGTGCTCTCCTCGATTATCCCTGAAGGCTCATGGCCCAAGACGGGCATGGAGGCCGTGTACTGGCCGTGCATCTTCTCGATGTCAGTACCGCAGATCCCGCAGGCCTTCATCTTCACAAGCACGTCGCCGGGCTGTAGCTTGGGCACGGGAACGTCCTTTATGACGACTCGCCCGTTCTCCATGAGTACTGCCTTCATCGCGATTAGGCGGGTCTCGAGGAGTATTAAACGATTGCCCTTTCGCTAAACAACGGTAGCTGTGAAGCTCGCCTCCTCGGTCTCGACCTCCAACACGTCCTGCTTCTTAATCGCTACCGGCCCGACTAGGGCGCCCGTGGAGACGTAGCCGCTGAACCTCCCGACCCTGGTGGACAGCCACTTCAGCATGGAGTAAACGTCGCCGTACACGTAGAACACCACGTTTTCTCCCACCTTTCGGTCGTTCACCTTGAGGGCGACCTTCTTGGGGATACGGCTCAGCTCAGGTCCAAGGACCAACTTATAGGCCATCAACGCGTCGGCGATTATCTGATAGGCGTTAAGGGCCTCAAGGGGGGCGTTGAACCTAGTGGCGGGAATCTCGAGGCCGAGCCTCATTTCATCCACGCACTCCTTGTAGTTAGAGACGTCGCACTCCCTCGCCTTAACCACTATCTCAGCCTCCGCGTAAGTGTAGGGGAACTTCGACTGAACAGTTCGGTCTGAAACGATCATTGAGCCGCTGAGGAGGGCGAACTCCGGCTCCTCGAGCCCGAACGCCTTCAGGGACTTAAAGCTGGTGAAGCTGATCTTATAACCGCCGAAGCCCTCAAGGTTCACCAACCTCTCCTGAAGTTGAGACGATAAGAGCCGGGCCTCGGCTAGGTCTTTCACCTCGAACGGTTCTATCGTCGAACCCGTCTTGTACGCCGCAAGGAGCCTGTCTACTCTTTCATCGCTCATCAGTACTCGGTTTTTACTAGCACCGAGGGTTCAAAAGGCTAGCCGGTGTTCTCTCCGAACCCAGCGAAGTCGAAATGAGAATAATTAGGGAGACCTAACTGCTCCCTTCTTCCCACAACCTCCTTATCTCCTCCAGGTGAACAGTCTTCCTAACGGTACTGAGCAACCTGTCGACCAATTCCCTTACCTCCTGCTCGAGCCCTTTCGCCTTTACTTCAACTCCCGTCATTTCCCTGAACGCCTTCCTGCCCCCATCTGAGAAAAGGGAGCCGTGGAGGGACGTGGCGAAGACGTTCCCGTCGTAATAGCCGTCAGGAACGGAGACCCTCTGCCCGTTCCTCTCGACTATCTCCATGTAGAAGTCCCTGCCCTTCAGGTTACCCCTCCTTATCTCGTAACCTTCTACCTTCGTTCCCTCGAAAACGGCCCTGGACAAGGCTAGGGTCTTCTCCTTCCCGTATGAGACTTCCTGATCTATCATCCCCAGTCCCTCAACCTCGGTTAAGGAACCGAACTCGAGTCCGGCCTCGTCCTTCAACTTCTTCGTTAGGATCTGATAACCACCGCACACGGCGAAGACTCTCTTACCCTTAAGGTAGTCCTGGAACTTCCTCTCCTTGAGCCACTTCAGGGCCTTCAAGGTGTTCTTCGCGCCTGGCAGGATCACGAGGTCGGCCTTCCTCAGCCTCTTAGGGTTCCTAACGAAGCTCACCGAAACCTCGCTTTTCCTGAGGGCCCAGAACTCGTTGAAGTTACTCATGTACGGGTAAGCCACTACCGCTACCTCTACCTCCCCGTCGCCGAAGTCGGTTGCGTTCAAGGAGTCCTCAGGCATTATGGCCTCGTCCAGGTAAGGAATGTAACCCAAGTACCTCATGCCGGTTCTCTCCTCGAGCCACTTAGCCCCGCTCTCCACGAATTTTGGGTCTCCCCTGAGCTTGTTTATCACGAACCCCTTCAGGTTACCCCTCAGGGAGGGCGGTAACGAGAGGTAGGCCCCGTAGGCGGAGGTGAAGGCCCCTCCCGGGTCTATGTTCAACACCAGGACCGCGGGGACCCCTCGGCGGAGCACCTCCACCGTGGCCAGGTCCCTCTCAATGAAGTTGGGCTCTATCCCCCCTGCCCCTTCAATGACCATTTCCCCGCTCAGCCTCAAGGACTCCTTGACTTTCGGCACCACTTTCTCGTAATACTCGCCGTAGCTGAACGTCCCCAGAGGGGTGCCGTAGACCACTACCTCCACCCTGTCGTCCCCCGAGGGCTTCAACAGGACAGCGTTCATCCCTCTCTCGGGTTCCCTCCCCGCGGCCATCGCCTGAAAGGCCTGAATGAACGCTATCTCCCCTCCATTCTTCGTAGGGTAGCTGTTGAGCGACATGTTCTGAGCCTTGAAGGGATACGCCCCGAACTCCCTCACCAGAACCGAGGTCAGGGTAGACTTCCCGGAGTCGCTCGTGGTCGACGCTATCAGTATCGCCATTCTCCCTCAGTTTGAGAGGCCGCAGGATAAAGCATTGCCGCAGAGGACTTAGTCGGACAGTAACTATTCGCCTTTATTCCTGGCGGAGACCACATACGCATAGATGGTACAAATAGTGATCCCAGTGGGTCCCAGGGACAACCTGGAGTGGGTCAAGAGGAGCGTGCAGTCCGCCCTGGGGCAGGGGGTCGAGGTCATAGTTTATGACAACAGCGAGAGGCGGGACGTTCACGAGTACTTCCTGACCCTGCAGGGCAAGCTTAGGTACTTCAGGGACAGCAGGATGGGTCGCGTCAACATGGCGAAGTTGAGGAACAGAATGCTCTCACTGGTCGCGGACAAGTACGCGGTGATGCTTGACAGCGACGTGGTGATGCCCAGGGACGCCGTGAGTAAAATGGTGAGGAAGCTGGAGGGAGGGGCGCATTTCACGTGGATGCACTACGCTTATTCCGAGGAGGAGATGAGCCAACCCCTCTCCGCCATGGAGGAGAACCCCAACCTCGGCTGTGCCGGACTGAACGTGGAGACCGTTAGGAAGCTCGGGGGGTTCGACGAGAGGTACGAAAGGGACGAGGACGTTTGGCTCTACGCTAAACTGAGGAAGGAAGGCTACAGGGTGGAGCCCTCGGAAGGGAGGTGTCTGCACTTGAACAAGGTCCATTCAAGGCCCGACCTGAGGTCCTCGTTTGTGGAGGCCAGGCGGAACCTGTGGAGGAGCAAGTACGACATGATGCTCGTCATGGACGGCCTTACGGACCTCACGTTCCTGACCGGCTATACCTACTACGGTAGTTACTACGTGCTCGCCCTGCTGTCGGCCTTATACCACCCCTTGGCCCTACTTTACGTTCCCCTAGTCGGTTTCGGTATGTATTACTACAAGGGGGTAAGGAGGTACTTCCTCAACCTAATCCCTGGACTCGCCCTGGCCCTCTCCCTCCCCTATGGGCTCGCGTGGAACTTGACCCGAAAGATGAAACGAAGCCAGGCCTGATGGAGCCCTTATAGCTTTAACTGGACTTTTAAGCCTGTTCTCCACAGTCGAGCGAGGATGAGCCTGACCTTTGACGCACGCAGTTTCATCGAGGAGATAGCCCCCCAGCTCAGGGAAGCCGTTAAGGAAGGGAGGGCCATAGCCGCCGTCAGCGGGGGCGTGGACAGCACAACAGCCGCAGCGTTGGCCTACAAGGTCCTGGGGCCGGAGAGGGTGATACCCGTGATGATCGACACGGGCTTCCTGAGGCTGAACGAGGCCGAGAGGGTTAGGGAAATGCTGAGGCCCATAATGCCGTTGACTATCGTGAACGAGGCCGAGAGGTTCGTTAGGGCAGTTGAGGGACTCGAGGACTCCGAGGAGAAGAGGAAGGCTTTCAGGGAGGTCTTCTACGACGTCTTGGCGGAGCTCGCCAGTAAGTACAACGCGAAATACCTCATTCAGGGCACCATAGCCGCCGACTGGGTCGAGACCCAGGGGGGCATAAAGACTCAGCACAACGTCCTGGTTCAGTTGGGCATCGATACCGAAAGCAAGTGGGGCTTCACGGTTGTCGAGCCGCTGGTCGACCTCTATAAGAACGAGGTGAGGGAGCTGGCCAAGTACCTGGGGCTCCCTGACGAGATAGCCCAGAGGCAGCCCTTCCCGGGGCCGGGCCTGTTGGTGAGGACGGTTGGCAGGGTAACTCGGGAGAAGCTCGAGGTCGAAAGGAGGGCGGACTGGGAGGTAGAGAACGGCTTGAAGGGGCTGGGTTACTCGCAGTACTTCGCCGTGACGTTCGACAGCGAAGGGGAGTACAGCGAGGAGCTGAAGAAGGAGGTCGGCTACAGAGTCTTCCTTTACAGGGCGAGGGCGACCGGCGTCAAGGGGGACGTGAGGGCTTACGGCAGGATAGCCTCCTTAGAGGCTCCCTTGGACTACGAGAGGCTCAGGGACGCGGTTTCGAAGCTCACGAAGCACGATATAACCCACGTCCTGGTGAAGCTCAAGGAGGGGGAGAGGGACGGCAAGTACTCCGTCGCAATAAGGGCGGTCGTGACCCAGGACTTCATGACGGCGGACTTCGCTCAGGTTCCGGAGGACGTCCTCATGAGGGTAGCGGAAAGGATCTCAGCAATAAAGGGAGTTAAGGAAGTCCTCTACGACGTGACCTCCAAGCCTCCGGCGACCATCGAGTTCGAGTGAAGTCTCAGAAACGACGCATTTAATAATCTCCTTTTCCATAAAAATTAATTGCAATGTCCGAGGCACTCGTTAAAGACTACATGAGACAGAACGTGGTAACGGCCGAAAAATCTACGACCCTCAGGCAGTTGGCGGAGCTGATGGCCAAGAACAACACGGGCTCCGTGGTCATTGCGGAGGGCGGTAAGCCGGTGGGAATCGTGACAGAGAGGGACATCGTTAAGGCGATAGGTAACGGTAAGGGACTCGACGCTAAAGCCGAGGAGATCATGAGCTCCAAGCTCTACACAGTTAGGGAGGACATGCCCATTTCGGGTGCCCTAAGCGTAATGAGGACCTTCAACATAAGGCATTTGCCCGTAGTTGACGAAAAGGGCTACCTGAAGGGGATCATCTCCATTAGGGATCTGGCCAGGGCTATTGACGATCTGCTCTCGGGGGAATATTCAGATTGAGTTTTTTACTAGACTCCTTTAAGTCCCGGCGTAGCTGATGGCCAAAGGAAGGACAAGCGTCATTAGGGTTGGGCTCACCAACCTGGCACTCAGGTTCCTTGGGTCCCCCCTCTCCTTCGCCTTCTCCTACCTTGTCGCCCATCACCTCAGTCACATCGATCTCGCGCTCTTCGGCCTCTGGCAGAGCGTCTTCATCTACATCACTGGCCTGTTCTCCGTCCCGAGCAACGCCTTGTCCTACATGGTCTCAAAATTCGCGGCCCAAGGGAAGGCAGTGGGGGGCCTAATCCTCCTGAACCTCACCCTTGGAGCGGTGAGCGGATTGGCTTACGAGTTGCTCCAGCCCTTCCTGATCCCCCCTCAGGCTAACGTCGACCCCTCCGCGACCGCTTTGGCGATAATCATGCTCATAACGTACTACCTGTTGACCTCGACCAACGGTATAGCGAAAGGGAGAACTCCGACAGTCATCGGGGTTTCCAGCTTAGCCTTTCAGGCGGTTAGGTTCGTGACTGTGCTTGCGGCGTTTTACCTGTTCAAGATGACGATCCTCGGAGTGATCCTGGCGTACAGTCTGGGCTACCTCACCCAGATAGTGATCAACTTGTTCTTCGCTAAGGCTAACCTGAAGGTAGATACTGAGGTCGTTAAGGAAAGCTCTTTAGGGGCGCTCACTCTGAGCGTCGCCTACATCCAGTACATACTCGAGGCCTCGCTCGTGTGGATAGCCAACTACCTCACTCAGAGCACCGTTCCGGCGAGCTATTTCGAGTCGGCAGTAATAGTTACCAACATTATTGCCTGGTCAGCGTCACTGGCTGACGGCCTGATAAAGAGGTTTGTTGAGTTAAAGGATCCTATCAGCCTAGAGTCTGTCCTGAGGCTCTACGCTTCCGCGGGCGTATTGACGTTAGTAATCGACCTGATCGGGGCCTACGCCTTGCTGTACTACATAAGGCCCGAGTACGTTGCCTCAGTCCTGATAGCGGTGGTGTTGGCTCTCTCCGTCTTAGTCAGAATGATCTTCTTCGCTTACTACAGCGCCCTCGTGATCCTCGACGAGACTTTGGGAAAGAGCCTCAAAGGCCCGTTGACGAGGATGTTGGTGAGCAACGTCGTTTACGCCTCAGCGATCTTGTCCCTCGCCGCGCTAGCTCTCTACGCCTTGGCTACATTGAGACTGAGGATTCCAGGTTTTACCGATGAGCCCTGGGCCCTAGGCATGGTTATGGCCTTCGCTATGCTAGGGGACTCGATAGTTATGGTGTTTAACGCCCATAGGACAACTAATTCCCTCATTAGGGTCAGGTTCCCCGTCGACACTTATTTGCGCAACTCCCTGGCGGCTTTCGTAGTCCTAGTCACAATGATGCCGTTGTCTTTCGTGAGCTCCGTCTGGAAAGCCCTGGCCTTGGTCATCGTGGCCGGACTTTTTTACCTCGGCCTGGCGTACGTCCTTGACGGCTTCACCAGAACACTCCTTCAGAAGACTATAAGGGAACTGAAAAACGTTATTATTGGGGGATCGGAAAATCTCGCCTCTCTGGCGAGGAAGAGTTCGGCCAATACTTAAAGATTATCCGTGGTTCGATAAGGGAAAATTTTATTATAGCACAAAGAAAGATGCAGAGTGTGAATTATTGTATTTACGCAACGGTTTTCAACAATGTTTCGACATTAGAGGAGAGTGTGAAAAGCATTTGGAGAAGCGATTCTACCATAGTGATTACTGATAATTATTCCACAGATGGCACATGGGAGAGGTTACAAGGGTTGAAAAAGGATTATAATTTAATTCTATATAGGCTGAAATCAACTAGGGGTAAGGGTAGAGACTATTCTTTAAAACATTGTCCAGAGAACAGTATTACAACTTACTTCGACTTGGATATGAGGTACAATGAGAGCTTTCATAAAATCCTAGAATGGGCTCCGAGAGATAAGAGAACTCTAGTAAACTTAGTTAACGGGTTCGTTGTTAAGAGAGAGACCATATTGGAGAAAGGGGGTTGGAGAGATTTAAACAGGGCTGAGGATTGGGAGATCGTTTCCAGAGTCGGCTTCGATTATTTTATTCCCGCACTCACTCATGCCGAGTTACGTAATGAGCTAGATAGGGAAAGGAGATATGCTAAAGGTTTGAAATACTACGCTAGGAGGTTCAGAAACAAGTTGGACGTTATTAGGGGTTTGGGATATAACTGGAGCGATATGAACGTAGTGTATTCTAAACGCTCATTACAATATAAGATTTTTATTAATGCTCCTTCTTATATACTCGCCAAACTCATAGGGATTTATAGAAACTATAGGGAATATAATAACGGAGTTGGCACAATATTGTCAGCACTTGATAAGATGATCGATCTTAAGGAGATAGGAGTTAATGATAAGTACTTCTTATTCGGTGGTTATTGGGGTTTCTTCAGTGCATATAATTTGGATAAGATTATAGATGAAAAACTGCCGAGTAAAGTAGGGAGAGTGAGAAAGTTTATATGTAATGATAACGGATTGCGATATGTAAAGACCTTAGAGGGATTCGACATAATTAAGCTATCATCTGTTTTAAAGGATAAGCTTGAATGTAAAGAATTTAACCTTTAGAACCCTCTTCCTCGTTAACTGTCTACTTATAAAGATGGGAATTAAGGGAGCGGAAATCCTCTCCCTTTAGTGTAGGGAAGAATCAGACTCGTTCTCTTCGTTTAGTCTTACTCATCAGAACGCCAAAAACGTTTCCGCTATCCGTTTCACTCTTCTTCTCGGAGGGCCGATTCGGAGAGCTCGTCTCAATAAAGAAGTTTTTAAAAACACACTGAAATGAGAGTCAAGGAAACCTCATCGAGTTGAAGCGAGGTACCAGAAGCTACGCATTTAATAATCTCCTTTTCTACAAAATTAATCGTAATGTCCGAGACATTCGTTAACGATAACGCGAGACAGAACTTGGTAACAGCCGAAAAATCTACTACTGTCGGGCAGTTTGTGTAGCTGATGACCAAAGGAAGGACAAGCGTCATTAGGGTTGGGCTCACCAACCTGGCACTCAGGTTCCTTGGGTCCCCCCTCTCCTTCGCCTTCTCCTATCTCGTCGCCCATCACCTCAGTCACATCGATCTCGAGCTCTTCGGCCTCTGGCAGAGCGTCTTCATCTACATCACCGGCCTGTTCTCCGTCCCGAGCAACGCCTTGTCCTATATGATCTCCAAATTCGCGGCCCAAGGGAAGGCAGTGGGGGGCCTAATCCTCCTGAACCTCACCCTTGGAGCGATGAGCGGGCTGGCTTACGAGTTACTTCAGCCCTAGTCACAATGATGCCTTTGTCTTTCGTGAGCTCCGTCTGGAAAGCCCTGGCCTTGGTCATCGTGGCCGGGCTTTCTTACCTAGGCCTGGCATACGTCCTTGACGGCTTCACCAGAACACTCCTTCTGAAGACTATAAGGGAACTGAAAAACGTTATTATTGGGGGATCGGAGACTACTTGAAAGTGAGGACATGATAGTGAGGGACTTAATAAAGAGGAAACCCGTGACTGCCGGCCTGAACGCGACTCTAAGCGACGTAGCCAAGCTCATGAAGGAGAACGACGTGGGCTCGGTTGTAATAACGGAGGGAAACAGGCCGGTAGGGATAATAACTGAGCGTGACCTGGTTTACGCCGTAGCTGACGGACTCAGCCCTGAGACCCCAGTCACCAAGGTGATGTCTTACGACCCTGTTAAGGTGAGACAAGACGAGGACGTCAGTTCGGCCCTATCCCTCATGGTCTCCCGGAACATAAGGCACCTGGTCGTTGTAAACGACGAAGGGGATCTAGTAGGGGTCGTATCCTCGAAGGACATGCTGAAAGCGGTAGGCTCAATAGCCCTGGACCTGGCCATATGGTAGCCTTAGCACGTCCCCGTTAGGGTTGATGAGGATTACTTCCTTCGGTTCGTTTCCCTCGAGGATCAACACTCCAGCACTCTCGCCGTGATAAACGCTCGAGAAGACGTTTATGACCTTCCCCTCCATCAGCACCCTGACCCCGTTCGCGACCTCGTGCCCCCTTATGATCCCCTTGAGGTTGTCACCTTTAAGGAATTCCTCGGTCGGTTTGACGCCGAAGTAGTAAATCCCGTCCCCCCTCATGTTGGGGAGGAAATCGTATTCCTTCATCTCCCTCGGGTCGTTCCAGAGCAGTTGTAAGGCGATGGGGTTGTCAGGGTTCTCGTCGGGCAAGCTCACCTTCTCGTTTATCTCGCTGGGCCTCCTGATGGCGAGCTCCATCTTACCCTCCTGGTCGGGCAAACCAGGGAGGCCGCCGTGGACCACGAACCAGCCGTTCACCTCCGCGCTTATGGGCATTAGCGAGAAGAACTCCTTGAACTTCTCGTAAGCCCCTCCGCCGAGCTTAACGGTCACCTCGTCGTAGAACCCGTAATAGTAATTGGTCAACGGGCTCTCGTGATTGCCCCTGATGAAGACCACCTTTTCCCCCTTGGAGTCGGCGAACACCTTGAGTATTGCTAGCAGGTTCTCCAAACCGTTAGGGGGTTCCCTGTCCACGTAGTCGCCCAAGAAGACTATCAGATCCACCTCCTTCGAGACCGCTCCTAGGACGAACTTGGTCACTTCTTCGAAGGCGCCGTGGGTGTCACCGACGAACGCCACCCTCTTGGACTCGAAGGGACCGATGTGAGGCCTTCGCTTATACAGGTCGAGCATTAGGTCTTTCGCCTTCTCGAGTATGGCGAAGGCGTTCTCCCTGAGTTCGGACTGACTCAACGACACCTTGGCGGGGATTAACGGCTGTCAGAAAATAAAGAGTTCTATAAGTCTCAAAACGACGTTTATCAGGATATCCATTATCGAGTACTGCGGAGAGCCAGGAGAGGAATAGGTAGTGCTTACCTGGACCTCGCTCGCTTTATAGAAGCCTGTGAGGTTCACTGTGGAGTTCTGTAGCCCCACGAGTCTCACCGTCTCGTTGGCCACGTAGCCGTTAACGTTCAGGAGCGCCGTCAGGGTCTTCGTGGTCACTGCGTAGTTGTTGTAAAGCTTGTCGAGTACAGCCCCGCCGTAACTGTTTATTACCGTAATCTTCCCGCCGAAGCCTCCTAGGGTTTCGAGACTCTCGTTAAGGTCGGTCTGTACGATCAACCCGGAAGCCCTCATTGAGCTCTCGTATTGTGTGTATATGTGGAGGGTACCGTTCTGTATATAGGAGTAGTTTATCGGGGGTGAAGTGGCTGAAGAGATCTGGGCCGCGAAGGCCGAGAGGTCTAGGCTCAGTGAGTTCCTAATGGATGAAGCGTAATTGAAGGCGAACAGCCCTCCGCTCGAGTAATTCACGTAGCTGAACTCCTCGAGCGAGGCTATCTCGTGCTCAACGTTGAAAGACTGGTCGGCCTCTGTACTTCCCCAAGAGGTGTAACTCGCGATTACGTAACCTTTGGGGAACTTGAGGAGGGTCTGGTAGTCTATGAGGTACTTAGCCCCTTCCGAATAACTGTAGCCCGACCCTAAGGAGCCTATCTCGGGCCCGCTGTCGTAGTAGTATGAATACGCCTTGAGGAACGTGGCGTTAATCAAGCTATTGCTCGAGTTCCAGACCAGGATGTAGCCTGAGACGTCCCAGCTCAGGTCTTGGCTCTGAAGGATATTTGAGGACTCAACTAGGTTGGATACAACGACCGTGAGATTGCCCTCGTTACCTAAAGCTAGTAGGGGCGTTAAGGGGATCAGCTGAGGGGTGTGGAACGCCAGCGTGTTTATGGAGGTCACGGGCTTCCACCAGAACGGGTTTATCCCTCCCGTATAGACGACCGGATAAGGCTGAATCACCCCCGCGAGGAAGCCGTTGTAGTACACCAGGAAGTTCCTTATCGCCGGTAACGAGGCGTACCAGAACTCGTCGTACCCGCCTCCCTTGACGTAAAGCACCAACATCGCGTTGTAAGTGCCCTTGGGGAAGCTCACCGCCTGAGTCACGTTGGGTTGTGAGGGGTTCAGGACGGCCATCGGGTACGTGAGATTCTTGTTGTAGAACAACGGTATAACGTAGGTGGGGAGGTTGGAGGGAGCCTTGCCCGGGTAAAGCAAGAGCTTAACGGTCACCTTGTAGACGCCGGTTACGTTGAGCTGCTTATCGTAGTAGTTTGGAAGGACGATCTTGAAGGTCACGTTCCCCCTCAGGAAGTTCTCCAACAGCGTCAAGTCGACCTCAGCGGTCGAGTTAAGGATCTCCTGTGTCGACCCCCAGAAGACCGTTATGTTGTTAGCGTAGATATAAATCGTCCTGTCGAACTGATTACCTCCGGTCTCGTTCACGCTCACGTTCAGCAGGATCAGACTATAGTTCCCCGGAGGCACGTAGACGGTCGCGTTGTACGGAGTGAGGCCGGTGTTGTTGAAAACGACGTCATTGGCTACAGTTATCGTTATGGGAGTCGCGTTAGGATGGGGGTACTGTAGGGCCTGGAAGGAGTAGAACCCCTTGATGCCGGGGTCGCCGAAGCCCGCGAACTTCAGGATCATCGGCCGCTGAGAGGCGATCCCTCCTAAGTCTGAGGTTTGCGACGAGCTGGTAGGTACCAGAATCAGGGTGGGCACTACGGCGAAGGACAGGAGCGCGATCGAAACTAAAACTAGGAGTTCTCTCCTCATTGTCCCTCACCTCCTCCTCAAGGCTACGATTAAGGCGACTACTCCCAATATCAGGGCGACGATTGTCAACGCAGTATTGACCGTCGTTTTGCTGGAGAGCGAGGATAGCTGGTCCTGCGGGTACATAGTTATCTGGCTGTTTACTGACTGCACAGCCTGGCTGACGTTGACGAACTGGGGGTTGACCGCGACCACCTTAGAGCCCTTAGCGATTATGCCCACTGGGCTGTTAGAGAAGACGGAGTTCACGACCGTCACGTCAGAGTTGACGGCTTCGAGCGTGCTCAGTTTGGCGTTAATTATGGTCACGCTGGAGTTAACGAGCTTCAGATAGCCGAGATCCGAGGATTCTATCGTTAGGTTACTCACGTTTATTACCGTCAGCACCGGGCTCGCGACTCCGAAGAGCACTCCGTTAGTGGTGAGAGCAGTTAGGTTAGCGGGGGTAATTACGTCAGCGTAAAGGAACGTGTAGGGCTCCACCGTCACAGGAACGTAGGAATCCGCTACTCCGGACGGGGAAACTCCGATTACTTCGACGTACCATTGACCGCTCAGGGATAGGGTGTTACCCCCGATTCCCGTTAGGCTCTCGTTCAACTGCGAGGGGAAAGTCACTGCCGTCGTCCAAGTCTTGTTTGTGGAGTTATAGGCTAAGGGTAAGTCGTTGTATTCTTCGTATATCAAGGCGGAGGAGTACAGGTTCGACGGTACTATGTTGACGACGAAGTTGCCTGAACTCACTGGGGTTCCGTTAGGATAAGTTATGCTCACGCTGACCGGAACGGTTTCGCCAGCGTAAACCTTGCCCAAGGGCTCTACGTTCACCTTGAGGACCTGAGGCGTGTAATAGAACCACGTCGTGTAATTACCCACCTCCACCCCCGCCGTAGAGTTATAAGTCGCTATTACCTCCACCCTGTACCAGCCGCTCTGGTTGAGGTCAACGGACAAGTTACCCTCCTGGAGACCGAAGGCGTAAATCACGCCGAACTGGGTCGTCGCCGGTGCAGGGGAAAGCTTCACAACCTTCACGAGCTTCCCTGAAGGACTGTAAACGTAAGCCGTGACGTTGGAGGAGAAGAGCCCTAACCCCGTGTCGGTGGAGAAAGTCTGCGTGAACAGCGTGATGTTAGCGCTCTTGGACACGACAGTTTCTGGGCCAATCACTTGAGGCCACGCGACAGCGAGTAGGTTCAAGCCGACAGTGACGTAAGTGAACGCGTCAAAGCCCGACCCGTTAACCCACAGCGTGTAAACCCCTTGGGGCATCCCCGTTATTATCGAGAAGTACGCCACGTATAACCCAGGGGGAGACGAAGGGAGCCCGAATAGAGCTCTAGGGGGCGTTATGAAGGTTAAGTTAACGACTGGCTTGCCGTTGTACACCAGGCTCGACTTGATCTGAGAGGCGTTTAGGGGGGTGCCGTCAATGTTGCTCGCTAGAATTACGACGGCCTGAGGGAAGTAGGGCGGTAGGTAATCATTGAAGGGGAACGGGACGGGCTCGAGTATCGTGACGGATGGGCCTACGTCCACTAGGGCGGCTCCGTAACCCGTCAAGTTGTCCGCGCTGCCATTGACATAAATAAGCCACTCACCGCCAGGCGCGACGGGGAGAATTGTGAAGCGCCCCACCCAATAGGTGCCGTTGAAGTGAAGCGGCACTTCCGTCAAGTAGCCCTCGGGAGTGTAGATATACGCCTTGAAGCCTCCCGACCTGACTATCTCCCCGTCAGGCCCGGTCACGTAGGCCACTATCGTGAAGGTCTGGTTTACGCCGTACCAGGGCAAAGAGGCCCCCTTGGCGAAGGTACTGACCGAGATCTCTAGCCTCGGAGTGCTAAGGGTCTCGTTGACCGACTTAAGAAGGTAATAATAGTCCGGACTCCCCAAACCCGTTACCAGGTTGTAACCCTCGTGGGCGTAGAAGGCCCCGTTGAAGCCGAAGGCTATCTGATGGAAGGCCTTAGAGTAGAGATTCGGATCCATGTAAATCCCGTAAAGCGTTGGAAGGAACCAGCCCAACTCCCTGTGGGTTTGTGATATTATGTCGGCCGCGATGCCAGCCCAAGTAGGAGCGGACATGCTCGTCCCACCTACCACGAGCTCAACCCCGTTGACGACGATGACCCCTCCAGTAAACGGGTTGGCGTCAGCCGAGACGTCTGGCGTCGCCCTGGAGCTTACGTTAACGGGCTGGAACGGGAGCTTAGGCTCGTTGCCGGAAACCCCTCCTCCGCCAGCGATAATTGGGAAGTTGAACGGCATGACGGACCAGGCGGTTTCGTAAGAGTACGCGACGTTAGAATGCGGGTGCCCGTAGGAGCCGTTCACCAGTTGGGGATAAAGCGAGGTTCCGCCCACCGAGACAACGAAGGGGGAGCTGGAGGGCCAGCTAGTCCCTCCGAAGGGGGTCATCGTGGAAGAGAAGGCCCCGCCGTCGCCCGAGGACGCGAAGAACGTCATCCCTAAAGCCGTCCCCAGGGCGAACCAGTAGTCGAAGTACGGGATGTTGGGGAACTCCAGGCCCATGAAGTAAATGTACATACCGTTTGCCGCGATCAGGTTATTGGGAATACCCCAGCTCATTGAGACCACGCTGACGTTGAGGGCGGAGACGACGTAAGGAATCGAAGCCAAAAGGGTGTCACCGCTTGACGCTACCACTAAGTAGATGTGGGCGTAAGGCGACATCGCGTGTACGGTCTCAACGTCAAGGGCAGTCTCTATCGCCCAGCCCGAACTGACTCCCAACTCCGGCTCGTAGGGACCCAGCGGGACGACCGTTACGTTCGCAGGAGGAAGCCCGTATTCTCTATCGAAGGCCTGCAGGTCTTGGAAAATGGTGGGATCCCCGTAGAGGTCTATGACGGCCACGTTAACTCCTTTGCCCCCAGGGGTTACGTTATACGCTTGTGCGATTTGAGGCAAGGAAAGGGGCTGGAAAGCTATGTGGAAGTTCGTTCCGTTAAGTGTCGGAACGAACTTGCCGCCGTCGAAGTACCCCAGAGTCAAGTGGTAGTACATAGGCGTTACCCTCGTGAAGTTCGTTAGGCCGAATACCGTTACGCCGTCTAACTGCGGGATGAACGGAGGGGTCTCGGCCGGGGCGTAGTATATCTCTCCAGATAAGTTGTAAAGGTATAGGTCGACGTCGAAAGCCCTCTCCACGCTTTGTGCCGTCCCGTAAGCTATCACCATCATTGGGGTCACGTATTGAACCGTCATACCGTAGGACTTGAGGTATTTGGCCACCTCCTCAGCCTTCTCGGTGTCACCGAACTTCTGGAACAGTTGGTACTTGCTGAGGTTTAACTGGCCGTTGCCTAACATCTGAGCCTCAAGGTAGAGCTGCTGATAGTCCTTTGGAGGGATGAAGGCGACTATAGTGATAGGGGTCAGGGGGTTGAGGGGGCCGATCTTTTGGCCCAGGAGCTGAGGTCCGACGTAGTAAACGTGAGGCTGAAGCTGTGTTACGAAGGGAGATAAGGTAGAGAGCAGGACGAGAAGCGCTAAAGCTTTGGGAATCATGAGGAAACCTAGCCATGCTTGATGTCTCCCGAATTAATTAGCTTATTCAAGATGCTAACGACTTCACTCAGGGGTTAGCTTATACTCGGCTACGACGGCTCCGATGGCCAAGAAGAAAGCGGCGAAGCCCATAAGGGCTATGAAAGAGGTCCAGTCGAAGGCCCCTTGAATTAAGGCCAGCCTGCCCAACTCGGCCAGGTAAGTCAGGGGGTTAACGTCGCTAATCAGCTTCAACCACCAAGGGAAGAACTCCTTGGGGAACAGGGCCGTACTGGAGAACATTAACGGCATTGTCATGAGGTTCATGATCAGCCCGGGCCTCTGCCAATCGGCCGAAGTGGCGTTGAACATGAAGTATATGGAGCTGAAACCCATGCTTACTAAGAACACCGCTGTTACCCAGAGGAACAAATACGCTGAGAACGCGATCTGGGCCCCCATGAGGTAGCCCGCCACTAGGAGGATCGGCACCTGTATTAGCCCCCTGGTCGCTCCTCCCAGCACTTTCGCTAAGAATATCACGTAGTTCCTGGTGGGGCTCACCATGACTCTCTTGAGGTAGCCCAACCTCTTGTCCTGAACCAGGGACATGGACGCCATCATTCCCATGGATATGCTCGACACGGATAGCTCACCCGGGAGCAGGAAGGACAGGTAGTTGTTAGTGTGGAAATAGCTCTCCAGGAAGAACGTTGGAAGGCCACTCAACGAGCTTCCGAAGAAGACTATCCATATGAGGGGCTGAACGATGGTCACTACTAGAGTGAAGACAGAAAGGTAAACCTTCGTGACTTCCCTGTAGTACAGGGCCAGCAGCTGATCCATCGACCTGAGGCTCATCTCCTCGCCCTCCTTAGGATCATCTGGAGCTTCCTCTCGTCTATCCCTCCTGCCTCCTCTAAGCTTAGTCCGGTAAGGGATATGAAGACGGAGTCGAGGGAGGCCCTCTTCACGCTAATTTTCCTGAGGTTCTGAGGCCCCACTTCCATGATCAGGCTTGGAAGCACCGAGGCGGCGTCCTTCACCCTAATCCTATATTTGTTACCATCGCTGTAGATCACGTCCCACCCGTTCAGCTTCAGGGGGACGGCTGACTCGAGCTCTATGACGTCGTAAGCGTAGCTGTTCTTCAGCTCCTCTGGAGTCCCCTCGACCACCTTCTTACCCCTGTTGATGATCACTATCCTGTTGCAAAGGCTGTCAGCTTCCTCGAGGTAGTGAGTCGTGAGGAGTACCGTGACTTTAAGCTCCTTGTTCACCCTCGTGATCACCTCCCAAACGGCCTTCCTGGAGACCACATCGAGGCCCACGGTGGGCTCGTCCATGAGTATTATCTCGGGCGAGTGGAGCAGCGCCATGGCTATCTCGAGCTTCTTCCTCATGCCCGTGGAGAACCCCTTAACTTTAGAGTCCTTGAAACCCTCGAGGCCGAAGAACCTGAGGAGGTTCTCAGCCCTCTCTTTCCAGTTCTTGACCCCGTAGAGCTTGGCCTGTATCCAGAGGTTCTGCATGGCGGTGAGGTCGTCGTCTAGGATTACCTCTGAGCTCACCCAGCCGAGCCTCTCCTTAACCCTCATAGTCTCCTTAGTCACGTCCATCCCTAGAACCTCGATCCTTCCGCTTGTCGGCCTGAGGAGGCCCGTTATCATCTTGATGGTCGTAGTCTTCCCCGCGCCGTTCGGCCCGAGGAGGCCGAAGATCTCGCCCTCGTCCACGTGAAAGCTCAGACCGTCAACGGCCGTGAAGTCGCCGAACTTCTTGGTCACGTTCTCGAGCAGTATCGCTCGCATGGGCTGACCTATGATCGGGACGTATTAAGGTTTGCTTATAGATATATCGAAATGAGCGTTTGAGACGAGAGCGGGTTATGAGAGAAATTAATATATAAAAATTTTTTAGTAAAATTTTCGGAAGATCACTTCACCACGAGTACCGGCACGGGGCTCTTCGCCATGAGCTCAGACGAAACGCTTCCCAAGATTGCCTTCTTGATCCTAGATAATCCTCTACTTCCCGTTACTATCATGTCACAACCTATTTGTCTACAGTAATCTATTATGGCGTCAGCTACCGAGTTGGTGACCAGGTATTTCGTCACCACTTGTTTAGCCTTTACCGTATCCTTGGCCTCCTGAAGGAGCTTCTTCGCTCTCTCCTCCGACTCAATTATTTCGCTCTCCGGCTCCCTGGGGACTTCCCTAACCAGTAACGATGTGAATTTCCGCGTTCTCCCCAAGTAACCCTGAGCCGAATATGAGGGCCTTCTTCGCGTGGTCCGAGCCATCATAGGCGAAAACTATACCTTCATTTAAATTTAATTTGCAGTGATGGATATTTAAGCCTTGAATTATTCTGATTAAGTACGCAGATCGTTTTAGGTGTTTCCGGAGTCAAAGGATCTTGCTCTGCTCCCTCCTCTTCCTCCCGCTAAGAACGTCGATTATCACGAAACCCACCATCAGGGCCACCAGCGCTCCGCCCACGACCTCCATGATCTCGTTACCCAGGGCGATTCCGGCGGTGAAGGCCGCGAAGGCCAGCTGGGCCGGGCCGTACTTGGCGTATTTAAATATTGACACTTTACAAACTTTCTCCTTTACTAAATAAATTTTCTTCTTAAACAGCAGTCAAATGGCGGGTTCATCTCGCCGTCGAGAGGGTCCTCGCCAACGCCTCAGGTGTGTAGAGCGGGGTACTGCATGACTTACCCGTGCATACGAACGCCTTCGATTTCCTTTCCGCGTACCTGGCCATCTCCCTCACGCTCTTGGGCACCTCTTCGGCCTGTCTAACGGGCTCTATCAACTTAAAGGGGTGATAGGTGAGGAATGCCGACCTGAGCAGGGCCTCGAAGGCGCCGTCGCCCTCGTTATGACGATCACGTGGGCCCACGCCCTTTTCCTCATCTATTAATATTTTTACACTAGAGAACTTTCTATCCTTTAGATAAGTGGTAAATTCTATCAAGTCTAATAGACATTTTCTAGCCTATACTATTTTCACCTACTCATTCGAATTTCTTCAAGTGTTGAAATTCACTCCTCATTATTATCTCACGCACTATAGCTTTAGTCTCTTCGATCAGTCTTGGGTCAAAACTCAATTTTTTATTTTTATTAACGTTAGACGTGCATAACTCCTTTAAGTGTTGGTCCCTTATGTCTCCCAATTCCCTACTTATGTCCTTTAGAGGCTTAGGGTCTTCCCCGACACTTTCCGTAAGGTAGTATAGGATTCTAACTTTTTTCCTGAACTCATGGAAGTCTTCTATTTGAATGTGGTTATATATTTCACGTATCTTTTCAAAAACTACTAGCCTACTACCGTACATTTTAGGTAAGTAACAACTAGAAATTTTAGGTAGTATTTTCATTACTTTTAATGCCAAAAGTTTTCTGTCTATCGGAATACAACCTATTACATCGGCATCTCTTATTCTTCCTAAAATTCTTATGATCTCTTTAGAATAGTACATGCAATCCGAGTTGTGGTAAAGCCTGCTTAATGTTAAGGATAACGTCAGGTATTTTCTCAAGTAAACTCTTGTATCGTGGACTGATTCAGGTGAGGGATCGAATTTCAGTGCTTTTTTCAAATTACTATTAGCGTAAAACTCTGGTCTCTCTTCAGGTTTCATTTCAATACTTCCCTCACGTATTTGATGATTTCTTTGTGGACTTCCTCATAGTTTCTGTCAGTTTTAACCACTTTCAGTCCGTAAGTTTTTGAGATCTCAAGAAGATATTTTTGGAAAGTCTTAACATGGTTGCGGAAGGACGTGTATAAGTCCTTATTAATGCATAGGTCTATGGAGGAAGCTAAGGGGTCTATCTTACCGTTTTTCATTATAACTCTCCTACTGATAGTACTTACTGGGGCTACAAGTGAAATAGCTAGATCGGGTTTTATTGCAAACGACAATACGTCACTGATCCAATTCCTATCGAGCCCTCTTGTTAAACCCCACGCCATGAGGGTATAAACGTAACCGTCAGCCAATACAACAAAGCCAGAATTAAGGGCTTCCTTGACGGTGTATTCTATCTGGTCAGCAAGGTCTGTAGCGTAAGCAAGGAATAAAGTTATTCTCTGAAAAACGAGGTCTCTCTTAACCGTGCTCAACGTAGTCCCTAACAGCTGGCTCGACTGTAGTCCTATAGTAGTAACTCCGTAACCTTCTCCCTCGAGGTACTTTTTAATACCTTGTAGATGTGAACTCCTACCGGAGCCTTCTACACCCTCTACAGCTATTAAGATTCCTTTTTCCATAAGATCTCACTCACTTTTTCTCTTATTTCTATCTGAATCGATTTAGGATCCCTTTGACCGTCGATTACATAGAAATTTTCTATGGGGGCTAATTTATCGTACACCGAAAGAACAGCACCCTGATACTTAAGAAATCCCTCCTCAGGTTTCAACTCTGGGAAAACATCGGCTCCTGCCTCGTTCGGTTTTATTTTTCTTCTATTCTCTTTTAACCTTCTCAAAGCCTCTTCAGCCGTAACTCTTATGAAAAAGACTATATCTGGTTTGATCGCGAATGAGTAAAGTTTGGCTACCCAATCTATGCTTAGCCCTCTTACTGAGTCCCTAGCATAAGCGGTGTAAATGTATCTGTCGGAGATTACTACAAAACCAGCCTTATACATAGGCAAAATGTATTTCTCGTATCTATCAGCGAAGTCTGTAGCATGTATTAAGCTATAAGTTAAAGGAGTAAGTAAGTTCTTCTTTTTAGCTTCTTTTATGCTCTCGTGTAACCACTCTGAAGAGTTCCATTCTGTGAGGTAGACTGGAACTCCCTTAGCTTCTAACCAGTCTCTAAGTAGTTTGGCTTGGCTCGACTTACCTGAGCCGTCTATTCCCTCAAATGCTATTATATGCCCTACCATTTTCTCACTCCTAACTCATAAGCCTCATGAAGTTCTTTCACTTTCTTCGCCTTTACGAGGATTGTGTCCTTATCTATCAACTTCCTCACCTTGTTATAGTACTTTTTCTTGAACTTCTTTGCTAAAGCACATAAGGTAGTAATAACGTTAATTTCGTCCGCAGTGTATCCAGGGATAGTGATTTCCCTAAAAACCTTATAACATGCCATGTAGGGATCCAAGAAGTTAGAGGCCTTCATGAGTTGTAAGAGGTAAAAAGCTGTACTCACAGCTACGTCTTTTGTTTCCTTAAGTGCTTCTCTGTACGAGTCTACGAACGGTTCTACGTTGAAGTTGTAAGATACTCCTTCTACCCAAAATTCCCTTAGCTTGTCGACATTTTCTATTTCCGACTCCATTAGAACCCCCTCACGTAGTCCGAAGGCCGAAGTCATCACTCTATCTTTCCCCATTATTTCCATGAGCTCTTTGATGACGACTGCAGCTGAGTGAATAGTTAAAGCTCTTTCTTTATCAATTCCCGGTAGTTGTGATCTCTCGCTTACACTTATAGATGTAAGGATCTTAGCGTATTTCGCAATTCTTTCATAGCTAACAGAGTAACCGTGAATTTGATCCAGTTTTTCTCCTTCAAGTTTTATATCCATTTTAGCAATGGCCCTCAGATTTCCGCCGCTACCAACAAGTATCCCCTTCGATGAGGGCAGGGATGCTAAGGCGATCCTCACTTCCTTTTTTATTTCCTCGGGGTCTTTGTCCATCATTCTCAGTCCTCCCAAGGGGAATTGATATATGTCCCTTATCTTTCTCTGAGATACATAGGCTATTTCTAAGGATCCACCTCCTAAATCGAAGATTATTCCGTCCTCTATTGGTAAAGTGTTGATTACGGCTAAAGCCGAATACCTACCTTCTTCCTCTCCTGACAGTACGGTTATTGGCAATCCGATAACACTAGATAGTCTGTTTGAGACCTCCGTTCCGTTACTGGCGTAACGAAAGGCACTAGTCCCCAAGATTTTAACTTCTTTTATCCCTTTTCTATCTAGGAATTCCTTGAATTTACGCAGGGTAATTTCAGCTCTCTTTACGTTCTCCTCGGGTATGGGTTTTCCTTCGCTTACACCCAATCCTAACCTTACGTAATCCTTCAGCGAGGCTGTGAGCCTAAAGGAAAGGTTAGGGAATATAGAATAAAGAGAAAGCCTGAAAGAGTTGTATCCTGCGTCTATCACTGCCTTATAGTTCATAGTCTCTTCATCACTTTTTGTGTTAGGAGTATTGTAAGTTTTCCTTTGAAGCTGGCCGGATCTACCTCTACAACTGCTACTCCACCTTTCTTCAGTTCAACTTCACCGCCCGTAATACTCTTTATAAATGTAGACAAGTGGGGCTCGTGCCCTACTAACATAATTACTTGTTCCGCTTGAGAGGAGCTCGTTTCCTTTAACTTTTCAATGATCGTGTTTACATCTTGATCTGGTTCTAATTCTTTAATCGTCTCTATTTTTAAGTCCTCGTCAAGTTCCTCAAGAATGACTTCTGCTGATTGATAAGCCCTTATATACGGACTCGAAAACACTCTATCTATTTTGTAACCCATAATGTCTATGAAATTAGCGACTCTTCTCATCTGTTTTATTCCCTTTTTAATTAACTTTCTATCCTTGTCTGGTAAGTTTTCCATTTTCGGTTCGGCTTCCCCGTGTCTTACAATTATTAAATGCGACACGAGCGGTTCAGTTTACGTGAGTTAATAAGTGTTTGGATATCAAGAATATATAAAACACTATATAGGCTATGCCTCGTCCACGATGTTAGGTATGAGAACATTCATGCTGTACGATCTCAGCTATCGTCCCTCCTGAAGTCGTAGTTCGAGGGGATGTGCGTTCATGTAGGGCCTCGTCCACGGTGGGGTGGGGGAACTTCGTGCTGTTCCCTAGCCCCCCGTACTCCAAGTCGTAGCTCGAGGCGACCTGGTTCATCAGGGCCTCGAGGGAGTCGTAGTCAGCTAGCCCTATGCTCTGGGACTTCCACTCCTCTATCGCCCTCTTTAAGCCCTCTGAGATCTCGTTCACCCTGTCCCTTTGCTCCTTCCAGAGCTTCAGGACGTAGAACAGCACCTTCTTCATCCCAGGTCTGCCCATGACGTCCTTGGGAGGGAAGTAAGTCCCGCCGAAGAACACCTTCCTTTCCGGGGTCATGAAGACCGTCAGGGGCCAGCCGGACTCGTTAGAAATGGCCTGCACCGCCATCTGTAGCTCCCTGTCCAAGTCAGGCATTTCGTCTCGGTCCACCTTAATGGCGACGAACTCCTTGTTGACGACCTCCGCTATCTCGGGGTCGCTATAGGTTGTCTCGTCCATGACGTGACACCAGTGGCACCAGGAAGCGCCGACGTCCACCAACACGGGCTTGTCCTCCCTTCTGGCCTTATCGAAGGCCTCCTCGCTCCAGGGCCACCAGTCGATCGGCGAGTTAGCGGCCTGCCTCAGGAAGGCGCTACTGCTCTTTTCCAAGCCAGGCATTTCGTGGCTTAACGCCCTCTGGGAAATTAAACGAGAGAATAATCTTTCCTGTGGTTCAACTCCTCGAAGACGTTCGTGGGCGCCAGGGTGAGATAAACGCTTTTAGAGTCTAAATACGTATAACAACCTTGCGGGGGTGCCCGAGCGGTTAAAGGGGGCGGACTCAAGACCACGTAGGGGGATATCCGCTGGCGTAGGCCTGCGTGGGTTCGAATCCCACCCCCCGCACTTCAAAGCTTATTTAAGCGGAAAGCCCCGTAAGGCCTCGCGAACAGGCTTTTCAACCGCTGGTACTACCTTTGCCACAGTATGAGCTCGAGGGCAATTACCGTAACCCTTCTGGCCGTAATCGCTTTGGTTTCCCTCATGCCAGTAATAGCGAAAGCTTCGTTTACCCAGAACGGCGTGACCGTCTATAGCCCGCCCTACCAGGGCTACACGTACCGAACCAATCAGACGGTGACGCTTAACATAAGTGCACCGAGCTATCCGAACACGCTGGTAACCGTTAACGTCTATAGTCCGGGGGACAAGCTGATATTTACCAACGTTTACCAGACGGATTCCAGCGGTAAACTGATAGCACAACTGTTCACGGTCCCCGAGGCTACTCCACAGTACGTGAGCGCGGGCTGGATCAACGGGACTTACACGATCACCGTCCTGGTGGGCACGTCGACTGGCGTCGACATACAGGCCAACCTCGTCGTCCTGCCACCCCCACAACTCAAGGTCACCTCCATAACGCTCACCGTCAACTCGCAGATCCCCTACGCGATAAACGGCACTACCTACACCGGTTCCCGTACCTTCTCCTTCAACGCTCCCGTCACGGTGAGCTTCGAGAACCCGTACGTCTACCAGCCCGGTGAGGTTAGGTACTTGGTCACCGCTGTGAACGTCAACGGTCAGACGGTTCAAGGGAACTCCGTGACGATATCCGCTTCAGGGACTTACACCGTCTCGCCGGTATACGTCGTTCAGTACAACGTCAGCTTCCCGTTCCCCCTCAAGGTCAACATAAACGACACCAACCTCACCGGCTCATGGTTCTGGGTGAACCAGGGGCAGAAGATAACGGTTTACCAGCAGACCGTTTATGTAGGTCAGGGAGTCGCCTATACAGTGACGCCAGAGACCATAGTGGTCTCCTCCCCAGGGAGAGTGAACATAAGCTACGAGAAGGCTTACCAGCTCAACTTCTCCGAACCGGTTAACGTAACCATAAACGGCGCGACCGAGGTGGGCAAGAGCTTCTGGGTCCCCGCGGGGGCAACGGTGAAAGTTAACAGCTACCTCTACCCCAACTCCACCGTTAGGATACCCGTCAACGTCTCACCGTCCTCCTTCCAGGTGAACGGCCCTGCGTCGGTCCCAGTCTCATACGGGAAGCCTGAGTACTTGGTAGCGGTGCCCTTCAACGGCGTCGTCTACGAGGCCTGGGTCAGCGAGGGGTCCCAGCCGCCGTCCGTGATACAGGTCTCCGACTACGAGAGGCTAGCCCTGAAGAGTCCCATTCAGGTCACATCTCCCATCCTGGACGCGTCCGGTTACTACGTGATACAGTACCGCGTGGATCTCAACAACAACGTCACTTGGATGGACAGAGGATCCACGCTCTACCTGAGCGCGGGGAGCAATCCGATACTAGCCTTCTTCACGCCTACTTACTGGCAGGGCAACTACACGGGGCCCGGAGGGGTCGAGCTACTGGTTTACGGACCGATAAACGAGAGCTCTTACACGGGTTTGAACGTTTTCAACATCCTACTGGTGATACTCGCTGTCCTGGTTGTAATACTGGTAATCCTACTACTGCGTAAGCCAAGGACGCAAGGCGTTGTGACCCAAGGCTCTTATGGGACTCCCACACAGCCTCCGACCCAGGTTCAAGCGTACCCAAGCTCAACCGAAGAACAGGCCACAACTCAGCCCCCCGCTCAGGCTGCCCAACAGCCCACCGCGCAACCCCAAACCCAGGTTCAGGCACCCCCGCCACCTCAACCTCAGGCTCCTCAGTCTGCACCACTAACGATTAAGGAGGAGAAACCCGGCACCCTGAACCATCAGGGTTTGGCAACGCTTTACTTGAGCGTGAATAAGCCCGCGATAATCACGAGAGCGATCCTGAAGTCGACCAACGCTCAGGAGGCTTTCAACGTGCCGATTCAGCTGAACCCAGGCAATAATCAAGTGATCCTGCAGTTCGGGGCCGTACAGAACTTCCTGAAGTTCGTGAGGTACGACATCGAGATGACCTTGGTGGACCCGCAGACTAACGCGGCTCATACAGTCGTCGTATCGGCCTACGGCGTCTAAGGCTTTTTCCTCTCGTGAGTTCTCCAATCTTTTCCACGAGGTCCCGGTGTTTAGGACTAGCTATCTAATTGTGAGCTCCGCTTCGCTGTGCTTTGTCCCTAAGGCTCTCTCCTGCCCGCGGGCCCCAAGTGGCTAAACCCTCGTTTCAGGCTTTCTGAACCCTCAGGATGGCGTATTCGCTCTACTTTACTTGTTAATGGGGACGTCGCACGTCCTTTAAAGGACTTAAAAAGACTTAATGAACTTCTAGTTACCTAAAAATCATGTGCAGACTTCTGGGCTTCGCCGGCAGTAACGAGGAGGAGTTCAGGAGGCTCTTCTCCTGCCTAAGGGGAGTAGCGGAGAACGACCCCCTGAACAGTAAGGAGCCCTCTCATAAAGACGGTTGGGGTTACGTGGCGGTGAGTTCGGAGAGATTGCGACTCTACAAGACCGCCAAGCCGATCTTCAAGGACGACGAAGTCCCGAAGGTGAGAGGGTACTCCTTGGTAGTGGTCCACGCGAGGCAGACGTCCTTCGAGGCCCTCGTTTCAGCGAGGCACTCTCATCCATACCATTACACCACCGTGAAGGGAGACTTCTTCTTCGCGCACAACGGCTCCGTCGACAGGGAGGCTTTAGCTAAGGTGTTAAGGGTAAGGGATCCGGAAGCTTACGTAGACTCCGAGCTGGCGGGCCTTCTCATAGCCCAGAAGGGTCTGAGGAGGGGTTACGAGATCCTGGCCAAGCACATGAGGTCCTCCCTCGACTCCCTGGTCGTCCACCTGAGCCCGAAAAAGGTCGCGACGCTCTACTACTACGGGGCGTTCGACGTTGAAAGGGTGAAGTCCAAGGGCCTTCCTGAGGACTACTACCAATTATATTACGTTAAAGGCAGGGGGTTCGAGGCAGTATTATCCAGTTCGTTGTTATTTCACCCAGAATGTAAAGGGATGAAAGCTGAGAAAATCAATAACGGTGTCCTAAAACAGTTAGGGCGTAGAGTAGCCCTAAGTTCTGAATAAGTATTGATAGAAAATGCTATTCTGAAGTAATCCTTAAAAACGAGTCGCGTGTTTCCCTTATACAATGTTAAGCCGCAAGTCGAGATTTCTGGTAGCGGTTCTCCCCATCCTTATCGTTCTCAGCCTCTTAGGAGCCCTGCTAGCGGTTACAGCCCCGACCTCAGCACAAACCTCCACGAACTCGCCGACCAAATACCCAGTAACGCCGGAGATCTACGTGATTTCTTACAGCGGTAACGATCAGGCGGGGATCCAGGCTCTAGTACACCAGGACATCGCCTTTTATGCTTACCAAGTGCCGCTGAGCCAGATTTCCTCGATCCCGAGTAACTTCCAGTTCTATTACACTCCAGCCCTGCTGTACGACGTCCTATTCAACCCGACTAACGTGAGTTACGGCTTCAACCCGTTCATGTTCCAACAGGTCAGATACGCGATGAACTTCATAGTCAACAGGACCTATTTCGTCGATTCCATCCTCGGTGGTCACGGAATCCCGAGCGTCACGATGTACACGGGCGAGCCCGACACGCAGTACATGTTGCCCTTAGTAGAGTCGATGAACATTCACTATAACTTCACCTATGCTAACATGACGATCTACAAGACCTTGACGGCAGCAGGGGCGCAGTACGTCAACGGGAAATGGTACTACAAGGGCAAACCGATAACGGTTTACGTTTTCGTGAGGACGGACACGAATGTAAGGCAGACTTACGCTAAGTACTTGATAGCCCAGCTCGAGAAGCTCGGCTTCCAGGTTCAGGAGGTTCCGGGCAACCTGTACAAACAAATCAGCCTCGTGTACGGAAGCAATCCTGTTAACGCGACTTGGGAGGTCGCGATAGAGGCTTGGGGCGGGGTTTACGCTTATTACGACGAGGGCCTCGCTACGTCCTTCGTGGCCCCGGTGTTTGGCAACGTGCCTGCCTCATCGAACGTCAGCCTAGCTTACGGATCTTTCAACACCACCAATGACCAGCTCCCGAGCTTGACTAAACAGCTGTCGATAGCGGACCAAATAGCGCTCAGGCTGGCCAACACGAATTACACTAACTTCGCGCAGAGGACCGAGCTCCTTCAGCAACTCGTCGAGATAGGTCTCAACACCTCGATAAGGGTCTACCTGGGGATGGGATTGCTGCCCTATGTAGCTATTCCCAACATGACGGGATTAGTCAATAACTACATCCAGGGGCCGCTGAACTCCATGTCCTACCTGACTATGAGTGACGGTCAACCAGTGCTGAAGATAGGAGTCAGACACCTCAGCCAGGGAGCATGGAACCCGGTGGCTGGGTTTGTGGATAGTTACACCGACGAATTGGCCGCGGCTACAGTATACCCGTGGGTGTGGTCTTACAACGGCAACGGTTATCCATCCCCCGACGGGGCGATCACCTGGAAAGTCGTAGCTGACTCCCCAGTGGCTAACGTTAGCGTTCCTCCCGACGCAATTACCTTCAACCCCTCTAATGGCGAGTTCCAGTACGTAGGTCAAGGGAATTTCGCGAAGTCGGCTGTCATAGTGAACTTCGCCCCTATGATGCAGTACCTGAAGTTCGCTGACGGGCAGAACATAACCATGGCTGACCTCCTATACCAGATATACATTGCCTATATGGTCGCCGTCTACCCCAATAGCTCCATCTTCGATCCGTATGCCCAGTCGCTCTATTCCACTGCCTTATCCCAGGTGGTCGGCTTCAAGGTGTTAAACTCTACTGCAATTGAGATCTGGACGAGCGCCTGGTATCCAGATCCCAACGAGATCGCCGTCTCCGATATCGGTGACCTATTCCCGCTCGGATATGCGCTGCCAGGAGGGAACATGTTCCCGTGGACTATCTATAAGGCCATGGCAGTCATAGTCTCCGAGAAGAAGGCAGCCTGGTCCAGTAGCCAAGCACAATCGTTAGGCGTAGATTGGCTAAGCGTGGTCAACCCCAATGACGTAAACATGATCCTGAGCGTGCTCCAGCAGCTTCAGGCCAACAAGACCATCCCAGAAGGTATAATTGAGATGGAGAAGCTGACTAACATGACCTTACTGACCCCTGACGAGGCGGTTCAGGACTATCAGATGGCGATAAACTTCATTAAGACCTACGGCAACGCAATGATCGGCGACGGTCCCTACATATTAACGAAGTACAGCACCTCCACCTCACCTCAGTACGCGGTGCTAAGTGCCAACCCGTACTTCAACCTGCCTCCATCCGCGATACCGTCCCAGGTGTTACAGAACCCCATGACTGTGACTCTGTCCTTCACCCCGCCTGTATCCGCGACCAACACTACTCCTCTTATGATAACCGGAACCGTGCTGGGGACGTCTGCCGGGTCCTCTGAGGCCGTGGGGGTACAGGGCGCCAACGTAACTGCGCTTGTGTTCGTGAACGGAAAGCTTATGGCCCAAAACAGTACCCTATCTGGGCCAAACGGCACGTTCACTCTGTACCTACCCACAGCTAACCTGCAGAACCAGGTGGCGAAGGTAGTGATGTACGTGAAAACTACCTCGAGCGTCCTGATCAACCCGCAGACATTCAGTGTCTACATAGCCCCATCGACGGTCACTACTACATCGACGACCACACCGACGTCCACCACGTCCGTTTCGGCGCCGTTCAACAGCACGCTTGTAATAGCCCTGGTCGTCGTGGTGATAATCGTTATAGCTGCGGTCGCCGTAGCGTTAAGGAGGTAAATGAAGTGACCCAATATGGGGTACTTGTCTTTCGCGATAAAGAAAGTGATTTCTTATATTTTGGCCCTCTTCGGCACCATGGCTATCCTATTCGTCGGGACTTACCCGATATACACTACCGTGATAGTTAACTCCGCTAACTTCGTGGCGGCCGAAACGCTCAGGACGCTCCAGCAACGCTCTCACACCCCGTTAACTCCCGAGCAAATTCAACAGATACACGACCAGATAGTGAACCAAATAATAGCGTCGTACGGACTGAACAAGCCCTTCGCGGTTCAGTTCTTTTACTTCCTGAAGAACCTCCTCACGTTCAACTTAGGCTACGGTTACACCAATGCCCCCATCACTAGCAACACGGGGTCTTACGCCGTTGCGGACATCATAGCCTCTTATTTACCCAACACTATTCTCCTCTTCACTACCGGCACAATCATCGTCATAATCCTGGGTTTGGTCATCGGCCTTTTGGCCGCGAGGTATGCTGGAAGCGTTTGGGACAGGTTAGTACCCGTAGTGGCGGTAGTTCACTCGAGTTTTCCCACGTGGTGGATAGGCTTCCTATTGATAGCGGCTCTGGCTTACGGGGTTCACCTCTTCCCGCCTGGAGGTATTGTAAGCGTTCCTCCGCCGAAGAATCCCGTGCTTTATGCCCTTGACGTGCTTTACCACATGGCCCTACCCCTCATCTCGATCATAATCGTGGGAGTCGGGGGGTTCGCCTACGTCGTGAGGAGCCTGGTCCTGAGCACCTTAAGTGAGGACTTCGTTATAGCCCTTAGGGCAAGGGCGATACCGGAGAGAATAGTGCTCTTCAAGCACGTAATGAGGGCCTCCTCTCCCTCGATAGTCACGCAGGTACTCCTCGCTTTAACTACATCCATAACTGGATCCTTGACAACAGAGGTAGTCTTCCAATGGCCCGGCATGGGCCTCCTTACCTGGGAGGCCATTATTCAGAACGATGTCCCGGTGATGCTGGGCGTCCTCTACGTGACGACGCTTGTGCTGCTCGCCGGGCTGCTTTTGGGAGAACTTATCTACGGGGTATTAGACCCGAGAATAAGGGTGGGCGAGGATTAGCGAGGAGTTCGGTATCAAGGCTATAGTCAGGGCTCTACTCAGGTCCAAGACCTTCGTTGTGGGCTTAGCCTGGATCTTAGTGCTCGTGGGCTTCGCGGTTTACGCTCAGTTCGTCATCCCTACCAGCCTCTACAAAGCCTGGTACAACCCGGCGGCCTGGTTGAATTACCCTGCCCACGTCCCCCCTTACTGGGTGAACTACTTCAACGGGTTCGAGAACCCTCCGAGCTTCTCTCTTAACCTCCCCCTCTCGCTTTCCACTAAGAGCGGGAACCTTTACGTTTACACAGCATCCGCTAGCTTTCAGTACGCCTACAACGGCTTCCCCTCAGGCTTAACTATACAGGTCTCGAACGCTACCTCCATCGTTACTTCTTATTTGGAGATAATCAAGCCAGACGGCGTTCAGGTAACGATCTCGACGGGCAATTCGTTCCCCGTCATCACCACCTCACCTCCTCTCACCAGCGTCGCCTCGAACCTGATTTACAAGTACACGGGAACTTACCCCGCGACCGTAACGTCTCAGCGGGTCGTGGCGGCCCTCTTCGGCGTGGACGGCAAGGGCATGTTCAACGAGACCCTGAAGGGACCGTACAAAGTTAGCGTGGTGATCTACTCTAACGCCCCCTTAAACGGGGCTTCCGTCACAGTAAACGTTCAAGGCTCATCTTACGGGCTTATGGGCACGGACTTTTACGGAAGGCCGATAGACCTGGGCATACTCATGGGCCTTCCGAGCACCTTGTTGCTGGCGGTGTTAACAAGCGTGGTCTCAGTCGGGGTCGGGGTGATTTATGGAGGGCTAGCGGGGTTCCTAGGAGGGAGGAAGGACGACGTGTTGCAGTGGTTCATGTTGGTAGTCCTCGCGTTGCCCGCCCTCCCCTTCCTGGTGACGATGGAATACGCCCTTCCCTCGGGTCTTTCCATAATCAGTGAGATGCTCTTAATAGCCTTCTTGTCGTGGCCGGCTTACGCCATAATCGCCAGGGCCGCGGCGATCTCCGTAAGATCCTTAACCTACGTGGAGGCGGATTACATACTCGGGGTTCCCAAGTACAGGTCTTTCTTCACTCATGTCGTGCCCAGGCTCCTCCCCTTCGCTGTGGCCTACACCGTCTTAGGGATACCCAGCGCGGTGATACTGATCGAGACCCTGGCCTTCTTAGGGGTCTACCCTCCCGGCCTCGTGAGCTGGGGGGAAATGTTGAACTCGGCTGAGGCGAACCAGGCCGCCCTCAACGGCTGGTGGTGGTGGATACTCTTCCCGGGCATTATGATAGTGGTAGTATCTGCCCCCTTCGTCATGGTCGGTTACGCGATAGACAAGATCGTGTCCCCGAGGGTGGGGGTGAAGTGACTTGATGAAAATTGAGGGCCTGAAAGTTTACTTCAGCACCCCTAAGGGGGACGTGAGGGCCGTTGATGACGTTGACCTGGAGGTGGAGAAGGGGGAGATAATAGGGCTCGTGGGGGAGAGCGGTTCCGGCAAATCGACCTTGGCCCTGGCCGTGATGAGGCTAATCTATCCTCCAGGGAGGATCGCGGGAGGCAAAATACTCTTCGAGGGAACTGACATCCTATCCATACCAATAAACGAGTACGTGAGGCAGTTCAGGTGGAAGAAGATAGCGATGGTCTTTCAGGCCTCCATGAACTCCTTCTCTCCCACGTTCAAGATCAAAGATCAGTTCTTCGAGACCCTCAAGGTTCACGGTTACGAGGGGGACTACTGGGAGAGAACCAAAGAGCTCCTCAGCATGGTTAACCTAGATCCGAGCATCGCTGATAAGTACCCCCACGAGCTCTCAGGGGGGCAGAAGCAGAGGGCCTTCATTGCCCTTGCCATAGCTATGAAACCTAAGCTCCTTATTGCCGATGAGCCCACGACGGCCTTGGATGTCGTGACTCAGATCCAAATGCTAAGGCTCTTCAAGAGGCTGAGAGACGAGGAGGGGATCTCCGTTCTCTTCATAACTCACGACATAGCCCTTCTCTCCATGATAACTGACAGAATTTACGTGATGTACGCCGGGAAGGTCGTGGAGGGCGGGAACGTTGAGGACGTGATCAAGACCCCGGCTCATCCCTATACATCTGCCTTGATTAGCTCCATCCCGACCCTCGACAAGACGAGCGTTAAGGGGATCCCGGGCTCCCTGCCTAGCTTGATTAATCCGCCGAAAGGGTGTAGGTTCGAGCCCAGGTGCCCCGTGAAGTTACCCGTTTGTTCTGAAAAAGAGCCGGAAACGTTCAGGGTAGGTGACAAGCACTATGCAGCCTGCTGGAGGCTCGCCCCTGATAGAGCTTAAGGACGTCAAGGTCTACTTCAAGAAGGGCTCCATCTTCGGAAAGAGGAAACTGATAAAGGCTCTGGACGGCGTAAGCATGAAGGTCAACTTCAAGGAGAAGGTGGCAATCGTCGGCGAGACGGGAAGCGGTAAGACCACCCTGGGAAGGGTAGTCGTAGGGCTTCAGAGGCCCACCTCAGGGGAAGTCACAGCTTACTTCAACGGCTACCCGGTTAACCCCTACTCGCTGAAGGGAAGGGCAAAGAAGGAGTACTTCAAGAACGCGGGAATGGTATATCAGGACCCCTATTCGGCTATCGATCCCTTAATGAGGGTTAGGGACGTCCTGAGGATACCGCTACTCTACGCCGGGATAAAGGGGGAGGAGGCCGATAAGAGGATCAAGGAAGTCATGTCGAGGGTCTCACTCTCTGAGGAATACCTCAGCTACTACGTCTTTCAGCTCTCCGGAGGGCAAAGGCAGAGGCTGGTGATAGCGAGGGCGCTTCTCTTCAACCCCAAGCTCCTCGTTGCCGACGAGCCGGTCTCCATGCTCGACGCGTCCCTAAAAGGGGATATACTGGACCTGCTCAACTCAGTGAACTCGGACATGGGGGTTAGCGTACTAATGGTGACTCACGAGCTGGCTGTAGCCAAGGTCTTCGCCCAGAGGATTCACGTGCTTTACTTAGGCAAGATAATGGAATCGGCCAACTCCGAGGAGTTCTTCTCGAACCCCCTCCATCCCTATACTCAGTTGCTTCTCGCGGCGTCCCCGGACCTCAAGCACCTGAGGACCATCCCCGAAATCCCGCTGAAGAAGGTCTCGGAAATACCGAGCTCCGCTAACATCCCTCCGGGCTGTAGGTTCCACACCAGATGTCCCTTCGCCTTCGATAAGTGTATTAAAGAGGAGCCACCTCTAAAGGAGGTCAAGGAAGGTCATGAGGTTGCCTGCTGGCTCAGGTAAGTTCATAGTTCAGGCCGTGGTCGGGGTAGGCATGCTGTTGGCCTCCTTCTGGCTGACCCTTTACGGGGAGGTGATGAGCTACGGACTTGGCTACTTCTTCGCTACCGCGGCGTTGGCGATCGCCGGTGCGGTGGTGGGGCTCAGGGGAGCCCTGGAGTTCGTCAAGCTCGTGATTGAGGAGCTTGAGCTCAGGAAAACGAGGGAGTAAACGGGAGCGTTGAGGCTCAGGGTTTGTCTAAGATCACGAAAAACGAGGGCGAACTCGCCGGTACAGGCTCTTCCTCTAGTAATCGATAATTTACGCTAACGAGGAGCTCAACTACATTAACACCGAGTTCGAGATAGGGGAGACCGAGCTATGCTTCGAAGACTCATACACTCCGATGCCTTACGACGAGCTTATGGACAACGCTAGGGCCGTCCCAGCCGCCCCGGGCGAAGCGATGGGCAGGGCCATCTTCCTAGGCAAGGCCGTATCTTCGTGGGACCTAAGCTCTTCCTGGACAACTTCGAGAACATGAAAAGGACACGCCTTAGAATTTTCAGGTCGATAAAGACACCGTCAGCGAACTTACATTATTCACTTATGACGATATCTCCTATTAACACTTATAGTTTCGTCTTAATGAAAACGTTTTATCCGAACAGTTTGTCTAAATCACGGGTTTGGATTATGAGATTTTACCTTAAATTCCTTATCGGCATAGTCATAATATCTTTTTTATTAACTATTAACTATATAACTCCGCTCTTTATAACGAACAAGGAAATCCTAACGCTAATAGAGGTCGCCAGCATCGTCGTGGGAGGGCTTTACTTCCTATTCATCATAACTGACGGTCTTAGAAGCGTCTTAGAAGGGAAAGGTAGCTTTTCCGTCATAATTCCTAACATTGTGAAGTATTTAGGTTACATAATAATTTTCATTTCTGTATTTTCAGCGTTAGGTGTAACTTCAGGTGAAGCAATCGTAGGTGGTGCTTTCGCCGGTATAGTTATAGGTTTGGCCTTACAGCCCATCCTTCAGAACTTCTTTGCCGGGCTGTTAATAATGGGTACTGGTTTTATATCGACTGGAGATCACGTGAGGATTATGAGTACTAAAATAACTTATACTCCCGCCCTGCTACCGCCGTATAAGTTCTTTTCTAGGGACTTCATAGAACAAGGTATTGAAGGTGACGTAGTAGAGATAGACCTGTTCTTTTCTAGGATTTTAATGGATAACGGGAGAGAAATCAGGGTACCGAACTCCATTTTGCTGGAGTCAAGCGTGATTGAATACTCCTCGAAATTGAGTAAGGAGTTCATAGTTAACGTCAGGGTGGAGTTCCCGCTTAATAAGCTCGATTTAGAGAGGGTTGAGGAGCAGATCACTGAAACTTTAAGGGGTTTCGAGATCGTTGAAGGCCCTTACCTTTATGAGCAGAGCGATAAGGATCACGTCGTAATCAGCCTTAAGGTGAAGTCCGACGTAGAGAATTGGAAGAAGGTGAAATCCGAAGTGTTGAGAAGGCTTTTAATACTGAGGAAGAGGATCGTTGAGAGTTAAAAATGTACAACGGAAGTAAGATCAAGGATTTGTCATTAGCCAACCACTCGTTGAATAGTCGGCCTCAACGCTGTTTGGAACAAGAGGGTTAAGCTCGATTACGAAAAACGAGGGCGAACTCGCCGGTACAGGCTCTTCCTCTAGTCCTTTGGTATACCCTACCTTCAGACCCCTCAAAGAGCTGGTCAATTACGTTAAGCGTCTGAGGGGACTAGTGGGCCGGGACGACAGGCCTCTCTTTTAGCTTGTAGTTTCTAGCGAACGCCGTGAAAGCTAGGGCTACCAGGGTTATCAAGATGCCCGTAGAGAAGAGCGCGTTGAAAGAGGCGTCTCCGGGGAGTATTTCGACCACGTAATTGCCGTTGAGGGGCATCACTAAGGAGGACTCGTAGGAAGTCATTATGCTCGAGGCCAGCACAGGCCCTAATGAGGCGCCCATCTGCCTTATCAGGGTGTTGATCCCCATCCCAACTCCCCTGGCCTCAGGTGGGAGGGAAACAGCGATCATGTTGACCAACGGGATCATCATCATAACCATGCCTACGGTGGTGACGAAGCCGTTAATCGTCAGGTCGAAGAGGCTCGACCTGTGGACAAGGTTCAAGTAGAAGCCTGAGATGAGGATCATTCCTCCCGTAATGAGTATCGGCTTCGGGCCTACCCTGTTTATTAGCCTCCCAACCAACGGGCCCACTATTAACATGCCTAATGTGCCGGGAGCTAAGGCCATGCCCGCGCTTATCTGATCCTTGCCTAGACCGAAGGGCCAAGGGAGCTGGGCGTAGTATATCACTCCGAAGAACAGCAAGAACATCGCTATCCCTGTAACCATGCCTACCACGTTGGCGACCGCGAAGTTCCTTATCTTGAACAAATCCAGCTTGAGCATGGGTTCCCTAGCTAAGGACTCCCAGATCACGAAGGCGTAAGTCAGGATCAGGCCCGAAGTCAACAACAAGATCTCCCTACCGGAGAACCAGCCCCACTTCGGTCCCTCGCTTATGTAAACCAAGATCAGCCCTGGGCCGAGGGCTATCAGGGCCATACCCACGTAGTCTATCGACTCCCTCACCCTGTTAGGGGACTCAGGGATGACCTTAGCCGCTATGGCCAGGAGGACTACTGACCCCACGAAGGCGATGTGGAAGGCCATCTGCCAACCGAAGTCCTGGTCTATGATGGCCCCAACCGATAGACCGGCCGCGGTGCCAATGCCGAAGGTGGCGCTCAGAATCCCCTGAGCCGTCGCGACCCTCTGGGGGGGAAGCATGTCGGTTATTATCGCCACCGAAATGGGGAAGGCAGAGAACCCTATACCTTGAATGAGCCTGGCCAGTATGAGGACGTAGATGTTGGGCGATATACCCGCGATGAAGACGGCTATGGAGTAGGCAAAGAGGATCGCGAGGAGAGTCTTCTTTTTGCCATGAACGTCAGCGAACTTCCCCATGATCGGCGCCGCGACCGCGGCCGATATGGTGAAGGCTGTCGTGACCCAGGAGACGAGGTTCTCGGAGACCCCGAAGTCGTTCTGTATCGTGGGCAAAGCGGGAGTCACCATGGTCTCAACGTAGTTTATGAGCAACAATATCAACAGTAGGACGAGGAGGACCTCCATCTCCTTGCGCAACGCCGATCTAATCGATATATCTAAATCTCGTATTTATGATCTGTCCTTGAGAACTCTCGGGGAACCCCTTCATGGATTCGGCTTCCTCGACCGAATAGCCCTTCAGGTCATCATATCATCGACCAATATGCTCATGGAAAACCCGTCTCACAGCCCCGGGAATATCGATAAATCGGTGAGATCTAGGACGTGTTCCGAAACGCTAAAGGGGTATGGAACCTTGCTATCCTCGGAGGCTTCCGATAGGAGTTTTAAAGCGTAGCTTAACCATGAAATCAGGCCGAGATGTTCAGTTTCCTGAGCTACACGCCGAACTACCTCGACCTCTTCCTCCTGATGACGCTCGAGGGTCTCGGGGGCCCTATTCCGAGCGAGGTCCTAATGCCCCTGGTGGGGGTCTGGGCCTACGAGGGGAAGATCGATTTACTGTTGGGGGTCCTGGTGGGCACATCAGGGAGCCTTACCGGCTCTCTGATAGCCTACTTCCTGGGCTACTACCTCGGCTACGAGGTCCTGAAGAGGTACGGCAAATGGCTCGGAATATCGGAGAAGGAGTTGGGGGCGGTTCACGGATGGTTCTCCAGGTGGGGTGCCCTAGCGGTTTTCGCGTTGAGGTTCGTACCAGCCATGAGGGCCCTCATCTCCTATCCCGCGGGCGTCGGCAGGATGAACCTGATATTATTCATTATCCTCACCTTTGCGGGACACACGATATGGGACTTGGCATTGGCCCAGTTGGGTTACGTTTACGGGACTCAAGTACTAACGTGGCTGGAGTCCGACACGAGATACCTTTACGTAATAACTGCGGCGTTGTTAGCTTACTTCGTCTACAAGGTCGTGAAGGTGATGAGGAGTGTTAGAAAGGGTGGTGAAACTCATAGCCTTGACTAGCGGCCTGGTCATAGTATACATACTGCTCGGTCCTCTCGCTCCTGTCAACGAGGCCTTAGTCGGTTACTCGCCGAAAGGTTTCGTGAGCCTCGCCCCTCCCGTTTTCCTCTCCTTCTCCGCCTTCCTAGCCCTCATGGCGTTCATCGTTCTTTCCGTACTGTTCTGGGGCACCAAGAGGGAATGGCTGAACCTCCTCATAGAGGCGTCAGGCTTCTCGTTCGTGTGGCTGAACTACCTGAACTTCTACGTGGTCTACGAGATGTGGAGACCGGAGATGACAGTACTCCCGTTCTTCATCGAGATAACCTACCACAACGCAGGGACCACGGTCTCCTCGCTCAACTTCGACTTCGGGCAGCTGGTTCTTCTGATCCTCGCCGTCAAGTACCTGAACGAGATGAGGTCGAAGAGGAGAGGCGTTGGGACAGTCGATCCTCAACAGATCACGGAAGGGAGATAACTTACTGAGGGTTTAATTCCTTAAACTTCCCCCCTTCAAAACCGTGCGTAAGTCTGTTTTCGTCGTGGTCGGCCTGAGCTTCATGCTCTACAACTCCTTGTACCAGTACAGTTGGAACGCCGTTTACCCGCTCCTTTTGTACCGTTTCGACACGCAGGAACTCAGCCTCATATTCTCCACCTTCGTCGTCGTCTCCAGCTTGGCCCAAGTCGTCATGGGGCTTGTAGCGGATTACCTGAGCGTTAGGTTGACGGCCCTGTTCTCAGCCATCGCGGCGAGCCTCGGCTGGCTCCTCTCCTCGTTCGTAACCGACTTCTACGCCTTCCTGGGAGTTTGGGCTTTGGGGAGCTTCGGCGAGGGCTCGCTTTACGGCGTAGCGATTAACCTCGTGGGCAAGTGGTTCCCCGAGAGGAGGGGGTTCTACATCGGATTAGTCTCCCTGGGCTTCGGCCTCGGGGGCTTCATCGCCAACCCCTGGATATTATCTCAAAGCAGTTACGCCTTCGTCGCCCTAGTCCTTGGACTCGTCGGGCTCCTGACCGTTGTCCCCCTATCAACCCTCGTGAGGTACCCCACCGGCTTAACGGGTAGGACGCCTTTGAAGACCGTCTCGGACCTCGGCTTCTGGCTGATCTACTCCGCCTTCGTCATATCCACGCTCCCGTTACTGCTTCTTTCTTCCTCACTCTACCTATTCGTTAAGGGGACTTACGTGGAATCCCTGGCAATCACGCTGTTCCCCTTGGCCAGCGGTCTGGCGAGGCCGCTGTTCGGTAGGATATCGGACAGTTTGGGGAGGCCGAAGTCCCTAATCATAGCGATGGTGATGGAGGCGCTCGGGGTCCTGACCTTCCTCGAGGGACCCGAGCTGAAGCTCCTCGGGACGATCATCATAGGGGTCTCGGGAGGCGCCCTCCTCACGCTCTTCCTAACGCTGGTCACGGACTTCTTCGGGGCTAGGTACTCTACCTCCAACACGGCGATGCTCTACACTGGCAAGGCCTTAACCGGAGTGGTCCTGGCATCGCTACAGGCCCTGGAGACCCCCCTGCTGGTTTACTTCGCCTTCCCTCTGCTCGGGATTTCACTCATTAAAGGAGCCCAGAGGGTCGAGAGGCAGGTCGGCTAAGCCTTCTCCTTAATCCCCACGAAGGCGTAAAAAAGCCTCAGGGCCCTCTCCTCCACCTTCACGAGCTCGAGGTATTTCTCAGCTATAGAGATGTAATAGTCGTTAGTTTTGTCCTTCCTGGCGTAAATCTCGTAAATCATGCGGTAGTCGCTCGGCTTAGCCCCGGCTAGGCAGGCTATCTTCGGCATGAGGCTCTTAAGGTAGAAGGAAAGGTAGGCCTGAAGCGCTCTGTTCCTGGGCTTGCCCATGGCTATAACTCCAACGACCTTCCTTGAGACCCTCACCATCTCCTTAATCGCCGACTCGTAATCGTCCGCCGCGTGGAGAGCGAAGGTGCTTATTACCACGTCGAAGCTACCGTCCCTGAAGGGCAGATGATCGAAGGAAGCCAGAACCCTATCGTCCTCCACCAGGGCGTTCAAGAGCATGTTCTCCGAGTAGTCGGTTAGGACGTAGAAGGCTCTCAGGCCGAGCCTCTGGAAGACGTATGTGGTCTCGCCCTTGCCGGAAGCCACGTCCAGGACCGATCTGGGGGCTTTCTCCAGGTCGAGCACGCTCTTGACCAGCTCCGCCCTCCATTTAACGTCCATACCGAAGCTTATGAACCGGTTCGCCCTATCGTAATTCTTCGGGATGCTTTCGTATACCTTCCTGAGCTCCTCGTCGGTTACTCCCGACAGCTTCTCGTAAATCATGCGGTAGTCGCTCGGCTTAGCCCCGGCTAGGCAGGCTATCTTCGGCATGAGGCTCTTAAGGTAGAAGGAAAGGTAGGCCTGAAGCGCTCTGTTCCTGGGCTTGCCCATGGCTATAACTCCAACGACCTTCCTTGAGACCCTCACCATCTCCTTAATCGCCGACTCGTAATCGTCCGCCGCGTGGAGAGCGAAGGTGCTTATTACCACGTCGAAGCTACCGTCCCTGAAGGGCAGATGATCGAAGGAAGCCAGAACCCTATCGTCCTCCACCAGGGCGTTCAAGAGCATGTTCTCCGAGTTTCTCCGAGTAGTCGGTTAGGACGTAGAAGG